>CAVSFQ010000012.1:0-102327 GCA_963727205.1 uncultured Acidobacteriota bacterium | reverse complement strand
GCCTCCGCAAAGCTGAGCGGACCGCTTCCGGCCGAGCCGCACAGGGAAACCGCAGGTCGAGGAAATTCTGAACGCCGCCAAGCTCGCCGTGTTCCTCATCGAAGTCCGCCAGGTGCGACGAACCAGGTCTGCTCCTCCGCCTACATCCGGAGCATGCCACGGCTCGGCTGCGAGGTGCGGGGGAGCACACTCTCGAGGCGCAGTTCCGGTGCGCCGGTTCGGACGGGTTCGTCAACTGGATCGCCAACACGCTTGCCGTGGAGCGGCGGCGAACGCGATCTGGGAGGGCGACGAGCGGTTCGACTTCCGGATCTTCCATCCCCGGAGAGCCTCGAGCAGGCCATCCGTGCCCGCGCGGCGCAGGGTCACTCGGCGCGCCTGGCGGCGGGTCTGCTGGCCATGGTCGAAGCCGACCCCACGCACCCTCTTGGATGACGTCGTGTTGGGCGACTGGCGCCGGCCCTGGAACGCGAGGCCGGAAGCGAAGAGGCTTGCCGCCGGCATCCGAAGGCTCAGCTGTTGGCGCACGAACCGGGTGGACTCGATCAGGTCGGTTGTGTTTACACCGCCCAGGGGTTCGAGTTCGACTATATCGGGGTCGTCTTCGGCCGGACCTCCGGTACGACATGACGCGCAGGCCTGGATCGGCGACCGGAAGGCCTCGTTCGACCGGCCCGTGAAACAGGGCGGCGAAGCCTTCATCGACCTGGTCAAGACACCTATCGCGTGCTGCTCTCGCGGGGCCTCAGGCTGCTACGTTCACTTCGTGGACCGCGACACCGAGCGGTTCTTCCGCACCCGCATCGATGGACGGGTGGCGGAACCCGGCTCGACGAGTTGCTGGCGGCGCCGACCGCGGTCGAGCCGGAGCATGTCGAGCTGTTCCGGAGAGTCCCGCCAGGAGACGTCCGCCCGTTCGAGACGTGCGTGCCGCTGTACGATCTCGCGGTGGCGGCGGGCGGTTCTCGGACGGCCAGACGATCGACGAGGTTGGCCTGGGCGATGAGGACCGGCGAGCCGAGGATTTCACCTGGGTCGAGCCGCCGAGGCGTTTCGGCCGCAGCGCGGCCTCTTCGTCGCACGGGTCGTCGGGGATCGATGAACCGCCGGATCCCCAACGGCGCCTGGTGCCTGTTCCGGCGCGCGTCCGCGGGCTCGCGAAACGATCGTGTCGTCGTCGCTCAACACAGAGACATCGCGGACCCGGAGACGGGCGGCCGGTTCACCGTGAAGGTCTACGAGAGCAAGAAGGAGCGGCTGCCCGACGGCTCGTGGCGCCACACCTCGATCGTCCTTCGGCCGGACACGACCGCGGCCGGATACGAGCCGATCGTCCTGGCACCGAAGCCGCCGCCGACCTCCGGATCGTGGCTGAACTGGTTGCAGTCCTCAGCTGAGGCGCGCCAATCCTCCGAAGCGACAGGTCCGGCGTGCTACACTGGCTCGAAGAGCCTGTCACGCAACCTGATTATGCCGATGGTCTCGAGGGCGCAGTGAGGCAGTAGGGCGGCCCGCACCTGCTGCTTGTCGACGGCGGGCGTGGCGTCCCCGGCCTCCGGCGCCGGAATCCGATGTGCGGTCGGGAAGGCCGGGTGCTCGCCATCACAGCCTTTGGTGAAGTCCCCTATGCCTCGCCAGAAGCTGCTCGATCCTTCTCCGAATCGGGTCAAGCTCGTGTCGCAGCCTCACCAACTCCTCGCAATCAGCAACGGCAAGTCGTTCCTCCTGAGTGCGTGGGGTGTACTGATACCGCCTTGCGTATGCGCGGAGCCGCGCGATGCGCTCTGCCAGCTCGGGGATGCCACGCGACCTCGGCGAGTGTTGTGCGTCGGACAGCATCCATTTCTCGTAGGGAACATCCCTCTTGGAGTCGTCACACCGAGAACAGGCCGGGACCATGTTCCCCACGACCGTATCGCCACCCGACTTGATCGCCACCAGGTGGTCCCACCGGCTCACGTGTTCGTCGCCGCAGTCGCACACCGTGGCGGGTCGGAACCGAAGTGCTGAGCACCGCCGCCATCTCCGATCGACCAAATCGGCGATCGGCTAACCCTTCTTGGATAGCCCGGTCGATATAGGAGACGCAAAGCCAAGGGTAATCCGCTGTGGAGCGCGAGGGAGTGGCATTTGCTTTCCTTTCCGTCGCTACCCCGGGCCTATGAGTAGCGCCCTGATTGTAGCGAGCGCCGTGAGTCGGCTGGATTTCCGAAAGCAACCCCGCAAATGGAACCCGCGGCCACTTGAGAGGTAACCCCCACCGAGAGATCAAGTGGCTCGTGCTGGGCCACAGATGGAACCGTGGTGGAACGGCCGATCGCCACCAACCGGACGCCGCAATGTGTCACCAGCCGAGCTCCCACGGGCGAGACCGCGAACCTGCCCATGCTCACGGTGTCAACGGCGCGGCGGCCGAGCAGGGCGTTGCCGAGGTAGTGCCGCTCGGCGGACGGCAGCGTGTCGCCGCGGAGGATCAGGCGTTCGGCTACCTCCAAGTCGAGGCAGGGTAGACCTGTCCTTCCTGCTGGGTGCACGGGATTGCCTCGGGAGTTGGAAGATTGTGGTTGGCCTGCCGTATTCTGAAGACGTAAGGATGGCCTGACGAGGTGATCAGAAGAGCCAGCCCTGAGACCGACCAGACCGCGCCTCGTGGCTTCAGAAGGCGGCCCGGCGAGGCGCCTGCGTTCGACGCTCTCACCCAGAGCTCCCCAAGATCACTCGCCTCGCCCGCGAAGGCGGCAAGCCGGGGCCGCAGCAGGGCGAGCTGTTTGCGGAGGATGGAGAGTGGGCGATGACAACGGTTAAGCGCCTCGTTTGCTCTGGCAAACTCGCGGAAGTTGAGCGGGCGCTGCATCGCAGGCAAGGAACTCGTCGAAGGCCGGCCTGTCGGGTGGATTCGGCCGGTGAGCGACCGGGAACACGAGGAAGTCTCGGAGTACGAGCGTCAATACGACGACGGCAGCGACCCGCGTGTGCTCGACGTCATGAATGTGGCCCTCGTGGGTCCGCGACCGAAGGGATACCAGTCGGAGAACTGGTTGCTCGACCCCAGTCGCTACTGGTCCAGGCTCGGCCGTGTCGACTGGGTTCACATGAAACGACTGGCGGACCCCATTCAAGCCCTTTGGGTCGATGGCTACAGCACGTACAACGGCCTCAACGACCAGGTTCCGCTCTCGTTGGCAGGTACGATCTCGAGCTCATTGCGGCTCATCCACGTCGACGCCCTGAAGGTCGCGATTCTGATGCCGGGCGAGGCGTTCGGCAACCCCAAGCGCAGGGTCCAGGGGCGCTTTCAGCATGCCGGGACCGAATACCGCATGTGGGTCACCGATCCGGCGTACGAACGGGCGTACCTGGCGAAGCCGGATGGCAGTTACGAGATGGGCGAGTGCTTCCTCACGATCAGCCTCGGAGAGCCCTACAAAGACGCCTGCTATAAGCTGATCGCGGCCATCATCCCCCATGACGAGGGGAGCCGGGTGTGAACGTCACCAGGTATCCGGTGCTGACTATCGGGCACTCTACGCATCCGGTGGAGGTGTTCCTGGCGCTGTTGCAGCAGCACGCTGTCACGGCTCTCGCAGATGTTCGTTCGGCCCCCCACAGCCGTTTCAACCCGCAGTTCAACCGGGAGACGCTCGAGAGCAGCCTGAAAGCGAACGGGATTTCGTACGTGTTCCTTGGGCGGGAACTCGGCGCACGTTCAGACGATCCATCGTGCTACGAGAAAGGCCGCGTGCAGTACGAACGCCTGGCTCGGACCGACCTCTTTCAGAGCGGAATCGAGCGCGTCATCCGTGGCGCCAACGACTACCAGATCGCTTTGATGTGCGCGGAGAAGGAACCCCTGGAGTGCCATCGCACGCTTCTGGTGGCGCGGGCGCTCGTGGCGAGGGGCGTCGCCGTCGCGCATATCTTGGAGGACGGCCGCCTCGAGACACACGAGGCCGCGATGGAAAGACTGCTCGACGTCGTTGGGGTACCGCATGGGGACCTATTTCGCTCACGGGAAGAGTTGATCGCGGACGCCCTGGCCCGACAGGAGCGACGGGTAGCGTACGTCGACGGGAAGCTGGCCGCTGAAGCGGCGGGAGAGAAGCCATGAGGGTCTTCACAATCGGGTTCACGAAGAAGCCGGCGCGCCGCTTCTTCGAACTCCTGATTCGCTCGGGGGCGAAACGCGTAGTGGACGTGCGCCTTAACAACGTCTCCCAACTCGCCGGCTTCGCGAAGAAGGACGACCTCGCCTACTTCCTCGAGGCGATCTGCGGAATGGGATACGTCCACTTGCCTGTGTTGGCCCCAACTCAGGCGATCCTTGACGACTACAAGAAAAGGGGCGGGGACTGGCGAGTGTACGAGAGCAGCTTTCTTGCCCTCATGGCGCAGAGGCGCGTTGAGGCGGTCGTTCCCAAGGAGGTCATTGCCGACGGCTGTCTGCTGTGCAGCGAGGACAAGCCCGATCACTGCCACCGCCGGCTTGTTGCGGAGTACCTTCAACGTCACTGGGGCGACATCGACATCACTCACTTGGTATAGGGAGTTCTGATCATGGCTACGACCGCCAGGCTGCGGGCACGGTATCGTCGTGGAACCTCAGGTGTTCAAGGTCGAGGCCACGGTGGCGCCTTAGGCGACCCTTAAGCCGCCGCAGGGACCATGGGCGGCTTTCCTTCGTGGCTTTGCCTCTTTTGTCAGGAACTCTCAGTTGATCTGGCCCCGAAGGTGTCCGCCCGGGCTGAGAGCTGGCCGAACGCTGACTCGGGTGCCACACTCCAAATGCGACACTTGACAATGCGACAGTGAGTGCTATCTTAGTGGCATGGATGGCGCACGGACGTTCTCGATCGGGTCGCTGGCGGAGGCGGCGGGGGTGTCCCGCCGGACCGTCCGCTTCTACGTCCAGGGCGAGCTGCTCGAGCCGCCCGTGGGCCTCGGCCGCGGCGCGCACTACACCGAGGCGCACCTCGCGCGCCTGATGCAGATCAAGTCCTGGCAGGAGCAGGGGGTGCCGCTCGAGGCGATCCGCGCGCGGCTCCAGGACCAGACCTTGCCGGCGCGCGGCGCCGGCCGGCGGGAGCAGCGCCGGGCCGATGCCGCGGCTTCCTCCGCCCTGAACGTGACACCGGGCGCCGCCGTGCCCGGCCGGGCGTGGATGCGGCAGCCGCTGCTCGCCGACTACGAGCTCCACGTCGCCGGCAACCGATCGCCGCTTCACGGCCGCGCAGCTGGCCGCCCTGGCGCGGGCGCTGCGCGACATCGTCGAGAAAGGAGACACCGAGTGAGAACCCAGACCGCCGTCGCCGAACCGCGCTCGGGCGCGTACGCCGCGCCGGAGGGCCGCCCGCTGCCGCTCGAGGGGGTGCGCGTCACGGCCGAGATCTCGGGCGCCGCGAGCCGGGTCGTGATGGCCCAGCGCTACCGCAACGCCGAGGCCGTGCCGGTGGAGGCCGTCTACGTCTTCCCGCTGCCGGAAGGCGCGGCGCTGTGCGGCCTTCTGATCGAGACCGGCGGCCGCAGGATCAACGGGCGCGTGCTCGAGCGCGAGGAGGCGTTCGCCGCCTACGACGACGCCCTCGCGGCCGGGCACGGCGCGGCGCTGCTCGACGAGGAGCGGCCGAACGTGTTCACGGCGAGCGTCGGGAACCTCCTCCCCGGGCAGGAGCTGACGGTCGAGCTGACGTGGGTCGAGGCGCTGGCGCGGGAGGGCGACGCGATCCGCTTCGCGCTGCCGACGGTGGTCGCGCCGCGCTACGTGCCGGACGAGGACGCCCGCGGCGTCAGCCCGACCCCCGGCGAGCGGGTGAGCCCGCCGGTGGAGCTCGCGGTGCCGTACGGGTTCTCGTTCGCGGCCGAGGTCGAGCTGCCGGGCGGCGTCGCCGGGGTCGAGTCGCCGACGCACCCGATCCGGGTCCTCCTCGCGGACGGCAAGGCCCGCGTCGAGCTGGCGCAGGAGGCCGCGGCGATGGACCGCGACCTCGTGCTGCTGCTCACCCCGGTCGCGGCCGCGAAGCCCTGCGGGCTCCTGGAGCGCCAGGCCGACGGCTCGGTCGTGGCGGCGGTGAGCTTCGTGCCGAGTCTTTCGCGCTCCGGCGGGCCGCGCGAGGTGGTGTTCCTGGTGGACCGCTCCGGCTCGATGAACGGCGACTCGATCGAGGCGGTGCGGCGGGCGCTGCAGCTGTGCCTGCGCTCGCTCGAGGAGGGCGACGCGTTCGACGTCGTGGGGTTCGGCTCGACGTTCCAGACGCTGTTCGGCGCGCCGCGGCCGTACGCGCAGGCGAGCCTGGAGGAGGCCTCGGCGCACGTGGAGCGCCTCCAGGCCGACCTCGGGGGGACGGAGATCCTGCCCGCGCTGCGCTCGGTGCTGGAGCGGCCCTGCGCCTCCGGCCTCCGCCGCGAGGTGGTGCTGCTCACCGACGGCGAGGTCTCCAACGACGACGCGGTGGTGGCGCTCGCCCGCGAGCACGCGGCGACGACGCGGGTGTTCGCGTTCGGCATCGGGCACGCGGCGTCGGAGCACCTCGTCCGCGCGGTGGCCCGCGCCAGCGGCGGGGCCGCGGAGATGATCCTGCCCGGCCGGGCGCTCGAGGCGACGGTGGTGCGGCAGTTCGGCCGGCTGCGCGCGGCGGCGCTCGAGGACGTGCGGGTGGCGTGGAGCGGGGCAAGAGCGCAGCTGCAGGCGCCTGCGACCGTGGCGCAGCTGTTCGACGGCGAGCCGCTCGCCGTCTACGCGTGGCTCGACGGGGCGCCCGCCGCGGCGCTTCTCTCGGCGACGAGCGCGGGGAAGGCGGTGTCGTGGGAGGTGGAGCTGGATCCGGAGAAGGTGGCGGACGGCTCGCTGCTCGGGACGCTCGCCGCGCGGGCCGCGATCCGCGACCTCGAGGAGGGGACGGCGGAGGCGCGGCGCGGCTCGAACCAGCGCGACCGGGCGGAGAAGCGGGTGCGCGAGGAGATCGTGCGCCTGGCGGTGCGCTACGGCCTGGCGTCGCGCGAGACGTCGTTCGTGGCGGTCGAGGAGCGCGAGGCCGGCGAGGACCGCCCGGCGGCGGAGCTGCGCCGCATCCCCGTGGCGCTCGCGCACGGGTGGGGCGGGGTGGAGGCGACGAGGCACCAGGGCGTATCTTCCCGGGTTTCTCCAAACCCTCGGGACCGGGCACGAGGTCGCGACTCTGGAGAGCGAGGAGTCGCTTGATTTTCCATGCGAATGTTGGGACGAGCGCCTCCCATCTCAACCTCTGGGCGACGTCGAGCCGTCCCCGAGGTCCGACGGACTCAAGTACAGCCCTCGGGGGAGTGGTCGACGACAGCGTGGCGTTCATGCGCGATCGCCTACCGGCGACTCCGCCAACGCGCCGGCACGACGCGCTGGTGCGGCTGCAGCGGGCCGACGGCTCGTGGCGTCTGACCGGGCGGCTTCTCGACGAGATTGGCCTGGAGCGCGAGCGATTGGTCTGGTCGGTAGCCTTTATTGGCGGCGGCGCGAAGGCTGAGGCGATTGTCGCCACGCTCGCGGCCATCGCCTTCCTCGAAATGGATGTCGCCGAGTACGAGGACGAGTGGTCGTCGCTGGCGGCGAAGGCCGAACGTTGGGTGGAGGTCGCTCTCGCGGCCATGGGTATGGAAGGTGCGTTCGAACCCCTGCACGAAGAAGTTTATGACCTCATTCGGGGGAGGCGGGAGTGAGATTGAACTTCAAAGGAAGCGCGCCCGGCGGTCGCACCCCACATTTCGAAGGGTCCCGGTATTGGCGGTCATTGCGAGCCCCGCTGCAGGCGGGGCGAAGCAATCTCGTGCCTACCGCCCGGAGCGACAAACCTGTCGCCCGCGAGATTGCCACGGTTCCCTCGCGGCGCTCGGGAACCTCGCAATGACAGCACCCCTGACAACGGCAGCGCGCGCCGCGGTCGCGTCGCACATTTCGCAGGGGCCCGGTATCGGCGGTCATTGCGAGCCCCGCTGCAGGCGGGGCGAAGCAATCTCGTGCTTACCGCCCGGAGCGACAAACCTGTCGCCCGCGGGATTGCCACGGTTCCCTCGCGGCGCTCGGGAACCTCGCAATGACAACCCCCCTGACAACGGCAGCGCGCGCCGCGGTCGCGTCGCACATTTCGCAGGGGCCCGGTATCGGCGGTCATTGCGAGCCCCGCTGCAGGCGGGGCGAAGCAATCTCGTGCCTACCGCCCGGAGCGACAAACCTGTCGCCCGCGAGATTGCCACGGTTCCCTCGCGGCGCTCGGGAACCTCGCAATGACAGGTGCACGGGCGGCCGCAAGGGCCGCCCCTACAGGCGAGACTC
This sequence comes from uncultured Acidobacteriota bacterium, assembly GCA_963727205.1. Lineage (GTDB taxonomy): Bacteria > Acidobacteriota > Thermoanaerobaculia > Thermoanaerobaculales > Thermoanaerobaculaceae > RBG-13-68-16. The sequence continues at coordinate 94,028 of CAVSFQ010000012.1, read as the reverse complement.
GGCGGGGAAGGGAAGGAGGCAGCGTTGAACCGGAAGGACGGCATGCGACACGATCCGATCGAGGACGACCCGAAGGTCAGGGCGATCATCGAGCAGGTGGACAAAGAGGTCGAGAAGCTGCTCGAGCACGACGAATCCGCGCACGTCTACGGCGGGTGCCACCTGATCTGGGGCTTCAAGAAACGGATCCTCAAGGAACGGTACGGGATCGAGTGGCGAAACCCGGCCGAGATGAACCCCGACGTCTTCTTCGACTGACGGGTCCGTGCCTGCAATGGCGGAGCCCTGCTCGCGGCCGATCGATCGCGTCGCCTACCTGATCCGCCGGATCAACCCAGCGCAGCGGGCGCACTCGAGCGTCTCGTACGCAGGCGTGGTGACCACGACCTCTCGGCGCTGGCCCGGCGGGCAGAAGCACCGCTGACCGTTCGCGCGGGTGTGCACCCGCGCCTTGAAGCACTCCTCGCAGATGGTTGGGGCACCCAACTCGAAAGGGCCCAACGGCGCGTGGCACCCCTCGCAGTAGAGCTGCGTGGTGTCGCCGGCGCAGAAGGCGCAGTTGAAGCGGTTGCACGGCACGGGCATCGTGGCCTCCGTCTGCGGCGAGGATAGCAACGCCCGACCCGTTGGGCGCGCCCCACATCGGAGAGGGTTCTGTTGTGCTCGTGTGGGGCCGGCGCGCCGCGCCGGCGGTCTCGCACCCTCGGCGTCCGCGATGCCACGACGCTGAAAATCAAGACAAGTGCCGTCTATCAGTCGGATTGCCTGATAGCCCCACGGTAGGATCCCTGGGGTGGGGCGTGACGGCTGCGCGGAAACGACGACTGAGCGACGGCCCTTGTTGTTGTCTGCGCGCACGCGGCTGCCCGCCACGATCCAGGCCAGCTCGCAGAGCGGATCCAGCGGCCTGACCATGCTCATGGCTTCGACGGTGCCGGAGCGGAGCAGGGCGCCGCGGAGGTGCTGGCGTTCAGCGGTGGGTGTGTGTAAATAGCTTGACAAGTGCGCGTAATGATATAGAGTTTTACACATGGCTGGCCTGTCACCTGCGGAAGGCAAGGTCCTGGCGCTCGCCCGGAAGCTCAAGGTCCTGCGCATCAAGGACCTCACCGCGCGGGGGCTGCACCCGGAGCTGGCCCGGAGGCTCGTCGCGAAGGGGCTGCTCATCCGCCGCGCGCGCGGAATCTACATCGCGCACGGCGCCGATCTCTCGGAAAACATCGCATTTGCGCAGGTGCTGAAGTGGGTTCCCCGGGGCGTGATCTGCCTCCTCTCGGCGCTTCGCTTCCACGAGATCGGCACGCAGCTCCCCTTCGAGGTGTGGCTGGCGCTCGAGCGCGGCAGCGCGCGCCCGCGGCTGGACTACCCGCCGCTCAGAGTCGTGTGGTCTTCGGGCCAGGCGTTCCGAGAGGGGGTCGAAACCCACCGCATCGACGGGGTGGCGGTCCGGATCTACTGTCCTGCAAAGACGGTCGCGGATTGCTTCAGATACCGCAACAAGGTCGGACTCGACGTGGCGATGGAGGCGCTGCGGGATTGCCTCCGCGACCGCAAGGCCACGGTCGACGAGCTGACCGCCTTTGCAAAGGTGTGCAGGGTGTGGACCGTGATGCGGCCATACCTCGAGGCGATGGTATGAGCAAGCGCCCGATTCTCGACCTCCCACGGTCGGTCAGAGAGAGGCTGGTTGCGCTGGGTCACCGGCGGGGCGAGGAGCCCAACCTCGTCTTGACCCGCTACGCCGCGGAGCGACTCCTGTACCGCCTTTCGCGCACCGAGCATCGCGACGCGTTCGTTCTCAAAGGCGCGATGCTCCTTGCGGCGTGGAGTTGGCTTCCTCACAGGCCCACCCGAGACATGGATCTCCTGGGATTCGGCGTGCTCACCTCGGAGTCCGTGAGGACGATCTTCGCGGACGTCTGCGCGGCACCAGTCGAAGACGACGGTTTGACGTTCGATCCGGCAACGGTCCGGGTGGAGGAAATTCGCGAAGGCAACGAGTAGGGCGGCCTCCGCGTGCGGCTCGTTGGTTCGATGGGGACAAGCCGACTCCCTGTGCAGGTTGACGTCGGAATCGGCGATGACGTCGTCCCGGACCCGATCGAACTCGAGTATCCGACCCTCTTGCCGTTTCCGGCTCCACGAATCCGGGCCTACCCGCCCGAGGCGGTGATTGCCGAGAAGCTCCATGCGCTGGTTGTCCTGGGTGGCGCGAACAGCCGCATGAAGGACTTCTTCGACCTGGCGAGCATGGCAAGGTACCGCACCTTTGACGGCACGCGTCTGCGGAATGCGATCGCCGCCACCTTCGAACGGAGGCGGTTCGACATCCCAGCCGGCGACCCGGTCGGGCTGAGTGGAGCATTCGCCGAGGCACCTGCCAAGCAGAGTCAGTGGAACGCGTTTCTCAATCGCTCCCGCCTTCCGGACGATCCCGCCGGTCTTCCGGGTGTGGTTGAAGTGATCCGGCGGTTTGTGACGCAACCCCTCGACGCCGCCCGCTCGGACGCCCCGTTCCAATTGACCTGGCTGCCGGGAGGCCCGTGGCGAAAAGAACCCGGGGGATCGGAGTGAGCACTGAACCTCGATCATGCGGACAGCGGGGGGGAAATGCTCCGACGCCGCTACACTATCCCCATGCTCGCAGCGAAGACGTGTGCGGTGTACATCATGTCGAATGAGCGCAACACGGTTCTCTACACCGGCATCACATCCGACCTGACGAACAGGATCGCCGAGCACCGGCTGAAGGTTCATCCCTCGGCTTTCACCGCACGGTACAACGCCTCCAAGCTGGTCTACTACGAGACGACGCCGAACATCGCCGCGGCGATCGCGCGGGAGAAGCAGATCAAGGCCGGGTCGCGGGCAAAGAAGGTGGCGCTGATCGAGGGAATGAACCCGGAGTGGACGAACCTCGCCGAAGGGTGGTAGGTCTTGGGGTTAGGGACGGGATTGCTTCGTCCGCCTCGCTGCGCTCGGCGTCCTCGCAATGACAGTGTTTTGTTCTGTCATTGCGAGCCACGCCGTAGGCGGGGCGAAGCAATCTCGAGGTCCTGGTGAGGGCGATGGGTCACGCGGTTGGGGACGGGATTGCTTCGTCCGCCTCGCTGCGCTCGGCGTCCTCGCAATGACAGTGTTTTGTTCTGTCATTGCGAGCCACGCCGTAGGCGGGGCGAAGCAATCTCGTGCTTACCGCCCGGAGCGACAAACCTGTCGCCCTCGAGATTGCCGCGGTTCCCTCGCTCCGCTCGGGAACCTCGCAATGACAGGTGCGCGGGCGGCCGCAAGGGCCGCCCGTACATTGGGCTCGACCCACCATCGCCTTGCAGAGGACGCCTCGCAATGGAAGCCGGCGCGGCGGGCTAGACGACGAACATCGCGATGCCCGCCGCGAACATCGCCAGCGTCGTGAGGCCCACGACCACGCGCCCCAGCCAGCGAGCTCGGCTGGCCGCGCATCAGCTTGCGGTCCGAAGCGGCGTGGAGGATGCCGATCAGCAGGAACGGCGCCAGGAGGCCGTTGATCACCGCCGTCCAGTAGAGCGCCTTCACCGGGCTGATCCCCGAGAAATCGATCGCGACGCCGATCGCGATCGAAACCGCGATGACGGTGTAGAAGGCGCGCGCCCGGGCGAACTTCTCGTCGATGCCCTGCCGCCAGTGGAAGACCTCGGCGAACGCGTACGCGGCGGAACCGGTGAGCGTCGGGATCGCGAGCAGTCCGGTCCCCACGATGCCGATCGTGTAGAGCAGCATCGCGAAGCGGCCCGCCAGCGGAACCAGCGCGGCCGCCACGTCGGCCGAGGTCGCGAGCTGCGTCTGGCCGTGCGCGTGCAGCGTGCTCGCCGTCGTCACGATGATGAAGAACATCGCGACGTTCGAAAACAGCGTGCCGAGCCCGATGTCGATCTTCCGGTCGACGATCTCCGTCTTCGTCGCTCCCTGCCTCGCCCGGAGGGTGAGGTGGCCGGCCGCCTTCTCTTCCTCGACCTCCTGCGACGCCTGCCAGAAGAAGAGGTACGGACTGATCGTCGTCCCCAGGATCGCGACGAGCGTCGCCCACGCCTCGCGGCCGTGCGGCAGGTCCGGCACGACGGTCGCCCGCAGCACGGCCCCCCAGTCGGGATGGACGTCGATGGCCGCGACCACGTAGACCGCGAGGATGAGCGCCAGCCACTTGAGGGTGTTGGCGATGACCGCATACCGCAGCCGGATCGTCGCGATCGTGATCCCGATGCCGAACGCGAGCACCCAGACGAACGACGGCCCGCCGATGAGCAGGTGAACCGCGTCCGCCATCCCGCCCAGGTCGGCGCCGACGTTGATGGTGTTGGCGACGAACAGCGCGCCGGCGGCGGTGGCGAGCAGCCATCTCGGGTACTTCTTCCGCAGCGCCCCGGCCAGCCCCTGGCCGGTGACCAACCCGATCCTCGCGCACATCTGTTGCACGGCCGCCATCAACGGCCAGAGCACCGGCGCGGCCCAGAGGAACTTCGTGCCGAACTGTGCGCCGGCGATCGAATAGGTCGCGATCCCCGAGGGATCGTCGTCGGCGGCGCCGGTGATGACGCCCGGCCCCAGCGCGGCCGCGATGCGGCGCAGCGCGGAGCGTTTGGGCGGAGCCTTCGATTTGGTCTTTGCCATGCGGATATCGTGCTGTCACCATCATAGATGACTGGGCTCGAGCGGTTTCGGCCGCGCGCCCGCCGGTCGCGCCCCACACCGAAGCGGCGGGTTGCTTCGCAACGGTGGGACGGGCGCCGCCCGCCCGCTGTGGGGACCACCGGCGTGACGCTGTCGTGCGTTGCAAGGCCTGCCGGCGGCCATCCAGCCGTCGTTCCCGCGAACGCGGGAACCCAGGTCGTTGTCGATGCCAAGACAAAGCCTGGATCCCCGCGTGCGCGGGGATGACGACCAGCGAGTGCATCGTGATCCGGATGAACGCCACTCAGGAGGCGGGAGGAACCCGCGAACGAACCGCTGCGCCTTCGAGCCACGCAGGATCGCTGGGAACCTGCCGCGGCCTAGGCCAGCTCGCGCAGCCGGCCCAGCAGCCTGACCATGCTCATGGTGTCGACCGCGCAGTAGCGGAGCAGGGCGTCGCGGAGGTGCTGGCGCTCGGCGTTGGTCATGGTGTCCCCGCGGAACAGCAGGCGTTCGAGCTCGACGGCCGCGGTGGCGCCTTCGGCGATCTCGAGGCCGGCGTAGGGGGAATTGGAACGGGACGGGCTTGTCCTGGGCGAGGGCGGGTTCGGAGGCGTTGGTGTTGACCACGGGATTGCTTCGTCCACCTCGCTGCGCTCGGCGTCCTCGCAATGACCGGAAGGGGTAGGACTGCTCGCAATGACCGTGCTTCCCTCTGTCATTGCGAGTCCCGCCGCAGGCGGGACGAAGCAATCCCGAGGTCCTGAGAGGGCGTTCGGGCGTTCGTTTGGGGACGGGATTGCTTCGTCGCTTCGCTCCTCGCAATGACCGGGCGGGGTGGGGACGAGGGCGGGGAGGACGGATTTCAGGCTGAAGCTGCCGTGGAAGTCTGGGTGGTAGACGTGGGCGCGGACGATCGGCAGCGGGTCGGCCAGACGGCCGGCGATGGCGAGGAGTTCGTGCGCCAGATCGGGGACGGCGTCGGCGAGGCGCTCGATGCACCCGCGCTCGAAGTGGGCGTTGTACGCGACGACGGTGCGGGCGCCGCGGCACGCCGCGACGAGCGCGCGCGCCAGCTCCGGGCGCGGGTCGGCCGGGCCGTCCGCGAGCCACTCGTGGTGCGCGAGCGTCCCGTCCGCCGCCTCGACGTCGCAGCTGAACTGCACCGGCACCTGGTCGTAGGGGTGGCAGCCCTCCCACACCGGGATGGCCAGGCCCACGGTCTCGAAGTCGAGGAACGCGAGCGGCCCTTCGAACACCCGCAAAGCGTCGGCGAGCCCTGGCTCGACGATCAGCCGGCCGGTCAGCACCGCCTCGCGCTGGCGTTCCTGGATGGCGTTGAGGCCCTCGACGGGCAGCTCCGCGATGGTCTCGAAGCCCAGGGCGATCAGGGCGGCGCCGCCGTGCGGCGCGCGGTAGAGGGTGCTGACGTGGTTCTCCGGCACGTCCGCCCAGCAGCGGCTCATGAACGGGCACTCGTAGGGCGTGCGGCAGTGCTCCCCGATCGGCACGTCGGGGAGGCCGCCCGCGAGCATGCGCAGCTGCTCGGCGATCAGCTCCGGCAGGTCCGGCTGCAGCGCCTCGGCCGCGTCCGTGACGTCCTCGCGGACGAAGAGGTCCGAAAGGTCCGGGTAGGCGCACTCGCGGTTGAGGTGCATCAGCTCGGCGCGCGCGACGTCGAGGCCGGCCGCGCGCAGCACGTGGAGCTGGACCGCGACGTCGGGGAGGTGTTCCTCCTTGAGCCTGGTGGAGGACTTCACCTCGATCAGGCGGAACGCGTCGCCGTCGCGCTCGAGGATGTCCACCGCGGCGTAGACGTTGCCGGCGTCGAACGACGCCTCGTAGATCGCGGGGACGCGCTGATCGAGCAGGCGCTTCGTCATCGCCAGCCGCTGGGCGAAGGCGTTGTGCGGGACGTCCACGAGGACCCCGCCCGGCACGTAGGTGCGCGCCACCTCGCCGACGCGCGTGCCCTGGTCGAAGATCGCCCGCTGCGCGGGGCTGGGGACCAACTCCGGCGCGTCCGGCTCGTGCGCCTTCCACCACAGCTGCTTGTGGCACTGGAGCCCGGCGGTGAACCGGGACTTCGACAGGCGGAATCGGCTGGCCATTGGACGCGGCCTCCGGGCCGAATGTGCGCCCGATTGGAGGCGGGGGCAGTGTAGTCCAAGCGGGCTTCGCAACGACCGCCGATCATCGTGTCATTGCGAGCCACGCCGCAGGCGGGGCGAAGCAATCCCGAGGTTTTGGCGAGGGCGACGGGTCACCCGGTTGGGGACGAGATTGCTTCCCCCACGTCGGCGCTTCGCGCCTCCTCGGGGCAGGCTCTATCCTGCCTGCGGCAGGACTCCTCGCAATGACAGAAAGCGGGGAGTTCTTCGTCGCTGCGCTCGGCGTCCTCGCAATGACCGGGATTCCCTCTGTCATTGCGAGCCACCTGCTAAAATATTCATATGGAACACAGCGCGAAAAGCCAGGATCGCAGCCTCTGGCCCGTGCGCCGCTTCACCCTCGCCACACAGCCTCCCGAGGACCTCAGCGGCGAGACCACGGCCGAGCAGCGGCTCGAGATGATGTGGCCGCTGGCGCTGGATGCCTGGACGCTGGCCGGATGGCCCCTCCCCGACTACCCGCGCGGCGCCGCACCGGTCCGCCTGGCGGCCGCGACGGCCGGCCCGCGGGCGGGCGAGCCGTGAACGAGGACTTCCTCGATCTTCTGAGGTGCCTGCTCGACGCGGGGGCGCGCTTCCTCGTCGTGGGCGCGCACGCGCTGGCGGTGCACGGGGTGCCGCGCGCGACCGGCGATCTGGACATCTGGATCAACCGCGACGCGGCCAACGTGGAACGCGTCTGGGCGGCAGTCCTGCGGTTCGGAGCGCCGGTCGAGGCGATGGGGATCACGCGGGGCGACCTCGAGACGCCGGGCGTGGTCGTGCAGATCGGCTTGCCGCCGCGACGGATCGATCTCCTCACGGAGATCACCGGCGTCGGCTTCGAGGAGGCGTGGGACGCGCGGACATCGCACCGCGTCGGGGCGCTGGAGATACCCTTCCTGGGCCGCGAGCAGTTGGTCCGCAACAAGCGCGCCACCGGTCGCCTCAAGGACAGCGCCGACCTCGAGGCGTTGGGCGAGAAGCCCTAGCCGGGGCCCCGCTGCAACCTGTGCAGTGACCGGGCCCGTGGGACGGGCGCCTACCGCCCCACCACCAGGACGACGAACGAGCCGGGGACGATGCTCGGCCACGGGTGCGGCCGCTCCGGCGTCGGCGACGGCGGCGGCCCGAACTCGGCGGTGGCGAGGAAGATCGCGTGCGTGGCCGGGTCGAGCGCCATCGTGCGCGCCCCGCGCTGCGTCGCGACCGTTTCCGCGACGGTGAACGCGTCCGGCGAGGCCTCGCGCACGACGGTGAGGGTGCCGTCGCCGCACGACGCGAACGCCAGGCCGGTACCGGGGTCGAACGCGGTGGCGTCGACGCCGGCGCCGATCGGCAGCGTCGTCACGACGCGGCCGGTGTCGGCGTTCATGACGACCATCAGCTTGTTGTGGCAGCCGATGAACAGCCGCCGGTGCGCGGTGTCGATCGCCATGCCGGTCGGCTCCTCGCCCGGCGCCAGCGGCCAGCGCGCCAGCACGGCGAGCTTGCGCGAGTCGAGTTCCACGACCTCGCTGGTGTTCTCGATGTTGATGTAGAGGCGCCCGCGCCCGTCGGCGGCGGCGAACTCCGGCTTGCCGCCGAGCGCCACCGTGCCGGCGACCGTCCCGGTCGCGGCGTCGATCGCGGTGGTGTCGTGGCTGCCGCCGTTCATGGTGAACACGCGCTTCGACGCCGGGTCGTAGACGATCGCGTCGGGGCCCTTGCCCACGGGGACCTGCTTCGTCGCCTTGAGCGTGCGGACGTCGAACATCGTCGCCGTCCCGGCGCGGCCGTCGCTGGTGTAGCCGATCTCGGTGCCGGGGACGAGCGCCACGCCGTGGACGCCGGGCGTGTCGGCGATCTCGCCGGCCGGCGCGCCGTTGCCGGTGTCGACCACCATGACGTGGGTCGAGCGGGAGAGGTAAAGGCGGTGCGCCGCGGCATCGACCGTCAGATAGTCCCAGCCGCCCTCGCCGCCGATCGGGAGCTTCTTGAGCAGGTGGTATCCGGGCGCCGCCGGGGTCTCGGCCCCCGCGACACCGCCGAAAAGAACCGACACGGCCGCCGCCGCGCACAGCCCACGCAACCTCATGACTGCCTCCCCCCCGCCACTGCGGGCACGCCTGAGTCGCATGATACGGCGGCGCTGCGGGCGCGACAACGCCGCGGCGCCGCCGAACCCCGCCGGCGGCGGGACCCGGGGTGACCGCGATTCCCGGACGACGGGCGGCGGCGCGGTTTGAGGCGAGGCGCGCGACCCGCCCGGGCAGGCTCTGCTGCTCGCTGCGCTCGCACCTCCTCGCAGTGACCGGGATTGCCTATGCCATTGTTCAGAAAGTCCTCCCAAATCGGTGTCATCGCGAGGCGCCCGGGCCGCCACAGGCGGGCCGGGCAACGAAGCGATCTCAGGGTGACCGCGAGATTGCTTCGGCCCTGCGGGCCTCGCAATGACAGTCACTTTCATGGTCCAGGGTGAGCCCACGGCTCATGAGAATTGTCCTGAAAGTCTTCGAACCCCTGTCATCCTGAGGGAGGCGTAGCCGACCGAAGGATCCCAGGGACGCCGTGCGATGGCCATGGGATCCTTCGCCTCCGCTCCGCTCCGGCTCAGGATGACAGCTACTTTCATGGGCCAGGGTGAGCCACGGCTCATGTCGATTGCGAGCCGCGCCGCAGGCGAAGCAACCTCGTGGTCCGAGGAGGGCGCTGGAACAGCAGATTGTCGGGTGAGCGCAGGGCCGCGGCAGGGATGACGGCGTTGATGGCGAGGCACACGATGCCGTGGGCATCAGGCAACCGTTCCCCCATGTCACACTTTCATGATTTGTCGCGCTGTCAGCCGGCGCGACGCAATCCCAGTACTGATCTAACAGACTGACCCATTGTGACATCGTGCAATATGGTACAAAGATTGCGTCCTGATAGTCAGGAAGCCGGGAGGCCACGTGTCGCCAAGAGGCACCGAAAGGGCGATCAGCCATGGAACGCTCGTTGGGGAGCGGCGGGCCGTGCCAAGGGTTCGGCCGGATCAACCGCTCTTCGGGCAGGTCAAGACGAACGTGCGGGCGTGGATCCTGGACATCTCCTCCCGCGGGGCACAGATCGAAGTGGCCGCCGGCCTGCAACCCCGGGAGTCGTGCGACCTGCGAATCCCGTTCGAAGAGGGTGAGTTTGCCGTCCACGCCACCGTGCGTCGCTGCCGCGCCTCGGTTCTGGACGTCGGCGAGAACGATGAGGGCGCCCTGTTGTACCGGGCCGGCCTCGAGTTCGACGAGATGGACCCGGAGTCCCTCGCGTGGCTCTCGTCGCACGTTCTCTTCCAAGCCGCCAACTGACCCGTCCCAAAACCATCGAAGGAGATCTTGTCCGGCTCGTGTGGGACCGTCGTGCCGCGCCGCAGGACTGCGCCCGATGACCGCTGGCCCCCCTGTCATTGCGAGCCACGCCGCAGGCGAGGCGAAGCAATCCCGAGGTCCTGTTGAGGACGACGGGTCGGGCGGTTGGGGACGAGATTGCTTCGTCGTTGCTCGCTTCGCTCGCACCTCCTCGCAATGACCGTTCTTCTCGCTGTCATTGCGAGGTTCCCGAGCGGAGCGAGGGAACCGTGGCAATCTCGAGGTCACCGCCGGGCGAAGCAATTTCGAGGACTCGGCGAAGCTGGTCGCCCCACTATTTGAATGGCTCGGCCATTTTGACAAATGGCGTAGGCCGGCCTAGCGTGACGGCGTGGAACAGCTCCTCGACCGCGCCCGCCGCGCCGTGTCGGCCTCGGCCTCGACCCCGCACCCCCTCTACCTGCGGCTGGCCGAGGCGCTCGCCCCCACGCTCGCGGAGGAAGGGAGCGGCGGGCTTCCGTCGGCGCGCGCGCTGGCGGTCGAGATCGGCCTGAACCGCGCCACGGTGACCGCGGCGTACCACGAGCTGGCGCGGCGCGGCCTGCTGGCGCTGCGCCCGGGGCGCCCAGGCCGGCGGACGGCGCCGCACGCCGAGCCGGCGCCCGCGGGGTTCGAGCCGCCGGCGGGCGGGATCGACCTCGCCCGCTACGCGCCCGACCGCGAGCTGCTGCCGGCGGGGCAGGTGTTCCGCTGGCTGGGCGTCGGCGAGGGCGAGGGCGAGGGGGTCGCGCAGTACGGCAGCGCCTGGGGGTACCAGCCGCTGCGCGGCGTGGCTCGCGGCGCGCCTGGCGAGCTTCGGCGTCCCGGCGGCGGCCGACCGGGTGCTGCTGACGGGCGGGGTGCAGCACGCGCTCGACCTGCTGCTGCGCGCCCTGGCGCGGCCGGGCGATGCGGTGCTGGTCGAGGACCCGACCTACCCGGGGCTGCCGCCGCTGCTCGCGCTCCACCAGGTGCGCGTGATCGGGATCCCGGTGCACCGCGACGGAATCCGCCCCGGCGAGGTCGCGGCCCTGCTCGGACAGGAGCGGCCGCTGCTCGCGATCCTGACGCCGACGCTGCACAACCCCTCGGGGCTGGTGCTCGGCGAGGACACCCGGCGCGAGCTGCTCGGGCTGCTGCGCGCCCGCGGCGTGCAGGTGGTGGAGGAGCTTTTCGACCCGGCGCTGGTGAGCGACGGCGAGGTGCCGCCGCCGCTGGCGGCGCTCGACCCCGAGGTGGTGGCGGTCGGCTCGTTCTCGAAGGCGCTCTTCCCCGGGCTGCGGGTGGGGTGGGTCGCCGGGCCCGCCGCGCTGCTCGAGCGCGTCGCCGCGGTGAAGAGCTCCGCCGACCTCGGCGGCAGCCCGTTCCTGGAGGCCGCGGCGTGGACGCTGTGCCGCCGCGGCGTGTTCGACGATCAGCTCGCGCGCCTGCGCGGCGCCGCGCGCGCCCGGCTCGAGATCGTGCTCGGCGCGCTCGCCGGTGCGCCGAAAGGGGTGGCGTGGAGCGTGCCGCGCGGCGGCTTCTCGCTGCTGGTGACGCTGCCGCCGGGGTGGAGCTCGCGCGCGGTCGCGGCGCGGGCCGGCGAGCGCGGGGTGTGGGTGCTGCCGGGCCCGGCGATGTCGGTGTCCGGGCGCGACGACGTGGTGCGGCTCGCCTACGCCGCGGTGGGCGGCGAGCGGCTCGAACAGGGGATGCGGGGTTTTTGCGCGGCGCTGGAGCCCGGGCGCGGGCCGCTGCCGCTGGTCTGAGGACGAGAAGGAATCCGGGGCGTCGGCTCCGGGGTCCGGGAGGACGAGATGGAGTTCCAGTCAGAACAGTTCCGAGTCAAGGTCGGCCTCGCCGAGATGCTCAAGGGCGGCGTGATCATGGACGTCACCGATGCGGCGCAGGCCAAGATCGCCGAGGACGCCGGCGCCGCCGCCGTCATGGCGCTCGAGCGCGTGCCGGCCGACATCCGCGCCGAGGGCGGCGTGGCCCGCATGGCCGCGATCGGCAAGATCGAAGAGATCATGAAGCTCGTGTCGATCCCGGTCATGGCCAAGTGCCGGATCGGGCACATGGCCGAGGCGCGGGTGCTCGAGGCGCTCGGCGTCGACTTCATCGACGAGTCCGAGGTGCTGACCCCGGCCGACGAGGAGAACCACGTCTGGAAGCGCGACTTCAAGGTCCCGTTCGTGTGCGGCTGCCGCAACCTCGGCGAGGCGCTGCGCCGGATCGGCGAGGGCGCGGCGATGATCCGCACCAAGGGGGAGGCCGGCTCGGGGAACATCGTCGAGGCGGTCCGCCACCTGCGCGCCGTGCGCCGCGAGATGCGCCGCCTCGGCACGCTCGACGCCGCCGAGCTGGTGCCCGCGTCGAAGGAGCTGCAGGCGCCGCTCGAGCTGGTCGAGTACGTGGCGAAGCGAGGGCAAGCTGCCGGTGCCGAACTTCGCGGCCGGCGGCGTCGCCACCCCGGCCGACGCGGCTCTCTGCATGATGCTCGGCGCCGAGTCGGTGTTCGTCGGCTCCGGGATCTTCAAGTCCGAGGACCCGTCGCGGCGCGCCGCGGCGATCGTCAAGGCGGTCACGCACTGGCAGGACGCGGCGGTGGTGCTGGAAGCGTCGCGCGGCCTCGAGGGCGCCATGCCCGGCCTCGACATCGCGAAGCTCACGCCCGAGGAGATGCTCTCGCGCCGGGGGTGGTGAGTGCCTGGCCGCTCCGCGCCGATCGGGCTGCTCGCGCTGCAGGGTGACTACGCGGCCCACGCCCGGGCGCTCGCCGAGCGCGGCGCCGCCACCCGCGAGGTGCGCACCTCGTCCGACCTGGAAGGGCTCGCCGGTCTCGTCCTCCCGGGCGGCGAGTCCACGGCGATGCTCACGCTCATGGATGGGAGCGACCTCGCCGCGCGGCTCGTCGCCGAGATCGCGGGCGGGCTGCCGGTGCTCGCGACGTGCGCCGGCGTGATCCTGCTCGCCCGCGAGGTGCGCCTGCCGCCGCAGCGCTCGCTCGGCGTGCTCGACGTGGTGGTCGAGCGCAACGCCTACGGGCGGCAGCTCGACTCGGCGGTCGTCACGCTGACCGTGCGCGACGCGGACGGGCTCGGGGCCGGGGCGCTCGAAGGGGTGTTCATCCGCGCGCCGCGGGTGACCGCGGTGGGGGACGGCGTCGCGGTGCTGGCCACGCGCGGGGAGGACCCGGTGCTGCTGCGCCAGGGGTCGATCCTGGCGGCGACGTTCCACCCCGAGCTGACCGCCGGCTCCCCGGTGGTGGACATGTTCGTCCGCCTCGTCCGCGCCGCCGGCTAACGCCGCACGCCCGGCAGTCGTCGGGCTAGGTGTCTGCGGGGCCGGTGCCGACCCCTGTCATTGCGAGGCCCGCCGCTGGCGGGGCGAGCAATCCCGAGGTCTCCTGCTGTCATTGCGAGGTTCCCGAGCGGAGCGAAGGAACCGTGGCAATCTCGAGGCGTGGCGAGGGCGTTGCGTCGTGCGGTTGGGGACGGGATTGCTTCGTCGCTACGCTCCTCGCAATGACAGTGACTGGGAGGGGCGGCTCGATTGCTTCGTCGCTACGCTCCTCGCAATGACCGTTCTTCTCGCTGTCATTGCGAGGTTCCCGAGCGGAGCGAGGGAACCGTGGCAATCTCGAGGCGCGGCGAGGGCGTTGCGTCGTGCGGTTGGGGACGGGATTGCTTCGTCGCTACGCTCCTCGCAATGACAGTGACTGGGAGGGGCGGCTCGATTGCTTCGTCGCTACGCTCGTCGCAATGACCGTTCTTCTCGCTGTCATTGCGAGGTTCCCGAGCGGAGCGAGGGAACCGTGGCAATCTCGAGGCGCGGCGAGGGCGTTGCGTCGTGCGGTTGGGGACGGGATTGCTTCGTCGCTACGCTCCTCGCAATGACAGTGACTGGGAGGGGCGGCTCGATTGCTTCGTCGCTACGCTCCTCGCAATGACCGTTCTTCTCGCTGTCATTGCGAGGTTCCCGAGCGGAGCGAAGGAACCGTGGCAATCTCGAGGCGCGGCGAGGGCGTTGGGTCATTCGGTTGGGGACGGGATTGCTTCGTCGCTACGCTCCTCGCAATGACAGTGACTGGGAGGGGCGGCTCGATTGCTTCGTCGCTACGCTCCTCGCAATGACAGTGACTGGGAGGGGCGGCTCGATTGCTTCGTCGCTACGCTCGTCGCAATGACCGTTCTTCTCGCTGTCATTGCGAGGTTCCCGAGCGGAGCGAGGGAACCGTGGCAATCTCGAGGCGCGGCGAGGGCGTTGGGTCATTCGGTTGGGGACGGGATTGCTTCCCCCACGCGGGCGCTTCGCTCCCGCTCGGGGCAGGCTCTGGTGCTCGCTGCGCTCGCGCCTCCTCGCAATGACCGCAGATGGGGGGACGGCGGTACGCCTCCGCCTCGTCTGCGCCGCGGGTAACGCCTCCCACCCGTGGGCGGCTGCAACGACCTGGATGGCGGGAGACGTCAGAACTTGTAGGTGTCGCCCTGGCGGAGCTCTTCGACCGCGTGGGGGAAGCGGGTCGCGGCCAGCTCCTGGCGCAGTTCGTCCACGTACGCAGGCTTGAGGTGGTAGAGGTGCACGGCCACGTCGCGCTTGAGCTTGGCGAGCTCGGCGGCCAGCGTCGTCGGGGTGAGGTGCAGCGACACGTCCGCCACCGCCTGCATCCGGCTCGGGAACGAGACCTCGACGATCACCGCCTTGAGGTTGGGCGTCCGGTTGGCGAGATCCCAAACCTCCTGCGTCGGCCCGGTGTCGGAGGTGAACAGGACCGCGCCGCCCTCGTCCTCGACGAGGTAGCCGTGCGTCGGCACCGTGTGCCGCACCGGCACCGACGTCAGGCGCAGGCCGCCGGCGGTAAACGTGGTCCGCGGCTCGACCTGGGTGAGGCGCAGCGCCGGGAGCATGTCGTTGGGGATGCGCGTGAAGTCCGGCCAGGTGTCGTTGTTGAACAGGTGCATCTTGACCGTGTGCAGGACCTGCGGGGTGACGAGGATCTCGAGCGCCTCGCGCTGCTCCCCGAAGGTGTTCTCGACCAGGAACGGGATCGAGGCGGTGTGGTCGAGGTGCGAGTGGGTGAGCACGATCTGGCGGATGCGCCGCTGCGCGTCGAGCGGCAGCGCCTGGGTGATCGAGCCGGCGTCGAGGGCGAGCTCGCCGTTGATCAGGAACGAGGTCATCCGGCACGTCGGGCTCGACCCTCCGAAGCTCCCCAGGACATGCCATTCCATCGCCAAAGTATAGGGCACAAACGGACGTAAATGTCTGCCTCATACCGATTCATCGTCTGTCGTAGAGGAATGACTGTCACTGCGAGCCCCGCCGGCGGCGGCGCGAAGCAGGCCCGTGAAGCCGCGAGGTCGCCATCGCCACGCGGGAGCCGTGCGCCCGCTCGCGGCAGGCTTCGTCCCGCCGCCGGCGGGGGTCGGGGGCCTCGCGATGACAACGAGAACGCTACGTTTGAGCGAAAAATGGTATCCGGCGGCCCGTCGCGTGAACGGGCCGCTACAATCCGGGCCGTGGGCGCCGCACAGCTCCCTTCGCTGCCGCCGTCCGAACACGCCCGCTCGCTCGCCGGCCTCGACCTCGCGGGGGCGCGACCGCCGGTCGTGCGGGCGGAGGCAGCGCGCGAGGTCGTCGTGGTGGTGAGCCGGTCGCGCTCCCCCGAGCGCGAGGTCTTCCTCGAGCGCTGCGCCGCCGCCGGCGTCCCGGTCGTCGTGCGGCCCTCGGGGGGCGGGGCGGTCGTGCTCGCCCCCGGCGTGGTGGCGGCGTCCGCGGTGCTCGCCGCCGACCCCGCGGTGCGCTTCCCGGAGCCGTACTTCAGGCGCTGCTGCGGGGCGGTCGCGGCCGCGCTCGCCGCGCTCGGCGTCGCCGGCGTCGAGATGCGCGGGGTCTCGGACCTCTGCCTCGGCGACCGCAAGGTCGCGGGCAGCTCGCTGCGCCTCGCCGGCGGCCGCGTCCTGTTCCAGGTCTCGGTCCTCGTGGACCCCGACCTCGGCCTGCTCGACCGCTACCTGCGCCACCCGTCGCGCGAGCCGGCGTACCGCGCCGGCCGCAGCCACCGCGAGTTCGTCACCTCGCTGCGCCTCGCCGGGTGCGCCGCCACGGTCCGCGATGTCGTCGCCGCCCTGGACGAGCGCCTTCGGAACGAGGCCCGGGCGCGCTGAGGCCGTCGCGGGCCTTGCCTCAACTAGCTGCGAACGTGTAACCTCGGTGGCTCGGGGCGCGGGAGAATGCGCCCCCAAACAAGACATGCGCAAGACCATAGCGATCGTCTTTGCCGTTCTCGTCCTGCTGCCGATGGCGGCGGCGGCCGTCACCGTCACGACGCCCCAGGGCGCGCAGGAGGTGTTCGCCCGCGGCGACCTCCTCGACGCGCTCGCGGTGCTGCGCCTGGCGGGGGTCGAGGTCCAGTTCGCCCCCGCGGCCGGAAGCTACAACGCCGCCGCCGGCGGCCACCAGGTGCAGTTCACGCCCGGCGGGTCGCTCGCGGTCGTGGACGGCCGCCTGACGCGGCTGCCGGGGCCGCTGCGGCAGCTCGAGGGCCACGTCGTGTGCGCGCCGGCGACCGCCGCGGTATTGCTGGCGCCGTTCGGCTGGACGCTGGGCGGCAGCGGCTCGAGCCTCGCGTTGGCGCACGCCTCGGCCGGCGAGCAGATCGAGGTTTCGGTGGTGCGCGCCCCGACGGGGACGACGCTGGTGGTGCGCGGCACCATACAGCGGCCGCAAGTCGCCGCGACGCGGGGCGCGGTTGCGCTGCTGTTCGCCACCCCGGTGACGCTGGCCAAGCCGATCGCACCGGAGGCGGAGCTGCTCGGAGGCGACCTCCGCGGCACGACGCTCACGCTCCGTCTCGCTCCCGGCGCCGAAGTGGCGAACACCTACGCGCTCGAAGACCCGCCGCGCTTCGTGGTCCGGCTCGGGACCGCCGCGCCGGTGGCGGCGGTCGCCGCGCCGCGCGCCGGGCCGCTCGTCGTCCTCGACCCCGGCCACGGTGGCGGGGACCAGGGCGCCAAGGGACCCGGCAGCGAGCTGGAGAAGGACATCACGCTGGCGGTCGCGCGCGCCACCGCCGCGCAGCTCCAGGCCGCCGGCGTCAATGCCCGCCTCACCCGCGACGCCGACGACACCATGTCGCTCACCGACCGGACCGCGCTCGCGAACCGCCTGCAGGCCACCGTGTTCGTCTCGATCCACGCCAACGCCTCGCTCGCCCGCGGCGCGCACGGCGCCGAGACCTACTACATGAGCGCCGACGCCTCCGACGCGCAGGCGGCGCAGTCCGCGGCGCGCGAGAACGCCTCGGCCAGCCCCGACACCGTGCAGCTCATCCTCTGGGACCTCGCGCACGTCGCCAACCTCAACAACTCCGCCCGCCTGGCGCGCTCGATCCAGGAGAAGCTCAACGCCCTGCAGGGGATCAAGGACCGGGGCATCCGCCAGGCGCCGTTCGTCGTTCTGACCGGGGCGACGATGCCCGCGGCGCTGGTCGAGGTCGGCTTCCTCTCCAACGCCGACGAGGCCGCGCGCCTCGCCTTGCCGGACACGCAGCAGCAGATCGCCGCCGCCCTCGCCGCCGCGATCGTCGACTACCTGCACGAGCCGACGCCGACTCCGACCACGCCGGCCGGCACGCCGACGCCATGAAAGCGCTGCGCCCGATCGCCGCGACCCTGGTCGTGCTCGGCGTCCTGGCGGCCGTCGTGTTGCTGAGCCGCCATCACCGGGCGCCCGCGCCGGCGCCCGGGCCGGAGGGGGCGACGCCTGCCCCCACGCCGGTGCCCGCTTCGCTCGTCCTCTTCTTCCCCGGCGACGACACGATGCTGCACCGCGAGACCCGCGAGGTGCCCGAGCTGCCCATCGGGACACCGGCGCGCATCAAGCTGGTCGTCGAGGAGTTGGTCGCGGGCTCGCGCCAGGGCTTCGCGCCCGCGCTGCCGTGGCCCGCCACGGTGCAGGCCGTGTTCCTCGATCACGAGGGCGACGCGTGGGTGGACCTCTCGCCGCCCCCCGCCGATGCCGTGTCCGGCACCGACGGCGAGCTCGCCGTCGCCTATGCGACCGTGAACAGCGTCGTCGCGAACTGCCCCGCGGTCCGCCGCGTCCAGCTGCTGTTCGGCGGGCAGCAGGTGAACACGCTCGGCCACCTCGACCTCTCCCGCCCGCTCGCGCCCAACCCCGAGCTGGTGGCGCCGTGACCGACGCGCGGCCGATCGCGATCTTCGACTCGGGGATCGGCGGCCTGACGGTGCTCGCGGCCCTGCAGCGGCGGCTCCCCGGCGAGCGCTTCGTCTACCTCGGCGACACCGCCCGCCTCCCGTACGGCACCAAGTCCGCCGAGACCGTCGTCCGCTACGCGGTGCGGGCGGCCGGCTTCCTCGCCGGGTACGACGCCAAGCTGCTCGTGGTCGCCTGCAACACCGTCTCCGCGTCGGCGCTGCCGGCGCTCGAGGAGGCGATGGAGGTCCCGGTGATCGGGGTCGTCGCGCCGGGCGCCCGCACCGCGCTCGCCGCGACCCGTGGCCGGGTGGGCGTCATCGGCACCGAGTCCACGGTCGCCTCCGGCGCCTACGGGCGCGCGCTGCACGCGCTCAAGCACGATGTCGAGGTCGTGGCGCGGGCGTGCCCGCTGTTCGTGCCGCTCGCCGAGGAGGGGTGGTGGGACCACCCGGTCACCCGCGAGGTCGCCGCCCTCTACCTCGAGCCGTTCACCGGCGGCCGGGTGGACACGCTGATCCTCGGGTGCACGCACTACCCGCTGCTGCGGCCGGCGATCGCGGCCGCGCTCGGCGACGGCGTGCGCCTGGTGGACTCGGCCGAGGCCGTGGCGGCGGAGGTGGAGGCGCTGGTGGCGCGCCGCGATCTGGCCGGGAAGGGCGGCGGGGGCGTGCGCCTGCTCGTCACCGACGCCGCCGCCCGCATCGACCGCATCGCCGGCCTGATCCTGCCCGGGACCGCCGTTCACCTCGAGCTCGTCGACCTCCCCGACTGACCCTGCCCGGCAGGCCGCACGGCACGACTGAAATGCAGGGGCGGGGCTTGTCCCCGCCCGCGCTGGCCACGTCCGAATCTCCATCCGCTCGCGGGCGGCCGCAAGGGCCGCCCCTACGAGGAAGAATAGCGGTTGTGTGCCACTCGAGGTTGTCGAAAGCCGCACGTGCGGCTACCCTGCCTGCGAGTGGAGGTCACGTGGTCAACGCAGCGAGCTTCGAGCGCCGTGACGGGCGGCGCGACGACGAGTCCCGTCCGATGCAGCTCACCCTCGATTTCGTGAAGTACCCGGAGGGGAGCGTTCTGGCGCGCGCCGGCGACACCGTCGTGGTCTGCAACGTGACGGTGGAGGGGCGCGTCCCGCCTTTCTTGCGCGACACCGGCGAGGGGTGGCTGACCTCGGAGTACGCGATGCTGCCGCGCGCCACCGAGGAGCGCAGCCCGCGCGAGTCCACCCGCGGCTCGATCTCCGGCCGCTCCGCCGAGATCCAGCGCCTGATCGGGCGCTCGCTGCGCGCCTCGCTCGACATGGGGCTGCTCGGCGAGCGCACCTTGATGGTGGACTGCGACGTCCTCCAGGCCGACGGCGGCACCCGCACCACCGCGATCACCGGCGCGTTCGTGGCGGTCGTCCTCGCGCTGCTCCACCTCAAGGAGCGGAAGGCGCTCAAGGAGTGGCCGGTGCGCGACCAGCTCGCGGCGGTCTCGGTCGGGATCGTGGCCGGGCGGCCGCTGCTCGACCTGGCCTACGACGAGGACTCGCGCGCCGCGGTGGACCTCAACCTCGTCGGCACCGCGCGCAAGGGGATCGTCGAGGTGCAGGGCACGGCCGAACGCGAGCCGTACTCGCGCCGGGAGCTGGAGTCGCTGCTCGACCTCGCCGAGGGCGGCCTCGAGCGCGCGTTCGCGGCGCAGCGCGCCGTCCTCGACCACCGGCTCGAGAAGGCCGGCGTCAAGTCCCTCGTCGCCGAGAAGAAGTAGCGGCCGCCCGCCGGGCGGCCGGGCTCTCTGTTCAACGACAACCAACGGTGCGGCGCGCGGTCGCGCGCCACGCGATTGAAATGCAAGGGCGGGGCTTGTCTTGTCCCCGCCCGTCGTGGTTCTTGTGTGGCCCCCACCCGCTCGCGGGCGGCCGCAAGGGCCTCCCCTATGCAGGAAAGACAACGACCGCACGCCGCGTCGCCATCGTGCTGCGGGAGGCGTTCCGACCTTGACGAAGCAGGGGCCGGTTGGTACTGTGAGGGTTCCCCGGGACTGGGGATAGCTCTTTGGGAGCGTGTAGTTTCAACATGGGACGGGGCGTGGCGCAGCCTGGTAGCGCACCTGCCTTGGGCGCAGGTGGTCGGAGGTTCAAATCCTCTCGCCCCGACCATCACCCGTCCCCGCACACAGCTGCCTGTAGCTCAGCTGGATAGAGCAGCGGACTTCTAATCCGCGGGTCGGAGGTTCGAATCCTCTCAGGCAGGCCAGCCTTGTGGTGAGCGTAGCTCAGCTGGTCAGAGCACCGGACTGTGGCTCCGGTGGTCGGGGGTTCAAATCCCCTCGCTCACCCCACCTTGTGCGCCCGTAGCTCAGCTGGATAGAGCGTCAGACTCCGGATCTGAAGGCCGGGCGTTCGAATCGCCCCGGGCGCACCACTCAAAACCCAAGAGCTCCAGAGCATTGCGCAGTTCAACTACTGAGGGTCGGTTTTGCCGTTGGACGTCCGGTAACCCCTGACTGACACCGAAGGCGTACGTCGACTGGGCCAATGCGGACGCTCCGCTCGTAGTCACGGACCGACAACTCGACCTCCGCCGGATCCGCGGAGGCCCCGGCGGGTCACCGCCGGGGCCGACCCGACTCCCACACCATCGGGATCAGGCAAGGTCGAAGCGATCGAGGTTCATGACCTTGCCCCACGCAGCCACGAAGTCGCGCACGAACGCCTCCTGCGAGTCGTCGCATGCGTAGGCCTCGGCGAGGGCTCGGAGCTGGGAGTTCGAACCGAAGACGAGGTCGACGCGGGTGCCGCTCCACTTGAGCTTGCCGGTCGCGCGGTCGCGCCCCTCGAACACGCCCGCGGTCTTGGACTCCTTCCACTCGGTGCCCATGTCGAGCAGGTTCGTGAAGAAGTCGTTGGTGAGCGTCCCCGGACGCGTCGTGAACACGCCGTGCGGGGAGCCTCCGTAGTTCGCGCCCAGGACGCGCAGGCCGCCGAGGAGGACCGTCATCTCCGGCGCGGTCAAGGTCAGGAGCTGCGCCTTGTCGACGAGCAGCTCCTCCGCCGGCACGCTGAACTCGGTCTTGAGGTAGTTCCTGAAGCCGTCTGCGGCCGGCTCGAGCACCGCGAAGGAGTCGACGTCGGTCTGCTCCTGTGCGGCGTCCATGCGTCCCGGCGTGAAGGGCACCGGCACGCCGTGACCGGCGTTCTTCGCCGCCTGCTCGACGCCTGCGCAGCCGGCCAGCACGATCAGGTCGGCCAGCGACACCTTCTTGCCGCCGGACTGCGCGCCGTTGAACTCGCGCTGGATGTCCTCCAGCGTTTTCAGCACTTTCGCCAATTGCTCGGGCTGGTTGACTTTCCAACCCTTCTGCGGCGCGAGACGGATGCGGGCGCCGTTGGCGCCGCCGCGCTTGTCCGAGCCGCGGAACGTGGATGCCGAAGCCCAGGCGGTGGAGACGAGCTCGGAGATCGACAGACCCGAAGCCAGGATCTTGGCTTTGAGCGCGGCAATGTCCTTGTCGTCGACCAGCGGGTGGTTCACGGCGGGGACGGGGTCTTGCCAGATCAGTTCTTCCTTGGGCACTTCCGGGCCGAGATAGCGTGTGCGCGGCCCCATGTCGCGGTGGGTGAGCTTGAACCACGCCCGCGCGAAGGCGTCGGCGAATTCATCCGGATGCTCGTAGAAGCGCCGCGAAATCTTTTCGTAGGCCGGATCGAACCGCAGTGCGAGGTCCGTGGTCAGCATGGTCGGTGCGTGGCGCTTGTCCGGGTCGTGGGCGTCGGGAATGCTTCCGGCGCCTGCGCCATTCTTCGGTGTCCACTGATGCGCACCGGCCGGGCTCTTGGTCAGTTCCCATTCGTAGCCGAACAGGTTCGAGAAGAAGTTGTTGCTCCACTGCTTTGGCGAGCTGGTCCAGGTGACCTCCAGCCCGCTGCCGATCGCGTCGGCACCTTTTCCCGTGCCGAAGCTGCTCTTCCAGCCAAGGCCCTGTTCCTCGATGCCTGCGGCTTCGGGCGCAGGCCCCACATGCGAGGCCGGGCCGGCGCCGTGGGTCTTGCCGAAGGTGTGGCCGCCGGCGATCAGCGCGACGGTTTCTTCGTCATTCATCGCCATGCGGGCGAAGGTCTCGCGAATATCCTTGGCCGCCGCGATCGGATCCGGGTTGCCGCCCGGACCTTCCGGATTGACGTAGATCAGACCCATCTGCACCGCAGCGAGGGGATTGTCGAGATCGCGGTCGCCGGAATAGCGTGTTTCATCACCCAGCCAGGTGGTCTCCGAGCCCCAGTAGGGGCTCTCGTCCGGCTCCCAGACGTCGGCACGCCCGCCGCCGAAACCGAAGGTCTTGAACCCCATCGATTCCAGCGCGACGTTGCCGGCGAGGACGAAGAGGTCGGCCCATGAAATCTTCCGGCCGTACTTTTGCTTGACCGGCCACAGCAGCCGGCGCGCCTTGTCGAGGTTGACGTTATCGGGCCAGCTGTTGATCGGCGCAAAGCGCTGCTGGCCTGCTCCGGCGCCGCCGCGACCGTCGCCGATGCGGTACGTGCCGGCGCCGTGCCACGCCATGCGGATGAAGAACGGTCCGTAGTGACCGAAGTCCGCCGGCCACCAGTCCTGCGAGTCGGTCATCAGCGCGGACAGGTCCTTCTTCACGGCACCCAGATCGAGCTTCTTGAACTCCTCGGCGTAGTTGAACTTCTCGCCCATCGGATCGGACAGGGGAGAGTTCTGGTGGAGCACCTTCAGGTTGAGCTGATTCGGCCACCAGTCTCGGTTGGACCTCGCGTTGGCCGCCGTGGGGGCCGGACGTCCGCCCGACATCGGGCACTTGCTGGCATCGTCTGACATGTCCGTTCTCCTTATGGTTGGTCGGTTTGATCGTGAGTTCTTGCTCGGTCGGTGTCGCCGTCGTCGCTCGTGTGCGGCACGTGCGGGACGGGGACGGTCTCCTCTTCGGTCCCCGAGCGGATAGGGGTTTGGGCGAGGCACTCGGGGCAGCGGCCCCAGTAGATCACCTCGGCCTCGTCGATCTCGTAACCCGAGGCGTCGGCGGGGGTCAGGCACGGCGCGGCACCGACGGCGCAGTCGACATCGACCATCCGGCCGCACGTGCGGCAGATCAGGTGGTGATGGTTGTCGCCGGTCCGGCCCTCGTAGCGCGCCGGCGACCCGGCCGGCTGGATGCGCCGGATGAGACCTTCGTCGGCCAGGACGCCGAGGGCGTCGTACACCGCCTGGCGGGAGATGGCGCCGATCTCGGCCCGCACGAGCGTGGCGATGTCGCTCGCCGTGGCGTGCGGTCGATCCGACACCGCCGCCAGAACGGCCAGGCGCTGAGCCGTGACCTGGACACCGTGGCGGCGGAGGAGATCGGCGGGGTCGTATTCCATGGATGTAGTCTAGGTCTCAATTTAGGCTTTGTCAAGAATCTGATTCGGTCCAGTTTCGTTCGAGGGTTCGGCCGCCGCGTGCGGCGCTCCGGCAGACATGGCGTAAATAATTGTATTTTAATGTCTTACAGTCATAACTCGAACGCCGCATCAGCCCGACGACCTGGCGGCCGCCCGTCGCTCGCTGCGGCCCCGCTCGCCGCGTCGGGCCCGAAGCAGACCACAGATGGGTGCCCGGCGCCATTCAACGCACCGACATACCCCCAACTCTTTGGATTTCATACCAATTCACCGTCCTTCGTAGAGGAATCGGTGTCATCGCGAGCGCAGGTACGGCCCGGTGTTGTCATCCCCGCGAGCGCCTGCCCCGGACATTGATCCGGGGCGGGGATCCAGGCCATGGTCCTCGTGAGTCCGTAACTGGGTTCCCGCGTGCGCGGGAACGACGACCCGGTCCTGCCGATTGCGGGGCTCGAAGTGAGAGTGGTTCCTATACGACAGATGGCAAATCGGTATCAGCCGCATCGACATGTCCGGTGAGATTTGCCGCGGCGGGAGAGCTCCGATGCCACCCGGGCAAAACGGAGTTGATGCGTCGCGCCGCGGTTGACCCGCGGCGCTTCCCCCAACCAATCGACCCGCCACGTCTTGGCGGACCGTCTCTCGAACGGCGCTACTTGGCCTCCCGCAGGTGGAACAGGCGCCCGGGCGGGACCGGCGCGAGCGGCGCGCCCGGGACATCCATCTCCAGCTCGAGGCCCTTGATGAAGAAGGTGCCGTGGACGTAACGCACCTCGATTGGGTGGAGACCCGCCTCGAGCGCCGCCGTGCCGAAGCGGCTGATGAAGTCGGGGCTCTCGTTTTCGACCACCGGCAGGCCGTCGAGACGCAGCTCGCTGGCGTCCGCGGAGCGCAGCTTGAAGTGGTAGAGGCCGTCGGCAGGCACCGCGAGCAAGCCCTGGCACGCCATGCCGAAGCGGTCGGTGGAGCGGTCCGCCGGAAGCTCGACGGTGGCGAGCGTGAGCTGGCCGGTCGGCTTGAGCGCGGCGAAGTCGGGCGGTTTGGGCCAGTCGCCCTCGTACGTCCGGCACGACAGGCCGGGCGCGAGCGACCCGGCCGCGACCGCGGCCGCCTCGCGTGGCGCCACCCTGGTGAAGGTGGCGGTGGCGACGAACCGGTCGTCGAGGCCGGGCGCGAACGCCCGCGCCTTGACCGTCGTGGTGCGCTCGAGGCGCAGGGGTTCGGCGTAGGCCGGCGAGGTCGCGGTTGGCTCGCTGCCGTCGAGCGTGTACCGGATCGTCGCGCCGGGGTTGGGCGAGGTGAGCGTGACCGCCGCCCGGTCGATGAACACCTTCTCCGGCGCCTCGACGTGGACCACCGTGCCGATCTCCGGGTCGGTGAACGGCTGCGCTGCCACGACGGCATCGTTGTCGTTGCGCGCGGCGGTGATCGCGAGGATGCGGAGGTGCTCGTCGTCGGGCAGGGTCAGCATCTTCGCTCCGGCCGGGAGGTCGAGGCGCAGTCGGAGCAGGTGGGTGAACACGTACGCCTCGTTCTCCCCGCGGGCATCGTGGCGGTGGGTGCCGACCCACGCGACGGGCACGTCCTTGGCGTAGGCGGGCGCGATCCTCGACGGGTCCTGCACGATCTCCCCGGCGACGACCCGGCTGTCCCACTGACCGATCGGCTCGGCCCAGTCGGGCACGAGGAGGCGGGTCGGCGCGCTGTCGATCGCGAACGTCGCGGCACGGTCGCCGCCGACGGCGGCGGCGAGCAGGTAGACGCGGTTGAAGTCACCGGCGGGCAGCGCCACCCTCTGGCCGCGGCACACCAGGACGTTCGCCTGGCCGGGGGCCTGCGGCCCGGTGTGGAACGGGATGTCGTTGGAGGCCAGCGTAGCCGGAACAGCTCGCCGGCGATCGTGTGGCCCTGCCCGTCGAAGTCGCCGTCGGTGCGGGCGTCGTCGCGCGAGATGCCGTCGAGGTTGAAGGCCAGTTCGAGCGGGACCGAGCGCGGCGGCGCGAGTGCCGCCGGCGGTGGGGCGAGCCGGAGCGCGAGGGTGCGCGGCCTGAACGGCAGGAAGTCGAGCACGACCGCGCCGTCCGCGATGGCGAGCGGCGGCTGGGCCGCCGGCGGGATGGCGCCGCCGGCGCCGTGCCCGGCGATCGGCTCCTCGGCGCCGTTGACCTCGCGGACGGCAAGCACCGGCCGCGCGAACGAGAGGCGCGCGCCGTTGACCGGCGCGCCCGCGATCTCCTGCAGGCGGACCACGACCTCGTCGCCGTCCTCGGCGAGCTTGAGCGCCCGCACCGCGACCGGCGCCTCGCGGCCGTCGCGGGCGGTCAGGCGCAGGAGCTCGAACGAGCGGCCGAGCGGGCCAGGGTGCGCCGGCGCCTGCCAGGCGAGCAGCGGCTGGTTGAGGCGGTCGCCGGACCAGACGACGCGCCCGGAGCGCCAGTCGCCGGCGTGCCCGGCGAGCGCGACGAGGACGCGGTGGTGGCCGAGGTCGTTGGAGCCCTGCTCGAGCGGCCAGCTCGTGCCGGGGGGAACGCGCGGCGTGTGGACGAGGGTGAGGCGGAGGGTATGGCCGTCCGGCTTGTCCCAGCCGTAGCGGCAGTCGTTGAGCACGGCGGCGCCGAACGCGCCGGAGGCGTCGGAGATGTCGGCCCACTCCTGCGCCGGCACCTCGTAGCGGTTGGGCCGGTCGGTGGGCCGCTGCACCACGCCGAGTCCGAGGTCGTAGGTCGCCATCTCGTTCGTCGCGGCGAGGGGGAACGCCGCCTTGAGCAGCGTCTCCTTGGTGCGCCAGTCGATGTCGTTGAGGATCTCGAGGCGGTCGCCGGCGCCGCCGGCGGCGAGGCGGATGCGCTGGGTGAAAGTGGAGCCAGCCGCCTGGCGCACGACCTCGAGCGCGACGCGAGCCGGGCCGTCCTCGACGACACGAAGGACGGCGGGGCCACCGACCACCTCGCGCGGCGGGGCGGCGATCGCGTCGTACTGGATCTCCCACGCCGGCCAGCGCAGCGGCCGGTCGTCGATGAGCTGGAGCGCGAGCGGCGCCGCGAGCAGCTCGCGGCCGAGCGTCTTGTCGAACACCGAGGCGACGTCGCCGGCCGCGTCGAGGCGGACGCGGTAGCGCGCGTTCTCGAGCCCGTCGCGGCCGGCCTTGAGCTCGCCGGCCGGCGCGGGCGCGGGCGCGGGGCGCACCGCGAACGTGGAGAACGAGAGCGGCGCGACGCGGGCGACGAAGACGACGTGGGCGATGTCGCCGCGTGCCGAGTCCACCTGCGCCGGACGTTCGCTCCCGTCGGGCGCGGTCACGCGCACCGCGCGCGGGGCGCCTCCGGGGAAGCGCACGTCGGCCTCGACCGCGTCCTCGCGCGTAACGGCCAGTGGGTTAAAGACGACGAGCGCGGCGCCGTCGCCACGCGTGTCGAGCGCGGTCGCCACCGCGCCGACCCCCTGCGAGAGCACGTCGGCGAACTCATTGCCGGCGATCGTCTCGTCGTTCCACGAGAACACGTACGCCCCGGCGATCGAGGTGCCGGTGAGGTCGTCGTGGAACTGGTGCCAGAGCACGCGCAGCCAGGCGTCGTCCAGCCGCGTTCGCGGGTACTCGATCCCGCCGAGCCACCACGCCGCGACGGCGGCTTTCTCGGCGTCGTCCGCCAGACGTTCGTTCTTGCGGTTGAAGCGCTTCATCGCGGCCTGCGAGGTGTAGCAGCCGGTGCCGTGGCGCGTGAGCAGGAACTCGCCGCGGTAGCGCTGCAGGCCCTCGGGCGCCCGGCCGCCGTGGCTCGCCATCAGGTCGAGCGCCATCGCATCGGGCGCGGCGCTGTGCACCCGCGCCGGGCCGGGGCCGGCCAGGCTCTGCTGCAGCCACGCGACGGAGGACTCCGCCGGCGGCACGCCGACGTCGCCGGTCCCGAAGTACCTGAACGCCAGCGGCAGCCCGGTGAGCGCGACCTGCCGGTCCGCGACGGCGTAGAGGTCGGCGTCGAGGGTGAGGTCGCCCTTGATCTCGGAGGCGTAGTCGCCCGGGTTGAGGGCGGCGATGAGGGTCGAGCCGTCCACCCCTTCCCAGAGCCCGACGTCGAACGGGATCTTGATCGAGCTGCCCCAGGTGAGCTTCTGCGTCGAGAACGCCACCAGCCCGCAGTGCGCGGCGACCGCCGGCAGGGCGAAGCCGAAGCCGAAGCAGTCGGGGAGGAAGACGTCGCGCGAGGTGACGCCGAGCTCGCGGCGGAAGAACCCGTTGCCGTACAGCGTCTGGCGGATGAGGGACTCGGGGGACGGGATGTTGGTGTCCACGGCGTCCACCCAGCTCCCGGCCACCTTCCAGCGACCGGCCTTGACGTACCCCTTCAGGCGCTGGAAATCCGCCGGGTAGTACTCCTTCATCAGCATGTAGTGGAAGGCGCCCTCGAAGCTGAAGTTGTAGCCCGGGTACTTGTCGATGAGCGCGAAGTTGCCGCGCATGGTGTCGGGCAGGAAGTCGTCGATCGTGTCCTGCACCGTCCACCGCCACTGGGTGTCGAGGTGGGAGGTGGCGACGACGTACACGTCGGGCGGCGTGGCGGGGAGCGGTGGCGCGTCCCCGGCGGTTGCGGCGCACGCAGCCAGCAGAGAGCCTCCGACGACGAGGGTTGCAACCCGCATGACCAGCCTCCTTGCCTCTGTCGAGATCGGTTCGCTCACGACGCCTCCACCGCGCTCCGCAGCAACGCCACCACCTCGGCCGCGCTCGCCGCCGCCAGCAGCGAGGCGCGGAAGTCGTCGTCCATCAGCTTGCGCGACAGGCTGGCGATCGTCTTGAGGTGCGTCTCGCCGGGATCGCTCGCGCGCACCGCGACGAGGATCGCCATCGTCACCGGCGATCCGTCGAGCGATTGCCACTCCACGCCGGCCGGGTACGAGGCGACGGCGATCGAGGTCGCCAGCACGCCTTCCGACGTGCAGTGGGGAATCGCGACGCCGAAGCCGACCCCGGTGGAGTACGTCTCCTCCCGCTGCCAGATCGCGTCCTCGACGCGGTCCGGGTCGCCGACCCGCCCCGCGGTTCGCAGCAGGCCGACGAGCTCCCGGACCGCCTCGTCCCTCGTGCGGCTGCGCGACCGCAGGCGGACGAGGTCCTCGGCGAGAAGCGAGCGGCCCGCCCTCTTCGCGGCGAACGCCCGCAGCAGCGCCTCGACGTCGGCCGCTGTCTCCTGACGCATCGCCGATTCCAGCAGCTGCCGGCACTCGGGCGTCGCGCAGCCGGCGATCGCCGACTTCACCGCCGCCACGCGCGCACAGCCCACGCTGATCTCGTCGAGGCCGAGCCCGACGAGCAGCGGAACGGCGAGCAGGTCGGAGCCCAGCTCGCCGCAGAGGCCGACCCATTTGCCGCAGGCGTGCGCCCCGTCGCAGACCGCCGCGAGGGCGCGCAGGAACGCCGGTTCGAACGGCGTGTACAGGTGGGCGACTCGCTGGTTGTCGCGGTCGACGGCGAGGAGGTACTGGAGCAGGTCGTTGGAGCCGACGCTGCAGAAGTCCACCTCGGGTGCGACCTGGTCCATGACGAAGGCGAGCGACGGGACCTCGACCATGACGCCAACCCCGATGTCGCGGTCGAACGGGACGCCTGCGGCTGCCAGCCTCTCCATCTCCGCCGCCACGAGGCCGCGCAGCGCGCGGACGTCGCCGAGCGAGCTCACCATCGGGAACATGATCTTGACGTTGCCGCACGCCGACGCGCGCAGAATGGCTCGGATCTGCGCTGCGACGATCCCGGGGTGCGCCGCGTAGGTGCGGATCGCGCGGAAGCCGAGGAAGGGGTTGCGTTCCTCGGGGAGGTCCAGGTACGGGATCGGCTTGTCGCCGCCGACATCGAGGGTGCGGATGATCACCGGGCGCGCGCCGGCCAGGCGTGCCGCCGCGGCGAAGACCTCGGCCTGCTCGTCCTCGGAGGGCGCTTGCGCGCGGTCCATGAACAGCAACTCGGTGCGGAAGAGGCCGACGCCCTCGGCGCCCGCGGCGAGCGCGTCCTGCACCTCGGCGAGCGACGAGACGTTGGCGCCGACCTCGATGCGCCGGCCGTCGGACGTCGCGGCGTCGCGGGCGGCTGCCCGCTCGACCCGCTCCCGCACCGTCCGCAACGCGGCGCTCTCCGCGTCGTAGAACTCCGACACCGCGGGTGAGGGATCGGCGACCACCAGGCCGCGCTCGCCGTCGACGACGACCTCCTGCCCGTCCCTCAAGGCGCGGACAGCGTCGGCGACGCCGATGACGCAGGGGACGCCGAGAGCACGGGCGAGGACCACGGTGTGCGAGGTGGCGCCGCCGCTGGCGAGGACGAGCCCTTTGAGGCGGGACTTGTCGAGGGCGAGGAAGTGCGCGGGGCTCAGGGTCTGGGCGACGACGACGGCGTCGCGCGTGAGGGCGATGCGGTCGTCGCGGGGCGTGCCGGGATAGAGGGCGCGAACGAGGAACTCCCCGATGTCGCGCAGGTCGAGCACGCGCTCGGCGAGCACGGCGCTGCCGGAATCGCGCAGGACCGCGGCAAAGTGCTCCACGGCCGCGGCCACGGCCTGTCCGGCGCCGGCGCCGCTGCGGCCGATCTCATCGGCGATCTTCGCCTTCAATTCGACATCCTCGAGGATGGCGAGATGCGCGTTGAGAACCGCGCGCTCAGTGTCGTTCGCGGCGGCGGCACGCCGCGCCCGCAGCGCGGCGCCGACCTCCACGAACGCCCGTTCCAGCTTCGCGAACTCCGCCTCGGGCGAGCCCTTTTCACGATTGGCGAGGTCCGGGCCGCCGTTCCACCGTGTCGCGACGAGGGCCGGCGCCCGGCCGATGCCGCCGCTACCCGAACCCCCGCGGTAGACAAGCACGCCCTCGCCGCGCAGGGCGCGCGGCAGGGGCGACGGCCCCTGAGCCGCCGGGACGACGGGCGGCGCTTCGTCGCACAGCGGCAACTCCGCGGAGATGAAACGTCGCAGAGCCTCGGCGGCGGCCGGCTCGTCGCCGCCGGCGATCAGCAGCGTGCACTCGTCCCCTTGCCTGGTCAGTGTGGCGACCAGCGCCAGCGTGCTCTTGGCGTTCGCCGTGAGGTCGTTGCGGCGGTTGGTCAGGGTGATCGCGGATTGGAAGGAGCCTGCTGCGTCGCGCAGGAGGCTGGCGGGCCGGGCGTGCAGGCCGTGCGGAAGGGGAAAGCGGAAAGAAAGCTCTTTGGCCACTAGATGCCGAGGCCGGCGACGATCCGCTCGGGGTCCTTGATGGCGTCCTGCACGGGGACCTCGACGATCCGCATCCCCTCGAAGCGATCGCGGTTGCGCACCGCGATGCCGGCCGCCAGGATCACGACGTCGGCGCGGGCGATGTCGTCCGCCGAAAGTTCGTTCTCGATCCCCATCGCGCCCTGCGTTTCCACCTTGATGACGTGCCCGAGCCGCCTGGCTGCCTTCTCGAGACGCTCGGCCGCCATGTAGGTGTGGGCGATACCGGTCGGGCACGCGGTGACGGCCACGATGTTCATCGCGCTCTCCTATGACTTCCCGCTAGCCGCGAGCTTCCTCATTCCGTTGATCACCAGAGCGACGAACAGCGACCCCGCCGCGATCGCCGCCACGTACGCCAGCCGATGGTCGACGACGGGGAGGACGATCGGCCCGCCGTGGGGTGCGTGATCGCCCACGCCGCCGAGCATCGCGATGACCGAGCCGATCGCCGAGCCGGCCATGATCGTCGGGATCACGCGCACCGGGTCGGCGGCGGCGAACGGGATGGCGCCCTCGGTGATGCCGATCATCCCCATCGCCAGCCCCGCGTAGCCGGCGTCGCGTTCTTCGCTGCTCCAGAGCTTGCGGCCGAGCACCGTCGCCAGACCCAGGCCGATCGGCGGGATGCAGATCGCGGCGGCGCACGCGCCCATGACGGCGAAGTTCCCCTCCTTGATCATGGCGGCGCCGAAGAAGAACGCCACCTTGTTGACCGGGCCGCCCATGTCGAAGGCGATCATCGCTCCGAGAACGACGGCAAGGATGACGCTGTTGCCGGTGCCGATGGTCGCGAGCCAGCGGGACATGTAGGTCATTGCGTCCTTGATCGGGAACCCCACGACCCTGTACATGACGAACCCGACGGCGAGCGACGCGACGACCGGGATGACGAGGATCGGCATGATGGGGCGGAGCGCCGCCGGGACCTTGAGCTTCTTGATCCAGTAGACGACGAACCCGGCGAGCAGCCCCGCCACCAGCCCGCCCAGGAACCCGGCGCCGATCTGGTTGGCGATGTAGCCCCCGACAAAGCCGGGCACCAGGCCGGGCCGGTCGGCGATCCCGAACGCGATGTAACCCGCCAGCACCGGCACCAGGAACGAGAACGCCGCGGTGCCGATGTCCAGGATCATCTTGAGGAACGGTGAGTGGGAGAAGTCGGGCCCGCTCGCCGTCATCGGCACGAACGCGATCGCGGCGGCGATCATGATGCCGCCGCAGGCGACGAACGGGATCGCGTAGGAAACGCCCGAGAGCAGGTACTTCTTCACGTCGGAGAACTGCCCGCTCATCCCGCCCCCTCGCACCCGGCCGGTCAAGGCTCTACCGCACGACGGCCGAGTCTAGCATCGGGCGGAGTTCGGTCAAGGCGGCTCCGCCCGGCGCGCGCGTCTTCCGAATCGGCCTCTTCAACCGGCGCGATGGCCGCGTTCGTGGATGGGCCCTCTGCAACTGTGGTTGGGTCAGGTCCGCCAGCGCAACGGGCCGCGAAGTTGTGCGCGCGACGGCTGCGGCTCGCCGCCGGGCCGAGCCCGATGACACCAATTCCTCTACAAAGGACGGTGAATTCGGATCAGCAGAAGCACTTGACGACACACAGAGGTTTCTGACGCCGGAACTGCGTGGACGCCTCCTGCTTCGCCGAAGTCGCCCGCCACGCGGTGGGTCGCTCCAACCCGAGCGATTTCTAGAGCTGCGGCTTCTTGCGTGTCCAACTCGTACAACCGCAGGCGGGACATGTGTTGATCCCCTGGTCTGCTCCCGGTCCTGCCTCGCGCCCTCCTTCCTCGGAGACCGGCTCTCGACCCATTCGCTGGTACCCGCACTCCTCGCAGAACAGCGCAACCTCTCGCGTCTCGGGCTCGCTCGTCGCCGAACGCTTCGAGTCGACGCCCCTCACCGGCGGCGTGCGCGCGTGGACCCTGACCGCGACGACCGCCGACAGGTCTACCCAAACGTCGTCGGGCCCGTCCCGAAGCTCGAGAAAGTTCGCGCTAACCAACTCCAGGATGCCTGTGATCGGGCCCTGCTGGCCGGTCAGGACCACCTCGACCTCCTTGCCCTTCGCCGCTTCGAACAACCCTGACGGAACCTCCATCGCTCCCTCCCACGCTGTTTCTCCCGGCTTCCGCCGGGGCCCGTTGGCACCCCGAGAGCCTTCCACCCCCCGGCCGCGGTCGCTCACTTCGCCGGCGGGTGGAGGAACCCGTCCACCGCCTTCACGAACATGTCGGGCTGGTCGACGAACGTCATGTGGCCGCTCTCCGGCAGGACCACGAGCTTCGACCCCGGGATGAGGGCGTGCATCGCCCGCGCGATCGAGGGGTCGCTCTCGTCGTGGTCGCCCACCGTGATCAGCGTCGGCACCTTGATCCCCGGCAGCCGGTCCGCGTACTCGACCGAGGCGAGGTTGCCGTCCACGACGAACTCGCCGTGCGAGCCCCACATCTCGCGGTAGACGTCCCACGCCGTGTTGCCGTTCGCGACCGGGTCATAGTTCGGGTCGGGCCGCTTCTGGTAGAGGTACGGGAAGTACCCCTCGCCCCAGGCGGCGATCATGTACTCGTTGGTGTAGCGGTTCTTCTCGTAGTCCTTGCCGTGCCCGTACAAGCCGGCGGCCTCCATCGTGTCGATGCGGGCTGCGCAGCTCCCCGGGCATCGCCGCCTTCATGCGGACGAACACCTCGTTGAGCGCCTTGGTGCTGTGGAACGTGCTGGCGAGGACGAGGTGCGAGAGGTTCGCCTGGTGGGCGAACGCGTACGCCTGCGCCAGCACGCCGCCGAACGAGTGCCCGAGCAGGTTGATCTTGCCGAGCCCGAGCGCGACGCGCACCGCCTCGACGTCCGCCACCATCGCCTCGACGGTGTAGCGCGAGGCGTCCTCGAGCTTTTCCGACCGGCCCGAGCCGCGCTCGTCGATGAACACCAGGCGGTTGTGGCGCGCCAGCGGCAGCAGGTAGGGGAGGAAGTAGTCGTGCGAGGCGCCGGGACCGCCGTGCAGGATCACCAGGGGAGCGCCGCGGCCGACCGAGAGCGTGTAGATCATCACGCCGCCGGCGTCGACGAACTGCTCCTGGATCGGGTACACCGCGGGGGCCTTCGCTGGGTCGGCCGCGGACGCGCGCCCGGCCGCCGCCAGACACGCCACGACCGCCATCGGGACGAACCACAACCGTGCCTTCATCGGGTCACCTCCCAGGTGTGTTTTCCGAGATCAGCTTCTTGAACCGCGGGTCGCTGCGGAGGTCGCGCAACGCCGGCCCCTGCTCGAGCGTGGCCGCGGGGAACCCGGCCTTGAGCGCCTTTGCGATCCACTCGACGGCCCGGTCGCGGTCTCCGAGGTCCTCGAAGGACTCGCCGATCGCCGCCATCGAGTCGGCGTCGGTGGGCGGCGCCTTGAGGACGAGCGCCAGCACCGCGAGCCCCTGTGCTCGCTCGCCCAGCATGCCGTAATACCCGCCCAGGTCGATCAGCAACCTGGTGTCGCGCGGGTTGACCGTGCGCTGCTTCTCCGCCACCTCGACGGCCCGCGTGAACGCCTCCTTGGCCTTGGCTTTCTGGTCCGAGAAGTAATACGCGGTCCCCAGGTTGCCCCAGAGCCGGAAGTCGGTGCCCCTGATCGCGAGCGCCTTCTCGTACATCGTCGCCGCATCCCGCAACTTCCCTTCCTTGAAGTACAGGGTCCCCAGGTTGGAGACGGCCCCGTAGACCGGTCTGATGGCCACCGATCGCTCGAGCATCTCGCGCGCCTGGGCATCCTGCCCACGGACCAGGGACACGGTGCCGAGGTTGTTGTACGCCCAGGCGTTCTGGGGGACGAGCGCAATGACCTTACGGAACTGCTTCTCGGCGTCTTCGTAACGGCCTTGCCGGTAGTAGAACCAGCCCAGGTCGGTGTAGCCCACCCAGTACTCGGGCCTGAGGTCGATGGCTTGCTTGTAGGTCGCCTCGGCCTGAGTGGGGTTGTTGAGAAGGTCGTACGCCTGCGCCAGGCCGGCGAACGCATCGCCGTTCCTGGGCTGGATCGCGATCGCCCGCTTGAACTCCTGCACCGCATCCTCGTACTTCCCGGTCGTCGCGAAGAGGCGGCCCAGCGTGGCGTGCACCTCGCCGAGGCGATCGTCCAGCCCGAGGGCGTGTTTCGCGCTCGACGCCGCCTCGTCCACGTCGCGTGCGTCCTTCTTCACCCGGTAGGACTCCAGATCGGCCTGGGCGAGGCCCGCCCAGGCGAGGGCGAATTCAGGGTCGAGGGCGATCGCCTGTTTGAACAGCGCCGCGGCCTTCTGCGGGTCGCTTTCGCCCTGGTAGTTCTCGAGCGTGCCGCGCGCCTGGACGTAGAGGTCGTAGGCCTTCGGCACCTTGGTGCCTCCGGTCGTGATCTCCCTTCTCTCGACCGGATCGAGCTTCATCTTGATCATCTGCAGGGTGGCCGACATGACGCGGTCCTGCAGCTCGGGCAGATCCGCCTCGGGCGCCTCGATCACATCGGAGTCGATTTGACGAAGGGTCTCGGCGTCCACGAGGTTCACCGTGAGTTGGACCTTGTCACCCTCGCGGAGGACGCTGCCGGTGACCGCCAGGTTTACACCGAAGACGCCGCGCGCCTCGCCGGCGCTCTTGACCACTCTGGCGCGGACCTCGCTCGCCGGCACGACCCAAAGCCTTTCGCGGAAGCTCTCGAGCCTGGTGAGCGTGCTCGACAGGATCTCGGTCACACCGTCGCAGAACGCCCGGTTTTCAGGATCCCCGCCCACATTCGTGAATTCCAGCACCGCGATGTGAAGCTGGTCCGGGACCAAGTGGATGTGGAGCAGGTTCCTCATCGCCTTGTGCCCCACGGGCGTAATCGCCAGCAGGGCGGCGACGATCACCGCTGCGGCCGCCGGCGCCGCGACCGCGGGCCGAAGCGCGCGGCGCAGCCACGCCGGAAGCCGTAACCGCAGCGCGCCGGACCGGCCGGTCGGGCGGTTCCAGATGGTCGGCGCGGTTGCCAGTCCGAGCCCGCGCCGGACGTTTTCCAGGTCCGCGACGAGCTCCGCCGCGGTCTGGTAGCGCAGCGCGGGGTCCTTCGCGAGGCATCGCGCGACCGCGGCCAGCAGCTGCGGCGGAAGGTCCGGCTTCAGGTCGGCAAGAGGGCGAACGTCGTCGTACACGACGGAGTGAAGCGTCGCGACATCGCTGTCCCCGCCGAACGGGAGCCGGCCGGACAGCATCTCGTAGATCACGACGCCGAGCGACCAGACGTCGGACCGGCAGTCCGCCGCGGTGCCGCGGGCCTGCTCCGGCGACATGTACGACGCCGTGCCGACGACCTGGCCGGTGATGGTCAAGCGCGCATGCCCGGTAAGCGAGGCGAGCCCGAAGTCCACGATCTTGACCATGCCATCGCTGGTCAGCATCAGGTTGCCCGGCTTGACGTCGCGGTGGACGACGCCATGCCGGTGCGCCTGGCCAAGCCCGGTGGCCGCCTGGATGGCCACGGCGAGGGCTTCCTCGACCGTCAGCGGCCCGCGCGCGAGCCTCGCGCGCAGAGCCTCGCCGTCCACGTACGCCATGCAGATGAAGACCTGGCCGTCGGGGGTCTCGTCGATCTCGTGGATCGTGCAGATATTGGGGTGGTCGAGCGAGCCCGCGGCCTGCGCCTCGTGCGTGAAACGCTCGCGCGAGACCGGGTGGGTGGTGAGCTCGGGCGGCAGGAACTTGAGGGCGACGAAGCGCTTGAGGCGGGTGTCCTCAGCCTTGTAGACGACTCCCATCCCGCCGCCGCCGAGGCGTTCGAGGATCCGGTAGTGAGAAACCGTCGTGCCGATCACGCGGCACCCCGCGGCCGTTCGGCCCGCCTGGCCGCAGCGCTTCGAAAGGAATCCTCGACCGTTTCCATGCCTTGGTGACCCTCTGCCTCCATATCCTACGCGCGGTCGCTCGTGTCACGAAAGGCGCGCCGGCCCGGCGGTGCCGGGCGGGAGGGTACCGGCAGGACGGGTTGAAGCGCCGTGCTAGTAGTCAATGATGATGACGGGGTTGGAGTTTGCGATGGCGAACTCCCCCGTGGTATGGCAATACACGGCGTAGGCGTAGTGGTTGTCCTTCTTCCTCTCTCGGGCGCCCTGGACCGTATAGGCGGTCGATGACGATTTTGCCGGAACTTCAATGACGTTGTACGGCTGTGTGAACCCTAGGAAGAGGTCCTTCTCCGGGAAGAAGATTGCAATTGGGTCGGGGGTGTCATTGTGGAAGACGACCGTATTGCCCCCCTTCGTGTGAAGCTTGCGCATATCCACCTCGAAGACTCCGCCGACCTCCTTGATGATGACTTTATGGCTGGCCATCCGCTTCTCCTTTCCCGCTGGAGCCCGGTTCGACCGGCTGCAGCGCCCTTACCGGTTCCCGTCGGAGAGTCTCTCGACACTCCCGTCGTTGCCCAAGTCGTATACCTTTGTCTCGTTCAGCAACTGCTCACCCGAGTTGCGCCTTTCCTCGAGTATTGAGCTCTCCCTGTGCTCTGTCAAGGCAGGTGCCTCGAGCGCACCTATGGCACAGGACGGCGGCGCTCAGGGGCAAAAGAGCAGCGCCGGGCCTCGTGACCCGGCGCTGCGCGTATCCCTGCTCTCGAGGCGCAGCCTATTCCTTGAACACGTCCTCGGCGAACCCCCCATTGACCTTGACCGTCGTCAGCTTGACGTTGGACTTCACCTCGCCCTTGACCTTCTGGACGCTGGCGAACGGGATGCGCAACCCGGACACGGTCTGATAGTTGGAGTAGGCGGTGACCACGTCGACGGCGCCCTCCTCGGTCTGCGCCGAGCGCCTGGTCCCGAGCACCTCGCCGGTGTCCGGCGCGAGGTAGACGTGGAACACGCCGTCACCCACGCCGATCAGGACGTCGTCCGCCTTCCTGCCCTCGAACTCGGCGTCCCCGCCGGCCCACGCTTTGGGCGTTCCGGCGGGCCCCTCCTTGAGCAGGCGCAGGCAGCCGAAGTCGGTGTACAGGGCGCGCTTCATCTCGGCCACGGCGCGCTCCGGCAGGGGCTGGCTCTTCGGCCCCATCTTCACGAAGCCGCGGTCGCCGTCGAGCACCTGCACCATCGCGCCCATCGGCGTGGTCATCTCGTTGGCCGACCGGTCGGGCAGGACGAACGTCACCTTGGCCTTCAGGTCCATCTGACCCATCGGCGTGCTCACGGTGACGGTGCCCTCGGAGGTGATGTCCTTGACGCCGCCGAGCGCGGCGCCGACATGTCCGGCCGCCTTGGCGAGCAACGCCCGGCCCTTGGCGATGGTCTCGGGCGTGGCCTCGGCGACGGTCTCCTTGGGTTTCGGCTCGGGGATCGTGATGTCGAGGGTGGCGACCTTGCCGAAGGTGTCGAGCGGCCGGTCGAACTGTTCCTTGCGGCCGATGGCGAGGATGCTGAGCGCGTCGGGGTTCAGGTACTTCGCGGCGACGCGCAGCACGTCGTCCTTGCTGACTTTCTCGATGCCGTCGCGCAGCTTGACGTTGAAGTCCGCCGGGTAGCCGTAGAGCTCGTACGTGGCGAGCCGGTTGACGATCTTCCCGGTCGAGTCGTACTCGAAGGCGTAGCTGTTGAGATACCCGTCCTTGGAGCGCTGCAGTTCGGCGTCGGTCACCGGCGCCTCGCGGATCTTCTTGATCTCGCCGAGCATCGTCGCCAGCGCCTCGGCGGTGGTCGACGGTTTCGTGGAGGTGAAGAAGTAGAACGCCCCGACGTGGTCCATTGCGGGGGACATGCCGCCCCCGGCGGAGTAGGCGAGCCCCTTCTCGGTGCGCACCTTGACGAAGATCCGTGACGCGAAGCCGCCGCCCAGGATGTCGCTCATCACCCAGATGGCCGGGTAGTCCGGGTCATCCAGGCGCAGGCCGAGCTGGCCGGCGAGGATGAACGTCTGCTCGACGTCCTTCTTCTCGATGTAGTTGAGCGACGCCACTTGCGCCGGAACGCTGGCGGCGGCGACCGCCGGCGCGGGACCCGAGGCCGCAAAACCGGCGAACGCCGCGCCGAGTTTGGCCTTCATGTCGGCGACGGCGAAGTCGCCCCACACGGCGAGGATCGTCGTGTCCGGCCGGTAGTAGGTTTTGTGGAAGGCGACGAGGTCCTCGCGGGTCAACCGTTCGACGTCGTCGTACTCGACCTGGGGGCGTAGGGCGAGGTCGCGCCGTAGATGAGCTTCCTGAACTCGCGGAGCGCAATCCCCATGACCTGGTCGTTGCGCCGCGAGATGTTCGAGCGCATGTGGGTCTTGCCGAGGTCGACCTTGTCCTGGGCAAACGCCGGCTTCGTCAGGATCTCGGCGAACACCGGCAGGACCTTGTCGAAGGTCTCGGTCAGGGCCTTGCCTTCGACGGTCCCGGCGGCCTCGCCGACGTTGGTCTCGACCTCGGCGCCGAGGCTGTCGAGGAGCTGATCGACCTGGTCGCCGGTCATCGTGCCGGCGCCGCCGGTGCGTTGCACCTCGCCGAACAGCTCGGCAAGGCCGCGCCGCCCGGCGGGCTCGGCGAGCCGGCCGCCGCGCACCGTGGCGCGGAACGAGATCTGCGGCAGGTCGCGGTCCTCGACGAGGAGGAGCTTCATCCCGTTCGGCAGCGTCGCGCGGACCACCGCGGGCATCTTGATCTCATGCAGTTTTGGGTACTTGATTGCGTCGATAGCCCGCGGTTTCCCGGCCTTCGCCGCCTGCCCGAACGCGGCGGTGGCGGGCACGAGGCAGGCGAGCAGGGCAACTAGGGACAGGGCGAGTCGGGGTGTTTTCATGGCAGTCTCCTTGCCGCGGCTCACTTCGCCGCCTGCTCGGCCGGCTTCTCGGCGGTCGTCTCGATCATGGCAACGCTGCGGTTGGACCTGACGAACCGGGCGCGAGCGACGCGCTGGATGTCGGCCGGTGTCACCTTGTCGACCTTGGCGAGCCAGCGGAACGCCTCGTGCCAGTCGCCCTGCAGGTTCTGAGCGAGCGCGAGCTGCATGGCGAGGCCCATGTTGGAGTCGATCGCCGCGAGGAACTTCTTCTTCTCCTTCGCCTTGACGGCATCCAGCTCGGCGGCCGACACGGGCTCCTTCTTGAGCCGCTCGATCTGCTCGTAGATCGCGGTCTCGCAGTCGGCGTTGCTCTTGCCCTTGTTGGGGATGGCGAAGAACACGAACAGCCCGGGGTACTTCTGGCCGAGTTCGGTGAAGGCGCCGGTGTAGAGCGCCACCTTCTTGTCGGTCACCAGCGACTTGTAGACCCACGAGGAGCGCCCCTCGGCGAGAATGTCGCTGATCGCCTCGTAGACCGCGCTGTCCGGGTCGTTGATGTCGCCCTTGTGGTAGGCGACGAGCAGGAACGGCTGCGACGGGTCTTCCATGATCAGGCGTTTCTCGGCGCGCTGCGGCGGCTCCTGGGTCACCACCGGTCCCGGTTTCTGCCCCGAAGGGATGGTGCCGAGGGTCTTCTCGAACATGGGCATCGCCGTCGCGGGGTCGACGTCGCCCACGACGACGGCCGTGAGGTTCTTCGCGCCGTAGTACCTGGCGAACCAGGCCTCGGCCTCCGCCCGGCTGATGGCCTTCA
The DNA here is from genome assembly GCA_963727205.1 of uncultured Acidobacteriota bacterium. Taxonomy (GTDB): domain Bacteria; phylum Acidobacteriota; class Thermoanaerobaculia; order Thermoanaerobaculales; family Thermoanaerobaculaceae; genus RBG-13-68-16. The sequence continues at coordinate 53,476 of CAVSFQ010000012.1, read as the reverse complement.
AATCGCTCATGTAGCCGATCACGCCGGCGCGGTACATCGACGCGACGTAGGCGAGCGGCATGAAGTCGGTGAACAGGCGGCCGGTGGGCTGGCTCTCGCCCATCCGCTTCTCCTCCATGATCACGTCCTTCTCCTTGTAGAACTCGCGCAGCACCGGGTGGCTGAAGCGGTCGGCCTCCAGCGCGGCCCAGAGCTCGAGCCGGTTCGACGGCAGGGAGTAGTGGTAGACGGTCATGTCGAAGTTGGTGAAGGCGTTGAGGCCGTGACCGCCGGCCCGCTCGATGATCTCGCCCATCTCGTTCGGCACGACGAAGGCGCGCGCTTCGTCCTGGGCTTTGGTGAGCGCGTCCTCGAGCAGCTTGACCTTGTCCGGGTCCGGACGGGGCCGGCGCAACCGTTCGGCGCGCAGGGCGGCGAAGGCCTCGTCCTCCTTCTTCATTGCCGCCTTCTCCTTCGCGTAGTCCTTGGTCCCGATGGTCGTGGTGCCCTTGAACGCCATGTGCTCGAAGATGTGGGCGAGCCCGGTGGCGTTCTGGTTCTCGTCCACGCCGCCGACATCGGCGTAGGTCGCCATCGAGACGACCGGCGCCGCAGGCCGCGGCAGGATGAGGACGGTGAGACCGTTCGGGAGGGTCTTCTCGACGACCTTCTTCTCGAGGTCGCCGAGGCCCTGGGCCCGCACGGCCGCCGCCGAGGTCAGCAACGCGGCGAGCAGGATGACGACAGGTGAGAGTCTCTTCGCTTGGGGCATGCGATTCCTCCACTTTCACGGCCAGCCCTGAAGACCCGGGCGCCAAGCCGTACGTTCGCGCGGCATGATGAGTCTCAAGAATACACCTTGAAGACGCTACGTGTGAGATGAAAGCTGTATCGAGTGGCGCGCCTGCGTGGCGAGTCCGGCGCGCGCGAGCAACGCCGCGAAGCGGGGGTCGCTCCGCAGCGGGTCGAAGGCCGGATCGACCTCGAGGGTGCCCAACATGCTCGCCCGCTCGTCGCAGGCGCGGCCGAGCCACTCGAAGGCACTGTCGCGGTCCCCTAGTCCGATGAATACCGCGGCGACGTACAGGCTGGAGACGTAGCGCCGCCCGGCGAGCGCCAGCAGGTCGTCGAGCACCGTTCGGGCTTCACGCGTGTTGCCGGCCCGGCCATAGGCGTAGCCGAGCGCGGCCATCGCCGGCGGGATCGGGCCGAGGCGGTTGACCCGTTGAAGGGCTTCGACCGCCTGCGCGTGCGCCCCCTGCTGCGCATACGCGAGGCCGAGGCCGAGCCACGCCTGGGAGAACTCCGGGTCCATCGCGAGCGTCTGACGGTAGGACCGGACCGCCTGCTCGTAGTCGCGCCGGTAGTAGGAGAACAACCCCCGATCGCCGTTGGCGACGAGGGAGAGGGGGTCGATCGCGAGGGCGCGCCGGATCTCCCGGTCGGCTTCCTCCGCCTTTCCCTGCTCCGCGAGCAACTCGGCCAGCCACTGGCAGGCAGCGGCGTCGTTGCCGTCCAACTCGACGGCGCGGCGCAGCTCGCGCTCGGCGGTGGCCCTGTCCCAGTCGTACAACCAGAGCACGAGGCCGAGCGACGCGTGCGCCTCCGCGAGGTCCGCGTCGATCAGCAGCGCTTTCCTCGCCAGGGCCCGTGCCCTGGGCATCCCCTCGTTGGCCGGGGCGGCGCCGTACTCGACCGTGCTCTCGATGGCGTAGCAGTCCGCGAGTCCTGCGTAGGCGAGGGCGTAGGCCGGGTCCTTGTCGATCGCGGCCTTGAAGCACGCGATCGCGTCCTCGAACCCCTTGTCGTTCCGCTTGCCCCAGAAGTACCGGCCCTTGAGGTAGAGGGTGTAGGCCTCGGCGTTCGCCGTCGGACGCCGGGCGAGCTGGGTGCGCTCCTTCCCCGAGAGCCGGATGCGCAGGCCCTTCACGATCTCGTTCGAGATCTCCTCCTGAACGGAGAGGATGTCGGCGATGGGGCGCTCGATGTGGGCATCCCAAAGCTGCGTCCCGTCCTTGGCATCCGCCAGCACGGCGTCGATGACCAGCGTGTCGCCACGCCGGAGGAGCGTTCCGGTGAGCACGGCGCGGACGCCGAAGTCGTGGCGGACCTTTTGCGGGTCGATCTGCGTGTCCTTGTAGCGTGCCATGGCGCTCTCGGCGATGATCCGGAGGTCGGGCAGCGCCGACCGCAGAGTCCGGTTGAGCGTCGCGGGGATGCCGTCGCACAGGTAGTCGGTCCCGCCCCCGCCGCCCTCGGCGGCACGGAAGGGAGCGATCGCGAGCGAGTCGATGGTGCGCCGATGGCCCTCGAGAACGAAGGGCGCAAACAACAGGGTCACGGCGGCCGCGAGGGCGCCGGAGAGGAGCCAGACAAGCCAGCGGTAGCGGACGCGCGTGGTTGCGAGCACCGAGCGCAGACGATCGCTGCTTCCCGAGCGTTCCTCGCGCGGTGGCGGGCCGGCGGGTTGCGGCGGTGCAACGGGTTGTGGCGGTGCAACGGGTTGTGGCGGTGCGGCTTCGATCCGTTCGACCCCGGCCACCAGCCGGTACCCCCACCTGGGGGCCGAGGCGATGAACGTCGGCTCCTTGGGGTCGTCGCCGAGGGCGCGCCGCAACAACATCACCCGCTGCGTGAGCGCCTCGTCGTTGACCAGCTCGTGGGCCCACACGGTGTCGAGGAGCTCCTGGCGGCGGACGACGCCGGGCGCGCGGCGGACGAGCTCGACGAAGAGCTCGAACGTTTTGGGCGGCAGCGGGACGAGCGTGTCGGCACGCATCAACAGCCGCGCCTCGACGTCGAGCGTGAGGTCGCCGACCCGGTACACCTCGTGGTCAGTGCGTTCGTTCATGTTGATGCTCTGAGCAGAATACTGCCGCTCGTGTCGATTTTCAACCAAACAAAGGTCTTCTAGACAGAATCACCTTCTCAGGACAGCGCCCCGATGTTGCCCCAACGTTGCCGAACCTTCACCCGTGCGTGAGGCCCTCATCAGGACGCGCGGCCGGGCGGAGGCGAGCATGGGTGGAGAACAGCCCGGCGGAGTGAGTGGGACTGGGACGAAAGGAGGCCGGCGATGCGACATCGGAATCCGAGCAGGCTCGTGAGTGTGGCGTTGCTGGTCGCGCTGGCACCCTGGTGCCTCGGCTGCGCGACCGAGATCCGCCTCCAGCGGTCGGCCGTGAACGCCCCAGGGGACGGGGACGGACGGTTGCTGGTGAGGGTGTTCGAAAACGCGTCGGCGAGGAGGCATGAGGTCAGCACCCGCCGGCGGGTCGTGACCGAGCTTTACCGGGTCGAAGGCAAGTCCAACAAGCTCGTGCACCAGGACAGCGAGGCCCGCTGGTCGATTTCCGACCTCCCACCCGGCGACTACGTGCTGCAGGTCAGCAGTCAAATCGACGACCGCGGCAACCCCCAGGCGCTCCCCTCAACCTACAAAGACGCATTCGCGATCCGCGCCAACGAGACGACGATGGCCGACGTGGTCTTGAGCGGCGGCAGCAAGGTCTGGGTCAAGGTGGCGGTCGTGGTCGTGGTCGCGGTCGCTGCGGCGTTCTGGTCGGTCCACGAGGAGATGAAGGACTGGCATCCACTCGGGGGCAATTCGTTCCACTGATCGCAGGCCGGCAACGACCAGCATGCGAGTTGTTCCGAGCGTGATCGAGGAGGGAGGACGCGATGAGCGCAACAGCCGTACTGGTGGTCCTCACGGTGGCGATCACCGTGCTGATCATGGCGCTGGTCCCGCCGGCGCAACGGAGCGAACGGCGGGGACGTGTGCAGCAAGGAGGCGCGAGATGAGAGGCGTTCTGCCGATCGCAGCGGTCGGCGTTGCGGTGGCGGTCGTGTCGGGGGTGTCGGCGCGCGGCGCCGAGCTCGAGGCCGGCAAGCGTGAGCTGTCGGTCTCGGGGACGTTCGAGAGCGTGAGCGGGTCGGGGAGCGCGCTCCAGCTCACCGCGGAGCTGGGGTTCCTGCTCACCGAGCACGACGAGGTCGGACCCACGTTTGCCCTGTACCACTCCAGCGTCGGGTCGGACTCATTCACAGGCGGGTCGTTCGGCGCGTTCTACCGCTACAACTTCGTCACGAAGGTCCCGGCTCAGGTGCCGTTCCTCGGTTTTCGGTTCGAACGGGCGCTGGGCGGCTACGACCTCTTTCGCGACCGGGCGGAAGCCGATGCGGGGGTCCGCCTGCTGCCGGCTCCGGCGGTCGCGGTGAACGTCACGGCGTTCTTCCGGCGGAGCACGAGCCAGTATGCGGGAGCCGCCCAGAACAGCACCGGCGTGGCCCTCGGCGTTTCGTTCTTCTTCTGATCTTTCCCGGTCCCAGGGATAGGACCGGGTTGCGAACGGGAGTGGCAGTCCAAAAGCGCTGTGGACAGAGAAAAGGAGGATGCGGACGATGGAAAAGCAGCGTAGCAGTGGAAGGAACCTCGATGAGGTAACCTCGATGGCCCGACCGGCGGCGTGGTGGCCGGCTGGTCGGCTGCGGCGTGTCGTCTCCTGTCTGGCGGTGGCAATCGCAGCGGTGGCGTGGCTCGGGGTCTGCCCGGCGCTCGAAGCTCGGTCGGCCACGATCACGCTGCTCCACGTCAACGACACCCACTCGCACCTCGACGCCTGGGGGCCCAAAGACCGGCACCTCGAAGGCACCGTCGGCGGGATGGCGAAGGCCGCGAGCGTGATCGCCGCGGTACGCGCGTCGGAGCCCAACGTGCTGCTCCTGCACGCGGGGGACGTCTTCCACGGCGACCTCTTCTTCAACCAGTACTTCGGGGTCCCCGAGCTGCAGCTGATGAAGCAGCTCGGGTTCGACGCGATGGCGGTGGGAAACCACGAGTTCGACTTCGGACCGGAGGTGCTCGCCGGTTCGCTCGCGGCGGCGTACGGCGACGGCACGTTGCCGCTGCTGTCGGCGAACCTCGATCTTTCCAAATACGAGGCGCTCGCGACCTGGATCCGGCCCAACCTGATCAAGAAGGTCGGGGGCGTGCGCATCGGCATCTTCGGGATGACCGTCCCGGACGACGTGATGAACTCGCCCGCGCCGGTGGTGATCCTTGGCGCCGGCGACCCGACGATCCTCATGGGGATCGCGGCGCAGCAGGTCACGGACCTGCGGACCCGCGGCGCCGAGGTGGTGATCTGCCTGTCCCACCTCGGGGTGCTCTACGACCGGACGCTCGCCGCCAACCTCCCCGGCATCGACATCATCGTCGGCGGCCATGACCACTACGTGTTCGAGCGGCCGGAGGTCGTGACCAACCCGGAGGGGAAGCCGACCCTGATCCTCCAGGCGGGGTCGCACTACGAGTACGTCGGGTGGTTGCGCTTCACGGTCGGCGCGGGGGCGGTGAAGGTCTCCAGCTACAAGCTGCTGCCCGTGGACGAGAGGGTGCGGCCGCTGCCGCAGGTTCAGAGGGTGGTGGACGAGCTCAAGCGGGGCATCGTCGACACCTACGGCGACGTCTATGAACTCAGGCTCGCCACCGCCGTTTGCGACCTCGAGACGGCCACCGAGCCCAACCGGCCGGAGCGCGACAGCGCGATGGGCGACCTCATCACCGACGCGCTGCGCGCCAAGACCGGCACCGACATCGCGATCACCGCCAACGGCCTCATCTCGGAAGGGATCTTCAAGGGGCCCATCGTCGGGATCGACCTCTTCCGGCCGGTGTCCTACGGCTACGATACGGAAACCGGCCTCGGCCTCAAGATCGCGACGTTCCGGATCACGGGGGCCGAGCTGGTCAAGAGCCTCGAGATCGGCCTTGCCTACCTCGGGGTCAACGAGGATTTCTTCCTCCAGGTTTCAGGGATGAGCTTCGCGTACGACCCGAGGGCCGACGTCGGGTCCCGCGTTCAGTTGCAGTCGGTCCGCGTGCACGGGCAGCCCCTCGACCCCTATCGGCTCTACTCGGTGACCGTGAACGAGGGGATCGCGGCGCTGCTGCCGATGATGGGCGTCGAGGTGTCCGACCTGCAGCACCTGCCGGACCTCGAATACGACGTTCTGAAGGACCACGTGGTTTCGCTCCATCGGGTGGACGTCAAGCCCGAGGGAAGGATCGTGGACGTCAGCGTCCGCCGGCACAGGGGGAAGTAACTGCGCCGTGTTCTTGCGGGGCCGTGTGCGTGGTGGGGGCGCCGGGCGGGCCAAGCTCGCCCGGCGCCCCTCACGACCGTATGGACGTCGGAATGGGTGCCTCCGGGCCCGGCGAGGTTGGCGAACGCGGGGTGGGCGGCCGGCGATCACTCCGGCTGCAGCATCTCCAGCGTCACGGCCGTCATCAGCCGCACGCCGCGCGGCAGCATGTTCTCGTCGATGTCGAAGCGGGCGTTGTGGTGAGGGTGGGGCCTGTCGTCGCCCATCCCGAGCAGCGCGAACGCTCCGGGGACGCGCTGCAGGTAGTAGGCGAAGTCCTCCCCGCCCATGGTCGGCGCGATGGTCCTGACGGCGTCGCCGCCCAGCTCCAGCGCGGCCGCGCGGCGCACGAGGTCGACCGACGCGGCATCGTTGATGACCGGCGGGTAGCCCTCCTTGTAGGTGAACGCGGCGGTCGCGCCGAACAGCCGGCACGTCGCCTCGCAGAGTTCGCCGAGTCGTTGTCTGACGCCGAGCTGCGTTCCCGGGTCGAGCGTCCGCACCGTGCCGGTCATCGTCACCTCGTCCGGGATGATGTTGTGGATCCGGCCCCCGTGCACCGTCGTGAACGAGACGACGACGGGTTCGAGAGGGTTCAAAAACCGGCTGACGATCGTCTGTGCGGCGACGACGACGTGGGACGCGACCACGACGGGGTCGACGGTCAGGTGCGGCTGCGATGCGTGGCCGCCGCGCCCCCGGACGGCCACCTCGAACTCGTCGGCCTGGGCCATCAACGCGCCGGCGCGCAGGCCGACGACGCCGGTCGGCAGCGGCTGCCAGAGGTGAAGCCCGAAGATGCCGTCCACGCCGTCGAGGGCGCCTTCTTCGATCATCAGCGCCGCGCCGCCAGGCGGGTTCTCCTCGGCAGGTTGGAAGAGGAACACGACGCTCCCCGGCAGCGTGTCCCGTCGCGCGGCCAGGACCTTGGCGGCGCCCATCAGGATCGCCATGTGGCCGTCGTGCCCGCACGCGTGCATGACGCCTGGGTTTTCGGACCGGTAGTCGTGATCGGCGAGCTCGGCCACCGGAAGCGCGTCCATGTCGGCCCGAAGCGCCACGGTCCGGCCCGGCCGCCCGCCGCGGAGGACGCCGCGCAGCCCGGTGCGGCCGCAGGGCCGGACCTCGATCCCCAGGGACTCGAGGAACGCCCGGATCACGGCCGAGGTGCGTTGCTCCTCGAACGCCAGCTCGGGGTGCCGGTGAAAATCGCGCCGCCACTCCACCAGCGTGCCGGCCATCGGATCGATCTCGGCTGCGAGGTTGCCCATCGTTGCGTCCTCCCGCACGGCGTGCTCAGCACTGCGTTCCGGGGACCTGCGCGCCGGCCGTCTCGCCGGCGTTGACGATTGCCATCGAAATGAGGGTGACCGCCGCGTTGACGACGAGGCCGGCGAACCCGGCGTTCAGCCCCAGGAACGGATCGTGGCCGCTCCAGATGAGGCCGATCACGACCGCGACCCCGGCCACCAACCCCAGGATGACGGGGCGGGCGGTGGCGCGGCGGGCGAACACGCCGAGCACGATGCCGGGGAAGAGCTGCGCGATGCCGTCGTAGCCGAAGATCAGCAGCTTGACCAGCTCGGTGGGCGACCAGAGCGCGAGCACCAGCGCCGCGACGGCGATCGCCAGCATGAAGCCGCGCGACGCGCGCATCAGGTGCTGCTCGCTGACGGGGCCGCGCCGCAACGGCCGGTAGAGGTTCTTCGCGACCAGCGTCGACGCCCCGAGCAGGAGCATCGCCGCCGGCACCATCGCGGTGACGGCGCCGGCGCCGCCCACGAAGCCGGCGAACCAGCCCGGGTAGCTGCGGCCGACGAGCGCCAGCAGCGCGGTGTCCGGGTTGGCCAACCCCGGCATCACCAGAAGCGCGGTGAACCCGACGAAGAAGACGAGCAGGACCGGCAACTGGTAGAGCGGCATGATGACCGCGTTGCGCCGCAGCGTGCGGTCGTCCTTCGCGCAGAACGCCGACGCGAACGTGTGCGGCCAGCAGTAGAAGCCCATGCCGGTGAGCAGGACGGTGCTGATCACCCACCCGACGCCCATCGTCGTCGTCCCGCCCGGAAAGGTGAGGTGGGTGGGGTGCTGGCGGATCAGCTCGGCGAGCATCTTCCCCACGCCGCCGAAGTACATCGCCGGCAGCCCGATGCCGATGACGACGACGGCGACGATCATCGCGACGTCCTTGATGATCGCCACCCACGCGATCCCCTTGATCCCGCTGGTGTAGACGAACACGCACGTGACGGCGAACCCGACGACGATCGCGAGGTGGGAGGAGACCGCGCCCGCGCTGGCGATCTCGACGATCATCCCGAGGCCGGCGAGCTGGAGCTGCAGGTAGGGCACGATCGACACGACGCCGATCAGCACCACCAGACCGGCGAGCGCCGGGCTGTCGTATCTGGCCAGGAAGAAGTCCGGCTGCGTGTGCAGGCCGAGGCGTTTCGCCATGCGCCATACCGGCGGGAGCAGGAAGAACGAGATGATGTAGCCGATCGTGCCGTAGGCGAGGATGTAGAACGCCGGCGCGCCGCGCGAGTAGGCCCAACCGCTCGCGCCGAGGAAGGTGAAGGTGGTGTAGATCTCGCCGGCCGTCAGCAGCCAGACGAGGACCACGCCGAAGCGGCGGCCGCCGACACTCCAGCGCTCGATGTTCATCTCGCCGCGCCCGCGACCGATCACTCCGACCGCCGCCGAGACGAGGACGAACGCCACGATGACGAGCAGCGGCGTCGTCACCGTCCCTCTCCGCCCGCCGCGCGATCGGGCTTTGCGTCAGCGAGGAGATAGGCGATGGCCAGGAAGACCGGTGTGAGGAGGACCCAGCCGAGGATCCAGAAGAGAAGGAACGGCAGGCCGAGCACAACGGGCTCGAGCCGGTTCACGAACGGCAGGCCGGCGACGAGAGCCACCGCCGGGATCAGAGCCGAAACGAGCGCACGGATGGGGGCTTCCTTGGCCACGGTCTCGATGATACCCGCGCGCAGCGCGTGGGCGGCGCCTCTCGAGGGCGTGGGCGTGGCCGTCTCGTGCCGGGCCGCCGCCCGCGGAGAGCTGAGCGAGGCGGGCGAGTCCGGGCGCTGGTCGCAACCGCGTCCCGCACCCGCGACGGTCCCCGCTCCCGTGGCATACTCGCGCCCGTGAGTTCGGCAAGCGTCTCCCCCGTCCGCATCGAGGCTGCCGTGCGCCGGGCCGGCAGGCGTCCATCGCCCGTCGCGGGTCCGGGGGGGCGAGCATTCCCCCGCAGCGTCGCCGTCCCGACCCGAGCCGCGCCGTGACGAGCACACGCGGCGCGGCGATGCGCGTGGTGCTGGTGTCGCACTCCGCGCGCCTGGGCGGCGCCGAGGTGTGCCTGCTCGAGCTGGCCGAGGGGCTCGTCCGCCTCTACGGCGTCGAAGTCGACGTGGTCCTCCCGAGCCCCGGTCCCCTGGCGGAGCCGCTGGTCGCCGTTGGCGCGCGCCCGCGCGTCGTGCGCCACTACGGCTGGGCCACCGCCAACGTGCCGCGCCCGGCCGCCATGGCGCTCATGGCGCCCAACGCCGTCGCAATCGTGCGCCTCGCGTCCTGGTTCCGCCGCCAGCGACCCTGCGTCGTCGCCACCAACAGCATCACCAACCCTGCCGGCGCGTATGCCGCCCGGCTGGCCGGTGTGCCGCACATTTGGCTCGTCAACGAGTACGGCGACCTCGACCACGGGTACCGCTTCGCGCTCGGCCTCGCGCGCACCCTGCGCCAGGTGGACCGACTTTCGGCGCGCATCGTGACCTGCTCGCGGGCGCTCGCGCGGCGCGTCGGCGAGCACGTCGAGGCCGGCAAGATCGAGGTCGCGTACTACGCCGTTACGGCCGAGCTCGACCGCCCGCTGGTCCCCGCCCCCGGGGAGCCAGGCGCGCCGAGGGTCCTCGTTCTTGGGCGGAAGCACCCCGGCAAGGGGCAGGCCGACGCGATCCGCGCCGTCGCGCGCCTGAGGGAGCGGGGGTGCGCGGCGACGCTGCGCGTCGTCGGCGAGACCCAGGGGTCGTACGGCAACGAGCTCGAGCGCCTTTGTGCCGGCTTGGACGCCGGGCCGTCAGCCTCCTCCCGCGCGCCCCCGACGCTGTCGCGGAGATCGACGCGTGCGACGTGCTGCTGCTCTGCTCGCGCTGCGAGGCGTTCGGCCGCGTGGTCGTCGAGGCGATGAAGCGCGGGCGGCCGGTCGTCGTGACGAGCGCAGGCGGGGCGCAGGAGCTCGCCGTCGACTCCGGGGGCGGGTTTCTCTACCCGCCCGGCGACGACGCCGCCCTGGCGGACGCGATCGAGCGGCTGGCGCGCGACCCCGCAGAAGCGCGGCGCCTCGGCGAGTCCGGCCGGGCGTGGGCCCAACGGCACTGCACCCTCGCGGGTTACGCCGAGTCGTTCCTCGGCGCGGTGCGGCGGGCCTGCGGCTGACGTTCCTTCGCGGTGTCCGGATCCGGTTGCGCTGGGCCTCGGAGACGCTAGAATCTTGAGAGAACGATTGCTTTCACGAAACGGGCCCGCGTCGCGGTCGCCTTTCCGCGAGCGGCAACCGTGCCGAGGAGCGTCCCGACCCGACACTCCCGGCGAGCGGATTCCGGCAGCGAGGCGAGGTGCCCATGAGCGAGCGCTCCATCATCGAGATCTTCCAACGCGACGTGGCGGTGGCGAAGGACCGCCACTGCGCCCTCTACCGCCCCGGCGAGGCGCGATGGTTCTCGACCAGCGAGATGCTTGAGCACACGGCGGCCCTGGCCCAGGGTCTCGCCAGGCTCGGTGTGGAGTCGGGCGACCGGGTGATGCTGATCTCGGAGAACCGTCCGGAGTGGCACATGGTGGACCTCGCGGTGCTCGACCTGGGCGCCGTGGACGTGCCCGTTTACACCACCCTCACCGCCGCCCAGATCACGTTCCAGGTGCGCGACTCCGGCAGCCGCGTGGCGGTGGCGGACACCCCAGAACACGCGGCGATGCTGGTCGGCGTGCGCCGCGACTGCCCCGGCCTCGAGCACGTGGTGCAGATCGAGGGGACGCCGGCGGCGGGCGCCCTCTCCTTCGAGGAGGTCCTCGCCTCCGGGGCCTCCGAGGAAGCCGTTTCGCGCTTTTGGGAGCGCGCGAAAGGGATCGCCCCCGACGACCTGGCCACCGTCATCTACACCTCCGGCACCACCGGCGAGCCCAAGGGCGTGAAGCTGACCCACCGCAACTTCATCGAGAACTCGGCGGCGGTGTCGGCGCGCACCCCGGTGACCGGGCACGAGCTGGTCCTCGAGTTCCTGCCCCTGTGCCACGTCCTCGAGCGCTGCGCGGGGTACGCCTACATGCGGCTGTCGTGCCCGCGGGCGTACTGCGCCGCACGGCACGTGGCGGAGCTGCTGCCGGTCATCAGGCCGGTGTACTTCTGCAGCGTGCCGCGCGTGTTCGAGAAGGTCCGGGACGCGGTGCTCACCAAGGTGGACGCGGCATCGCCCGCGCGCCGCCGGCTGTTCCACTGGGCCCTCGCCGCCGGCACGCGGGTGGCTCGGGCCCGTCTGGCGGGGCAACGCCCGGGTGTGCGCACGGCCCTCGCCCACGCCGTCGCCGACCGGCTCGTGCTCTCCAAGGTGCGCGCCGCTTTAGGCGGGCGGGTGGCCTACGCCCTCTCCGGCGGCGCCCCGCTTCCGGTCCGCGTCAACGAGTTCTTCCACGCCCTGGGGATCCCCCTCCAGGAAGGCTACGGCCTCACCGAGACGTCGCCCGGAATCGCGGTAAACGGCTGCCTCCCCGGGGAGAACCGCCTGGGCGCGGTGGGGCGCCCCCTCGACAACGTGGAGGTCCGCATCGCGGACGACGGCGAGGTCCTGGTGCGCGGCCCCAGCGTCACGCCGGGCTACTGGCACCGGCCGGACGCGACGCGCGAGGCGTTCGAGCCCGACGGCTTCTTCCACACCGGCGACATCGGCCGCCTCGACGGCGACGGGTTCCTCTACATCACGGACCGCAAGAAGGACCTCATCGTCACCGCCGGCGGCAAGAACGTCGCCCCTCAGCCCATCGAGGAGCTGCTCAAGCGCTCCCGGTTCGTGGACGCCGCGGTGCTCATCGGCGACGACAGGCCGTTCATCGTGGCCCTCCTCTCCCCCGACTTCGCAGCCCTGCTGGGCTGGGCCGCCGGACAGGGCATCGCGGAGGAGGCGCCCGCCGCCCTCGCCGCCGACCCCCGGGTGCAGGCGCTGTTCCGCGAGGCGGTAGAGGCGGCCAACGCCGAGTTGGCCCACTACGAGCAGGTCCGGCTGTTCCGGGTGCTGCCCGTGACCCTGAGCATCGATGGCGGACAGCTCACCCCCACGCTCAAGGTGCGCCGGCGCGTCGTGGAGAGGGAATTTGCCGCCCTTGTGGAGGAGATGTACGGGGGGACGAACCACGCTGACCGGCCGGAAGCGCAACTCCACCTCGCGGGTGTTGGCGGCTTCGAGAACGGGGGCCCCAGGCCCCGGTGACGCAGACAGGCGCATGACTGGCAGCCGGCTCGCCTGGTCGCGAGCGACCAGGGTTGACGAGGCCGCCAGCTGCGACGAGATTGGGCTTAGGTTCATCGGATTCGGAGGCCACCGTCATGACAACCCCCTCCCTGGAAGCGATCGTCACCGAGCTGGCGGCTCGGAGCATCAGCTGGGACCGCATGCGGAGGCGCATCGCCGCGGCCCTCGCGAGCGAGAGGCCGGAGTACGAACCCGAATGCCACATGGGTCCGTACGTCGCCGTGGCCCGGCAGCACGGAGCGGGCGGGATCGAGCTCGCCCGGCGGGTCGGCGCGGCCCTCGGGTGGCCGGTCCTCGATCGCGAGGTGGTCGACCTCGTGGCTGCACACCTGCATGTCAACCCCTCGATGATGAACCTTCTCGACAAGGACGCCGCGAACTGGGTCACCGACGTCCTCGGCGACCTCATGCCGCACGCCATGATCACGCGCGACACGTACACCCACGAGTTGCGGCGCGTCTTTCAGCTCCTCGCCGTGCACGGGGAGGTGATCTTCCTCGGGCGTGACGCCAATTTCTTCCTGCCGCACGAACGCGGCCTCTCGGTCCGGGTGGTGGCGAACATCGAGGACCGCATCGCCCGCGTCTCTTCCAGGGGTGGCTTGAATAGTGAGAGTGCGCACGATGAGATCAAGGACGCCGACAGGGCGCGGGCGCACGCCGTGTCGCACGCGTTCGACTGCGACGTGGAGGACCCGCTGTACTACGACCTGATCGTCAACTCGTCCTGGTGCCCGATCGACGAACTCGCCGGCGTGGTCGTCGGCGTGTGCAGGAAGCGGTGGCCTCGCCAGAACCCTGGCGAGATCGGTAGCTCGAGCTTCGGCTGAGTTGACAGATGCGGGATGGGCGGCCGGCTGGAGCCCGACAACGCAACCACACGAGCCGAGTCCCGGAGCAACGCCACCGCGGGGTTCAGTTCGTTGCCGGCCCGTCGGGGTCCGCCGTCGATCTGATCACCACCAGGGTCATGTCGTCGCTCGGGTGCGAGCCGCCCGAGAAGTGTCGCGCGTCCCGGATGAGCGTGTCCCTGATGCGCTCCGCCGAGAGGGCCGGGACGTCCAGGCGAGCGAGGAACTCGCGGGGCCGGTCGTAGCCGTACTGGCCGCCGGCGTGGCTCTGAGCCTCGGGGACCCCGTCGGAGAACACGACGATCACGTCCCCCCCGGCCAGCCGCACCGTCCGGTGCTCGTACGAGGTGCCGGCGCGGGCGCCCAGCGGGAGGGTCGATCCGGGGGAGGTCAAGTACTCCACGCCCGCTCCGGACTTCATGAGCGGCTCGCACAGACCGGCGTTGACGAACGTCAGGTCGCCGGTTGCGGGGTCGAGGACCATCGCGCACAGGGCGGTGAAGATGCGCTTCCCGATCTTCTCGTGCATCGACCGGTTCAAGCTGCCCATGATCTCCTCGATGTCTCCCCCCTGCCGCACCCGGGAGAAGATCATCCCGTCGGACATCAACGCCGTCATGGCGGCGCGCATCGCCTTGCCGGCCACGTCCCCGACGATGATGCACAGGAGGCGCTTCTCGCCCTCCAGCCAGAAGTAGTCGTAGAAGTCGCCCCCCACCTCGTGGGCCGGGATGCACACCCCGCACACCTCGTACCCCTCCACCTCGGGCTCCGTCTGCGGCATGATCGCCATCTGCGCATCCCGGGCCGCCTGCAGCTCGGTCCGCATGCGGACGCCGCGGACGCGGGTCCGGAGCGCCGCGGCCCCGAGAGCCAGAGCGATGACCCCGGTCGTCAGGCGGAACCACCAGGTGCCCCAGAACGGCGGCGTGATGGTGATCCGGACCGAGGCCGGCCGCTCGCTCCAGACGCCGTCGCTGTTGGCGCCGCGGACGTGGAAGACGTAGTCGCCGGGCGCGAGACCGGTGAAGGTGGCAAAGCGGCGATCGGCGTTGACCGGGATCCACGCGTCGGAAAAGCCCTCCATTTTGTAGGCGTACCGGTTCTTGCCGGGGGCGGAATAGTGGAGGGCCGCGAACTCCAGGGAGAAGAGGTTGTCCCGGTACGACAACTCGATGGCGTCGGTGCGGTTGATCGGCCGCTGGAGGATGGCGCGCCCCTGCAAGCGCTCGCCCACCCGAACGGAGCGGTTGAACAGCCGGAGGTCGGTGATCACCACCTCGGGGACCACGGGGTTGAAGCCGATCTCGTCGGGGAAGAAGGCGTTGAAACCGTTGATCCCGCCGAAGAACATCTCCCCGCTGGCGCTGCGGCAGGCCGAGCCGCCGTTGAACTCGTTGCTCTGGAGGCCGTCGCGCACGTCGTAGTTGCGGAACTCGCCGGAGCGCGGGTCGAACCGCGAGAGCCCCCGGGTGGTGCTGATCCACAGCCGTCCGGCGCCGTCCTCGAGCATCGCGTAGACGGAGTCGCTGGCAAGACCGTCGCGGGCGGTGTAGCGGCGGAAACCGCCGGTTGCCGCCTCCAGCCGGTTGAGGCCGCCCCCGAACGTGCCGAACCACAGCGTTCCGTCGCGTGCCTCGAGGATCGCGAAGACGTGATCGTTGCTCAAGCTCGACGGGTCGGCGGGATCGTTCCTGAAGCTCTTGAACCCGTGGCGTTGGGGATCGAGGCGGTTGACTCCGCCTCCCTGGGTGCCGATCCAGAGCGCGCCGCTCCGGTCCTCGAGCATCAGGCGGATGAAGTCGTTGCTGATGCTGGACCGGCCGCCGGGGTCGCGCCGGTGGTGCGTGAACCGCCCCGTCCGCGGGTCGAGGAGGTCGAGCCCCCCGCCGAAGGTACCGACCCAGATCGCCCCTGAACGGTCCTGGTAGACGGAACGCAGCTCGTCGTGGGCCAGCGAGCCGGGGTCGGAGGGGTCGTGGCGGTAATGCGTGAACCCTCCCGTCGCGCGGTCGAGGCGTTCGAGGCCGCCGCCGTTCGTCGCGACCCACAGGGCGCCGTCGCGGCCTTCGACGAGGTCGCGCACCGTGTCGTGGCTGAGGCTGGACGGGTCGTCGGCGCGGTGCCGGAACGACTGCCACCGTCCGGCGCGCCGGTCGAAGCGGTTGAGGCCACCGCTGTCCGTGCCGATCCACAGCACGCCGCCGGCATCCTCGTGGAAGCACCAGACGATGTCGTGGCTCAGGGAGTTGGGATCGTTCGGATCGTTCGCGTAGCGGCGGAACCGCTTGCGGCCGATGTCGAACTTGCTGAGGCCGCCGCCGTAGGTCCCCACCCAGAGGACCCGCGACCGGTCCAGGTAGAGCGAGTAGATGCGGTCGGCGCTGAGGCTCGCCGGGTCGACGCGGTCGTGCCTGAAAGCGGTGAACGCGCCGGTTTCGCGATCGAACCGGTTCAGCCCACCCCCGTCGGTGCCGACCCAGAGCGTGCCGCCGGGGTCCTCGCACACGGCCTTGACCAGATCGCTGCTCAGGGACCCCGGAACGGAGGGGCCGGCGCGGTGGTGCGTGAACACCCCCGTGGCCCGGTCCAGCGCTTCGAGCCCGCCACCGTACGTGCCGACCCACAGCGTTCCCCCTTTGTCCTCGAAGATCGCGAACACGGCATCGCTCGAGAGGCTCGATCGATCATCGGGGCGGTGCCGATAGCGGGAGAACGTGCCCGTCGCCGGGTCGAGACGGTTGAGCCCACCGCCGTTGGTGCCGACCCACACGACCCCGGCGCGGTCCTCGTAGATCGCCCGGACATCGTCGTGGCTCAGCGCTCCAGGCGTGTCCGGGCTCGCGCGGTGGTGGCGGAACGTCCCGGTGGCGCGGTCGAGAAGGTCGAGGCCACCCCCCTGCGTGCCGATCCAAAGGCGCCCGGACCGGTCCTCGGCGATGCACCGGACCGTATCGGCGGCCAGGCTGCCGGGATCGGAACGGTCGTGGCGGTAGCGGGTGACCTTCTCGGTAATCGGGTCGAAGCGGTTGAGGCCACCCTCGAACGCGCCCACCCAGAGCATGCCCAATCGGTCCTCGAAGATGCTCTTGAGCTCGTTGTGGCTCAAGCTCGACGGGTCGCCGGCGACGTTCCGGTAGACGGTGAAGGTGTAGCCGTCGAACCGGTTCAGGCCGTCCTCGGTGACGAACCACATGAAACCCTGACGGTCCTGCACGATCTGCTCGACGATGCTCTGCGACAGGCCCTCGTCGATCGAGAGACGGTCGAAGTCGATGCGCGGCCCGGCCGCGGCCGCAGCCGGCGTCGCCAGGCAGAGCACCAAGGCGGATATCGGCCATGTCCGCGGCGGCGGCCGGTTCAGCCTCATCATGCAACAGTCTACGCACAACCCCGGTCCGCAGTTGCGCCTGGGGCGCCCCGCCTGGTTCCGCCTCCGGACCCACACCGGTCCCGGCCGCCCTACGGCGGCCTGCGGCTACTTGCTGGCGCGCTCGATGTCGAGCTTGCCGAAGTCGAAGCCGATGACGACGCCGCGGCCGGTGCCGGCCAGGGCGAGCGAGACCTCGCCCTTGGTGTACACCGCCGCCTCACCCGACTTGACGGCGCCGGCGGCGGCCTCGGCGGCGACGTAGCTGCCGAGCACCTCGTCGATCGACTTGACCGCGGAGAAGTCGCCCTTGCCCTTGAGCACGTCCATCTTGCCGAAGGTCAGGCCGCCGCCGTGGACGGTCAGCGCGACCGGCATGCTCTGCCCGTTCGTGCAGGTGATTTTGCCGCGCCCATGCGCGGTCTTGTAGATGGCGGACCAGCCCTTGAGCGAGAACGTCATGTGGCACGTCGGGAGCGCCGACTCGGCGGCGCCGACCGGTGCGGCCGCAAAGGCGAGCAAGGCCGCGATAACCAGCAGGCGAGACGCGTTGCGAAGCATGTGCACCTCCGTTTGGTCCTCAGCGAGCGTATCCCGGATCGTTGGCGCGCCGGGTTCGGCGAGCGCGGCCGCTGCCGGGGACCGTCTCCGTCAACCGGGCCGCACCCAGCGAGATTCCCTTCCGTCCCCGCGACTGAGATTAGGTCAGTTCCGGCGAGGCCGGGCGACGTTCGTGTGATCGCCGTCACGTCCATCGCCTGGCCGACCCGAGATCGTGGTGCCGGCGAGGGGAGCCGTCACTTCAGCGAGAGGTCGACGCGGGTGGCGGGGCCCTTCCCCTTGACCGCGGGCGCGGCGCCCGACGACCCGACGATGAAGAGCTGGTCGGCCTTGACCTTGCCGGTAGCCACCAGGTAGCTCTGGACGGCCTCGGCGCGGGCGGCGGCGAGGTGGCGCAAGGCGTCCGGCGTGGGGTTGAGGCTCGCAAGCAGCAGCTTCTCCATCTCGGGCACCGGCTCCTTCTTGGCGATGCCGAGCCAGTTCCGCGGCTTGGCGAGCTTGCCGTGCTTGTAGGCGCGCGTGAGGTACTCGTCGTACTCGGCGGGTTCGACGGTGACGGAGTCGAGCGAGGGGGCGGTGCCGCCCTTCCTCACCAGGTCGTCGAGTTTCTCGCGCTTGATGGCGCGCTCGAGGCCGATCCGCCGCAACCCCTCCCGGTCGGCGACCTCGTCGCTGCGGCCGGCGATCTCGAGCCGGAGGCCGGGCCGGTCGTTGAGCGCTTTCGCGAGGATGTCGAGGCTGGCCCGAGCGGGGGCGTCGAGGGTGGCGGAGCCGGGTGCGAACGCGACGGTGTCGAGTTGGGCGTTGCTGCCGCCGAACAGCGAGCCGAGCAGCGAGAACGGCGAGGTCGCCACCTTGGCGAGCAGGTTGACGATCATCTTCAGGATGATCCGCCCGACGCGGAACTTGGGGTCGTCGAGGGAGCCGGAAACCGGCAGGTTCAGCGTGATGCGGCCCTCGCGGTCCTTGAGCAGCGAGACCGCGAGGCGCACCGGCAGGTGGGTCGCCTTGGGGCTCGCCACCTTCTCGCCGAAGTCGAACTGGTCGAGCTCGATTCTGTTCTGGGCCTCGAGTCGGCGCTGGGCGACTTTGTACGCGAGGTCCATGTCGAGCTTGCCGCGCTGGATCGCGTAGCCGGCGTAGACGCCGGAGTAGGGGGAGACCGGCGGCAGGTCGAGGTCGCGGGCGGCCACCTTGATGTCGAGGAACAGGTTCCCGGCGAGCGGGTTGACCTTGCCGGTGAACGACAGCGGCGCCTGGCCGTTGATGGTCGCGTGGAGATCGACATCGGCGGCGGTCGAGGCGAGCGAGGACAGGCCCGACACCGATCCCGCCAGGCCGGTCACGTCCATCCGGAACTCCGGGCTCACCGAGCGGTCGATGAAGACGATCGCGCCGTCTTTGAGCGTGACCTTGGCGATCCGCACCGCGTCCGTGCCCCCGGCCTCCGGCGCCGCGGCGGTCGCCGGGGTGGCGATCGGCGCCGGCGCCGGCGAGGGAGCGGCCGGCGAAGTCTCCTTCTCGTCCCCGTTCTCGCTCGCCGGTGCGGGGGGCGCGACCCCCAGCACGCGGGAGAGGTTGATCGCGCCGTCGGCGGCGATGATGACCTTCGAGGCCAACCCCGCGAGCGTGACGTCGGCGATTGAGAGGCGGAACGGCTCGCTGGCGAACGAGACGCCGTTGAAGGCGAGGGAGTCCCACTTCACCAGGTCCTCGGCGGCGTGGGCGTCGACGGTGGCGAGGTGGTCGACCGAGGCCCGCCCCGTGAAGCCGGCGCTCGGCGCCGGGCCGCCCGCGGCCACGGTCAGCTTGCCGGCGGCCGAGGCGGTGCCGTCGTTGACCACCAGGTGGACGCGGTCGGTGACGTACCCCTGCAGCGGGACCAGCGGCAGGTCCTTGACGACAGCCGCGAGCTTCGCCGCAAGCGGGTTGAGGCCGATCCCGCCTGTCAGCGACACGCTCCCCGACCCGTTGACGCCGCTGCGCAGCTCGAGGCGCCCTTGCGCGCCCTGAGTCGTGGACAGGTCCGAAGCGGTCATCGCGAGCGGCGCCAGGACGAGGTGCACCGGCGGCGCCGGGAGCGCGTCGTCAACTTCAACAACCGCGCGCTGGAGCACGAGCCGCTTGAGACCGACCGTCCACGCAGGCGACGGTGCTTCGGGTGGCGGCGCCGCGGCCGGGCCGCCGGCGACCGGCGGTGACGGGGCTGCGGGCGAGGGCGGCAGCAGCGAGGCGAGGTTCCAGGCGCCGCCGGCGCTGCGAGCGACCGCGAGGCGGGCGCCCGCGAGCGACAGCTCGCCGAGCGCGAGGGTGCGCGCGGTCAGGTCGAGCGCCGACCCCTTCAGCGCCGTCTCGGGGACGGCGAGGAAGTCACCGCGCTCCCCGGCGCGGTGCAGGCGCAGCGAGCGCAGCGTGGCGCTCAGGGCCGAGAGCGTCCACCCATCGCCGCTTCCGGACCAGACGTAGCCGGTGGACACGCCGAGCACGCCGTCTCTGACCTCGAACGCGACGGCGTCCCTGTAGTACGCCGCGTAACGGCGCAGCGGCACGGCCGCGACCTCGACGGTCCCGTGCGCCGCGAGCGGTGAAAACGTCAGCTCGCCGGTCTCGCGCAGGGTTTCCCCCGCGTCGGTCGCCAGCGACAGCTCGACCGTGGCGGCTGAGTTGGGGACGGTGCTGAACGAGCGCACGCCGAGATCCACCGCGCGCAACGTGGCCGCGAACGGGGGCTTCACCGTCGCGTCGGAGAACAGCACGGTCCCGTCCGCCACGCTCAACTTGGCGATGTCGAGGGCGAACGTCGTCGCGCTCTTGCCCGCTGTAGTGCGCTCGCGGCCGGTGGCGGGTGGCGCGAGAGCGGCGAGGTTCCACAGGCCCGCGGCGTCGCGCGCGACCCGTAGGCGCGGCTGCTGCAGCAGCACGCTCTCCAGGCTGATGTGGCCGGTCAGCAGTTCGGCGGCGGCGATGCGCACGTCGAGCAGCGGCAACGCGAGCAGCTCGGTACCCCGCGCGTCCGCGATGCGCAGGTCGCGGAGCGCCGTGCGGCCGGAGAGTTCGAGCTTCGAGGGCTCTCCCTTCTCCTTGCGGAACGTGAGCGTGAGTTGCCCTGAGAGCAGCGCCGAGGGGACCTTGACCCGCAGCGGCACGGGCAGGTAGGCCAGGTAGGCCGGGACGTCGAGGTCGTTGAACTCGAAGTCGAGCGACGTCTCGCGCGAGCTGGCGAACGGTTTGCTCCGCCCGGTCAATGCCACCGGCGTGCCGTTGACCACCGCGCGCAGCGCCGGCTGCACGAACACCTCGGTCTCGTCGGGGAGGTCGGAGAGGAACGGGATGGCGAGGTAGAGGTTCTTGACGGTGTGCACCTTGCCGACCGGCCGGTCGTCGAAGTCGATGCTGCCGCCGGTGAGTTGGATGTTGTTGAGGGCATACCGCAGCGGCTTGCCGGGGACGGCCGGAGGCGGCGAGGCCGGGGCGATCAGGTCGGAGAAGTTGTAGGTGGAGTCGGCGTTGCGCACGAGGTGGACGTACAGGTTGGCGAGGCGAAGCTCCTTGAGCACGGGCGCCAGGTGGAGGAGAGAGGAGAGCTTGACGTTCGCGTACAGCGCGCCGAGCGAGACGAAAACCTTGTCGGAGGCGGGCTCGCGCACCGTGAGGCCGCGCACGCGGACGGACAGGGCGAACGGGTTGAACGACACGCCCTCGACCGTGGTGCGCCGGTGCAGCGCCTGCGTGAGCTTGCCGGCGAGGAGCGAACGCAGCAGGGGAGGGACCGCGAAGAAGCCGATCAGGGCGTACGCAGCCACCGCGGCGGCCGCGATCGCGACCCGCCGCTTCACCTTCGGACGCCGCGCCAACTCCGCCAGGTGCATGCGCCGCTCCTTTCCGTCCTGGCCGTGCCGTCGATTCCGGTTCCGGCCAAGGATACCGCTCGCCGAGGCCGCGGTACCATCTGTGGGGATTGAACGTGGGTGTTCCTTTCCTCTGATGCGGGTAGCGCGAGCACTCGCGCTGCTGACCTGGCTCCTCGTGGGCGCACTCGCGGCCCGCACCGGCGCCGGGCTGTGGGCGCTGACCTCCTCGCGGGATGCGCTGCCCAAGTGGGACATGGCCAAGTACGGCGCGGCGGGAGCGCGCCTGGCGCACGCGGTGAAGGGCCTGGACCCACTCGATTTCGCGCGGGCTGTCGGGGGGCTCGACCTGTGGGGGCCGGTGTTCCCGCTGATCGAAGCGGCGGCGTTCGTCCCCTTCGGCCCGACGTACCGGACGGCGAAGGGCGAGATGGTCGTGCTGTTCGTCCTCACGGTCATGGCCGGTTTCTGGGCCGGGCGACAGGTGGGCGGCGATCGCAAGGACCTCGTCGGCGCCCTCGTCGCGGCCTCGATTGCGGTGAGCCCCGCCTTCCGGCTCTTCGGGACGCTCGTGATGCTCGAGGTCCCCGGAGCGCTGCTGCTGTTCCTCGCCGTTGGGAGCTACGCGCGCTCGCTGCGCCGCGGCGTCCCCCGCGACTTCACGCTCGCGTGCCTCGCCGCGGTGCTGCTGTTCTTCCTCAAGTTCAACTACGGTCTGGCATGGCTGGTGCCGTTCGTGCTCGCCGAGACGTGCCTCGCCGCCGGATCGCTGGCGGCCCTGCGCGCCGAGGCGGCGACGCGCCTGAGGTCGGTCGACTGGCGCCGCCCGTGGCGGATCTTCCTGCTCGCGTACGCCGCCGGGATCGTGGCGCTCGCCCTCTTCGGCGGGCGAGTGAACGACCCCAGCGGCCAGGCCAGCCGCTCGATCTCGCTCGGCACGCCGCTCTACGTCCTCTACGTCCTGGTGCTCGCCCGCGCGCTCATCCGGCCCCGGCGGAGTTGGGCGCGGCTCAAGGCCTGGTATACGACGTCCGGCTCGCGGCCGCGGGCGATCGCGCTGGTCGTCCTCCTGCCGATCGCGGTCTGGATGCTCGCGCCTTCCCACGCGCGCGGCTTCGTGCGCGTCCTGGAGAACCGCGACGCCGGCCCCTCGCTGTGGACGCCCTCGGGCGCCCTGTTCTACCCGCGTGCGTTCCTCCAGGAATTCTCGCCCTCGGTCGCCGTGGGCGCGGCATGCTTCGTCCTGGCCGCGCTCGCGATCGTTCTCTGGGCTCGTCTGTCGCCACCCCAAGGCGTCGTCGTCCTGGCTCTGGTTCTCGGCCTGATCGGTACGCTGGTCCACCCCTACAAGCTCACGCGCTTCCTCTTCCCGCTGGTGCCGCTGCTCTGGCTGGCGGCGGCGACGGCCCTCGCGTGGGTATTCAGCCGGCTGGCGGCGTCTCGCCTCCGAACCGTGGTGGCCTCGAGCGCCGCCACGCTCGTCCTCGTCCTCGCGGTTTTGGTTCCGATCGACCGCGGGCGCCTTGCCGCCGGCCTTGCGGAGAACAGCGTGCCGGCCGCAGTCCGCCCGGTCGCAACGGCGGTGGCCAGAGCGGCGGCGACCGCTCGCGGTTCCGTCCTGGTCGGCTACTGGAACGACTTCAGCCCGGGTCTCGTCGAGTGGGAAGGCTGGCAGGCGGTGCGCACGTTCGAAGCGAGCGACGTGCCGCGCCCGGCGGATCAGGCGCTGCGGGACGCGAGCCCGGAGCGCCTCCCGGACATCGCTGCGCAACGGAGTAACGTGAGCGCCGTGCTGCTTCTTGACCTCCAGCGGGACGGTTCAGCCTGGCGCGAAGGGTGGACGCAGGAGACCGGTTGGCTCGAACCGGCGCGCCGCGCCATGGAAACGGACCCGCGCTGGCGGCTCCGTTCGCAGCACGTCTTTCCCGCAAGCGGCTACCAACTCAGGGTGTACGAACGCACGCCCGGGGTCGCGCCACCTTCGTAGGCCTCGGACCGCCGCGTTGGGGACGGAATGGGGGCATCGGGGATATCGTTGATGCCTACCGTTACAGGAGCCTGGGCATGGACCCCGTCAACCGCGACCCCCTCGGTTTCCGCCGGCCGCCTCAGCCGGGCGGCGGCCGCCGTCGACCTGGACAAATCGGAAGGGAGCGTGTGGCATGAGCGACGCCTGGTCCTTCCTCTTCCGGCCGCCCACCGCCGGGGCGCGCAGCACCCTCTTCGTCCGCCTCGCCGTGGGGCTGATCTTCTTCACCCAGGGGATCCTCAAGTTCACCGACCCCAAGATGGGCGTCGTGCGCTTTGCGCGGATCGGGTTCCCGTGGCCGGGGTTCACGGCGCAGTTCGTCGGGACGTTCGAGGTCGTCTGCGGCTTCCTGATCGTCCTCGGCCTCGCGACCCGGCTGGCGGCGGTTCCGCTCCTTGTTGTCATCCTCACGGCGATCGCCACGACCAAGGTGCCGGAGCTGCTCCGCGCGGGGCAGGGCTTCTGGTTCATGGTGAGCGACGCGCGGGCCGACTTCGCCATGCTCTGCTCGCTTCTCTTCCTCCTGCTGTCGGGCCCGGGCCCCTGGTCCCTCGACCGGCGGTGCCGGCGGGATCTCGCCGGATGAGAAGGCGGAGGGGCCGGCGCCCCGTGGGCCGAGGGGGTGCGAGGCGCGGTGGCCTGGTGATCCTGCGTGTGCTGGCGTTGCTCGCCCTCGTGCTGGCGCCTCCCGCCTTCGCGGGGCCGCCGTTCCTGACGGACGACCCCGAGCCGGTGGACTACCGGCACTGGGAGGCGTACGTCTTCTCCACCTACGACCGCTCCTCCGACGGCAGGCAGATCCAGGGTCCCGCCCTGGAGTTCAACCTGGGCGCCGCCCCGAACCTCCAGCTCCACCTGGTCGTGCCGTGGGCGTGGAACCAGCCGTTCGGAAGCCGGACGCAATCCGGGTGGGGTGACGTGGAGCTGGGCGTCAAGTTCCGCTTCGTCCAGGAGACGGAGCACGGACCCCAGATCGGGATCTTCCCGATGGTCGAGCTGCCGGCCGGAAACGCCTCGCGCGGCCTCGGCAACGGCCGCGCGTGGTTTCGGATCCCGCTCTGGGTCCAGAAGAGCTGGGGGCCGTGGACCACGTATGGCGGCGGCGGCTGGACCATCAACCACGCTCCCGGGCAGAGGAGCCACACCTTCGCCGGCTGGCTGCTGCAACGGGACCTCGGCAAGACGCTGACCCTCGGCGGCGAGGTCTTCGCCCAGGGTGCGGACACCCAGGGCGGCCACGGCTTCGCGGTCGCCGACCTGGGGGGCTCCCTCAACTTCACTCCCGGCTTCAGCCTTCTCTTCAGCGCGGGCCACACGATTCGCGGCGAGCGCCACACCGTCGCCTACCTGGGCCTCTACTGGACCTGGGGGCCGTCGGCGCCCCATGGACCGCCTTCCTGAACGGTGCCGGAAGAGCCGGCCGCGATCTAGCTGCCGAGTTCGCGCAGCGTGCGCAGGTAGGTGACGACGTCCTCGCGGCTGAGCATGCCGACGACGCCGGCGTTGGTCATCACCGGGAGCTGGTTGACGCCGTCGCGGTCCATCTCCTGCAGCGCGCCCCACAGGTCGGTGTCGGGGCCGATGCGCTTGAGGTTCTCCATCGGGAGCATGACCTGCGCGGTGTGCGTGGTCGGCCACTGGGCCCGGGGCACGTCCTTGATCCGGTGCAGGGTCATGAGACCGACGGTGGCATCGCCGCGGTTGACGAGGAAGCAACGCTGGCCGCCGGCCAGGATGTGCTCGTCAACCAGCTGTTGCAGCGTCATGTCGGCGGATACGGCGGCGCAGCGCCCGCTCATCGCCTGCGCCACGGTGTGGCCGGCGAGCGCGCCCTGGAACGCCAACTGGTGCACCTGGGCGGACGCCGCGTTGTCGAGGAACCAGCCGATGAACGCCATCCACAGACCGCCCAGGTTCCCGGCGAACACCTGAAAAACGCCGACGAAGATGAAGACGAACCCGAAGAAGCGGCCGACATTGGCGGCGATCAGCGTCGCACGGCGGAGGTTGTGGGTATACCCCCACACCGCGGCGCGGAAGACGCGCCCGCCGTCGAGCGGGTAGCCCGGGATGAGGTTGAACACGAACAGGGCCATGTTCATGTAGGCAAGGTACTTGGCGATGCCAAACAGAGGGGCGCTGGCGGCCGCGAACGGCTTTGCCAGCGTGAAGAGAGCCGCGAGGGCAAGGCTCACGATCGGCCCGGCGATCGCGATGGCCAGCTCGGCTACCGCGGACGGTGGCTCGCTGCCGATCTCGGCCACGCCGCCGAAGATGTAGAGGTTGATGCTGCGGACCGGGATCTTGTAGCGCAGCGCCACGACCGAGTGCCCGAGCTCGTGCAGGAGGACGCTGGCGAACAGCAGGAGCGCGGTCGCCGCGCCCGTGACCCAGTACAGCACGGGCGTCCAGCCGTGGAACTCCGCCGGGTAGTAGCTGGCCGCCAGCATCCAGGTGAGCAGGCCGAAGATGAGGAACCACGAGTAGTCGAGACCTATCGGGATGCCGATGATCCTGCCGAGCGGCACGTTGTGTCGTGTCATATAGGTACCTGGTACCTCATTGTTTCACTTTTCAGCTGGCCGAGAGCTGCGAGGTGCAGTGGGGGCAGCGCGTCGCCTTGACCGGGATCGCCGAGAGACAGAAGGGGCAGTCCTTGGTTGCCGGCGCCGCCGCCGGGGCGGGCTTCTTCAGGCGGTCGAGCTGCTTGATGAGCAGGAAGATGACGAACGCCACGATAAGAAAGTCCAGGATCGTGTTCAGGAAGGCGCCGTACGCCATCACCGCCGCGCCGGCTTTCTTGGCCTCCGCAAGGCTGGGATACGAGGTCCCCGAGAGGTTGATGAACAGGCTCGAGAAGTCGACCTTGCCCAGGATCAGCCCGATCGGCGGCATCAGCACGTCGTTGACCAGCGAGGTCACGATACGCCCGAACGCGACGCCGATGACGATGCCGATGGCCATGTCCATGACGTTGCCGCGCATGGCGAACTCTTTGAACTCTTTGAGCATCTCCGCCTCCTGTCCGGTCCGAACTGCGCTTCTATCGATGCTACAAGGATAACCGATCCCGGAACGCCCATTCACCGGCCGGGCCGGAGGACGCCGGTTCGCTCGAACGGCGGTGGGTGGACTAGCATTCCGGCTGCGTGCGGCCGGCGGCTCCCGCTCCGGCGCGATGCCGGCCGCGCTTCGAGGAGGAACGATGAGGCACGGAAAGGTCGTCCTGGTCGCGGTTGGGGTGCTTCTCGTCTGGAGCACCGTCGCGCGGGCCGAAAAGAAGGCGTTCACGATCGCGGATCACTACCGCGTGGTCGGGGTCTCCGACCCGCAGGTCAGCCCCGACGGCCGCCGCATCGTCTATGTGGCGGGCCACACCGACCTCGCCGCGGCGAAGCAGTGGTCGGAGCTGCGCATCATGGCGGCCGACGGCAGCGGCGACCGCCCGCTCACCCAGGGGAAGCACAAGGACACCTCGCCGCGCTGGTCCCCGGACGGCGCCGGCATCGCGTTCCTCTCCGACCGGAGCGGGGACAAGACCCAACTCTTCCTCCTCCCGCTCGACGGCGGCGACGCGCGCCAGCTCACGACGTTCCCGATGGGCGTGGGCGACCCGGTGTGGTCCCCCGACGGGCGCTTCATCGCGGTCGCCTCCGAGGTCTACCCGGAGTGCGGCGCCGACGCGGCGTGCAACGAGAAGATCTCCAAGGCGTGGAGCGACGGCCCGCTGCACGCCCACATGGCGGACTCGCTTCTCTACCGCCACTGGACGTCGTGGCGGGACGGCACCTACAGCCACGTGCTGCTGGTGAAGGTTGCGGACGGGACGCTCACCGACCTGACGCCGGGCGCGTTCGACGCCCCGACGTTCAGCCTCGGCGGCGAGTCCGGCGTCGCGTTCGCGCCCGACTCCCGCGAGATCGTGGTCGTCTCCAACCACGACGCCGTCCCCGCCCGCTCCACCAACGCCGACCTCTGGGCCGTGCCGATCGACGAGGCCGGCAAGCCGGGGCCCGCGACCGACCTCACCGCGGCGAACCCGGCGTGGGACGGCTCCCCCGCGTACTCCCCGGATGGCCGCCTCATCGCCTACCGCACGCAGCGCGTCCCCGGCTACGAATCGGACCTCTTCCGGCTCGCGGTGTACGACCGCGCGACGAAGACGCACCGCGTCCTCACCGAGGCGTTCCGCAACTGGATCGACGACTTTCGCTGGCTCCCCGACGGCAAGCGCATCGTCTTCCAGGCCGAGGTCGAGGGACGCACGCCGCTGTACGAGCTCGACGTCGCCTCCGGCGCGGTTCGCCCGCTCTTCGCCGACGCCACGATCGACGCCTGGCAACTCGTCCCCGGCGGCGTCGCCT
The DNA here is from genome assembly GCA_963727205.1 of uncultured Acidobacteriota bacterium. Classification (GTDB taxonomy): domain Bacteria; phylum Acidobacteriota; class Thermoanaerobaculia; order Thermoanaerobaculales; family Thermoanaerobaculaceae; genus RBG-13-68-16. The sequence goes on along the minus strand of CAVSFQ010000012.1, from coordinate 25,806 downwards.
ACGCCCGCCGCTCGGTCGGGGAGCCGGCCGAGATCTACCGCAGCGCCCTCGACGGGGCGCAGCGGGTCAAGCTGACGCACGTCAACGACGCCCTTCTCGCCGAGGTGGACGTGCGCCCGGCCGAGCGGATGTGGGTGGACGGACCGGGCGGGCGGCGGATCGAGGTGTTCATCGTCAAGCCGCACGGCTTCGACCCGGCAAAGAAGTACCCGCTCATCCTCAACGTCCACGGCGGCCCGCAGTCGCAGTGGGCCGACGCGTACCGCGGCGACTGGCAGGTCTACCCGGGCGCCGGCTACGTCGTGGCGTTCCCCAACCCGACCGGCTCCACCGGCTACGGCCAGCCGTTCACCGACGGGATCGCGAACGACTGGGGCGGCAAGGTCTACGAGGACGTCATGGCCGTGGCCGACGCGCTGGCGAAGCTGCCCTACGTGGACCCGGCGCGCATCGGCGCGATGGGGTGGTCGTACGGCGGCACCATGATGATGTGGCTCGAAGGCCACACCGACCGGTTCAAGGCGATCGCCGCGATGATGGGCGTGTACGACCTGCGCGCCATGCACTCGGCCACCGAGGAGCTGTGGTTCCCCGAGCACGACCTCGGCGGCGAGCCGTGGACGAGCCCGGAGTACCGCAAGTGGTCGCCGTCGGAGTCCGTGCCGGCGTTCAAGACGCCGTGCCTGGTGGTCACCGGCGAGCGCGACTACCGCGTCCCGTACACCCAGTCGCTGGAGTTCTTCACCGACCTGCAGGAGATGAAGGTGCCGTCGCGCCTCGTCGTGCTCTCCAAGTCCGGGCACTGGCCGTCGTGGTACGAGATGGCGTTCTACTACGACCTCCACCTCGACTGGTTCCACCGCTACCTGGGCGGCGGGCCGGCGCCGTGGGACCCGGAGAAGTTCCTGCGCAACCAGGTGTTCGAGAAGTCGAAGTAGGCGGTTTCACGCCGCTCACGGCGGCGTTGCGGCGGGCCGGCCGGCGCCGCCGTCGGGCGCCGGGTAGCTGGGGACGAGGCGCAGCGGCACGGTGGCGGCGCGCTCGTCGGTGACCGCCTCGAGCATGACGCGGCCGGTCATGTCGCGGGCGACCGGGAGCTCGAGGAGGTAAAGGACCGTCGCGGTGACGTCGGCGAGACGCCCGCCGCGCAGGCGGGCGCCGGGGCGCACGCCGGGGCCGTAGAAGAAGACGAAACCGTCCGGGGAATCCGTGGGGGTCACGTGCCAGCGGCGCGGCGGCGCGCCGAGGTGGATGAGGCGCTGCCACGGCGACGGCGGCGCCAGGCCGTACGGCGAGACCACGACGAGCAGGGTGTCCTCCCCCATCAGCAGCCAGAGCGCGCGCAGCTGCTCGTCGAGCAGGCGCGCCGCGAGGTGCAGCACGTCCTCCGGACTGCCGGGCTCCTCGGCGGTCCAGCGCGGGCGCAGGTGGGCGGCCAGTTCGAAGTCCACGGCGAGGGCGTCCACCGGGTGGGCGCGGGCCCGCCGCTGCGCGGTCGCCCCGATCGCGGCCGCGAGGTCGAAGGAACGGCGCGTGTCCGCGGCCAGCCGCGGGTCGGCGCGCAGCGCGGGCTCGAGCGAGGCTTTGAGGTCGGGATCGAGCGCCGCCGCGCGGACGGCCTGGGCCGTCGAGAGGCGAGGCACGGTCCAGGTGCCGTGCGCGTAGCTCGGCCACCCCACCAGGCCGACCTTGCGGCCGGTGGCCATCAGGATCTGCCAGAGCGTGGCCCGCTGTGGTGCGAGCTCGGGGGTGCGTCTCCACCCCCACCAGGGGAGCTGATGCGGTGCCGGCCAGGGCCCGACGAGGAGAATGGTGACGGGGCCGGGCGTCAGCCAGGGGATACGGTACGAGCTGCGGCCGAGGATGCCGTGCACCGCCGGGGCGCACCCGGTGACCAGCGTCGCGAGGGTCGCGGAGCGGGTGTAGGGGTGCACGGTGCGGAGCTGGCCCCAGGCGCCGCCCTCCCAGCACGCGTGCAGGAACGGCATGTCGCCGCGCTCCATCGCGGGGAGGAGCCAGGGAAGGTCCGCCCCCTCCCACGAGACGAAGAGCAGCCGGTGGGCGGGCGCGAAGCGGGGCGGCTCGACCGTCGCGGCCTCGGAGGTGGGGCGCGGCGCGACGGCCCAGATCCCCCACAGCCACGCCACGAGCACCCCTGCGGAAACCGCGGCGCGCGCCAGCGGGTGGTGCCGCGGCCGCCGGCGGATCGCCTGCACCAGGAACGAGATCCAGAACAAGGTGGCGACCGAGCCGGCCCACGCCAGGGCGTGGCGGTTGTCCTTGAGCAGGAGGTCGCGGGTCTCCTCGCGGTTCCACCAGGCGGCGGCCGCGATCAGGAAGGCGACGACGGTCATCAGCCAGCGCCAGAGGCCGATGCTGACCCCCCGGCTGGCACTGAGGTAGGGCATGAAGACCGCTGCCACCTCGGTGAGCGCGAACAACGCCCCACCGAGCCAGATCGCCCCCCAGCTCGCCCAGGCCGCGAACGCGAGGGCGATCTTCAGCGGCGGCAGCGCCACATCGGGCCAGAGCAGGAGCTGGAGCGGCGCCAGCGCGGCGCCGGCGACCGCGCCGGCCGCCAGGCTGTGGCCAAGGCGGCGGAGGTGACGCATAATAGCGCCGGCATGATAGCCCGTCGCGACCTGGCCGTGCGCGTGGCTGCGCGCACCGACCTCTCTCCCACCTGCTTTCGCATCGCCCTCGCGACACCGGAGCCGCTGACCGCGGTGCCGGGACAGTTCGCGATGGTGGCGTGCGGCGAGGGGTTCGACCCGCTGCTGCGGCGGGCGTTCTCGATCGCCGGCGTGGCCAGGCGCAAAGGCGTCACGATCGTGGAGCTGATGGTCAAGCAGGTCGGGCGGGGCACCGCGCTGCTGCGCCGCGTCCCCCTGGGCGCCGAGCTGCGCATGCTCGCACCCCTGGGCAACGGTTTCACGCTCGCCCCCGGCGAGGATGGCCCGCTGGCGCTCGTGGCGGGGGGGATCGGGCTCCCGCCGCTGCTCTTCGCCGCCGAGTTGCTCGCGGGGCAGAAAGCGGCGTTCGACCTCTACCTCGGCGCCGCGACCTCGGCCGAACTGCTGGACCTGGAGCGCTGCCGGGAGGCGACCGCGGCCGCCGGCGGAAAGCTCGTGTGCGCGACCGACGACGGCAGCGCCGGCGAAGCCGGCTTCGTCACCGCGGCGCTCGAACGCCGCCTCGCAGCGGGGCGGCGGTACGCGCGCGTCCTGGCGTGCGGCCCGAACCCGATGCTGCGCGCGCTGGCGCGGCTCGGCCGCGAGCGCGGGCTCGAGGCCGAGCTGTCGCTCGAGGAGCCGATGGGGTGCGGCGTCGGGGTATGCCTCGGCTGCGTCGTCGAGCTGGCGGACGGCCGGTTCGTGCCGTCGTGCAAGGAGGGGCCGGTGTTTCCGGCGTCGCGCCTGGCGGCGAGGTGGTCGGAATGAGCGTGCGGATGGCGACCTCGGTCGGCGCGGTGCCCCTCGCCAACCCGGTCATGGCGGCGTCGGGGACGTTCGGGTACGGCCTCGACCTGATCGACTTCTGCCCTCCGGAGCGGCTGGGGGCGGTGGTCTCCAAGGGGCTCTCGCCGCAGCCGCGCCCCGGCAACCCGATGCCGCGCATCGTCGAGACCGCGGCCGGCATGATCAACGCGATCGGCCTGCAGAACATCGGCGTCGAGGCGTTCTGCCGCGACGCGCTGCCGCTGCTGCGCGCGCGCGGCGCGGTCGTCGCGGTCAACGTCTTCGGCGCGCGGATGGAGGAGTACCTCGAGGTCATCGCGCGCTGCGAGCGCGAGGCCGGTGTCGCCGCCTACGAGCTCAACGTTTCCTGCCCGAACGTGACCGCCGGCGGCATGGAGTTCGGCCACGACCCGGCGCTGCTCGAGAGCGCTGGCCAGGCATGTGCCGGGACGCGACGCGCCGGCCGCTCTGGGTGAAGCTCTCGCCCGAACGCCCCCGACCTGGTCGCGACCGCGCGCGCCGCGGTGGCGGGCGGCGCCGACGCCCTGACGCTCATCAACACCGTGCGCGCGATGGCGATCGACGCCGCCGCCCGGCGCCCGGTGCTCGCCAACGGTTGCGGCGGACTCTCAGGGCCGGCGGTGAAGCCGATCGCGCTGCGCATGGTGTGGGAGGTGCACCGGGCCCTCCCCGAGGTGCCGCTCGTGGGGATCGGCGGGGTGGAGACGGGCCGCGACGCCGCCGAGTTCCTCCTTGCGGGGGCGAGCGCGGTGCAGGTGGGGACCGCGACCTTCCGCGACCCCGCCGCGCCGCTGCGCATCGTGGCGGAGCTCGAGCGCTTCTGCGAGGCGCAGGGCATCGCCGACGTGCGCGAGCTGATCGGAGGGCTGCAATGGCGCTGACACGCGCCGAGGCGGTCGCTCACCTGGCGGTCGCGCTCGACACCTCCGAGCGCGACGAGGTCGTCCGCCTGGCGCGCGTGCTGGCGGGGCGCGTCGGCACGTTCAAGGTCGGCCTCGAGGCGTTCACGGCGCACGGTCCGGACCTCGTGCGCGAGGTGCGCGACCTCGGCGCGCCGGTGTTCCTCGACCTCAAGCTGCACGACATCCCGAACACGGTGGAGCGCGCGGCGCGCAACGCCGCCCGGCTCGGGGCCGCGATGCTCACCGTGCACGCCTCCGGCGGTGAGGCGATGCTGCGCGCGGCGGTGGCGGGCGCGGCGGACGCCGAGAGGCCGCCCGCGGTGCTCGCGGTCACGGTCCTCACCAGCCTGGACGACGCCGCGCTCGACGGCCTCGGGATCCCGGGGGGCGCGGCGGGCCGGGTGCGGGCGTGGGCCGAGATGGCGCGGCGCGCGGGGTGCGCGGGGGTCGTGTGCTCGCCGCAGGAGGCCGCGGCGCTGCGAGCCGCCCTCGGGGCGGGGTTTCTCCTGGTGACGCCGGGGATCCGGCCCGCGGGCGCCGCCAGCGCGGACCAGCGCCGCGTCGCCACCCCGCGGGCCGCGGTCGAGGCCGGCGCCGACGTCCTCGTCGTCGGGCGCCCGATCACCGGAGCGGCCGACCCGGCGGCGGCCGCCGAGGCGATCCTCGCCGAGCTGTGCGCGTCCTAGGTGTCATCGCCCCCGCGTTTTGACACGGTTGCTAGAATCGTCTCGGCTCGCACCCAGGCTGGTCGTGCGTTGCCGGTTGGAGGGAGAGGTCCAGTGGACAAGGGTCACTACCGCGTGGTCGTCATCGGGTCGGGCCCGGCCGGGCTCACGGCGGCGCTCTACGCCGCCCGCGCCGAGCTCGCCCCGCTCGTCATCGACGGCATGCAGCCCGGGGGGCAGCTCACGATCACGACCGAGGTCGAGAACTACCCCGGGTTTCCGGAAGGGATCCTCGGCCCCGAGCTGATGACCAGGATGCGCGCCCAGGCCGAGCGGTTCGGCGTCGCCACGATCTTCGACGCGGTCAGCGGCGTGGACCTCTCGGTGCGCCCGTTCCCGGTCACGACCGGCGAGCACGGCGTCGTGACCGCCGACGCGCTCATCCTCGCAACCGGGGCGTCGGCCCGCCTGCTCGGGCTTCCCGCCGAGAAGGAGCTGATGGGGTACGGCGTCTCGGCGTGCGCGACCTGCGACGGCTTCTTCTTCAAGGACAAGGAGATCGTCGTGGTCGGCGGGGGCGATACCGCGATGGAGGAGGCGACGTTCCTGACGCGGTTCGCGTCCAAGGTCACGGTCGTGCACCGGCGCGGGGAGCTGCGCGCGTCGCGGATCATGCAGGAGCGTGCCAAAGCCAACCCCAAGATCGCGTTCGAGTGGAACGCGGCGGTGGCGGAGATCGCCGGGTCGCGCGAGCACGGGGTGTCGGCGGTCGTGCTCGAGGACACGCGCACGCGCGAGCGCCGCACGCTGCCGACGCAAGGCGTGTTCATGGCGATCGGACACAGCCCGAACACCGAGCTGCTCCACGGCCAGCTCGAGGTGGACGCGGCGGGGTACGTCGTCACGAAGCCCGACTCGACGCGCACGTCGGTCGAGGGGGTGTTCGCGTGCGGCGACGTCCAGGACCACGTGTACCGTCAGGCCGTGACCGCGGCCGGCAGCGGCTGCATGGCCGCGATCGAGGCCGAGCGCTGGCTCGCCGAGCACGGGGCGTGATGGCCGGAATAGAAGCCGCGGGTTGCTGAGTTTTTGTACGCGGGGTTCGTGCGCCCCGGAGAGGAAACGACGATGCTGACGATGACCGACAAGGCGGCCGACAAGGTCCGCTTCTACGCCGGCGAGATGCCGGAGGCGAAGGGCAAGGAGCTGCGTATCTTCGTCCAGGGCGGCGGTTGCTCCGGCTTCGAATACGGCTTCACCTTCGACGAGCTGCAGGAGGGCGACACCGTGGTCGAGTCCGGCGGCGTGCGCGTGCTCGTCGACCCGATGTCGGCGCAGTACCTCGGCGGCGCGACCGTGGACTTCGTCGAGGACCTGCGCGGCTCGGGGTTCGTGGTGGAGAACCCCAACGCGGTCCGTTCGTGCGGCTGCGGCCACTCGTTCTCGACGGAATGAGCGGGAGCCTCGCGTGAGCGTCCGCCCGCTCGACGGCCGCCACCGCACGATCGTGCGGCTCGGGCATCCGGCCCTGCGACAGGTCGCCGAGGCGGTGCCGGCCGAGCGCTTCGGCACCCGCTTCCTGCGCGACCTCGAGCGCGACCTCCTGCGCACGATGTTCGAGGACAGCGGCGTCGGACTCGCCGCGCCCCAGATCGCAGCCGGCGTGCGGGTGTTCGCCTACTTCGTCCCGGGCGAGGGCGACGAGGACGAGGTCGCTCCCCGTGTGCTCGTCAACCCGACCCTCACCCTCCTCGGCGACCCGACCGAGCTGGGGTGGGAGGGGTGCCTCTCCGTCCCCGGCCTGCGCGGGCTGGTGCCGCGCCACCCCGGCGTCAAGGTCGCGGCGTTCGACCCCGACGGCGTGCCGCTCGCCTTCGAGGCCACGGGCTTCCACGCCCGCGTGATCCAGCACGAGTACGACCACCTCGACGGGATCATGTTCCTCGACCGCATGCCGGGCATGGCATCGCTGATGTTCGAGGAAGAGTGGGACCGCTACGCCACCGACCGGGAGCTCCCGGTCGAGGTCTGATCGCCGGTCCCCCGCGCGGGGGTCCCGCCTGGGTGCGGTCAGACATCGCGCTCCTGTTGTCATTGCGAGCCCCGCTGCAGGCGGGGCGAAGCAATCCCGTGCCGACCGTCCGGAGCGACAAACCTGTCGCCCTCGAGATTGCCGCGGTTCCCTCGCTGCGCTCGGGAACCTCGCAATGACCGTGATTTGGAGGGAAGACAGCACTGCTTCGCCCCGCCGCGGGCGAGGCGAAGCAGTGACAGCAATTGTTTGCGACGGGCGGCCAATCGGTATCAGAGTCGCGGGGGCTGGGGACGCCGCGTCCGAAGGTGCCGGTGGTGCCGGCGGCGCCGGCGGCGCCGGGGCCGCGGCGGGCGCCGGCCTCGCCGGGTGCCCGAACATCACCTTGCGCTCCGGCACCTGAACCGCGACCGCGACCTTCTCGTGCTTGCGCAGCACCTGGATCGTCACGGTTTCACCGGGTTCGTACGAGCGCAGGATGCGCATCGCCTGCGACGGTGTGTTGGGCGTTCGATCCCCGATCTTGAGGATCACGTCGCCGCCCTGGAGCTTCAGCGAGCCCTCCTTCGGGGCGCGCACGACGAGAACGCCGTCGCTGCTGCCGAAGTACGCTCCGAGCTCGGGGTTGAGCGCGACGAGATCGACGTCGCGCCAGGGTCGGCCGGCCATGACGTCGAGATCGATATCGATGTCCGGCATGTCCGGGACCTCGACCGACGTGCCCCCGTTCATTCCCATGCCGCGAGGCACGGTGACCACCCGCACGTGCGGGCCGACCGGGCTCCTGGCCGTGAGCGTCGCGGTGCCCGTCGCGTCCTTACGCCTGTACTCGAGATTCACGACATCGCCGTCCTTGAGCGAGCCGGCGAGGTCCATCAGTCGCGCGGTTGGAAGCGACTCGTCCTCGTCGCTGTCCACCTCCCCGGTGGTCAGCGAGCGGCCGTTGAACGTGGTGATGATGTCGCCGGGGCGCAGCCCCGCCTCCTCCGCCGGGCTGCCGGGAGTGAGCGCCTCGATCACGGCGCCGATCGGGTCCGTCGCCGGGTTCTTCTCCTGCCGGAGCACGATACCGAGACGGGCGTGGTCGCCGAACACCGCGACCTTGCGCTCGATCCTCCTCATGTGCATCTTGGCGCTCGAATCCGCGAGCTTGCGCGCCGCTTCGCGCATCGCCTGCTCGGCCTCGCGCATCTGCTGCTCCGCCTTTCGCAGCTGCGCCTCCGCCTCCCTCCGTTGCTTGTCCGCGTCCTGCGCGCCCTGCTGCGCCGCGGGCGCCTGCGCGCAGACCGGAAGTGCCGTGGCCAGCAGCATGAACGCGACGCCGGCGATGCCCCTTGCTTTCATGGTGTCCCTCGCTTTCCCTTACAGCCCCAGGTATGTCGTTCCTGACCTCTCCACGCTCACGAGCGCGTCCAACAGCCGCACCCGCTCCTGCCACAGGCCGATGCGCTCCCGCGACGGGTAGCGGTCGTTCCCCGCCCGGGCGAGCTGCGCGTCGATGGTCGCGATGCGGTCCTCGATCTGCACGACGGTGCCGGCGGTCCGCCCGCTCATCACCTTGTCCTGCCTCGCGGACGACCGGAGCGCCTGCTCGAGGCGCTGCGACTCCGCGACCAGGGACTCGGTCTGGCGCACGAGCTTCGCCTCGGCGTAGGTCTCGAGGGCGCCGCGCACGGCGATGGCGATCGTGAACATCGCGGCGAGCCCGGCGGCGATCCAACCGGCGCGCCTCCACATGCGGTGCTCGCGCTCCCCCGCCGCCCGGACCGCCACCCCCGGCCAGAGGTCTCGGGACGGGCGTTCTTCGGGCAGCGCCGCGAGCGCCGAGCGCACCCCCTCCAGGCGATCGACCTCGGCGGCGCACGCTGCGCACGACGCGACGTGCCCGGCCGACTCGGCGCCGGCAACGCCGTCCCGCACGGCGATCAGTTCTTCCAGGCTCAGGTGCATGCTCCCTCCCGAACCCCCGGTGCGAGCAGCTCGCGCAAGCGGGCGTGGGCGCGCGCCAGTTGGGATTTCGAAAAGCTGGCCGTCCTGCCGGCCATCACGGCGATCTCGTCGTGGCTGTACCCCTCGACGTCGTGGAGCCAGATGACGGCGCGAGTCGTGGCGGGAAGCTGCGCCAGCGCGGCCTCGAGGTCCACCCTGTCGACCGCGGCGGCCGGCGCCCCGCCCCCGCCGGCGCTCGCCCACGCCGGGTCCGCGAGGTCGTCGGGAAGCTCCTCTTCGCCGTGCGAGCTCCTCCGGCGCAATCTCATGAACGCCTTGCTCGCCGCCACCTTGCGGATCCAGCCGGCGAGCGAGCCATCGCCGCGAAACCGGCGGATGCTGCGGACGACCTCGAGGAACGTCTCCTGGAGCACGTCCTCGGCCTCGGGCACCGACCCGGTGAGGCGGCGCGCGAGGGTGTAGACCGGCGTCTCGAAGCGGCGGAAGAGCGCCTCGAGAGCCGCCTCGTCGCCGGCCCTGGCGCGGGCGACGGTGATTTCATCCACGGGAACGGAGAACGAGGCTGGGGTCACCGCAGTCATTGGGGCTCCGGGCTGCTTTACGGGCGCAGACTCGAACAAGTTTAAGGCCTGCGTGCGGGGCACCGCGGTCTCGCGTGTCACACCCGCATAGATGCGCGAGGCCCGGGAACCGTCGCAGCGCCGCGTTTGACCCCGGCCGGTGCGGCGTGCATGATCCGCCTCACGACTCCCGGGGCCCGCCGCCCAGCGCCGGAGAGCAAGGAGACGCGATGGAATCGAGCGCCACCCTGAAGCCTCTTGCCCGCTCGTACCGCTGGATCGTGCTCGCCATCATGAGCCTGATCTGCTTCTCGCAGTACTACATCTACGACTCGATCACGCCCCTGGGCACGCTCATCAAGGAGCAGCTCGGCTTCTCCGGCGCCGAGTACGGCCTGCTCTTCTCCTTCTACGCCGTGGCCAACGTCTTCCTCCTCATGCTGCTGTTCGCCGGGGTGGTGGTGGACTGGCTCGGCCTCAAGGTGTCGGGGATCCTGTACGGCTTTCTCTGCTTCCTGGGCGCCGCCCTGACGGCGCTGGGGGCGTGGAAGGGGCTGCCCGGGCTGCTCGGCGGCGGCTACGGCTGGCTGCACACGGCGTTCCTTCCGTCGTGGAGCCCGGAGCTGAAGGTCATGCTGCTGGGCCGCATGATCTTCGGCGTCGGCGCCGAGGCGATCCTGGTGGTCAACAACAAGGTGCTGGCGCGCTGGTTCAAGGGCAAGGAGCTGGCGTTCGCCTACGGCATGAACCTGACCATCATGCGGCTGGGGACGTTCCTCGCGCTCAACGTCCAGGCGCCCGCGGCCGGGTGGTTCGGTCTCGGCGGCTCGCTCTGGTTCGCAGCGGCGATCATGGGCGCCGGCTTCGCCACGTACTTCATCTACCTCGGCATGGAGCGGGCCGCCCGGGGCAGGATGGGGGCGCCGGGCGTGGTCGAGGGCGGCGGGGTGGCGCCGGAGGAGAAGTTCGTTCTCAAGGAGGCGTTCTCGTTCGACGCCTCGTTCTGGTACATCACCCTGCTGTGCGTGACGTTCTACTCGGCGGTGTTCCCGTTCCAGTCGTACGCCCCGGACATCCTGGTGCAGAAGTTCGGCTACTCGGTCAACGCGGCGGGGCACTACACCTCCGCCCTGATCTTCGGCACGATGATCTTCACGCCGCTGCTCGGGCTTTACGTGGACAAGAGGGGCAAGCGCGCGACGCTGATGGTCCTCGGGGCGATGCTCCTGGTGCCCTGCCACCTGCTCCTCGGCTACACGCACTTCCCGCCGGTGGTGCCGATCTTCTTCGTCGGCGTCGCGCTGTCGCTGGTGCCGGCGGCGCTGTGGGCGGCGATCCCGATGATGGTGCCGGAGTCGCGCCTGGGGACCGCGTTCGGAGTCGTCGGCTACGTGCAGAACGTCGGCCTCATGCTCTTCCCCTACCTCGCCGGGAAGATCGCGGACGCCCACACCACCATGGTCAACGGCCAGCCGGTCGTGGACTACACCTCCACGATGCTGATGTTCGCGGCGCTCGGCGTCCTCGGCGTCGTGTTCTCCCTGCTGCTCAAGTTCAGCGATGCCCGGCGCAAGACTGGCATCAGCATCGAGGACGTGCTGACCAAGTAGCGCCGCCCGCCCGCCCCTTCGGAGAACCTATCTCCCCCGGTTCGCGTAGGTAGAGGTACGAACCCGGCGTCGTCTCCGAGTTGGCTGCCGGGAATGGGGGCGCGCATGAAGACGTGGCTCAAGGTACTGATACCGGCGGCGATCGTGGGGGCCGTGGGCTACGGGGCCGTGCAGGCGACGAGCGCCGACAAGGCGGGGAAGGACGGTCTCACCCTCGTCAAGGTCGAGCGCGGGACGATCACGGACAAGGCGCTGGCGACCGGGCAGATCGTGCCGGAGCAGGAGATCCAGGTGAAGTCCCAGATCTCCGGCATCGTCAAGGAATGCTTCGCCGAGGTCGGCGACAGGGTGACCGCCGGCCAGCCGCTGTTCGCGATCATCCCGGACCCGACCCCGCTCGAGCTCAACGAGGTGGAACGCGGCGTCCAGCTCGCCGAGGTCGCCCACGCCAGGGCGGCCGCGGACTACGAGCGCAGCAGCGCTCTCGCCAAGGACGGGATCCTCTCGAACGAGGCGTTCGACGCGGCCAAGCAGTCGTTCGATCAGACCAGGATCCAGCTCGACCTCGCGCGCGAGCGCCTCGCCCTGACCAAGGAGGGGAAGATCCAGCGCGCCAAGGGAGGGATGGACTCGGTGATCCGGGCGCCGGCGTCCGGCACGGTGCTCCAGCGCCAGGTCAACCCCGGCGACCCGGTGGTGCCGCTGACCTCATACCAGGCCGGCACGCCGCTGATGACGATGGCCGACATGGGGACGCTGATGTTCAAGGGGACGGTGGACGAGATCGACGTCGGCAAGCTTCGCGAGGGGATGCCGGTGCGGATCAAGATCGGCGCCCTGCCCGACGCCCGCGTCACCGGCCGCCTCACCCGCATCGCCCCGAAGGCCACCGAGAAGGAGGGCACCACCCTGTTCGACGTCGAGGCGGCGATCGAAAAGACCGACGGGATCACTCTGCGGGCCGGGTACTCGGCGAACGCCGACGTGGTCGTCCAGGAGAAGGCCAACGTCCTGCTCATCCCCGAGCGCCTCGTGCACTTCGAGAAGGAGAAGGCGTTCGTGGAGCTTCCCGGCGCCAAGCCGGACGCCCAGCCGGTGAAGCGCGAGATCAAGACCGGGCTGTCGGACGGCATCAAGCTCGAGGTCGTCGCCGGCCTCGCCGAGGGCGAGCAGGTGGTGCAGCGGCCTCCGAAGAAGATCGAGTAGCGGAGCGCTGAGCGATGGGCTGGAAGAACTACCTCCGCCAGTTCCTGCGCGACGTCAGGAGCCAGAAGCTGCGCTCGGCGCTGACGCTGTTCGGCCTCATCTGGGGCACGACGGCGGTGACGCTGCTGCTCGCGTTCGGGGAGGGGCTGCAGGAGCGGATGATCAAGAACATCCGCGGCCTCGGCGAGAACATCGTGATCTGCTGGCCGTCGCAGACCTCGAAGCCGTGGCAGGGGCTGCCGCGCAACCGCAAGATCACGATCAAGGACGACGACATCGCCGCGCTCAAGCGCGAGGTCCCGGGGTTGACGGCGATCTCCGGCGAGTACAGCGCCGGGAACAAGAAGTTCAAGGTCGGCCACAAGGTGATCGTCCCGGGGCTGACCGGCGCCAACCCGGTGTTCGCGGCGATGCGCAACCTGATCCCGCAGCAGGGCGGGCGCTACGTCGACGACCTCGACATGGACGAGCGTCGGCGGGTCGTCTTCCTCGGAGACGGGCTCGCGCACGACCTCTTCGGCGATGCCGAGGCGGTCGGCCAGCACGTGAGCGTCAACGGCACCCCGTTCCTGGTCGTCGGCGTGATGCAGGCGAAGGAGCAGGACTCCTCCTACCAGGGGCGCGACAAGGACCGGGCATCCATCCCCGCGACCACCTTCCACGCGATGTACGGCCAGCAGGAGTACGGCGACTTCGTCCTCCAGGTGGCCGACGCCGGCAAGGTCGAGGCCGCAAAGGACCAGGTGATCGCCACCCTGGCCAAGCTGCACCGGTTCGATCCGACCGACGCCGAGGCGGTGCGGATGTGGGACGTCACCGAGAACGAGAAGTTCATGCACTCGTTCATGCTCGGGTTCCGTATCTTCCTCGGCGTGATGGGCGTGCTCACGCTGGTGGTCGGCGGGATCGGCGTCTCCAACATCATGAACGTCGTCGTCGAGGAGCGCACCAAGGAAATCGGGGTCAAGATGGCGCTCGGCGCCAGGCAGCGGATGATCGTCGCGCAGTTCGTGTTCGAGACCCTGCTGCTGACCGTGGTCGGCGGCGCGATCGGCTTCGCGATCTCGTGGGGGATCTGCGCCGCGTTTCCCGCCAAGCTCGACAAGTTCGTGGGGACGCCGGTTATCTCCCTCCAGGTGGGGGCCCTCACGGCCGCGCTCCTCGGGCTGATCGGCTTCCTCGCGGGGTATTTTCCGGCGCGCTCCGCGGCGCGCCTCAACCCGGTCGAGGCGTTGAGGCTGTAGCGATGCACACGCTCACCCTCATCGCCCGCCTCTTCCGCGGCGCCGCCAAACTCCAGCGGAAGCGCATGCTCCTGACGGTGACCGCGATCGCCTGGGGGACCGTGGCGATCATCCTCCTGCTCTCGTTCGGGGAGGGGCTCAAACGCAGCTTGCAGACCGGCAGCCGCGGCCTCGGCGAGAACATCGTGATCATCTGGATGGGGGAGACGGAGAAGGCGTACGCGGGGCTGCCCGCCGGCCGCCCGATCCGCCTCGTGCCGGATGACGTGGCCCTCGTCCTCGCGGGCGTCCCGGAGATCGCGTCGGCCGCGGGGGAGATGCACAACTGGAACGTGCAGCTCGTCAACGGGCGCACCGCCCTGAACAAGCGGGTGGTCGGGGTGCACCCGGCGTACGAGGAGCTCCGGACCAGCTACCCGCAATCGGGCGGCCGCTACATCGACGAGCTGGACCAGAAGCTGAAGCGGCGGGTGGTGTTCCTCGGCGACCAGCTCGCCAAGGACCTGTTCGGCGCCGGCGACCCGGTGGGGAAGACGCTGCTCGTCGCCGACACGCCGTTCACCGTGATCGGCGTGCTGCAGAAGAAGAAGCAGATGGGGATGTACGGCGGCCCCGATGCCGACCGTGCGACGATCCCGCTCTCGACGTTCGAGGCGATGTTCGGGCGGCGGACCCTCTCGAACCTCGTCTACCAGCCCACCGCGAACGAGCTCGCCCCGGTGGCCAAGCGCCACCTCATGGAGGTCCTCGGCGCCAAGTACCGGTTCGACCCGGCCGACACCAGGGCGCTCGGGTTCTGGGACACGATCGAAGACGCCAAGAGATTGGACGCGATCATGATCGGCCTCGAAGCGTTCCTCGGGGTGATCGGCGCGCTCACCCTGATCATCGGCGGGGTCGGCGTCGCCAACATCATGTTCGCCGCAGTCACGCACCGGACGCGCGAGATCGGCGTCCAGATGGCGCTCGGCGCCCGTCGCGTCTACATCACGGGCTCGATCGTCCTCGAGTCGCTGGCGCTGACGTTCGCCGGCGGCGTCATCGGCATCGGGGTGGGGGTGACCATCGTGCAGGTCCTGGCCGCGGTGCAGGCGCACGCCAAGAGCGAGGCGATGGAGGTCCTTGGCACGCCGGCGATCTCGATCCCGATCGCGGTCGCGACGGTCACGCTCCTGGGCCTGATCGGCCTGCTGGCCGGGTACTTCCCGGCGCGGCGGGCGGTCACGGTGCAGCCCGCCGAGGCGCTGCGCTTCGAGTGAGGGGGTTGCAATGTTCGGCAACGGAAAAAGCGGCGGCAACGGCGGAAAACGGCGGGACGGCGACGGCGCGATCATCGCCCTCGCGGGGATCCGCAAGGTGTACGACACCGGGGCGGTGAAGGTCGAGGCGCTGCGCAAGGTGGACCTGTCGATCAAGCGCAACGAGTTCGTCGCGATCGTGGGGCCGTCCGGGTCCGGCAAGTCCACCCTGATGAACATCATCGGGTGTCTGGACACCGCCACCGAGGGCTCCTACTGCCTGCGCGGCGAGGAAGTGGCGGGGATGTCGATCGACCGCCTCGCGGACATCCGCAACCGGCGCATCGGCTTCGTCTTCCAGAACTTCAACCTGCTGCCCCAGCTCACGGCGTTCGAGAACGTCGAGATGCCGCTGCTGTTCAAAGGCACGCCCGCCCGCGACCGCCGCGGGCGCGTCGAGACGCTGCTCGGCCAGGTAGGTCTGGCCGACCGGATGCAGCACCGCCCGGTCGAGCTGTCCGGCGGTCAGATGCAGCGGGTGGCGATCGCCCGCGCCCTGGCCTGCGAGCCCGACATCATCCTCGCCGACGAGCCCACCGGGAACCTCGACTCCGCCGCCGGCGGCGACATCATCGCGACGTTCGAGGAACTCTGGGGCAAGGGCCACACCCTCGTGTTGATCACGCACGACCCGGCGATCGCCCGCCGCAGCCGGCGGGTCATCCGCGTCCAGGACGGCACCGTCGTGGACGACGAGGCCGTGGCGTAGGGCGCGCTCGGAACGAGCGCTACTGCGGCTTCACGCCCGCGTACGAACCGGCCGCGTTGACCGTGTACCAGATCTCGTCCGGCTTGCGGGAGAACGCGCGGCCGAAGTACTCCTCGGCGGTGGCGCGGTCGCCGTGGAGGTTGGTCCAGGCGCCCACCTCGCTCAAGTTCCCCTCGTCCTTGGGGTCGAGCGCCAGCGCCTTCTCGAACGCCGCCTTGGCCTTGTCCCACTCCTTCGCCTCGACGTAGACGCGGCCGAGGCGCATCCAGTCGTCCTTCTTGACCTTGCCGGCGAACACGCGGTCGAAGATCGCCTGCCCCTGCGCCTTGTCGCCGGAAAGGTAGTAGACGCGGCCGACCGCGATGTTCTCCCAACTCCCCTTGCCGGCCTGCTTGCCGGCCACGGCGAGGAGGCCCGCGGCGGCGTCCTTCGGGCTCCGGCCCGCGTACATGGACTTCTCCACCTTGCTCCCGAACCGAGCTCGCCACCCCGACCGCCACGCCGATGACGAAGACACTCAACGCCAGCGCCACGTGCTTGCCTCTCATTGTCGCCTCCCGATGCAACGAATATAGACGGAGTCTCGCTTGCCGGC
Organism: uncultured Acidobacteriota bacterium; assembly: GCA_963727205.1. GTDB lineage: Bacteria > Acidobacteriota > Thermoanaerobaculia > Thermoanaerobaculales > Thermoanaerobaculaceae > RBG-13-68-16. The sequence goes on along the minus strand of CAVSFQ010000012.1, from coordinate 9,556 downwards.
AAGCGCCGGCGGAGCGCCGACCGCGTACCGTCGTCGTCCTCGAGGTCCCTCGGGCTGCTCGCCCGGGCACGGAGTGCCCGAGACGGCGGCGGCCGGGGGCAAGCCCCGTCCCTACAGCGCGATGGTCGGTCGAACCTCGGGTAGATCCTATGCTGGCGGTTTGGGTGGGGAGGGAGAGGGCTGCGGTTGGTACGCTTAGTCCAATCGAGGAAGAAAGGAGAAGAGCGATGCCAGCCACAGCCCAGGGAACAGGATACCGCAACGGAGAGACGTTGTTCGTGTCGATGGAGTTGAGCTCGAGGACCTGGAAGTTGACCTCGGGGAACGGGGTCGATGGCAGGGTGCGAGAGAAGAACGTGCCGGCAGGTGATTTTGCGGGGGTCGTGGAGGAGTTCCGCAAGGCGAAGAGCAAGCACGGGTTGAGCGAGGACGCGGTGGTGTTGAGCTGCTACGAGGCGGGACGGGATGGTTTTTGGATTGACCGGGAGCTGACGGCGCTGGGAGTGAAGAACCTGGTGGTGGATCCGAGCAGCATCAAGGTCGACCGGCGGGCGCGGCGGCGGAAGACGGACCGGCTCGACGGGCGCGCGCTTTTGGAACACCTGCTGAGGTGGTCCAGGGGCGAGCGGTGCTGGAGCGTGGTGGCGGTGCCGAGCGTGGAGGAGGAAGACGCGCGGCAGCTGCATCGGGAGCTTGAGGCGCTCAAGCGTGAGCGGACGCAGCACAGCAACCGCATCTCCAGCCTGTTGGTCGTCCACGGGATCAAGGCGGAGATCACGAGCAATTTTGCCCAGCGGCTAAGCGAGCTGCGACTGCGGGATGGGCGGGCGGTGCCGGAGCACCTGCGGGAGCGGTTGGCGCGCGAGTACCAGCGCCTGCGCGTGGTCAAGGAGCAGATTGCCGCGCTGGAGGCCGAGCGGCGTGCGGTCATCCGGACATCGAGCGATCCCACGATGGAGATGGTGCGCAAGCTCATGCGCTTATCCGGCATCGGGGAGAACGCAGCGTGGCTGTGGGTGATGGAGTTCTTCGCCTGGCGTGAGTTCCGCAACCGGCGGGAGGTCGGTTCGTTGGCTGGCCTGACGCCGACGCCCTTTGCCAGTGGGGACACCCGCAGGGAGCAGGGCATCGACAAAGCGGGCAACCCCCGGGTGCGCGCCATGGCGATTGAGATCGCCTGGTCCTGGGTGCGCTTCCAACCCGACAGCGAGCTCACTCGCTGGTGGGTGCACTTTGCGACGAATGGGCGGTCACGACGAGTGGGGATCGTGGCCGTGGCCCGCAAGCTCCTGGTCGCCATGTGGCGCTACCTGGAGTTCGACTGCGTGCCGCAAGGCGCTCGGATGAAGGCGGCGTAGCGTGGCCGGGGAAGGGCACGACGAGGCCGCCGAATGAAGAGGGTTGGCTCAGTTGGCAATGCTGGTTTGGGCGAGTCCGTGGCCGCCCCTGGTCGCGTCAGGACCGGTTTTGTAGATGGGACCGCCCAACCTTGCGCGTGCACAGGCGCCTTGATGGCGTATGCAGGATTTGGTTTGCTGGCACGACCAGCGACGGATAGAAGGTCGTCCGGGGCGTCGACCCCAGGACCCCGAACCACGCGGCCAGCCACCACTGTCCAACACCTTCATCCCAAACCTCTTGACCCCCCACCCCAACCGCGACCCGTGCCCTTGACACCGAGACGCCACATAGAAGGGGCGGCCCTTGCGGCCGCCCGCTTCAGTCCGCGGCGTGTGACCGTTCGTGCTCGGCGAGAGCTCGGGATTGCTTCGCCCCGCCAGCGGCGGGGCTCGCAATGACCATCGACGCCGGGACCCTGTGGAATGTGGGGCGCGACCGGCGGGCGCGGTCGTCGCGTCGGGAGCCCCGACCTGGGGTCATTGCGAGGTTCCCGAGCGCAGCGAGGGAACCGTGGCAATCCCGAGGGCGACCAGGTTTGCCCCTCCGGGCGGTCGGCACGAGAATGCTTCGCACCGCTAGCGGCGGGGCTCGCAATGACAGGGGGTCCTTGGCGGCCGACGGCACATCGGTATCAGCGGTGCTGGTGAACGCCGTTGTGCTTGAGGCGGTAGATCCCGAGCGAGAGCCGGTTCTGCTGCCGGTTGACGAGGCTGCGCTCGCCCGGTGTCAAGACGCCCCCGTTCGCCCGCCGCATCGCGCCGACCTCGCGGTTGAGCGCGACCTCGCGCCGCTCGAGGCGCGCCGTCTCCTGCGCCGTGAGCCGCCCGCTGGCGATCCCCTGGGCGATGCGCCCCTGCTGCCTCCAGTCGCGCACGCCGATCCGTCCGGCGGCGTCCGCAGTGCCGGCCGTCGCGGCCGCCGCGACCACCGCCGCCCCGATCGTGAGTGTGAGCATCCGTGCCATGGTTGCCTCCCTTCGCCGTGAAAGACGGCGGCGCCGACGTAAGGTTGACGGGTGCCGCCCCCAGTCCGGGCCGGGGGGTGACCTGCGACACCGGCCGCCTCCCGGCGGGGACGAGGTATCGTCACGGGCGGTCGCCGGAGCTTGCGCCGCCGCGCCGGTTCTTGTAGTGATGGGGAAGATGCACCGCGAGGGAGGCGGGCGATGAAATCTCTGACTCGATACCTGACGATGAACGTGCCGGCGCGGATGGAGTTCGTCAACATCACCGAGGATGTGAAGCGCGCGGTGCGCGAGAGCGGCGTGCAGGAAGGCCTGTGCCTGGTCAACGCGATGCACATCACGGCGTCGGTGTTCATCAACGACGACGAGCCCGGCCTGCACGAGGATTACAAGCGCTGGCTCGAGCGGCTGGCGCCGTTCGACCCGTCGCCCGAGACCTACCACCACAATCGCAGCGGCGAGGACAACGGCGACGCCCACCACAAGCGCCAGGTGATGGGGCGCGAGGTCGTGGTGGCGGTCACCGGCGGGAAGCTCGACTTCGGCCCGTGGGAGCAGGTCTTCTACGGCGAGTTCGACGGCCGCCGGCCGAAGCGCGTGCTCGTCAAGGTGATCGGCGAGTAGGGCGCCGGAGCGCCCGGATCAACCGGTCGGAGCGGCCGCCTTGCGGGCCGCCATGAACGCCAGGTACCGGCGCTTGTTCTCCATCGCCTCGGCCTTGAGCGCCGCGGCGTCGCCGGAGAACAGGCGGGCCACCGGACGACCGTGGCCGAAGTGCTCGCGCACGATCTCGCCGACGTCCTCGACGCCGACCCGCGAGTACCACACCCCCTCGGGGTAGACGACCATGTTCGGGCCACGCTCGCACAGCCCGAGCGAGCCGCAGGTCGTGACCTGGACCTCGTCGCCGAGCCCCGCCCGGCCGACCTCGGCGCGCAGCGCGTCGAGCACGGCGGCGCAGCCGTTGGCGCTGCAGGACGGCTGCCCTTCCGGCTTTTCCTGGGTGCAGACGTAGACGTGGAAACGGAACGGTTCCATGACGTGCCTCCCCGCCCGCCCATCTTCCCACGTCTCTTCGCACGGCGCCGCTCGTCGCCTTGACTTCCCTCGCTGCCTTGCGGTTACACTGGCGGCAGACAACCGATTGCTTGGGGGATCACATGAGGCACACGTTCTCGATGTTCGCGTTGACGCTGTTGGCGGCGACCGCGCCGCTACTGTCGGCGTGCAGCTCGGACAACGCCGGCTCTGTCTCCGCCGCTATCGCGGACGGCGCCAACCGGCTCAAAGGCTCGGGGCAGACACAGACGACGGTGCGCATCCAGCTCCCGAGCCCCGGGCCGTACGTTCTCGTGGTTTACCCACCGTTCCGCAGCGCAGCCGACGAGAAGTTCCTCGACACCATCGCCCCAGCGGCGCTCGAGATGAGCCAGGCCGGGGCGGCGATCTCCCCCAAGGCGGAGGGGCTGCTCAACACGATCGTGGTCTGGCAGAAGGGGAAGCTGGCCACGTTCGATGCGGGGTTCCGCAGCGCAGCCGGGGCGAAGCAGGTGTTCGGGGTGGTGAAACAGGACGCCAGTCCGGCGGAGGTCACGCTCACCCGGCAAGGCGGCGCGGTCTACATCACGGCGATCAAGTAGGCGGCGGGCCCGAAACGTCCGGCCGGGCCGGGCGGCCCGGCTCCGGCCGCGACACCCGGCCGCGCTCGACGAGCCAGGCGAGCAGACGGGGCGTGTGCCGCGCGAGCAGCACCGCGACCTTGCCGTGGACGGTGATGACCGCCTCGCGGCGCCGGCGGGCGATGGCGCGCACCATCCGTCGCGCCGCGGCCTCGGCCGGCATGCGCAGCCACGCCGGGACCGGCTCGCGCGCCTTGGGGTGGAACGTCCCGCGGTTGTCCACCCGCCGGATCTCGCTGTCCACGAACCCGGGCGTGAGCAGCACGACGGCGACGCCGCGGGGCGCGAGCTCGCCGCGCAGCGCGCCGGCGAACGCCCGCACCGCCGCCTTGCTCATCGCGTACGCCGAGCTGCCCGGCGCCGAGAGGTAGCCGGCGACGCTCCCGACGAGCGCGAGCGTGCCGCGGGTGCGGGTCAGCTCGGCCAGAGTGGCGCGCGCGGTGCGCAGGACGCCGAAGACGTTGGTCTCGAACTGGCGCCGGTAGTCGTCGAGGGCGAGGTCGGCGAAGCGGCCGGCCACCCCGAACCCCGCGTTCGCGACGACCACGTCGAGCCTGCCGAACTCGGCCACGGCCGTGGCCACCGCCTGTTCGAGGTCGCCGTCGCGGGTCACGTCGCACGGGACCGCACGCGCGCGTCCCCCGCGCCCGCCAGCTCGGCGGCGAGCGCCGCGATCCGGTCGGCGCGCCGCGCGAGGAGGACCACGGCGGCCCCCTGGCGGGCGAACTCGCGGGCGAGCGCCTCGCCGATCCCCGACGATGCGCCGGTGACGAGCGCCACCTTGCCCGCGAAACGCGCCATCGCCGCGCCTCCTAGTCGGCGAAGTGCTCGATCACGCGCAGCAACGCCTGCTGGCAGACCTTGCAGAACGGCTTGGCGCCTTTGGTGAACATGATGCAGTCGAGCATCGGCCGGTACAGGCCGGTCGAGGAGTACCCCGCCCCCTCGAACGCCCCGACCTGGCCGACGAAGCGCGACTTCGCGAGGTAGGCGTCGACCTTCTCGGCGTGCTCGCGCGAGAGGCGCTCCGACTCCTCCTGCATCTTCTCGACCTCGGCCCGCGGCGCGCCCGCGCGCTTGGCGGCGGCGATCTTGTCGTTGAGCGTCTCGCGCACCTTCTGGTAGGCGAGGTCCATGGTGTCGAAGTCGGCCTTCTCCCACGGCGTCGGGATCGGCGTCCCTGGGGTGACCAGCGCCTTCCACTTGAGGTTGGCCGGGTCGAGCAGCGCGGTGATGTTGGGGGCGTCCGGCTCGACCCCCTTGGGGTAGAAGTCGGTGTAGGCGACCGACGAGGTGTAGTACTCGTCGGCCAGACCGCCGAACGAGTGCCCGAACTCGTGCAGGAAGACGTAGCTCGACCACTGGTTGTCGGCGGTGAAGGTGCAGTAGAGGTTGTAGATCCCGCCGCCGCCGTAGCGCGGCGAGTTGACCATGATCATGAGCGCGTCGTACGGCACGTGGGCCGCGAGGTCGCGCAACCGGCGGTTCTCCTCGGTCAGCACGTAGCGCTCGGAGCCGAGCGCGTCGAACGTGGCGCCGAGCGTGGTGTTGCGGTGGACGCCCCAGCTCGGCTCGGAGGCTCCGCTTTCCTGCGACGGCTTGAACACCCCGGCGATGTTGAAGCTCCCCCTGTGGCTCGCGTACGGCTCCTGCGAGAAGAAGAGCTTGACGAAGCGGGCGAGGTCGGCGCGGAACTTCCCTTCCTGGGCGGCCGTGTACCCCTCGGCGAGGACCGCGATGTCCACTTTGACGTGCGGGTCGCCGGCGTGCGCAGCCTGGACGACGGTGACCCCCGCGTCGAGCGGCGCCTGCACGACGGAGGTCGAGTTCGGATCGATGTCGGTGGCGAAAATCTCGCGCAGGGAGCCGTCGCGCTGTCGCACCGCGATCGAGAACCGCACCGGTTTCTTCGGGCAGGGGACCAGGACGGACTCCTGGAACGTCCGCTGCACGCCCTTCTCCGCCGCGGCGGTGGTGCGGTACTCGCCGAAGTAGCTGTCGTACCCCTTGGAGAACAGCACCACGCCGGTGACCGGGTCCACGACGGTCGCGAGGTAGCGGCCGACCCCGAACCGGTCGGTGAGGTGGCGCAGGCTTCCCGCCCAGCTCCCCTGCCGGAGCACCCGGTCGAGGGTGACGGTCTCGCTCGGCCGCGTTGCCGGTGTGGTAGGTGTCGACCCGCAGCGTGGCGTCGACGAAGACGTCGTCGAACGCGACGGGTTGCACGGTGGCGAGCGGCGCGGCGAGCGCCATGGCGGCGAGGACGGCGAGATGGACCATCGGACCCTCCGCCCTCATGGTAGCCGAGGCCGGGGCGGGAGCGAGGGCGGCCGCTCTACGGCCGCGCGGCGGGCTCGGAGCCGGACTCGGCGCCGGGGTACTTCGTGGCGACGTAATCCTCGACGAGGGCGGTGAACGCGGCCGCGAGCTCGTCGTAGTTGCCCTTGAGCGTCGTGAACTTCTGCCCGTCCACGAACACCGGGCACGACGGCGCCTCGCCGGTGCCGGGGAGCGAGATGCCGATGTTGGCGGCGCGGGACTCGCCGGGGCCGTTGACCACGCACCCCATCACCGCCAGGCGCATCGTCTCGACCCCCGTGTACCGACGCTTCCACTCCGGCATCCTCTCCCGCACGTAGTTCTCGATGCGCTCGGCGAGCGCCTGGAACGTGGTACTGGTGGTGCGGCCGCACCCCGGGCACGAGGTCACCGACGGGGCGAACGCACGCAGGCCGAGCGCCTGCAGCAGCTCGCACGCGGCGATCACCTCGTCGCGGCGGTCGCCGCCGGGGCGAGGCGTCAGCGAGACGCGGATCGTGTCGCCGATCCCCTCGTGCAGCAGGATGCCGATCGCCGAAGCCGACCAGACGAGCCCTTTGATCCCCATCCCGGCTTCGGTGAGCCCGAGATGCAGCGGCTGCTCGGTGCGGGACGCGAGATCGCGGTAGACGGCGATCAGCTCGCCCGGCTGCGAGAGCTTGCACGAGATCACGATCCGGTCGGTGCCGAGGCCGGAGGCGAGCGCGAGGTCGGTCGAGGCCAACGCCGAGGCCACCATGCATTCGTTGATGATCTCGTCGGAACTCCTGCCGAGGCCGCGGTCGGCGTTCTCGCCCATCTTCGCGGCGACGAGCTCGGAGTCGAGCGACCCCGCGTTGACCCCGATGCGCACCGGCTTGCCGTTGTCGGCCGCGATATGGCAGATCGTCGCGAACTGCTCGTCGCGCTTGGCGCCGTGGCCGACGTTGCCGGGGTTGATGCGGTACTTCGCGAGCGCTTTCGCGCAAGCGGGGAACTCGCGGAGCAGGATGTGGCCGTTGTAGTGGAAGTCGCCGATCAACGGGACGCCGCAGCCGGCGCCGTCGAGGCGGGCGCGGATCTCGGGCACCGCGGCCGCCGCCTCCGGCAGGTTCACCGTGACCCGCACCAGCTCCGAGCCGGCCACGGCGAGCTCGAGCGCCTGCTTCGTGGTGGCGGCGACATCGGCGGTGTCGGTGGATGTCATCGACTGCACGACCACCGGCGCCCCGCCCCCGATCCGGACGGTCCCGACGTTCACCGCATGGGTCCGACGACGCGCGCTCTGGGTCATCAACGTTCCGGCCTCCCGTCACAGGCAACGGTACAGGCCGGCGAAAGAGTCCGTCAACACGCCACCCCGCCCCGTGGTCGTCTTGATGTGGGGCGCGCCCGCCGGGCGCGCGGTCGTCGTTGTTCCTGCGTAGGGGCGGCCCTTGCGGCCGCCCGCGGGTAGCGGGAGGCGCCAACGCCGCCATCGCGGGCGGGGGCAAGCCCCACCCCTACATTGTCGTTGGAAGCGGCCGCAGGGCGGGCGAGGCGCCCGCCCCTCGGACTGTCGATGGGGCGCGCCACGGACCGTACGGGCGCCTCGCGACGCCCGCACGGCCGCTACATGCGAAGGGAACTCGTTGTCAGGCCGTGGCGGTCTGCTGTTGCTTGTCCGCCTCGGCGTGGACGGCGGCCATGTCGAGCGCCTTGACCTGGCCGATCAGCTCGGTGAGCGCCTCGGCGGGGAGCATGCCGGGCTGAGAGAAGAGCAGCACCTTCTCGCGGAAGATCGCCAGCGTCGGGATCGAGCGGATCCCGAACGCGGCGGCCAACTCCTGCTGCGCCTCGGTGTCGCACGACGCGAACGCGATCTCGGGGTTGGCCTCGGCCGCCGCGTGGAAGATCGGCTTGAACGCGCGGCACGGCCCGCACCACTCGGCCCAGAAATCGATCAGAACGATATCGTTTTTTGCGATCGTCTCGTCGAAGTTGCTCGATGTCAGTTCCTTGACAGCCATGTGTCCTCCTTGGGGCGGGCCGTACCAACCCGCCCGGTGGCGGAGTCAAATGATCACTCCATCACCAATGAGTTATATACTAAGCCCTGTCGATGCGTTTGGCAACCCCCCGGCCGACCGTACCCGCGGCGCGCAACGGCGCACCGGCGCGGGCGCTCGACGGGGAGGTCGTAAAATAGACGGCTATGTGGTTTGACGCGCCCGTGCGCGCCGTCCGGAAGCGCCGCTGATGCGCCTGCTGCGCGACCCGGTGTCGGGCTTTACCCACCTCGGCGCCGCCATTGCGGCGGTGATCGGCGCCACGGTGCTGGTGACGCTGGCCGCCGTCCATCACAAGTGGTGGCACCTCGCCGCGTTCATCGTCTACGGCATCTCCCTGGTCCTGCTCTACATCGCCAGCTCGCTCTACCACCTGCTGCCGGTTTCCGAGCACGCCCGCCGCGTGCTGCGGCAGCTCGACCACGTGGCGATCTTCCTGCTGATCGCGGGGACCTACACGCCGCTCTGCCTGGTGCCGCTGCGCGGCCCGTGGGGGTGGTCGCTGTTCGCGGCGGTGTGGGCGCTGGCGCTCGCCGGCATGGCGGTCGCGATCTTCGCGATCGACGCGCCGCGCTGGCTGACGGTGGGGCTCTACCTCGGTCTCGGGTGGCTGGTCGTGATCGCGATCTGGCCGTTGTTGCACCGGCTTTCGCCGGCAGGCCTCTTCTGGTTCGGTCTTGGCGGGCTCTTCTATACGGTCGGCGCGGTGATCTACGCGGTCAAGAAACCCGACCCCGTCCCCGGGGTGTTCGGCTTCCACGAGATCTTCCACCTGTTCGTGATGGCCGGCTCCGCAGCCAACTTCTGGGCGATCGCGAGCTCCGTCCTGCCGCTGCCGTGAGCCGGCAGGCTCGACCTGCGCTACGATCGCAGTAATGCCCGAGCGCGAGCGGCGGTGGAACGGGTGGGGGGTCGCGGGGGAACGCTTTCCGGTTCCCGAGGCGGCGCGCTCGTTCCTCGCCGAGAGGCTCGGTCGAGGCGATCCCCTGCCGGTGCTCCCCGAGGCCGAGGTCAAGCTTCCAGCGCCGCGCCCGTTCCCAGCGCTGCCGCTGCCGGCCGCGACTGACGCCGGGTCGCGGCTGCGCTCCGCCTGTGGCAGCTCGCTACCCGACCTGGTCGCGCTGCGCACCGGGGTCGTCGCGGCGTACCCCGACGCGGTCTGCGCC
>CAVSFQ010000011.1:0-16599 GCA_963727205.1 uncultured Acidobacteriota bacterium | reverse complement strand
GGCGAGCATCGCGCTCGGCCAGCCTGCCGACGCGATCCAGCTCAACTCCAACGAGAACCCGTACGGGCCGTCCGCGGCGGCGCGAGAGGCGGCGACCCGCTCGCTGGCGTCGCCGGCCGCTACCCCGACGACCCGGAGGACGAGCTGCGGCGCGCGCTCGCGCAAGGCAGCACGGCGTCGCGCCCGAGCAGATCCTGCTCGGCTGCGGCTCGAGCGACGATCCTGCGCATGGCCGACGCGGCGTTCCTCGGCGCCGGCCGGAAGGTGGTCGCCGCCGAGCCGACGTTCGAGGCCGTGCTCGCCTACGACCGCGTCACCGGCGCGCGCGCCGTGAAGGTTCCTCTCGACGGCGCCTTCCGCCACGACCTGCCGCGGCATGGCGGCCGCCTGCGACGCCGCGACCGGGCTCGTCTACGTCTGCAACCCCAACAACCCCACCGGCACGGTGGTCACGGCCGAGGAGCTCGCCGCGTTCCTCGACGCGGGTTCCGCCGTCGGCCACGGTGCTCCTCGACGAGGCCTACCACCACTTCGTCGAGCGACCCCGGGTACCGCAGCGGCCACGACCTCTCGCCGCCCACCCGAACCTGTCGTCGTTCGCACCTTCTCGAAGATCTACGGCATGGCCGGCATGCGGCTCGGCTACGCGGTCGCCGCCAAGGACAAGGTCGAGGCGCTCGAGCGCCTCGCCTCGTTTTCCAACGCCAACGCCGCGGTGCTCGCCGCGGCCCTCGCGAGCCTCGCCGAGCCCGACCTGGTCCCGCGCATGAAGCGGCGCCTCAACGACACGCGGAAGTGGCTCACGGGACAACTGACCGCCGACGGCCGCCGCTTCATCCCTTCCGAGGCGAACTTCGTCATGATCGACACGGGGCGGGACGTGGCGCCGCTCATCGCCTCGTTCGCGGCCCGCAAGATCCTCGTCGGCAGGCGTTCCCCTCGATGCCGACGTGGCTGCGCGTCTCGGTCGGCACCCCCGCCGAGATGGCCGCGTTCGTGGCGGCCCTCCGCGAGATCCTCCCCGCCCGCGCCGCCGCGTAGAACCCGGGCTCCGGGCTCGGAGCGACAGGAGGGCCGTGGTCCGTGGTCAGTGGTCCGTGCCGGCTGCGCCGGCCGCAGGCCGCGCGGCCTCGCGCGCCTCCCTCGAAGACGAAGAACGAGCCGACAGGCAGGGCCTCACACCTTGGGGCGTGTAGCCGCGCCGCCGAGAGTGGTCCGTGGTCAGGGCGTGGTGTGCCCGCGTGCGCGGGCATTAGAAAACGACGCCGGCAGGCAGGGCCTCGCAACTTGGGGCGTGTAGCCGCGCCGCCGCCGTTGGGCCTATCGCAAGGCGCGCGAACCCCGCCGCACCGGAGTGTGGCCGGAGGCCACATGAGGATGCGAGCGGGGCGAGCGCAACGCAGCGAGAGGTCCGACGCCGGCGGCGCCTAGGGGTAGAGGCGGTTGATCATGCGCGGGTACGGTATCGCTTCCCGGAGGTGCTGCAGCCCGCACAGCCACGTCACGACCCGCTCGATCCCCATCCCGAACCCCGAGTGCGGAAACCCGCCGTACTTGCGCACGTCGAGGTACCACTGGAACGCCGCCAGCGGCAGGTTGTGCTCGGCGATGCGCTGTTCGAGCTTCTCCGGCGAGGAAATGCGCTCGCTGCCGCCGATGATCTCGCCGTACCCGTCCGGCGCGATCATGTCCACGGCGAGGGCCCGCGCCGGGTCGTTCGGGTCCGGCTCCATGTAGAACGCCTTGATCGCCGCCGGGTAGCGCGTGATCATGATCGGCTTGCCGGACTCGTCCGCGAGCGCCGTTTCCTCGTCGCCGCCGAAATCGTCGCCGAACGTGACGTCGAAGCCCTTCCCGCGGAGCTTCTCGACCGCGTCGCCGTAGTCGATGCGCGGGTACGGCCGCGCGGCCGCGGGCTCCAGCCTGGCGACGTCGCGCTCGAGCCACTCGAGTTCCTGCTTGCAGCGGTCGAGGATGCGCGCGACGAGCGTCGAGACGAACTCCTCCGCGAGCTCGAGCAGGCCGTCGAAGCGCATCCAGGCGACCTCGGGCTCGACCATCCAGAACTCCGTCAGGTGCCGGCGGGTCTTGGACTTCTCGGCGCGGAACGTCGGCCCGAAGCAGTACACCTTGCCGTGCGCGGCCGCCGCCGGTTCGAGGTAGAGCTGCCCCGACTGCGAGAGGTACGCCTTCTCGCCGAAGTAGTCGGTCTCGAACAGCGTCGAGGTCCCCTCGCACGCGGCCGGGGTGAGGATCGGCGAGTCGATGTTGACGTAGTGCCGGGTGTAGAAGAAGTCGCGGATGCCGAACGTCAGCTCGTTGCGCACCCGCATGATCGCGTGCTGGCGCTTGGAGCGCAGCCAGAGGTGGCGGTGGTTGAGCAGGAAGTCGGGACCGTGCTCCTTGGGGGTGATCGGGTAGTCCGGGCAGGGCTGCACGATCGTGATCTCTTCCACCTGCAGCTCGACACCGCCCGGGGCCCGCGTCTCCTCCTTGACCGTGCCGGCGACCTGGAGGGACGACTCCTGGGTCACCCGCCCGGCTTCCTCCCAAACCCGCTCGTCCACAGCGGGCTTGAACACCACCGATTGGAGGTAGCCGGAGCCGTCGCGGACGACGAGGAAGCGCAGCTTGCCCGAGGAGCGGGAGTTATAGAGCCAACCGGACACCCTCACCCGCTCTCCGACCAGCCCTGGCAGCTCGCGAATCTCCGCGTCTCGCATCGCAAACCTCCGTCAAGCCGTGCATTGTAGCGCAAGCCCGACCCTCGGCCGGGCCGGCTTCTGCACGGCTCTGCACTACAATGTGACGTGCCGACACACGTCGCGGGGCGCCGGAGCAGCCCGGATGAGACGCGCCCGTGGCGTCGGGGCGAGGCGACGCCCGGCCGCCGGCAGGGAGAGACCGATGGCGGATGATCCGATCCGGGGAATTCGGGCATTGACGCTTCTTCTCATGGCGACCGGTGTTCTCGCCTTGGCGTCCTGCTACCGCATCACGGCCACGAACATCGGTTCCATCGTCAAGGACGCGAGTCGGTACGATGGCAAGACCGTGACGGTCTGGGGCACCGTCAAGGAACGCATCGACCTGCCGCGGCTCAAGTGCTACGTCCTCGACGACGGGACCGGCACGATCGCCGTGTCCACCACCGGCCCCCTTCCCAGGGTCGGCGAGAAGATGCACACGCGCGGCCGGGTCGACGCTGCGTTTGCGATCGGCCGCCGGCAGATCGTGGGGGTCATCGAGCCACCCAGACCGATACCGACCCCGATGCGGCAGCCCCGCGGCGCCATCCAACCGAGCTGACCGACACCCCACGAGCATCTGGGGAAAGACGTGGGCGCTCGACCGCACGGCGGCGTCAGCCTCCCGTTGGCGAGGCCACCGGGGCTCGAGCGGGGGGCTGGAGCGCCGGCAGTCGGGTGAAGACGCCCTCCGGGCGCAGCAGGTCGCGGCAGCGCAGGAAATAGATCGTCCGCACCGGACGGCCGTCATGCTCGACGACGAACGGCGGTTCCTCTCTCACGGAGGCGAACACCGCCGCCAGCGGCGCCTCGAGGCCGGTGCGCTCGGTGACGAAGAGGAAGTCCCGGCCGCGCAGCGCCTCGGGCGGGTACCAGTAGAGCGACGCGAGGCCGTGGACGCCGCCGTGCACCCTGGCGAGCCGCGTCCGGATCCGGCCCTTCGACAGGAACGCGTAGAGGTGGACATCGGTGTAGCTCTCGGAGGCCATCATCTCCCCCGGCTGCAGCCGCCGCTCGATCTCGGTCATGATCTCCTGGTTGGCGACGGCGGCGGCCAATTTGTCGGCGACCGCGCCGCGCAACCGGCCCACGAGCGGCCAGCGCACGTCGAGGGCGGTCGTGGCGAAGAGCACGAGCGCCACCGCCGCCAGCGAAACGGCGACGCCGAACGCGGCGCCCCACCGCACCAGCCGGCGCGGGCGCGGCGATGCGAACGCGAGCACGAGGGCGGCGAGAACGACCCCGGGGCCGGCCCAGTGCGGCGAAATGTCCTCGCGCAAGGAGACGTACCCGAAGAACACGAACGGTGACGCCGCCCCGACGAGCACGGCGTTCCAGGCGGGGTCGCGCCGCCGCCATGCGCGCCACCACGCCCCCGCCAGCGCGACGAACAGCGGCGGCGACGTCAGCAGCGCCACGAACGCGACGAACTCGAGCAGGTAGACGGCGGTCAGCGGGCCGCGGTCGTGTCGCTGCTGGAGCTGAAAGGTGATGTTCACCCAGTCGTGCTCGGCGCCCCAGATCCAGACCGGCGCCGTGAGCGCCGCCGACAGGGCGCCGGCGAGGTACGGCACCGGCGTGCGCAGGTGCGCCCTGGCCTCGCGGCCGGCCAGGACCGGGATCAGGACCGGTAGGACCAGCACCGCGGGAAACTTGGCGAGGAAGCCGAGTGCGACCGCCACGCCAAACCCCCACCACGCGCGCCTCTCCCCCTGGGCGATCGCCACGGCGGCCCACGCTGCGCCGAGGTAGCCCGCCATCATGCCGATGTCGGTCGAGGCGTAGAACGAGCCGAAGAAGAACAGCGGCGTGGCGTGCAGGAGGAGGTACGTCCACGCCGCTTCGCGCGGCCCGCCTCCCAGGCGCCGTGCGAGCGGCAGCAGGAACGCGCCGATCAGGAACGCCGCCGCGATCGCCGGGCCCCGGACGCCAAGGGCGGTCTCGCCGAACACCGCCCGGAACGGGATCGGCGCGAGCATCATCAGGGGGGGCTGGTCGTACGTCGCCCAGTCGGGGTGGCGGGAGCAGTCCCAGTAGTACGCCTCGTCGCCCGAGACCGGCACGATCATCGCCAGCACCGCGTGCGCCAGCACGAACGCCAACAGCAGCCAGAGGTACCGCCGCGCCGTCCAGCCGTCTTGCGGTTCTCGGACCCCGGACCCCGGACCCCGGACCACGGTCGCTACTCCAGGTTCGCGCACTGCTCGCGGAGCTTCTCGAGCGCGGCCTTGGCCTCGACGACGCGCTCCCCCATCCCCGCCTCACGGCACTTCGAGCCCGCGGTGTTGACCTCGCGGAGCAGCTCCTGGAGGAGGAAGTCGATCTTCTTGCCCACCGGCCCGCCCTGCGCCAGCAGGCGCTCGAAGTGATCGAGGTGCGCCGCGAGGCGCTGCACCTCCTCGGCGACGTCGGCGCGGTCCGCCGCGACCGCCGCTTCCTGCAACAGGCGGTCCTGGCTGACCTCGGTGCCGTCCAGCAGCGACGCCAGCCGGTCCGAGAGGCGCGCCATCAGGCTGGTCCGCACCTGGTCGTTGACTTCGGCGAGCCAGCCGCGGAACGAGGTCAGCAGCGCGATCTCCCCGGCGACCTGCGGCAGCAGCGCGGCCGCCTCGCGCTCCCGCACCGCCACCAGGCCGTCGCGCGCCTGTCCGACGAGCGCGAGGAGCGCCTGTTGTTCCTCGGGAGTCAGACCCAGCTCCCCGCCCCCCTCGGCGAACCCCGGCAGCGCCAGCAGGTCGCGCAGCTCGAGCGGCGCGAGCTCGATCCCGGCGGGGCGCTGCGCCAGGGCCGCGAGCAGCAACTCGGCGACCTCCCAGTGCAGCACGAGGCCGGCGGAAGCGCGGGCCAGGAGGGCGAGGTCGACGGTGACCTGCACGCGCCCGCGGGCCAGACCCGCCGCCAGCACCGGGCGAACGGCCGCCTCCAGCTCCGCGGTCTCGACCCGCGGGTGCGTGCGCAGGGCGACCTCCAGGAAACGTGAGTTGACCGAGGTGAGCCGTACCTCGGCGCGCAGGCGCTGCGAAAGCTCCCCGCCGGCCTGCCCGAACCCGGTCATGCTGCGCAACGTCCCAGCCATCGGCTCCCCCTTCGCGCGTCGCTGCAGGCTACATGTAAAGACCGCCGGAGACGTTGATCACCTCGCCGGTGATGTACGACCCGGCGGGCCCCGCGAGGAACAGCACGACCGCCGCGATGTCCTCCGGGGTGCCGAGGCGCGGGATGGCCAGGTTCGCCATCAGCGCTTTCTTCTGCTCCTCGTTGAGCTTGTCGGTCATCGGGGTCTGGATGTACCCGGGCGCGATGGCGTTGGCGGTGATGTTGCGGCTGCCGAGCTCGCGCGCCAGCGACTTCGTGAGTCCGATGATCCCCGCCTTGGACGCCGAGTAGTTGGCCTGGCCGGGGTTGCCCATCAGGCCGACGACCGAGGAGATGCTGATGATCCGCCCCTCGCGCTGCTTGACCATGACCTTGACGGCCGGTTGGGTCACGTTGAAGGCGCCGTCGAGGTTGACGGAGAGCACCTTGCGCCACGACTCCGGCTTCATACGCATGAACAGGCCGTCGTCGGTGATGCCGGCGTTGTTGAGCAGGACATGCAACCCGCCGAGTTCGGCCGAGACCTCCTCGACCACGCGCTGACACCACTCGGGGTCGGTGACGTTGAGCGGCTTGACGATCGCCTTGCCGCCGGCCGCCAGGATCTGATCCACCACGGATTGCGTCGGGTCGGTCGGCAGCGACGTGCACGCGACCACGGCGCCCTCGCGGGCGAGCGCCCGCGCGCACGCGGCGCCGATCCCGGTTGCCGCCCCCGTCACCAGTGCCACCTTTCCCTGCAAGGTCCCAGCCATCGTTCCCTCCCAAACGGCTCATCGTTGATAGTCTAAGGTAGAAGGGAAAAGGTAGAAGGGAGAGGAAAGACAACGCCCGTTTTCCGTCTTCCGTCCTCCCTCTTCCGTCTTCCGTCTCAACTCTTAACTTTTGACTCTCCGCCGAGGTACGCCTCGATCTGGTCGGCGGTACCAGCCTGGATGGTAACAGCCTGGCGGGCGATCCGGCGGATGAGGCCCGAGAGCACGCTCCCCGGCCCGACCTCGACGAACGTGTCGAACCCGTCGGCGACCATGCGCTCGACCAGCTCGACCCAGCGCACCGGCGCGTCCACCTGCCGGATGAGTCCGTCTCGCACCGCGCCGGCGTCCGTCACCGGCGCCGCATCGACGTTGTTGTAGAGCGGCACCGAGAGCCCTGCGAAGGGGAGCGCCGCCAGCACCGGCACGAGCCCTTCGCGCGCAGCCGCCATCAGCGGCGAGTGGAACGGCGCCGAGACCGGCAGCGACACCACGCGCTTGGCGCCGCGCGCGGCGAGGAGCGCCCCGGCGCGCGCGACCGCGCCGGCGTGGCCGGCGACCACGGTCTGCTCCGGGGCGTTGAAGTTGGCCGCCACGACGGTCTCGCCGCCGCCGCTCGCCTCCCGGCAGCACGCCTCGACCAGGTCGCGGGCGGGCCCCAGCACGGCCGACATCGCGCCGACGCCGACCGGCACCGCCTCCTGCATGAGCTGGCCGCGCCGCCGCACGGCGCGCACCAGGTCCTCGATCCCGAGCCCTCCCGCGGCGCCGACCGCGCTGTACTCGCCGAGGGAGTGCCCGGCGACGCCGTCGAACTTCGAACCGCGCGCCGCCAGGACCGCGAACGCGGCCAGCGAGGCGGTCAGGATCGCCGGCTGGGTGTTGGCGGTGAGCCGGAGCTGCTCGTCGGGACCCTCGAAGCAGAGCTTGGAAAGGGGTTCGCCGAGTGCGGCGTCGGCGCGCTCGAACACGGCCCGCGCCTCGGGGTACGCCGCCGCGAGATCGCTCCCCATCCCCGCGAACTGACTACCCTGACCGGGAAAGACAAAGGCGGTCTTACCCATCGTGCCGGCTCACCACTTCAGCAGGGTCGCGGCCCAGGTGAGCCCGCCGCCGAACGCCGCCAGCAGCACGAGGTCGCCGCGCTTGAGCACGCCGCGGTCGATCGCCTCGCGCATCGCCAGCGGGATCGAGGCCGATGAGGTGTTGCCGACGTGCTCCAGGTTCAGGTAGGTCTTCTCGGGCGGGAGTCCCAGCCGCTCCCCGACCGCGGCGATGATGCGCAGGTTGGCCTGGTGCGGGACGAACAGGCTCACCTTGTCGGCGGTCACGCCGGCGCCGGCGAGCACCTCCTGGCACACCTCCGTAATCGAGCGGACCGCCACCTTGAACGTCTCGTTGCCGCGCATCTTGATGAACGGCAGCCGGGCGTCGATGTGCTCCTTGACGTTGGGAGGGTACTTGCTGCCGCCGCCCGGCATCTGGATGAAATCTGCGTACGTGCCGTCGGTGTGCAGCGCGGAGCGCAGGATCCCCTCCCCGGCGGGAGCGGCCTGGAGCACGGCCGCGCCGGCGCCGTCGCCGAACAGGATGCAGGTCGCGCGGTCGGTGTAGTCGGTGTAACGGGAGAGTGTCTCGGCGCCGATGACCATCGCCGTCTTCACCTCGCCCGTGATGATGAACTGGCGCGCGACGTGCATCGCGTACAGGAACCCCGAGCACGCGGCCGCGATGTCGAAGCACGTCGCGTTCTTGATCCCGAGCGCCGGCTGGATGATCGCAGACGTCGCCGGGATCGGCTGCTCCACGGTGGCCGTGGCGAGCACGAGCAGCTCGATTCGCTCGGGTTCGACACCGGCGTCCGCCATCGCGCGCTTGCCCGCCTCGACGGCGATCGTGGCGACGCTCTCGCCCTCGCTCACCACGTGGCGCTCCCGGATGCCGGTGCGCGAGACGATCCACTCGTCCGAGGTGTCCACCATCCTCTCGAAGTCCTTGTTGGTCAATATCTTCTCGGGCAGGCAAGTGCCCAACCCTGCGATGCGCGCGGTCAGCGCGTGTCGGTCATGCACGTTGGACCCCCTCCGATGCGTTGCGGGCGCGAAGCTCGCCGATCTTGGCTTCGATGTGGCCGACGACCCCGCGCGCGGCATAGCTGTGGGCGAGGCGGATGGCGTTCCTGATCGCCTTCGCGCTCGAGCGCCCGTGGCCCACCAGGCACGCCCCGCGCACCCCGAGCAGCGGCGCCCCCCCGTACTCGGCGTAGTCCGCCTTGCGCTTGAGGGCCGTGAGCACGCCTTTCGCCAGCAGCATGCCGATCGCCGACTTCGCCGAGCGCTTCGCCTCGCTGCGCAGCAAGGCGTAGATCATTTCGCCCAACCCCTCGGAGACCTTGAGCACGACGTTGCCCACGAAACCGTCGCAGACGACGACATCAACGGTGCCGTTGTAGATGTCGCGCCCCTCGACGTTGCCGACGAAGTTCAACCCGGCATCGGCGAGCAGGCGGTACGCCTCGACCGTCACGCGGTCGCCCTTGCCCTCCTCCTCGCCGATCGAGAGCAGGCCGACGCGGGGGTTCGACACCCCCAGCACCGCCTGCGAGTAGAAGTGGCCCATAACGGCGAACTGCTCAAGGTTCTGCGGTTTGCAGTCGACGTTCGCGCCGACGTCGAGGACCAGGGTTTCGCGCGCGAGTCCGGGCACGGGCGTCGCGAGCGCCGGGCGCTCCACTCCCGGGATCGTGCCGATGATCAGCTTCGCGGCAACCATCGCCGCGCCGGAGTTCCCGGCGGTCACGAACGCGCACGCCTCGCCGTCGCGGACGAGTCGGGCCGCTTCCGCCATCGAGGAGCCGCGCTTGCCGCGGACGGGCGCGGTGGGCGGATCGTCCATCGCCACGACGTCGGGCGCGTCCACGATCTCCAGGCCGCTCGGGACGCCGCCTGCTTGCGCCAGCTGCCGGCGCAGCACGGCCTCGCGCCCCACCAGGAGGACCCGCACCCCGAACTGTCGCACCGCCTCGACCGCGCCCGCCACCGTTGCCGCCGGGGCGTGATCCCCCCCCATCGCGTCCAGGGCTACCGCACCCGAAACCGCCTTGGTCATGCCTCGGCCTGGGTCAGGCGAGCTCCTCGACATGCAGGACCTGACGGCCCTCGTACATGCCGCAGTGCTGGCACACACGGTGAGGCTGCTTCGGCTGGAAGCAGTTCGGGCATACCGACTGGGCCGGCTCGGCCAGGTGATCATGCGCCCGCCGCTTGTCGCGGCGCGCCTTGGAATGACGACTCTTTGGGTTGGGCATCGGAACGACCTCCCGCGTCTACTCGTTCGGCCGCCAGCCAGCCAGCGGCGTGAACCGATCATCGTTGCTCTGTGGGGGGCACGAGCACGCCCCCAAGTTGAGGTTCGCGCCGCAGCGCGGGCAGATCCCGCGGCAGTCCTCGGCGCACAGTGGTTTCATCGGCACGGCGAGCGCGAACTGCTCGGCCGCCAGCTCGGCGAGGTCCACGAACGGCTCCTCGAAGTAGCGCACTTCGAGGTCGTTGCGACCCAGCCGCGTCTCGTCATCCTGCGGCGCCGCCGTCACCGGCAGCAGGTGCAACTCCACCGGCTCCGCGAACGCGAACTCGAACTCGGCCAAGCATCGGCCGCACCTCAGCCTGGCGCTCCCGGCCGCCCGGCCCTCGAGCAGGAACCCCTTCCCGGCTCGTTCGACCCGGCCGGAGAGTTCCACCGGCGCAACCGACACCACGTCCACCCCGCCCGCAGCGGGTGGTACGACCGGCCGCTCGTCGAACTCCAGCGGCTCGGTGTCGGCATGGGTCAAGTCGATCCGGAGCACACGCTTCCCCTTCGGGGACCGTGAAGCATACCAACCGCCCGCCGCCGCGTCAAACCCGGATGGGCTTCGCCTTCCTGCCCTGCGGGCCGCTGACGACCACGGGTGCCCCGGGCTCTTCTCCACTGCGTGAGGCCTCTTCTTTTGCCCCGCGGGCTGCGGCCGAGTCGCTCGGGCGGCGCATCGAGCGCCGCCCTCCGACCCGCCTACGCGTGCGACCGAGCTGGCCAGATCGGCCGGCGGAGCCTCGCTGTCCCCTTCGCTCCGCTCAGGGTCAGCGTTTCCCCCCGCCGCTCTGGCCGCTCGGGACCCGCACGCTCCGGCCCAATCGGCCTCCGCCCGCTGGGCGGTCTTGGCCCCCCCCCCCACCAAGCGGAGGTTTTGCCGGTATCGCCTGGTGTTGGCATAACGCTCGGCCTGCAGTAAGACCCCCGACCTGGGGGCGGGGGGTGTCGTTGATCCGCCGGTGCCGCGGGTGGCCATTCGCTCCTGCGCCCGCGGGCCCCGGACGGGCGAGCCGCGCCGGGGTGTCGATGGCTCCGACCGAGGGTCTCTCCGAGGGAGGAGAACAGCGAGGGGCCCCGGCGCGGATCGCCCTGTCCGGTCGCGGGCACAGGAGCATGCGGGCTCGGGCGCGGGGGCGCCCGGGCCCGCATCCGGCCACCCGCGGGACCGGCAAGAAAGAGCCTCCACGCAGTGGAAGAAGGATCAGCAAGTCCGCGCGGCCCGACCGCAGCCCGCGGGGCAAAAAAAGACGTCTCAGGCAGTGAAACGATGGCCTTGGGGGGCCGGGGAGGCCGGTCGCGCAGGACGGGCGCTAACCCTTGTCCCCGAGCTTCGCCGCGAGCCGGCTCAGCTCGCCGGCGAGTTCCGCAATGCGCTGCTCGAGGACCGCAACCCTGTCCGCCAGGCCCGCGGCGGCGGACGTTCGCGGCGAGGGTGCCGGCTCGGAGCGGCCGGGCGGCGGGCCCGCGACGAGATGCGCCCAACGGCTCTCCTTCTGCCCCGGGCCGCGGCCCAGCTCCGTCACCAGCGGTTCGGGACCCGCCGCGAGACGGCTGAGCGCCGCCTCCACATCCCCGACCGACCCGAACGGGTGCAGCCGCTCGCACCGCGAGCGCAGCTCCCCCGGGGTCTGCGGCCCGCGCAGCAGCAGCACCGTCACCAGCGCCTTCGAGGCCGCGTCCAGCTCCCAACTCCGGTCCAGGTTGTGCTCCCAACGCTCAGCCCTGGTTCCCTCGACCGGCCAAACCAGCACCTCGGCCCTCAGGCGCTCGAGCGCCCCCCGCACATCCCCATCCGCCAGGTCCATGACCGGGTCGCGGTTGCTCTTCTGGTTGCATGCCGCGGCCAGGGCGTTCAGCGTCAGCGGGTAGTACTCGGGGGTGGCCTGCTGCTTCTCGAGCAGGCACCCGAGCACCCGCACCTCCACGGCATCGAGCACTCTCGGCAGGCGAATGGCGCACCTCCGGCGTCCATGATACGGCGTCGGGCCGGCTTGACACCCGCGGCCAGCCCGGTGAAGCTTGAGCCTCGATCGGCGAAACGTTCAGAATCCCGCCGCTCCCGGGAGGCGCGACGAAGCCATCACTCGGTGATGTGCACGGGTCGGTCGCGGTGCCGAGGCAGCTCTCCCCCGTTCCTGGCGACGCCTGTTCGCCTTCTCCGGCCCGGCCTACCTGGTGAGCGTCGGGTACATGGACCCGGGCAACTGGGCGACCGACATCGCGGCGGGCTCCAAGTTCGGGTACGCGCTCATCTGGGTCCTCGTGATGTCCAACCTGATGGCGATCCTGCTCCAGAGCCTTCTCGGCGCGGCTCGGCATCGTGACGGGCCTGGACCTCGCGCAAGCCTGCCGGGCGATGTTCGACCGGCGCGTATCGCGGGTGCTGTGGGGGCTCGCGGAGGTCGCCATCGCCGCCTGCGACCTCGCCGAGGTCCTGGGCTCGGCGATCGGTCTGCAGCTCCTGTTCGGACTCCCCCTCCTCATCGGCGTCGTGATCACCGCCTTCGACACGCTGCTCCTTCTCGTGCTGCAGCTCGCGGCGTGCGCATGATGGAGGCGTTCATCGTGGTGCTGATCACCCACGATCGGGGGCTGTCTGGCGATCGAGGTCGTGCTGCTCGAAGCCGGAGTGGAGCGCGATCGCCGGCGGGCTCGTGCCGGCGCTGCCGGGCGCGGGTGCGCTCTACGTTGCGATCGGCATCCTCGGCGCCACCGTGATGCCGCACAACCTCTACCTCCATTCGGCGTTGGTGCAGTCGCGACGGATCACCCAGACGCCGGCGGGGATCCGCAGCGGGGTGAAGTTCAACATCATCGACTCGCTGGTGGCGCTCAACGGCGCCTTTTTCGTCAACGCCGCGCTCCTCGTCTGATGGCGGCGGCGACGTTCTTCCGGGCGGCGACTCCACGATGTCGCCCAGATCCAGGACGCGCACCGCCTGCTGCAACCGATCCTGGGCGCCGCGGTGGCGCCGATCGTTTTCGCGGTGGCGCTCATCGCGTCGGGGCAGTCCTCGACCATCACCGGGACGCTCGCGGGCCAGATCGTGATGGAGGGGTTCGTCCAGATCCGCCTGCGCCCGGTCGTCCGCCGCCTGCTGACGCGGACCCTCGCCATCATCCCGGCGGTCTTGACCATCGTCTGGTACGGCGAGCGCGGTACCGGGAACCTGCTCGTCCTGTCGCAGGTCGTGCTCTCCCTGCAGCTCTCGTTCGCGGTGATTCCTCTCATCCACCTCGTCTCCGACACGCTGGATGGGGCAGTACGCCATCAAGCCGGTGCTCCAGGGCCTCGCCTGGCTGACCGCCGGCACGATCGCCGTGCTCAACCTCAAGCTGTCCTACGACGCGATCGCGGCCTGGATGGCGGGCGCCGGGGGCCACGCGTGGCTCCTCTGGGTGACGGTCGTGCCCGGCGCCGCCGGCCTCGTGGCGCTGCTCGGCTACGTGACCGTGGTGCCCTGGATCGAGCGCCGCCGGGGCGCACCAACCCCCACGATCGCGAGCGTGCACGGGCCGACCGCCATGCCGGCGGTGAAGCCCGGGCCCGCGGCCCGGCGCATCGCCGCCGCGGTGGATTTCTCCGGCGCCGACACCGCGGTCCTCTCCCACGCCGTGACGCTGGCGCGTTCGGCGGGGCGCGGCGCGTCCGTCCTGCTCCTGCACGTGGTGGAGTCGGGCGGCGCGCGGATCATGGGGGACGAGATGCACGACAGCGAGGCGCGCGGCGACCAGCAGCGCCTCGAGCTGTACCGCAACGAGCTGGCCGAACTCGGGGTCGAGGCGACCTACGATCTCGGCTTCGGCAACCCCGCCGACCAGCTCATCGCGCTGATCCAGACTCACAAACCGGATCTCGTGGTGCTCGGCAGCCACGGACACCGCGCGGTTGCCGACTTCGTGCACGGCACCACCGTGGAGCGCTTGCGCCACCACGTGCGCGTACCGGTGCTGGTCGTCCCGGGCGCGGCGTGACGGGGTTGGCCGTGGCGGGACGAGTACGCACATCGAGGGCTCTTGCCACCCGGGAGAGACCCGCGTGATCGGCGCCGGGGCCAAGCGCGGGGCCGGCGCGTCGCTCATGCTGCGCGCCCTCCGCTCCCGCAACTACAAGCTCTTCGTCGTCGGCCAGGGGGTCTCGCTGATCGGCACCTGGATCCAGCAGATCGCGCTGTCGTGGCTGGTGTACACCC
Organism: uncultured Acidobacteriota bacterium; assembly: GCA_963727205.1. Lineage (GTDB taxonomy): Bacteria > Acidobacteriota > Thermoanaerobaculia > Thermoanaerobaculales > Thermoanaerobaculaceae > RBG-13-68-16. The sequence goes on along the minus strand of CAVSFQ010000011.1, from coordinate 2,457 downwards.
TGACGCGCTCGGCGTTCCTGCTGGGCGTCGTGGGGTTCTCGTCCCAGATCGGCATGTTCGTCCTCTCGCCGCTCGGCGGTGTCGTCGCCGACCGCATCAACCGCTACCGCCTGCTCGTCGCGACGCAGTCGCTCGCGATGCTCCAGGCGCTCGTAATCGGCGTGCTCGTCCTTGCTCACGCGGTCGCGGTTTGGCAGATCGTCGCGCTCTCCCTCTTCCTCGGGGTGGTCAACGCCTTCGACATGCCGGCACGGCAGGCGTTCCTGGTCGATATGATCGAGGACCGCGAGGACCTCCCGAACGCGATCGCGCTCAACTCGTCGATGGTCAACGGCGCACGGCTGGTCGGCCCCGCCGTCGCCGGGCTTCTGATCGCGGCCGCGGGCGAGGGCATGTGCTTCCTGATCAACGCCGCCAGCTACCTCGCCGTCATCGCCGCGCTGCTGGCGATGAGGATCGCGCCGCGCAGGCCGCACGGCCGCAGCCGGCGGATCTGGCCCGAGCTGCGCGAGGGCTTCGCCTACACCTTCGGGTTCGCCCCGACCCGCGAGATCCTGCTGCTCCTCGCTTTGGTCAGCGTGGCCGCCATGCCCTACTCGACGCTGATGCCGATCTTCGCCGTCCAGCTCCTGCACGGCGGCGCCAGCACCCTGGGCTTCCTCTCCGGCGCCTCCGGGGTGGGCGCCCTCGCCGGAGCGGTCATGCTGGCGTCGCGGCGCAGCGTGCGCGGGCTCGGGCGCTGGATCCCGATCGCGTGCGCCGGGTTCGGCGCCGCTCTGATCGGCTTCTCGTATTCGCGGTCGCTCCCCCTGTCGCTGCTCCTCCAGGCGGGCGTGGGCCTCGCGATGATCACCCACCTCGCGACCTCGAACACGATCCTGCAGACCATCGCGGGCGACGAGTGGCGGGGGCGGGTGATGAGCTTCTACGGAATGGCGTTCATGGGGATGATGCCGTTCGGCAGCCTGCTCGCCGGGGCGCTGGCGCACCGCCTCGGAGCACCGCGCACGGTGATGCTCGGAGGTGCGGTCTGCATCGCCGGCGCGGCTATGTTCGCCTGGCGCCTCCCGGTGCTGCGGCGGCTCGTCCAGCCGATCTACCGCGAGCGCGGGATCATCCCCGAGGTTGCGGCCGGCATCGAGGCGGCAACCGAGGGAAGCGCCTCCGAACGGCTGTGACCGGCGCCGGCGGCCCCGGCCCGGTCCAGCGCCCCCGTTACGGCGATTCGTCGGCGTGTGGGGCGAAGCCCTCGCCCAGCACCTCCTGGGCGGGGGTGATCGCGACGAACGCCGAGCGGTCCACCTGCGCCACCAGTCGCTTGAGCCGGCCCACCTCGTACGGCGCCACGACGACGTAGAGCACCGGGCGGTCGTCGCCCGTGTAGCCGCCCTGCCCCTTGAGCACCGTGACGCCGCGTCCGAGCTGGCCGAGCACCGCCTCGCGCACGGCGTCGCAGTGCTCGCTGATGATCAACGCGGCCCGGGCCGCGGAGAACCCGGTCTGCACCACGTCGAGCACCTTTGCCGACACGAACGCCAGCGCCAGGGCGACCATCACGGCCTCGGCGCCGAATACGAACGCGGCGCCGGCGAAGATCGCCACGTTCATCGCGAGGAGCGCCTGGCCGATCCCGACCCCCAGGTAGCGGTGCGCGAGCCGGGCGAGCACGTCCGTGCCCCCGGTCGTTCCGCGCCCGCGAAACACCAGGCCCATGCCGAGGCCGTCCATGAGCCCGCCGTAACAGATGACGAGGAGCCGGTCGTGCGTCGGCGCCACGAGCAGCGGCGCGGAGAGGTCGATGGCCACCGACATGATCAGCACCGAGACGGCGGTGCGGACGAAGAACCTCATACCTCCGGCAAACCGCCACCCCAGCCACAGCAGCGGGAGGTTGAGGAGCAGCACGACCATCCCGACCGGGGTCTTGAACACGTGGTGCGCGATGATCGAGAGGCCGGTCACGCCGCCGGAGACGACGTTGTTGGGCACGAAGAAGAGGTTGGTGCCCGCGGCGACGAGCAGCGAACCAGCCACGATCTGGGCGTAGTCGAACGCCACGCCCAGACGGCCTGTCGGCGCCACGACCGGGAGTTTCATCGCCGCGCATGGTGGCACGAAGCGACGGTCATGCCAAGCTTCTCCGCGGCCGGCGCGGCTGCTAACCTGGCCCCGGGGAGGTGGCCATGCTCGAGGCGGTCGTCCTGATCAACGTCAAGCCCGGCCAGTTGCACACGGTCGCGGAGGCGCTCATGGAGCGCGAAGGCGTACACGAGCTGTACTCGGTGGCCGGCGCCTATGACATGGTCGCGGTGCTGCGCACCTCCCGCAACGAGCGCCTCGAGGAGCTTGTGACCGGAGAACTCGCCTCCCTCCCGGGGGTCGAACGCACGACCACGCTGGTCGCCTTCCGCTGTCTCTCGCGGCGCGAGGCCAACGGCACGTTCACCGTCGGGATGG
>CAVSFQ010000010.1:0-130913 GCA_963727205.1 uncultured Acidobacteriota bacterium | reverse complement strand
ACGCGGGTCGCGACCTCGATTTCGCCGCCGTGGGCGTTGACGATGCCGTACACGACAGCCAGGCCGAGGCCGACCCCCTTGCCTTCCTCCTTGGTGGTGAAGAACGGGTCGAAGATCTTGCTCAGCAGCTCCGGCGGGATCCCGGACCCGGTGTCGGTCACTTCGAGCACGACCCGCGCGGCGCCGGATCCGTCCGCGTCCGGACGGTCAGGCGGCCGCCCCCCTTGATCGCTTCGGAGCCGTTGAGCACCAGGTTCATCACGACCTGCTGGATCTGCGAGGCGTCGCAGCGGATGCTCGGAAGCCCCTCGGTCAGGTCGAGGTCCACCGCGACGCCGGCGAGATCGAGCTTGTGGGACGACGAGGGACGCCGTGGTCGTGACGATCGCGTTGAGGTCGGCCTCGGCGCTCTGGGGCTTGGAGCGGCGCGAGAACGAGAGGAGATCGGAAACGATGCGACCGACCCGCGTGGTTTCGGTGGCGACCTGGCCGAGGTAGCGGCGAAACTCCTCGACCCGGCCGGGAGGGATGCCGTCGTCCTTGAGGATGCGCTGCATCAGCATCGCGAGGTTGAGGACGCCGGAAACCGGGTTGTTGATCTCGTGCGCGACGCTCGCAGCGAGCTGGCCCAGTGAGGCGAGCCGGTCGGCCTGGATGAGCTTCTGCTGCGCGGTCCTGAGCTGGGCCGTGCGCTCTTCGACCTTGGTCTCCAGGCGCTGGGTGAACTGCGCTTTCTCCGCCATCGCCGAGCGCAGGCGCTCGCGCATGACGTTGAGCGAGTGCGACAGCTCCTCGAGCTCCACGCTCGAGTGGATGGTCATCGGCTGGTCGAGCTTCATGTCGCTGATCGCCCTGGTGCCGTCGATCAACCTGTGGATCGGCGTCTCCACGAAGTGCCGGGTGAAGAAGACGATGAAGACGCCGATGAGGACCACCTCCACCAGGCCGAGTCCCAGCGTCCGCGCTCGGATCGAGGCGATCTCCTGGTCCACCCGCGACAGGTTGATCCCGAGGTCGAGGACCCCGAGGACGCTCACGCTGGCCGGGTGAGCGTGGCAGGGGGCGTTGCTGCAAGACGGCTCGTTGTAGATCGGCGTGATCATCGCCATCTTTCGCTGGCCATCGGAGTTGCGATAGGTCCTCGCCCGGTTGGGGACGTCGACCTTGACCAGCGGTTTGGACGATGCGTGGCAGGGGTTGCACACCTCCGCGCGCTTGTCCACCAGGACGCGTTCCTCGGGAACCGTCGAGAACATCAAGCTCGCCGTCCTTGTTGAACATGCGGATCCGGTCGATCCCCTGCTTGAGGGCGATCGTGTGCATCACCGAGTACGCCGCGTCGCGACGGTCGGCGAGCATCATCTGCCACGTTGCCGAGGCGATGCTGCGGGAGAGCTGGTCGGCGCCCATGGTCATGCTCTCGAGCAAGCGCGCCTCCTGGCTCGTCACGTTGATGTACATTGCGAACGTCTTGACGATCAATACGATGAGAGCGAGGGCCAGGATGAGCTTCGAGGCCAGGCGGTGCGGCACGATCCTCCTCCCGCGGGAAGGCGGCCGCCGGCCGGCGCCGCACGGCTGCGCCCTCCGTGATTATCGCAGATGATGCGGACGCGTTGGAGCCGGGGCGGCGTCTGCTACCATGCCGCGCCATGGAGAGTTTCGTCGTCCGGCTGCCCGAGATCGTCATCCAGCTGCTGGCGTTCGCCGTGGCGATCTCGGTCCACGAGTCGGCGCACGGCTGGGTGGCGGAGCGTCTCGGCGACCCGACGGCGCGCTGGCTGGGCCGCATCACGCTCAACCCCCTCAAGCACATCGACCCGATCGGGACGGTGCTGTTCCCGTTGATGCTCGCGGCCATCGGGGCCCCGATCATCGGTTGGGCCAAGCCGGTCCCGTTCGTCAGCCGGAACCTGCGCAACCCGCGGCGCGACCCAGCCCTGGTGGGTCTCGCCGGGCCGGCCTCCAACCTGGCGCTGGCGGTGGTCGTGACGGCGGCGCTGCTGGTCGTGAAGGCGCTGTTCCCGCCGTTCCGCGCGGTACTGAGCGCCATGCTGGAGCACGGCGCCCTGGGCGCGACCGGGATCGCGGCGCCGCTCATCTACCTGCTGTTCTCCCTCGCGATGATCAACATCGTGCTTTGCGTCTTCAACCTGATCCCGATCCCTCCGCTCGACGGCAGCCATGTGGTGGGCGCGCTGCTGCCCCCGGCGTGGCACTGGCGGTGGGTTCAGCTCGAGCGTTACGGTTTCCTGCTGATATTCGCCCTGCTGTGGACGGGATTGCTCAACATCGTCTTGCGGCCGTTCGTGACGGGACTGCTATGGATCCTGCTCTCGTAGGCGGCGAGGAGCCCGCCCGTCCGTCGGTCGTCCTGCCGGCGTTCGAAGGCCCGCTCGACCTGCTCCTGCACCTCGTACGCGAGGAGAAGGTCTCGATCTGGGACATCCCCATCCTCAAGATCTGCGACCAGTACCACGAGGCGCTCCACCGCATGGAGCAGCTGGACCTCGAGGTGGCCGGTGAGTACCTCGTGTATGCTGCCTGGCTCCTGCTGATCAAGTCCCGGATGCTGCTGCCGCGCCACGGCGGGGAGGAGAAGGACCCGCGCCAGGAGTTGGTCGAACGGCTTGATCGAGTACGAGAAGGTGAAGGCCGCGGCAGCGGAGCTGGCGGGCCTTGCGGAGGTCCGGCGGGGCGTGGAACCCGTGCGGTGCGCCGCGCCGGACGCCCCGGCCGAGGTCGAGCTGGATCTGGAGGAGGTCGACGTGCTGGCGCTCGCCAGGGCGCTGCGCGAGGTGATGGAGCGGCACCTTCGCGACCACCCGGCGGCGATGCAGCTCGCGCCGATCCGGTTCTCGGTGCGGGAGAAGATCGTGGAGCTGTTCGAGCTCGTGAGCCGGCAGCGCAGCTTTCCGCTGCTCTCCCACCTTTTGACGCGTCCCGACCGGCTCGAGGGCGTGACCCTGCTGCTCGCGGCGCTGGAGTTGGTGCGGCTCGGCACCGCGACGGCGCACCAGCGGCAGCCGTTCGCCGAGATCTACCTCACGCCGACCGGCGTCCCGCTGCCGTTGGATGCCCTCACCGATGCCTGAGGTCAAGGATCTCGCGGCGGTGGTCGAGGCCGTCCTCGCGGTGGCCGGGGAACCGGTCGCGCTCGACGCCCTGCTCGCCGCGGCTGGGGAGGGGGTCGATCGCGGCCTCGTCGAGGCGGCGGTCGAGTTCGTCCAGCGGCGGCACGAGCAGGAGGGGAGCGGGATCAGGGTCGAGCGCGTCGCGGGGGGGTGGCTGCTCGCGACCAGGCCCGAGCACGAGGGGGCGCTGCGCGAGTACCTGGGGTTCCGGTCGCGAGCGCGGCTGTCGCAAGCGGCGCTGGAAACCCTGGCAATCGTCGCATACCGGCAACCGATCACCTTGCCCGAGATCAACTTCTTGCGCGGCGTCAACTCCGCCGGCGTGGTCAGGACGCTGGTGGAGCGCAAGCTGATCGTGGTGGCGGGGCGAAAGCAGGTGGTGGGGACCCCGCTCCTGTACCGGACGAGCAAGGAGTTCCTGGTACACTTCGGCCTGTCCGACCTCTCCGCCCTGCCGACTCCGGAGGAGGTGGAGCAGGCGGCCGGGGAAGGTGTCAGTGAGCCTTGAGCGGATCCAGAAGCTGATTGCCCGTGCCGGCGTGTGTTCCCGCCGCGACGCGGAGGGTTGGATCCGGGAAGGGCGCGTGACCGTCAACGGCCGACCGGCCGAGCTGGGCGATCAGGCCGACCTCGCCAGCGACTCGATCAAGATCGATGGCAAGCGCCTCCGGCCGGCGCAGCCGCTGCGCTACATCCTGCTGTACAAGCCGCCCGGTGTGGTCACGACGAACGACGACCCCGAAGGCCGTCCGACGGTGCTCGATGCCCTCGGCGGCAAGGTGGGCGAACGCGTGTTCCCCGTCGGCCGCCTCGACTACGGTTCGGAGGGCCTGGTCATCCTCACCAACGACGGCGAGTTCGCGCTGCGGGTGGCGCACCCGCGGTATGGCGTGCTGCGCGAGTACCTCGCCAAGGTGAAGGGCGTGCCGGACGAGCCGGACCGGGCCAAGCTCGCACGGGGCACGTTCATCGAGGGCCAGCGCGTCGTCCCCCACGATCTCGCGATGGTGCGGCCGACCGCGTCCGGGACGAACTCGTGGTGGCGGGTGGTGGTGGGCGAGGGGAAGACGCACGAGGTGCGGGAAATGTTCCGGCGCATCGGGCACCCGGTCCAGCGGTTGCTCCGGGTCGCGATCGGACCGCTGCGCGACCCGTCGCTCAAGCCGGGGGCTTGGCGGGAACTGACGGCCGAAGAGATCGAGGGGCTCCGCCGCGGAGGGCGGACGGTCGAGAGAGGTGAGAATGCGCGGACCAAAGGTGCCGGAGTACATCCGCAAGCTGGCCGTCTACGTCCCCGGCAAGCCGATCGAGGAGGTGGAGCGGGAGTTGGGGGTGAGCGACATCGTCAAGCTCGCGTCGAACGAAAACCCTCTCGGCCCGTCCCCGAAGGCGGTGGCCGCGGTCAAGGCGGCGCTGCCCACGCTGCACCGGTACCCGGACGGAAGCGGGCACGCCCTCCGCAAGGCGCTCGCCGTTCGCCACGACGTTGACGTCGAGCAGGTGATCCTCGGCGCCGGATCGGTCGAGATCATCGAGATGCTGGCGCGCGCCTTCATGGCGGACGGCGACGAGGCGGTTTTCTCGCAGCAGTCGTTCGTCTCCTACCTGCTCGCGGTCAACCAGGTGAACGGCCGCGCGGTGACCATGCCCGCGACGAGCGGGCGTGGCCACGACCTGCCGGCGCTTGCGCGAGCGGTCGGCGACCGCACGAAGCTGGTGTTCCTCGCCAACCCATGCAACCCGACTGGGACATATTTCTCCCGGGCGGCGCTCGATCGCTTCCTTGCCGAGGTCGGGGACCGCGCGCTGGTCGTAATGGACGAGGCGTACCACGATTACGTCGCGCGGTCCGACTTTCCCGACGCAATCGACGATGTCAAGGCCGGACGCCACGTCATGGTGCTGCGCACCTTCTCCAAGGTATACGGGCTCGCGGGGCTGCGGATCGGATACGGCATCGCCTCGCCGGACGTCATCGCTACGGTGAACCGCGTCCGGTCGCCGTTCAACACTTCCTCGCTCGCCCAGGCTGCGGCGCTCGCCGCCCTCGACGACGCCGACTGGGTGCGGGGCTCCCGCGAGCACAACCTGAGGGAGCTGGATTTCCTGCAAGGGGAGCTCGAGCGGAAGGGTGTCCCCTTCACGCCCTCGGTGACCAACTTCGTGTTGGTGGAGTTCTGGGCGAACATCGGCGAGCTGTTCCTCGAGTTCCAGAAACGCGGCGTGATCATCCGGCCGGTCGGCGGGCCGGGCCTCGTCAACTGCGGCCGCGTGTCGGTGGGGACCCACGCCGAGAACGTGCGCTTCCTCGCCGCGCTTGACGAGCTGGTTCCGGCCCGTGCGGGCGCCTGACGCGGTCCGGGGCGCGCAGCCGGGTGACCGCGGGGCGGGTACAATCGTCCCGGAGGAGCAACGATGGTGAGCTTTTCTCTGACGTGCCCGCACTGCCGCGCGCTGCTCGAGGTCGATAGCGAGCGCCAGGTGATCGTCGGTTCGAAGCCGCACGAGGAGCCGAAGACGGTGGCCTCGCTCGAGGGGCGGTTGCAAGCGCTCTCCGACGAGCGGGCGGCGGCTCGCGCGAAGATGGACGAGGCGATGCGCGTCGAGAAGGCGGGCGCCACGATCCGCGAGGAAAAGTTCAAGAAGCTCCTCGAGGTGGCGAAGAGCGAGCCGGTGACCAAACCCGTCCGCGACGTGGACCTGGACTAACCGGGCGCGACGGTGTCACCCGGAGCGGGATCGAGGACGACCACGGTGGCTCCCCAGCCTCCGCGTTCAGGCGTTGCCTCGCGCGCCGCGACGACGAACGGCAACGAGGCGAGCGCCGCGTGCACGGCGGCGCGTTGCACGCCGCGGCCGCGGCCGTGGATCAGCCGAACCTCGCTGAGGCCGGCGGCACGGGCTGCCAGCAGGTACTCGACCACCAGCGAGGGAACCTCCCGCGGCGTGAAGGCGTGGAGGTCGAGCGCGTCCTCGACGGGGAGGTGGACGGGCTGGTCAGCGTCGTCCATGACCCGGTCCGGCGGGGGCGTGGCGGGCCAGCAGCCAGAACCCGAAGGCCCCCTCGAGAAGGAGGACGGCGCGCAGCAGTTGGCCGCCGGGCGGCGCGGGCACGGCCGCGAGCAGGAGCCCCATCGCGATCGCCACGAGCGCCATGCCGGCCATCGTCCACGGCACCATCGCGGTGATGGCGGCGCCGCGACGGAGGTGCCACCAAAGCAGTCCGGCCATGCCCCAGCCGAGGACGATCAACACCGGGTCGGAGAGCAGCCCCCCCATGGGGGTACCTTATCGTCGTGGTGGCGGGCGTGCAAGCGGCGGCCGGGCGGAGCGAGAAGGGAAGGGGCGCGGTGAGGGTCTCGATCGTCGTACCGGCCTACAACGAGGAACGCACGATCACCGAGGTGCTGGACCGGGTCGCGGGGGCGCCGTACCCGAACGAGGTGTCCGAGGTCGAGATCGTGGCGGTGGACGACTGCTCCCGAGACGGGACGTCCCAACGGCTCGCCGCCTACCGGACGCCGCCGTCGGCGACCCGGCCGTGCCGCTACCGTTGGCTCCGCCACGAGGTCAACCGCGGCAAAGGCGCCGCCCTGCGGACGGGTTTCGCCGAGGCGAGCGGCGAGGTCATCGTGATCCAGGACGCGGACCTCGAGTACGACCCGGCGGACTACCCGGCGCTGTTCGCGCCGATCCTCGCGGGGAAGGCGGAGGTCGTGATGGGAAGCCGCTTCCTCGGCGGGCCGCACCGGGTGCTCTTCTTCTGGCACTTGGTCGGCAACAGGTTCCTGACGCTGCTCTCGAATATGTTCACGGGCCTCAACATGTCCGACATGGAGACGTGCTACAAGGTGTTCACCCGCGAGGTGAAGGACCGTCTCCGCCTGACCTCCGAGCGCTTCGGGTTCGAGCCGGAGTTCACTGCGCGCGTCGCGAGGATGGGCGTCAGGGTCTACGAGGTCCCGATCTCGTACAACGGGCGGACATACGCCGAGGGAAAGAAGATCGGCTGGAGGGACGGCTTCGAAGCGATCTGGTGCATCGTCAAGTTCAACCTCTGGGGGTGAGGGCGGCGGCCGCCGCAAGCGCCTCCCAGCGGCGCAACAGGGCGGCGGCTCCCGCGGTGTCGTCGCGCGGGGCCCACGGGGCGAAGTCGCTCTCCCTGAGCGGCCGGTAGGGACCGGGCTTGACCTCGAACAGCGCGGTGCCTTCCGCGAGCGACACGACCGTATGCCAGACCCCTCCGGGGAGTTCGGCGGCCCACGAGCCGCCGGGAGCAAGCCCGGCGGTCTCCGAGACGCAACCGGCGTCGTCGAAGGTGAGGACCGCGGCCTTGCCCGACAGGGCGAGGAAGAGCTCGAAACGCTCGGGCTCGTGGCGGTGCGGACGCACGTAGGTGCCGGGCTGGAAGACGTTGAGCATGCGCTGGATCGGGTCGTCGAGCGTGGGGTGGACGTTGAGGTTCGCGCGCCGGCGCGGGGAAGCGTTGGCGGCGGCGAGAGTTTGCTCCAGCGCGGTCGCGTCGAAGACCCTGATCGAGGGCATCGGAATCAACCTGGGTACTTGCCGTGGATGTAGTCGGTGAGCATCCGCAGCTCGAACGCCTGGTTGCGGCTGTCCCAGCGCACCAGGTCGCCGATCGAGACGACGCCCACGATCTCGCCGCCTTCGACGACCGGCAGGTGGCGGCATCGTCGCTCCGTCATGATCGCCATCGCCTCGCTGGCAGGCGTCGAAGGCTGGACGCACGCGACCTGTGGGGTCATCACCTCGGTCACCCGCGTCGTCGTGGGGTCGAGCCCGTTCAGGATCACGCGGGCCATCAGGTCGCGCTCCGTGAAGATCCCGGAGCATGCCGTCCCGTCGCAGACCAGGACGGCGCCCACGCGCACGGCGCACATCTGCTGGACGGCGTGCAGGACGGTAGTGTCGGGCCCGACCTTGTAGACCTGGCCTCCCTTGTCCCCGAGGATGTTGCCGACGGTTTCCATGGTCCCCCCCGCTGCGTTCAGCTTCCGGGCAACGATATCACGGTCGTGCGTCCAGGTTGACGAAGAACTCGCGCACCGCGGCCGCCGGATCCTCGCGCCGGAGCGAGGCCGGATCCCCGCCTGTCCAGGCTTCGGGGAGGAGCGAGCGGTAGGGATCGGCGAGGAAGCGCTTGCAGATCAAGGCGATGACCCCGCGGTCCTCGGCCGAGCGGATGAGCCGGCCGGCCGCCTGCACCACTCGGGTCATCCCTGGGACGAGGTAGGCGTACTCGAACCCGCGCTCGTAGCGGTCGTCGAAGTACGCCTTGAGCAGCTCGCGCTCGGGTCCGACCTGGGGGAGCGCCGGGGAAACCACGACCACCTCCGAGAGCATCTCCCCGGGGTAGTCCACCCCCTCGGCGAACACCCCGCCGAGGACCGCGAGGAGGAGGACGGGCTTGCCGCCGTCGCGCAGCCGCGCCAGGATCTCGCGGCGCAGCCGGTCGGAGTCGTCGCCGCGCTGGACCTCGACGGTGTGGCCGGGGGCCGCCAGGCGGCTGGCGACCTCCCGCAGGAAGGCGTAGGAGGGGAACAGCACCAACCCGTTCCGACCGGGGGGCGCCAGCTCGGCGACGAGCTCCGCGATGCGCCCGTACCAACGGGAGCGGGCGCGGAAGGTCGTGTCCACCTCGTCCACCGCGACGATCAGGCGGTTTTCCGGCGGGAACGGCGAGGGCAGGCTCACGGTGTCGGTCCGGTCGGGGTCGAAGCCGAGCAGGTCGCGGTAGAACTCGAACGGCTCGAGGGTCGCGGACATCGCGACGCAACCGGCCGAGCGCGCGATCGTCGCGCCGGTGAAGCGGGCGGCGTCAAGGCAGTAGACGCGCAGCCGCTCGTCGGGCTCGCCGCCGCCCGCGCGCTCGGCCATGGGGATGAGCTCGCGCCCGCCGTCCTGGAGCAGGTCGGTGACGCGCGCCAGCGACAGCAGGACGTCGACCACGGGGTCCCTGGCCAGCCAGATCTCGGCGTTGCGCTTGAACGTGAAATACGGAGCGACGAGCGCGTCGAGCGCGAGTCGGACCTCGGCGAGCGGGCGGGGGTCGAGCTCGATGCGACAGCTTCCCTCGCGGGCGCCGAGGGCGCTGGAGGCCTCACGCTCGATCAGCTCGTCGAGGCTGCCCAGGACCTCGTCCAGGTCGCGGCACACCTTCTGGCGATGGCCCTCGACGATACGACGCGCCTGGCGGACCGCGCTGCGGCCGAGACGCGGCGAGAAGTACTCGCGCGCCCGATCGACGAGGTTGTGGGCTTCGTCTACGACCAGGAGCGTGTCCTCGAGCGCGCCCTCGTCCGCGAGGCCGAACAGTGCGATGGCCGGGTCGAAGACGTAGTTGTAGTCGCAGACGACGGCGCTGGCCTCGCGCGCCAGCTCGAGGGAGACCTCGAACGGGCACACCTCGGCCGCGTGGGCGACCGCGAAGGTCCGGTCCGGGTCGAGGTGCGGCGGCCCCGAGAGCAGGGCCGGGAGCACGCCGCGTTGCGCCAGCTTGGCGCCGTAGTCGCGGGCGTGGAGGCAGAAGTCCTCGTGGCAGACCACCTCCTGGTTGGCGCACATCCTGGCCTTGGCGCGGATCTGGATCGACCGCCAGCCGCCGGTCTGCATCGCCTGCAGCGTCGCGACCGCGAGTTGCTGCTGCAGCGTCTTGGCGGTGAGGAACGCGACTCGGCGGCCGGTGGCGAGGGCGAGCCTGACCGCGGGGTAGAGGGCGGCGGCGGTCTTGCCGACGCCGGTGGGCGCGGCGAGCAGGAGGTGACGGCCGGCGCCGAGAGCCTCCTCGACCGCCGCCATCGCCTCGGCCTGCACCGGGCGGACCTGGGCGAACGGAAACGGGAGCTCGAGCGCGGCCTCGCGCCACGCGGCGCGCGTGCGCTCCCGCGCCTGCTCGGCCGCGACCAGCACGTGCAGCCGCGTGCGCAGGTAGGCCTCGACCTCGCGCGCCGACCACGGGACCTCCTCGACGCGGTGTTCGTCGCCGCCGAGGTCGACGAGCAGGAGTCGGACGGTCGCGCCACCGTCGGGGAACAGGCACCATCCGTACAGCCGCGCCTGCCATCGGAATCGTTCGAGCCGCTCCTGCGCCAGGGGATGGTGGAGTTCGCTCTTGAAGCTCAGCGTCTTGATCTCTTCGACGACCGGCCTGCCGTCGTCCCCGCGGGTGAGGCCGTCGGCGCGTCCGAGCACCCGCATCTCCCAGCCGTCCGCCGCAAAGGCGGCATCGACGGCGACCTCGCTCGCGTAGCGGGGGTCGGAGGCGTGACGCTGGGCTTGGACGGTCCGGTGCAGCTCGGCGCCGACCGAGAGACGGGCAAACCCCTCCCCGAGGCCCCCGAGACCCGGCCGGAGCGTCTCGGGGAGCAGATCGTGGACGGAGCACGTCACCTGCCGGGTGTCGAGGTCGATGCGGACTGCCACCGCGGCCATTCTACGCGCCGCCGCCGGCCCGAGCCGGGCGCCGGGCGATTGTCCGTCATCGACTATCATCGAGATCGTGAGAGAGGACGCTCCTGTCACTCATACCGCATCCGTGGAGGGTTGATCGTGTCATTTCTTGGCCGTCGCCCGAGCTTGAAGGCGATGGAGAACGCCCAGCACCTGGGCGCGCCCAACCTCATCCGATACCTGGGTGGCTGGACCCCTTTCCCCATGGGCGTCGTCCTCTCGCTCACGATGCGCTGCAACCTGGCCTGCCAGATGTGCCCACAGGTCCAGATGCGGGAGGAAACGGAGTACCCCGAGATGACGTTGGAGCAGCTCGAGGCGGTCGTGGACGACCTGCGCGCCTCGTTCCCGATCCGGCCGTTGATTCACCTCATCGGGGGCGAAACCTTGCTGCGCCGGGATGCGATCACGCTGGCCCGCTACATCAAGGCGCGCGGCTTTCAGTGCTCCCTGACGACGAACGGCGTGTTGTTGCAGCGCCACGCCGAGGAGCTGGTCGGGCTCGGCCTCGACCGCATCAACGTTTCGATCGACGGACCGCGTGAGGTGCACGACGCGGTGCGCGGCATCCGCGGTGCGTACGACCTGGCGATCGCGGGGATTCAGGCGTTGGTGGCTGCGCGCTCTGCCGGGGCATCGTACAGGCCCGCGATCACGATCAACACCGTCATTACGGGTGAAAACCTGGCCCGTCTGCCGGAGATGATCGACATCGCGAAGACCGCCGGCGCCGACGCACTGAGCTATCAGCACCTGATCTTTGCCGGCTGCGCCGCTGACGGGGGAGCAACGGTGCCCGATTTGGAGCAGCTGCTGGTGATGGTCCCCCTATTGAAACAAGCGGCCACGGCAGCCGGCCTGCCCGTCACCCTGTTTCCAAGGATGGGCGACAGACAGCTCCGAGCGTACTACGGCGGCGACGAGCGCGATCTGAAGCGAGCGTGCATCTTCCCCTGGTACGTGATCCATGTGGATACCTTCGGCAACATCACGCCTTGCCGGGGCTTCGTCGTCGACAACGTGACCACCAAGTCCGGAACATTCGCGCAGGTGTGGAACAGCCCGCGTTTCCGCGGCTATCGCAGGGAGTTGGCCCGCAAGGGCGTGTTCGGGGATTGCGGGCGTTGCTGCCACCGCCAGTACTGAGGGAGTGCAGGTTGCGATGAAGCGCCTTCCCCACGCCATTCTGGACTGCGAGTCAAGAACGAAGAAGGGGAGGAAGATCGTTGCCGCGCTTCAGAGCAAGACGGATCTTACAGGGCGGCATGTGCTCGAGGTCGGAACCGGTTCGGGCGTCATCGCGCATTGCATTTCGGAAGCCGTCGGCGGCGGCGGAAAGGTGATGGCGGTGGATGTTGCCGATCAGCGACAAATCACCGGCGGCTACGATTTCGAATTGGTCGAGAGCAGCCGTCTTCCTTTCCCGGATGCCACGTTCGACGTCGTGGTTTCAAATCACGTGTTCGAGCATGTCGGCGACCTCGAGCAGCAGGAGGATCACCTCCGGGAGATCCGGCGCGTCTTGCGGGATGACGGCTTCGTCTACTTTGCCGTACCCAATCGCTGGACCGTGGTTGAACCGCATTTCAGGTTGGCATTTCTGAGCTGGGTTCCGTCATCGGTACGGTCTGCATATCTGCGCCTCTTTCGCCGTGGGGCCTTCTATGACTGCAATCCGCCCAGCCACCGTAGACTCATTGGCTTGTTCAGGGCGGCACGGTTGCGGCACGAGCAATTCACCTTCAAGGCGATGCGTATCATGGCTGCAGTCGAAGACCCTCCGCCGTGGACCAGACGATTGCTCGTGGCCCCGGTCCTTCTGCAGGCGCTCCTTTACCCCGTCATCCCCACCATGGTCTTCATCCTGACCGCTCTGCCGCTGGGGCCCGACCCGGTTGAGTAGCGTCCCGTCCGCCGAGGTCGGGGCAGGTGGCGACGGGCACCTCGCCGCGGTAGAATCACCTCAGCCCGGCGCAGGACAGGATGCTGGGGGCAGGCCGAGGACGGGCACCGGGGGGGTCCCTTGGCGGAGATCCAGAGCGTGTTGCGGCCGCTCGAGCAGTTCGAGAGGCTGATGCACCAGATCTACAACGAGTTTGCCGACGTCTTCTCGGAAGACGCCGAGGCCGCCGGGCTGTTCTCCAAGCTCGCGTTCGAGGAGGACTCGCACCTCAGGCAGGTGCAGTTCCTGCGCCGGCTGGCGCGGCAGAACGGGGCCCACTTCGGCGGCGTGGAGATCGACCCCGATGTGCTCGCGCGCGAGGTCGAAGAACTGGAGAAGGCGCTCGACGCCGCGCGGCGGTTCTCGTTGCACGAGGCGCTGGTGATTGCGATCCAGTTTGAAGGCGGGGTGGCGGAGGTCCATGCGCGCCCGGCAATCGCGAAGGCAAACCCGGATGTCGCCCGCATGCTCGGCGACCTGCACGCCGCCGACGAGCGCCACCGCAAGGCGCTGAACGAGCTCGCGAGCAGACGAGGCTTCAGGAGCTCGTGAGCCGTCGCGAAAGCAGGGGGCCCCGAAGACTTCGGGCGGACACTCCGGGACGACGAGAGGAACGGACATGGTGAGCAAGGAGTCGGGCCCAGGAGATTTCGACGCGCTGTTCGGGCGGCCGGGCCGCCGGTCGACCGCCGGCACGAGCCTCCCGAAAGCCGCCGCCGGAGAGTTGACGCCGGAGCTGAACGGCCTCGTGCGTCAGTTCGAGGACGCGGGCCGCGACGCGGAGCGCATCGCCGGGGGGCTCTCGGAGCGGCAGTTCAACTGGCGCTCCAGCTCGGGCCGCTGGTCGATCGCCGAGTGTTTCGGGCACCTCAATATCATCGGCTCGGAGATTCTCCCGCTGATCGACGCCGCCATCGGCGAGGCGCGGCGGCACGCATGGTACAGACAGGGGCCGCTCCGGGTGGGCTTCGTCGGCCGGCGGCTGATCGCGGCCACCGAACCACCGGTCCGGAGCAGGCGCCGGGCCCGCCCCGAACACGTGGCGGCTGGGGACCAGGCGATCGACCTCGTCGTCCCCGCGCTGCTCGATCTCAACCGCCAGTTCGGTGCCCGCGTCAGGGCGGCCAGCGGCCTCGACATCTCGCGGCCCAAAGTGACGGCGTTCGGGGCAAAGGTCTTCAGACCCAACCTGTACGAACTCTTGCTGGTCATCGCGGCTCATGAGCGCCGGCACCTGAGCCAGGCGCAGGCGGTCAAGGACAACCCTGGGTTGCCCCGGGGGGCGGCCCCCGCGCCGCCGGCCCCGCCGCGGGCGCAGCGCTGAAAGAGACCGTGGCAACGCCCCGCACACAGCGTCCGCCGAAGCGACAGATCGGCGCCGGCCCGGTGAGGGCGACCGCCTCGCCGCGGGTCCGGCGCCGGGCCCAGGATGGCCGTGTGCATGGCGAGGTTGCGGTCCCGTCCGGCGGGGGAGCGTGGGAGCGGGTGTACCTCCTGGTGCGAGCGATCCCGCCCGGGCGGGTGATGACCTACGGCCAGATCGCCGCCGCGCTGGGGAACGTGCTCTCGCCGAAGGCGGTGGGCTGGGCGATGCACGTTTGCCCGGACGACGTGCCGTGGCAGCGCGTCGTGAACGCCCTCGGCCGCTGCTCGACGGAGAGGCGGGGGGACATGGCCCCCGGACTGCAGCGGAGCCTCCTCGAGAGGGAAGGCGTGGAATTTCGTCTCGACGGCACGCTCGATCTCGCGCGCTGGCGGCACGAGCCCCCCGTTCGGCGGGTGCGGGTGCGGCGCTGAGTGGAAGCGGCGCACACTGGGTCTAGAATCGCACCGCATGGGCCCAACCGTCCCCCGGACGCGGTTCTTTCAGCTGGTCCTGCCGGACTACCTGGCGGTTCTGCTGGTGGAGAAGGGCCTCGCGTCGAACTCGGTGGCATCGTACCGCCGCGACCTCGAGAGCTTCGGCAAGTGGTTGGCCGTGCGCGGTCTCGAGGCCGAGGCCTGCGAGCGTTCCGACCTGAGGCGCTACCTTACCGTGCTGCGCGGGCGGGGCCTGGCGGCGCGTTCGGCGGCGAGGGCGCTGGCGGCGTTGCGCGGGCTATACCGGTACATGGTCGAACGCGGCGCCTGCACGCACGACCCGACGCTCGACCTCGAGTCGCCGAAGCTGATGCCGGGGTTGCCGCACTTCCTCACCGCCGAGGAAGTCGATGCGCTCCTGGCGGCGCCCGATGTCTCGCGCCCTCTCGGCCTGCGCGACCGCGCCATGATCGAGACCCTCTACGCGACCGGCGTCCGCGTCTCCGAGCTGGTGGGACTCACGCTGGGCCAACTCCGCCTCGACCCCGGGTACGTGCGCGTCTGGGGCAAGGGCGGAAAGGAGCGCATCGTGCCGGTTGGCTCGGGCGCGCGCGCGTGGCTTGCCCGGTACCTGCAGGACGCTCGTCCCGGACTGGACACCAGGCGGTGCGACGAGCTCTTCCTCACGGTGCGCGGCGAAGGCATGACGCGCCAGTGCTTCTGGCACCTCATCAAAGCGCATGGGCGCAAGGCGGCGATTGCGGGGCACCTTTCGCCGCACGTCCTGCGGCACTCGTTCGCGACGCACCTTCTCGAGCACGGTGCGGACCTGCGGGCGGTGCAGGCGATGCTCGGGCACGCCGACATCTCGACGACGGAGATCTACACCCACATCACGCGCGAGCGGCTGCGGTCGCTGTACGACAGCAAACACCCCCGCGCATGAGAGACGCTCCACCGCCGCCCGCCTGCGGCCTGCGGCATGGGGCGTTGGCGGTTCGTGTCGCCGGGCGGGTCCTTCTCGCCGTGGCGGTGGCGGCCGCTGCGGCGGGCGTGCTCGGCTGGCGGGGGATCGCCCATGCGCAGTACCTGGCGGTGTTCGTGGACGGCCGTCTGCTCAAGGTCACTGCGGCGAGGCTGGTCGGCACGGGGAGCATTCGCCTGGATCTGCCGGGCGGCGGGTCGATCGAGGTCCCACTGACGCGCCTCGACCGCGTGATCGCCGACGAAGTGGAGGCGAAACCGGAGCCGATCCCTGAGGCCTCGTGCCGCTTCGACTACGCCGGCCAGGCCCTGCCTCGGGACACGCCGTTCGCGGCCCAGATCCGGCGCGCCAGCAAGAGCGCCAACCTTTCCCCGGTCCTCGTTGCGGCGGTGGTGGCGGCCGAATCGGCGTTCAAGCCCTGGGCGGTTTCGCGGGTGGGCGCCGGAGGTCTGATGCAGCTGATGCCCTCGGTTTGGCTGGAGCAGGGGCTCGTCAGCCCGTACGAGCCTGCCGCCAACCTCCGCGCCGGTTGCCGCCACCTCCGAGCGCTGCTCGACCGCTTCGGCGATCTGACGCTGGCGTTGGCGGCGTACAACGCGGGCATTGCCACGGTGGCCAAGAGCGGGGGCGTGCCGCCGTACCGCGAGACGCGCGACTTCGTTCGCCGGGTGTACGCAAGGTACTGCCCCGAGCACCCCGGTGCCGGTGCCGGGTGAGTTGTGATTGCACGTATAATGCACGTGCATCAGCCGGCGCGGAACACGGGGCCGGAGCGGGCTGTTGGCTTGAGTGTGCGGGAGGGATCGATGCGCGAGCCTGAACCGAAGCTGTCGTTGCCCGTGGCGGGTGGGACCGGGGCGGCGCTTCGCCAGAAGGACGGCGACCCGGCGTTTCTCACCACCCGGGTGGACGCTTGGATCGATGCGGCGCGCAAGAACAGCTTGTGGCCGTTCCCGTTCGGCACCGCGTGCTGCGCCATCGAGTTCATGTCGTTCATGATGTCGCACTACGACATCTCGCGCTTCGGGGCGGAGGTCGTGCGCTTCTCGCCTCGGCAGTCGGACCTGCTGATCGTGGCCGGGACCGTGACCGACAAGATGGCTCCGGTGATGGTGCGCATCTACGAGCAGATGGCCGAACCGAGGTACGTCATTTCGATGGGTGTGTGCGCGTGCACCGGCGGTTTCTACCGGGCCTACCACGTGGTTCAGGGGATCGACGAGTTCATCCCCGTGGACGTGTACGTGCCGGGGTGTCCCCCGACGCCCGAGGCGCTGCTGCAAGGCGTCGTGAAGCTGCAGGAGATGATCGCCAGGGGCGAGACCCGCTACCAGCGGGCGCTGGCGGCGGCGAAGTCGGCGGGGGCGTGAGCCCAGCGGGGGAGCGAATGGAGAACCGCGAACAGACTGTGGCCGCGATCCGCAACATCTTCCCCCAGGACGGGGGGGTGGAAGAGATCCCCTGCGGGGAGATGCCGGCGTTTCGCGTCGACCGCCGCGTGCTGCCGGAGCTGGCCCGCCACCTCAAGAACGACCCGGCGCTCGATTTCAAGCTCCTCCTCGACGTTTGCGGCGTCGACTACCCCGGCCGCGACGAGCGTTTCGAGGTCGTGTACCACGCCGCCTCGCTCGAGCGCGGGCAGCGGATCCGCCTCAGGGTGCCGGTTCGGGAGGACGACCCCGTCGTCCCTTCGGTCTACGGCGTGTGGCGGGCGGCGGACTGGTTCGAGCGCGAGGCGTTCGACATGTTCGGCATCCGGTTCGAGGGCCATCCGAACCTCAAACGCATCCTGTGCCACCTGGCTTTCCAAGGGCATGCCTTGCGCAAGGATTACGACCCCGGCCAGCGCTGGCTGCTCCGCGAGGCGGAGCAGGACGACATGCCGGCGTGGGCGAAGGAACACCCGGAGGACGGCGACCACTTCGAAACCCAGGTGCTCAACCTCGGCCCTTCGCACCCCGCCACGCACGGCACCCTGCGCACGGTCGTCAGGCTGGACGGCGAGATCATCACCAAGGCCGAGGTCGAGATCGGCTACCTGCACCGGTGCTTCGAGAAGATGGCGGAGAGCCACACCTGGAACCAGGTGATCCCGTACACCGACCGCCTCAACTACTGCTCGGCAATGATGAACGGCGTCGGCTACGCGCTTGCCGTCGAGGACATGCTCGGGGTTCCGGCGCCACCGCGGGCTCAAACGATCCGTCTCATCCTGTCCGAGCTCTCGCGGATCATGGACCACATCGTGGACATCGGGGCAAACCTCAACGACCTCGGCGCCATGACGCCATTCCTGTACATGTACGAGGCGCGGGAGGAGATCTACTCCCTGCTCGAGGCCTGCTGCGGCAGCCGCCTGACGATGTCGTACGTGCGCATCGGGGGACTCTCGCACGACGTGCCGCACGACTTCGCCGACTCGGTGCGGTACCTTCTCAAGCGCATCCCGACGCTCATCGGCGACATGGAGACGCTGATCACCGAGAACCGGATCTTCCGCGACCGCACCGAGGGGATCGGCAGGCTCTCGGCCGAGGACGCGGTGGACTGGGGATGGACCGGGCCGTGCCTGCGCGCCTGCGGCGTCGCCTACGACGTCCGTAAGGCCTACCCGTACCTGGGCTACGAGACGTACGACTTCAAGGTGCCGGTCTCGCACGGCGGCGACACGTACGCGCGGTACCTCGTGCGGGTCGAAGAGATCAAACAGTCGCTCGCTCTCGTGGAGCAGGCGCTGGGGCGGCTCGAGCCGGGGCCGATCATCGTCGACGACCACAACGTCGCGCTGCCTCCCAAGGAGAAGGTCTACACGGAGATGGAGTCCCTGATCTGGCACTTCAAGCTCATCATGGAGGGCATGAAGGTGCCGGCCGGGGACAGGTACGGCTTCACCGAAGGGGCGAACGGGGAGCTCGGCTACTACATCGTGTCGGACGGGGGAGGCAACCCGTACCGCATCAAGGTCCGGCCGCCGTGCTTCGCGATCTTCCAGGCGTACCCCCACATGCTCGAGGGAGCCACGGTGTCCGACGCCGTGGCCATGCTGGGCAGCTTCAACGTGATCGCCGGGGAGCTCGACCGATGATGACCCGCGACGTGGTCGTGTGCGATGCCAAGCCGCTGAGGCCGCTTCAGCGCCTGTACGTCGTCGAGGTCGCGAAGGGCCTGGCCGTGACCCTGCGCCACTTCCTCGGCAACCTCTTTGCGCGAAAGTACACCGTGACCGTCGAGTGGCCCGAGGTCAAACGGGAGTACTCCGAGCGCCTGCGGGGGCGCCACATCCTGCTCGCAAGGCCAGACGGGTCGCCGCGCTGCGTCGCCTGCTACATGTGCGAGGAGGCGTGTCCGGCGGCGTGCATCTACATCGAAGCCGAGGAGGACCGGGCAAGCCCGACGATCGAATACGAGAAGCGCCCGAAGGTGTTCACGATCGACCTCTTGCGCTGCGTCTACTGCGGTTTCTGCGTCGACGCCTGCCCCAAGGAGGCGATCGTGATGTCCCGCACGCACGAGATGGCGTTCGCGGGGCGCGCCGAGGCCGTCGTCGGGCTCGACGAACTCCTCCAGAAAGGTCCGTACGAACAGCTCGACCTCGGCTACCGGCCGTACTTCGGCGCTCCGCGCAGCCGGATCGAGCTGCCGATCCCGGTCAAGGCCTCGCAGCCGCCGCGCTGAGGTTCGCTCACAGGGGGTGACCTCCGGGCGGGAGACGGGGGTGAGACCAAAAAAACGTGGGGCGGCGCCGAAGCGCCGCCCCTGGCTTGTCGCCTGAGCCGATCGTCAGATCGCGCGGACGTTCGCCGCCTGCAGGCCCTTGGGGCCACGCACGACGTCGAACTCGACCCTCGCGCCCTCCTTGAGAGTGCGGAAGCCCTCGCCGGCGATGGCGGTGTAGTGGACGAACACGTCCTCGCCGCCCTCTTGGGTGATGAAGCCAAAGCCCTTGGTATCGTTGAACCACTTGACAGTTCCCTGCGCCATGCTGCTTTCTCCTTGTTGCTGGCGGCTTTTTGACGCCGCCCTTCTCTGTGCCGGGAGCGTCCCGGCGTACGCCAAAAAGCCGCAAGGACGCTGCCCCTTGCGGCGGGTTTACCTCAACTCTGCGCTGCTCCGCAACTTCCGAAAAAACTCACGTGTGCATGTTGGCACACCATTCTTGGGTTGTCAAGCCCCCGCTACTCCTCGTCCTCCTCTGGCTCGCCTCCCGCGGCGGCCGCGATGATCTTCTCCTGGATCTGGCGCGGCGCCTCGTCGTAGTGCGAGTACTCCATGTGGAAGTCGCCCCTCCCGCCGGTAATCGAGCGCAGGGTCTGGGAGTAGGTCAGCATCTCGGCCAGCGGCACCTGCGCCTTGACCACGGTCTGGCCGTCGCCCGGTTCCATCCCCTGGACGCGTCCGCGCCGCGAGTTCATGTCGCCCATGATGTCGCCGAGGAACTCATCGGGGGTCGTGATCTCCACGTGCATCACCGGCTCGAGGATGGTCGGCCCGGCCTGCTTGACGCCCTCGCGGAACGCTTTGCGCCCACAGGTGCGGAACGCCATGTCGGAGGAGTCCACCGGGTGGAACTTGCCGTCCAGGAGCGTGACCGCAAAGTCGACCATCGGGTTGCCGGAGATGGCGCCGCGCTCGGCCGCGTCGACGATGCCCTTGTCGATCGAGGGGCGGTAGTTGTTCGGGATCGAGCCGCCGTAGATCTTGTCCACGAACTCATAACCGGCGCCGCGAGGCCGGGGCTCCAGTCGGACCTTGGCCTCGGCGAACTGGCCGTGGCCGCCGGTCTGCTTCTTGTGACGGGCGGTAATCTCGACCGACCTCGTGATCGTCTCGCGGTACGGGACCTTCGGGGGCTGCAGGGCGACGTCGACTTTGTACCGTTTGTGGAGGCGGGCCACCGCGATCTCGACGTGGAGTTGGCCGGCGCCGGCGACGAGCTGCTCCTTGGTCTGCGGGTCGCGGCCGATGTGTAAGGTGGGGTCCTCGTCCTGGAGCTTGATCAACCCCTGGGCGATCCTGTCCTCGTCTCCCTTGGCCTTGGCCGCGATGGCAAACGAGATTGCGGCCTCCGGGATCGGCACGGGGGGCACGATGATGGCGCCGTCCCTGCTCGTCAGCGTCTCGCCGGTGTGCGTCTCCTTGAGCTTGGCGACCGCTCCGATGTCGCCGGCGACGAGCCTGTCGACCGCGATGAGGTCCTTCCCCTGCATCCAGTTGACCGGACCGAACCGCTCCGAGACGTCCCGCTGACGGTTGTGGTACGTGCCGTCGGATGCCAGCGCGCCGGAGAACACGCGCAGCAGCGTGATCCGCCCGGCATACGGGTCCGCGATGGTCTTGAACACGTAGGCGACCGGCGTCTCGCCGCCGGGCGCGAGCAGGACATCCTCCCCCGCGACGTTCTTCGCGGCGATCGGCGACGCCATCGGGCTGGGGACCAGCTCCACCAGCGCGTCCATGAGAGGCTGCACTCCCTGATTGCGCCCGGCCGAACAGTAGAGGAGGGGGAAGAGCTTGCGGGATGCCACGGCCTTGGTGAGACCGGCGACGAGAAGGTCGTCCGCGAGCGTTCCTTCGGCGAAGAACTTCTCGAGAAGCGCCTCGTCCTGCTCGGCGACCATCTCGATGAGCGCATTGCGCGCCGCAGCCGCCTCCTCCTGCATCCCGGCGGGGACGGGCACCTCCTGCACCGCGCCGCTCTCATCGGCGGAAAACGTGTATGCCTTGGCCCGCACCAGGTCCACGACGCCGGAGAACGCGGCCTCCTCGCCGATCGGGAGCTGGATCGGCAGCACCTCGCGCCCGAACTTCTTCTGGAGTTGCGCCAACGTGCGCGCGGCCGAGGCGCGCTCCCGGTCCATGCTGTTGGCCGCGAATATCACGGGCCTGGACGTCGTGGCGCAGACCTTCCAGATCTTCTCGGTCTGAACCTCCGGGCCGGCCACGGCGGAAACCAGCATGAGCGCCGCCTCCGCCACCCTGATCCCCTGGAATGCCTCAGTCGTGAAGATGGCGTAACCGGGAGTGTCGATCAGGTTGAGCTTGCAGTCGCGGTGATGGGCGAACGCGAGCGCGTCGCCGATCGTGATCCTCCGCTCCACCGCCTCGTCGTCGAAGTCGGTGACCGCGTTGCCCTTGTCCACCTTGCCGAGCCGATTGACCGCTTTGGCGTCGAACAGGATGGCGGAGATCAGGGTCGTCTTCCCGGTGGAGGAGTGACCGACGACCGCCACGTTTCGGATTTTCTCACTGGGGACTGGGTTTGCTGCCATGATCAGGCGACCTCCCGTCGCACGGAGTCCGGGAAGTATATCTACCGACCGAGGGAAACGGAAGCGCCTCTAGATTTGCAACTCGCGTCCGGTGAGGCGGCGGTAGGCTTCGAGGTAGAGCTCCCGGGTCCGGGCTACGACGTCGGGCGGCAGCACCGGGGCGGGCGGCCGCTTGTCCCAGCCGCAGCCCTCGAGCCAGTCGCGGACGAACTGCTTGTCGAACGAGGGCGGGTTGCTCCCGGGCCGGTAGAGGTCGGCGGGCCAGAAGCGCGAGGAGTCGGGCGTCAGCGCTTCGTCGGCCCAGACCAGCCCGCCCTCGCCGTCGAGGCCGAACTCGAACTTGGTGTCGGCGATGATGATGCCGCGAGCCTCGGCGACCTCGGCCGCCCTGCGGTACAGCTCGAGCGAGACGTCCCGGAGCTGTTCGGCGACATCGGCGCCGACGAGGCGGACGACCTCGTCGAACGGGATGTTCTCGTCGTGGCCGACCTCGGCCTTCGTGGACGGGGTGAAGACGGGCGCGGGGAGGCGGTCGGCCTGCCACAGGCCGGCCGGCAGCCGGACCCCGCACACGCTTCCCTGCGCCTGGTACTCCTTCCACCCCGATCCGACGATGAACCCGCGGACGACGCACTCGACGGGAACGATGCGGACCGCCCTCGCCAGGCAAGCCCGGTCTTCGAGCAGCGCCTCTCCGGAAAATGGTTGCGGAAAGTCCGCGAGCCGGGTCGCGACGAGATGGTTGGGGACGACGTCCGCCAGCCTCTCGAACCAGAAGTTCGAGAGCTGGGTCAGGACGATGCCCTTTCCGGGAACGCCGGGGTCGAGCACGGCATCGAAGGCGCTGATGCGGTCGCTCGCGACGATGACCAGCCGGTCGCCGTCCGCCTGGTAGACGTCGCGCACCTTGCCGCGCCGGATCAGCCGTCCGGGGAAGAGCGGGGCGGACGGGAATGGCGCGGGCGTCGCCACCGGACTAACCCTGCTTGGGCTGCAGCACCGCGTTGGCCTGCACCGTCAGGCGGGACTTGTACCTCGATGCGGTGTTGCGCTGGAAGACGCCCTTGCGGACGCCGCCTTCGATGACGGACACCGTGCGGGGCAGCAACTCCTTGACCTGGCCGGCATCGCCGGACGTGATGGCGGCCCGCAGCACCTTGATCGCGTTGCGCACGCGGGTGCGGACCGCGCGGTTGCGGTTGCGGCGGACCTCGTTCTGACGACGACGCTTCAGTCCCGACTTGATCCTCTTTGCCATGAAATCTCCCTTGAATCCCTTCGACTCACTTCACCTTGACCCCGAGGGCAGCAAGGCGGGAGCGTGCGAGCTCCGCCTCCTTGGTGCCCGGGTGTTCGTAGAGCACGTACTGCAGGTTGATCACCGCCTGGGATCGGTCGCCGAGCTCGAGATAGGCGAGGCCCTTCTTGAGCAGCGCGGCCGCCGCCTTGTCGGATGTCTTGTAGGTATTGATCAGCTGGGTGAAGGCGTCGATCGCCTCCTTGAACTGCCTCTTCGAGTAGTAGCACTCGCCGATCCAGTAGAGCGCGTTGTCGGCGAGGTCGGTCGTCGGGTAACGCTTGGCGTATTCGGAGAAACCCTGGATCGCGAGGTCGAAGTTGCCGCGCAGGTAGTCTTCATACGCGGCGTTGTAGAGCTGCGCCGGTTGCAGGGTCGCGGCGGGTTGGGCGGGGGTCTGGCCGGCGGCGGGCGCGGTGCCTGCCGGGCCCGGCTGGGCGGGCGGCAGCGTCGCGGCAGCAGCGGCGGTCAGCTTGTCGCGCGTCGCGGCGAGCTCCGCGGAGAGCGACCCGAGACGCTGGTTGGTCGCGTCGAGGTTCGACTGCAGCGCCTGGATCTGGTCGCGCAGCTGCCGCAGCTCGAGCTGGATGTCCGCGTTGGACTTGAGGACCTCAGCGTTCTGGTCCGCGAGCTTGGTGCTCATCGCCTGCAGGTCTTGCTTTCCGGTGGACTGCTTGCCGAGGTTCTCGACCTGGCGCGAGACGTCGGTGATCTCGCGGTGCAGGAGGGTGATGTCGCCGCTGGAGACGCACCCCGCTGCGCCGACAGCCAGGCAGGAAACGATCAGCCATCGCATACGCCACCTCCTCATCGTGCCGTGATCACGAAGTGCGCTCGCCGGTTCTGCGACCAGCAGCTCTCGTTGTGACATGTTGCAAACGGCTTCTCCTCCCCGTAGCTGATCGTCGCGATCTGACCCGCGCCGACGCCCAACGACACCAGGTAGTCCTTGGCGGCGTTGGCGCGGCGCCAGCCGAGCGCGAGATTGTACTCCTCCGTGTTGCGTTCGTCACTGTGGCCTTCGATCGTGAGCTTGACCGTGGGGTGCTGCTTGAGCCAGGCGGCGTCGGCTGCGAGCGTGTCGCGCGCGTCGGGGCGCAGATCGGCCTTGTTGGTGTCGAAGAACGCGTCCTTCAGGTATCCGGCCTTGTTCAGTTGCTCGAGGTCGGCCGGGAGCTCGCTGGTCGTGATCCCGCCCTCGGGGTTCTCGGCGGGGCTGATCCGAGGCTCGGGCGCGACGGTCGTGGTGCCGGCGCCCGGGGCTTCCTGGGCGGGCGCGGCCGCAGCGGGAGCCGGGACGCTCTGGGGTTCCGGCGCGACCACCGCCTGGCGGTGGGCGCACGCCGCGGCGGTCAGGAGAACGCCGAGCAGAACGGGACCTAAGGCCTTGCTGTTCCAGAGAGTAGACACAACGCCTCCTTTCGACGAGCGGACTGTACACCAAGCGCCGTGGACTTGCCAACCCGTCTCACTGAACCTGCGCAACCCAGGCCGGCTGGATGTTGTTCCCCTTGTCGGTGATCTGCCGTGGCCTGCCGGCCGGGTCCGTGATGAAGATCTGCCGTGCGCCCGTACGGTCGGACACGAACGCGAGGACGGTGCCGTCCGGCGACCAGCACGGCGACTCGTTGTTGCCGGGGCCAGGGATGATGGTGCGCGCGTTCGTCCTCAGGTCGAGGATCGCGATCTGGAAACGGTCGCCGACGAGCGTCGTGTAGGCGATCTTGACGCCGTCCGGGGCCCAGGCGGCCTCGTCGGCGTACTTGTCGTCGAACGTGAGCCGGCGGACGTTCGTCCCCTCGGCGTCCATGACGTAGAGCTGGGGGGAGCCGCCCGCGTTCGACGTAAACGCGATCTGCCGGCCGCTCGGCGACCACGCGGGCTGCGTGCTGATCCCGAGGGTGTGGGTCAGCCGCATCGGCGTTCCGCCATCGACCGGCACGACGTAGACATCGGTCACGCCAGCCGCTCCGGCCGCGAACGCGACCGTCTTCCCGTTGGGGGAAAAGTTGGGGGACGAGTTGACTCCGGGGAGCGTCGAGAGCGTTTTCAGGTACCCCTGCGTCGGGCGGAGGACGAACAGCTGCGGCGGCCCGCGGAGGAAGCTCGTGAACGCGAGCCACTCGCCGTCGGGCGACCACGCGGGAGATAGCGTGATCGACCGATAGGTCGTGAGCTGCTGCGCCTCGGTCCCGTCCCAGCGCATCACCCACAGCTCCTTCGCGCCGGTGCGGTCGGACACGAACGCGATGCGGGAGAGGAACGGGCCCGGCCGGCCGGTGAAGAGGTGGACCAGCTCGTTCGCCAGCGTATGGGCCATCGTCGCCGCGAGGCTCACGGTGCCCTGGATGCGCCGCGAGTAGGCGACCTCGCCCGAGGTGAGGTCCCAGAGCCGGGTCTCGAGCACGAGCTGGTTGCCGGCGCCGGCGAAGCTGCCGTCGAGGAGGAACTGGGCGCCCACCGCGCGCCAGCGCTGGCGGGTCAGGGTCGGGTTGGTCGGGTCGACGACGACGAGCTTGGCGTTCTCCGCCGGGACGACGCCGATCACGGCGGTCTCGTCGAGATCTTTCCGGAGGGTCGCGAGGAGGAGCGCCGCCGCCGCCGGATCGGTCCCTGGGCGGGACGCGAACTCCGGGACGGCGATCACCACCCGGGACAGGCCGGGGTTGGTGACCTTGAGGTAGACCTCGTCTTGGGCGAGGGCAAGTTGCCCCGCCGCCAGTGCGACCGCGAACATTGCCAGGGTCCTGTTCATCAAGGGCCAAACTCCAGGTGCAACGTCAAATCCGTCCCCCCGAACCCCTCCGGGAGCGGGGGGAACGGCGCCGCAGCATACACCGCCCGCAACGCCGCCCGGTCAAACGCGGGCGAGGCGCTCGCGGATTCCAGGCCGGCCTCGGCGAGGCGGCCGGAGCGCGCGATCACGCAGCGGACCTGGCAAACCGTTCCGGCTGAGGCGGGAGGCCGGAACCAGTTTCCCTCGATGAGCGCCAGCACGCGGTTGAGGTAGTACGAGAACGGGAACGGCTCTTCGCCGGCACCTCCCGCCCCGAGCGCGATGCCGCCCGACGCCGATGCAATTGGGTTGGCGCCGCCCGGCGCGGCGCCGGGTGCGCCCGCGGCCGCCGGACCGGACGCCTCGCCCGCGGCCGCAGCCGGTGGCGGGACCGGAGCGTGTCGGGCCGCGGCGGGATTTGGAACGACATGCCGGGCCACGGGCTCCGCAGGCTTGGCCCTCGCCGGGTGGGTCTGGACGCGGGGCTTTGGTGCGGTGGCGGCCGGGGCGGACGGTGCCCGGGCGCGGGCGACCCCCGCGGCCGGAGCGGCCAGGATGCGGACCTGGACGCTGGGGAGCAGGAGGGCGCGGCGGCGGTGCGTGGGGGAAAGGAGCAGGACCCCGGCCACGGCGAGGTGGATGCCAAGGGCCCCCGCGACGGCCCAGCGCCAGGGCAGGTCGAGGCGGGCGCGTTGCTCGAGCTCGCTGGAAACCGGGTCGTTCATCGCTTCTCGGGGGGGGCGGTGACCATTCCGATCTCCTCGACCCCCATCCGGTTCAGCGTCGCCAGGACGTCGACGACGAAGCCGTAGGGGAGGCGTTGGTCGCCCTTGAGGTAGACGGGGCGCGGACCGCCGGCCAGCAGCGGGCCGAGTTTGGCGGCGAGGAGATTGGGGTGCACCGGCTGGTCGCCGACCAGCACGAGTTGGTCGCGGGTGAGGGTGAGGACGATCGGTTCGGCGCCCTTGTGCGCGAGGGGACTCGCCGCCTCGCGGGGGAGCTGGACTTGCAGTCCCTGGACCAACATCGGCGCGGTCACTATGAAGATGATGAGCAGGACCAACATCACGTCGACGAGCGGCGTGATGTTGATCTCCGCCATTGTCTCGAACTCCTCGGATGAACTCTTGAACGCCATTCGCCCCCCTCTCGGCCCGGCCGCCTGCCGCCGGTCTACGTAAAGGTCCGCTCGGTGAGGTTGAGGAACTCGAGCAGGAAGTCCTCCATCAGGCCGCGTTGCCGCCGCAACGCCCCCAGGAAGGCGTTGTACGCGATGACCGCAGGGATCGCCGCGGCGAGGCCGGCGGCGGTGTTGACGAGGGACTCGGCGATCCCGGGCGCCACCGTCACGATCGAGGTGGAGCCCGAGGCGGCGATGGCGTGGAACGTCGTCATGATCCCCCACACGGTTCCGAACAGCCCGATGAACGGTGTCGCCGACGCGGTCGTCGCCAGGAAGGGGAGGTAGCGCAAGAGTTTCGCCCCCTCGACGCCGATCGCCCGCTGCAGCGCGCGCTCCACCGCGGCCAAGCTCTTGATCTGGCCGGAGGTCTGACCGGCGCGCTCCATCACGCGGACCTGGGCCTCGAGTTCGAGGTAGCCGGAGCGGAACACGCCGGCGAGCGGTGCCCCCGGGCTCTTGTTGGCCGCCGTCTGGACGTCGGCGAGGCGGGTGGCGCGGCGGAATTCCTCGATGAACGAGCGGTTCTCGGCGTCCGCGCGCCGGAGCTGAACGAGCTTGAGCAACATCAGGGTCCACGAGAACAGCGAAAACACGGCCAGGACGGCGAGCACCAACTTCGCCACCGGGCCGGTGGCGGCAAACGCGTGCGCGATTTCGTTCATGGGGAGGATTCTACGCGGGCGGGGCCGCCCCGCCAAACGACCGGCGCCGGACGACCATGGTGCCCGCGAGGAGATCGTGGAGGCTCTTGCGGTCCTTGCGGAACAGCACGAGGAGGAACCCGAGCCCGAGTGTGAGGACCGTCACGAGGCCGGCTGCCAGCCGGAGGAACGCACGGCCGTAGCCGATCGGAAGGCGCTGGCGCCAGTCGAGCAGGCGGAGCCCGCAGAGCTTCATTCCCGGCGTGCCGCCGCGCCGCGCCCAGCCGTGCACGACGAAGAAGAAGGCATACACGAGCCACAGCGCGCCGCACGCCCCGGCCAACACGGACTTGGCCTCCAGGCTCGGCGGCAGGGTGTCCGCCGGAAGCAGGTAGCGCTCCACGGCCAGGGTCGCGAGTAACGGGGCGAACGGCACCAGGGACCCGAGGACGAGAAGGACGGCGTCGGCCCCGACCGCCAGAGCCCGCCAGCCGAACCCGGCCGGCCTCGCGTCCGTCAGGCCGGAAGTGAGGCCGTCCTCGCCACCGTCCCCTCCGGTCCGGGACCGCGGCGGCGGCGCGTCGGCTGGTTCGATGCTCCCGCGCAGGGAGCCGAACCGGACGCCGTCGCCGGTTGCCACGACGCACGGCGTCAGCACGCGGTCGCCGTTGAGGTAGGTGCCGTTGGAAGACCCGAGGTCCTCGAGCACCAGCGAACCGTCCCGGAGGACGAAGGCCGCGTGCAGCCGCGAGACCGTGTCCTCCCGCAGGCGGATGTCGCACGACCGACTGCGGCCGATCACGACCTTCTCGCTGTCGAGAGCGAATATCGTCTCGCCCAGCCGGAGGCGGAGGCGGACGGGCTCAGAAGGGCGAGATTCCACCACGCTCGTTGTGGATGAGCCACAGCCCCGAGTAGGCGCGCAGCAGGCGGAAACGGCAACGGTAGAGCTGCTCGAGGTGGTTGGTGTCGCCGCGGTAGAGCGCGTCGTCCACAACCCAGCCGAAGCGACGGTCGATTTCCGAGGCGCGCTGGAGCGATTGCGAGCCGCGTTCGAGCGTCTCGGCGAGGTGGTCGGAACCCCTGCGGTGGAGCCGGTCGATCTCGCGCGCCTCCTCGTCCATGCGGATCCGCAGCGCCGCGGCCTGCACGAGCAAACGTGCCCGCTCGTACCCGACCGAGGCGGAGGGCGGCTGTCCGTCGAGGAGCCTCCGGCACGCCTCGACCTCGCACGCCTCGAGCCTGAGAGACGCGAGCTCCTTGGAGGTCACCGCTTCGGCGGCGGGACGGTCGTCCCCCACCAGTTCGAGCGCGAAGAGGATCTTGCTCACGTACTCCTGCAACAGCCCGTCGGCCTGGAACGGGGAGGCCGGGACTTCGCTCGCGGCGGCCGAGGGATCGGGGCGCCCGGCGGACGCCGGCGCGGCCTCTCCCTCGATCGGGGCGGGGAAAATCCCAGCGAACTGGGTGACGTCGAACTGCTCGAGGATCCGGTTGAGCGCCATCCTGAGCTTGAGGGCGTCGTCGCGGCGGAGGTTCTCGGTCTGCTTGCCGTGGTCGAAGCGCTGCTGTGCGGAGGCGAAGACCTCGAGCATCTCGCGCAGGTCGGGCGTCGCGATCTCGGGGTGGCCGGAGAGCTGCTTCTCCAGCTCCCGCACCTTGTTGGTGTCGGCGAGCAGTGCGGCCTCCTCGTCCTCCCAGAGTTCGCGGAAGCGGTTCTTGATCGCGACGGTGGTCTCGAGCAGGACCGGCAGGAGCTGCGAGTGCAGCATCGTCTCGCCGAGGCGCCGCTTGAGGGTGCGGAAGCGGTCGAGCGCCCCGCCCCCCGCGAGCTCGGTGAAGGTGCGACAAACCAGGACCTCGCTCTTGAGGTCGGCGAGGGCGTGGACGAGGACCTCGAGTTCCTGCGCGGAGGCCTGGCTCGGCGGCAGCAACTGGAGGAGCGGCTGGACGAGCCTTTGGATCTCGTGGCGCTCGCGCACGAGGCTGCCGTTGTCCCCACGCGGGATCTCGGCGAGGCGCGTGAACAGGATGTCCAGCTTGTCGAGGGTGTCCTCGCCGTCGTGACTCCCGTCGAGGTAAAATTTGATGATCGCCAGCAGGACCTTCTCGTCCTGGTTGCGCAGCCGGTCGAAGAACCGGCGCAGGAGCGAGGGCTGGATCTGCTCGTCGACTTCGAGGAGCTTGCGGCCTTGGGTGTCGAGCCTGGCGCCGAGGTGCGTCATCGTCTTGTGGGTGCGGCCCGGTTCGGGGTGGCCGAGTTCCGAGCCGAGCTGGCGGAACTCGTTGAACAGAGACGGGAAATCGATTTCGATCGGGCAGGGCGAGTTGAAGAGGTGCTTGAACAGACCCTGCAGATACTGGTAGAACGTCCACTGCGACCGACAACGGTCAGTCAACCGGACGTAACGCTGATTCAGTTCGTGCAGTCCGAATTCGCTCATCTTGAGACTTCCATTCGCAAGTCTACACCAAGGACGGGGACGAAGGGAAAGGGGAGGTGGCCGGTGCTGGGTGAGACGGTGATCACGCACGACGAGATCGAACGGGCAGTGGCGGTCCTCGCCCGTGAGATCGACGCCGACCTGGAGGGACGGGAGCCGGTCTTCATCTGCGTCCTCAAAGGAGCAGTGTACTTCTTCACGGCGCTCACGCAGCGCATCAGGCATCCGGTGGTCGTGGACTTCATCCAGGCCTCGTCGTACGGCGCCACGACCGAGTCCTCAGGCACCGTCACCCTGATCAAAGACGTGACGGTGGACATCGCCGGCAAGGACGTCTACGTCGTCGAGGACATCGTCGACACCGGCTTGACCCTCGCCGACGTGGTGGCGCTCCTGCAGGCGCGGCACCCCCGCTCCGTGCAGGTCGTCGCGCTGCTCTCCAAGCCGTCGCGCCGCAAGGTCCAGGTGAGGCTCGATTTCGTCGGCTTCGAGATCGAGGACCGGTTCGTGGTCGGCTTCGGCCTTGACTTTGCCGAGCGCTTCCGTAACCTTTCGGAGATTCGGGAGTTCGTTCCGGACGAGGAGGCGGCACCATGAGGGTCGGAGCGGAGATCGTTCATACGGACGCGGCGCCGAAGGCGATCGGTCCGTACAGTCAGGCGCTCGCGGTCGGGGGCTGGGTGTTCCTGTCGGGCCAGATCCCGCTCGACCCGGCCAGCGGCGAGCTGGTGGGAGGCGGCTTTGCCGGACAGGCTGCCCGGGCGCTGGCCAACCTCGACGCGGTGCTGACGGCGGCCGGATGCGACCGGACGGCGGTGGCGAAGGTGACCGTCTACCTGACCGACCTGGCGCGTTTCGGCGAGTTCAACGAGATCTACGCGGAGTTCTTCGGCTCGCATAGGCCTGCACGCGCGGTGATCGGAGTGGCCGCGTTGCCGCGCGGGGCCCAGGTCGAGGTCGAAGCGGTGGCGGCACGCTAGTGGAGGTGTTGCATCAGGCTCGCGTGCTGGTCCGGGGCGCCGGGGAGTTGGGCAGCGGCGTGGCGGCACATCTCGCGCGGCAGGGGTTCGGCCGGGTCCTCATGGTCGAGCGTGCGTTTCCCAAGGCCGTGCGGCGCCACGTCTGCTTCTCCGAAGCGGTGTTCAACCACGGCAAGACGGTGGACGGCGTGACCGCCCGTTTCGTGATGCTGCTCTCCGAGGTCGACCTCGTGCACGAACTCGGCGACCTGGCGATCACGACCCAGCCTCTCCCCGAGGTGCTCGCCGCCTGGCCGCCCGACATCTTCGTCGACGCGGCGATGCTGCGCGCCAATTGGGGTCTCTCCCGGGACCTCGCCCCTCTCGTGATCGCCCTCGGGCCGGGCTACCAGGCGGGCCGGGACTGCCACGCCGTGGTCGAAACGGTGCGCGGCCCGCAACTCGGCCGTGTGCTCCTGGGGGGGCAGTCGCTTCCACCGGAGCCTCCGGCGGAGATCATGGGCTTCACCCAGGAACGCGTGATCAAGGCGCAGCGGCCGGGAATCTTCCGTACCAACCACGACATCGGCAACCGCATCGAACGCGGCGAGAAGATCGGCGTCGTCGTCCTGATCCTGACCCGCGAGGACCTTTACCGCGGCGTGCCGGTGGACTCGGAGTACCCGGTGGTGGCCCGCATTTCCGGCGTGATCCGCGGGCTGCTGCGAGACGGGGTGCCGGTGGAGACGGGCGACAAGATCGGCGATGTCGACCCCCGCGGTGTGACCGACGACCTCGAACACATCTCCGACAAGGCGCAGCGGGTGGCGGAGGGTGTCCTCGAGGCGATCGTCCTCAACCGGGACCGGGTGCAGCCGCGGGAGCCGGCGCGAATATGAGGGAGCTGGACCTCGCCGGCGGGGTGGTGCTCGCCCTCGGCGGCGGGGGTGTGCGAGGGATCGCGCACCTGGGCGTGCTCGCGGAGTTCGAGCGCGCGGGTGTGGAGGTGTCGGGGATCGCGGGCACGAGTTCCGGCGCCATGATGGGAGCGCTCTGGCTCCTCAGCGGCGCAGAGCCTGCGCTCCGGGCCGTGGGCACGTTCGTGGCGGCGATGGCAGGCGATGAACCTCCCGATCTCGAGGGAGCCACGGGCGGGCGTGGCCACCGCGTCTGGCGTCGCTTCCAGCACGCCGCGACGCTGCTCAAGGCGATGGCGTGGGGGCCGCCGGTGACGGCGAAGGAGCTCGCGGCCCGGATCGCGCTCCTCCTGCCCGACACCTCGATCGAGGCGTTGCCGCGGCCGTTCGCCGTGGTCGCGACCGACAGCGCCACCGGCGCCGAGGTGCGCCTGACGCGCGGCCCGCTCCGGCTCGCCGTCGCCGCCAGCTCCGCGATGCCGGGCCTGGCGCATCCCGTTCTCTGGGGGGGGCGCCCGCTGCAGGACGGCGGCGCGGTCGCCGAGATCCCGGTGGGCGCGGCTCGCGACCTCGGCGGCCCGGTGGTTGCGGTCGAGGTCAGCGAGGCGCTGCCGTCGCTGGACCGCGGGGCCGTTCAGGTCCCTAGGGTGTTGTTCCGGGTGGCGGCGATGGGCTGGCAGGAGCTGCGGCGGCGGATCCTGGCCGAGGCCGACGCGGTCATCGCGCCCGCGGTCAACCACCTGCACTGGGCCGACTACGAGGCGATGGACGAAGCCGTGGCCGCCGGGCGGGCGGCAGCGCGCGAGTTCCTGGCGCGCCCGGAGTGGCGGCAGGAGAGTTCTTAGCCTGCGGGCTGCGGCCGGGCCGGTCAACCTCACTGATCCCTCTTCCACTGTGTGGAGTCTTTCTTGCCGGTCCCGCGGGTGGCCGGATGCGGGCCCGGGCGCCCCCGCGCCCGAGCCCGCATGCTCCTGCGCCCGCGACCGGACAGGGCGATCCGCGCCGGGGCCCCTCGCTGTTCTCCTCCCTCGCATGAGACGCTCGGTCGGAGCCATCGACACCCCGGCGCGGCTCGCCCGTCCGGGACCCGCGGGCGCAGGAGCGAATGGCCACCCGCGGCACCGGCGGATCAACGACACCCCCACCCACTAGGCGGAGGCCCTGCCTAAAGCCGAGGCTCCTGGCCAAGCCGAAGGTAACCAGCAGCGCCTCCACCAGGCGCGGGGGTGGGTCGCTAAGACCGCCCAGCGGGCGCAGGCCGATGGCGCCGGAGCGTGCGGGTCCCAAGCGGGCGTCCCGCGGTGGGGTGTCGATGCTCCCGCCCGAGCGCAGCGAGCGGCGGGAGACAGCGAGGGGCCCCACCGCGGGACATCCCTGCTAGGTCGCACGCGGAGGCGGGTCGGAGGGCGGCGCTCGATGCGCCGCCCGAGCGACTCGGCCGCAGCCCGTGGGGCAAAACAAGAAGGCCTCACGCAGTGAAAGGAGGAATTGGGCGCGGGGGCGAGCAAGGGGGAAGGCCGCTTCGCCCGAGGGGCAAGCGAGAGGCCTCCACGCGGTCGAAGGAGAGCAACTGTGGACCGGGCGATCGCGTAGGGGAGGTGGGCCCCTCAGCGGGGAGCGCCGGTGCCCGCGACCGCGAACGACGGCATGACGCCTCCGAGGACGCGGACCGTGTCGCGGGCTATGACGCGTTCTTCGTTCGTCGGGATGACCGCCACCGCCACCCGTGTGCCGGGACGCGAAACGAGGACCTCCTTGCCGCGCGGAGCATTGCGGTTGGCGTCCTCGTCCAGCTCGATCCCGAAGAAGTCCATCCCTGCGAGCGTGGTCGCGCGGATGAGCGGCGAGTTCTCGCCGATGCCTCCGGTGAACGTCACGGCGTCGAGACCGCCCATGGCCGCCGCGTACGCCCCGACGTACTTCCGGATCCGATAGCAGAAGATCTCGAGCGCCAGGCAGGCGCGCTTGTTCCCCGTTGCGCACGCCGCTTCGATCTCGCGCATGTCCGAAGAAACGCCGGAGACGCCGTACAGGCCGGAGTGCTTGTTGAGCATGGCGTTGAGCTGCGCGAGCGTGACCTCCTCCATCGCCAGGACCCACGGCACGATGGCCGCGTCGAGGTCGCCGCAGCGGGTCCCCATGAGCAGCCCTTCGAGAGGCGTGAACCCCATCGATGTGTCCACCGAGTGGCCGCGGTCGACGGCGGCCATCGAGCAGCCGTTGCCGAGGTGACAGGTGACGATCCTGAGATCCTCGGCCGGGCGGCGGAGCAGACTGGCGGTGCGGATCGACACGAATCGGTGCGACGTGCCGTGGAAACCGTAGCGCCGGATCGCCTGGCGGGTGTAGAGCTCGTACGGGAGACCGTAGACAAAGGCCTTCGGCGGCATCGACTGGTGGAACGCGGTGTCGAACACGGCGATGTGCGGGACGCCCGGGAGCAGGCCGCGGGCCGCCGTGAGGCCGCGCAGGTTGTGCGGGTTGTGGAGCGGCGCCAGGACGACGCACTCCTCGATCATCGCCTCGACCTCGGGAGTCACGAGCACCGAGGAGGCGAACTTCTCGCCGCCGTGCACCACCCTGTGGCCCACGGCCTCGATCTCGGCGACGTTGCCGAGGACGCCGTGCTCGGGGTTCACGAGCACCTTGAGGACGCGCTCGATGGCGGCGCGGTGCTCGAGGATCTCCGCGATCTCCTGGTGCGGCTTGCGGCCAGGGACGTCGAGCGACAGGCGGGAGTCGGACAGGCCGATCTTCTCCACGGCGCCGCGGGCGAGAGTGACGTCGGCGTTGGCCTCGATCATCTCGAGCGAGGTCTCGATGACCTGGAACTTCACCGACGAAGAGCCACAGTTGAGGACGAGGACTTTCATGCGTCAGCTCCCAGCGTTGTGCAGCGTAATCGGAACCGGAACGTTCAGGAGAGCTTCGGGGTGTCGTCGGGGAGCCGGTCGAGCCGGCTGCGCTCGCTGTCGTAGGTGAAGAACCCCTTGCCGACCCTGGCGCCGGTGTGCCCGGCCCGGACGAGCTTCCGGATGATCGGGCACGGCCTGAACTTGGTTTCGCCGGTCTCGTGGAAGAGGTGCTCGAGCCAATTGAGGATGCGGTGCAGCCCGGTACGATCGGCCCACTCCAGCGGCCCGTACCTGAAGTCGTACCCGAGCTTGATGGCGAGGTCCACCTCGCCGGCGCTGGCCACGCCCTCCATGACGACGTGGGCCGCCTCGTTGATGAGCGGCATGATGACGCGTGTCGTGATGAACCCCGGCGACTCGAACTCCTGGATCGGCACCTTGCCCAGGATCCGGACGAAGCGGCGCGCGGTCTCGAACGCATCGTCACTCGTCACCTGGCCCTTGACGACCTCGACGACCCTGGTGGTGGTGACGGGATAGAGGAAGTGCATTCCGAGGACTCGCTCGGGGTGCTGGAGGCCCTGTGCGAGTTCGCTGATGGACAGGGTGGACGTGTTGATGATGATCGGGATCCCGGGTTCGAGAACGGCGTCGAGCTCGAGGAGCAGCTGTCTCTTCGCGTCATAGTCCTCGTTGATCGTCTCGATGAGCAGGTCGCAGCCCGCCGTCTTCGACAGCTCGGTGGTGAACTCGATGCGTGCCAAGATCGCTCTCTTCTCGGATTGCGTCAGCCCCCAGCGCTCGATCTCGCGGTCGAGGTCGACCCCTAGTAGCTCGGCGACCTTGTCGGTGCGCTCCGGGCTGATGTCCCGGACGATGACGCCGAGGCCGGCCTGGGAGACCCGAGTTGCGATCGAGCGGCCCATCATCCCGCCGCCGACGACCGCGATGCGGTGCAACTCACGTTCGCTCATATTGTGAAATCTAGCGCAAGCGCGGCCGGCTGTCAACGCCGTGTTAGCATACGGGCGATGAGGGAACGCTCGATCCCCGCTGCCATCTTCGGGGTCCTGCTCGCCGCCGCCCTCGCGGTTGCGGCCGAGCCGGCGCGCCCGGAGTTCCCCTCGATCGATCTCACCGACCTGTCCGGTCAGACTGTCCCGCTCAAGAACGTGCTCGGCAGGGCGACGGTCCTCAACTTCTGGGCCACCTGGTGCGGGCCGTGCCGGATGGAGATGCCGGAGCTGCAGAAGCTCTCCAACGAACTGGGTGGAAAGGGGTTGGTGGTCCTGGCGGTGAACGTGGACATGGCGCCGATGCCGGACGAGGTGGGGAGCGGGGCCCAGCTCGCGCTGGTCAAGCCGCGCATCGAGGGCTTCCTGAAGCAGTCCGGCATCACCCTGCCGGTCTTCCTGGTCGACGGGAAGACACAGGTGTCGTTGGGCCTCAACCAGATCCCGTTTTCGATTCTGCTCGATCGCGAAGGAGGGGTCGTACGCGTCTATCCGGGCTACTCGGCGGAGTCGGTGCGGGATATGCACCGCCAGTTGCTCGGGCTGTTGGCCGAGCGTTCTGGAAAAGGAGGGAAGTAACATGCGCCGATTACTGTTTGTGCTCTGCCTGGCTGTTGCGTCGCCGTGGGCTTTTGCGCAGGGGACGCCCAACACGGTGGAACTGACCCCCACGGTCGGGTACTGGTTCGGCGACACGATCTCGCGCGGCACGCTCAACACGGTGCCGTTCGACGTCACCGTGGACGACGCCCCGTCGTACGGTCTTCGGATCGCGTACAGGTTCACGCCCAATTGGGCGTTCGAGGGGTTCCTCGCGCGCGGCCGCGCCGACCTCATCACCGGGAACCGGGAACTCTTCGGTGGGCAAACCCGGGTCGGGCGGATGGACATGACGACGGCCGAGGCGAACATGGAGGTCAGCTTCGGCCACAGCCGGTTGGTGCCGTTCCTGGCCGGAGGCATCGGGGCGATGCGGCTCGAGCCCACCCTTTTCGCTAACAGCGGCGGCGCCCTCTCCGCGGACACGCGCCTGGTCGGTGACTTCGGCGGCGGGCTGAAGCTCTTCTTCACCCCTCAGATCGCCCTCCGGTTCGACTGGAGAGGGCACAGCGTCAACATCGACAACCGCAGCGACTGCGGCTGGTGGGGTGACTGCTCGTACGACCGCAACTGGTTGACGTTCACGGAGGTCGGGCTCGGCCTCACCTTCGTCCTCTGACGCGCCCATGCGACCCTGCCTGTGGTGGCGGCCGGTGCCGGCGGGCGCCCTCTTGCTCGCTGCTTTTCTGACGGGCGTGTCCCGAGCGGAGCAGCCGCCCGAGAAGGGGATGTTCCGGGCCTCGGCCGAGGTGTCGTCGATCCTGGTGCCGGTGACGGTGAAGGACGGCCGCGGGCGCTTGGTGGCGACGCTCGGACAGGAGCGGTTCCACCTCTTCGTCGACGGCATCGAGTTCCCGATCAAGTCGTTCTGGCGCGAGGGGGGGCTGCCGATTTCCTACGCCTTCGTCGTGGACACCTCGGGTTCGATGAACGGCCGGCGGCTCGCCAAGACTCGGGACGCGATCATGGAGTTCATGCGGGGAATGCGGCCGGATGACGAGGTGTGCCTGATCACATTCGGAGGCGGCGAGGTCAAGCGCCGACTCGCCTTCGGGACCGACCCGGGGCTGTTGCCCAGGGTGCTCGAGTCGCTCAAAGGCTACGGCACCACGGCGCTCTACGACATGTTGACGGCTACGCCGCAGGTCATGGAGGGGGCGCACAACATCCGGCGAGTGGTGCTCCTCTTCACGGACGGGGTGGACACCGCCTCGACGATGTCGCCGGCGGACGCCGTGAAGATCCTGGAGGGGCTGACCGACCCGTTGTACGCCCTGGGCATCGAGCCGCCGCCGGCCGAGGAGGGTCCGCCCGATAGCTACGAGGAGGCCTTGGCCCGCTTCGCGGCGGCATCGGGCGGACGTTACCTGCGCGTGGACACCGCGGCGAAGCTCCCCCAGTTCGCGCGCGCGCTGCGGCAGGAGTTGACGATGCGGTACATCATCACGTTCGATCCTTCCGGGTTGGGGATGGTGAAGTGGCGCAAGCTCGAGGTCACGGTGGACGGCGGCTACACGGTCCTGGCGCGCCAGGGGTACCGCGGGACGCTGCCCTGAAACGAAGGCGGCGGGTCTTGACAGATCAAGGGAAAGCTGTGCTATAACAGCTGCGTTGCTGCGAGCGTGATTCAATAACATGTCCGAGACCGGGAGCAAAGGGAGGAAGCTTATGAGAAAGTCGCTGTTGGGTGTACTTGCCTTGGGGTTGGTCGGCGCGCTGGGCGCCACGGGATGCGCCACGAAGACTTATGTCCAGGAGCAGGTGGCGGCCGCCACCAAGGGTTCCGACGCCAAGATCGGCGAGGTACAGAAGCAGGTCGAAGCGACCCAGATGGACGTGACGAACCTGAAGAAGTCCGACGCGGCGCAGAACGACCAGATCGCGAAGCTGTCGGACACCACCAAAGAGGCGCTCGACCGCGCCAACGAGGCCAACAAGCTTGCAAACCACTCGTTCCTCTTCGAAGTGACCCTGACCGACGATGCGGTCCACTTCGGTTTCAACAAGAGCGACCTTTCCGCCGAGGCCAAGGCCGCCCTTGACGCCTTCGCCCAGAAGGTGAAGGACGAGAACAAGAACGTATACATCGAGATCCAGGGCAACACCGACAGCATCGGATCCGACAGGGCCAACCTTGCCCTCGGTCAGGCGCGCGCCGAGACGGTGCTGCGTTACCTCAACATGCAGCATGGTTTCCCACTGAACCGCATGAGCGCCGTTTCCTATGGTAAGTTCAAGCCGATCACCGACAACAAGACCGCCGAGGGGCGTGCGAAGAACCGCCGCGTGACTCTGGTCGTTCTCTACTGACCCAGGCTGTCGTTGTTGCCTGATTCGCGCCCCGGGAACCCCCGGGGCGCTCGTTTGTTGGGGCGGTTCGCCCCGCTTCGGCCTGGGCGCCGGGGCTCGTATGGCCGCGGTTGCGCTCAGGCGCTATCATGGTGGGGTCACGCTCGGAGGTGCGACGTGAAGAGAACGACGATGTTCCTGGCGACACTCGTCCTGGCCGTCGGAGTCCAGGCTGCCACTGTCGTGTTGATCGGCGGCAAACGGCTCGATGCCTCTGCCTATTCGGTGAGCGGCAGTTACGTCACGGTGCACTATGCGAACGGCCGCCAGGAGTGGTACCCCCTCGCGGCCGTGGACCTCGCGGCGACCAGGGCGGCCAGCGGCCAGACCGCGGCGCCGCCCGCCGCAGCCGCCGACTCCGGGCCGCACAGCCCGTTCCTCGGGGCCAGGGCCTCCACGAAGCCGGGAGGGCTCGTCGTCACCGATGCGGACGTGAAGCACATCGACACCGAGGCCGCAGGCGGGGACGCCGAGAAGGAAAGCCAGGAGGCTCCCCTGGGTGGGCAGGTGGTCCTGGTCAGCTACGAGAAGAAGCTGGTTGGGAAGGGCGAGTGGGCGATCACCGCCACGGTCGCGAATCAGGGCAAAGACGCCGTGCAGAACGTGAGTGCCGTGGTGCGCGTCCTCGACGCCAAGGGCAAGCCGGTCACGACCGGCTCCAGTTCGGTGCTGGGCAAGCTGGACCCGGGCAAGCAGGGCACGATTACGGCCCGCGTCGCCCTTGACGCCGAGCCGCCCCAGGTGGCCGTGGATCTATCCTGGCAGGAGATCAAACCGGTTCCGACGCCGGCGGCGAAGCCGGGGCCTGCCGGTGCGCCGAAGCCGCCGGGCCAGGCCTCGATGCTGGCCGCCCCTGCTCCGGGGCCGGGCTCGTCGACGGCCGCAGAGGTCTCCCCCAATTCGTTGCCGT
The DNA here is from genome assembly GCA_963727205.1 of uncultured Acidobacteriota bacterium. Taxonomy (GTDB): domain Bacteria; phylum Acidobacteriota; class Thermoanaerobaculia; order Thermoanaerobaculales; family Thermoanaerobaculaceae; genus RBG-13-68-16. The sequence goes on along the minus strand of CAVSFQ010000010.1, from coordinate 91,369 downwards.
CCAACATGATGGCCGTGGTCTCCCCGACCGCAATGGGAAGTTCGCCGCAGGTCCCGCCGCAGCCGAAGTGACGCGGGGCGGAGTCGGGGCCGGACCCGGCGGCTAGACCTGACCGCGCCGGGCGTCGAAGTACATATACGTCGCGAGGGCGACGTACATCACGAGGGCCAGGATCTGGGGGCCCGGGCCGGTGCCGTTGCCGAGCAGGCCGGAACCGACGCTGACGCCGGTCCAGAAGTTCGCGATCTTGAGTACGGCCGCCACGACGCCCATGAGCGCGCCGCCGGCGATGAAGCCGGAGGCGATCAGCGTACCCCTGGTGCTGCGGGCATGGGCCAGCTTCTCGTCGCCCTTTGCCGACCTCTGGACCAGGTGTGCGATCAACCCACCCACGACGAGCGGCACGTTGAGTTCGAGCGGGATGTACATTCCCAGGGCGAAGGCCAGGGCCGGCACGCCGATCATCTGCATCGTCATCGCGATAAACGCCCCGACGCCGTAGAGCAGCCAAGGCACCGGTTCGTTGGACATCAGCGTCTTGATGACCGCCGCCATGGCGTTGGCCTGCGGGGCGGCGAACACCCCCGCGGCGGGATGGGTCGTGGAGGGGACGAAACCGTAGGCCTGGTTCAGGAGCAGGATGACGGCGCCGACCGTGGCCGCCGCGACGATGGTGCCGAGGAACTTGGAACGCTCCTGCACGGCGGGCGTAGCGCCCAGCCAGTATCCGATCTTGAGGTCGGTGATGAGCCCGCCGGCCATCGAGAGTGCGGTGCAGACGACGCCGCCGATAAGGAGCGCCGCTAGCATCCCGGCTTTGCCCGACAAGCCGGCTTCGACCAGGAACACGGAGGTGAGGATCAGGGTCATCAGGGTCATGCCGGACACGGGGTTGGTGCCGACGGTCGCGATCGCCCGCGCCGCGACGGTCGTGAACAGGAACGAGATGACGATGACGACCGCGAGCGCGATGAGCGAGAGCTTCGTCGCCCCCGGCTGCGAGGACAGGACTCCGAAACGGAAGAAGAGCCACGCCGCCAGGGCGGTCACGAGGATGCCGCCCATGACGAGCCCCATGGGCAGGTCGCGGTCCGTGCGGGTCGCCGCGACCGGGGCCACGCTTCGGTTCCGGCGCAGGAACAGCTCGGTGAAGCCCATCGCGAACGCCTTTGCGATGACCCGCCAGGAGCGCAGGATGCCCATGATGCCGGCCGCGGCGATGGCGCCGATGCCGATGTGGCGCACATAGTTACGGAAGATGTCCTCGGCGGACATGCCGCCGATCAGGGCGCCGTCGGAGACCGGCGGGATCGCGACGCTGAGATGGGCGCCGAAATGGCCCACCAGGGGAACGAGTAGGAACCAGGAGAGGAACGAGCCGGCGCAGATGATCGCCGAGTACTTCATCCCGATGATGTAGCCGAGTCCGAGGATCGACGACAGGACGTCGACGCGGAACACGATCTTGGCCCTGTCGGCGAGGCCGGCGAGGAACGGTACGGAGCGCGAGGTGAAGACCTCGGCCCAGCCCTCGAAGTGGATGATCACGAAGTCGAACGCCCCCCCGATCGCCGCCGCGGCGCCCAGCACCTTCGCCTGGTTGCCGCCGGACTCGCCGGCGATGAGCACCTCCGTCGTGGCCGTCGCCTCCGGGAACGGGAACTCCCCGTGCATCTCGCTGACGAAGTAACGCCGCAGCGGTACGAGAAACAGGATCCCGAGCGTGCCGCCGAGGAGGGCCACCAGGAAGAGCTTGAAGAGGTTGACGTCGAGGCCCAGGATGAAGAGCGCCGGAAGGGTGAAGATCGAACCGGCCACGACGAGGCCCGAGGCGGCGCCGATCGACTGGATGATGACGTTCTCGAGCAGCGTCGAACGCCGCGGCAGCACGACGCCGATGCCGACGGCGATGATAGCGATGGGAATCGCGGCCTCGAACACCTGCCCCGCCTTGAGGCCGAGGAACGCCGCGGCCGCGGAGAACAGCGCGGACATCGCGAGGCCGAGCCAGAGCGAGCGCGCGGTGAACTCCCGCACGTTCGCCGCAGCGGGGACTACCGGCTCGTAGGTCTCGCCCGGCTTGAGCTTCGAGTATGCGTTTTCTGGAAGGGTGCGCTTGGCGGTTTCCATCGAGTGTTGTCTCCCTCGCTGCGACGGGGGCGAGCTTACGGGCGACTCGAGTTGAAAATCAAGCCCGGGGGTGCAAGCCTTGTCGCGGCCCCCGGCGCCGTGGATACTGGGGGCGGAGGTCGCGAGCAGTGACGGCACCCAAGAGGATCCTTGTGGCCAAGCCCGGTCTCGACGGCCACGACCGGGGGGCGAAGGTCGTGGCGCGGGCGTTGCGTGACGCCGGCTTCGAGGTCATCTACACCGGGCTGCGTCAGACCCCGGCGCAGATCGCGCAGGCCGCGGTGCAGGAGGACGTGGACGCCGTCGGGCTCTCGAGCCTTTCCGGGGCGCACCGCGAGCTCTTCCCCGCGGTCGTGCGCGCGCTTCGCGAGGCGGGGGCGGGGGATGTCGTGGTGTTCGGCGGCGGCGTCATCCCGCAGGAGGACGTTGCGGTCCTCCTGCAGGCGGGGATCGAGCGCCTGTTCCCGCCCGGCACCGATACCGGCGAGATCGTGCGCTTTCTGCGCGAGCGCCTGGGCGTCGGGGGGGATCAGGGCGCGAGCGCGTCGAGCAGCGCCGCCGCCAGCTCGTCCCCGAGCCGGAGATAGGCGGCGACGCCCTCGGCCGAAAGGCCGTCCTCGTGAACTCCTGCGCTCACCACCACCGTTGCGTTGAGGGCTTGGGCGAGCCGCTCGGCCAACGGGCGCGCGAGCGCCTCCTCGCGGTGCGGCGGGATCGCAACGACCGTGCTCGTGACGCGGATCCGGGCCGCGTCGCCGCGAGTGGGGCGCGGCTGGGCGAGCACGACGCACCCGACGTGCGGCCGCTCGCCGCCGGTGAGCGTCACGACGACGTCGTCGCCGGCGCGGCAGGCGACGGCGACCAGGCGCCGGTTCCCCCGGCCGGCGGTGACGACGAGAGGCCCGGAGGGCTGCGGGGTCACGGTGCGGAATGATACCGCGGTCCCGCCGTTTCCCGGACAGGGCGGGCGTTCGCTCGTCCGCGAGGAGGGCTCGGTCATGCATGAACGCCACGGCTTCATCACCTTCAAGGGGACACCCCTGACGCTGCTCGGCTCCGCAGCGGAAATCGGCAAGCCGGCGCCCCATTTCACGGCGCTGCGCGGCGACCTGTCGCCGTTCACGCTCGATCAGACGAGCGGCAAGACCGTGGTGATCAACTCGGTGCCGTCGCTGGACACGCCGGTGTGCGCGGCGCAGGCGCGCCGGTTCAACCAGGAGGCGGCGGCCCTCGGCGACGACGTCAAGGTGATCGTCGTGTCGATGGACCTGCCGTTCGCGCAGAGCCGTTTCTGTTCCACCGAGGGGATCGCCAACCTGGAAACGGTGTCCGATCATCGCGACGCGTCGTTCGGCGCCGCCTACGGGCTGCTCATCAAGGAGCTGCGCCTGCTGGCCCGCGCGGTGCTGGTGATCGGCAAGGACGGAACGCTGCGCTACCAGCAACTGGTGCCGGAGGTGGCGCAGGAGCCGGACTACGGCGCGGCCCTGGCCGCCGTCAGGAGCGCGCGCTAGCTGCGGGCGACGCCGGCCCGGTGTCGGCGACGACGCGGATCTCGCCGCGACCCACGAGCTGGCCTTCCCCCGTCCACACCTCGGCCCGGTATCTTCCCGGGGCGAGACCGTGCGGGCCGATCCGCAGCGAGTCCCAGACCCGGAACCCACTGCTGTGGGCGACGAGGTCGAGGGTGCGCGAGCTGTGCAGGACGACGCCGTCGCGGGCGAGCCGGATCTGGATCCGGACCGGAAGGCGGCCGGGGGAGAAGATCGTCGCGCGCACGATCAGCCGGCCCTCGCGCAACCGGCTCGCCGGCACCGTGTCGTCCTCCGGGAACTCGTTCTCGAGCCGGAGGGTGGCGGGGTCGATGCCGGTGGCGAACGAGAGCGAGGCGAGGCGCAGCGGGACCGGCGGGATGAGGGCGCGGCCGACCTTGAGGACGGCGACGACCCCGAGCAGCGCCACGAAAATCAACGCCTTCCGGCGGGGTTGCCTGAGGTCGGCGGCGGAGTAGGCGAGCGGCAGCGACGCGAAGAACGAGACCCCGGCGGCGAGGTAGGCGCCGTTGTGGATCGGGACGTGCAGGACGAGGGGCAGGAAGAACTGGAGGGCCGAATAGGTGACGAACGCGAAGAACGCCAGCGCGAACCAGCGGTTGGTGCGGAGCAATTGGCCGAAGAACGCGTCGAAGCAGGACAGAACCGCGAGCGCGCCCAGGACCACGACGTACGAGCTGTTCCATGACGGGAACGTCGTCGAGTAGAAGTAGAACGGAAGCAGGAAGAAGAGCGTCTCCTGGTACATCACCCGCGTGAGATAGGAGACGAAGCCGCGGGCGAAGCGCAACGTGTCGGAGCCGCCGGGCGCCGCAAACCGCGAGAAGAAGAGCGTCGAGACCCAAGTCAGGGTAAGGAAGACGACGACCCACGGCAGGAACCCGTAGCGGTTGTGGGCGAGGACGAGGACGATCCCGCCGCTGATCAACGCCCAGGTGGAATGGAGCGCCCAGAACAGCCTGGAATAGCGCCGGTGCAGCAGACGGCCGATTGCCGCGGTCCTGTCCCGCCGCCGCCTGAGCCTCTGGCGCCAGTCCGGGTCGAGCATCTTCATGCGGCGCCATTCTAGCTGGAGGCCGGCGTTGTGGCGACGATCCGGTACACTTGCGGCCGTGGCGAGCGAGCGGTTCTCCGGCCTGACGACGTGGATCGAGGTGTCGCGCGGGGCGCTGGCGCACAACCTCTCGATCTTCAGGGGTCTGCTCGGCCCCCGCACGGGCCTGCTCGCGGTCGTCAAGGCCAACGCGTACGGGCACGGCCTCGAGGAGGTCGCCGGCGTGTGCGCCGAGGAGGGCGCGGAGATGCTCGGCGTCCACACCGCCGCCGAGGTCTCGGCGCTCGCGAAGACGGGGAACCAGCTTCCGGTGCTCGTCATGGGGTACCTCACGCCCGCACAGGTCGAGGCGGTCGTGCGGCCGGGCGTGCACGTGTTGGTGTCGTCCCGGGCGGTCGTCGAGGCGCTGGCGGCGCAGGCGAGGCGTCTCGGGGCGGCCCTGCCCGTGCACGTGAAGGTGGACACCGGCACCCACCGGCAAGGTGTGGAGCCGGCCGACGCCGCCGAGTTCGCCGCCGCGGCCCGCGATGCGGGGCTCGCGGTGGTCGGCGTCGCGACGCACTTCGCCAACATCGAGGACACCACGGACCACGGTTACGCGTTCGCGCAGCTCGACCGTTTCCGTGGGGCCGTGGCGGCGGTCGAGGGCCGGGTCGGCCGCGTCCGCTGGGTGCACGCGGCATGTTCGGCGGCGGCGCTGCTGTTCCGCGAAGCGGACTTCACCATGGTCCGCGTCGGGATCTCCCTGTACGGCCACTGGCCCTCGAAGGAGACGCACCTGTCCTGGCTGCTGGCGCACGGGCGCGACGGCGTCAGGCTCGAGCCGGCGCTCGCCTGGAGGGCGCGCGTCGGTCAGGTCAAGCGCGTCGCGGCCGGCGCACCGGTCGGGTACGGCCTCACGTACCGGCCGACACGGCCCAGCACGATCGCGGTGCTGCCGGTGGGCTACGCCGACGGGTACCCGCGCGCGCTTTCGAACCGTGCGCGCGTCCTCCTGCGCGGGCGGCCCGCGCCCGTGGTCGGGCGTGTCTGCATGGACATCGTCATGGCGGACGTCACGGACATCCCCGGCTCCGGGGAAGGCGATGTCGCCACGCTGATCGGGGCCGACGGCGAAGAGCGCGTGACCGCCGAGGAGCTCGCCGAGCTCGCGGGCACCATCAACTACGAAATCCTGGCGCGGCTCTCTCCGGCGCTGGTGCGCGCCGTCGTCGAATAGGTATCATCCGCATATGCGCCCCGACGCCCTTCATCGGTTGCTGGCAGACGTGGCGAGCGGAGCGCTCTCGCCCGATGCGGCCGCCGAGCGGTTCGCGGGCCTTCCGTTCGCGCTCGGCGAAGGGGTCATGGCCGACACGCACCGTGCCCTGCGCACGGGAGAGTCGGAGGCGGTGTTCTGCCTGGGCAAGACGCCGGAGCAGGCCGCGGCGGCGTTCGCCGCGCTGGCGGGGCCGGGCGGCCCGGTGCTGGCGACGAGAGCGACCGAGAAGCACGCGCGTGCGATCGCTGCGGCGGTCGCCGGCGTCGTGCACCACCCGGCGGCGCGGATGGTGGTGCTGCCGGGCGCGGAAAAGGTGCGGGGCACGGTCGCCGTCGTCTGCGCAGGGACCTCGGATCTCCCCGTGGCGGAGGAAGCCGCCATCACGGCGGAGGCTCTCGGCGCGGCGGTCACCCGCGTGCACGACGTCGGAGTTGCCGGCCTGCACCGGCTCCTTGGTCGTCTGCAGGCGCTGCGCCAGGCGGACGTGGTGATCGCAGTTGCGGGAATGGAAGGAGCGTTGCCGGCGGTGGTGGCCGGGCTGGTACCGGCGCCGGTCGTGGCGGTGCCGACCTCGGTAGGCTACGGCGCGGCGTTCGGCGGCCTGGCCGCGCTGCTCGCCATGCTCAACGCCTGCGCCCCCGGCGTCGGCGTGGTCAACATCGACAACGGCTTCGGCGCGGCCGTGCTGGCCGTGCGCATCCTGCGGCGCGGGCGGGGGAGCGAGTGATCACGCTCACGCTCGCGGCCGCCGGCGAGACCGCCCCCTACCACATCGGCGAGGGGCTGCTCGGCCAGGCTGCGGAATTGCTCGGACCGGCGCTCGAAGGCCGGCAGGCGTTCGTCGTGACCGACACGACGGTCGGGCCGCTTTACGGATCCGACGTTGCGAAACGGCTCGCGGCGCCGTGTCTGGAACTGCCCGCCGGGGAGGAGCACAAGCGCTGGCCGTCGGTCGAACGGATCGCACGATGGCTTCTCGCCCACGAGGTCGAGCGCTCCGCGTTGCTGGTGGCGGTCGGCGGCGGCGTCGTCACCGACGTCGTGGGCTTCGCGGCCGCCGTCACTCTGCGCGGCATCGGCTGGGTTGCGGTCCCGACCACGCTGCTCGCGATGGTCGACGCGGCGCTCGGAGGCAAGACGGGGATCGATCTCGACGAGGGGAAGAACCTGATCGGCGCGTTCTGGCGCCCCCGGGCGATCGTTGCCGACACCCTTGCCCTCGCAACCCTCGACCAGCGCCAGCTGCACGCCGGCCTCGCCGAGGTGGTCAAGGCGGCGATGATCGCGCCGTCGTCGCTCGAACACGTGCTCGACAGCCACCTGGCGCCGGTCGCGGCGGGGGATCCGCTGCAGGCGCTCGAGCTGGTGGTCGGCTGCGCCCGGGTCAAAAGCGACGTGGTCAGCCTCGACGAGCGCGAGACCGGGCCGCGGCAGGCGCTCAACCTCGGGCACACCCTCGCCCATGGGATCGAAGGCGCGACCTCCTACACGCGCTTCCTCCACGGCGAGGCGGTGGCGTGGGGACTGCTGGCGGAGTTGCGGCTCGCCCGCGACCGGGGACTCCTCTCGACGGCCGAGGCGCTCGCCTGGGCGGACCGCATCCACGCCCTCGCCCCGCTCCCGAGCCTCGCGGAGCTGAGCTGGGACGCGGTAGCGCCGTACATCGCCCGCGACAAGAAGCGCGAGGGGGGAAGGGTGGGTTGGGTGCTCCCGCGACTGGGCGGGGTCGTCCTCGACGTCCCGGTGTCCGGGGTGGAGGCCGCGACCGTCTACGCCGAGCTCCAGGCGCTGCCGCCCGAGGGCCCGTTCTCCGCGCTGTTCTGAGCTGGAACCGGCACCCACGACCGCCGCGAGCGAGCGGCAGACCCGCCGGCGGCCCCGCTTGGGGATGCTAGACTCGCGGTCCACGATGGTGTTTGGAGGGGAGCGTGAGCCGTCCCGAACCGATGCCGACTCGCTTCGACCCGACCTCGTTCGAGGGACGGTGGTACGCCGCATGGGAAGGTTCGGGAGCGTTCGCGCCCGCGCTGCCGTCCGAGAAGCCGCCGTTCGTCATCCTCATCCCACCGCCGAACGTCACCGGCAAGCTGCACATCGGCCACGCCTTGCAGTTCACCCTCCAGGACCTGATGATCCGCTGGCGGCGGATGCAGGGGTTCAACGCCCTCTGGCTGCCCGGCACGGACCACGCCGGGATCGCGACCCAGGTGATGGTCGAGCGCGAGCTGGCCAAGGAGGGAAGCAGCCGCCGCGAACTCGGCCGCGAGCGGTTCCTCGAACGGATGTGGGCGTGGAAGGCGCAGTACAAGGACAACATCTCGCACCAGGCGAAGGCGATGGGGGCGTCGTGCGACTGGTCGCGCGAACGCTTCACGCTCGACCCGATGCTGTCGCGGGCGGTCCGGCACGCGTTCGTGCAGCTCCACGACGAGGGGCTGATCTATCGCGCGCACCGCCTCATCAACTGGTGCCCGCGCTGCCTCACGGCGCTCTCGGACCTCGAGGTGGTCCACAAGGACATCGACGGCGGGATGTGGGATTTCGCGTACCCGCTCGCCGACGGCGGGGAGATCGTGGTCTCGACCTCCCGGCCGGAGACGATGCTCGGGGACACCGCGGTCGCCGTCCACCCCGACGACGAGCGTTACCGGCACCTGGTCGGGAAGCTGGTCCGGCACCCGTTCGTGGACCGCACCTTCCCGGTGATCGCCGATGCCACCCTGGTGGATCCGGCGTTCGGGACGGGCGCGGTCAAGGTGACGCCGGCGCACGACCTCAACGACTTCGCCACCGGCGAGCGCCACGGCCTGGCCAAGATCAACATCCTGACCGAGGACGGCACGATCAACGCCAACGGCGGCCCGTTCGCCGGCTTGGACCGCTTTGCGGCCCGCAAGGCGGTGCTGGCGGCGCTGGCGGAGAAGGGCCTGCGCCGGGGCGACAAGACGCACCGGCACGCGGTGGGCCACTGCCAGCGCTGCGACACCGTGGTGGAGCCGTACCTCTCGATGCAGTGGTTCTGCTCGATGCGCGGGATGGCCGACGCGGCGCTCGCGGCGGTGCGGTCGGGGGAGGTGCGCATCGTCCCCGACTTCTGGGTCGCGACCTACGAGAACTGGCTCGAGAACATCATGGACTGGTGCATCTCCCGCCAGCTCTGGTGGGGGCACCGGATCCCGGCGTTCTACTGCGCCGACGGGCACACGACCGTTTCCGAGGGCGAGGTGACCGCGTGCGCCACCTGCGGCAAGCCGGTCGAGCAGGATCCCGACGTGCTCGACACCTGGTTCTCCTCCGGGCTGTGGCCGGTCTCGACGATGGGATGGCCGGACGATACGCCGGAGATGCGGGTGTTCTACCCGACCAGCCTGCTGATCACGGGGTTCGACATCCTGTTCTTCTGGGTCGCCCGCATGATCATGATGTGCGGCCACTTCACCGGCAAGGCCCCGTTTGCCCAGGTGCACCTGACCGGCCTGGTGCGCGACGCGCACGGCCAGAAGATGTCGAAGACGAAGGGGAACGTGATGGACCCCCTCGACCTGGTGCGGGAGTACGGCGCCGACGCGGTCCGGTTCACGCTCGCGTCGCTGGCCTCGCCCGGGCGGGACCTGCCGCTGGACAACAAACGGATGGAGGGGTACCGCGCGTTCGCGACCAAGCTCTGGAACGCGGCGCGCTTCGTCCAGATGCACCTCGACGGCGCCGAGCCGGCGCTGGACGCGGTCGAGGCCGTCTCGCTCGCGCTCCCGGAGCGGTGGATCCTCGCCGAACTCGAGCGCACCACCGCGGCGGTCAACCGCGCCTGGGAGGCCTACCGCTTCGACGAAGGCTGCCGCGCGCTCTACCAGTTCGTGTGGAACGACTACTGCGACTGGTACATCGAAATGGCCAAGCCGGCGCTCCAGGACGACGGCGTCCGGCAGCCCCCCGCCGAGGGCGGTACGCCTCCCAGGCGCGGCGAGGACGTGCGGGCGGTCGCGCGCGGCGTGCTCCTGGAGGCGCTGAAGCTGCTGCACCCGGTGATGCCTTTCATCACCGAGGAGATCGCGCAGTACCTCGGTTCGGAGCGGCTGCTGATCACGACGCCGTATCCGGCGCCGGGGAGCCGCCGGCTCGACGAGGAAGCGCTGGCGCTGATCGAGGCGTTCCAGGCGGTCGTCCAGGAGACCCGCTCGTACCGCCACCTGGTGGGCCTTCCGCCCGGGACGCCGCTGGAGCTTTCGCTCACCGGCGTCGCGCCTGAGCGCGCGGCCGCCCTGGCGCAGCTGGCGGCCGAGATGCAGCGCCTGGCCGGCCTGTCGTCTCTGCAGCTGAACCCGGCCGCGATCCCGGCCGGGGCGATTCGTGACATCGCCGGGGGCGTGAACGTCGCGATCGTGCTCCCCGACGGCGCGCTCGGCGAGGCCGAGCGGACCCGGCTGGCCGTCGAACTGGCGCAGGTCGAGCGCGAGCTCGCGTCGGCGAGCGCCCGCCTGGCCGACGAGTCGTTCACCGCCCGCGCGCCCGAGGAGGTGGTCGCGGGGGCTCGGACCCGCGCGACCGAACTCGCGCACAAGGCGAGGATGCTCGCCGGGACGCTGGGACGGGAGCCTTGATCCCACTGCTGTCGCCGCCGCCGCCCGCCAACGTGGTCTGGTTCGACGAGCTCGACTCCACCGCGTCGTTCGCCGAACGCCTGATGGAGTTCTGGCCGACCGCCGACGCCGAGCCGTTGCCCGAAACCCTCGTGCTCGCCGGGCGCCAGAGCGGGGGGCGGGGGCGCGGCGGCAACCGCTGGGCGTCGCCGGCGGGTGGCCTCTACGCCAACTGGCTGGGGCCCATCCCCGTCACCGCGCTGGCCCTGCTGCCGATCGCGGCCGGCGTGGTGCTCGCCGAGGCCGTGGAGGAACTCATCCCCGGGGTGGCTGTCGGCCTGAAGTGGCCGAACGACCTCCAGGTGAGCGGGCGCAAGCTGGGCGGCGTGCTCTGCCGCAGCCGGGGAGGCGGCGACAGCGTGTGGGCGACGGTGGGGTTCGGCATCAATGTGGCGATCTCCCCCGAGCTCGATGCCGGCGACCCCGTGCGGCCGGCGTCGCTCGCGGCGCTCGGGTTCTGCGGCGATGCCGGGGAGGCGATCCGCGTGATCGCGAGCCGCTTTCTGACGCGGATCCGCGAGGCGCTCAGCAGGAGCGAAATCACCCACGCCGAGTGGGAGGCGCGCTCCGTCCACCGTCGCGGCGACGCCGTTCGCCTGCGGTTGGAGACCGGTGTGGTGGAGGGTCGTTTTGCCGGCATGGACCGCGACGGCCGCCTCGAACTCGCGGTGGCGGGGGAAGTGCGGCGCTTCTCGGTCGGCGAGATCCTGCCCGACGAAGCTCCCGGAGGCGTGTGATGCTCCTTGCACTCGACGTCGGAAATACTCACATGACGATCGGCGTCTTTCGCGGCGCCGAGATCCTCCGGCGGTGGCGGCTGACGACCGTGCACGAGCGCACCGTGGACGAGCTCGGCATCTTCCTGCGGCAGCTCTGCCAGTGGGCGGAGATCGGGCCGGCGGACATCAACGGCGTGATCGTGGGTTCGGTGGTGCCCCAGATCGACGGCGCGATGCGGGCCGCCATCGCCACCTACCTGCACGCCGAGCCGCTGTTCGTGGCGCCCGGGATCAAGTCGGGGATGCCCCTGCGGGTCGACACTCCGCTCGAGCTCGGGGCGGACCGCCTGTGCAACGCGGTCGCGGCGTTCGCCGAGCACGGCGGTCCGTGCGTCGTCGTGGACTTCGGCACGGCCACCACGTGGGACGTGGTCTCCGGCAAGGGCGAGTACGTCGGGGGCGTGATCGCGCCCGGCCTCGAGATCTCGGCGGAGGCGCTGTTCTCGCGCGCCGCGAAGCTGCCGCGCATCGAGCTCGCGGCCCCGGAGCGTGCGATCGGGAAGGGCACCGTCGACTCGATGCAGGCGGGGATCGTGCTCGGGTACGTGGGGTTGACCGAGGGCCTCACGCGGCGCGTGCTCGCCGAGCTCGGGGGCGGGCGCGTGGTTGCGACCGGCGGCCTCGCCCGGGTGATTGCCCGCTACACCGGGATCTTCGACGCCATCGACGACGACCTCACGCTCAAGGGGCTGCGCCTGCTGTGGGAGCGGAACCGCCCGGAGCGCGCCTGAGGGGGCGGGGCCGCGATGACCGACCCTGACGACGCCGAGATCGCCTACTACCGCGCGGTCGAGGACCACTTCGCGGCCTTGCGCGGGACGCCGTTCCTCTTCTCGCCGAAGGACTTCGCATTGTTGCGGCGGTGGTGGCGGGAAGGCGTTCCGCTCGCGGCGGTCCTGGCGGGGATCGCGGAAGCCTGGGAGCGGCGGCGCGAACGCGAGGAGGATCCGGTGTCGTCGCTGTCGTACTGCCGCCACGCGGTGGCGCGCCACGGCAAGAGGCTGATGGCGGCGCGCGCCGGCGCCGCCGAGACCGTGCCGGCCCCGGACGTGGCGGCGGCACTGGCGGGGCTCGTGGCCGCCATCGGCGACGCCGAGGCGCGCTGGAGCGAACAACGACCCGTCCGCGAGGTGCTCGGCGACCTCGGGCGGGCGGTGGCGAGCGTGCCGGCGGACGGCGAACCGGCGGCGATCGAGAAGGCCCTTACGGACCTTGAGTTCGGCGCGCTGGACGCGCTGGCGCGCGCGCTCCCGGCCGACGCGAAGGAGGCCATCGAACGCGAGGTCGGGGAAAGCCTTGACGGTCTTGGCCTCGAAGCGGACGTCCGCGAGCGCACCCGACGCGCCCTTCTCGTCAAGGCGGTGCGCCGGCTGGTCGGCGTGCCGCGCCTGGAGCTCGATGCCGGTGCGGCTTGAGATCACGGGGCTCGCCGGCGGTGGCCGCGGCGTCGCCAGGAGCGGCGGCAAGGTGTGGTTCGTGTCCGGCGCGCTGCCCGGGGAGGTGGTGGACGCCGAGATCGAGCGCGAGCGCGCGGGCATCGTGGAGGCCCGGACGCGGGAGGTGATCGCCGCGAGTCCCTGGCGAGAAACGGCCCCATGCCCGGTGGCGGGCGCATGCGGCGGCTGCGACTTGGCTCACCTGCAACGCGCGGCCGCGGCCGAGGTCCTGCGCAGTGCCGCGATCGGCGCCCTCCGCCACGCGCCGCCGGTCCTGGCCGACGCGGTGCGGGAGGCGCCGGTTCGCCTCTCGGAGATGGCTTGGCGGCTGCGCGCCAGACTGCACTGGGACTCGGCGCAAGGGGTGCTCGGTTTTCGCGGCGCGCGCTCGCACGACGTGGTGGCGATCGCCCCGTGCCGCGTCGTGTCGCCGCTCCTGCTGCGGGCGCTGCCCGAGGTTGCAGGCGCGCTGAGCCGCGCCGGGGCCGGGGATGGGGAGCTCGAGTGGATCGAGGACCTGGCGGGGGAGAAGGCGGTCGCGGGATGGCGGGGGGCCACGGCGCCGGACGCGCCGCTGCGCGAACTCGCGGGGTTCCATCGGCTCACCGGCGACGGCGAGATCGTGCCGGGCGGCCGGGGTGAAACCGGCGTGGAGATGCACCTGCCGGTTCCGCTTCGCGTGCCTGTCGGCGTGTTCTTCCAGGGGAACCGCCACTTGGTGCCCCCCCTGTTCGCGACGATGACCGCGCTCGTTGGGGCAGCCGACCCGGTTCGTGTCGTGGACCTGTACGGCGGCGTCGGGTTCCTGGCGGCGGCGGCGAGGCACGCCGGCGTCGGCGACGTGACGGTCGTGGAGGCGTCCCGACCGGCGGCCTCGGCGGCGCGGCTGAACCTGCCGGAGGTCACGGTGATCGCCGCCGCGGCGGAGGCTTATCTTGCGGCGCCGGGAGCGGCGGCCGGCACGCTCGCGATCGTGGACCCTCCCAGGACCGGCCTGTCGCGTTCGGCGGCGGAGGGCCTGGTGAGGTGGCGCCCCGAACGGATCGTGCTGCTGGCCTGCGACGCCGCGAGGTTCGGCCGGGACGGCGGACGTCTGCTCGCGAGCGGGTACCGTCTGAACTCGGCCGAGCTGTGGGACCTGTTCGCCGGATCGCACCATGTGGAAATCCTGGCGTCATTTAGTCGCGGCGCCGCCTGAGGCCCCGGGATCGCGCCTGATCGCGTTGGGCGCGAGCGCCGTCGCTGCGGTCGCGTTCGGCAACTTCGCACCGCCGGCCGTGGGGTGGGGCGTTCCGCTCGCGGCGGTCGCTTCGCTGGCAGCGTGGCGCGGCCTCGCCGGTGAAGGCCGGCGGTGGGGCTGGTGGGTGGCGGCGGGCGTCGGGCTCGGACTCGCCGCCTGCGCCTTTGCGGCCCGGACGCCGCCCGGACTCGCCGGCAAGGCGGTGCCGGTTCGCTTCGTGGTCACGGTCCGTGACGGTTGGGTGAGCGGCGTGCGCGGCTGGGGGAACCGAGTCCGGGTGGAGCGCCTCGAGGGGCAGGGGCGCGAGCTCGCGCGGCCGCGGGAGATGGAGCTCGACGTCACCGCCCCGGTGGGCCTCGCCGAGCTGCCGGCTGCTGGCGCGCGCCTGGAGGGGAGCGGCGAGCTCGTCTTCGACCGCTCCCTGCCGCTGGCGGCCGGGCGCCTGCGGGTGAAGACGCTGCTGCTCGCGCACCGCACGGCCGGCGGCTCGCGCGTGGACCGGGTCCGCGACGCCGGCGTCCGGGCGCTCGAAGCGAGCGCGGGAACCGACGTCCGCCGGTTGCGCGCGGCCGGGCTCGCGGCCGCGCTCGTGCTGCAGCGCCAGGAGTCGCTGCAGGAGGGCGAGGTCGCCAGCATGCGGCGCTCGGGGCTCGTCCACCTGCTGTCGGTGTCGGGGCTCCACGTCGGCCTGGTCGCGGTGCTCGTTTGGGCGCTGCTGAACGCGGCGGGGGTGGCGCCGGCGACCCGGCGCTGGCTCGTGGCGGTTGCCGTCGTTGCGTTCGCGCTGCTCGCCGGGGGCAACGCGCCGGTGCGGCGGGCCGCCGCGGGGGCCGTCGCGTATCTGTTCGCGCGCCAACTCGGGCGGCCGCTCGAAGCGCTCCCTACCGTCTGGGGGATCGTCGCCTCTCTCGCGCTCCTGGAGCCCTCGGTGCTCGTCCAGCCCGGCTTCGAGCTCTCGGCGTTCGTCACGCTCGCGCTGGTGCGCTGGGTCGAGCCGTTTGCCCTCGCCCTCCGAGCGCTGCCGCAGCGCTTGTCGCTTGCGGTCGCGGTCGCCGCCGTCGCGCAGGGCGCGTCGAGCCCGCTGGTCGGGGCCACCTTTTCGCTGGTGCCTTTGCTGGGGATCGTCGCGAGCGTGCTGGCGGCACCGTTGGAACTCGTGCTGGTGGGCGCGAGCCTGGCGTCGCTCGCCGCGGCGTCGGTTTCGGCCCGGCTGGGCGGCCTCGGCCTCGAAGCGGTGGCGGCCGGCCAGTGGCTGCTCGATCGCGCATCGGCGGTGGGCGGGGCGGCCAGCGTGCCGTTCGCGCCCCTCACACCGGCGCTCGCGCTGCTGCTGGCTGCCCTCGGGCTCGCCGCCCTGACCCGCTCGCGCGCGGCCTTGCCGGCCGCGCTGCTGCTCGTCGCCGCGACGGTCGCCTGGATGGCGGGCCCCGGGGCGTTCAGGTGGCGGCACGAGGTCCGCGCGCTGGGCGTGCGGGAAGGGATGGCGCTGCTGGTACGCAGCGGCGAGCACGCGGTGCTGGTGGACGCCGGCCGCTCGCCGGTCGAGGCGTGGCGGGAGCTCGCCAGGGTGCGGGTGCGGCGCCTCGAAGCGCTGGTGGTGACACACCCCGACGCCGATCACACCGGCGGTGCGGCGCTGCTGCTCGAACGGATGCCGGTGCGGCGGTTCGCCTTTCCCCGCGCGCTCGGGAACCGCGCCGAGATCGCGCCCCTGAGGAGGATCGCACGCCTGCGCGGAGTGGAGGAAATCCCGCTCGAGCGCGGCCAGGCGGCCATTCTCGGCGGCGCGACCTGGGAGGTCCTGTGGCCTCCCGCCACGATGGAAGGGGTCGACAACGACGCGAGCCTGGTTGCGCGCGTAGACCTGGGCGGGCCTCGCCTCGTGATCGCGGGCGACATCGAGGCGCGGGGCGAGGCGGCGCTGCTCGCCCGTGGGGGCCGGATCGGGGGCGAGGTGCTGCAACTGCCGCATCACGGCTCGCGGACATCGTCCACGACGGTGTTCCTTGCCGCCGTCCGGCCGCTGATCGCGCTGGCGGCGACCGGGGTGCGTCCCCGTTTCGCCTACCCTGACCCCGCGGTGGCGCGACGGGTTCTGGCGATCCCGGCGGTCCTGGTGGCGCAGGGTGGGGGCGTGGTCTGGATCGGGTGGAACGACGCCGGACCGCTGACGGTGGGTCCCGGTGAGGCGGTGCGGGTCGCGCGGGTGAGGAGGGGGAGCGGTGAGTGAGCTGGTCGTGATCGTGGGCCCGACGGCATCTGGGAAGACGGCGCTCGGCGCCGCGTTCGCCCAGCGGGTCGGTGGGGAGGTCGTTTCGGCCGACGCGTTCGCCGTCTACCGCGGTCTCGACATCGGCACGGCCAAGCCTGAGCCGGCGCTGCGGGAGACGGTCCGCCACCACCTGATCGACGTGGCCGATCCGGCCGAGCGCTATTCCGCCGGGATGTTCGTGCGCGACGCCGACGTTGCGATCGCCGACATTCGGGCGAGGGGAAAGGTGCCGGTCGTCGTGGGTGGTACGCACTTCTACGTGCGGGCCCTCCTTTTCGGGCTGTTCCCAGAGCCGCCGAAGGACGCAGCGGTGCGGGATCAGCTCGAAAGAGAGTGGGCGCGCGACCGGGCACAGCTGCGGGCGCGCCTGGCGGCGCTCGACCCGGCTGCGGCGGCGCGCATCGCGGCCAACGACCGGCAGCGCACGCTGCGGGCGCTCGAGGTGTGCCTCACCGCCGGCCGGGCGATGAGCGAGCTGTGGCAGGAGAGTCCGAGGGGTAATCCGCGCTACGCCTTCACGTTGTTCGGCATCGGTCCGGATCGGGCGGAGCTTCATGCTACGATTGCCCAGCGGGTGGATCGGATGTTCGCCGCCGGGCTCGTCGACGAGGTGAGAGGGTTGCTTGCGGGTGGCCTCCCGCCCGATTGCCACGCCCTCAAGGCGATCGGCTACCGGGAGTCGTGCCGGATGCTGGCCGGGGAGCTGACCGCGGGCGAGGCGGCCGAGTTGGCTGCGGCGGGAACCAGGAAGCTCGCGAAGCGGCAGATGACCTGGTTGCGGCGGGAGACGGGCGTGCAGTGGCTGACCGGTCGCGGCGACGAGTTGCTGGCGGTTGCGATCGGCCGACGGGAGGCGCGCGGTGGAACAGGGACAGGACCGGTCTAAGGTCAGCGTCAACGTGCAGGACAGCTTTTTCTACGCCTTACGGCGGGACGGGCGGCCGATCCACGTCTATCTCCTCACCGGCAAGCGGGTGACCGGAATCCTGAAGCGGTTCGACCGTTATGCCCTGATCGTGGAAAGCCACGGGCTTGAGCACCTGGTCTACAAGCACGCGATCGCCACCGTCTGCCTGGCCCGCGGCGACGGAGACCACCTTGCGCAGAGCGGCGAGTAGACTCGCTCTTGCGGCGGTGGTGGCGCTCGCCGCGTGCCGCAGCACCGCGCCGCCGCAGATCCGCCGGATGCCGGACCCCACCCGGCCGCCGATCGCGGGTCCGGCGTTGACGCCGACCCAGCTCGAGGCGGCGCGGGGGGCGGTCGCGGCGGCCGAAGGCGGTGAGATATCCAAGGGCGAGGAGAGCCTGCGGCTGCTGCCGGCCGGCCATCCGGTGCGGGCGCTGGCCGGACTCGAACTGCGGTTCCTGCGCGGCGAGGCCGTGCTTGCCGAGGCCAAAGCGCTCGCCACGGCGAACCCAGGGTATGGGTCCGCATGGGGCCTCGTGGTGCTCGCGGCGCGGCGCGAAGGCGACGAACGCGCGGCGCTGGCCGCCGCGCGCACCGCGTCGGGGCTGCAGCCGGACGCCGGGTGGGGGCGGGTTGCGACCGAGATCGAGAGCGTCGTCGTGGACCGGCTGGTCGCCCAGGGGAACGCGTTGCTGCGCTCGGGCGACGCCGCCGGCGCCCTCGCGCGCGCCCGGGAGGCTCTCCAGACCGCCCCGGGTGCCGTCGATGGCCGGTTCCTCGCCGTCCGCGCACTGCTCGCATTGCGCGACACCCGCGGTGCCGCCGAACTCCTGCCTGGCTTGCCGGATACCGCGGAGGGGCTGGAGTTGAAGGGCAACGTCGCCCAGGCGCTTGGCCAATGGGACCTGGCCCTGGAGTTCTACACGCGGCTGCCGGCCGACAGCCCCCACCGCTGCGAGCTGATCTCCGACGCGCGGCGGCGCCTGCGTCTGAGCGACGCGCCCCCATACCTGACCCACGCCCTCGCGGCGCGGCCGCTGCGCCGCGCCGGACTGGCGGCGATCATTGCCTGGGAGGTGCCGACGCTGGCCGCGGATGCCGCCGGCGCGGTGCCGGTGTTCGAGGACGTCGTCCAGCTGCAGGAGCGCCGCGACATCGTGACCGTGGCGCGCGCCGGGGTGATTCCGGGCGATGCGATCGCCCGGCGATTCGGCCCGAATCGGGTGGTGGGGGCGCGGGAGCTGGCGGCGACGCTGGATCGCCTGGCGACGGTCCTGCGGCGGGCGGCGCCGCGGTGGTGCGGCGCGGCCGCGCGGGGGTGTCTGGAGCTCCCGGAGACCGTGGACGGGGAAGCGGCCGCCGCCTTGGTGCGCCGGGTTGCGGGCGAGGGAGGTGACCCGTGTGCGCAGCGCTGAGCGACCTGATCGGAAAGGCTTCGCTTTTCGGCGAGCTCGAACCCCAGGAACTCGAGGCTCTGGCCCGCGCCGCGGAGCGCCAGGAGTTCCAGCGGGATGAGGTGGTGTTCGCGGCGCACGAGCGGGCCGACAGCTTCTACGTGATCGCGAGCGGCAGGGTCAAGGTTTGCGTTTCGTCGGCCGGCGGCAAGGAGTTGATCCTGGCCACGCTCGGTCCCGGCCAGTTCTTCGGCGAGATGGCGCTGCTCGACGACGCCACGCGCTCCGCGAGCGTCGTGGCGCAACTCGCGACGGTCGCCTACTGCATCCGCCGCGGCGACTTCGAGCGGCTCCTGGAACAGCACCCGGGGATCGCCCGCAAGCTGCTGCGCGAACTCTCCATGCGCCTGCGGCGCTCGAACGCGCAAATGGAGTCGCTGGCGACGCTCGACGTGGTCGGGAGGCTCGCGCGGTACTTCATCGACCTGGCGAAGCAGCACGGGCAGATCCTCGGCAACGGTTGGGTGGCGGTCCGGCGCCCGACGCATCAGGACATCGCCAACTCGATCGGAACGTCGCGCGAGACCGTGACCCGCCTGATGAACGACCTGGAACAGCGGGGCCTCGTCGTGAACGAGGGGAAGATGAGCTACCTGAAGGAGTCGGTCCTGTCGGAGGCGGCGGATTGAGCGCTCGCGGCGACGACCCCAGGGCCCGCGGCGGAACCGACGGCGACCGCGATGGCCTGCCGGCCGCTGACGCCAGGAGCGGCGACCGGCCGGCGGTGCGGGCTGGGGCGGTGGCGCAGCGGGCGGCGCAGGAAGTGAGGGCCGCGCTGCGGCCGTTCACGATCCCCAACGGCATCACCCTCCTTCGCCTCGCGCTCACCCCGTTCCTGGTGCTCGCGATTCTGGAGGGCAACCACCGGCTCGCCCTCGGGATCTTCGTTGCGGCGGGCATCTCCGACGCGCTCGACGGCCTGCTGGCCCGCCTGCTCGGGATGCGGTCGCTTCTCGGCAGCTATCTCGACCCGATCGCGGACAAGACGTTGCTGGTCACGGCATACGTCGCGCTCACGCTCCCGATCCCGGGTTCCGTGACCGTGCCGCTCTGGCTCACCGTGATGGCGCTCTCGCGCGATTTCCTGATCGTCCTCGTCGCGCTTCTGCTCTACCTTGGCGCCGGAGTACGCGAGTTTCCGCCCTCTGTCTGGGGAAAGTGGACGACGTTTCTCCACATCGTGACGGTCGCCGCGGTCCTGATCGCGAACGTCACGCCGGTCCCGGAAAGGGCGCTGCTGGCGTGCTTCTACATCGCCATGGCGTTCACGGTGATCTCGGGCGCCGATTACGTCCGGCGCGCCGCGCTCACGATCGAGGCGATCCACGATGACGAGCGCCGTTAGGGCGCGGCCATGGCCGGCAGGAGCCGCGGGGTTCTCCCGCGAACTCCTGGGAGGGGTTGCATGATCGACGAACGCGTGTTTCGCGGCGGTCAGTACGCCGCCGAACGTGAGGCGCCCGAACTCTACCGGACCCGCCGAGAAAAGGTGCGTTCGCGCTTCGAGCCCGGAGACGTCGCGGTCGTGCTCGGCGCCACGGATGCGCGCGGGTACGGGGACGTCGGGACGTTCCGGCAGGAGCCGGGGTTCTTCTACCTCACCGGGGTCGAACTCCCCGGCGCGGTGCTCCTGCTCGAGAAGGAGGGCGAGATGCTGCTGCTGCCCGCGCGGCGGCCGGCGCTCGAAGCGTGGACCGGACCGAAGTTCGGCCCCGGCGAGGAGGCGGCGCGCGAGCTGGGCTTCGACCAGGTCTGCGACCGCGACCCGTCCGAGGTGGTCGTGGACGCCCGTCGCCGCGGCGTCCCGGGGCTGCTGGATCGGGTTGCCGGGGCGCTTCAGGAAGGCGGGGCGCTCTGGGTGGCGCTTCCGGGCTCGGCCGCGGGCGAACTCACGCCGGAGCAGAGGATGGTCCAGGGGCTGCGCGACCGTCTGCCGAGCTTCACGGTTCGCGATCTGGCGCCGGTGGTGGCGGAGCTGCGCCTGCGGAAGTCCTCCGGTGAGTTGGCGCTGATGCGCAAGGCAGTCGCGGCGACGGTCGCGGCGATGCGCGCGGCCGCCGTGACGGTGCGCCCTGGCCGCACGGAGGGGGAGGTGGAAGGCGCGGCGTTCGCCGCGCTCCGCGCCGCCGGCGCCGAGGGTTGGTCGTTTCCTCCGATCGTCGGTTCGGGACCGGCGGGGTGCGTCCTGCACTACGACGCGAACCTCGGTGTGCTGGCGGAAGGCGAGCTCGTGGTCGTGGACATCGGCGCCCGCCACGGGTACTACTGCGGCGACCTCACGCGCACGTTTCCGGTCGGCGGCGCGTTCACCCCGCGGCAACGGCAGCTCTACGGCGCGGTGCTGGCGGCGTACGACGCGGCGGCCGCGACGCTGAAGCCGGGCTCGACGATCGCCGCCGCTCGCAAGGCGGCGTTCGCCGCGTTCGAGGGGAGCGGCGTGACCGGCGACGGCGGGCGGACCCTCGGCAACTTCTTCATCCACGGGCTCGGCCACTTCCTCGGGCTGGAGGCGCACGACGCGGGCGGCGAGGGGCCCGTCCTGGAACCCGGGATGGTCGTGACCGTCGAGCCCGGGGTCTACCTGCCGGCCGAGGGTGTCGGCATTCGCGTCGAGGACGACTACCTGATCACCGAGGGGGGCGCCGAGAACCTCTCGGCCGCGTTGCCGCGGGACGCGGCGGCGGTCGAGGCGATGGCGGGCCGGCGCTAGCCGGGGACGAGTCCGGGAACAGCGATGCGCCGCCCGATGTTTCCTCCGAAGGAGATGACTGCCCTGCCCGTGATCGCGCGCGACACTCCCCCTACTAGCGCTTCGCTCGTGGAGGAGATCCTCCGCCTCAAGCGCGAGCGCGGCGCGATGCTGCTCGCGCACTACTACCAGGACCCGGAGATCCAGGACCTGGCGGACTTCGTGGGGGATTCCCTCGAGCTGGCCCGCGAGGCGCAGCGCGCCGCGGCCAAGGTCATCGTCTTCTGCGGCGTGCGCTTCATGGCGGAGGTCGCGAAGATCCTGAACCCGGCCGCCGACGTGCTGATCCCCGACCTCGAGGCCGGGTGCTCGCTCGAGGAGTCGTGCCCCCCAGATGCGTATGCGCACTGGCGCGCCGAGCACCCGGGGGCGTTCGCGGCCACCTACATCAACTGCTCGGCGGCGGTCAAGGCGCTGTCGGACGTGATCGTGACCTCGTCGTCGGCCGAGCGGATCCTGCGGCAGATCCCGGCGGACACGACGATCCTGTTCGCGCCGGACCGGCACCTCGGCGCGTACCTCGAACGCAAGCTCGGCCGGAGGATGGTGTTGTGGCCCGGGACGTGCGTGGTCCACGAGCAGTTCTCCTACCAGGCGTTGGTCGAACTGAAGCTCGAGCACCCGGGCGCACTCGTCGCGGCGCACCCCGAGTGCCCGGAGACGATCCTCGCGCTGGCCGACCACGTCGGGTCGACCTCCTCGATCCTGCGCTACGTACAGCAAAACCCCGCGCCCGAGTTTTTGATCGCCACCGAGCCGGGGATCATCCACCAGATGGAGAAGCTCGCCCCGAGCAAGCGCTTCATCCCGGTGCCGGGTGGGAGCGGC
The DNA here is from genome assembly GCA_963727205.1 of uncultured Acidobacteriota bacterium. Classification (GTDB taxonomy): domain Bacteria; phylum Acidobacteriota; class Thermoanaerobaculia; order Thermoanaerobaculales; family Thermoanaerobaculaceae; genus RBG-13-68-16. Next base: position 69,069 of record CAVSFQ010000010.1, on the reverse strand, counting down.
GAGTGCGCGTGCAACATGTGCCCCTACATGCGGCGCAACACGCTCGTCAACCTCCACGCCTGCTTGCGAGACGGCGTCCCGCTGCTTGAGCTGCCCGAGGACCTCCGCCTCGCCGCCCTCAAACCCCTCGAGCGCATGCTCAAGATGGCCGCCGCGCCTTCACCCTGAAGCCGACGGGCCCGGCGCCCGTTGTCCGCGCCTGCCGCCGGGAGTGGTAGCGTAGGCTCCGGGCCGGTGGGCAGCACCGTGTCCAAGCGGGAGGGAGAATGAGCGATCGGCGGACGAGCTTTCACATGACCCCGGACCAGTTCAGGACGCACGGCCGCGAGGTCGTGGACTGGATCGCCGACTACTACGAGCGCATCGAATCCCTGTCGGTGCTGTCGCGTGTCGAGCCGGGGGCGGTCCGGGCCGCCCTACCGGCGGACCCGCCCCGGGACCCAGAGCCGTTCGAAGCGGTGCTGCGCGACGTGGACTCCGTGATCGTGCCGGGCATCACCCACTGGCAGTCGCCGAACTTCTTCGCGTTCTTCCCGGCGAACGCATCCGGGCCGGCGATCCTGGGTGAGCTGCTCGCCGCCGGCCTCGGCGTGCAGGGAATGCTGTGGGCGACGAGCCCGGCGTGCACCGAGCTCGAGACGCACGTGCTGGACTGGCTGGTCGACATGCTCGGGCTGCCGCCGGCGTTCAAGTCGTCGGCGGCCGGCGGCGGTGTGATCGAGGACTCCGCGTCGAGCGCGGCGCTGTGCGCGCTGCTGGCGGCGCGCGAGCGCGCCACCGGCTTGCGCAGCAACGAGAGCGGGTGCGACGGGCGTCTCGTCGCTTACGCCTCGTCGCAGGCGCACTCGTCGATCGAGAAAGCCGTCAAGATCGCCGGGATCGGCCGGGCCAATTTGCGGCTGGTGGACGTGGACGAGGCGTTCGCCATGCGCGCCGACGCCCTCGCCGAGGCGATCGCCCGCGACCGGGCGGCCGGGCTGGTGCCGTGCTTCGCCGCCGCGACCGTCGGGACGACCTCGTCGAACGCCGTGGACCCGCTTCCCGAGATCGGCCGCATCTGCCGTGCCGAGGGGGTGTGGCTGCACGTGGACGGCGCGATGGCCGGCACCGCGGCAGTCTGCCCGGAGTTCCGCCACCTCCAGGCCGGACTGGAGCTTGCCGACAGCTACTGCTTCAACCCGCACAAGTGGATGTTCACCAACTTCGACTGTGACTGTTTTTGGGTCGCCGACCGGGCGGCGCTGGTGAGGGCGCTCTCGATCCTCCCCGAGTACCTGAAGAACCGGGCCACCGAGTCCGGGGCCGTCATCGACTACCGCGACTGGCAGGTCCCGCTCGGAAGGCGGTTCCGCTCCCTCAAGCTCTGGTTCGTGATCAGGCACTACGGCATCGCCGGCCTGCAGCACCACGTCCGCCGCCACGTGGGGATGGCGCAGGCGTTCGCGCGCTGGGTCGAGGCGTCGCCGAGGTTCGAGCTCGCGGCGCGTCCGCCGCTCAACCTGGTGTGCTTCCGGCACACCGGCGGCGACGGGTTCAACCGCGAGCTGCTCGAACGGCTCAACGCGTCCGGCCGGTTGTACCTGACGCACACGACGCTCGGCGGGCGCTTCGTCCTGCGCCTGTGCGTCGGCCAGACCAACACGGAGGAACGGCACGTCGCCGAGGCGTGGCGGATGATCGAGGCCGAGGCGGCGGACCTCGAGCGCGCCGGGGGGCCGCCCGAACAGCCGTGAGTTGCCCATGGGGGCTCGCCTCGCCCCCTTGACGGACATCTTCTTTCACTTCGTGGACGCCTCTTGCTTGCCGGTCCGGCGGCTATCTTGGGCCTTCTATTCACTGCGTGACGCCTGTTCTGTATTGCCCGCGGGAGCGAAGTGCCATCGGGGATAGGATTTCGGCACTTTCAGAGCAGGGGACTCCCGGGTGCTAGTCTTGATCTCGTGAACGCGATCGTGGCCGAGGTGCGGCGCCGGGGGCGGGTCAGCTTCGCCCGGTTCATGGAGCTGGCGCTCTACCACCCCGAGGCGGGCTACTACACCAGGCCACGGACCGGCCCGGGCCCGGCCGGGCGCTGCGGCGACTTCCTCACCGCCCCAACCGCCTCGCCGGTCTTTGCCCGCACCATCGGCAGCCTCGTGCAGCAGCTCGCGGCAGAGCTCGGCGAGCCCGTCACCTTCCTCGAGCTCGGCGGGGGCGAAGGGTTGTTCCTGTCGGTGTTCCTCGAGCAACTCGGGGAACGGCGGGCGGCGGCGGTCCGGCGAGTGATCGTTACGGAGACGGCCGCGTGGGCGCGCGCGCGGACGGCTGGGCGCTGCCAGGGCGTGGAGGTGGTGGCGAGCCTGGCCGAGGCCCGCTGGCCGGACGGCCCCGTGGTGCTGTTCGCGTCGGAGTTGTACGACGCGCTTCCTGTGCACAGGATCACGGTGCAGGACGGGGCGCTCGCGGAGTTCTTCGTTGAAGCCGACCACAACGGGAGGTTGCAGTGGCGGCTGGGCGAGCCCAGCGCACCGGAGATCATGACCTACCTCGGCGAGTGCGGCCTCTCGCTCGCCGAGGGCCAGGTGGCCGAGATCCGCCCGGGCGCGCGCGCGCTCCACGCCGGCAATCTGCGCTGGTGCGGCCACGGCGGCGTGGCGCTCGTGCTCGACTACGGCCACCCCGGGCGCCGTCTGTACGACCCGCGGGCGCGCCGCGGCGGTTCCCTGGTGGGCTACCACGGCCACGCCCTCGTCGAGGACGTGCTGGCCGACCCTGGCGAGGTCGACATCACGGCGCACGTGAACTTCGACGACCTCGAGCGGGGAGCCGCCGACGCCGGCTGGGAGCGCGGCGTGCTGCGGCCGCTGGGTTCGTTCCTGACGATCCACGGCGCCCTCTCGCTCCTCCCCTCCCGGGTGGCGAGGGGTGAGCCACTGTCCCCGACGGAGTGGGGCGCGCTCGGGGAGGTCAAGCGCCTGCTGCTGCCCACCGGCATGGGGACCGACCTCAAGGTGCTGGCGCAGGGGAGGGGAGGGGCGTGGCAGGCCTACCAACGGCTCGCGACCCCGCCCCCGGCCGACGCCTAGGGGACCGTGACGCCGTCTAGGTCCCGGTGATCCCCGGCTACGACCCCGGCGGCTGAGCCGCGGGCCGGCCGTCAGCGGGCCGCTCCAGCACCTGTTCCAGGCCGCCGGCCCAGTCGGGGTCGAGCACCGTGCCGGCGTGTTCCGTGATCCAGGCGATGGTCCCCTCGCGCGTGAGGAGGCCCCTGCCCCCCCGGGAGGTGAACAGGCACACGAACGCGTCGGCGACGGTGACGACCCTCGTGGCGGGGTGGGGCCGCCGCGGCCGGGAAAGCCGCGGCGTTCCGGTGCCGTTGTAGTTGAGGTGGTGCTCGAACGTCACGACAAGAGCGAGTGGCGGCACCTGGGCGTTCTCAAGCAAGACCTCGAGGCCGATCCTCGGGTGGTCGAGCATGAACTCGAGTTCGTCGCCGGCGAGGGCGAGCTCCCGGCTCAAGACCTCCGGCGGGAGGAAGAGCTTGCCGACATCATGCACAAGAGCCGCGAAGCCGAGGTCGGCGCAAGGGCTGGCGGCCGCCCCGGCGAGGCGCGCGAGGCCCATGCTCAGGGCGGCGACGTTGTGAGCGTGGACGGCGGGCCAGCGCTCCTCGCCTTCCCAGGGAGCGAACTGGCGAAGCGGGTCGGGGTCGGCCTCGAGCCCTTCCAGGATGGCGCGCGCCACGCGGCCGAGGTCGCCGACGGCCAGGCCGTTCCCGGCCACCAACTGGGCGAAGTCGTCATGGATGAGGGCGACGCGGTCGCGGACCGTCGCCAGCTTGCGCCCCTGCGCGCCGCCGGCGGAGGCGTCCGGGCCCCCCAACTCGCGGTCGGAGAGCTCGACCCGCCCGACCTGAATGTGGGGCCGGGACTGCACGGCGGCGTCGTCCGTGCGCGCCAGGTCCTCCAGAAAGCCGTGAATTTCCTCCAGGGACACGCCGGCGCGGATCGTGGCGTGTTCGATCTCGCGGCGGCGGAAGCGGCGGATGAGCGATCCGGAGTGCCGGGAGACGCGGGTGAACGGACGCCCCTGCACGAACAACTCCTCGCCGAGGAGGACGAACGCGAGTTCGGGCTCGGTGGCAAGGAGCTTGGCGAGCTCCAGGGAGATCCGCTGCACGGCCTCGGCTGACCGGGGGTGCCCGGCGCCGTACAGGCCGACGACCGTCGCGCCGCCGGCGAGATCGCCGAGGACGCGGTCGACCTGCAACTCCCACTCGGTCCGCGCGCTCACTCCTCTTCCTCCTGCTCCTCCGGCTGGGTACGCAGCGCCCCGCGCGCCGCCTCGGCGACGTCGCCGTCGCGGCCGCGCGCGAGGGCGGCGGCAAGCCGGCTGGCCTCCGCACCCTCGAGGCGCGCGATCGACGCCGCCGCCTCGCGTCGGGGCTCGGTCAGCGGGAACGGGTAGCGCCACTGCTTCAGGGCGAGGATCTCGCGCAGGATATCGAGCGCCGCCGGGTCGCGCAGCCGGCCGAGGGCACGGATGAGATCAAGGCTCGCCGGCTCGCGCAGGCGGTTGCCTATGTTCTCCCGCAGGCGGCGCACGAGGGCGCCGACCACGTCGGGGTGGCGGATCCGGGAGGCGACGTCGATGCCCACTCGCCGTCTCTCGTCGTCGGCCGAGTCGATGGTCTGGCGGAGCAGTTTGAACCAATCCGGATCCTGGAGCTCGACCAGCGCCTTGAGAATCTCGAGCAGCACCTTGGGCGGAGCACCCTCGATCCGGGACTTGAGCAGCGCCGAGACGTCCCCGCCTCCGAGGCGGCGGAGAAGGAACACCGCGTTGCGAACGACGTACCAGCGCGGATCGTCCAGCATCGGCTGGACGTATGGGAGGGCGCGGCGTCCCTGCCGGGCGACGACCTCCAGGAGACGCTTCCTGACCGCGAGGCTGTCTTCTTCCCCGAGCGCCTCCAGGACCGCCGGCAGCGCCGGCTCGCCGAGGGCGATGAGGAGCGCCGTGAGGTCCGGGTGGTGGCGCTTCTCGAGCGTCTTGAACGCCCGCACCGCGGCCGGCACACCGTTCTCCCTGATCGCCTGATGAGCCTTGGCGCTGCGGACGGCCCCCAGGAGCGGGCCGAGGCGGACGGCAGTCTCGAGGTCACCGACATCGAGGGCGGTGGCGAACTCCTCGGCAAGCCTGACTGCCGCGCTCTCGGCGATCGGGGAGTCGGGCCAGAGCATGATCGCTTCCTGGAGCAGGCGGATGAGGTGCAGGCGGAGCCGCTCGTCACCGAGTTCCGCGACGAGTTCCTGCGCGTGCGCGGATCCCCTCCAGTCCGCGCGCGGCGGCGCCTCCTCCTCGTCCGGGGCGTCCGGGGAGTTGAGCGGGAGTCGGGCGAGGAGATGCCGCGCGCGGACGGCCAGTTCCCCCGGTGCGCCCGCTGGTTGATCGGAGAGAGGCGCCGCCATGCGATGGAGGACCCTTTGCACGACCTCGGGCACCGGGAGGTTCTCCAGCAGCATGCGCTCGATGGCGTCGAGCAGGAGCTCACCCGCGACCCAGGGGTCGTCGGGGTTGGCAAGCGGCAGGTGGCGGAGACCGGTCACTACCGCCAGCCTCCGGCGGTCGTGGTCGAGCAGGCTGATCAGCTCGGCGAAGAACTCGCGCACCTCGGCGAGCGCCGTGGCGCGGCGGTCCAGGGCGGGGGTGCGCGCGATCTCGGCAAGCTCGATGAACAGGTGGTCGAACAGCGTCTCGGGGTCGGAGGCCGCCGTCAGCAGGTCCGCGACCGTGCCCGGCTGCAACTCGCCCTGATGGATCTTGCCGACGGCGGCGAACGCGCCGTCGCGAGCCAGGCGGCGGGCGAGCTCCGCCCAAACCGGACGCGAACCGCTTTCGTCCCGGACGTGGTCGGAATCGAGGAGCTGCACGCCCGAGAGGTCGATCGGTACGAACTCGACGCCGGCAGGCGCGGCCCCGCCGAGCAGCCGGACGCGGTCCGCCTCTCCCGGGGGATCGTTGAGCGCGGCGAGGCGGTCGGCGAGCTCTACGACGCCGTCGGCGGCCTCCGGAAAGGAGAGGTGAATCGCCGCGAGGCCGAGATGGAAGAGCGTTCGGACCAGGCGCGCGGCAGGAACCGTCGCCGGCATGGCGACCTCTTCGCCGGCCCAGAACAGGCGATCCGGGCCGAACGAGGCGGTCGCGACCTCGCCGGGTTCCGCAAGCGCGAGCGCCCGCTCGCGCAACCTGGCCCGGGCGGGCTGTAGCGAAGGGTGTGACGGCGGGTACAGCCGCAGCGCCCGTCGCAGCGCTTCCACATCGCTGAACAGGCGCATGACTGCGGCGGCGCGGTCTCCCTCGCTCACGACAACGTTCCTCTTACGATTCTAGCGCTTGCAGCAGGCGGCCGAGTTCGCGAACGTCGCCGAGGGGGAGGAGTGAAATCTCGGTGTCGCCGGCGGGTTGCACCGACGCGGGAACGGCGCAGCGGGTGAACCCGAGGGCGCGCGCCTCCCGCAGCCGTTCGGCGGGGCGGCTGACCGCGCGGATCTCGCCGAGCAGGCCGACCTCGCCGAAGAACGCCAGATCGTCGGGGAGGGGACGGTCCGCCGCGGAGGAGATCACCGCGGCCGCGACCGCGACGTCGAGCGCCGGCTCCTCGACGCTGACGCCGCCGACGAGGTTTACGAAGACGTCACGGTCGCCGAACCGCCCGCCGGCCCGCTTCTCGAGCACGGCGAGCAGGAGCGCGAGACGTCCGGGGTCCACACCCTGCGCCACGCGCCGCGGGTTGGTGAGTCCGGAACGCGAGACGAGCGCCTGGACTTCGACCAAGAGGGGGGTCGAGCCCTCGAGGACGACGGCCACCGCGGAGCCGGGCGCTCCGGGCCGCCGGTCCGCGAGCAGGACGGCGGAGGGGCTGACGATCTCCTCGAGGCCGGTGTCGCTCATCGCGAACAACGCGAGTTCGAGCGCCGACCCGAACCTGTTCTTCGTCGAGCGCAGGATCCGGTGCGGGTGGTTCGCGCTGCCGGAGAACTCGAGCACCGCGTCGACGAGATGTTCGAGCGCCTTCGGGCCGGCGACCATTCCCTCCTTGGTCACGTGGCCGACGAGTATCACTGGAGGCCCGTCGCGCTTTGCGAGCTCGAGGAGCTGGCCGGCGACCTCGCGGACCTGTGTCACGCTCCCCGAGACCGCCGGCACGCGCTCCGAGTACATCGTCTGCACCGAGTCCACGATGACGAGCGCCGGCCGCAACCTGCGCGCGGCGGCGACGGCCGCCTCGACCGACGGCTCGGCGAGGAGAAGGACGGTGTCCTGCACGCAGCCGAGGCGGTGGGCGCGCAGCGCGACCTGCTGCGCCGATTCCTCGGCGCTCACGTAGAGGACGCGGCCCAGCTCCGGCCGCCGCGCCGCCGCCTGCAGGAGCAGGGTGGACTTCCCGACGCCGGGCTCGCCGGCCAGGAGGACGACGCTGCCCGGGACCAGCCCGCCGCCGAGGACCCGGTCGAGGCCGGCGATCCCGGTGGCCACCCGGGGCGCGTCGGAGAGCTCGGCGGCCGAGAGCGGGACCGGCTCCACCGCCGCGCCGCGGGCGCGCGCCTCATGGCGCAGCTCCGCGGGGACCTGCTCGAAGGTGTTCCAGCCGCCGCACCCCGGGCACCGGCCCAGCCACTTTTGCGAGCGCTGCCCGCAGGCGGTGCACTCGAAGACGGCGGGCTCGCGTCCCACGGCTACTTGCCTGACCCCATGGACGAAACCGTGCCGAGCAGGTACTTGATGTCCTCGTCTCGCCAGGTGACGCCGCCGCCGAACAGCACCGACCGCACCTGCGCCCACACCGGATCGTCCAGCCCCGCGTAGGCGAACAGGTTGCGGGTGAGGAAGTAGCGCGTCTCGAAGCGGATGTGCGGGGGCTTGACGTCGCGGCTGAAGTCGTACGCCTCGAGCGTCAGATTGAGCCGGTGGTCGAGGAGCGCCCGGTCCACGCCGACGCCGCCGCGCGACTCGAACAACCCGGCGCGGAAGGTGTAGCCGCCGTATTCGAACCCGACCTGGGCGTTGACGGTGTTGGTGTCGGAGATCCGCTGCGTCTCCAGCACCACCGAGTGCGACGTGCCGTCAGGATTGATCGCCGTTATCGTCTGGGTGTAGTTGTTGATCCGTCCCACGGGCGAGTCCACGAGTTCGAGGCGGTAGAAGCGCTGGGGCGTGGTATGCAGGTCGAGTCCGAACGCGCTACGCGAGTTATAGAGGATGCCGAGGGCGCGGTTCTTGGTGAGCCCGGGCAGTACCTCCGTGCGCATGTTCATGTCGAGGTGCCAGCGCTCGGCCCGTCCGAGGGTGTTCTTCAGCGAGTCGGCGGCGCCGCGGGCCGAGGTCAGCGTCGAGTTGAGGTTGTCGACTGTGGCGTCGTCGTTGATCAGCTTGCCGACCGAGCCCTGCCCGGACGCGATCTTCCCGGTGATCTTGTTGATGTTGTCCACCGTGACCCGCATCTCCGCCGTGACCTGCTTGACGTTGGCGATCGAAGCGTCGACGTTGCCGCGGTTCTCGGCCACCAGGGCGTCGAGGTGATCGGCGAACGCGGCGAGCTTGTCGGCCAGGCGCGGCAGCTCGGTTTTCAGCGTCTCGGAGAAGTCCCGGACGTTGCCCAGCGTGGCATCCACGTTGGCGCGGTTCGCCTGCACGAGGTCGCGGACCGAGGCCGTGAGCTGGCGGATGTTCTCCATGATCTCGTTGAGCCGCTTCTCGCCCTCCGGGCTGGCGAGCGAGCCGCGCAGGGAGCCGGCGACGGCGTCGATGTTCGAGAACGCCGAATTGAAGCTCTTGAGGGCCTCGTCGAAGCCGATCGGGCTCGTGCCGTTGAGCGTCACGCCGGCGGGAAGCACCGGGCCGGAAGGCGAGCCGGGGGAGAGCTCGACGTACTTGTCGCCGAGCATGCCGAGGCTGGTCACCTGGGCGCTCGCCCCTTTATGCAGGACGACGTCGCGATCGAGCGCCAGCGTCGCCAGCGCGCGGTCGCCCTGGAGCTTGATGCTCTCGACGATCCCGACGCGGACTCCGGCGATGCGGACGGCGCTCTTCTCGTCGAGGCCGGCGACCGAGGGGAAGACGGCCATCACCCGGAAGCGGCCGCCTCTGGTGCCGATCGGGATCTCCTCGATCTTGACGATGAACACGCCCAGGATCACCAGGGCGGCCAGCATGAAAACTCCGACGCGTGCGGTGTGACTCATGCCACCTCCTCCTCCAGCGGCTCGCCCGCGAGGAACTTCTGGATGTAAGGGTCCGCCAAGGAGCGAAAGACATCCGGCTGGGCGACGGCCGTGATCTGCCCGTTCCGGAGCATGGCGATGCGGTCGGCGATGCGGAACGCCGACTGCATGTTGTGGGTGATCGTGACCATGGTGACGTCGAGCTGCTCGCGCATCTCGACGATCACGGCGTCGATGACCGCCGACGTGATCGGGTCGAGGCCGGTGTCAGGCTCGTCGAAGAGCAGGATTTCGGGCTGCAGCGCGATGGCGCGCGCGAACCCGACCCGGCGCCGCATGCCGCCGGAGAGCTCGCTCGTGGCCTTGTTCTCGATTTTGTCGAGGTGGACGAGCGCCAGGCACTCGCGCACCCGCGCCGCGATCTCCCCCTCGCTCGAGCGCGTGTGGCGCCGCAGCGGGAACGCGATGTTCTCGAACACGGTCATCGAATCGAACAGCGCCCCTTCCTGGAACGACATGCCGAACTTGCGGCGGATCTCGAGGCAATGGGCCGCCTCGCAGTTGGTGAGGTCCTCCCCGTCGATGATGACGTGCCCGCGCTCCGGCGCGATGAGCCCGATGAGGTGCTTGAGGAGCACGCTCTTGCCCGCGCCCGAGCCGCCAACGATCACGAGCGACTCCCCGGCCGGGACCTCGAGATTGACGCCGCGCAGCACCTCGCGGCCCGCAAAGCTCTTCCAGAGGTCGATGACGGCGATCTTCGGGCGCGCCGGGGCTGCCGTCGCCGTTCCGCCGTTCACCGGTTCGCCAGCCGCCATCGTCGCCCCCCGCGCGCTCAGAACAGGATCTTCGTGAGAAAGAAGTCCGACACCAGGATCACGACCGAGCCCATCACGACCGCGCTGGTCGTTGCCCGGCCGACGCCTTCGGCGCCGCCGGTCGTGAAGAACCCTTTGCTGCACCCGGTCACCGACAGGATGAGGCCGAAGACGGCTGCCTTGATGAGACCGGACGAGACGTCGTTCATGTCCAGGAACTGGAACGTCTTCTCCCAGTAGGTGACGGGGTTCGCGCCCATGAGCGCGACCGAGATGGCGTAGCCGCCGAGGATGCCGAGCCCGTTGGCGATCGCGACGAGCGGCGGCAGCATCACCGTCGTGGCGCCCACCCTGGGCACCACGAGGTATTGGATCGGCTCGGTGGCCATCGCGTACAGGGCGTCGATCTGCTCGGTCACGCGCATCGTGCCCAGTTCGGCCGCGAGCGACGAGCCGACGCGCCCGGCGATCATGAGCGAGGCGAGCACCGGCGCCAGTTCGCGCGTCAGCGACAGCGAAACCACCGACGCCACGAAGCCTTCGGCGTGGAAGCGCTCGAATCCGCGGTACGTCTGCAGCGCCATCACCATCCCGGTGAACATGGAGGTCAGGCCCACGACCGGGAGGGAATCGACCCCGACCCGGACCATCTGACGCAACCACTCCCGGGTGTCGAACGGGCGGCGAAACGTCCAGTAGATCGTCGCGTGGAGGATGTAGAAGAACCGGCCGACCTCCTCGAACAGGTCCAGGCTCTTCCGGCCGATCGCTTCGAGGAACCCGTTGAAGCCGGACGCGCGCGAGGGCTCACCGTTCATAGCTGGAGAACTCCGGGTTTTCGAAGCGGGTGAACTCTTCCAGGAATACGAGTTTGAACAGGTCCGTGGGCCCGTTGCGCTGCTTGGCGATGATGATCTCCGCGAGGCGCCAGTCCTCCTCGTCCTCGCCGCCATCCCCGGCCTGCAGAGCGCGGTTCTTGCGGTTGATGAACATCACCACGTCAGCATCCTGCTCGATCGAGCCCGACTCGCGCAGGTCGGAGAGCTGCGGCCGCTGGTCGCCGCGCCGCTCCGGGTTGCGGGAGAGCTGGGAAAGCACGAGCAGCGGCACGTTGAGCTGCTTCGCCACCGCCTTGAGTCCGCGGGAGATCGCCGACACCTCTTGGGTACGGTTCTCGGCGCGCAAGCCGGAGGACATGAGCTGCAGGTAATCGACGACGACCAGGTCGAGGCCGTGCTCCATCAGCATGCGGCGGCACTTGCCCCGGAGCTCGAGGATCGAGATGCCAGCGGTGTCGTCGATCCAGAGCGGAGCCTCGGCGAGACGGTCGGCGGCCTCGGCGAGTCGCTGCCAGTCCGAGGCTTCCTGCCGGGTGTCCACGCTCTTGGAGAGCAGACCGCGGGTGAGGCGCTTGACGTTGATGCGCGCCTCGGCCGCGAGCAGGCGCCTGACCAGGGCGACCGCCGACATCTCGAGGGAGAACACGGCCACCTTGAGGCCGCCCTTGACCGCGCAGTGCGACGCGATGTTGAGGGCGAGAGCCGTCTTGCCGACGCCCGGCCGCGCCGCGAGGATCACCAGGTCCTGCTTCTGCAGGCCGGACGTCAACTCGTCGAGGCGGTAGTAGCCGGTCTCGATCCCGGTGTAGGGGGCGTTCGACTTCGAGACGCGCTCGATGTGCGCCACCTCCTCGTGGGCGAGCTTGCCCACCGGTTGGAGGCCGCCGCGCATCGCGCGTTCGGCGATCGACAGGATCTGGGTCTCCGCGGCGTCGAGGGCGTCCATCGCCTCGCCCTCGTCGCGGGCGCACGCCGCCATCAGCTCTTGCGAGATCCGCAGGAGGCTGCGCTTGACCGAGCGCTCGCGCAGGATCGCCGCGTAGTGCTCGACGTTGGCGGGGTCCGGAAGGCCCTCGGCGAGGCTGGCGACATAGGCGACCCCGCCGGTGGAAGCCAGCGTGCCGCTGCGCTCGAGCTGGTCGGTGGTCGTGAGCAGGTCGATGTCGCGGTTGTCCCCGGCGAGCTGCCGGAAGGCATCGAACACCAGCCGGTTGGCGTCGCTGTAGAAGTCGTCGGCGTTGATCGTGTCGACGACGCGGTAGAAGCAGTTGGCGTCGGCGAGGACGGCCCCCAGCACCGCTCGCTCCGCGGCCTCGTTCGCCGGTATCCTGAGGACCTGCTGGGCGGCCGCCTGGCCGCCGGAATCGCCCGGCGAGCCGGCGGACCTGCTGCCGGGACCCCTCCCCCTCGCGTTTGTGCTCACCTCGAAATCGTAGCATGCCGGGCGTACACTGAGCGTGTCGTTGGGGTGGGGCCGTCGCGGGTAAGGTGTGCGTCTCGTGGCGACGCTCGAACGCGTCCGGCTCCGGGGCGACGGGGGTGCGGCATGATCGTGAGCTGCCCGAGCTGCAAGACGAAGTATCAGTTCATAGAGGCGCGCTTCGGCGTGGCCGCCTCGAAGCGGCTCAAGTGCACCCAGTGTGAGACGGTGTTCGAGGTCACCAGGCCGGAGCTCGGTGACCCCGATGTGCAGCGGGCGACGGCGGTTGCGGCCGGAGGCGCCGGAAGGGCCCCCAGGCAGCTCGGCGAGATGGGGTATTCCGCCGCCGCCGACGGGGGGGCAGACCTGCCGCCCCTCGCCCCGCTGCCGCCGTCCAGGCGCTACTCGCTGGCCGTGATCATGGGCGCGAGCGCGGGCCAGATCCACGTCGTCCGCCAGCCTCGCGTCGTGCTCGGGCGCGGGAACGAGTGCGACATCCAGCTGCAGGACAGCGAGGTCTCCCGCCGCCACGCGATGCTCGAGATCCACGGCGACGAGGCGGTAGTGACTGACCTCGGCTCCACCAACGGCACCTACGTCGAGGCGGTGCGCATCAGACAGGCCACCATCGGCAGCAACCAGGAGTTTTCCCTCGGCACGATGACGGTCATGTTCATCGTCACCAACGCGCACGACGGCGTGGTGGAGTAGGGGGCGGGGCCGGGGCCCGACGATGCGGATCGTGGTGGCGATGTCGGGCGGCGTGGACTCCGCCGTGGCGGCGGCGCTGCTCGCGCGCGAGGGACACGACGTCGTCGGGGTCACCCTCCAGCTTGCGGACCTTTCGGCCGACGGCCTCGGCGTCTCGCGCTGCTGCGCCCCGATCGACGTCGAAATGGCCCGCGCCGTGGCCGGCCGGATCGGCATCGCCCACCACGTCCTCGACATGACGGGGCCGTTCCGCGAGGGCGTCCTCGATCCCTTCGTCGAATCCTACCTCGCGGGCGACACGCCGCTCCCCTGCGCCCTCTGCAACGCTCGGGTGAAGTTCGGCGAGCTGCTGCGGGTGATCCCGGGGTTCGGGGCCCAGGCGCTGGCCACCGGCCACTACGCCCGCATCGCCGGCGGCGAGGACGGCCCGGCGCTCCTGCGCGGCCGCAGCCCCGCGAAGGACCAGTCGTATTTCCTGTTCGGCCTGAAGCGGGAGCAGCTCGCGCGCGTCCGCTTCCCGCTGGGCGAACTGACCAAGGACGAGGTGCGCGCCGTCGCGCGCGGCCTCGGCCTCCCCAACTCCTCCCGGCGCGACAGCCAGGAGGTCTGCTTCGTGCCCGAGGGCGGCTCGTACAGGGACGTGCTGGAGCGCCTCGCGCCCGGGAGGTTGCCGGGAGCGGGGGAGATCGTGGACCTGGACGGGCGGGTGGTCGGCCGCCACGGGGGCTTCCACCTGTTCACCGTCGGCCAGCGCCACGGCCTCGGGGTTGCCGGGAAGGATCGGCTCTACGTCGTCGAGGTCACGCCGAGCGCCAACCGGGTCGTGGTCGGAAGGGCGGAGGACGCGTTGCAGCGGCGCCTCCGAGTGCGTGACGTCAACTGGCTCGCCCCAACGCCGGCCGGGTCCGTGGCCGCGGAGGTGCAGGTCCGCTCGCGGCACCGGCCGCAGCGTGCCACGGTGACGCCTGACCACGACGGCGGCGCGCGTGTCGAGTTCGAGGAACCCGTGCTCGCGCCGGCGCCGGGCCAGGCGGCGGTCTTCTACGGCGGGGAGCGCCTGCTGGGAGGCGGGTGGATCACGAGGGCTGGAGACGGTGAAGCGGCGAGTTGACAATCAGGGAGACGGAAGAGGGGAGAAGGACGGCAGCGACGGCTGATCTTCGTCGTCCCTCTCCCGTTTCTCTTCTACCCCTTTTCCATCTCCCTTAAGTCTTCGCTTCAACCTCTTCACGACCTTCTACATCGTATGTGTCGTCGGGGCGCCCTGAGGCCCCTCGTTGACCGCCCCGAAGTTGCGCTCGTAGATGGCCACGTTCTCGCTCAGCGCGCGCAGGAGTTGCTTGGCGTGCACCGGCGTCATCACCACGCGGGAGACGACCTGGACCTCGTCGCGCCCGGGCACGATGCGGCCGAAGTCGATGAGGAACTCCGCGAAGTTGTGGACGATCGACGCGAAGTTCGCATACGTACCGAGCGCCTGCTGGTCGGATACGACGATCTTGATCTTGCTCTGTGCCTCGGCCTGGTCCATGGTTCCTCCGCCTTCATCTTAGCGCCGGCCTGGGTCGATCGGGAGATAGGGCGAAGTTCATGGCCTCCTCAGCCGAGGTCGGAAATCCTTGACACCTGTCTTGGCGGTGGTACGTTGCCAGCCGAGGATGAGACAACCGGTGGTGCTCGCGGCGTCGCAGGCGGAGTCGGTCCCTCCGCTTGTCAGCGTGCTCATCCGCAGCATCGGCCGCAGGTCGCTCGACGGAGCGCTCGAGTCCGTCGCGACGCAGACCTATGCCCGGATCGAGATCGTGGTGGTCAACGCCCTCGGCCCGGATCACCCTCGGGTCCGAGGCAGCTGTGGGCCATTCCCCGTGCGGGTGTGCGGGGGCGAACCGTTGCGCCGGAGTCAGGCGGCGAATGAGGGGCTCGGAAACGCGCGCGGCGAGTTTGTCATATTCCTCGACGACGACGATCTTTTCTTGCCTCACCACATCGCCGACCTCCTCGCGGCCCTGGCCTCCGAACCCCGCGCGGTGCTCGCGTACGCCGATGTGGTGGGCCGCGGACCGGACGGGGAGGACCTGCACCTTTTCGCCGAACCGTTCTCCAAGGCCGCACTCATGGCAGGCAACTACATCCCCCTCCATGGAGCGCTCATCAGGCGCAGCGCGCTGACGGCGGGTTGCCGGTTCGACGAGAGCCTGGACGCCTACGAGGATTGGGACCTCTTCCTCCAACTCGCCCGCCTCGGGCCTTTTGTCCACGTCCAACGCACAGGCGCGGTGTACCGCTGGGGCGGGCGCTCGGGAGTCGGGCTCGCCCCCGACGCCGAGGCGGGTTGGGGCGGGCGTGCGAGAGTCTTCGCGAAATGGAAGGCGCTGTGGAGCGGCGAGGACATGGTGAGTCTGGTCGAGCACCTGAACGACCAGATCCGCAGCTTGCAGCGCCGAGCCGGGGAATCCGCGGAGCGCGAGAAGGCGGCCGTGCGCGAGCGCGACGACCTGACGGCCGAGGTAGCCCGGCTCGCCGGTGAGCGTGATGCCCTGGCGGCCACCCTCGCTGCTGCCCGGACGTCCCACTCCTGGCGCCTGACGCGACCGCTGCGGTGGCTGGGCGCGAAGCTGCACCGGCAGGCGTGAGCCCTATCCGAGGTTTGCCCTTCGCAGCCTGCGCAATACTTTTGATCCGAGCGCGGTCACGCCATCGTTCCGGAGCACATCGGCGGCGCGTTGGAGAAGGGACCGCCGACGTGCGAGAGGGAGGCTGCACTCGCCGAAGCGGCGGCCGGCCGCCCGGTAGCTTGACGCGACGTCGAAACCCGGTGGCAGCGGGGCCGGGCCCCTGAGAACGAGGGCGAGATCGGCGCGTGCTTCTACGCTGGCGATGAGTTCCGGATGCGACGCCGCGACCATCACCAGCTCGAAGATGAGCTGAGTCGTTGCGGGCAGAGACGCCCAAGGTCCGCCGTTCTCCTGCCATTCCCCGGGCCAATGAGCCCACGCCCAGTCCTCGATCACGTAGGCCCCTCCCGGCCTCAGGAACGGGAACACGGCGTTGAACGAAGCACGACTCTCCGCCAGGAGATGACAACCGTCGTCGACCACCAGGTCGATGGCGCTGGCCCCGAACTCCTCCTGCAGGATCGCGCGGAGTCGGGGGGAATCGGACTGGTCCACACCGAAGCAAGGCCTCACTGCGTGCGCGACCCGGTGACGCGCGACGTACTCGTCCAGGGCCGCGACCGGCTCCGGCGACAACTCGATCGCGACGAGCTTCGAGGGTTGGAACAGCTGATGAAACAGAGCAACGGAGCCGCCCTTGAAAATGCCAATTTCCATTACGTTCCGCACCCGCCCAGCGAAGCGGTCGTTGTAGAACTCCACCATCTCTCGAGTCTTCGCGACCACGAAGCGGTCAGCCGTCGAGAAGCGATCGGCGGCGGCCGGGGTCCAGTCAAGGGCGAAGGTCACCTCGGGGAACCTCAACTCCCGGTCGTTTTGCCAGGGGAGAGGGGAAGGGTCGGCCACGGCTACCTCCCGCGCGCGTCGGCGGCGCGCAGCCTCGCATCGACCTCGGAAGCCAGCGAGGGCACCGGCTGCGGTCTGTTGGCGGCGTCGCCCGGATACCGCTCGCGCAGCACCTCGGCCAGCGCCTCGAGCCAGCGCCGGGCGTCGGGTTCGCCACACCGGCGCAGGGTAGGGAGCGCCGACCACCGGGACAGGTTCGGGTTGAAGAAGGGGTCTCCCTGCGTCAGGAGAGCGCCAAAGCGGTCGAGCGCCACGAGGAAATCGTGCGGCGGCATGAGGTCGTCGCCTCCCCTGGTGCTGCCGTGATGATGGACCAGACCCGCAAACGGCGTGAAAACGGTCCGAAGGCCGCATCGCCGTGCGCGCAGACAGAAGTCGATGTCCGAGAAGAGAGCGCCGAACGACTCGTCGAATCCCCCCAGTCGGTCAAACACATCGCGTCGCATGACCTGACAAGCGCCTGTGACGGCGAGCCAGTCGCGATACCAGCAGATCCGACCCAGCGGGCCTCCGGTGTCCTCGCGCGCGCCCTCGAACGGGTGGGCCGCCAGGCCGCCAAGACCGAACGCGACGCCGGCGTGCTGGACGCTCCCGTCCGCGCGCCGAAGCAGACCCCCGGCGACCCCGACCTCCGGGCGCCACGCCCAGCGCAGGAGCTCCTCCAGCCAGCCGGCGTCCAGGGCCTCGATGTCGTCGTTGAGAAAGGCCAGAACGTCGCCGCCGGCCGCCCGGGCGCCGCTGTTGTTGAGCGCCGACCAGTTGAAGGGCCCGGGGTGCTGCAGGAGGGTAATGCGCTCGGCCGAGCGCTCCTGCTCGAGAAACGCGAGCGTCCCCGGGTCCCGACTGCCGTTGTCCACGACGACCACGGAGAGGTCGCCCCGGGTACGGGCGAGCGAGGCCAGGCAGGGCCGCAGGCGTGCGACCCCATCGCGGGTCGGAATCACGACAACGACCTTGACGGTGGGAGCGGGCCAAACGGCGTGCAACAGGTGCGTCGAGGTGACCTCGACCCGGGCGTCCATGCCGGCGCGCCGAAGGCTCGCCTCGACGGGCGCGCGGCCGGCGGCGAAAGACGGCGGCGCGAACGCATGCGAGAGGATCCGCGGGAGGTGGCCGATTCGGCAGCCCAGTCCGGAAAGCCGCAGCGACAGCTCCCAGTGTTCGGATTCGCCCCGGGGCAGGACGGCGTCCGCGACAAGCGCCTGGCGGATTACGAGGAACGGCGCGAGGTAATCCACGCTGAGGAGGAGCTCGGGCGAGTGGTCGGGCTTGAGGAACGGCTCGCGCCGCCGGCCCCGGCTGTCGATCAGGTCGTCGTCGGCGTACAGGACGTCGTCGCCGGCTCCGGCCAGCCGCCTGGCCGCCTCGAAAAGCGCATCCGGCGCCGGAAGGGCTCCGCGCGAGAGCAACACCAACCAGTCGCCGCGAGGTTTCCCGTCGACCAACCTCGGCTCGCCGGAGGGATGCCACGATCCGGAGGGCAGATGGAGCTCCCAATGGGGGTAGGTCTGCGCTTTCAGGCTGGCGACCAGTCCGGATATTTGACGGCGGCCGATGGGCGGCTCACAGGGGACCACACTGAAAAGGGGGCGGAGCGGCATCGCCTCGACCGCGAGACGCTGGTCGTCGAGCGCCGGCGCGTCCGGCTCGTTCTCCCTCACCCAGGCGGCATAGGGAAACGAGCCATCGCTCATCGGTTTCCCCCCCAGAAGCGCCAGTCGCTGCGTGGCGCGCTGGAACGCGGCGAGCGGTCCGTCCCGGCGCCATACCCGGCGGGCGCGCGCGAGGAGGCTGGTCACGCGCACTCCCTGGGGAAAGCTGGAATTCCGGGAAACCGCGGCGGTTCCATGAGCCCACCCGGCTCGAGCAGGTTCGGGCTCCAATACGGATCGGGACGACTCAGCGCCCCGCGGTGGCGCGCGAAGAAGGCGGTCGCGATGCGGGCCTCCCGCTCGAAATGGCCTTCGTCCCGCTTTTTGGAGAAGCTGCCCCAGTGCGTCACCAAGGCGTGTGGCGTGTAGACGATCGAACGGCCCGCAGCCCGGATGCGCAGAGCCCAGTCCACGTCCTGATAGCTCGTGGCGAACTCACCCGCCTCGAAACCCCCGGAGTCCAGGAACTCCTCCCGCCGGACGACCATGCAGCCGCCGCTGACCGACGCGACCTCGGTGGCCACATCCAGAGAGAAGCCGTGCAGGTAGGGCACGCCCCAGTGATCGAAAGGATCGAAGAAGTATGGCAACCCGTCGCTCCTGATACCCATCACCACGCGGCTGAACTGGAGCCTCCCGTCGGGGTAGAGGAGCTTCGGGCCGACCGCGCCGACGCCCGGCAGCTGCAGCCACCCGAGCATCTCCTCGATCCATTCCGGCGTCACGACCTCGGTGTCGTCGTTGAGGAAGAGAAGGACCTCTCCCTTGGCGCGCGTCGCGGCCTCGTTGTTCATCGCCGAAAAGAATCCATCCTCGACCTCGACGAGCGTGAAGCCGCGCTCGCCGCAGAGGTTGGCGAGTCCCGCGTCGCGCAGGGCGTTCGTGGCGATCAGGATCTCGACCTTGGAGTAGGTGGTGAGGGCGGCCAGCACCTCGGTGCAGCGCGCGAGCAGGGCCGCGTTGTTGCTCGAGATGATCACCGAAACGAGGGGTTCCCAGGCGGGCTCGATTCTTGTGCGGAACGGGCCTGCGGGCCCGGCCAGCTCGACCGTGCCACAAAGTCCTCGGCGTCTGATGGCGTCCAGGACGGCTCTCCGGCCGGCATCGAAGGAGGCGGCCCGCGGGGCCCCCAAGTTCGAACCGGCGTGGCGCCGCCACGAGTAAAGCGGTCGGGAAACGTGAAGCACCCTGTCCGTGGCCTCCGCCAAGCGGAGCAGGAGATCGTGATCCTGAGCGCCGTCGAACTCTGGACGCAGCCCGCCAAGGCGCTCTGCGAGGGCGCGGCGGACGCAGAGGAAGTGGACGGCGTAGTTGTGCGAGAGAAGGGCTAGCGGGGACCAGTCGGGCTTGAAGTAAGGGTCGCAACGACGGCCGTCCGGGGTGACCGCGTCCCGGTCGGTGTAGGCGGCGTCGGCCCCGGGGTCGTTGACGAGGGTCCGCACCACCGCGTCAAGAGCGGAAGGGTCGAGCAGGTCGTCATGGTCGAGAAACGCGACGTACCCGCCCCTTGCGCCGGCGAGCGCGCGGTTGGTCGCCGCTGCGATCCCGGTGTTGACCTCGCTGCGGACCAGGTTGATGCGCGGGTCGTTGCGGGCTAGGCCGGCGAGCTCGCTGGTCACCTCGGAGGCCGAGCCGTCGTCCGCGACACAGAGCTGCCAGCGTGTGTAGGACTGTGAAACCACCGAGGCGATCGCTTGGCGAAGGAATGGGAGGGGCGGGTTGAAGACCGGCATGAGCAGGCTGATCGAAGGCGGCGTCAGATCGGTGATGAGCGACGGGACGACCTTCCCGGTCACCCGTGTTGCCGGTTCCCCGCTCAGGAGCCACGCACGATACCCGTCAAGCCCGACCGTTTCCGGGTGGAGTCTGCGTCTGGCCTCGCGAAAGACGGCGCGCGGCCCGTGGCGAAGCAACAGCCTCAGTCCGGACAATGCGGTCCTCACGAGACGCGCCGGTGCGAGGCGCCGTCTCACCGAGCACCGCCGGTCGACCGCACGGGCGCGCTGCTCGCGGGAAGGGGGACCAGTACCACACGGATGACGGCAAGATACGCGAGCGCTGCCTCGAGCCGGGAGTTGGGCAGCGCGAGCCCCAGGGGGACGACGAGGAGGCGCAAGACCATGCCGGTCGCGACCAACAGGCGGAAGCCGAACGCCGCGGTGGGGCCGTGGTGCTTGCGCCAGTACCGACAGGCATTCCGGTAGTAGATGGCAAGGAATCGCGGGTAACCCAGAACGCGGACCGCGGAGCCTCCCGCGTGACGGAACCTGCTCTTTGGCCAGTACAGGATCGTCCCTTCCCGGAGAAGCCGCGCACAGAGGTCCACATCTTCGAACCAGGCCGGTACGAAGCTCTCATCGAAGCCCCCCACCCCCGCGAACGTCCCTCGACGCACGGCCAATGCAGCCGCGGCCGGCTGCTCCACCGCAAAGTGCTGCCCGCGGTCGCGGTCCACATAGCGTTCCCGGCGCAGGGCGCGGCTCTTCGGGCAGGCCTTGTCGAGCAGGAGCAGCTCGCGAACCGCCTGCGGCCAGGTTGGGAGGTGCCGGAGCTGAAAGGTCCCCTGGACCTCCGCGCCCTCCGTTCCCGGCGCATCCAGGCCAGGGGCGATTGCGACGGCCTCGGGATGTGCGGCGAACGCCTCGAGGATCCCCGTGAACGGGTCGTCGAGAGCCTCGGTGTCGGGGTTGAGAAGCAACACGACCTCGCCGGTTGCCGCGGCGACCCCCTGGTTGGCTGCGGGTCCGAAGCCGCGGTTCGTCTCGTTGCGGATGAGGCGAGCGCCAGGCCAGACCGCGGCGACGGCCGGCGCGGGGAAGTCCGCGCTGGCGTTGTCGACGATCACGAGCTCGGCCTCGAACGCGGCGAGCCGGCGGGCGGCAGCCAACGATTCCACGCACGCGACCAACTCCCTCCCGGGCTGCCAAGAGACGATCACGATCGAGAGACGGGGGGCTGTAGCGACCTCGGACACCAACGAATCATACGTGCAAGCGTGACCGGGGCCCAAACCGCCGTGACGGCCGCGGTTGACCGGGGGCCGCCGGCCCCGTATTCTCCGACCGCCGGACTTTGCGCCGGAGCTTCACAAGACGGCCCGGGACCGTCCGGGAAGGAGGCAGCGATGAACGGCGTTTTCCGAGTTCCCCAACCGATCAACGAGCCGATCCGGAGCTACGGGCCGGGTTCGGCCGAGAAGAAGGCGTTGAAGGCGAAGCTGGCCGCGATGCGCGGCCGGCAGATCGAGATCCCGCTGGTCATCGGCGGCGAGGAGGTGCGCACCGGGAAGCTCGGGACGTGCGTGGTCCCGCACGACCACGGCCACGTGCTCGCGACCTACCACAAAGCCGGCAAGGCCGAGGTGGAGCGGGCGATCGCGGCCGCGCGCGCCGCGCACGCGACCTGGTCGCGGGTGCCGTTCTCCGAGCGCGCCGCCGTCCTGCTGCGGGCGGCCGAGATGCTCGCGGGACCGTTCCGCGACGAGGTCAACGCGGCCACCATGCTCGGGCAGTCGAAGACGGCGTTCCAGGCCGAGATCGACTCGGCGTGCGAGCTGATCGACTTTTGGCGCTTCAACCCGTACTTCGCGCAGCGCATCTACCAGGAGCAGCCGTCGTCGTCCGCCGGGGTGTGGAACCGGGTCGAGTACCGCCCACTCGAGGGGTTCGTCTTCGCGGTGACGCCGTTCAACTTCACCTCGATCGCCGGCAACCTGCCGACCTCGCCGGCGCTGATGGGGAACACCGTGCTGTGGAAGCCGGCGTCGAGCGCGGTCTACTCCGCGTACCACGTCATGAAAGTGCTGATCGCGGCGGGTCTGCCGGCGGGCGTCGTCAACATGGTGGTCGGCTCGGGCGGGGAGGTGGGCAACCCGGTCCTCGCCTCGCCCGAGTTCGCGGGAATCCACTTCACCGGCTCGACCGCGGTGTTCCAGCAGATGTGGAAGACGATCGGCAACACGATCGCGAGCTACCGCTCGTACCCGCGGATCGTCGGCGAGACCGGCGGCAAGGACTTCGTGTTCGCGCACGCCTCCGCCGACGTCGACTCGCTGGCGACCGCGCTGGTGCGCGGCGCGTTCGAGTTCCAGGGGCAGAAGTGCTCGGCGGCGTCGCGCGCGTACGTCCCGGCCTCGCTGTGGCCGAAGCTCAAGGCCGCCCTCCTGGCCCAGCTCGCCGAGGTCAAGGTCGGCGACCCCGAGGACTTCACCAACTTCATGGGCGCCGTGATCGACAAACCCGCCTATGACAACATCAAGGCCTACATCGACTTCGCCAAGGCCTCGCCGGAGGCCGAGATCATCGCCGGCGGCGGCTGCGACGACCGCACGGGCTATTTCATCCAACCGACGGTGGTGCTGACCGGCAACCCGAAGTTCAAGCTCATGCAGGAAGAGATCTTCGGGCCCGTGCTGACGATGTTCGTCTACCCCGACGCCGAGCTCGACAAGGCGCTCGAGCTGTGCGACACCGGCTCGCCGTACGGGCTCACGGGCGCGGTGTTCGCCGCGGACCGGCAGGCGATCCTGGCGATGACCGAGCGGCTGCGCGACGCGGCGGGCAACTTCTACGTCAACGACAAGCCCACCGGGGCCGTCGTGGGCCAGCAGCCGTTCGGCGGGGCGCGGGCATCGGGGACGAACGACAAGGCCGGGTCGCTGTGGAACCTGATCCGCTGGACGAGCCCGCGGGCGATCAAGGAGCTGTTCGTGCCGCCGACGCACTTCGCATACCCGTTCCTCGGCGAGAAGTGAGCGCCGGCGCCGCTCCGGGTTCCCGACGGCAGCGGCGCTGCGGCTCGAGCGCTCCACGGCCGCCGCGTTGACGGCGCCCAGTCCGGTGCCTACCCTGGCGGCGCGATACGAGCCGCCATGGAGAGCGCTTCGCCGACCCGCGCCGCCGTTAGGCCCGCCAGTGATCACTCGATCCTGGTCACGTTCGCGGACGAGATCTCCCTCGAGGCGCACAGGCGCGTACGGGCGGCCCTGCAGCTGCTGCAGCGGGCGCAGATTCCGGGAGTGGCGAACCTCCACCCCGCGTACGCCTCCCTGCTGCTGACGCTCGAGCCGGCGGGACCGGAGCGCCGCCGGATCGAGGACGAGGTCGTTCGCCGGCTGGAGGCGGCGCGGACGGTCGCGCTCCCCGAGCCTGCGCTCCTCGAGGTCCCGGTGCGCTATGGCGGCGAGTGGGGCCCCGACCTGGCGGAGGTGGCGGCGGCGTGCGGCCTCACCCCGGCTGAAGTCGTGCGCGAGCACAGCCGCCCCGGGTACGTCGTCTACTTCCTCGGCTTCTCGCCCGGCTTCGCGTATCTGGGCGGGCTGCCGCCGCGGATCGCCGCGGCGCGGCGGCCGACGCCGCGCACGCGCGTCCCGGCCGGGAGCGTCGCGATCGGTGGGAGTCAGACCGGCGTCTATCCGCTCGCCTCGCCGGGGGGTTGGCAGCTCATCGGGCGCACGCCCCTTGCGCTGTTCGACCCGGGGCGGACGCCGCCGGCGCTGCTGGCCGCGGGCGATCGTGTCAGGTTCGTCGCGACGGAGAAAGGGACGGCGCTTCCGCCCGCATGGGCGCCGCCCGCGCCGCCGGCGGAGGGGACGAAGGTCGGTGCCGTCAACGTCGTCGCCCCGGGTTTCCAGAGCACGGTGCAGGACCTCGGACGACCCGGGTGGGCCCACCTCGGGGTCTCGGCGTCGGGCGCCGCGGACCCCGTCTCGCTGCGGGCAGGCAACTGGCTGGTCGGCAACCCGAAGGGTGCGGCCGCGATCGAGATGACGCTGACCGGCGCCTCCCTGGCGTTTGCGGATGCCTGCGTCGTCGCGGTGACCGGCTCCGACTTCGAGCCCGCGATCGACGGTGTCCGCGTACCTCTCTGGACCGGCCTCGAGGTGAGACCCGGCCAGACTCTGGCGTGCCGCGCCACGAAGTCGGGGGCCCGCTGCACCGTGTGCGTCCGCGGCGGGATCGCGGTGCCGCTCGTCCTGGGGAGCGCCTCCACCCACCTGACGTCCGGCATCGGCGGGATCGAGGGGCGCCCCCTGCGGGCGGGGGACGTCGCTGGCCGTCGGCGCGGCCGGGGACGCGGCCTCGGCGACCCGGCGCTTCCCGCCGGAGGCGGCGGCGTGGTTGCTGCGCCGCGACACGTTGCGCGTCACGCGCGGACCGCAGTGGGAGCGCTTCACGCCGGGGGCGAGGGCGGCGCTGTTCGCGTCGGCGTACGTCGTGAGCGAGAGCACCAGCCGGATGGGGCTGCGCCTCGACGGGGCGCCGCTCGCGGCCGACCGGCCGGGGGCGATGGTCACCGAGGGCGTGTCGCTCGGGGCGCTCCAGGTGCCGGGGGACGGCCGGCCGATCGTCTCGTTCGTCGAGCACCAGACGACCGGCGGTTACCCGCAGATCGCCTGCGTGATCGCCGCCGACCTGCACCGCATCGGCCAGCTCCGAGCGCGCGACGAGGTCTCGTTCGTCGAGGTCTCCCTTGGCGAGGCCGACGCGGCGTACGCCGAGCTCGCGGCGACCCTGTGCGCGCACATCGGGGAGGTGTGAGGGGGATGCGTCTCGCCCCGACTTGGCTCGAATCGGTCTCCGCCTCGCAGTGGCGGACGCTCGTCGCCGCCATGCTCGGGTGGATGCTCGACGCGATGGACGTGATGTTCTACGCCTTCGCCCTCACCGCGATCCGCGCCGAGTTCTCGCTCTCGGCCGCGGCGGCGGGCGGGCTCGCCTCGGTGACCTTGCTGACGTCGGCGGTCGGCGGGATCGCATTCGGGGTCCTGGCGGACCGGATCGGCCGCGCGCGGTCCCTCGTCTGGTCGATCCTCATCTATTCCGCCTTCACCGCGCTCACGGCCACCTCGCACTCGCTCGCCCAGCTCGTCCTGTGGCGGTCGCTCGTCGGCATCGGCCTCGGCGGGGAATGGGCCGCCGGGTCGGTGCTGGTCTCGGAGAGCTGGCCGGCGGAGCACCGCGGCAAGGCGATCGGGCTGATGCAGTCGGGGTGGGCGATCGGCTACATCTTCGCCGCGCTGCTGGCCTCCGCGATCCTCCCGGCTCATGGTTGGAGGGTGCTGTTCGCCATCGGCGTGGCGCCGGCGTTGCTGGCCTGGTGGGTGCGGCGGACGGTGCCGGAGCCGGAGATCTGGCGGCGCGCCGGGCGGAGCGCCCGGCTCGGGTTCACGGCGCTCTTTCGGCCGCCGCTGGTTCGCAACGTTGCGGTGGCGACGACGTTGACGTCGTGCCTGTTGTTCGCGTACTGGGGCCTGTTCACCTGGATCCCGGCGTACCTGGCGAGCCCGGTGGCGAGTGGCGGCGCGGGCATGGGGGTGGTGCGCTCGGTTGGGTGGATCGTCCCGATGCAGATCGGGGCCTTTTTCGGCTACGTGTTGTTCGGCGTGCTCGCGGACCGCTTCGGCCGCCGGCCGGTCTTCCTGACGTTCGTCCTCGCCGCCGCGGTGCTCGTGCCCGTGTACGGGCAGATGGGCGCGCAGCCGGCGGCGCTGATGGCGCTGGGACCGCTGATCGGCTTCTTCGGGCACGGCTACTTCTCGCTGTTCGGCGCGATGCTCGCCGAGCTGTTCCCGTCGTCGGTGCGCGCGACCGCGCAGGGTTTCTGCTACAACTTCGGCCGGGCGGCGAGCGCCCTGGCGCCGTTCGTCATCGGCGCGCTCGCGGACCGGCACGGGATCGGCAGCGCGCTGGCGCTGACGTCGGCGTTCTTCGTCGCGGCGGGGGGCCTGATGCTGCTCCTGCCGGAGACCCGGGGGGAGGAGCTGCGGTGAGCGGGACGGCGGCAGAACCGGTGACGATCGACCTCAACGCGGATGTCGGCGAGCTGCCGGACGCGCTGGACGACGGACGGGAGGAGGCGCTGCTCCGGCTCGTCAGTTCGGCCAACATCGCGTGCGGCGGACACGCCGGCGACGAGCGCACGATGGCTCGCGTGCTCGCCCTGGCGGGACGGCTCGGCGTGGCGGCGGGCGCCCACCCCGGGTACACGGACCGCGCCTCTTTTGGCCGCCGCTCGGCGGGGATGGACCCCGGCGCGATCGAGGAAACCGTTTTCGAGCAGGTGCGGGCGTTGGCCGCAGCGGCGAGCCGAGCCGGGGTCGAGCTGCGCCACGTGAAGCCGCACGGAGCCCTCTACAACGACGCCGCGGGGAACGCCAACGTCGCCGCCGCAGTCGCCCGCGGCGTAGCGCGGTGGAGCCGGGCCGTGGCGCTGGTCGGCCTCGCCGGGTCGCGCTGTCTGGAGGTCTACCGAACCCACGGGTTCGAGGCGGTCGGCGAAGCGTTCGCGGACCGGGCGTACGAGGCGGACGGCACCCTGCGGCCCCGTGCGCTGCCCGGGGCGCTGCACGCCGACCCCGCGGCCGCGGCGGCGCAGGCGGTGCGCATCGCCGTCGAAGGCCGGGTGAGCGCATTCGGCGGCCGCGAGTTCGCGCTCGTCGCCCGGACGATCTGCGTCCACGGCGACTCGCCCGGGGCGGTCGCCGTCGCACGGGTGGTGCGCGCCGCGTTGCTCGCGGCCGGCGTCCGCCTGGCGCCGGTCGCCGGCGCGCGCGCGTAGCCGGGGCCGGCGCGGGCTACGAGGGCGGGGGCCCGTCGGCGAGCGATTGCACGGTGTTGGCGGCCAGGCGAAGGGTGCGGAACGACTCGGCCAGAGCGAGGCCGCGTTCCTGCCCGGCCTCGCGCGCGATCCGCTCGAAAGCAACGCGAGTCGGCCCCGGCGAAAACTGCGAGGCGTGCTCGCAGATCAGTTCGATCTTGCGGTCGAAGACGCCGGCGATGTCCACCCAGGTATTGGCTTCTCCGGTGGGACCGAGCCAGACCTCCTGGACCACGTGAGGCTGCAGGCCCTCGGCGATCAGCTCGGGGAAGATGCTCGCCTTCTTGACCGCCGGGTAGAGCGCCTCCACCGCAGCGTGGCCGGCGGCGCGGTGGTCCGGGTGGTTGATGTACGTCCCGTGCCGGAACCAGACGGTCGGGTCGTTGGCGACCACGATGTCCGGCCGGACGCGGCGCATCACGCGCACGAGGTCGCGGCGCAGGTCGAGGGTGGGCTGCAGCATGCCGTCCTCGTAGCCGAGGGTGATCACCTGGGCGCCGAGACGGGCCGCGGCATTGGCCTGCTCGGCGCGCCGGCGCGCGATCACGGCGTCGCGGCTGTCGTTCGGATCGGCGGTGCCCTTGTCGCCGTCCGTGATCAGGCACAGGGTGATGGAGTGGCCCTCGACCGCCCACTTGAGGAGGGTGCCGCCGGCCATCGTTTCCGCGTCGTCGGGGTGGGCGAAGAGCGTCAGGATGCGTTTGCTCATGGCGGTATACTACAAGGCGGAACGCGGCCCGTAGATTCCGCTCGATTCGCAGCCGCCGGACGTCCGATCCGCGGGGGAGACAATGGCACGATTGACCGTCCTTGTAGTGGATCGGCAGGAGATCCGGCGCAAAGAGCTCGCCCGCGGGCTGGCGTCGTACGCCTACGAGGTCGTCACGGCCACGGATGGCGACGAGGGGCAGCGGTTCGCGGAGGGCTTGAGCCCGGATGCGGTCGTGATCGAGGCGGCCCTCGCCGGTTCAGTAATGGCGGCGGTTGCGGGCGAGGCCAGCCCGCTGCGCATTCTGCTCGACGACAGCGAGGAGGCCGTAGGCGCGGGCCCCGGACCGGTCGTGGCCGCGGCGGGTCTCGCCCCCGAGGCGATCGTCCGGAAGGTCCGCACCGCCCTGCTCGGGCGGGAGTTGGGGATCCCGGCCGACGCCAGGCTGGAGGCTCTGGAGGGGAACCTGCTGGCGCTGCCGCTGCTCGAGTTGCTGCCGAAGCTGCGGCGCCTCGTCGTGAGCGGCCGCGTGCTCCTCGGCGACGGCGAGGTGGCGCTCGATGAGGGCGAGGCCGTGGCCGCCCGCGCCGGTGCCACGCGCGGCGCCAAGGCGTTCGCGAGGCTCGCGCGCACCACATTCGGCAGTTTCCGCGTGCTGCTCGGGCCGGCCGCCGTGTCGCGGGAGATCGCCGAGGACATGTTGAGCCTGATGGCGCTCGCGATGGAGGACCAGGCGCGGTTCGCCGAGGCGTGCGGCCGCCTTCCCGACCTCGCGAGCCGGCTGCGGCTGGTGATCGGCCCGGCGTTCTTCGTTACGCAGTTCACGCCGGGCCAGCAGGGAGTGCTGGCAGCGGCCCACGACGGCGGCACCATCCGGGATGTCGTCGATCGCGCCCCCCAGCCCGACGGCGTCGTGTTGGGGGAGATCGCCGCCCTCTCCGACCTCGGCCTGGTGGCGTTCGACGAGCCCGAGATCAAGGTGCGGGTCGTCACCGACTCGACGGCCGACCTGCCGCCCGAGGTGGCGGAGGCCAACCGCATCCACGTCGTGCCGCTCTCCGTCCTCTTCGGGAAGGAGATCTACAAGGACGGCGTCGACCTGCGCCCGGCGGCGTTTTACGAGCTGCTGCAGGACCACAAGCGCGGGAACCCGCAGACCAGTCCCCCCACCATGGGCGAGTTCCTCGCCGCCTTTCGTCAGATCGTCGGCCGCAGCGACGTCGTCTCCGTGCACATCTCGGAGAAGATGTCCAAGACGGTGACGCACGCCCGCGCTGCGGTCAAGGAAGGAAGCGACGACTTTCGCAGGCTGCGCGGGGACGGCGCGCCGGCCCTGGAGGTCGTGGACAGCCTTCAGGTCAGCACCGGTCTCGCACTGCTGGCCGTCGCCGCCGCCCGGTTGGCGATGCGCCGTCTCGATGCGTCCGAGATCCGCGCGCGGGTCGAGGCGATGCGGCCCCGCGTCCACCTGCTCTTCGTCGTGGACACCCTGGAGTACCTCGCGCGCGGCGGGAGGATCGGGCAAGCGCAGGCGTGGTTCGGGGGGCTCCTTGGCATCAAGCCGATCCTCGGCGTGGTGAACGGCGAGGTCGTGCCGGTGGAACGGGTGCGCGGCGGCGCCAACGCCCAGGCGCGTCTGGTCGCGCTGCTCAAGGAGCGCGTCGATGCCGGCCGGCCCGTCATCGCGGGGATCGCGCACGCCGCCGCTCCGGAGTGGGCGGGGAAGCTGCGCGGCCTGCTGCACGAGGCTTTCGAGATCGCCGAGCTGCTGGAGAGCGAGATCGGGCCGGTCGTCGGCACCCACGTCGGTCCGGGCTGCGTCGGCGCGGCGGTCTTCCAGCCGACCGCGGACGAACTCGCCCTTCTGGCGCCGCCAGCGTAGGGAGGGCCGGGCCGCCGAGCGCGCGGCTGCTACGCCGCCGGGCCGCGCGGCGCGAGCGGGCGCGGCCGGGTCATCGCCTCGGGGGAGAGGAGCTCGTCCAGCTCGGCGCCCGAGAGCAGACCGGCGGCCAGGATGATCTCGCGGACCGGCTTGCCAGTTTCGAGGGCTTCCCTGGCGATCTCGCTGGCCCGTTCGTACCCCAGCGCCGGCACCACCGCCGTCACGATCCCGATCGAACGCTCCACCAGTTCGCGGCAGCGCTGGGCGTTGGCGGTGATGCCGCGGATGCAGCGGGTCGTCAGGGTGTTCACGGCGGAGGTGAGCATCTGCAGCGACTGGAAGAGGCTGAAGGCGATGATCGGCTCCATCACGTTGAGCTGGAGCTGGCCGGCCTCGGCGGCCAGGGTGATGGTCAAGTCGTTGCCGATCACCTGGAACGCGACCTGATTGACGACTTCCGGGATCACCGGGTTCACCTTGCCGGGCATGATCGACGAGCCGGGTTGCATCGCCGGAAGGTTGATCTCCTCGAAGCCGCAGCGCGGTCCGGAGGAGAGCAGCCGGAGGTCGTTGCACATCTTGGAGAGCTTGACCGCGGTGCGCTTGAGCACGCCGGAGAACATGACGAACGCGCCGGTGTCGGGCGTGGCTTCGACGAGGTTCTCCGCGGGCAGCACGTCGAGGCCGGTGATCCGCCGGAGGTGCTCGACCACGAGCAGGGGGTAGTGCGGGTCGGCGTTGATCCCGGTGCCGATCGCGGTCCCCCCCATGTTGACCTCGAGGAACAGCCGCGCCGTCTCGCGCAGGCGGGCGATGTCCTCGCCGGTGGTGACGGCGAACGCCGTGAACTCTTGCCCCATCGTCATCGGGACCGCGTCCTGGAGCTGCGTGCGTCCCATCTTCACCACGGCACGGAACTCCTCGCCCTTGGCGGCCAGCGCCGCGCGCAGCTTCTCGAGGGCGGCGGTCAGGCCGCGCAGCGACAGGACGGTCGCGACCCTGAGCGCCGTCGGGTAGACGTCGTTGGTGGACTGCGAGAGGTTGACCTGGTTGTTTGGGTGGCAGCGCGCGTAGTCGCCGCGGCGGGCGCCGAGCAGCTCGAGCGCGCGGTTCGCGATGACCTCGTTGGCGTTCATGTTCGTGGAGGTGCCGGCGCCGCCCTGCACCGCGTCGACCACGAAATGGCCGTGGTGGTGGCCGTCGATGATCTCCTGGCACGCCCTGTCGATCGCCGAGGCGACTTCCCCGTCCAGCAGCCCGAGCCGCAGGTTGGCGCGCGCGGCCGCCTGCTTCACCATGGCGAGGGCGCGGACGAGAGTGGGGAAGTGGGACAGGTGTACGCCGGAGATCGGGAAGTTCTCGACCGCCCGCAGCGTCTGCACGCCGTAGAGCGCGTCGGCCGGCACATCGCGATCGCCGAGCAGGTCGTGCTCGACCCTGGTCGCCCCCGACGCGTACGCCTTGTCGCGCCCCACGGGGCCGGAACTGGCGTACTGCAGGCGGCGGCTGATGGCGAGCGCCACGCGGCTGAGAACCTCGACGGCGGCGGCGCCGTGGGCCGCCAGGGCGGTTCGGACGGAGTCCCGCTCCAGCACCAGCAGCGACAGCGGCGTCAGCGCCCGCGCCGAGGTCGTGTGCAGCGACGCGTGCAGGAACGAGCCCTCGCCGAGCGCGTCGCCCGGGCCCAGCACCGCCAAGCGCTCGGTCTCGTCGCGGCCGCCGCGCAGGATCTCGGCCTGCCCCTCGACCACTACGAAACAGGCGTGCCGCGCCGAGCCCCGGGTGTACAGCATCGCGCCCGCCGGCACCTCGTGCGGACGGGCCGTGGCCGCCAGCAGGTCCAACGCGGCCTCGTCGAGGCCGGCGAACAACTCGCAAGCGCGCAGGTGTGTGCGTACGTCGTTCATCCCGCCTCCCCGCCGGGTCGGATCCCGAAGCTGCCCCGGGGGGCCGACCGGCACATGGCGATTGTAGCGGTGCACC
Organism: uncultured Acidobacteriota bacterium; assembly: GCA_963727205.1. Lineage (GTDB taxonomy): Bacteria > Acidobacteriota > Thermoanaerobaculia > Thermoanaerobaculales > Thermoanaerobaculaceae > RBG-13-68-16. Next base: position 37,733 of record CAVSFQ010000010.1, on the reverse strand, counting down.
GGCGGGGGCCTTGCGAACGCCGTCGCGCCTCCGGTAGGGTGGTGCGGCGCCTCCCGCGATCCGTGGAAGGAAACAGACATCGGCGGGGTTCGGGTTCGCCGGAGGTTGCGAGCGTTGGAGCGGATCAGGCGATGACGGCTAATGCGTTGAACGCGGTGGTGGCGGCCAGGATCGAGGTCGCACCCGGCCTCGTCATTCTCAGGGTGGCCCCGGACGGCTGGGACCTGCCGCCGTTTCGGCCGGGCCAGTTCGCCGTGCTGGGCCTGCCGGCCGAGGCGGGCCGGCACCCGGTGGCCGACGCGGAGGGCGACCCGGCGCCGAAGCCGGGCACCCTGATCCGGAGGTCGTACTCGATCGCCTCCTCCTCCGTCGAGCGCGAGTACCTGGAGTTCTACCTCACGCTGGTGCGGTCGGGCTCCCTGACGCCGCGGCTGTTCGCCCTGAAAGCCGGCGACCGCCTCTGGCTGGGACCGAAGATCACCGGCCTGTTCACCTTCGAGCAGGTGCCGGCCGAGGCCGACATCGTGATGATCGCCACCGGCACTGGCCTCGCGCCGTACATGAGCCAGCTGCGCACCGCTCTCCTGCACGAACCCGCGCGCCGGGTCGCGGTGCTCCACGGGGCGCGCCACTCCTGGGACCTCGGCTACCGCCCCGAGCTGATCACGATGGAGCGGCTGCGGCGCCAGCTGCTCTACCTCCCCGTCATCTCGCGCCCCGATGAGGAACCGGTCGCCTGGGCGGGCGAGGTCGGCTACGTGCAGGACCTGTGGGTGCGCGGGGTCCTGGAGCGGCACTGGCGCGTCCGGCCCGCCCCCCCGGACACCCACGTCTTCCTCTGTGGCAACCCCGGGATGATCGAGACGATGGCGGCGTTGCTGGCCGGCGAGGGGTTCCGCGAACACACGCCACGACAGCCGGGGCAAGTCCACGTCGAGAGGTTCTGGTGAGAGCGCCTTCGTTCCGCCTCCTGCTCGCCGTGCCGGTCATCGCCGCCGCCGTCCTGGGTGTGGCCTTCGTCTGGCTCGCCGCCGTGGCGGCGCACACCCTGCGGGAGCGCGACGACGCCGTCCGCCAGGGAGTGTTGCTGCGCCTCGGCCACGAGCTGGAAACCGATCTGCGCGAGGCGGGGCCCGACGAAGCCGCCGCCACGCTCGACCGCTTTCTGGCCGCGCACTCCGAGGCGCTGGCGGGCGTCGAGCTGGTGGGGCCGCACGGGGTGATTGCCGGGAAAGGCACCCTGGGACCCACGGCGAGCGAACAGCCGGCGATGCTGGGGCCGCGGTGGCGTCCCGCGGGCGGGATGATGGGACGAGGCGCCGGCCCCGGCCGGGGAACGCTCGGCACGCTCCGCCTGCAACCGGTGAAGTCGCTGGGCGCGTCCGACCGGCTCGCCTCCGTGATGATGGCAGGGGCGGCGGTCGCGGCGGTGGGCCTCGTCGCCTTCGCCCTGTTCGGAGTGGCCGGCCTGGCGCAACGGCAACGCCTGGCCGCCGCCGATGCGGAGCGGCGGCGCTTGGAAGTGGTCGCGCTGGCCGGCGCCGGCCTGGCCCACCGGCTGCGCAACCCTTTGGCCGGCATCAAGGGGACGACGCAACTCCTCCTGGAGGGTGCGCCGCCCCCGACCGAGGCCCGGGCAAGGCGCATCCTGGAAGCGAGCGAGCGGATCGAGGTGTTGCTCGCGCGGCTGCTGGCGTTCGCCCGGCCTCCCGAGGCAAGCCCCGAGACGCTCGACCTCGTGGCGCTCGCCGAGCGGGTCGCGGGCCGCACGCCGGGTGGCGTGCGCGTCAGCTCGCGCGGGGCGGTGCCGGCGTGGGCGGACGGGGAGCACGTCGAGAGCATCCTCGAGGAGTTGCTCGGCAACGCGCGGGCGTTCGACCCGGACGGCGAGCTGGAGGTCGAGGTGCGGCGGGAGGGACGGGTGGCGGTGGCCGAGGTGCGCGACCGCGGCGCCGGCCTCGCGGTCCACCCGGAGCGGGCGTTCGACCCCTACGTGACGACGCGGCCCGAGGGCGCCGGCCTCGGTTTGGCGATCGTGCGCGCCCTCGCGAACGCCAACGGAGGGGATGCCACCCTGGCCGCGAGGCCCGGCGGCGGTTGCGTGGCGCGTCTCGAGCTCCCGGCGGGGAAGGCCTGACATGGCGCGCATCCTGGTGGCCGACGACGAACCTTCGTTCCGCGAGCTGCTCGCGGACATCCTCGAAGGCGCCGGGCACGAGGTGGTCGAGGCCCGCGACGGCGCCGAGGCGCTGGCGGCGCTGGAGCGGGACCCGTTCGACCTCGTGCTCGCGGACCAGCGCATGCCGCGCATGGACGGCCTGGAACTGCTGCGGCGCAGCCGCCTGCTCACCGCGCCACCGCCGGTGGTGATGCTCACCGCGTACGGCACGATCCCGGAGGCGGTAGAAGCCGTGCGCCACGGTGCCGCCGATTATCTGACCAAGCCGCTGCCTTCGCCGGCCGCGCTGCTCGCGGCGGTGGGCCGGCTGCTCGCGCCCGAAGAGGGAGGCGGGGCGTTCGTGACCGAGGACCCGACCGTGAAGGAGCTGCTCGACCTGATCGACCGGGTTGCGCCCCGCGACGTGTCCGTCCTCATCACCGGCGAATCCGGTACCGGCAAGGAGCTGGTGGCGCGCCGGCTGCACGCGAAGAGTGCCCGCTCGACGGGCCGGTTCGTCGCGGTCAACTGCGCGGCGCTGCCCGAGGCGCTCGCCGAGAGCGAGCTGTTCGGCCACGAGAAGGGCGCCTTCACCGGGGCCGACCGGCAGCGGCAGGGCCGGTTCGAGGAGGCCGGCGGCGGCACGTTGTTCCTCGACGAGGTGGGCGACCTGCCGCCCTCGTTGCAGGCCAAGCTCCTCCGGGTCCTCGAGGAGCGCGTGGTGCGGCGGCTCGGCGGCGCCGCCGACATCCCGGTGGACGTGCGGCTGGTGGCGGCGACGAACCGCGACCTCTCGGCCGCAGTCGCCGACGGCGGCTTCCGCGAGGACCTCTACTTCAGGCTGGCGGTCGTCACCGTCAACCTGCCGCCCCTGCGCGAGCGGCCGGCCGACATCCCGGTGCTGACGCGGCACCTGGTCGCGGACCTGGCGGCTCGCCATCATCTCCCGGTGCCGGCGCTCGATCCGGCGGTGTTCGCGGCGCTGCAGCGCAACCGGTGGCCGGGCAACGTACGCGAGCTGCGCAACGTGCTCGAGCGGGCGCTGATCGTGCGGGCCGGAGCGGCGATCCGGGCCGAGGACGTCACGCCTGCGGTCGTCGCCGCCCCCTCCGCCGGGGAAGGCGGCGCCATGCCGCTCGACCGGGATGTCCGGGAGCGTGAGGCTCTGCTGGAGGCGCTGCGGCGCGCCGGTGGCAACCGCGAGGAGGCCGCGCGCCTGCTCGACGTCTCGGTCCGCACCCTCTACTATCGCCTGCGCCGCTTCGGGATCTCCTGACTGCAACGCCTTGCGCGCCGGCTGCAGGATCTTGCAGCCGGGCGTGGCGCGCGCCCCGGTGGACATCCGGAACGTTCATCGAGTCAATCACTTGGGAATTGCCTCCGACGTGGCACGGCACGTGCGTACGTGATGAGTGGCCCCGGTAACCGGGGCGCCGAAAAGGGGGTAGAGAAATGAAGAGCAGCTCGATCGTTGGCGTGGCGACTCTCGGGATGGCGCTGGTCTTGGCGAGCCCGCTGGCGGCACAGCAGGTGCGGGGCGGCGCGGGCGACGGAACCGGTCCGCGGGTGGATACCGGCACGACGTTCACCGTGCAGGGCGAGGTCGTGAGCTTCCGGGCAGCGCCAGGCCAGGCGATGCCGCAGCTCACGGTGCGCGAGGCGAGCGGGAACGAGACGGCGTTCGTGCTCGGGCCGTTCCGCTACCTGCAGGCGCAGAACTTCGCGGCCGAGGCGGGCGACCGTGCCGAGGTGTCCGGGTGGGTGTGTGCCAGTTGCGCCCAGGGAATGGTGGTCGGCCAGGTGAAGAACCTGACCAGGGGCCTCACGCTGGTGCTGCGCAACGCGGACGGGACGCCGGTGTGGACAGGTCCGGCCGGGCAGGGTGTTCGCCGCCATCTCGCGGGGCGCGCGACCGGCGCCGGCGCGGCGCGGGGCCTGGGCATGGGCGCGGGTCAGGGCATGGGGGCCACGCAGCGCGGCGGGCGGCGGCTCTGCGCCGGGGGCGGGCCGGACCTGAGCCGGACCGCGACGTTTGCCGGTGCGGTGGTCAGCTTCACCGGGGGCCCCGGCGAAGGCTTCCCCACGCTGGTGATGTCCTCGACCCAGGGTGAGGTCGCGATCGTGCTCTCGCCCTACCGCGCTCTGATGCAGGCGGGGTACACGCCCGTCGCCGGCGCCCAGGTCGAGGTCAAGGCCGCGCCGGTGAGCCTGGACGGCCAGGACCACTGGGTGGCGCTCGCCATCAAGGATGTGGCGACCGGCCTCGAGGTGGTGCTTCGCGATCCCGCAACGGGTCTGCCGCTGGCCATGGGCCGGGGCGGAAGGAGCTGACCGAGTTCGTCCGGAAGAAAGGGGAGGAGCGATCCTCCCCCTTTTGCTATCTCAGCCGAAGCGCCCGGTGATGTAGTCTTCGGTCTGCTTCTGCTTCGGGTTGGTGAACAGCTCCGTGGTGGTCCCGAACTCGACGATCCGCCCCTGGTAGAAGAACCCGGTGAAGTCGGAGAGGCGGGCGGCCTGCTGCATGTTGTGGGTGACGATGACGATCGTGTAGGTGGCCTTGAGCTGGACGATCAGCTCCTCGATGCGCGAGGTGGCCACCGGGTCGATCGCCGACGTGGGTTCGTCCATGAGCAGGACTTCGGGCTCGACCGCGATCGCGCGCGCGATGCACAGACGCTGCTGTTGGCCGCCGGAGAGAGCGGATCCGGACCGGTGCAGCTTGTCCTTCACCTCGTCCCAGAGCGCCGCCGCGCGCAGGGCCTCCTCGATGCGGTCGTCGAGTTCCGACCCCTTGACGCGGTAGTGGAGGCGCAGCCCGTAGGCCAGGTTCTCGTAGACGGTCAGCGGGAACGGCGTCGGCTTCTGGAAGATCATCCCGACCCGGCGGCGGAGCTCGATCAGGTCCACCCCGGGGGCGAGGACGTCTTCCCCGTCGAGCCAGACCTCTCCGCTCGCCCGTTGCTCGCGATAGAGCTCGAAGATCCTGTTGTAGACGCGAATGTGGGTGGACTTTCCGCACCCCGACGGGCCGATGATCGCGGTTACGCTGCCGGCGGGGACGTCGAGCGAGTTGTCGAACAGCGCCTGTTGCTCGCCGTAGTAGAAGTTGAGGCCCCGGACAGAAACTTTCGTCTTTGCAGCCGCCGCTGCCGGCGCCTGCACACCGGCGGCGGGCTCAGGCACCGCGGGCCGCGGCGCGGCGACGTCGGGCGGGGTTGTGCTCGTCACTTTCTCTCCCGTGCCAGGGTGCGGGACACGACGGTGAGTGCCAGCACGCCGATGGCGATGATAAACGACGCGCCCCACGCGGCCTGTTGCCAGGCGGGGTATGGCGACATCGCGTAGTTGAAGATCGTCACCGTCAGGTTGGCCGTCGGGCCGGCGAGCGAGCGCGGCCAGTACGGGCTGTTGAGGGCCGTGAACAGGAGCGGCGCGGTCTCGCCGCTCACCCGCGCGACGGCGAGCAGCACGCCGGTGAGGAGGCCCGCCCTGGCGGCCCGGAACAGGATCTGCAGCGTCGCGCGCCAGTGCGGCGCGCCCAGCGCCAGAGCCGACTCCCGGAGGGCGTTGGGGACGAGCGCCAGCATGTCCTCCGTCGTCCGCGCCACGACCGGCAGGACCAGGAGCGCCAGGGCCACCCCTCCCGCCCACCCGGAGAAGTGGCCGGTGGGCAGCACCAGGACCGCGTAGACGAAGAGGCCGATGATGATCGAAGGGATGCCCATCATGACGTTGGCGAGGAACCGGACCGCCGTGGCGAACCGGGTGCCGCGGCCGTACTCCGCCAGGTAGACCCCCGCCAGCATGCCGACCGGAACGCCGAGGGCGCACGCCAGCACCGTGATGAGTGCGGTGCCGAGGATCGCGTTGCCGAGTCCGCCACCGCTGCCGCCGGGAGCGGAGGGTAGCGAGGTGAGAAAGGTCCAGTTCAGCGCGGCGGCGCCGTTGCGGAGGACAACGACGAGGATCCAGGCCAGGAATCCGATGCCCAGCGCGGCCGCCAGGACAGACGCGGCCTTGACCGCACCGTCCATCGCCTTCCTCGGCCAGGCGGGGCGCCGTCTCATGACGGGCTCCCGGCCAGCCGCCCGAGGCGATTCAACCAGAGCTGGGCGAGCACCTGGATCACCAGCGTGACCACGAACAGGATGAGTCCCAGCTCGACCAGCGCCGACAGATAGACCGGTTCCGACGCCTCCGTGAACTCGTTGGCGAGCGTCGAGGCGATCGAGTTGCCCGAGGCGAACAGCGACGCCGAGATGCGATGGTCGTTGCCGATCACGAACGTCACCGCCATCGTCTCGCCGATCGCCCGGCCGAGACCGAGGAACACGCCGCCGACGAGGCCCTTCATGCCGTAGCCTATCGTCACCTTGCGCGTCACCTCCCACGTCGTCGCTCCCAACCCGTACCCGGCCTCTTTCATGACCGGCGGCACGAGCGCGAAAACGTCGCGGGCGACCGCGGTGATGAACGGCAGCACCATGAGCGCCAGGACGAGACCGGCGGTCAATATCCCGATCCCCATCGGCGGCCCGGAGAACAGCGGGAGCTTGCCGAAAACCTTCTGGATGGCTGGCTGAACGTGGGTGGCCATGAGCGGCGCCAGGACGAAGAGCCCCCACATGCCGTAGATGATGCTGGGGATCCCCGCGAGCAACTCGATGCCATAGCTGACCGGGCGGGCGAGCCGGGGAGGGGCGACCTCGACGAGGAAGAGGGCGATCACGAGACTGAGCGGGACCGCGATCACCATCGCGATCACGGTGGAGGCCACGGTGCCGAAGATGCTGCTGGCGGCACCGAAATTGTCGCGGACCGGGTCCCACGCGGCGGACCAGAGAAAGCCCCAGCCAAACCTGTGGATCGAGAGGTGCGAGCGGTACAGCAGAACGACGAACAGCCCGGCCATGACCACGAGCACGAACGCGGCGCAGGAGACCGCGGCCGCCCGGAACACGCCCTCGGCGACCAGAGGCGCCCGACCGTGCGCCCGCCGCACCATACCCCTCGCGGGGAGGGCGGCCGCCCCAGCGGCGGCCGCCCTGCCACGATCTTCGATTCCGGTCACTTCCAGACAGCCTGGCCCGCGGAACGCACGTTCGCCGTCCAGTTCGCTTCCATCATGTCGGCGACGTTCTTGGGCATCGGGACGTAGTCCAGATCCTCGGCCATCTTCTGGCCGTTGGCGTAGCACCAGGCGAAGAACGAAAGCACGGCCTTGGCTTTGGCGGCGTCGGGCTGTTTCTTGTAGAACAGGATGAACGAGGCGCCGGTGATCGGCCAGCTCTCCGCGCCCGGCTGGTCGGTGAGCACGAGGTAGTAGCCGGGGGCGTCCTTCCAGTCGGCGTTGGCGGCCGCGGCCTGGAACGCCTTGGCGGTGGGCGACACGAAGTTCCCGGCGGCGTTGCGCAGCAGCGCGTACGTCATGTGGTTCTGCAGGCAGTACGCATACTCGACGTAGCCGATGGCGCCGTTGATGCGCAGCACGTAGGCCGAGACCCCCTCGTTGCCCTTGCCGCCGACGCCGGTCGGCCAGGAGACCGCGGTGCTCGTCCCGACCTTGGTGTGCCACTCCGGGGACACCTTGTCGAGGTAGTTGGTGAAGATCCACGTTGTGCCGGAGCCATCGGCGCGGTGCACGACGGTGATCGCGAGGTCGGGGAGCTTGACGCCGGGGTTGACCGCGGCGATCTCCGGTGCGTTCCAGTTGGCGACCTTGCCGAGGTAGATGTCGGCGAGCAGCGTGGGCGTGAGCCTGACCTCGCCGGGCTTGACGCCGGGGACGTTGAGCACCGGAACGACGCCGCCCATGATCATCGGCCACTGGATGAGGCCGATCTCGTCGAGCTGCTGCTGGGTGAGAGGCGCGTCGGAGGCGCCGAAGTCAACCGTCTTGGCCTTGGTCTGGGCGATGCCTCCGCCCGACCCGATCGACTGGTAGTTGAGGTGGACGCCCGTCTTGGCGGCGTATGCGTCGGCCCACTTCGCGTAGACGGGGTAGGGGAACGTGGCGCCCGCCCCCGTGATCGTGGTCTGGCCGAACGCGAGCCCGCCTGCGAGGGCCAAGGCCGCGGCCGCCGAACCCATGAACCAGCTCCCTCTGGACCGTATCATCGTGCGCATCCTCCCTTTCGGCCCGGCGGGGCTGCCCGAGTCGCAGGCTCCCCGGCCGCCGCCGCGACCCTTGTACGGCCCCTATGTGAACGCTCTGTGAAGAGTCGCCGTTGCGCAGGGGCTGCAGTGGGCGGCGCGCCGCGGGATCAGGGCACGACGGTGACCGAGACCGCGCCGCGCAGATCGCCCTCGCGGTAGCCGGTGGCGCGGTCGGTGGGGTAGCGCTCGGCGAGTGCGGCGCGGACCGCGGGGGCGAGCTTCGCCGTCTCGCCGTGGCACGCCAGGCACAGCTTTCCGGTCATGATCGGCCGCATCACCCGCAGCGTCCGGACGCCATCCGCGTCGACCCAGGCGTCGTCCTCCCGAGGCGCGACGCCGCGTCGGATCCCCTCCTGCCAGCGCGCCAGGACTGCCGCCTCGAACGGATCGGGGGCGTTGGCGGGGTTGCGCACCCGGGTGCCGACGCGGCGCACCGTGAGGCCGTCGCGGGAGAGGCGGGCGGCGATCGCCGGTGCGACCTCGGAACACACGGCGATCGCCTTGGCCGGTCCGCCGGCGTCGAGCTCCTGGCGCAACCGACCGAGCAGCTCCGTGGTCAGCACCGCAGCCGCCTGGTGCGCCCGCACCAGGGCCGGTTCGCCCGGCGCGACGCCCGCGGTCGTCCGAGGTGCCGAAGGCACCGGTGCTGCAGCGAGCAGCATGGCGAGGACAGCGGCAACGGTCATGATCGCCTCCCGCCCATCATCGTATCCCCGAAACGCCGAGGGGTGGAGGCGACCCTAGGCCGAAGTCAGTTTCCTCCTCCGTCCTCTTCGTCGAAATCGACCATGGGCTCCTCCCACCCGAACGGGACGCCGCCGTAGTAGTAGCCGTCGTTGTATGGGTTCCAGGCGCGCAAAGACCTCCGCGCCCGGTTGCGGCTCACGGCATCCACGTAGGTCGCCTGCATGTAGTTCAGGACCGAGTTCGACACGCCCTCGCCGTGCAAGCGTACGATCTGGTCCGCGCGGAGGCGGTACACCGTGCCGGAGTCGCGGAGCTTCTGGATGATCTCCTTGGGAGGCATCCCATCCTTACTCCATTGAATGATGCTGGCCACATGGATGGGTTCCGGCCGAACGCCGGACTGCCTGGCCCCCGCCGTCGTGCACGACGATAGGGCAAGCAACGCGGCGCCAAGGCCTGCTGCAGCAAGAAAGCCTGAGAGAACTCGTGTCTTCGTCATGTGGGCATCTCCTCTTGTTCGGCTCAGAGTTAGGAGCTTCTTTCCTCGCTTCGACCCCGGGGCAGTTCCGTGAGAGGGACAGTGAGAGCCAACGGAGGGCCACGGACGGCGCTTGGAAGGTCCCGTGGCCTGTCGCTGCAAGCGCCCGGGAACCCACAAGGCACCCGCCGCGGTCTCTGCGGCGAGAAGCGTGAGAAGGCTAAACCACCTGTCTCTTTCACCTATAAATATTATAGCACGCTAAAGACGGTGATCACGGCCGGCGGCGGGTCTCGCGCTCCTCCGTGCATTCCCTCATGTGCGCGACAGGCACTCGATCGCGCGTCCGTCGAGGGTCTCGTTCACGACGAAATCGGCGCTCAGGCGGAGGAGAGCCTGCCCCCGGCGGCCAGGTAGCCGTGCCGGACGTAGTCGGCGACCATGCGGTCGGCGTTGTAGCGCCAGGCGAGCGTCATGATCGAGCGCTTCATCCGCTCGACCCAGCCTCGCGGCGGCGCCGCGCCCTCGCGGTCGTAGAACAACGGCACCACCTGCTCCTCGAGCTGCCGGTAGAGCGATTCGGCGTCCCCCGCCCATTGCACGGCGGGGTCGGTGTGCACCATCCCGTCCCCGATGGCGAAGCCGTTCTTGCCGTCGTAGCCCTCGGCCCACCAGCCGTCGAGCACCGAGAGGTTGAGGCCCCCGTTGAGGACGACCTTCTGCCCGCTGGTGCCGCACGCCTCCATCGGTCGCAGCGGCGTGTTGATCCACACGTCCACCCCTTGCACCAGGTGGCGCGCGACGTTGATGTCGTAGTCCTCGACGAAGACGATGCGACCCTCGAAGCGGGGATCGCGCGCGATGCCGAGCAGCTCCTGAAGGAGCTTCTTCCCCGCATCGTCGCGCGGGTGCGCCTTCCCGGCGAAGACGATCTGCACCGGCCGCGCGGGGTCGCCGAGGATCCCCTCCAGCCGGTCGAGGTCGGTCAGCAGGATCGTGCCGCGCTTGTAGGTGGCGACGCGCCGGGCGAACCCGAGCGTGAGCGCGCGCTCGTCCAGCAGTTCGGGCCGGCCAGCCCGCCTTCGGACGAACTCGACGAGGTAGCGGCGCAGCACCTCGTGCGTCTCCCACAGCTCGCTGTCGTTCACGTTCGCGATCGGGCGCCAGGCGGCGCAGTCGCTTTGCCGCGCCGGCCAGTCGGCGCCCAGGTAGCGGTCGAAGATCCGGTTCATCGAAAGGGCGAGCCACGATCGCACATGCACGCCGTTGGTGATGTGCCCGATCGGGACGTCCTCCTCGTCGCGTCCGGGCCAGATCCGCTGCCACATCTTTCGCGCGACGTGGCCGTGCAGGCTCGAGACGCCGTTGCGCCGGCGCGAGCCGCGGATCGCCAGCACCGTCATGCAGAACGGTTCATCGCGGTCACCTGGGTTTACGCGTCCGAGGGCCATCATGCGTTCCTGGTCGAGGCGCAGCGCCGCGCGCAGCCAGCCGAGCTCGCGTTCCACGAGGTCCGCGGGGAAGCGGTCGTGTCCGGCTTCGACCGGGGTGTGCGTCGTGAACACGGTCTGCAGCGCGGTTTCGCGCAGCGCGTCGTCGAACGACATCCCTTCTTCCTCGATCCGCTCTCGCGTCCGCTCGAGGATCGCGAACGCGCTGTGCCCCTCGTTCAGGTGCATGACCGCTGGCCGGATCTCGAGCGCGCGCAGCGCGCGCAACCCGCCGATGCCGAGCAGCGCCTCCTGGCGGATGCGCGTGACCTCGTCGCCGCCGTACAGCCTCGCCGTCAGCTCGCGCAGATACGGGGGGTTGGCCTCGACATCGGAATCGAGGAGCAGCAGCAGGGTGCGGCCGATGCGGGCGACCCAGACCGCGGCGTGCAGCGTCTCGCCGTTGCACGGCACCTCGACCATGATCGGCGCCCCGTCGGGACCCAGCGGCCGCCGCAGCGGCAGCGCCGCGATGTCGATGTGACCGTACTCCTCGGTCTGCCAGCCGGTGGCGTCGAAGTGCTGGCGGAAGTAACCGGTCGCGTAGAAGAGGCCGACCCCCACGACGGGAAGCCCGAGGTCGGAGGCGCTCTTCAGGTAATCGCCGGCGAGGACGCCAAGGCCGCCGGAGTACAGGGGGAGCGACTCGTGCAGTCCGAACTCCGCGGAGAAGTAGGCGATCGGCGTCGCCTGCAGTCCCCCGGCGTGGATGGCGCACCACGACGACTCGCCGTTCAAATACTCCTGCAGCCGGCGGTAGTGGAAGCTGACCGTGTTCTCCAGCGACAGTTCCGCGGCGCGGGCGGCGAGCGCCCGCGGTTCGAAGCGCTTGAGCAGGGCGATCGGGTTGTGGTTGGTCTCGGACCATCCGGCGGGGTCGAGCTGACGGAACATCTCGAGGACCTGCGGGTGCCAGTTCCACCACAGGTTGAACGAGAGCTCCCGCAACTTGTCCTCGACGGTTAGCGATATCTGCTCGTGCGCCAGGGTGTCGCCGAGCGTTCGCGACGCGAGGTCCAGCAGCTTCCGGTTCATGCTCCCTCCCACCCCGCCGCGGACCCGGAACCCGAGTTCATGGCGATCGCTCGTCGTCCCAGCTTGCCAGGATTTCGGTTTCGCCGCACCCCTCCACCTCGGGCTCGAGCGTCGCGTGCGCCACGCCCCAGCGGTCGTGGAGAAAGGCCTTGATCTCGGCGAACAGGCCCTCGATCGCCCGGCCGTCGAGGGTGTCGCTCACGACCACGTGGGCGGTGAGCAGCCGCTGGCCGGGGCCGTTTTGCCAGAGGTGGAGGTGGTGCAGGGTGGCGCCCGGGAACGCCCGTCCCACGTCGTCGAGCAACGCTTCGAGGGGAACGTCCGCGGGCGCGCCCTCGAGCAGGGTGGAGAGCGTCTCCCAGATGAGCGACAGCCCGCTGCGAAGCACTGCGAAGACGACGATCAGCGCCGCAGCGGGATCCACGTACAGACCCACAGGCGTGTGCGCCAAAAGGGCGGCGGCCACCACCGCCAGCGAGGCCAGGGCGTCCTGGGCCATGTGCAGGAAGGCGCTGCGGACGTTGATATCGTCCTTTTCGTGACGGCGCAGCAGGAGCACCGAGCCGACGTTCGCGGCGAGCGCGACGAGCGCGACGGCAAGCATGAGCCCCTGTGCGACCGGGGTGGGGTGGAGCAGACGCACGAGGGCCTCGCGCGCGATCACGACCGAGACGGCGATCAGCAGGACGGCGTTGGCGAGGGCGGCGATGACCTCGGCGCGCTTGAAGCCGTAGGTGTGATGGGCGGTGGGCGGGCGCCGACTCAGGCGCCTCGCCCACAGCGCCAGCGCGACGGCCGCCACGTCGCTGAAGTTGTGCGCGGCGTCCGAGAGCAGCGCCAGGCTGCCCGAGAAGAATCCACCGAACAGCTCGGCCACCGTGATCGCAACGTTGAGGGCGGCGCTCGCCCACAGCCGCCGATCCATATCGGTGCCCGTAACGGGTGGAAGGTCGTGCCGCTGGCTCACCGCGCCGGCTCGCTGGGCGTCGATGACGCGCCGAGATCGGCGAGCAGGGGGGTGGCGGCGTCGAGGATGCCGGCCGCGGCGAGGTGGCGCGCAATGCGGACCGTGTCCAGCACCTCCTCGGCCGTCGCGCCCGCCTGCCTCGCCATGTAGGCCTGCGAGCGGGCGCACGCCGCCTGCCCGCGCCCGAGCGCGGCCGCCACCGCGATCAACGAGCGGTACTTGGCGGGGATCGGGCTGGCTTCGCGGCCGACGCTCCCGGCCGAGTTCATTGCGGTGCCGACGAGCAGGTCCGGGGCCAGGTCTCGAAGGACCTCGGGCCAGGAGGGCAGTGTTTCGCCCATCTTCTGGCGCATCATTGCCAGCACCTGGTCGGGGTTTGGTGCGGTCGGGTTGCTCATCGTTCTCTCCTTTGCATCATCGACGGCGTGTGTCGCCGGTCGTGCATCGTACGGCTCCCATCCTAGTCGCCGGCCGTTCTTCCGGCTACGAGCGTTCAGCCAGCCGATGGCCGTTGACGCGCACCAACTCCTTGACCTCGCGAGGAATGGACGGACATCGCTTTCGTCGGTCGAAGTCACGCCGAACGCCATGAACGCCGGGGTCTTCTCCCCAGGCCCTTCACGGTCGGCACCTCGAGCTTCAGGTCGACGATGTCGAACGGGCGGTCCTGGGTCAGCTCGTCCAGCTTGACGAGGAAGCGCTTCTCGCCGAACGTCCCGGCGATGCTGACGCGAGCCCGCGTCGTCGTCTCGGCGAGTTTCTTCTCCGCCGCGGCGCGCGCCTCGACGGCGCCGACCTTCGCCCGCTTGCTCGTCGCCTCCTGCCTGACCTGCCGGAAGATCCTGTGCTCGCGCTCGGCTCGGCGGACCAGCTCCTTGTCCGGGAACGAGATGGCATCGGTGGGGCAGACCATCGCACAGGTCGAGCAGCCGACCATGCAGTTGTACTGGCGGGCGACCTCCGCGCGGGGCGGCGTGTCCGCCGTCATGTCGAACACCTCCCGGCCGCAGGTGACAAAGCAGAGCTGACAGCCGATGCACGCCTCGGCGTCGATCGTGGGGAACCAGGGGATCTCACGGCGCGGCGCGCCGTGCCACAACGTGCTGCTCAGATCTTTCGCCATACCAAACCTTTCCTTTCTTTGGCCGCTCGCCTAGCCGGCCGGCGTTTCCTCGGTCGCCGGGACGGCCTTTCGACCTCCGGTGAACCAGTTCTTGGCGTTCTCGAACAGGTCGTAGAACACCGGCACGTAAATGAGCGTCAGGAACGTCGAGACCATCAGGCCGCCGATGGCGACGACCGCCAGCGGCGAGAGGCGCTCGAGGCCGATCGCCCACTGCAGCGCGATCGGCAGCATCCCGACCGCGGTGCCGACGGCGGTCATCAGGATCGGCCGCGTCCGCACGCGGACGGAGCCGGTGAGCGCGTCGTGCAGGCTCTCGCCGCGCGCTCGCGCCTCCTCGATGAAGTCGATCAGCAGGATCGAGTTCTTCACCACGATGCCGGCGAGCAGGATCATCCCCATGAACGCCGGCATGCAGCTGGTGCTTGCCGACGATCAGCATCGACCAGGTGGCGCCGATCATCCCCAGCGGGATCGCCACCATGATCGTCAGCGGGTGCAGGAACGACTTGAACGCCGGGATCAGCGAGAAGTAGAGCAGGACGAGGCCGAGCACGAGCGCCGCCATCAGAGCGGAGAACGCCTCGTCCATGGTCTTGCGTTCCCCCTCTTCGGTGATCGTGTACCCGGGCGGGAGCTTGAACCCGGCCATCGCCTTGTCCACGTTGTCGTTGATGTGGGTCACGGCCTGGACGTCGCGGTAGCCGAGGAGGTCCACCGTCGGCGCGATGTCCTGGTGGGTGTACAGCGTCGGCACGGTCGCCGTCTCGATGCGCCCCAGGCTGGCGAGCGGCACGGGGCCGCGCGGCGTCAGGATCGGGAGCGTCTCCAGGCGCGTCGAGCTGTCGCGGCGGGCGGCTTCGGCCTGCACCCAGACCGCGAACGAGTCCTGGTTGGGCACGCGGAACAGCGTCGCCGGGAAGCCGCGCACCTGGCCGCCGACCTGCGCCGCCACGGTGGCGGCGTTGACGCCGTAGATGCGACAGGAGCTCGGGATCGGGGAGGAAGCGGTACTCGACGCGGTCGAGCGTCCAGGTGGGCACCACCGAGGTGATGCCCGCCGGCGGTCATGCAGCCGCTGCTGCACCTGCTGGCGCAGGTTGTCGAGCACCACCGGGTCGGGCCCGGAGATCATCAGGTCCACGGTCGAGCGGATGGTCGAGAGCGGCGTCGCGCCGTAGTCGAACGCCGCCGGGAAGCGGATCCCCGGGATCGTCTGCAGCTGGGCGAGGACCTTCCCCTCGATCGCCCACATCGTCTCCTTGCGCTGGAAGCGGTTGACGAGGTGGACGGTCACGAACGCCTGCTGCGGGTTGCGGCCGGAACCGAACGAGAGCACGCCGGGCTCGGAGCCGAGGGTGCTCGAGGTCATGGTGACGCCGGGCTGCCGCCAGATCGCCTTCTCGGCCGTGGTGAGCAGCGCCTCGGTCTGCCCGCAGCGACGTGTTCGGGTAGCTCTCGAAGGTGACGCGGAAGATCCCCGTGTCCATCGGCGGCATCAGGTCGCGGCCGATCAGCGGGATCACGACGCGGCCGGAGAAGACCAGCAGCATGACCGCCGGCATGATGAACAGCAGCCTTGTGGCGCAGCGCCACGCCGAGCGGTCCTGACGAAGAACTCCTGGATCGGGTGGAGCACCTTGCCCTGGACGAAGCGGTCGAGCGCGAGCTCCCAGCGGAAGCGCTCCATCTTGCCGCCGAGGCGCAGGATGAACGGCGCCAGGATCGGCAGGATCGTGACCGACACCAGGTACGACGCGATCAGCGCGATCGACAGCGTCAGGCGCGAGCGGCCGCAGCACGGTCTGCACGAAGCCGCCGATCCAGATGATCGGCACCAGCACCACGACCGTGGCGTAGGTGCCCGAGAGGATCGCGAGCATCACCTCCTGGGTGCCGCCGACGACGGCGTCTTCGAGCTTCTGCCCCAGCTTGTGGTAGTGGCGCTCGATGTTCTCCAGCACCACGATCGCGTCGTCGAGCAGCATGCCGACGCCGAGGATGACGCCGGTCAGCGTCACCATGTCGAACTCGAAGCCGAACAGCCACATGAACGCGAAGGTGATGAGGTAGGTGAAGGGGATCGAGATCCCCGCCAGCAGCATGCCGCGGGTGTCCGCGAGGAAGAGGAAGATGACGATGACGGTCATGATGATGGCGTCGCGCAGCGCGTCCACCATGTTCGACACGCTGGTGGAGATCAGCTCGCCCTGGGTGTCGGCGACGGCGAACTCGAGGCCGGGGTACTGCTTCTCCAGCTTCGGCAGGTTGCCGAGCACGGACTGGATGGTCGGCAGCGCGAAGCCGGAGAGGGCGCGCTGGATGTTGATGCCGATCGCCGCCTTGCCGTTGCCGTGGAACGCCGACTGGCGCTCCTGGATGCCGACGTGGACGTTCGGCCACGTCCCGCAGGTAGACGGGCGGCCCGGGCGCGGCGCTGACGACGATGCCGCCGACCTCCTCGGGACGGATGAACTCGCCCTGGCTCTTGAGCAGGATCTGGCGCCCCTGCGAGAGCACGAGGCCCTCCGGGGTGTTGCGGTTCCAGGTGTTGAGCGCCTCGACGACCTGGCCCGGGCTCAGGTGGAACGCCTGCAGCCGGTTGGGGTCGAGGTCCACCTGCACCACGCTCTGGTAGCCGCCGAAGACCTCGACGTTCTCGACGCTGGGGAGGCGCAGCAGCGTCTCCTTGATCGGGTTCTCGGCCAGCCGACGGACCTGGGCGAGGTCGAGGTGCGAGCCCGGCTTGGGCGTGACGGCGAGGGTCAGCACCGCGGCGGTGGCGGAGGAGACCTTGTACACCTGGAACGGGCGGATGTCGGGCGGCAGCAGCGGGCGGATCTTGTTGAGCGAGTTGGACACGTCGGTGGCCGCCGAGTCCAGGCCCTTGCTGTACTCGAACTCCGCGGTCACCACCGAGACCTCGTCGTTGGCGGTCGAGGTCACGCGGCGGACCAGCTCGATCGTCTTGAGCTCCTTCTCGATCACGCGGCTCACGTCGCCCGCCACGTCGCCGGCCGAGGCGCCGGGCCACACCGTGACCACGGCGATCTGCGGCCGCTCGCTGTCGGGGAAGAGGTTCACCGGCATCTTGAAGAACCCGACGAGCCCCACCACCGCCAGCAGCAGCACGACGGAGAGCAACAGGTGCGGCTTCTTCACGTACGCGCCGACGAAGTTCATGACGCGCCTCCGCCCTGGGCGGTGACCCGAGTGCCTGCCGTGAGCGCCATCAGCTCGCTCGGCAGGCCCACGACCACGGTGTCGCCCGCCTTCAGATCGCCGGTCTGCGACGCGATCGACCGCGCCATCGTCGCCGCGGCGGAGGACCGTCACCGGGACCGGCCGGGCCGTGTCGTTCTCGACCTTCACCACCAGCGTCGTGTCGATGCCCTGCAGCAGCGCCTCGTTGGGCACGACGAGCCCCTGGGCGGGCGCGGCGGCGTAGCGGGCGCTCACGGTGGCGCCCGGAGGCAGGTCGAACGGCGACCTGCGGCAGCACCGTCTCCACCGAGCCGAGGTGGGCGGCGTCGAGCGCGGGATAGATGCGGCTGGTCGTCCCCACCACGGCGGTGGCGCCGCTGCCGAACGTCACCTGGTCGCCGACCCGCAGTTGCGCCAGCTGGTCCTGCGCCAGCTTCGAGAGCAGCTTGACGGGCCCGGGGACCTGGATCGTGTACAGCGGCTTGCCGGGGAAGGCGAGGTCGCCGGGCTCGGCGAGCCGGGCGGTCACCACGCCCGCGTAGGGAGCGGACGTCGAGGCGTAGGAGCGCACCACCTTGGCGGATTGCAGCGCCTTCTCGGCGCCGACCCGCGCCGCGTCGGCGCCGGCGAGCTGGGCCTTGGAGATGTCGAACGCCTGCGGGGCGATCGCGCCCCCGTCCAGCAGCGCCTTGTCGCGCGCGAAGATCGCCTTCTGCTTGCCGTAGTCCTCGTCGGCCGCGGCCAGGCGCGCCTGCGCCGCCTGCACGGCGTCCTCGAGGGTGCGGGGATCGATGAGCGCCATGACCTGGCCCTTCGCCACCCGGTCCCCCTCGCGCCAGCGCATCTCGAGGATCGCCCCGGGGACCTGCGCGGCCACCGTTGCGGCCGTTTCCGACTGAATGAGCGCCACGGTCTCGACGCTGTTGCTCGCCTGCCCGTCGCGCACCGCCGCCGTGCGCACCGGCGTGGGCGGGTTGGGGGGAAGCGGGAGGTGGGCGAGCTGCTGCTTCTTGTGCACCACCACCAGGGCGAGGAGCACCACGACGATGACGGCGAATCCGACGGTCAAGAGTCTCTTAGTCATGCTGGCCTCCCTGGGCCGATACGAAGTCGAGGTAGTCGACGGCGCTCTGCAGGGCGTACAGGCCCTGCCAGTAACCGGTCTCACCCTGCATCTCCTGCGCCCGCGCGGCGAGGTAGTCCTCCATCTTGCCGGTGCCCTGCTCGAGCTTGAGGTGCTCCACCCGAGCGACCTCGGCGCCGAGCGCGCTTCTGCGCCTTGCCGGCCGCGAGCTGGGCGCGCGCCGCCTGCACCCGTCCGAGGGCGTCCTGCACCTGCGCCAGGACTTCCAGTTCCTTGGCCCGCTGCTGCCGCTGGGCGACCTGGAGGTCGAAGTCGGCCGCGTGCAGCGCGTGGATCCGCTGCAGGCCCTTGAACAGCGGCAGGTTCAGGTAGAGACCGAACTCGTGGGTGTTGAGGTTGTCGCGGATCCCGGGCGCCGAGTTGGTCAGGTAGTTGCCCCCCAAGGAGACCATCGGGCCGAACGCTTCCTTGGCCAGCATCTTCTTGCGCTCGGCGATCGCCACCGTGACCTTGACCGCCGCGAGGTCGCGCCGGCCGCCGAGCGCCGCCGCGGCGTTGTCGCGGAGGGTGCCGGCAGGGGGCGCGGGCGCCTCCGGGGCGTCGGCGAGGGTGTACCCCTCGGGCGGCAGGTCTTCCCCCATGAGCGCCGCGAGCAGCGCGTCGAGCGAGTCGATTTGAGTCTGCACGGCCTCGCGCTGCGCCCGGGCGCTCTCGAGCGCGAAGTGGATCTTGGCGCCGTCCACGCTCGCCCAGGTGCCGACCTTCACCTTGAGGTCCGCGTCCTTGACGTCGTTCTCCAGCGCCCGCTCGTACGCGGTGACTGCGGACAGGGCGTGCGTGAGCGTGAGCGCGTTGCGGAACGCCGCGCGGACGTTGTAGCGCACCTCGTCCGCGCCGTACAGCGCGAGGTCCTCGCTGGCCCGCTGCGACAGCTCGGCGATCAGCCGCCCCTCGTGCAGCTGGCCGCCGGCCAGCAGCGGGATCTGGTAGGCGATCCCGTAGTGCAGCTGGTTGCGGTCCCAGGGCAGCTGGTAGAACCCCAGGCTCGGGTTCTTGAACAGGTCGATCGAGATCGGCACCAGCGAGCGGTTGCTGTCGTAGTGGTTGTAGGAGCCGACCAGGTCCACCTCGCCGTACCTGCGCCCGGCCGCTTCCTGCGCCCGCTGCGCCGCGGCGAGCGCGGACAGCTTGGCGGCCTGGAGCCTCGGGTTGGCGGCCAGCGCGCGCGTCGTGGCCTCCTCGATCGTGAGCGAACGGGCGCTGGCGGGGAAGAACACCGCGGCAGCGAGCAACGCCGCAAGCCATTTCATGCCTGCCTCCTTGCCGGATCGTGCCGGCGGCCTGGTGAAAGCGTTTGAGATAGTCTGGGTTCGAAGCTTACGCGCTGAATGCGACCGGGTGCGCGGCGACCGCGACGAACGAGAGGATGCCATCCCGGGTTCATCGCGTGTGCTCCGTTCTCCGGCTCCGGCCGCCGAGCAGCTGCTCGAGCTGCCGCAGCAGCGTGCGCGCGGTCTCGCCGTCGAGCGAGTAGAAGACGTTGGCGCCGTCGCGGCGCGAGCGCACGAGCTGGCCGTCCTTGAGGATGCGGAGGTGGCGCGAGAGCGTGGCCTGCTCCGCCGCCAGTGCGGCTGCGATCCCGCAGACACACAGCTCGCCGCGCTGCCGCAGCAGGGTGAGCAGCGCCAGACGGAGCGGGTGCGCGAGCCGCCGCAGCCGCTCGGCTCCGGCATCCCATCTCTGTGTCCGTGCGTCTATGTGGATATCCATAGATCGTGCCCCCAAATCATGGGCGCCCGTTGCGCCCGGATCAACACCGTACGGCTGCGGCGGGGGCGTTTCCTTGTCGCGCGACAAGTCAACGGCCGCGGGTTGACAATCGCGCGAACAGGACATATGTTCATAACGATGATGGACAGAGTAGCTCGTTTGCCGGCGGGGGGCGCAGATGCCAAGGCCTCGTGAGCTTCGCCAGGTCGCGCACCGCCCGACAGTGTGGGCGTTCAAGCCTGCGGGTATCCCGTTCAGGGAGCTGGAAACGCTCACGCTCGGGACTCGACGAGCTGGAGGCGCTGCGCCTCGCCGATCGCGAAGGGCTGTACCACGACCTGGCGGCGGAGCGCATGGGCGTTTCCCGCGTCACGTTCGGGCGGATCCTGGCGGCGGCGCGCGGCAAGGTGGCCGAGGCGCTGCTCGACGGCAAGGCGATTGCGATCGGCGAGGGGCCGGTGCGGTTCGCCGAGGCGGACGAGAACGCGTGCCCGGTTCACGGCGGCCCCCGCCGCCGCGGTCGTGCGTGTCGCTGCGAGGAAACCGAAGAGCCACCCGCGCCGAGTGCAACCCAGGAGGCGGCGGATGCCCGCTCGAGGCGCTGACCGCACCGGCGCCGCGGGCCACGTCTACGGCCCGGTTCCGAGCCGCCGTCTCGGGCGCAGCCTGGGCGTCGACCTGGTGCCGATGAAGAGCTGTCCGTACGACTGCATCTACTGCCAGCTCGGCCCGACGCGGCGCCTCACCGTCCGGCGGCAAACGTTCGCGCCGGTGGCCTCCATCGTCGACGAGGTCCGCCGCGCCCTCGACCGGGGAGCGCCACCGGACGCCATTACCCTGGCCGGGTCGGGCGAACCAACGCTGTACAGGCCCCTGGGCGCCCTGATCACCGCCCTCAAGGCGATCACGCAGATCCCCGTTGTCCTCCTCACCAACGGCGCCCTGTTCGCGGACGCCGACCTGCGCCGCGAGGCGGCCCTGGCCGACCGGGTGCTGCCCAGCCTGGACGCCGGGGACGAGGAGTTCTTCCGGTTCGTCAACCGCCCACACGACACGCTCGCCCTGGAGAAAGTGGTGGCCGGCTTGGAGGCGTTTCGCGCGGAGTACGCCGGCCCAATCTGGCTCGAGGTCATGGTGGTGGCGCGCCGCACGGACCGTGGCCTGCGTCTGCAGCGGATCGCGGAGCAAGCGCGGCGGATCCGGCCCGACCGCATCCAGCTCAACACGCCGGTGCGGCCTGGACGATTGGACCGCTCGGCGATCGTTGCGAGGGAGAGGCTCGCGGAGCTGTGCGACCTGTTCACACCGAAAGCCGAGGTGATCGCCGATTTCGAGCCCACGCCGACCTCCGGCTTCGAGGACGGCGAGACATTGCAGCGGCGGTTGCTGGACCTGTTGGCCCGCCGCCCGTCCACGCTCGATGACGCCGTCGCGGGCCTTTCCGCGGCTCCCAACGCGGTCGTAAAGGCCCTGGCCGCGCTGCAGACGGCCGGTCTGGTGCGGCAGAAGCGCCAGGGGCCGCAGAGCTACTTCGTGGCGGCAGGCGAACGGGCGCGAGCATGAACGTGCTCGCGGTCCTCGAGTCCGTGCTCGGCGACACCCTCATGATCACGGGCTTCGTCTTTGCCATGATGCTCCTCGTCGAGTACCTCAACGTGGCGACATCCGGCGTGGCGGCCCGCTGGCTCAAGAAGGGCGGCATCCTGGGCTACGCCGCCGTGATCCTGGTCGGCACGGTGCCCGGCTGCCTGGGCGCCTTCACCGACGTCACGCTGTACATCCACAGGATCATCTCCTTTGGCGCCCTCACCGGGAGCATGGTGGCCGCCTCGGGGGACGAGGCGTTCGTCATGCTCGCCATGATGCCGAAGCAGGCCCTCCTTCTCTTCGCGGGCCTGTTTGCCTACGGCCTCGCGGTGGCGTGGCTCGTGGACCGCATCGGGGGACACCGGTACTACGGGGCGCCGGCGTGCGATGCCGGCCTCGCGGTGCACGACCAGGCGGAGGGGCGGTTGCATCTGGCGCGCCGCTCTTCCTTCCGGACGTGTTCGTTCCCGCGGGCGGTGCTGTGCGTGGCGCTCGCCCTGTTCGCGCTCGGGGCCGCCTTCGGAGCGCTGGGACCGCCGGAGTGGGACTGGGTCCGCGTGACCCTTCTCGTCCTGGCGGCGCTGGCGTTCGCCGTGGTCTTCGTCGCCCCGGACCATTTCCTGGACGAGCACCTCTACCGGCATGTGGCGCGGGAACACGTGCCCCGGATCTTTGCGTGGACGCTGGCGGCCCTCTTCGTGATGGCCTGGATCAAGGTGCAGGGCGGGCCGTTCCAGGCGTGGATCCAAGGGCATGCCGGGTGGGCCGTTCTCGCCGCGGCCGTCATCGGGCTGCTGCCCGAGTCGGGGCCGCACATGATCTTCGTCGCCGGCTTCGCGCAGGGGCTCATGCCGCTATCGGCGCTCGTGGCGTCCTCGGTGGTCCAGGACGGGCACGGGATGCTGCCGCTGCTCGCGCAGTCGTGGCGGGAATTCCTCAAGGTCAAGGCGATCACGTTCGCGGCCGGTCTGTCGGCCGGCTACGGACTGCTTCTGTTGGGGCATTAGGGGAAGAGCGCGACGTATTTGGAGCGCTCGATGGCAACGGGTGCGGCACCGAGCAGGAACAAGCTGCGGGCGGCGGCACGAACGAAAGGAGAACGATCATGCCAGGAGGGGACGGAACGGGACCGGTTGGGATGGGGCCGATGACCGGGCGCGCGGCCGGTTTCTGCGCGGGGTCGGGCAGGCCGGGCTACGCGAACCCCGCCCCGGGGCGGGGGTTCGGGATGGGCTTCGGGCGGGGCCGTGGGCTCGGCCTCGGCCGGGGGTGGCGGCATCGTCAGTCCGGGGCCGGTTGGGCGCGGGGCGGCGCCGACGCCGTGCCCTATCAGCCGCCCGCTCCGGGGATCGAGAAGCAGACGCTGAAGACCCAGGCCGACGACCTCCAAGCGCAGCTGGACGCGATCAGGAAGAAGTTGGCCGAGATCGAAGGCAAGACGGTGTGACGGGACGGGCGCGCGGCGCGCTCGGCGAGCGCGTGGCCGCAAGGGAGGTCCGAAAAATGACGAGGGTGGGGATCATCATCTGTGACCGCTACAGAGGTTGCGGCGGCGGCAAGTGCTTCCGGGCGCTGCGCGAGCGCCGCGGCGCGTTCTCCCGTTATGCCGCCGACGAACAGGTCGAGATCGCCGGCTATTCGAGCTGCGGCGGCTGCCCAGGCGGAAACGTGGAATCCGTCCCGGCCGAATTCCTGAAGAACGGGTGCGACGTCGTGCACCTGGCCACGGGCCTGGTCGTCGGCTATCCGCCATGCCCGTACATCCGCGACTTCAAGGCGTTCATCGAGAGCAACTACGGCCTGCCGGTGGTCGTCGGTACCCACCCGATCCCTCTGAAGTACCTGGAGGCCCACCGCAAGCTGCCCTTCTGGGATGCGACCGACATGGAGTCGCTCGCCGGGCCGCTGTTGGCGGAGCCGCGCGAAGTCATGGAGTCGTACAACTGAACGACCTTGAAAAGGGGTAGGTATGAAGGTGGCATTTTCGACATCTGGCGACGACCTCAGCGCGCCGCTCGACCAGCGTTTCGGCCGGGCACCGAAGTTCCTCGTCTACGACCTGGACTCGGATGCGTTCACGGTGATCGACAACCAGCAGAGCGTGAACGCGGCCCAGGGAGCGGGGATCCAGTCGGCGGAGGCGGTCGCCCGTTCCGGGGCCACGAGCCTCGTGACCGGGCACTGCGGGCCCAAGGCGTTCCGCGCTCTCTCCGCGGCCGGGATCAAGATCTTCAATATTGACGTGGCAACGGTGGCTGCCGCTCTGGCGGCGTACCGAGCGGGAGAGCTCGCCGAAGCAAGCTCGGGAGACGTGGACGGGCACTGGGCATGACCGAGGGCTGGATCACCTACCGGCCGATCGGCGTGATCCGCCAGGGGGCCGAGAGGGGAGTGTTCGCAACGCGCGCGCCCTCCCGCCCCAACGCCATCGGGCTGAGCATCGTGGAACTGGTTGGGCGCGAAGGCAATGTGCTCTATCTCGACGGCGTGGACATTCTGGATGGCACGCCCCTCCTCGACATCAAACCCTACACGGCGCGGTTCGACCGGGTCGAAACCACGCGTAACGGCTGGCAGGATGAGGTGAGCGACGAGACGGCTCGCCGGAAGGGCCACCGCGGTCGCAGCGGCGGAGGCGCCGAATGATCGTTGCGGTCGCCTCCGGCAAGGGCGGTACCGGCAAGACGACCGTCGCCGTGAACCTGGCGCGGGTCTTCGGCCCCGAGGTGCGGCTTTTCGACTGCGACGTGGAAGAGCCGAACGCCCATCTCTTCCTCGCGGGAGTTGCGCGAGGGGAGGAGACCGTCACTGTTTCATTCCCGGAGGTCGACGACCTGCTTTGCGACGGTTGCGGGGAATGCAGCCGGTTCTGCCAATACCACGGCATCGCCATGATCGGGACGAGGCCGCTCGTGTTCCCCGAGATGTGCCACGGCTGCGGCGGCTGCGCGATGGTGTGTCCCAGGCAGGCCATTCGCGAGCGGGAACGGCGTATCGGCGTCATCGCGACGTTTCGGGCGGACGGCATCACGCTGACTCAGGGCCGGCTCGACATCGGGGTGGCGCTGGCGCCGCCCCTCGTCCGAGCGGTGAAGGCCCGGGTCCCGGCGGGCTTGCCGTCGATCATCGACGCGCCCCCTGGGACCTCGTGCCCGGTGGTCGCCGCACTGCGGGGGGCTGACCTCGTGCTGCTGGTCACCGAGCCGACGCCGTTCGGTCTGCACGATCTGAAACTCGCGGTGGAGGTGGTGCGGAAGCTCGCAATCCCGTTCGGCGTGGTCGTCAACCGGGTCGGGGCCGGCGACAACCGGGTCCACGAGTATTGCCGGGCGCAGCGGATCCCGGTCCTGCTCGAGGTTCCGGATGACCGGCGCATCGCCGAGGCGTACTCGCGAGGGGACCTCATCGTCGAGGCGTTGCCGGAGTATCGCCCTCTGTTTGCCGGCCTCGCTGAAAGGGTCGCGGCGTTGGGCGGGATGGCGAGTCCTTCATGACCAGGGAGCTCGTGATCGTGAGCGGCAAGGGCGGGACCGGGAAGACGAGCGTTGCGGCGTCGTTCGCGGTCCTCGCCGATCGCGCCGTCATCGCCGACTGTGACGTGGACGCGGCGGACCTTCACCTGGTGCTTGCGCCCAGAGTCAAAGAACGCCACGAATTCCGTAGCGGGCACGAGGCCGTCATCCGCCAGGAGGCGTGTTCAGGGTGCGGCGAGTGTCTCGCCCGTTGCCGGTTCGACGCGATCAGGTTGGGGGAAGGTGCCGCGGGCAGGGCCACGTTCGTCGTCGACCCGCTCGCCTGCGAGGGGTGCGGCGTCTGCGTGCGGTGCTGTCCGGAGGAAGCCGTCGCGTTCCCGGAGCGGCTCTGCGGCGAGTGGATGGTGTCGGACACTCGGTGCGGGTCGATGGTGCACGCCCGGCTGGACGCTGCCGCCGAGAGCTCGGGGAAACTCGTCTCGACGCTGCGCAAGGAAGCCCGCCGGATCGCCGAGGAGGACGACTGTCCCCTCGTGATCGTGGACGGCCCGCCTGGAGTCGGCTGCCCGGTGATCGCCTCGGTGACCGGCGCGACCCTCGTCCTGGTCGTGACGGAACCGACGGTCTCGGGCGAGCACGACATGGAGAGGGTCCTCTCCCTGGCTCGGCACTTCAAGATCCGGGCGGCGGTGTGCGTCAACAAGTGGGATATCAACCCGGGGATGGCGGACCGGATCGAGGAGAAGGCCAAGGGGGTTGGCGCACGCCCGGCCGGGCGCATCCGCTACGACCGCGGCGTAACGGACGCCCAGATGCGGGGGTGCGCGGTGGTGGAGACGGCGGCGCCCTCCGCCGACGACGTTCAACGCGTTTGGAACCGGCTCGGTCTGCAGGGGGAATCATGGGACGATTGAGCCGCTCCTCTTTTAGCCGACGGGAACCCGAAAGGAGGGGTTGAGCGTGGCGAAGATCGCGATCCTCTACTGCAAACGGATCAAGGACGTTTCCTGTGTCGCCTGCGCCAAGTGCTTCAAGGCGGTGGACAAGAGGGACGGCGAGTTCGCGAAGCTCGGGGACGTCCAGATCGTGGCCATGACGCACTGCGGAGATTGCCCCGGCCTTGTCGTTCCGAGAGTCAAGCAACTCATGGAAACGGCCAAGGCCCTCGAGACCTCGATCGACACGATCTACTTCGGCACGTGCATGAAACTCGCGATGGAAACCGCGGCGTGCCCCATCGATTATGAGACCGCGAAGACGATCCTCACCAAGAAATTCGGCGTGGAAGTGGTGCTCGGCTCCCACCCCTACTAGGAGGGAACCGGGTTGTGCGAACGCGGGGCGCTTTGAGCGCAGGCGAGGTCCCATGGGACGGTTGAGGCGGGCTTACTACGACTGGTTTTCCAAGCGTTACGACGGCTTCGTCGGCCTCCACTCCCGCGACCGGCAAGGGAGTGCCAGACGGTTTCTCGCCGACCGGATGCCCGTGCAGGAGGGTGGCTCGGTCCTCGACCTCTGCACCGGCACGGCCACGGTGCTTCCGTTCCTGCAAGCCAAGGTCGGCCCTCCTGGGCGCGTGGTCGGCGTGGACTTTTCCCGAGGCATGTTGAACGTGGGCCGCGCCAAGACGAGGGGCTTCGCCAACGTCCATCTGGTGGAGGCCGAGGCCGAACGCATGCCCTTTCCCGACCGCAGCTTCGACGCGGTCACCTGTTCGCACGCCTTCTACGAACTCAAAGGGAAGGCACAAGACGAGGCACTGCGGGAAGTCTGTCGAGTCCTGAGACCGGAGGGGGCCTTTCTCATGATGGAGCACGATGTGCCTCACAACCCCTTGGTGAGGTTCCTCTTCTTCCTTCGCCTCGCCTCGATGGGCGCCGGACGGGCCATTTCCGTCCTCCGTCACGAGCAGGAACTCTTGGGACGGTACTTCGGCCGCGTCGAAAAGGTCACCCTCCCGGCCGGGCGATCCAAGCTCCTGATCGGCTGGAAATGAATCCATCGCGCGTTCCATCGCAACCGGTGGGCGCCCGTAGCAGGAGGCGGTCATGGAAGATTTCTTGAAGCCGTGGTCTTTGGCGGGGCTTGCGTTGCGCAACCGGCTGCTCATGGCGCCGGTGAAGACGGCGTTCGGAACGCCCGATGGCCGAGTGACCGAGCGGCATTTGCACTTCTATCGCAGCGTGGCCCGGGGCGGGGTGGGGCTCGTCATTCTGGAGCCGGTCCCCGTCAGATGGGAGGGACGAGAACACCCGAAGCAACTGGCCGTCACCCATGCCGAGAGCGCCGACGAACTGCGCAGGATCACCGCCGTGATCCATGAGCACGGCGCGAAGGCGGCGCTCAACCTCAACCACGCGGGCCGTGCCGCCAACCCCAGGGCCAGCGGATTGGAACCGGTGGCGCCCTCCGCGTGCGAGTGCCCCGCCAAGGGGACGAAGGCGAGAGCGCTGAGCCTGGCCGAAATCGAGGAAACGGTGCAAGCGTTCGGCCGGGCCGCCGCTGTCGCAGAAGCGGCGGGGTTCGACCTCGTCGAGATCCAGGCGGGCCACGGGTACCTCCTGCAACAGTTCTTGGATCAAGAGGTCAACCGCAGAGAGGATGCCTACGGCGCGGACCCGCAGCGCTTCGCCTCGGAGGTGCTGGGAGCAGTCCGGGCGGCGTGCGGGCTCTCCTTGAGCGTGCGCGTCACCGTGAGGGACCCTGCCGATCGCGAAGAGACCCTGCGCCTCGAGGGGCTCTTGCGGGCGGCCGAATCCGCGGGCGTGGCTCTGGTTCACGTGGGCATGGGGGACGCCTGCCTTTCGCCGGCCTGGTATTACCACCATGGATCGTTGCCCATGGAGCCCCAGGAGGCGGTCGTGCGGCTCGTGCGAAGCCTTACCCCACTTCCCCTGGCGGTGGCGGGCCGGATGGGGGACCTCGCTCGGGCCAGGCGGTTCGTGGGTGAAGGGATGGCGGACGCCATCGCGCTGGGACGGCCGCTGGTGGCCGATCCGGGACTTCCCGCCAAGTGGCAAGCGGGCGCCGAATCCGAGGTCGTCGGGTGCGGCTACTGCCTCCAGGGCTGTCTCGCCAAGGTGGCGACGGGGGAGGGCCTCTCGTGCATCGTCAACCCTGCGGTAGGGAAGGAACCGCTGGCGCGCGCAAAGAAGGGGAAGCGCGTGCTGGTGGCCGGCGCCGGGCCGGCCGGCCTGAGCGCGGCTCTCACGCTGTGGGAGCGTGGCCACGGAGTCATCGTGACCGAGGCGGGGAATCAACCCGGAGGAACGTTCGTGGCCGCTCCGCGCTCGCCCGCCAAGGAGTCGATGCGCCGCCCCCTCGATGGGCTCCTGGCCGCGGTCACCAGGGCGAGAATCCCGGTGATGACCCAGCGGGCCGTGGACCGCGCCTTCCTGGAGAAGGTTCATCCGGAAGTCCTCGTGTGGGCGGTCGGCGGGGAGGCGGTGAAACCGCCGATTCCAGGTCTGGATCGGGTGGCCTGTCTGACCTCGCAGGAGTACTACGTCGAGGAGCGGCCGCTGCCGGGCCGGCGCGTGCTGATCGTGGGCGGCGGCCTGGTGGGGCTGGAGGCGGCGGAAAAGCTGGCGATCGAAGGGCGCGAAGTCGTCGTGGTCGAAATGCTGCCCGAGATGGCGGTGAGCATGGAGCCTGTCGGGAGGACGCTCCTGGTGCGCCGGCTCGAGGGGTTGCCCAACGTGACGCTTCTGGCCTCCAGCACCGTCGTGCAGATCGGTCCCGACGCGCTCGTGCTGCAGACGCCGGCGGGGGAGCGGCGGCTGCCGCCGGTGGAAGCCGTCCTTCTCGCCGCGGGCCTGCGTGCCAGGCGGCTCCCGGAGGTCTTCAAGGAGATCGTTTCGGAGATCCACGTCATCGGCGACGCCTGCGAGCCCAGGGATATCGAAGCCGCCACCCGTGAGGGTTACGAGGCAGGTGTGAAGGTCTGAACCGGATGGTGGCGCGGCCGGGAGACCGGCCGGGACAGGAGGAGAACCCATGACAGACAGAGGTTTCATGAGGCCAGGCTGGAAGGTGAGTCTTGGGGGGATGTTGCTCGCATGCTGGGGCGTAGTCGCGTTGGCGGCGCCCGAGGCGCCGCTGCAGGTCGCGGTGGCCGCCCCCGACGTCGAGGCGATCGTCAGGTCGGTGGGCGGGGACCAGGTCGAAGCGTTCACGCTCTTCACGGGGTGCATCTTGCGAAAGGACCTGGAGGTGGAGACCTCCGCGCTGCCGCGGCTCATCACGGCGGATGCCGTGGTGTGGACGGGGTTCATGCCCGAGGCGTTGGCGGTGCGCATCGCCGTGTCCAGGATTAGCGACAGCATGGTGCGCAACTCCTGGTGTCCGCATTGGATCGATGTCTCGCGGGGCGTTGCCCAGGTGGACCCGGCGGTTTCCTCCCTGGCTTCTTCCTGCGAGGGTTACGTGGACCTGGTCACCTTTCACGGAGACCCCTTCTTCTGGCTGAACCCCGAGAACGGCGCCGTCATCGCGGATGAGGTCGCCAAGGGGCTGGGCAAGCTGCGTCCTGCGGAGAAGGCCGGCTTCACGGCTCGGGCGTCGGCGTTCCGTGCGGCGCTCCGGCGCGACATCGCTCGGTGGAAGGAGCAGCTCCGCCCTCTCTCCAATCTGACTGTGTTCACCACCCAATGCGGCTGGCAGAACGCCGCCCGCCTGGGCGGCCCGACGTTCGTCGTGTGCAAGAAGGTCCCCGGCTGCGTCCTCTCCCCGCAGGCCCTGGTGGACTATGCCAGGCAGATGAAGGTCAACGTGATTCTTCTCGACCCCAACACGCCTGCCCCGGTTGCCGAGGCCTTTCGAGAGGCCGCGGGTTGGAAGGTCTTCGATGTGCCCTCCTCAATTGCGGGAATTGACGGAGCCCGCACATACGGCGACCTCTTCGATCACATGGTCCATGTCCTGCAAGAGGCTGCCCGGACGCCCTAAGGAGAACCGGACCGTCGTGCTCTGCACGTCCGGCCGATCGGGTGCTCCCTCACCGTGGGGGCCGGCCGGCCGAGGCGCGCGGCGCGAGGACCCTGATGCCGCCGGTCGAGGTCTCCACGGGGCTGCACGCGGTCTGCAGCGGGCAGGCGGCGCACGCGCCGGGGCAGGACGGCGGGGGAGGGGCAAGGTAACCCTGGCGCTGTAGCTCGGCCAGCATCGCCTCGACCAGCTCGCGGCCGACCCCGAGCGCGGCGGCCAGATCGCCCGCGGTGTGCAGGTTCCCCTCGGCGATCAGGGCGAGCAAGCGGGCCAGCATCATAGCCTCGAGAAGACCTGGTACGTGATCGTGCCGACGCCGAGGGATAGGGCGAGGAGCATCGCCACGCTGAGGAGCGCCCACCTCCAGCCGGCCTCCTGCTTGGTCGCGGCGACCGTGGCGACGCAGGGGACGAACAACATCTGCACGACGAGAAACGCGAGCGCCGCGGACGGCGGCAGCGCGGCGGCGACCTGTCTGGCGAGGCCCACCCCGCGCTCGCCGGCGCTGAACAGGACGCCCAGAGTGGCGATGGTGTTCTCCTTGGCGACGAAGCTGGTGAGCAGCGCAACGATGAACCGCCAGTCGTCGAGGCCGATCCACGCCCCGATCGGTGTGAGGGCGCGGCCGACGCCGGCGAGGAGGCTGTGCTCCATGCCGGGGCCCGGCCAGCTGCTCAGGGCCCAGACGATGGCGGCGACGACCACGATCACGGAGCCGGCTTTCTTGAGGAACGCCCACACGTTGTTCCATACGAAGA
Organism: uncultured Acidobacteriota bacterium; assembly: GCA_963727205.1. GTDB lineage: Bacteria > Acidobacteriota > Thermoanaerobaculia > Thermoanaerobaculales > Thermoanaerobaculaceae > RBG-13-68-16. The sequence goes on along the minus strand of CAVSFQ010000010.1, from coordinate 6,777 downwards.
GGCCGATGGTGCGGGGGTTGGGGACGTGGTAGAGGGGCATCTCCATGATGAACGCCGTCTTGGCGCCCCGGAACGCCAACCGGTTGAGCACCACGCCCACGACCACGAGGACCAGGAGGTTGAGCGCGACCAACCCCACCATCACCCAGGTCGCCAGCTCCCCGAAGAACGCCGGTGCCAGGAATGTGACGACCGCGAGGCGCGCGGTGCATGGCACGAGCGGCGCCAGCAGCAGCGTCAGCAGGCGGGCGCGGCGGTCCTCGATGATCCGCGTGCCCAGCACGGCCGGGATGTTGCAGCCGAAGCCGAGGAAGAGCGGGAGAGAGGACTTGCCGTGCAGGCCCAGGCGGTGCATGAAGCGGTCCATCACGTAGGCCATCCGCGCCATGTAACCGACATCTTCGAGCAGGCCGATGAGCGCGAAGAAGAAGACGAGGATCGGCAGGAACGAGAGGACCATTCCCGCGCCGCGGATGAGGCCGTCCGCCACGAACGCCGAAAGCCATGCCGGCGCCCCGGACAGGGCGGACCGCGCGGCGCCCGCGAGCGACCTGCCGATCACCCGGCCCAGGATGCTCACGAGCGGCGACGCCGCGGTGTAGGTCAGCCAGAAGACACCGGCGAGCACGCCCAGGAGCAAGGCCAGCCCCCAAATCGGGTGGGTCGCCACGCGGTCGAGACGGTCGGTCACGGTGACGACGCCGGCCCGGGGGCGGACGACGGCGGCGCGGACCATCCGGGCGATCCACTCGTAGCGGCCGCCGGCGATGTCGAGGTAGGCATCCTCGTGCTGCCTGAGGAGGGGCTGAACCCCTTCCCACGCCCCGGGCGCAGCCGCGCGCACCATGGCGGCGATCTCGGCATCGCCCTCCAACAGCTTGAGCGCCGCCCAGTCCGTGGGGTAGAGCGGCGGCAGCTTCCCGGCAAGCCGCGGCGGCGATCGCGGCGAGGACCGGGCGGTGCGCGGGCCGGATCTCCGGCCGCACGGGCGCGAAGGCGCCGGGGTCCGCCGCCACGCGCAGCGCCGCGGCCATGAGGGGGAGGAGCCCCTGGTTCCTGGACGCGATCAGGGGAACGACCGGCACCTTGAGGGCGGCCTCCAGCACCTCCGGCTCGACATGGACGCCCTGGCTCTCGGCCACGTCCATCATGTTGAGGCCGATCACCACCGGGCTTGGCAGCACGAGCAGCTCGGCGAGGAGGTACAGGTTGCGCTCGAGCGCCGCCGCGTTGACGATGGCGATCACGACGTCGGGGCGCTCCCGCAGGATGAAATCCCGCGCGATGCGCTCCTCCTCGGAGTTGGCGGTGAGGCTGTAGGTGCCTGGAAGATCGACGAGACGGATCCGCGTGCCGTCGTGCTCCATCTCGCCGGTCTTCTGCTCCACCGTCTTGCCGGGCCAGTTGCCCACGTGCTGGTTCAGGCCCGTGAGCCGGTTGAAGACCGTGGACTTCCCGACGTTCGGCTGCCCGGCCAGGGCGATGGTGACCGAGGCGGCCGGCTCCACGCTCACGCCTCGCCCTCGGTGGTCTCCACCAGCACGCGTGCCGCCTGTCCGATCCCGAGCGCCACGCGGGTGTGGAGGACGGCAACGGTCAGCGGCCCGCGTCCGTAGTTGTGCACCACGCCCACCAGCGCTCCCGGGGTGAGGCCGAGCCCCGCCAGGCGCGCGGCCAGTCTTCTCCCGCCCTGCAGCTCGCGCACGATCCCGCGCTCGCCGGACTTGAGTTCGGAGAGCGGCTTCAGCACGTGCCGGCCCCTTCGCTGCGGTGTCCCGCCTCGGGCCCTGGGAGCCGCCTTCGTCTGGCGGACGGGCCCGCCATCCGGCGCGGCGACGGCGCGCCGCAATGGGCGCACTCCGGGCCCGAGCCGCGATTCGGGCATGCGAAACCGATCCCCTCCACCCACTCTGCGACGCGGCGGGGACAGCCGTGGACGAAATCGGCGAAGGCGCAAAAGCGGTCGATCACCGCGGGCGCGAGGATGTGCTCCATGCGGCAGGCGCCGGCGTTGGCCTCCTCGTCGGGCAGGGCGAGGACATGAGTGAGGAACTCCTTCAGCACGCGGTGGCGCCGCGTCACCTCGGCGGCGATCTTCCGGCCCGCCGGGGTGAGCGTCGCGTGGGCATACGGCTCGTAGCGCACCAGTCCCTTGGCCCTGAGCGCCCGCAGCGCGCCGGTGACCGAAGGTTGGGAAACGCCGACGCGAGCGGCGATGTCGCGCACTCGCGCCCCGCCTGCGTCCCGTTCGAGAGCAAGGATGATCTCGACGTAATCCTCGAGGCTCTCCCCGAGACCCGCACTCTTCCTGGCCGGCATCGTCCCCCTCCGGAGTTAGGATACCCTAAGATCGGTCCAGCAGGCGGGCCGACGGCTTGCGCGACGCCGCACGCGCGCCAGACTGCGCGGCCGGGACGACGGATCTGGAGGTGGGGGATGAACGAGTACGCCACGATGGACCGCGAGCAACTCCTCGAAGCGCTCGCGGCGTTCGCCAAGAACTGGCTGGCCCACGACGGCTCGTGGTTCCTGGCGGCGGAGGAGCGGTTCGGGATGGCCAAGGCGATCGAGCTGGACGCCGCCGCCTGGGCTCGTTTCGCGCCGGCCGAGGCGAAGCGCGCACTGGAATTCCTCGGCATCGCACCCGGCGGCGGCCTCGCCGCCCTCGAACGGGTCCTGGGCTTGCGGATGTACGCCCTGATCAACCCCTACCGGACCGAGTGGGCCGAGGGCGGCACGGTGCTGCGCTTCGTGACCGAGGCGTGCCGCGTCCAGCAGACGCGGCGCCGCAAGGGGCTGCCCGACTTCCCGTGCAAGAGCGTGGGCGAGGTCGAGTTCTCCGGCTTCGCTCGGACCGTGGACCCGCGCATCCGGGTGCGTTGCCTCGCGTGCCCGCCGGACCCCGAGGCGGACGGGGCGTGCGCCTGGGAGTTCACGCTCGCCGACGCCCCGCACGACATCCACGCTTGACCCTGCGGCAACGCTCCGAGTACCGTGACGGCGCGACCGGCGGGGACCGACTCGGCCCTGCCGGCGTGTACGAGATCACGACGGGAGGACTCCAGTGATGCTCCGAACCCTCACCCTAAGCATCGTCGGCGCGGCCGCGCTCGTGGGCATCTTCGCCACGTCCGCGTCCGCCGGCGAGAACACGCCCGCCGCCGGCACCAAGGCCGCCGCGCGGACCAACCCCTTCTTCACCGCAAGCTCCCTGCCGTTCCAGGCGCCGCCGTTCGACAAGATCCGGGACGACGACTTCAAGCCGGCGCTCGAGGAAGGCATCAAGCTGCAGCGGCTTGAGGTGGAGAAGATCGCCGACAACCCCGCACCGGCCACCTTCGAGAACACGCTCGTCGCCCTGGAGCGGAGCGGCCAGCTGCTGACCCGGGTGAACATGGTGTTCAACGGCCTTTCGTCGGCCAACACCGACCCGACGTTGCAGAAGCTGCAGGAAGCGATGGCGCCGAAGCTCGCGGCCCTGCAGGACGCGATCTTCCTCAACCCCGAAGCTGTTCAAGCGCGTCGAGGCGATCTACGAAGAGCGCGCCACGCTCAAGCTCGACCCGGAGTCGCTGCGCCTCGTGGAGTATTACCACCAACAGTTCGTGCACGCGGGCGCGAAGCTCTCCGACGCCGACAAAGCGACGCTCAAGCAACTCAACGAGCGGGACGCGGCGCTCAGCGCGAAGTTCGTCAACCAGCTGCTCGCCGGGACGAAGGCGGGGGCGCTGGTGGCGAGCGACACGACCGAGCTGGCCGGGTTCGGAGCGGGCGAGATCGACGCCGCGGCGCAGGCGGCGAAGGCCCGCGGGCTCGAGGGCAAGTGGTTGATCCCACTGCAGAACACGACCCAGCAGCCGGCCCTGTCGTCGTTGACCGACCGCGCCACGCGCGAGCGTCTCTTCCAGGCGTCGTGGCTGCGCACCGAGCACGGCGACGCCAACGATACCCGCGCCACGATCTCCGAGCTGGCGATGCTGCGCGCCGAGAAGGCGAAGCTCCTCGGTTATCCGAACTACGCGGCGTGGAGGCTCGAGGACCAGATGGCGAAGACGCCGGCCGCCGTCGAGGCGTTCCTCGGCAAGCTGGTCCCGCCGGCGACCGCGAACGCGCGCGGCGAGGCCGCCCGGATCCAGGAGTTGATCGACCAGCAGCACGGCGGCTTCACGCTCGAGCCCTGGGACTGGGAGTTCTACGCCGACCAGGTGCGCAAGGCCAAGTACGATCTCGATGAGGCGCAGCTCAAGCCGTACTTCGAGCTCAACCGCGTCCTCACCGACGGCGTGTTCTACGCGGCGCACGAACTCTACGGGTTGACGTTCAAGGAGCGCCACGATATCCCGGTGTACAACCCCGACGTGCGGGTCTTCGAAGTGTCCAACGCGGACGGCTCGCCGCTGGCGCTCTTCTACTGCGATTACTTCAAGCGCGACAACAAGTCGGGCGGCGCCTGGATGGACAACTTTGTCGGCCAATCCAAGCTGCTCGGCACCAAACCGGTGGTGTTCAACGTCGCGAACTTCACCAAGCCCGCGCCCGGCCAGCCCGCGTTGCTCTCCTGGGACGACGTCACTACGATGTTCCACGAGTTCGGGCACGCCCTGCACGGCATGTTCGCCGACGAGGAGTACCCGAGCCTGTCCGGCACCAACGTGGCGCGCGACTTCGTCGAGTTCCCGTCGCAGATCAACGAACACTGGGCGCTCTACCCGACGGTGCTGGCGCACTACGCGATCAACATCAAGACCGGCAAGCCGATGCCGCAGGAGCTGGCGGACAAGATCAAGAACGCCTCCACCTTCAACCAGGGCTACGACCTGACGGAGATCCTGGCGGCGTCCGAGCTCGACATGCAGTGGCACATGCTCCCCGCCAGCGCGCCGGCTCAGGCGGTGGACCCGTTCGAGGCCGAGGCGCTCAAGAAGACCGGCGTGGACCTGCCGCAGGTGCCGCCGCGGTACCGCTCCAGCTATTTCCTGCACATCTGGAGCAACGGCTACGCCGCCGGGTACTACGCCTACCTCTGGGCGGAGATGCTCGACGACGACGCTTTCGCTTGGTTCGGGGAGCACGGCGGCCTGACCCGCGCCAACGGCGACCGCTTCCGCGCCATGATCCTGTCGCGCGGCAACACCGAGGACCTCGCGAAGATGTACCGCGACTTCCGCGGCCGCGACCCGAAGATCGAGCCAATGCTCGAGACCCGCGGGCTGCTCAAGAAATAGGGTCGCACAAAGCGGTGCGAGTGGGCCGGCCGGCGGGCCGGCCCCTCGTGTCTTCAGCCGGCGGGCGGAGGCGCCGGTGGCTCGGTGAGCGCGGCGCGCAGCTCGCGGGCCAGCGTCGTCATGTCGAAAGGCTTCTCCAGGAAGCGGACACGGTCGCTGGCAAGCCGGCGGCGCGCAACGGCGTCGGCCGCGTACCCCGACATCAACACCACCTTGAGGCGCGGCCAGCGCGCCGCCAGCGCGCGCGCGACGTCCAGCCCCGAGGCGCCAGGCAACATGAAGTCGGTCAGCAGCAGACCAAACGCGGGGTCGGAGGGCAGCGCCGCCGCTTCCTCGCCGCTCCCCACCGCGGTCACCGAGTAGCGCAGGAGGCCGAGCAGTTCGGCCAGGCCGGCCCGGGTGCCCTCCTCGTCCTCGACGAGCAGGACGCGCTCGCCACCGCCGGTGGGCAGCGCGTCCGCCGTCGCGCCAACGGTCGGGCCGGCGCCCGCCGCCGCCTCGACCGCCGGCAGAATCACGCGGAAGCGCGACCCGAGGCCCGGCTCGCTCTCGACCTCGATGCGACCGCGGTGGCTCTCGACGATCCCGTGGACCACCGCAAGCCCAAGCCCGGTGCCGTGGCCGTGCCCCTTGGTGGTGAAGAACGGGTCGAAGATCCGCTCCCGCACCTCAGGGGGGATCCCGGTCCCGGTGTCCTCGACCTCGAGGAACACCTCGGAGCCGGCGCGCCCGGCGCGAACCGAGAGGCGGCCGCCCTCGGGCATCGCGTCCCGGGCGTTGACCACGAGGTTCATGATTATCTGTCCCACCTGGACGGAATCCGCCTCGGCGAGCGCCCGTCGGCGCCGGTCTCGACGGCGAGCGTGATCGTCTCCGGCAGCACACGACGCAGCAACGCGGTCCCCTCGACGACAACGGCATCCAGATCGACAACCTCCCGCCGGGGCGTCTGCTGGCGGGAGAACACCATTAACTGCCGGGTCAGCGCCGCGGCGCTGCGGACGTGGGACTCGAGCTCGGCGAGCGCCCGCGACACCTCGGGCTCGCGGCTGCGCAGAAGCGCCCCCGCGCCACCGTGATCATGGCTTGAGCAGGTTGTTGAAGTCGTGAGCCACGCCGCCCGCCAGCCGGCCGACGGCCTCCATCTTCTGCGCGTGGCGGAGCTGCTCTTCGAGGACTCTTCGTTCGCTGACGTCGTGCGCGATCACCACGCGGGCGGGGCGTCCCTCGAAGGCGAGGTCGTGCGAGGTGATCTCCACCTCGAAGACGCGCCCGGCTCGAGTGCGGTGGCGCCACCCCTTGGACGCCTCGAAACCCGCTTGGGCTCGGGAACCCGCGACGCTCGCGTCCAGACGTGCCCCATCTTCTGGCGGGCGGATGTCGTGCAGCGTCAAGGCGAGGAACTCCTCGCGCGACCAACCGTATTTCTCCACGGCCGCGTCGTTGACGGCCAGGAAACGCATCGTCTCGAGATCGTAGACCCACATCGGCATCGGGTGGGCGAGGAAGAGCTCGCGGTAGCGCCTCTCGCTCGCGTCGAGCCGCTGCTGGG
>CAVSFQ010000009.1:0-216251 GCA_963727205.1 uncultured Acidobacteriota bacterium | reverse complement strand
GTGGACCACATGATCGGCAGCAGGCCGGCGAACGCGGCGGTGACGGTCATCATCTTCGGCCGCACCCGCTTGACGGCGCCGTGCACGATCGCCTCGTCGAGGTCGGCGCGGGTGCGCAGCAAGCCGCGCCGCTTGTAGTCGTCGTAGGAGAGGTCGAGGAAGAGGAGCATGAACACGCCGGTCTCGGCGTCGAGGCCGAGCAGCGCGATCATCCCGACCCAGGCCGCGATCGAGACGTTGTAGTGCAGGAAGTGGAACAGCCAGATCGCGCCGATCGCCGAGAACGGCACCGCCATCATGACGAGCGCCGCCTTGAACGCCGACTTCGTGTTCATGTACAGGAGCACGAAGATCAACACCAGGGTGATCGGCACCACGACCTTGAGCCGCTCGCGCACCCTGATCATGTTCTCGTACTGGCCGCTCCAGCCGAGCACGTAACCCGGCTGCAAGGCCAGCTTGGCGCGCACCAGTTTCTTCGCCTCCTCGACGTAGCCGCCGACGTCGCGGCCGGCGATGTCGACGTACACGTACCCGGCGAGGAAGCCGTTCTCGTCCCGGATCATCGCCGGCCCCTGGACGAGCTGGATGTCGGCGAGCTGCGCCAGCGGGATCTGGGCGCCGCCGGGCGCCGCCACGAGCACCCGCCCGAGACGGTCGACGTTGTCGCGCAGCTCCCGCGGGTAGCGCACGTTGACGGGGTAGCGCTCGCGCCCCTCGACCGTGGTGGTGACGTTCTCGCCGCCCACCGCGCTCTGGATGACGTCCTGCACCTGGCCGATCGTGAGGCCGTAGCGGGCCAGCTCGTCGCGGCGCGGCACGATGTCCACGAAGTAGCCGCCGGCCACGCGCTCGGCGAACACGCTGCGCGTCCCCCGGACGTTTCGCAGGATGAGCTCGAGCTGCTCGCCGATGCGCTCGATCTCCTTGAGGTTCGCGCCGAAGATCTTGATGCCGACCGGGGTGCGCACCCCGGTGGAGAGCATGTCGATGCGCGCCTTGATCGGCATCGTCCAGGCGTTGGTGACGCCCGGGATCTTGAGCGCCCGGTCCATCTTGTCGACCAGCTCCTCCCAGGAGATGTGGTCGGGCCAGATCGGCCGCACGATCGCCTTGAACCATTCGGGGGCCCACGAGGAGTACCAGCGCGGCTTGGCTTCCCACGCGTTCTCGGGCTTGAGGACCACGGTGGTCTCCATCATCGAGAACGGCGCCGGGTCGGTGGAGGTCTCGGCGCGCCCGGCCTTGCCGAACACGCTCTCCACCTCGGGGAACGACTTGAGGACCTTGTCCTGGGTCTGGAGCAGCTGCGCGGCCTGCTGGACCGAAATCCCGGGCAGCGTCGTCGGCATGTAGAGGATCGTGCCCTCGTTGAGCGGGGGCATGAACTCCGTCCCGAGCTTGAAGTAGAACGGGACGCTGATCGCCACGAGCCCGATCGCCGCCGCGATCACGCTCTTCGGGAACCGCAGCACGAACCGGCACGCGGGCTCGTAGACCGCGAACAGGACGCGGCTGATCGGGTGCTTCTCCTCCGCGTAGTAGGTGCCCACCAACGCCTTCGTCGCGAACCACGACAGGAACCGCGGCTTGAAGGTGAACGGGTCCATGCGCGTGAACAGCATCCGCATCGCCGGGTCGAGGGTGATGGCGAGCAGCGAGGCGATCGCCATCGCCAGGTTCTTGGAGTAGGCGAGCGGCTTGAACAGCCGGCCCTCCTGGTCCACCAGCGCGAACACGGGCAGGAACGCCACCGCGATCACGAGCAGCGAGAAGAACACCGAGGGCCGACCTCCTTGAGCGCCTCCAGACGGACGGCGTGGAAGTCGCCCTTGCGGCCCTCGGCCTCCCAGAGGTGGAGCTTGTTGTACGCGTTCTCCACCTCGACGATGGCGCCGTCCACCAGGACGCCGATCGAGATCGCGATGCCGGCGAGCGACATGATGTTGACCGTCACCCCCATGTAGTAGAGCGGGATGAACGCCAGCAGAACGGCGACCGGGATGGTGAGGATCGGCACCATCGCCGACGGGATGTGCCAGAGGAAGAGCAGGATCACGAGCGCGACGATGATCATCTCGACCGTCAGCTCGTGCTTGAGCGTGTGGATGGCGCGCGTGATCAGGTCGGAGCGGTCGTACGTGGTGACGACCTCGACCCCGGACGGCATCGAGGGCTCGAGGTCCTTGAGCTTGGCCTTGACCAGGTCGATGACGTTGAGGGCGTTCTCGCCCTGGCGCATCACGACGATGCCGCCGACGTGATCGCCGAGCCCGTCGAGATCGGCGATGCCGCGCCGCATCTCCGGGCCCAGCTCGACGCGGGCGATGTCGCGGAGCAGCACCGGCACCCCGCCGGGGCCGACCTTGACCACGATCTTCTCGAAGTCGTCGAGCGACCGCGCGTAGCCCTCGCCCCGCACCATGTACTCGGTGCCGGAGAACTCCAGCAGGCGTCCGCCCACCTCGTTGTTCGACCTGCGGATCGCGTCGATGACCTTGTCGAGGGGGAGGTCGTACGCGGCGAGGCGGTTGGGGTCCACCGTGATCTGGTACTGCTTGACGAAGCCGCCGATCGAGGCGACCTCGGCCACGCCCGGGACCGACTGGATCGCGTAGCGCAGCGTCCAGTCCTGGTACGAGCGCAGCTGGTCGAGGGAGTGCGTGCCCGAGCGGTCGACGAGGGCGTACTGGAAGACCCATCCGACGCCGGTAGCGTCGGGGCCCAGCTCGGTCCGCACGCCTTCGGGCAGGCGGGCCTGGATCTTGGAGAGGTACTCGAGGACGCGGGAGCGCGCCCAGTAGAGGTCCGTGCCGTCCTTGAAGATGACGTAGACGTAGGAGAACCCGAAGTCGGAGAAGCCGCGGATCGCCTTGACGTCCGGCGCGCCGAGCAGCGCCGAGATGATCGGGTAGGTGACCTGGTCCTCGATGATGTCGGGGGAGCGGTCCCAGCGCGAGTAGATGATGACCTGCGTGTCCGAGAGGTCGGGCAGGGCGTCGAGGCGGATCTCCTTCAGGGTGTAGACGGCAAGGACGCCGAGCACGGCCACGCCGAGCAGGACCAGGATCCTGTTGTGGGCGGAGAACTCGATGATCCGCTTGATCATCGCGGGCCTCCCGCGCCGCCCGCGACGGCCCCGGCGATCGCAGCGCGGAGCTGCGACTCCGAGTCGAGGAGGAAGTTCGCCCGCACCACCACCTGCTCGCCGGCCGCCACGCCGGAGAGCACCTCGGCCTTTCCGTTGCCGCAGCACGCCGAGCGTGACCTGGCGTGGCGCGAACCGGCCGCCGCCCAGGCTCACGAACACGATCTTCCGCAGGCCGGTGTCGATCACCGCGGAGTCGGGGATCACGACCCCCTCGTGGCCGTCCACCGAGAGCTCGACGTTGGCGAACATCCCGGGCTTGAGCGCCAGGGTAGGGTTGGCGAAGGCGAAGCGTACCCGCAGGGTGCGGCTTTGGGGGTTGAGTGTGGGGTCGATGTAGCTCACGCGACCGGTGAGGCGCGTGCCCGGGTCGTAGGGAAGCGTGACCACCGCGTCCTCGCCCAGGCGCACGGCGCGGGCCTCGTACTCGTAGAACTCCCCTTCGACCCACACGGTCGAGAGGTCCGTGATGGTGAAGAGGTCCATCATCGAGGGGTCCACCTGCTGGCCCTCGTAGATGCCCTTGGCCGTCACGTACCCGGAACTGTGGGCGAGGAGGGTGATGTCGCGCCGCGGCTTGCCGGTGCGCTCGATCTCGGCGATGAGGTCGTCCGGGACGTCGAGGAGCTGCAGGCGCCGGCGCGCCGCCTGGACGAGGTCCTCGCCGCCCTTGCGGACCTCCGGGAGGTCGGAGGAGGCGAAACGGGCCGCGGTCGCGCGGGCCTGCAGGTACTCCTCCTGGCTCGCGAGCAGCTGCGGCGAGTAGAGCGACAGGACCGGCTGCCCCTCCCGGACGTACTGCCCGGTGAAGTCGACGTAGAGCTTCTCGACCCACCCCGTCACCCGCGTGTGGAAGTGCCGGATCCGGGTCTCGTCGGGGACGACCGTCCCCACCGTCCGGATCGTGCGCGCGAGCCGCTCGCGGAGAGCGGGCTCCACCTGCACGCCGGCGAGTCGCAAACCTTCGGGGCTCACCTGCACCGCCGCGAGGCCGGGCACTCCCGGGCCCTGGGCCGCGCCCTCGTCCGCGTAGACCGGGACGTAGTCCATTCCCATCTCGTCCTTGGCCGGGACCGGCGAGGTGACCTTGGGGTTCATCGGGTTGCGGTAGAAAAGGATCTTCTTGCCTTCGGTCTTACTCTGGGGAGCGGCCTCGTCGGCGTAGACAGGAACGTAGTCCATGCCCATCTCGTCCTTGGCCGGGGCCGGCGAGGTGATCTTGGGGTTCATCGGGTTGCGGTAGAAGAGAACCTTTCGCTCGGGCGGAGCCGAGGTCTGGGTGGGGTCTCGAGTCATGCCTGATTGCGAATGGGTCGTTGACGGCTGGGACTCGGCCTCGCCGGCCGGGGCCTCCGGTCCGCGCTTGGCCGGCACCAGCTTCATGCCGCACTCCGGGCAGCGGCCCGGCTTGTCGGAGATGACTTCCGGGTGCATCGGGCACACGTAGGCGGGGACGGTGGTGGGCGCCACCTTGGTGTCGATCGGCACCAACCGCATGCCGCAGATCGGGCAGTCGCCGGGCTTGTCGGCGATGTACGTGGGGTGCATCGGGCACTGGTAGCGGGTCGCCGTCTGGGTCCCTCCGCCACAGGCGGTCACGAGCAGAATGAGGACAACGATCAGCACGGCGGGCACCGCCATCCGGCGGAACGAGCGCGAGGGATGCATGTCAGTTCTCCTTCTCGGCGTTGCCGGCGAGGGCCTGGAACCGGGCCCAGACCGCGTACCGGTCCGCCTCGCGGGCGGCGAGTTGAACGCGCGCGTCCAACCAGCGGTTGAAGTCGTCGATCACGGTGAGGAAGTCGCCTCGGCCGGTCAGGTATTCGGCGCGGGCTGCGTCCACGGTGGCGGACGTCTGCGGCACGATCGCCTGCCGGTAGCGCTCGACCTGACGGCCGGCCCTGTCCCACTCGGCGGCGAGGCTGGCCGCCTCGGCGCGCGCCTGGGCCTCGGCGTCGCGCAGGTCGGCGCGGGCCGCTTCGGTTTCCACGTCCGCGGCGCGGATCAGCGGCGCCTGCTTCTCCTTGCGCCACAGCGGCAGCGTCATGCCGAAGCGCAAGGTCACCGCGGGGTCGAAGCCCCCTCTGAGACCGACGGCGGCGCCCGTGGTCAGGTCGGGCTTGAGGTCGAGGCGGGCGGCCGCGGCACGCCGTTCGGCCGCCGTTACCTCGGCCTGGCGGGCGGCGACTTCGGGCGAGTGCGCCACCGCCAGCCCGTCCCATGGGGGCGGGGGAGGCGCGATGGTGGGCAACGCCGCCACCACCCCGATCGGCTCACTCCCGCCGCGGTCGAGCAGACGGTCGAGCGCCGCGACGAGCGTGGCGCGCTCTGCAGCGAGGTCGTCGGTCCGCTCGCCGAGGCGGGATGCCTCCAGCTGGGCCTTGAGCACCGACTCTTGTCCGTCTTCTCCCGCAGAGTACCGGCTCGCCGCGGTGGCGCCCAGCATGTCGAGCATCTCACGCGCCGCGCCGAGGTACTCTCGCTCGCGATCGAGGGCGAACAGGCGAGCATAGAGCGTGCGCACCTGCATGGCGACCTGGCGCTTGAGCTGTTCAACCTCGGCCCCGCGCGACGCGACCGCCGCACGGGCGACATCGCGCCGGGCCTCGCGCTTGCCGGGCCAGGGCAGATCCTGGCGCACGTCGGGGCCGATCATCGACATCTGGTCGCTCCCCACGGTGTACTTCGGAAAGCTCATGTCCTGCAGCACCACCTCGATCATGGGGTCGGGAAGAGCGCCGGCGGGCGCGACCATCTCGCGCGCGGCCGCCAGACGCGAGCGCAGGGCCTCGAGCGAAGGCGCCCGATCGAGCGCGGCCGCGATCAACTCCTCGACCGGCGGCGCCGGCGTCGTGTGGGCCGTTGGCGGGGCTGATGCCGCTGGCGGTGCTTCGCCACGGGCGCCATGAGAGAGCACGGAAAGAATGCAGAACGACACAGCAAAGGGAAGCTGTTTCACGACATCCTCCACGGTTTTTGCGACAACTAGGCTACACCCGCAAGAGTGCAGACACACGTCTCCCGGAAGGCGTCGCTAGCAGCGGAAGGAGCAGGCGCTGAGGTAGGTGGGTGGAAAGATCGGCGACGAGAGGAAGAACGCGACATCGATCTGGCACGCAAGGGCCACCGTCACGAGCCCGTTGCCGGCGGCCGGCAACTCCGCGGCATGGTCGGACGCCACCCTCGGCGAGGGAATTGCCGGGGCAGGAGCCGGCGTTGGGCGCTCGCCGCCACGGCAGCAGCAGGCCGCTCCCGGCTTGCAGCAACAGGAGCGTACAGGGGCGGGCGAGGCGCACTGCGCCAGCGCGGCGCACGGAATCACCACCGCGAACCACCCCGCCAGCGCCAGAACCATCGGACCACGCACCGCCCGAAACTACTGCGCGGCTCCGCGGCTGTCAAGCCGGCGCCGGTGACTGCGGCGACTTGCCGGGCACCTCCTGGTGCGGAGCAGAGGTCGTTGCGAACCGGGTTGCGCGACGGTGCTAGAATCCCCACCTCAATCGGGGGGCAGGATGGCGCGTCACGCCGCGACCGTTTGTTTCTCATCTCCACTCGGACTCGTCGAGGTCGAGTCCGCCGACGCCGGGGTCACCCGCGTGCGCCTCGGCGCGCGCGGCAAGCAGCGCGAGGTCGGGGACGGGGCGGCGCTGGAGTTTGCGCGCGCCGCAAAGGCCGAGATCCTCGCGTACCTCGAGGGCGGGCTGCGGAAGTTCTCCGTGACCGTTGTGCTCGAAGGCACGCCGTTCCAACAGGCGGTCTGGAACCGGCTGGGTGCCGTTCCCTACGGCCAGACACGGACGTACGGGGAGATCGCCTCGGAGTTGGGCAAGCCGCGGGCGGCACGGGCGGTCGGCACCGCGTGCCGCGCCAATCCGGTCCCGATCCTGGTGCCATGCCATCGCATCGTGGGGGGCAACGGCGCGTTGACCGGCTTCGCCGCCGGCGTGGCGATGAAGCAGGAGCTGCTCGACCTCGAGCGAAAGCGTGCGGCCTCCTGAAGTCGGGCCCCGGGGGAACGAGCGCGGAGTTATCGCCGGCGCCGCGCTCGCACCTCGCCGTCACGGGCTCTGACCCGATCCTAACCCTGCTTCGAAAGTGCCGATCCATCATCCCCGATGGTTCGCTCCGGCGGATGGTTGGTTTCGTTCGCCACTGCGTAAGGCCCTATCTTTTGCCCGCGGGCTGCGGCCGAGTCGCTCGGGCGGCGCATCGAGCGCCGCCCTCCGACCCGCCTGCGCGTGCGACCGAGCAGGGCGTCCCGCGGCGGGGCCCCTCGCTGTCTCCCGCCGCTCGCTGCGCTCGGGCGGGAGCATCGACACCCCACCGCGGGACGCCCGCTCGGGACCCGCACGCTCCGGCGCAATCGGCCTCCGCCCGCTGGGCGGTCTTGGCCGCCCGCCCCCTCACTCCGCGGAAGCCCTGCTGTTGACTGTCGGCGATGTCAGGCCTTTCGTCCTTTGGCAAGGCCTCCGACATGTGAGCGGGGGTGGCGTTCAATCCGCCGGTGCCGCGGGTGGCCATTGGCTCCTGCGCCCGCGGGTCCCGGACGGGCGAGCCGCGCCGGGGTGTCGCTGGCTCCGACCGAGCGTTTCATGCGAGGGAGGAGAACAGCGAGGGGCCCCGGCGCGGATCGCCCTGTCCGGTCGCGGGCACAGGAGCATGCGGGCACGGGCGCGGGGGCGCCCGGGCCCGCATCCGGCCACCCGCGGGACCGGCAAGCAAGACAACCTCACGCAGTGAAAAGGAAACCTATTCCGCGGGGGCGAGCAAGGCCGGAACGCCGCTTCACCCGAGGGGCTAAGCAAGAGCCTCAATGCTGCGGACGAAGATAACCGCCCGGTGGAGGCGGCGAGCCGCCATCGGCGACGCACCACACCTTCGCCAACTTCAGGCTGTCGGACCGCGGCGCGGCGATCCGACGCGAGATGTGAGCGCGAGCCCGGCGCCGGAGGCGACGAGGATCAGGCCGACGCGCGCGAACAGGTCGGGGAGAGCCGCGAGGGGGAGGCCGACGACGGCCTGGACGTTGCCCTCCACCCGCTCCACCAGCAGCGCGCCCTGGCCCTGCACCGCGTAGGCGCCCGCCTTGTCGTCGCCCTCGCCGGTGCCGGCATACCAGCGCCAGAGTTCGCGGCGAAACGGCACCATCGTGACGCGAGCCTGCTCGAGGTGAGCAGCCTCTTGCCCGTTCCAGAGCAGAACGAGCGCGGTCAGGACGGTGTGAGTCTTGCCCGCGAGGTCGCGGAGCATCGCGGCCGCGGCCGCGCGGTCGCGCGGCTTGCCGAGGATCCGTTGGCCAAGAGCCACGACGGTGTCGGCCGCCAGCACCGGGCGGGCGGGGTAGTGCGCGATGGCGGCCCGCGCTTTCAGCCGCGCGACGCGCATGGCGTGGGCGCCGGGGGTCTCGCCTGCAACCGGACGTTCGTCCACGTCCTGGGCCGCCACCGCCAGATCGAGGCCCAGCCGCGACAGCAATTCGCGCCGCCGCGGCGATCCCGAGGCGAGCACCAGCGCGGTGGCGCCGCTCATGCCTCGGAGCGCAACCGCACCGTCAGGACCGAACGGCTGCAGTCGACGACTTCCACCTCGGCGCCGGCAGGGATGACGCCGGCGTCCACGCTCTGGGCGGCCATCAGGACCGTGACCCCGTTCTTCTCGATCCTGACCTGCCCGTACGCTCCCGGCCGGATATCACGGACGACCGTGGCCCGTTCACTGTCGAGCGCAACGGCGCAGGGGCGGCGCATCATCAGGAGCGCCGCCAAGATGCCGGCGATCCCGCCGGCGGTCGCAAGCAGAAGAGTGGTCCAGGGTTTCGCATTCCGTTGGGCGGTGATGAGCAGGCCGACCAGGCCGAACAGCACCAGGCCGATGGCGAGCCGGCGGCCGAGCAACGCGAGGAACGGGCGGTGCAGGTCGGGGTGGGGGACGACGAGGTGGTGCCGGGCAAGGGAACGGAGATCGCTGATCAGCCCGGTAACGGCGGCCAGGGCCAAGCCCACGATGAAGACCCCGACGTAGCAGAACTCCCAAGTCACATCCCATTGTAAGCCTGCCGCGACGCAAGGTCACGAGGCATCGGCGCCGGAGGTCCCGAGACCGGTCCAAATGCGGGAGGGTCAGCTCGTGCGCGGGATCGGGGTGGGCAGGCCGGTAGTGTCCACGTTGACGTAGGTGATCTCGGCTTCGGTGACCCTCGTCGACGCCGAGCGGCTGCCGGCCGGAGCCACCTCGACCACGACCTTGACCGTGATCGAGGTGCGACCCAGCCGCACGAGCTCGCCGTAGAACGAGGCCAGGTCACCGACATGGACTGGGGCGTGAAAGACGACCTTCTCCATCGCCACGGTCACCACTTTGTCCGCCCCGTGCAGACGGGCCTCGATCGCGCCCGCCTGGTCGATGTACGAGAGGATGACGCCGCCGAAGATCGTGCCGTTCGGGTTGGTGTCGCGCGGCAGGAGGCTGACGCGGATCGCGGGTTGCCGGGTTTCCGAGATCGTCATGCCGGCATTCTAGCCAATGCCGGGCACGCCGGGTCTGTGCTAGTGTTGCCGCCACGGTGCGGGAGACGAGACCATGAGACGAGTCACGGCACTGGCGTCGGCGGCGTTCCTGGTAAGCGGATGGGCGGTCGCGCAGAGCCACGAAGGTGTCCTGGAGGTCTTCAAGACGCAGCGGGACATCGAGAAGCGCCTGATGGCGGCCGACCTCGCCACGCTGGAACGGGTCCAGGACCAGATCCGCGGCGCGTGCGACCGCCTGGTCCGCCTCGGCGACGACCTCCTGCGCGCCCAGAAGGACGGCGAGGACCTCGGCGGGTTCACGGCGCGATCGTCCGATCTCCGCCACGCCGAGTCCGAGGTCACGACCCTTCTCGGCGCTGCGGCCCAACTCCGCGCCACGATCGGCGCCAGGAGGGCCTACCTCGAGCAGGTCCAGGCCGAGATCCGGCGCATCGAGGAGGCCGCGCAGGCGGTGGGCGATGAACTGTCGGGCCGCTGGTCGGTCGCGATCGAGCCGGGCGGCTTCACCGGCGTCTTCGACCTCCGCCTCGATGGGACGCTCGTGACCGGGGTCTACCAGCTCTCGGGAGGGTGGAAGGGCTCGCTGCGCGGGACCCTCGTCGGCGGCGACGTGCGCCTCGAGCGGATCGACACCCAGCAGGGCTTCGTCGCGGTCTACACCGGGCGGCTTGTCGTCCACGGGAATGAAAAGCAGCTCGAAGGGACTTGGGAAGCGACGAACCTCGCCGTCGGCATGCCGGGCTCCGGCACGTGGGTCGCACGGCGTGAACCGCATCCCTGATCGAGAGTCGGGAGAGACAGATGTGGAAGAACCCTGTCGTCACTGCCGTCGTTGGCATCTTGCTCGGTTTCTTCATCGGCTATCTGGCCGGCCAGGGTCAGCGCGTGGTCCCGGCGCCGTCGGCGGCGGTGAACCCGCACGCCGGCGTCCCCGGAGCGCCCCCGCTCTCCGGCCAAGCGGCGAAGCCCCCTGAAGGGGGCCGCACGGCCGCCACGGCGAACCCCCGGCTCCTGGAACAGGCGCACGAGCTCGAGGGGCTGCTGGCCAAGGACCCCAAGAACTACGACCACCTGGTCCAGCTGGCGAACACGGAGTACGACCTCAACGACTTCATCAAAGCTGAGGATTACTACGAAAGAGCGCGCGCCATCAAAGACGACTCGCCCGACGTGATGACCGACCTGGGCGTCTGCTACAAGGAAACGGGGAACCCGCAGAAGGCGCTCGAGCTCTTCGACCGGGCGGCGGACCTGCACCCGGAGCACTGGCAGTCGCGCTACAACGCCGCGGTCGTGCGGCTGTTCGACCTCAACGACCCGGCCGGCGCCAAGCGCGAAGTCGAAAAGCTCAAACAGCTCAAGGGCACGGTCCCGAACATCCCCGACCTGGCCGGGCTGGAAGGCGAGATCGCCCGCAGGACGAAGTGACGCCACTCGCCGTGGCGGGCGCTCGGCGCCGGACGGTCGGGCGTTTGGCGCTAGACTCCGACTCGGCGGTGCCCGGGGTGGGGCGATGACGACCTGGAACGAAGCGTTGCTGCGCGCCGAGCTGGTCGCGGCCGGGGCCGTGTTGGCGCGGCGCGGTTTGATCCGCGGCCGCGAAGGAAACCTCTCGTGCCGGATCGGTGGCGGCGCCCTGCTCATGACCGCCCGCGGCGCCGACAAGGGGCGCCTCGCCGCGACGGACCTCGTCCTCTGCGAGCTCGGGGACTCGCCCCCGGCCGAGGCGTCCACCGAAGCCCCGGCCCACCTCGCCGTCTACCGCGCCTGTCCGGGCGTGCGCGCCCTCGTCCACGCCCACCCGCCCAACGTGCTGGCGCTCGCAGCGCTCGGGCGGCTGCCGGACCCGAACGGTCTGGAGGAGGGGTTGGCGCTGGTGCCGCGCATCGAACGGGTGGGCGCTGCGGTGCCGGGCAGCCCCGAACTGGCGGCCGCGTGCGCCCGGGCCCTGCTGAGCGCGCCCGTCGCGGTCCTGGCCCGCCACGGCGTGCTCTGCGGCGGCACCGACGTCTGGCAGGCGCTGGAGCGGGCGGAGGTGCTGGAGCTGCTCGCCGGCCTCGCGCTCGCGTCCGCGGAGAGGACGGTGACGATATGAGCGGCACGCTCCCGTTTGGAGACAGCGGCGGCTTCGCGCCGGGCACTCCCCTGGCCGAGAGGATGCGGCCGCGCTCCCTCGCCGAGGTCGTGGGGCAGGCGACGCTGGTCGGGGACGACGGCGTGTTGCGCCAGCTGGTCGGGCGCGGCGAGTTGCCCTCCGTCGTGTTCTGGGGTCCGCCCGGAAGCGGCAAGACGACGCTGGCGCGGGTGCTGGCCGGGGCGTGCGACGCGGAGTTCATGACGTTTTCCGCCGTGCTCTCGGGCGTGAAGGAGGCGCGCGGCGTGATGGAGTCGGCGCGGCGGCTGCGCGCCGCCACCGGCCGCCGCACCGTGCTGTTCGTCGACGAGGTGCACCGTTTCAATAGGTCGCAGCAGGACGCGTTCCTCCCGTTCGTCGAGAGCGGCGACATCGTGCTGATCGGCGCCACCACCGAGAACCCCTCGTTCGAGCTCAACGCCGCCCTGCTCTCGCGGGTCAAAGTCTACGTCCTCGAGGCGCTCGCCGACGGCGACATCCGGCTGCTGCTCGAGCGTGCGCTGGCGGATGCCGAAAGGGGCGTCGGCGGCCGCGGCCTCACGGTGGGCGAGGGGGCGCTCGACGGGATCGTCCGCCTGGCGGGGGGCGACGCCCGGGTCGCGTACAACCTCCTCGAGGTGGCCGCCGACGCCGCCGGGCCCGGGGGCGCCGTCACCGCCGACCTCGTGCGCCGGACCGCGCAGCGGCGCCTGGCGAAGTACGACAAGGAAGGGGAGGAGCACTACAACCTCATCTCGGCGCTGCACAAATCGATCCGCAACTCGGACGCCGATGCGGCGCTGTACTGGCTCGCCCGCATGCTCGAGGGCGGCGCCGACTCCCGCTTCATCGCCCGCCGGTTGCTGCGCGTCGCGTCCGAGGACGTCGGGATGGCGGACCCGAGGGCGATCGAGCAGGCGGGGGCGGCGGCGCACGCCGTCGAGCACATGGGCATGCCGGAGTGCGCGCTCGCGCTCGCGCAGGCGGCGGTCTACCTCGCCCTCGCCCCCAAGTCGAACGCGCTGTACCGGGCGTACGGTCTGGTCCAGCGCGCCGTCGCCGACAAGCCGGCCTACCCGGTGCCGATGCACATCCGCAACGCCCCGACGCGCCTGATGAAGGAACTCGGGTACGGCGAGGGCTACGTCTACGCGCACGACACCGAGGGCAAGGTGGCGGACATGGAGTGCCTGCCGCCGCAGCTCGCCGGCGAGAAGTACTTCGAGCCGACCGAGGAGGGTTGGGAGAAGCGAATCCGCGAGCGGCTCGCCGAGCTGCGCGCCCGCCGCCGCGGTCCGGGCGCAAAGTAGGGCGATGGTGATGCAAACGCCTGCGCCCAGCGACACGTGGCCTCTCGTCGCCACCTGCACCCGCGGGCTCGAGGAGGTGTTGCGGCAGGAGCTCATGGGCCTCGGCCACGAGGAGGCCGCGTGCGGCCGGGGCGTCGTCGGCTTTCGCGGCGACCTGGCCGCGGTGTACGGCGCCAACCTCCGGCTGCGCACGGCGATGAGGGTGTTGCGCACCGTCGCCGAGGGCCCCGCGGCGGGCCGCGAGCAGCTGTACGAGCTGGCGGCCGGGGTGGCGTGGGAGGAGACGTTCGTCCGGGACCGGACGTTCGCGGTCGAGTCGGCCGGGCGCGGGAGCGGGTTCGCCAGCAGCGCGTTCGCCGCCCTTACGGTCAAGGACGCGATCGTGGACCGGTTGCGCGACCGTTGGGGGACGCGGCCGGACGTGGCGCGCGCCAACCCCGATCTCCTCGTCCACCTCCACCTGGCGGGGGAGCGGGCCGACATCGCGCTCGACAGCTCGGGGGAGCCCCTCTCGCACCGCGGCTACCGACCGCGCGGCGGGCCGGCTCCGCTTTCTGAGGCGCTGGCCGCCGGCGTGTTGCTGCTCGCCGGGTACGACGGGGCCCAGCCGTTCCTGGACCCGATGGCCGGCACCGGCACGATCGCGATCGAGGCGGCCCTGATCGCCACGAATAGCGCGCCCGGCCTGCGCCGGCGCTTCGCCTGCGAGCGCTGGCCTCTGCACGCGCCGGCACTGCTCGCCGCCGAGCGGGAACGGGCCGCTGGCGCGCGCAGGCCGGCGCCGTCCGCGATCGTGGCCGGAGACCGCGACGGGCGGGCCGTGGCGGCCGCGCGGCGCAACGCCCGCGAGGCCGGGGTCGCGGACGCGGTCGAGGTGGTGGAGAGGGATGCGCTCGAGCTGACCCCGCCGGGGCCGGGGACCCTGATCGTCAGCAACCCGCCGTACGGCGAGAGGCTCGGCGACGCGGGCGACCTGACCGGGCTTTACCGCGGGCTCGGCGATGCCTTCAAGCGCCGCGGGGCGGGCGCCACGGCGTGGCTGCTCGTCGGCAACCCGGACCTCGCCAAGGCCGTCGGGCTGCGGCCGTCGCGCCGCATCGTGCTGTTCAACGGGCCGATCGAGTGCCGGCTGCTGCGCTACGACCTGTACGAGGGCAGTCGGGACGGCGCTCGGTCCCGGGGCCAAAGCGACGACTGACTTTGATGCTAGACTTGCGCGCCCGTTATGCTCTCGATTGCCGCCCTGATCCCCGCGTATAACTGTGCCGACCGTGTCGGGAACGTGGTGCGAGGCATCGGCAGGTTCGTCCCCGACGTGTTGGTCGTGGACGACGGCTCGACCGACGGCACCGGCGACGCCGCCCGCGCGGCCGGCGCGAGCCTGGTCGTCCACCCCGAGAACCGCGGCAAGGGTCCCGCGGTGCGCTCCGGGTTGGCCGTGCTGCTCGGCCAACCGTACTCGCACATCCTGATGCTCGACGCGGACGGGCAGCACGACCCGGAGGACGCCCAGCACTTTCTCGACGCCGCGCCGGAGGCCGACTTCGTACTCGGCGACCGCCTGTGGAACCGCGAGGCGATCCCGGCCAGACGGTTCTGGACCAACTTCATCGGCACCCGCGCGCTGCAACTGATGACCGGCTTTCCGCTGGAGGACTCGCAATGCGGATATCGCCTGGTGGCGGCGTCGTACCTGCGCCGCATGGGACTGGTCGGCAACCGCTACTCCGTGGACACCGAGATCATCGTTCGGGCGGGGAAGCTGCGCGCGCGCTTCGCCCATGTCCCGGTGCGGGTGATCTACGAGGGCGCGGTGTCGCACTACCGGCCGTTGCGGGACACCGTGCACATCGTGCTTTCCGCCGCGCGGTTCAAGGTCGACGAGGGCGACCTCCGCTTCGATCCGGGGCCCGAGGCGTGGAGGCGGCTGGTGAGCGCTCCGGCGGTGGTCGCGCCGATGACGAGCGCGCTCGCTTGAGGGGCCGTCGCAGCGGCGGCACGCGCTCGAGGACCGGACCGGCGCAGGCGCTCCGCTCCATTGCGACCGCGCGGCAATCCGGTCTACTCTGACGCGGATGCTGAATGCGGTCATCAGCGGGGGCTCCAGGGGGATCGGGCGCGCCATCGTGGAGCGGCTCGCGGCCGACGGCTACCGCGTCCACTTCCTCTACCGCTGCCGCGACGACGCCGCCCGCGTCGTCACCGATCTCGTCGCCTCGCGCGGCGGGGTCGCCACGGCGCACCGCTGCGACGTTACGGACGCTCGGGCGGTGGATGCGGTCGTGGACGAGATCGCCGGCGAGGGCGTCTACGCGCTGGTGAACAACGCCGCCGTCCTGCGCGACGGACACTTCCTCCTGATGGACGAGGCGCGCTGGGAGGTCGTCGTCGACACGGTCCTGACCGCGGCGTATCGGCTCACCCGAGCGTTCCTGCGGCCGATGCTGCACGCCGGTGCCGGCCGGATCGTCAACGTCGGCTCCCTCGCCGGCGTCATCGGCCAGGCGGGTCAGGCCAACTACGTCGCCGCAAAGGGCGGCCTGCACGCTTTCGGCAAGGCGCTGGCGCGCGAGGTCGGCCGGTACGGGATCACCGTCAACGCCGTGGTGCCCGGATGGGTCGAGACCGACCTGGTCGAGGCGCTCGGCGAGACGCGCAAGGCGCGCGCGGTCGCGAGCATCCCACTCGGTCGCTTCGGCCGTCCCGCCGAGGTAGCGGGGGCCGTGGCGTTTTTGGTCTCCGGCGCGGCCTCCTACATCACGGGTACGACGCTGCGGGTGGACGGCGGAGTGGGGTCCTGAAAGGGAGTCGGCTGCGCCGGAGGGCGCGGCGCCGCGGCCGGTCACGGCCCCGGCTGGCCCCAGAACTGGCGCTGGAAGTGGTAGGCGAGTTGCAGCGTCACGCTTCCGGGCGTTCCGTTCCCCACCGGGTTGCCGTCGAGGCGCACGACCGGCATGAGCAGCAGCGTCGTGGACGCCACGAACAGTTCGTCGGCGCGGTGGAGGTCGCTCAACGTGAGCGGGCGCGGGGCGAGCGCGATCCCGAGGTCGCGGCAGATCGCTTCGACCGCCTTCGTGCTCACTCCCGGCAGGATGCGCTGGGTGGGCGGGGGCGTGCCGACGGTGCGGCCGTGCACCGCGAACACCGTGCTCGATGCGCCCTCGTTCACGAAGCCGTCCTGCCCGACGAAGATCGCCTCGTCCGCACCGCGGCCGACCGCGTCCTTCTTGGCGAGGACGGCCGGCAGCAGCATCGTCGCCTTGACGTCCCGCCGCTGCCAGCGGGTCTCCGGCACCGTGATCGCGGCGATCCCGCGAGCCGCCTCGGCGGGGACCGGGAAGGTGAAGCGGCGCAGGTAGGCGAAGAAGAACGGTTCCGGGAGGTCCGGGGGGAGGTGGCGGCGGGGCGCCGTCCCGCCGGTGAGCTGCGCGTACAGGACCGCGGTGCGGTGCGGCTCGCGCCGATAGAGCTGCGCGATGACCGCCCTCCACCTGGGAAGGTCCGGCACGCCGCCTTCGAGGCCGATCTCGCGCGCGCCGGCGGCCATGCGCTCGACGTGGTCGGGCAGCCGGAACGGCTCGCCCGCCACGACGGCGACGACCTCGTACAGGCTCTCGCCGAACTGCAGGCCGCGGTCCTCGACGGGGACGCGGGCCTCCGAGAACGGGACCAGCCGGCCGCCGAACCACGCCCAACCCGGATCGTTGGACTTCAACCCCATCCCTGAAGTGTAGCCCGGGGAGCGTCCCGACCGCGAGGCGGCCGGCGTTGGCTTCGCGCGGGCCGCTGCTCTATCCTGCACCGGCGGAGGTCGCCGATGAGCGGTGTCTTCAAGGCGTATGACGTGCGCGGAGTCTACCCCGACGAGATCGATGAGAAGCTTGCGTACGCAATCGGATACCACTTCCGCGGGATCCTCGACGCGGAGGACCTGGCACGCGGCGCGCGGGTGGTCGTGAGCCGCGACATGAGGGCCTCCTCCCCTTCGATCGCGGCCGCGCTCGCCGAAGGCCTGCGGGCCGGAGGCCTCTCCGTCGTGGAAATCGGTCTGGCGACGACTCCGATGAACTACTTTGCCATCGGGCACCTCGCGACCTCCGGCGGCATTCAGGTCACCGCCAGCCACAACCCGGCGCGCTACAACGGCCTCAAGTTCTCGCGCCGGGACGCGATCCCGGTCAGCAGCGAGACCGGCATCGCGCGGCTCGAGGAGCTGGTGCGCGCCAACCCGGCGCCGTCGGGCCCGGCGCGAGGCAGTTTGGAAACCGCGGACATTGCGGCGGCCTACCGCACGCACGTGCTCTCCTTCGTGCGCCGTTCGGAGCCGCGCCTGAAGGTCGCCGTGGACGTCGCCAACGGCATGGCCACGCTCTACCGCTCCCTCCTCGAGGAGCTCGACATCGACCTCGTGCCCCTCTTCTTCGGGCTGGACGGAAGCTTCCCGAACCACGAAGCCAACCCGCTCAAACCGGAGAACATCGTGGACCTGCAGCGCGCCGTGCGGGAGCGGTCGTGCGCTCTCGGCATCGCGTTCGACGGCGACGCCGACCGGGCGATCTTCGTGGACGACCGGGCCGGCGCCGTCGGCGCCGACATGATCACCGCGCTCCTCGCCGGGCCGATCCTCGAGCGCTTCCCCGGCGAGCCGATCGTGTACGACATCCGTTCCTCCTGGGCGACGCGCGAGGCCATCCTCGCCGCCGGCGGGCAGCCCGTGCGCGAGCGGGTCGGACACTCGTTCATGAAGGCCACGATGCGCCGCATCGGAAGTCCTTTCGGCGGCGAGCTGGCGGGGCACTTCTACTACCGCGAGAACTTCTTTGCCGACTCCGCGCTCATCACCGCGATCGAGGTGCTCAACGAGGTGAGGCGCGCCGGACGCCCGCTCTCGGAGCTGCTCGCCCCCCACCGGCGGTACGCGAGCACCGGCGAGATCAACTTCCGCGTCGAGGACAAGGACGGCGTCATCCGGCGCCTGGCCGAGCAGTTCGGCGACGCCGCCGTCGACTACATCGACGGGATCACGGTGCAGTACGCCGACTGGTGGTTCAACGTCCGTCCGTCGAACACCGAGCCGTTCCTGCGCCTGGTCATGGAGGCAAGGACACCCGTTCTGCTCGCGGCCGGCAAGCAAAAGCTGCTGGCTATCCTGGGACGTCCCGCCGACGAGAGCCACCCGAGTTGAAGCCGCCGTCCTGCCCGGACTGGATCGCGCGGTACAGGCCGCTCTCCGACGACGGGCCCGCGGCCTTGGGCAGTTCCCGCGTCGTGATCACCTCGACCAGAGCTTCGACGACAACGGGGTCGAACTGGCGACCAGCCTCGGCGCGCAACTCGGAGACCGCGTCGGCGAGCGGGCGTCCGCTCGAGTACGGCCGGTCCATCGTCATCGCGTCGAAGGCGTCGACGGCGAGGATGATCCGGGACTCCAGCGGGATCGCTTCGCCGCGCAAACCCCTGGGGTAGCCTGAGCCGTCGAAGTGCTCGTGGGCGCAGCGGATGATCTCGGCCGCGCGCTCGAGCTTGCCCATTCGCTCCACGATGAGGGCGCCGACCTCGGGGTGGGTGAGGATCTGCTGCCGCTCCGCCGCGTCGAGCGGACCGGACTTGTTCAGGATCTCGTTGCCGATCGCGATCTTCCCCACGTCGTGGAGGATCGCCGCGACCGAAAGGAGGAAGCGCTGGTGGCTCGAGAAGCGCACCCACCCGCGGTGCTCCAGGACCTCGACGGTCGCGAGCACGAGCGCTTCGACGCGCTCGACGTGCTCCCGCGTGTACCGTGACTTCGCCTCCACCACCTCCGCGAGCGTCGAGATCGAGGCGAGATAGGTGTTGCGGATCTCGTCCGCCATCCGGTTGAATTCCCGGGTGAGGGCGCCGAGCTCGTCGTTGCGGCCCTGGGGGAGCCTGACCATGAGGTGGCCCCGCGCCATCGCCGCCGTGCCGTCGAGCAAGGCCGACAGGGGCGCGAGCAGCCGGTTGGCGAGGCCGTTCCCCAGAGTGAAGGCGAGCAGCATGCCGCCGGCGAGCACCACGAACCAGGCTTGCAAGCCCACCATGAGGCTCTCGCCGCTGCGGACCGCGGAGGTCATCAGCTCGATGCTCACGACGGTGCCGTCGTCGAGCTGGAGCGTCGGACTGACGGCCAGCAGCGGCTTGAACAAAGACGAGAACGTCCCCCTCGGGAGGTACGCCGCGAGGCTGGCAAGATCGGGCTGGCGGCTGCCGGGCGCCTCCGGCCACACGGCCAGCGTCTGACCCCCGGCCTCGAGGGCGCCGAACGTCTGAGCCGGAACGATCTCTCCGAGCAGCGTGCCGTCGAGCGGCTCGCTCACGACCAGCCAGCGGTGCTCGGCGGGCTCGGCGGAGCGCAACGGCGTGGCGAGCTTGAGCGACGCGCGACCGTCCGCCCCGCGGTGGACCCAGGTCGCATTGCGCCCGGCCGCGATCCTCGCCGCGATGTTGGGGTTGCGGGGAAACCACGGCGTCTCGAGGCTGCTCCCGATGCCCCTCTCCCAGCGGTACGCCTCGGCTTCCCGGCGCAGCCCGTCGAAGATCTCGACGCGCTCGACGCGGTAGAGCGCGAGGAGGTCGTGGAGGCGGCCGAGCTGCTCGACGTCCGGCGTAAAGCCCGTGGGCGCGACGAACGCCGCCATGGCGTCGCGATCGCCCTCGAGTTCGCTCATCTTCTGGCTGAGCAGGTGGCTCGCCGTCGCGAGGCTCGCGTCGAGGCTCTGCTGCTCGAGCACCCTGGTGCTGCG
Source organism: uncultured Acidobacteriota bacterium (assembly GCA_963727205.1). GTDB lineage: Bacteria > Acidobacteriota > Thermoanaerobaculia > Thermoanaerobaculales > Thermoanaerobaculaceae > RBG-13-68-16. The sequence goes on along the minus strand of CAVSFQ010000009.1, from coordinate 196,389 downwards.
GAGCAGGAGGAAGAGGTTGACTGCGCCGATCAGCAACGCGGCCGTGAGGATCGAAACCAGATGCGAGACGACCAGCTGCCAGCGCAACTTCACGGTTCGCTCCCCGCCAGGAGAGCGGCGACGTCGCCGGGAGCGGGTGGCCGCGCGCGGCTCGCAAAGGCGTCGAGCTGACGCTTGGCCTGGCCGAGCCCCTCGCTCCATCTCTCCGTAGCCGGCACGAACTGTCCCTGCTCGAGGGCGCGGAGAAAGCCGAAACTGCCCGGTCCCGCCGGCCCCTGCTTCGATTCGTAGGCGCGCAGGAGAACGGGGAGCCGACGGGTTGCGTGGTTGATCCTCTCGTTCGCCTCCTCGTGCACCAGGCGCGCGCCGACTTCGAGGGCGAGGTCCCCCCACCGCGATTCGCGCGAGACGACGACGCACTGGTACCCGACCAGCGCGCGCGCCGGCGCCATCCCGCTGGCCAGCGGGGGGATCGGCATCACCGCGAACGGCCGCCCCGACCCCTCCAGCGCCTGCAGCAGCCACGGGCCGCCGATGAAGCTGGCCAGTTTGCCCTCCGCGAACAGTTGAACCTGAAGCGACTCGAGGTCGCTTCCGCGACACGCCCGCCAGCCTGCGGCGCTTCCCCACGCCGGCGCGAGGCGGCGCAGGACCTCCGCCACGGTGGCGGCGCGCCACATCAGGTTGCCGTCGGCGTCGGTGAGCGTGCCCTGGAAAGAGCCGACAAGCGGCGCCAGGGAGGCGGGGTCGCTGATATCGAGAGCGAACGGGAGCACGCCGGGCGCGAAACGAGTCGCGAGGATCTCTTCGATCGAGCGCGGGGGATAACCGAAGAGGGTCGGGTCGTAGACGAGCGCCAACACCTGAGCGCTGATCGGGTAGCCGAACACGCGCCGGCCCACGCTCCCCGCCTGCAGCGCCTGGCCGATGAGCCGCTGCCGGAGCACGAGAACCCTCTCGGCGGGAAGTTCCCCGATGATCTCGCGCTGGACGAGCTGGCCGAGCCAATCGTGGGGGACGATGGCGAGGTCGAGCGGTTGGCGACCCTCCCGCGGCTGGCTCCGGTTCAGATAGTCGAGGAGCGCGCTCGGGCCGAACCGCCTCACCTCGATGCTCACCGGCCCGAGATCGTGCGCGATCCGAATGAGCTCGCGCTGCAGGGCCTGCTCCCCGGCGCCGGCCCAGAAAGTGCCGACAACCAGGTGCGCCCGCCCTTCGCTCGCGTCCCGGCAACCGAGGGCCAGCACGAGAACGGCCAGCGCGAAGCTCACACGCCGAGCGGCGCGGCCGGGCGAGCGATCGACTCCGAAGCCCACCGTGGACCCTCCAGTGCCGTGCCTCCGGGCGCAGCGGCCGCCCCTGCACCGCGTCCAAGTCTAGCAAAGGAGCGTGGGTTACCATGCCCGGGTGGAGCGGAACTCGGGCGACGAGGCGGCAGCCGTCCTCCGGATCCTCGATGCCGGCGGCGAACCGGAGGCTGGGCTGCTCGCTCGCGTGCTCCGCCGGCCCAGTTGCCCGGGAGCGATCGTCGAACGCCTGGCGGGCTGCAGGTGGCTGACCCGCTCGAATCGCCTGCTCCAACTCGTCGCCCGCCACCCCCGGTGTCCGCGGCACCTGGCGCTGGAGGCCCTGCCGCGGCTTGGCTGGCACGACCTGCTGGAGGTGGCGCGCGACGCAAGGACGTCGCCCGCGGTGCGCAAGCAGAGCGAAAGGAAACTGGCCGAGCGCATCGTGACCCTCACCCTGGGCGAGCGTACCGCGCTCGCGCGCGTCGCGCCCCGGGGCGTGATCCCATTGTTGCTCGCGAGCCCGGAGCCGATGTGCATCGCCGCCCTGCTCGACAACCCCAGGTTCACCGAGCCCGACGCGCTTCGTCTTCCGGGCTCGAATGGAAACCCTGCGTGCGTGTTGGTCCTGCTGCGCCATCCGGTGTGGGGACGGCGGCCGGGCGTGGCCGGAGCCGTCGTGCGGCGCGGCGGCGTCCCCCTGGGGATCGCCATCGGGGTCCTTCCGGCGCTGCCGCTGGCCGAGCTCCGGGACGTGGCGTCGTCCGAAACGGCGCCTCCGGCGCTCCGGGCGGCCGCGCGGGCTCTCGTCGGTGCACGCGAGCGAGACGGGGCACGGGCGAGGGGTCGCTCCGCCACTTGAACTCCGGCGCGCAGGCCTTAAACTGCATGCGAATGATGCCGCTCACCAAGGCCACCCCTCGCGAGTTCGGGCAGGAGCTCAAGCACGCCCGAGAGGGTGCGGGCCTCACGCTCGAAGCGATCTCCGCGCGCACGAAGATCGGGTGCCGGGTGCTTGCCGCGATCGAGGACGGCGAGTACGGCCGCTTGCCCAGCCAGGTGTTCGCGAGGATGTTCGTCCGCCAGTACCTGGAACTCATCGGCGCTGCGCCGGACGAGTGGTTGCCGGGGTTCGACGCCGCGTGGCGCCGTTTCGCCGAGTCGAGTCAGTCGTCCCCGATCGGGCCGTCCCCGCCGATGAAGAAGCGGCACCTCGGCCCCTGGATGATCGGGCTGGCCCTCGTGGCTGCGGGCGTCGCGGCCGTCCTGCTGGTGGAGAGACGGCAGGGTCCGGCCCCGGCGGACACGACCGAGGCTCCGGCGCTCGCAGCTGCGCAGCCGGCGCCTGCCGCGCCATCCGCGCCTACCCAAGCTGCGCCGCTCCGTCCCACCCCGCCGGCCCAGCCCGCTCCTGCCGCGACGCCGCCGCCGACCACGCTGGTGGTGCGGGCGCTGCAGGCTCCGTGTTGGGTTGAGGTTCGGATCGCGGGAGAGAAGGCTTCGTCGCGCCTTCTCGCCGCCGGGGCGGCGTGGGAAGTGGCGGCAGACGGGAGGGAGATCGACCTCGTGCTCGGCGATGCCGGAGCTGTCAGCGTCGCGTACATGGGCGACGTGCGGAGCCCGGCGGGGCGCCCCGGCGAGGTCGCGCGCATCCATCTGGCGGGGAACGCTCCGCCCCCGGCCGGCCCGTGATGGAAGCCTCGGGCGGCATCGGGAGCGTCGCAGAGCTGCTCGCTCGCATCCGCCAGGGGCTGGCGCCGCGGGCGTTGCGCCTGTTCGCGGCCCAGGGCCTGTTGCCGGTTTCGCGCGAGGAGTTGATCCGCGTCGTCCTGATCCTCGCGGCCGACGGTGACACCGAGATCGCCGAGGCCGCCCGCGCCACGCTGGCGACCTTCACGCCCGAGAACTTCAAACAGGTCCTGCACCTCCCCGACATCGAGTCGATCGAGATCGACCTCCTCTGCCGGTGCGCACAGGGCGAGGAGGTCTGGGTCGCCGTCGTCCAGCACGCGAAGACCGCCAACGAGACGCTGCGCTGGCTGGCGCGTCAGGCTCCCGTCACGGTGCAGGACGTCATCATCACCAACCAGGTCCGGGTCCTGGCGTGTTTGGAGCTGCTCGAGGACCTGCGCGCCAACCCCCAGGTCAGCCAGGACGTGCTTCGCCGGGTCCGGGAGTTCGAGGAGGAGTTCCTCGAGAAGGCAATCGTGTGGGCCGCAGCCGAGGGCACGGCGTTCGAGGTGCCGGCGGGCCCTTCGATCGAGGATGTTCTCTCCGAACTCAGGGCTCTCGGGATGCGGCTCCCAGGGGGCGACGTCGAACCGCAGAGGGCCACCGAGCCGGAGGCCGCGGCGCCGCCCGAACTCCACGACGCGTTTGCGCGGATCGCGCTCATGAATACCGCGCAGCGCGTGATGCAGGCGCTCAAGGGCACGCGGGAGGAGAGGCTCATCCTGGTCCGCGACCGCAGCCCGCTCGTGGTGCGGGCGGTGATGCTGAGCCCGAAGCTCAACGAGATGGAGATCGAGCAGATCGCAGGCATGCGCAGCACCAATGAGGAGGCGCTGCGGATGATCGGGTCGAAGGGGAGGTGGTTGCGCCGCTACCCGGTGCTGCGCAACCTCTCGTTCAACCCGAAGACGCCGGCCGGCATTGCGCTACAATTGGTTCGTCGACTGTCGCAGCGGGACCTGATGTTGATGAGCCGCGATCGCAACGTTTCGGAAACGGTCCGCAGGGTGGCGCGTGACATCCTGGACCACCGGCGTTGAACGTGCGGCTCGGGGCCGGGGCCGCGGTTCGGAGGGGCTGGGATGACTGACCCGCGAACGTTTTACGAGATCCTTGAGGTGGAGCCGTTGGCGTCGGGCGACCAGATCAAGGCCGCGTTTCGCCGCCTCGCGCGCGAGCGCCACCCCGACAGGTTTCAGGGCGCGACGCGCGCTACCGCCGAGCTCGAGTTCCAAGCGATCACCGAGGCCTACAACGTCCTCTCGGACCCGGACCAGCGCGGGCGGTACGACCAGACCGTGACGAGCGGCGCCAGGAAGGCACAGCAACTCACCAACCCCCACGAGGTGGCGCGCGCCCTGCTCGGGAAGGCCGCCAGCCTGGCCAACGCCGGTCAGAGCGGGGAGGCGAGGGAGTACTTCGCGCAGGCGGTGGCGCACGACCCCGAGAACGCGAAAGGCCACCACCTGTACGGCCTGTTCCTCGCGAAGCAGGCCGGGGGGCTCGAGGAGGCGCTGCGGCAGATCGACCAGGCGGTGAAGCTCGAGCAGAACGACGTGCGCATCCTGCTCGACGCATCCAAGCTGTTCGCGCGTGCGAAGATGTTCGCCCGGGCCACGCGCTTCGCGCAACAGGCGATACAGCTCTCGCCCGGGGATCCGGCCGTCGAGAGCTGGCTCGAGCAACTTCGCGTCGCGATGGCGGCGGGAGGCAACGCGTAGCATGCGGGGCGGGGAGACGAGCCGACCGTGAAATTCAAGTCGCGGGGAGTGACCGACAGGGGGCTGCGCCGCCACCAAAACGAGGACGTGCTCCTGGCCCGCGACGACCTCGCCCTGTACGTCGTGGCCGACGGCATGGGGGGGCATGCGGCCGGCGAGGTCGCCGCTGACCTCGCGGTCAAGGCGGTCGAGCGGGCGATCGAAGCGACGCAAGGCTCCGAGGACGACACCTGGCCGAACGAATGGGACCCCCGCCTCTCGGCCAACGCGAACCGCCTCAGACAAGCGTTGCTGTCCGCCCATCGCACGGTGACCGGGGCGGTGGAGGGGGACCCGGAGCTGCGGGGCATGGGGGCGACGATCGTCGCCGCGCTGCTCGACGGCGACCGCGACCGGCTGAGTCTTGCCCACGTCGGCGACAGCCGCGCCTACCTCCTGCGCGAAGGGGCCATGCGGCTGATCACGTCGGATCACTCCTGGGTCCACGAGCAGGTCATCGCCGGCCTGCTCTCCGAGGAGGCGGCGCGCAACCACCCGCTCAAGAACGTCGTGACCCGCGCGCTCGGCGGAACCCAGGAGCCGGCGGTGGATGTCGAGGACCTTGGCCTCGTCGCCGGTGATCTCCTCCTGCTTTGTTCGGACGGCCTCAACACGATGATCGCGGACGAGGAGATCGGCGCCGTCCTCGCGCACGGCGGCGACCTGACGCGCCTCGGCTACCAGTTGGTGGCCGAGGCGAACCGCAAGGGGGGCATCGACAACATCACGGTGATCATCGTACAGGCACTGCCTTGACCGCCACGACCCGCGGCGGTATCGTGATGTCATGAGAATGATGCGCCCAGCCGTGGCGCTCGTAGGGTGTTTGCTCGGCGGGGTCTTGTGGGCCGGCGCCGGGTCACCTGTCAACTCCTTCTCGCGCAACGATGTCCTTTTCGAGGTGGAGGCGACTCCGCAGGGCCGGGCGACGTTCGCGGCGTGTTCCCAGGCCCTCGAGGTGCTCCTCCAGAGAGGATGGCGGCCCGCCGGGGCGCGCGTCCGCATCCAGGACAACCCGTTCGATGCGACCTCGCCGTCGGCCGACGTGGTGCTCGGTGCCGGAGCGCCGAGCGAGGACAGCGCGTTCGACCTCACTGCGGCACTGGTCGTGCGCCAGTTCGGGCGCGCCCTGGACCCCGCGGTGGGGGACGCCCTGGCGCAGACCGTCGCCGCTCATCTGAGCGCACCCGGCTGCAGCCGCCGCCTGCAATGGGAGAGTAAGTGGCTCGAGCGGCTCGACGGCGGCGACCTGCTCTCGACCGCGCTTCCGGAGTTGCTGTGGCGGACGGGAGGGGATGAAGCGATCAGGGAAGCGGCACACGGGAGCTGGCCGGAGTCGGCGTATGCGGCGCTTGCGGCTCGCGGCGTCGAGCACCCTCTGAAGGCGCTGGGGGAGGTCGCCGTGGCCGGGGTCGTCAACCCCGAGGCGCTTGGCTTCCATGCTGGCGTCGGCGCCGCCGATCTTCCCGCGGCGCAGGCCGGTCTGGACGTGCGCTTTTCCGGGACGGGCCTGCGGCTGGTCGCTCTTCCGGCCGACGCGAACGCGGTGGCGCTGCAGACGCTCGGGAGCGAGGACGCCGCCGCCTGGGTCGCGGTCAAGTACGCCCTGACGGGGTCGTTCGACGCGGTCGCGTTGAGCCCCAAAGCGGAGGTGGTCGTGCCGCTCCGGGGCACCGCATGGGCCGCCGTCCTGGTGGTCGGAATCGGGCCGGGCGCCCACGTTGCCATCAATAGCCGGCCGCTGGACGAATACCCCGTCCGTCTCAAGCGCTGGGACTTCCTGGCCGGGGAGGGTGCCGCCAGCCTGGCGTGGGAAACGCAGCGCCACGAAGATCTGCGCGGGTTCGTCGTCGAGGCCCTGCACGCGGACGCCGGCGGCAAGTGGAGCGTCCGCCGGCGCACGATGGTCCCCGTCGCCGAGGACGGGGAGAGCTCTTTCGGGTACGCGTTCGTGGACGACGACACGAATGGGGTGGGCGCGTACCGTCTGGTTGCCGTCACCTCCGACGGTTTCCTCGCCGAGGTCGGCCTGTTTCCCCTCCGCAACAACCCCTGAAGCACGGCGCCCGCCGGCGAGGCGGTTTCGGGCGAGCACGCCCACCCGTACCCTGGAAGCGCGCCGTCAGGCCCGCGCCAGTCGCACGGCGCCCCACGCCAGGCCCCCCAGCACCGCCAGGGGGAGCAAGAGGACCGCGAGCAATGGGAGGCCCACCAGCACCAGGAGGACGGCGGCACCCCCCAGGAAAACGAGTTTCGCGAGGCCGAAGGCCAATCGGACGGGGAGCAGCACAAGCTTGACAAGTGTCAGCAGGAGCACGAGTCCCGTCGCCAGGAGCGCCGCCGCGGTCATGAGGGCAAGTAACCCGAACATCGCGCGCCCTCCCTTCGGTCAGATTACGGCCCTCCCTGCCGGTTTGTTTCGAGGGCGGCGGCCGGCACCCCCGACCGCGGCCCGTCGCGAAGCGCCGGCCCGCGCCTCTAGAATGGTGCCGTGGCATGGACGCGTCGGGTGCGCCTGCTGTTCCTGGGCCCCGCTTCGGCGGCGCTGTTGGCCGGCGCCGGCGCGGCGTGGTGGATGAGCCCCGGGGAGGACCTCGCCGCCTGGCGCCAGGGGCCCCCGCCGCACCCCTGGGCGGCGTCGCAGCGCCAGGAGGCACGCTGGCGCGAGGAGAAGTTGCACCGCCATGTCGAGAACCAGTACGTGCCGCTTTCCGCAATCTCAGTCGACCTGCAGCTCGCCCTGCTCGTCGGGGAAGACATCAACTATTTTGGGCACGGCGCGGTCGACATCGACGCCGTCTGGGAGGCGGTACGGGAGGGGACCCGGGCGGGAGGCAGGTTCCGCGGCGCATCCACGGTCACGCAACAGCTGGCCAAGACGCTCTTCCTCTCGGGCGAGAGGAGCCTGTGGCGGAAGGCGAAGGAAGCCCGCCTCGCCTGGTGGATGGAGCGGCGCCTCGGCAAGCGCCGCATCCTCGAGCTGTACCTCAACGTCGTCGAGTTCGGGCCGGGGCTCCTGGGTGTGGAGGCCGCCGCCCGTCATTACTACGGCGTCGGCGCGGAGGCCGTCGGCCCCGACCGGGCGGCGGGGCTCGCCGCCGCGATCCCGTCCCCAGGGCGCGACAACCCGGCCACCTGCACGCCGCGGTGGCGCTTCCGCCAGGCAACGATCCTGCGGCGGATGGCGCACGCCCTCTGGCTGCGACATCAGCTGGCGGCGTTGAGCGCAAAGACCCGGAGCTGAGGCTTTCGGCCCGCCGCACCCTTGCCAACCGCAGGCAACCCCTCTACAGTCACGGTGCATGGCAGGCGCGCCGACACCCCAGTTCCTGGCCCCGATCGAGGACTTGCGGCAACGCATCCAGGATGCCGAACGAGCCGGAGGGCCGGCCGGCCGAGCCGAGCTTGCGCGCCTGCGGAGCCTGCTCGAAGACGAGGCCCGGCAGATCACGGCGAACCTGACGCCGTGGCAGCAGTGCCAGCTGGCGCGCCACCCCGACCGCCCATACTGCCTCGACTACGTCCGCGGCCTCTTCACCGATTGGGTGGAGCTCCGCGGCGACCGAGCGTACGGCGACGACCCAGCGATCATCGCCGGCTTCGCCCGGCTCGACGGCGAGAGCGTGGCGGTCGTGGGCCACCAGAAGGGGCGCGACACGCGCGAACGGCTGTACCGGAACTTCGGGCAGCCGCGCCCAGAGGGGTATCGCAAGGCGCTTCGGGTGATGCACCTGGCCGAGAAGTTCGGGCGTCCGATCATCAGCTTGGTCGACACGCAGGGGGCGTACCCGGGGATCGACGCCGAGGAACGCGGGCAAGCGCAGGCGATCGCCTGCAACCTCCGCGAGATGGCCGCGCTCAAGGTCCCGATCGTCGTCGTGGTGACCGGCGAGGGTGGCTCCGGGGGAGCCCTGGCGATCGCGATCGGAGACACGATCCTGATGCTCGAACACGCCGTCTACTCGGTCATCTCGCCCGAGGGGTGTGCGGCGATCCTGTGGAAAGACCAGACCCAGGTCCAGCGGGCCGCCAGCGCCCTCCGTCTCACGGCCAAGAACCTCCTGGAACTCGGCGTGATCGACGGGATCATCCCCGAGCCGCTCGGCGGGGCCCATATGGATCCCAACCTGGCGATCAGAACAGTCGGCGGTGCGGTCCGCAAGGCGCTGGTCGAGCTCAGGCGGGTCAAACGCGACGAGCTTCCCCGCCGGCGTTTCGCGAAGTTCCGCGCTATGGGACAGTTCGTCGAACGGTGAAGTCCCGGCTCCTCGTCCTGCGCCGCGCTTCCGTCATCCTTCTCGTCCTCTGGACGGCGTTGCTGGTCGCGGCCTTTCTCCAGCGCCGCTTCAAGCAGGCGCCGCAGGCGGAGCCGGCCGAAGCGGAGGCGCCAGCGAAGGAAGGGTTGGGCCAGCCTGTCCGAGTCCACAAGGGTTTCGTCTACTCCGACACGCTGGGCATCGAGCCGAACTTCCGGATCGCGGCGCGCGAAGCGGTCGAATTCGCGTCCGGCGTGTACGAGTTCAGCGACGTGCAGGTCTCCCTCTACCACGAGGGGCGGGTGGCGTACGGCCTGGTCGCCGACCGGCTCAGGTTCGATCCCACCAGCCACGAGGCCGAGACCTCCGGGCGGGCCGAGGTCTCGCTGCAGGGCGGCATCGCTCTCCGGGCCGCCGGCTTCAAGTTCGGCGGCAAGGACCGCGTGCTCCTGAGCCAAGGCCCCGCGACGTTCGCCGGCCCGGGGTGGGGGGGGCTGGCGGGCGGCGCACGCTGTTCGCTCGAAAGAGACACCATCGAGCTCACCGGCGGCACCTCGGTCAGCTGGCGCGGCTCGGGCCCCGCCGGCGAGCCCTCGTGGATCCTGCTCGCGCCACGCCTCCTCTACGATCGCAAGGTGGCGACGATCGCGTTCGACGACGGCCTCACCGTCCTGCGAGGCCGGATGCGGGCGCGCACGGCGCGCGCCGAACTCCAGCTCTCCGGGCCTGAGGGGGAACTCCGCGCGGCGACGCTCGGCGGCCCGGTGCGCCTCGACGGGGTACTCGACGACGGCAGCAACGTGGAGGCGACCGCCGGGACGACCGTCATCGAGAGCCTCCCCGCCGGACGCTACCGCCTGACCGCCGAACCGGCGGCCGAGACCGGCTGGGTCTCGGTCAAGTGGGCCGACCGCACCGCAGGGTGGCGCGACTTCACCGCTTGGCGGCTCGTCGGCGAAGGGTCGCGGACGGAGTGGGAGTGGCTGGAGGGCCAGGGCCTCGCCTGCGCCAGCGACCTCGCGAAGGACTCGGACCCCCGCCGCCTCGCCGCCGACCGGATGCGGCTCGTCTTCGACCACGGGCAAGCCTCCGCGGTCGTAGCGACCGACGCCGTCCGCGTCGAAACCGGCGACGAGTGGGCGGAAGGGGGCGAACTGCAGTTTGCGCTCGCCACGCGGACGTTCGTCCTGCGCCCCGCGGCAGGAAAGCGCGTGGCGCTCGGGGCGCCCGGCTCCCGCTCCTGGTGCGACCGGTTGGAGGGCGCCGAGGGCGGCGACGTGGTGGCGCGCGGCCAGGTCACCGGGACGCTCGAACGGGCCGGCGGGCGGGGGAAAGAAACCACCCCGATGCGGTTCGCAGCCGCCTCCGCGACCGCATCGGACAGCGGCGCCCGCCTTGTCCTGGAGGGCGACGCCCGGCTCTGGCAGGGGCAGCGCCTGGTTCGCGCCGACCGGCTCGAGTACGACCGCGCCAACGACGTCGTCACCGGCGAGGGCGGGATCCTCACCACGGCCCGGACAGCCCCGGCCGGCGGCAAGCCGGGCGAGGTGGAGATCCGCGCGCGCAAGCTGCGCTACGACCGCTTGGCCGGCGTGGCCACCTACGAGGGCGACGTGGTCCTCGACGACGGCCAGGCCCAGGCCATGTGTCAGAGTCTCGTTGCCACGCTGGACGGCAAAGGCGCCCTCGAACTCGCGAACCTCGACGGCGGCGTCACGGTTCGCGACCGCGCCAGCGCCAGGGTGCTGTCGGGTCAAAGGGCCAGGATGCTCGTCCCCGAGGGACTCTTCGAGATCTGGGGGAAGCCGGTGCTGGTCAAGGAACCGGGAGGGGACCAGGTCAAGGCCGACCACCTCGAGTGGCACCGCGGCTCGAACACCGTCGTCGTCCTCGGTGCGGAAGACAACCCGAGCGAGACGCTCTACCATCCACACCAACCGAGCCCCACACCGGGGCCGCGGGGGAGGAAGCCATAGAGACGCCGCGACTCGAGGCGAGAGATCTGGTCAAGCGCTACCGCAAGCGGCCGGTGGTCGACGGCGTGTCGCTGGCGCTGGCCGCGGGCGAGATCGTCGGCCTGCTGGGGCCGAACGGCGCCGGCAAAACGACGACGTTCTACATGTTGGTCGGGCTCATCCAGCCCGACGCGGGGAGCGTGTGGATCGGCAGCGAGGACGTCACGGCGCTGCCGATGTACCGTCGTGCCCGGCTCGGGATCTCGTACCTGCCGCAGGAGGCGTCTGTGTTCCGGCGGCTCACGGTGGAGGAGAACCTGTTCGGAGTCCTCGAACTGCTGGGCGTCGACTGGCAGGACGCGTCCGCCAGGGTCACGAAGCTCCTGGAGGAGTTCGGCATCGAGAAGCTGCGGACGCAACGGGCGGAGACGCTCTCCGGAGGGGAACGCCGGCGCCTCGAGATCGCCCGGGCGCTCGTCACCGAGCCGCGCTTCCTGCTCTTGGACGAGCCGTTCGCAGGCATCGACCCGATTACCGTGCTGGACGTCCAACGCCTGATCCGCCACCTCCGACACCGGGGGTACGGCATCCTGATCACCGACCACAACGTGCGCGACACCTTGAAAATCACCGACCGCGCGTCTATCATCAAAGACGGCAAGGTTTTTGCAAGCGGGGACCCGGAAACCCTCGCCAAGGACCCGCTGGTGCGGCAGGTGTACCTGGGAGAAGAGTTCCAGCTCTAGAGATCATGGCGCTCGAACAGAAGCTCAACCTCAAACTCGCGCAGAGACTCGTGATGACGCCGACGCTGCAGCAGGCGATCAAGCTGCTGCAGCTCTCGCGCCTCGAGCTCGAGCAGGCGCTCGCGCTGGAGGTCCAGGTCAACCCTCTGCTGGAACTCGCCGAGGAAGCGCCGGCAGAGGACGAGGCCGCGGGCAACGACGGGGATCCCGGCCAAGCCGCGGAAGCGGCAGGGGGCGATGCGGCGGCCGGTCTGGACGCCGCCGCGGTCGAGGACCCAGGGAGCGGGGAGCCGGCCGGGGTCGAGGACCCCGCTGCCGGCGACGAGCCGGCCGGGGCCGACGACCCGTTCGGCGAGGTCGAGCTGGACGCGCTGTTCTCGAACTATCTCCAGGACGCGCCCAGCCTGTCGCAGTCGTGGGACGACGGCGAGGAGCACTCCCTGGAAAACTCGCCGGCGCCGCTGCGCAGCCTGTTCGAGGACCTCAGCGCCCAGCTCCGGCTGGCGCAAGTGCCGAGGGAACTGGCCTTGGTGTGCGAGTTCATCATCGGCAACCTCGATCCGGACGGCTACCTCCGCGTTGCGGACGACGAGCTCGCCCGCCAGCTCGGGGTCCCGATCGAAGAAGTTCAACGGGCGATCGGGATCGTGCAACAGCTCGAGCCCGCGGGGGTAGCGGCGCGCTCGCTCCAGGAGTGCTTCCTCCTGCAACTCGACCGTCCGTCGATCGACGTCGGCGGCGATCTGCTCGCGCTCACGCGCCGGGTGGTGGCCGAGGGGTTCGACGAGTTGCTGCACCAACGATGGGACCGCTTGTCGCAGCGTCTGGGCACCAGCAGGGAGGAGGTCCGGGAGGCTCTCGAGGTGCTCCGCCGCCTCGACCCGAGGCCGGGAGGCCAGCTCGGGCCTAACGAGAACCAGTCGATCGAGCCCGACGTGGTCGTCACGAAGGAAGCCGAGGGCTGGCGGGTGACGCTCAACGACGACGGGTTGCCGCGCCTGCGGATCTCCCCCCGCTACCTGCAGATGCTCCAGAGTGGCGCCCTCGCCGTGGACGCCAGACGGTACTTGCGCGAGCGGATGCGCTCGGCGCTGTGGTTCCTGCGCTCCGTGGACCAGAGGCAGAGCACGATCGGGCGCGTGGCCAACGCCATCGTCCGGCGCCAAGAGGGGTTCCTCGAGCACGGTATGACCCGCCTTCGCCCCCTCGTCCTGCGCGACATCGCCGACGACATCGGTATGCACGAGTCGACGGTGAGCCGCGTCGTCGCCAACAAGTACATCGCGACGCCGAGGGGGGTCTTCGCGCTCAAGTTCTTCTTTCACTCGGCGATCTCCCATGCGGTCGACGGTGATATCTCCTCGGTCGTGGTCAAGGACCGCATCCGCGATCTGATCGACCAGGAGGATCCCGCCCGCCCGCTGTCGGATGCCCGCGTTGCCAGGCAGCTCAACCGGCTGGGGATCCGGATCGCTCGGCGCACGGTCGCGAAGTACCGGGAGGAGTTGGGCGTGCCGTCGTCGGAACACCGCCGCCGCGCGCTCAGGTAGGTTCTGGACGGCTACAATGGAACAGCGGCCGGCCGCGAGACGTCGAGACCGCACGAAAGGGGGCCCCATGGAGCTGGAATTCATCGCCCGCAACGTCGAGCTGACGCCGCAGCAGCGTGAGTTGGCCCAGAAGAAGTTCGACCGCCTCGCCAAGTACTTCAATACCGTCCAAGAGGCCCGCATCACAGTCGCGCAGGAGAAGCACCGCGTCACGGTTGAAGCGTATATCCGGGGGAAGGACTTCGAGGTGCAGGCCTCCTCCGAGACGCCGGAGTGGGCCGCCTCCCTCCAGGACCTGGTGGAAAAGCTCGAGCAGCAGGCGCGCCGGATGAAGCGGCGGCTCACGTCGAGGAAGCGGCCCCGCGAGAAGGAAGGGAGTTGGCAGGTCGAAGTGGTCGAGCCGGAGTCGGTGCGCCGCGGCGCGCCCGAAGTCGTGGAGACCCGGCACGTCCCGGTCCTGCCGATGACCGTCGACGAGGCCGCGCTCCAGCTCGACAGCTCCAACGACGATTTCATCGTGTTCCGCGAGGCCGCCTCGGACAAGGTCAGCGTCCTCTACAAACGGCGGGACCGGAGCTACGGCCTCGTCACTCCGGAGTTCTGATCGGCCGCCGCGCGGACCCAACGTGCGACTCAGCCTGCTCCTCGCGCCCGCGAACATCTTTCTGGACATCCCTGCCCGCACCCGGGAGGAGGTGCTCGTGTACGTCGCGGAGCAACTCGAGCGCGCCGGCGTCGTGAGGCGTTCTATGGACCTGGTCGACCTCCTACTCGACCGGGAGCGCCTCGGGGCCACGGTCGTCGGGGAAGACACTGCGATACCGCACTGCAAGGTCCCTGGGCTCCACGGGATCGTCGCCGCCTTCGCACGTGTGTCCAAACCGATCCAGTTCGGGCCCGAAGGCGAAACTGCGAAGCTGTTCTTCTTCGTGCTCTCCCCCGTGGAGCAGCCTGCGGCGCACCTGCAAGTCCTTGCCAACATTGCCCGCCTGCTGCGGAAGCCGCGTGTCCGGCAGCTCTTCGAGAGCGCCAGCGACGCCGAGGCGCTGGCGGCGGGACTCGCCAGGGCGGAGGCGACCGCATGACCGAGCGCCAGGACGTGGTCACCGTCGACCATCTGCTTCATCAAGGCCACCTCGCCAGCCTCGACCTCCGCGTGGTGGCAGGGGCCGCAGGCGTCTCGAAGACCATCACGAACCCCCGCGTCCAGAAGCCGGGCCTCGCGCTCGCCGGCTTCCTCGAGTACGTGAAGCCAGGACGGGTCCAGGTCATCGGCTCCTCGGAAGCGCAGTTCCTGGCCACCCTGCCGCCTGCGACGGCGGCGGAACGGGTCGAGGGACTGGCGGGGCTCGAGCCGCCGCTGATCGTCGTCAGCAAGGCGATGGAGCAGACCGGGGCGTTGTTCGCCGGGCCTTGCAACCGCCGCGGCGTGCCGTTGGCGCTCACCGCCGCCACGACTTCCGTGCTCATCGAGCGTCTGGGCGCCACGCTCGAGTTGCTCCTCGCCGTGCGGGAGATGGTCCATGGCGATCTCCTCGACATCTTCGCGATCGGCGTGTTGATCCTCGGCGATTCGGGCTCGGGAAAAAGCGAGTGCGCTCTCGAACTCGTGCACCGCGGCCACCGGCTCGTCGCCGACGACGTGGTCGAGATCTACAAGGTGCGCAACGAGGACCTCGTCGGGCAGGCTCCGGAGGAAGTGCGCGGCCTGATGGAGGTGCGCGGTCTCGGCCTCATCTCGATCGAGCAACTCTTCGGCGTCGTCGCGGTCCGCGACACGAAGCCGATCGACCTGGTGGTCAACTTGGTTGCCGAGGGCGCCTGGCCCGTGGAGCGGCTCGGCCTGGCCGACAGCAGCATCGAGATCCTCGGGCTGCGGCGGCCGCGCCTCACGGTGCCGGTGGCGCCCGGCAAGAGCCTGGCGCTGCTGATCGAGGCGGCGGCGCGCAAGTACCTGCTCTCGCAGCGCGGAGTGCCGGACGCGGCGGCCGATTTCCTAGCCCGCCACGACGAGAAGCTGCAGGGACGATGATGGGTGCGGTGCCGCGCGCCGTGGTCGTGACGGGCCTCTCCGGGGCAGGCAAGAGCGTCGTTACCCGGTGCTTCGAGGATCTCGGCTTTCGCTGCGTCGACAACCTCCCGCTCGAGCTGATCGAACCGCTGTTCGCTCAGATCTGGTCGACCCCGGGGCCGCCGTGGGCGGTCGTCCTCGACGTGCGGGCGCAAGGGTTCGCGGGCAGCTTCCCCGAGCTCATCGCCCGCCTCAAGACGGCGCACCCAGAGGTCAGGCTCGTCTTCGTCGAGGCCGCGACCGACGCCATCGTGAGGCGCTTCTCCGAGACCCGGCGGCCGCACCCGTACCGCACCTTGGCTCTGGAGGCGGCGGTCGTCCGCGAGCGCTCCGAACTCGAGGAGGTGCGGAAACTTGCGGATGAGACGCTCGACACCACCGGCCTGACGCCGCACGAACTCCGGGCCGAGGTCGCAGCGCGCTTCGGCTCCACCGACCTCGCCCTGCCGATGGTGGTCCGTTGCGAGAGCTTCGGCTTTCGCTACGGCTTACCTCCGGATGCCAACCTCGTCTTCGACCTCCGGTTCCTGCCCAACCCGCACTTCGTGGCCGAGCTGCGCCCGTTGCCCGGCGACCATCCCGATGTCCAGCGCTGGCTCGAACGCCAGGCCGAGGTCCAGGAGATGTACGACCGCATCCGCGAGTTCGTGACCGCCCTCCTGCCCGCGTACCGGAGGGAACAGAAGAGCTACCTCGTGGTGGCTTTCGGCTGCACTGGGGGCAGGCACCGTTCCGTCTACTTCGCCGACCGGCTTGCCCGCGACCTCTCGGCGGGGCGGTGGGTGGTCGCGCTCCAGCACCGCGACCGCGATCGCGAAGGTTGATCGAAACGCGCGCACCTTGCTGTTGCGCGCTTCCCCTGGAATAATCCGCGCATGGTGGGGATACTAGTCATCTCGCACGGCCGTCTTGCCACCGAGCTCCTGGCAGCGGCGAGGACGATCGAACCGGCGCTGGTCGAGCAGGCGCGGGCGATCACGCTCGAGTGGAACCTCGACCCTGAAGCTGCGCGCGCCGAGATCGCCCGGGCCCTCAAGGAACTCGACAACGGCGATGGCGTCGTGGTCCTGACGGACATGTTTGGCGGCACTCCCACCAACCTGTCGCTGGGCTTTCTCGACCCCGCCCGCTCCGAGGTCGTGACCGGCGTGAACCTGCCGATGCTGATCAAGCTCGCGGGCGCCAGGCGCCAGGACGGCCGCAGCTTGCGCGACCTCGCCAAGCTGGTGGCGGAGAAAGGCCAGAAGAGCATCTACGTCGTGAGCGAGATCCTCGAGCGACGGCCTGGAGCTGGACGGAGCGATGGCCCAGATCACGGTTGAGCTCGTCAACCGGCTCGGCTTGCACGCCCGCGCCGCCGCCAAATTCGTCCACACCGCCTCGCGTTTTGCCGCCCAGGTTCTCGTGCGGCACAACGACGAGGAGGTCAACGGCAAATCGATCCTCGGCCTACTCCTGCTCGCGGCGCCGGTGGGCTCCCGGCTGACGATCACGGCCACGGGCGGCGACGAGACGGCCGCGCTCGAAGCGCTGGAGCTGCTGATCCGCGAACGGTTCGGAGAAGGGGAGTGAGCGATCCCCACACCCTGGTCGGTCTCGGCGTCTCGCCGGGGATCGCGATCGGCAAGCCGATCGTGGTCGAGAACCGGCCGCTCCCGGTGGTGCTCGTGCAGCTCCCGCGCGAGAACGTCGACGCGGAGGTGGAACGCCTGCACCAGGCGGCCGCCCGCGCCGCCGGCCACCTGGCCGACCTCGCGAGGGACGCGGCCCGCGCCGTGGGTTCGGAGTACGGCGCGATCTTCGAGGCGCACCGCCTCATGCTCGAGGACCCGTCCCTCCTCGAGGAAGTGGCGCGGCTGGTCCGCACCGAGGCGGTCAACGCGGAGTGGGCGCTCGAGCAGGTGACCCACCGCCTGGTCGCACAGTTCGAGCAGCTCGGCGACCTTTACCTCCGCGAGCGACGCGAGGATCTCCTCGACGTGGCGCTAGAGTTGCAGCGATCGTTGCAGGGGCGGGCGGCCCCGGCGATCGAGTTCAGCGGCGGCGTGGGCATCCTGATCGCCGACGACATCCCGCCATCGCAGGCGCTCCGTCTCGCGACGCGGGCGGTCGGCGGTTTCGCCTCCGAAACCGGCGGCCTCACCTCGCACACCACCATCATTGCGAAGTCGCTCGGGATCCCGGCGGTCGTCGGCATCCCCGGCCTGATCCGGAAGGTCGAGCGCGCCGCGCTGGTGATCGTCGACGGGTTCGAAGGCCACGTCCTCGTCGATCCGGACCCCGCGCTGATCCAGGTCTACAGCCTGCGCGCCGAGGAGCACCGGCGGCGCCAGCAGGAGTTGCTCGGCCTCGCCCACCTCCCGGCCACGACCTCCGACGGGCAGGCGGTGCGCTTGCTGGCCAACATCGATCTCGTCCCCGAGATCGCGGCCGCCAAGGCCGGCGGCGCCGAGGGGATCGGACTCTTCCGCAGCGAGTTCCTGTTCCTGCAGGCGAGTCCCGACCTCCCCGGCGAGGACCAGCAGGCCGCCGCCTACGCCGAACTCCTCGCGGCCTTTCCCGCGGGGCCGGTCACGGTCCGCACGTTCGACCTCGGCGGCCGCAAGCTGGCCCGAGAGGTGCTGGGCAACCCGGAAACCAACCCGGTCCTCGGCCTGCGCGGCGTCCGTTTGTGTCTGCAGAAGCCCGAGTTCTTCCGGACACAGCTGCGGGCGCTGCTGCGGGCCGCGGCGCAGTACCCGGGCGCCTTGCGGATCATGGTCCCGCTGATCGGGCACGTGGAGGAGGTCAAGACCGTCCGCGTGCTGCTCGCCCGGTATCGCGACGAACTCCGCGCCGAGGGGCGCCCCATCCCGGAGCGCGTGCGCCTGGGGGCGATGGTCGAGGTGCCGGCCGCCGCGATGATCGCGGAGCACCTCGCCCGCGAGGTCGACTTCTTTGCCATCGGAACGAACGACCTCACCCAGTACACCCTTGCCGTCGACCGCGGAAACGAGCAGGTCGCGAACCTGTTCCGGCCGTTCCATCCGGCGGTGTTGCGGCTGGTCGAACGGGTGATCTCGGTGGGTGCGCGCGCCGGCATCCCGGTGTCGCTGTGCGGCGAGATGGCGGCGGACCCGCTGGCGGTGCCGGTCCTCGTCGGTCTCGGCCTGAAGGAGTTCTCGATGCACCCGCCGGCGCTGCCGCTGGCGCGCAGCCTGGTCCGAGCGCTCTCGTTCCGCGAGGCGCGGAAGATGGCGCAGAAGGCGCTCGCGCTCGCCACCGCCAAGGAGATCGAGGAGTACCTGCTGGAGCAACTCTCCGGCCTGCTCTCGCACCTGAAGGTGAGGATCCTGCCATGAGCCGCGTCGTCCCCAAGCCCTGGGGCAACGAGGAGATCTTCGCCGAAACCGAGCGCTACGCCGGCAAGATCCTCACCGTCCGCGGCGGCCACGCCCTGTCGCTGCAGTATCATGTGGCGAAGGACGAGACCATGCGGGTACTCGAGGGGACGTGCGAGCTGCACGTGGGGAACGGGCCGGTCGGGAGCGCGCTGGATGTCACGGTGCTACGCCCCGGCGACGCCATGCGCATCAAGCCCGGCGTCATCCATCGCCTCGTTGCCATCACGGACGCGCGGATCCTGGAGGTGTCGACGCCCGAACTCGACGATGTCGTCCGCCTCGACGACCGCTACGGCCGGGAGGGCACCCGTGAACCATAGCCCGTCCGGGAGGCCGGAATGATGATTGCGCTGCTCGTACTGGCTGCGGCCGCAAGGACACCGGCGCCGACGCCGGTTGCCACGCCCTCGATCGGCATCCTGTTGGCGAAACCGGACGCGGAGGCGCCGCCTCGCGGCGACTCGCTGGCGGACGTGGCGAAGAGGATCAAGTTGAAGCTGCCGGCCAACCAGCCCAGGGTCATCAACAACGAAGCCGTCAAGCAGCTCTCGGAGGGGGTGGAACTGACGATGACCTCGGCTCCGACAGGCGGCGCCGCCGGCGGTTTCCGCGGGCGCGAGAGCGGCGACGAGCGGAAGAAGTCGATCTGGCAACGGCGGTATCGTGCCGCCGTTGAACGCGTGCGCCGGCTGGAAGCCGATGTGAAAGACCTCGAATCGCGGGCGAACCGTCTCGAGCAGGAGTTCTACGCCCACGACGACCCGGTCTACCGCGACTCCACGATCAAGCCCGCCTGGGACAAGTCCCTCACCGACCTCGCCAAGGCCAAGGCCGACCTCGAGGACGCGCGCAAAGAGCCGAACGACGTCCTCAACGCCGCGCGGCGCGACGGCGCGCTGCCGGGCTGGTTCCGGGGCCTGGACGAAGCGCCTGGCGCCAGCCAACCGGGCCGCGGACCAGGCCGCGGCGGCGGCCCCGCCGCCCAGGCCCGTCGCCACCCCGACCGCGCTGCCGCGGCGTGGAGCGGGCGGGCCCAGCTGACGCCGGCGGCAGCGATGGAAAAGTACTTCATCGAGACCTGGGGCTGCCAGATGAACGTGCTGGACAGCCAGAGGCTCGAGGGGCTCCTGCAGCAGCACGGCCTGAACCGGGTCGAGCGGCCGGAGGATGCCGACGTCGCCGTCCTCAACACCTGCTCGGTGCGCGAGAAGGCCGTCCAGAAGGTGCTCTCGCGCCTGGGCGAGTTGCAGGGCGCCCGACAGGCGGGGGGCAAACCGACGGCGGTCGGCCTGTGCGGCTGCGTGGCCGAGCAGGAGGGCGCCCGGTTGCTGGCGCGCAGCCCCGCGCTCAGCTTCGTCCTCGGCCCCGGGCGCATCGCGCAGTTGCCGGCCGCGCTCGACGCGGTGGCGGCGGGGCGGCGGGTCAGCGTCACCGGGTTCGAGCCCGTGCGCGACTACGAGGCCCACCTCATCGCCCGCGGCAGCGGCGCCCGCCAGTACGTGACGGTGATCGAGGGGTGCAACCAGCACTGCACGTTCTGCGTGGTCCCCTACACCAGGGGCCGCGAGAGCAGTCGCCCGCTCGCCGAGATCGTGCGCGAGGTGGAGGCGGTCGCCGCGGCAGGCGGCAAGGAGATCACGCTCCTCGGCCAGACGGTCAACGCCTACCGCTGCCCAACCAGCGGCGCCGATTTCGGCGACCTCCTCCAGGCAGTCGGGGCAACCGAGGCGGCGTGGCGCATCCAGTTCGTCACGTCGCATCCGAAGTTCTTTACTGACAAAATGATAGAGAAGATGGCCAGAACCCGGAGGCTTGGAACCTACCTGCACCTGCCGGTCCAGTCGGGTTCGGACGCCGTCCTCAAGCGCATGCACCGCGGGTACACGCGCGAGGAGTACCTCGGCCTCGTCGCCCGGATCAGGTCGGCGATGCCGGAGGTGACGCTCTCCACCGACGTCATCGTCGGGTTCCCGGGCGAGACCGAGGCCGATTTCCTGGAGACGCTTGCAGTCGTCGACAGCGTCCGTTTCGGCCAGCTGTACGGTTTTGCTTACTCGCCGCGCCCGCGGACGCCGGCGCTCCGCTACCCCGGGCAGGTCTCCCGGACCGAAGCGGGGGAGAGGCTCGAGCGGGTGTTCGAGGCGCAGTCGCCGGTTCAGCTCGAACTCAACCAGGGCCTGATCGGGCGCTCGGTCGAGATCCTCGTCGACGGGCCCGCGAAGCGCGGCTCGGAGGCTTGGCAGGGGCGGGGACCCGACAACCGGGTCGTCAACGTGCAGCGATGGCCAGGGATCGCCCACGGCCAGGTCGCCGAGATCGTAATTACCGGCGCGATGGCGCACTCGCTCCTCGGCGAGGCCCGGCGCACGGCGCTCCACGCCGCTTGACACCGCCGCCCGTCTGCCTGAGATTGATGACGTGAGCGAGAACTCCGAACCGTCTGCCGCGCAGCTCGAGGTTGAGATCAGAGGGCTGATTCTCGATCCGGTTTCGAACACGCCGATCGTGATCCTGAAGAAGTCCGACGAGAACCTCTTCCTGCCGATCTGGATCGGGGTCTTCGAGGCCAACGCCATTGCGCTCCAGCTCGAGGGCGTCGCGACACCGCGCCCGATGACCCACGACCTGCTGCGCGCCGTCATTGCTTCGCTCGGGGCGCGCGTCGAGGGGATCACGGTGCACTCGCTCGTCGAGAGCACCTTCCACGCCCGCATCCTGGTGCGTGCGGCCGACGGAAACCTGCGCGAGATCGACGCGCGGCCATCGGACGCCATCGCCTTGGCGCTGCGCTGTCAGGCGCCGATCCGCGTCGCCGCGGCCGTGTTCCGCGAAGCCCACGCAGTCGACTTCCGCGAGGGGGAAGACGAGGAGTCGCGGCTGCGGGAGTGGCTCGAATCGCTGACCCCGGAACAACTCGGCAAGTACAAGATGTGAACCCGGACGGGCCGGGCGGAGTGCGACTGAAACTCCCGCAATTGGCTGAGTGAATGAGGATTTGACCGCACCGGCGGCGGCCGGACCGCAGCGGCGCCGGCGCCGGTGTCGTCGCTGGGAGGTTGACAGCCTTTCAACGGCCCCGATAGAGTGCCCGAGTCGACTGGACGAACGCGTTCCCGAGTGCCGCCGCGACGGTCGGCCTAGGCTGACCACCGGAGATCGGCCCGAGACAGATGGGGAGCCATGATCATCACGATTGCCAACCAGAAGGGTGGAGTCGGCAAGACGACCACGGCCATCAACCTGGCCGCCGCGCTGGCGCTCAAGGGCGTCCACACGCTTCTGGTGGACCTCGACCCGCAGGGCAATACGACCATGTCGTTCGTCGACCAACACGCGCTCGGACGGTCGATGTACGACGTGCTCGTGGACGGCGTTCCCATGACCGACGTGATCCTGTCGACGAGCGTCGAGAACCTCGACATCGCGCCGGCCAGGATCGCCCTCGCGAAACTCGAAAACGCGATGGTAGGGGAGTTGGACGCGCACTTTCGCCTCAAGGACCGCCTCGCGCCCGTGGTACCCGACTACGAGTACATCATCATCGACACCCCGCCCACGCTGGGACTGATCACGGTCAACGCGATGGTCGCGGCGACGCACCTGCTCATCCCGATCCAGTCCTCGTACTTCGCTCTCGAGGGCACCGACGACCTCCTCGAGACGGTCGAGAAGATCAAGGTCCGCGCCAACCCCGATCTCCAACTCCTCGGGGTGGTGATCACCCTCCACGACCGTCGCACCGTCCTCGCCCGCGACATCCACGAGCGCATCACGCAGGTGTTCGGCGACAAGGTCTTCCGCACCGCCGTCACCAAGTCGGTGCGCCTCGAGGAGAGTCCGGCGTACCGCACCTCGATCTTCGAGCACGCGCCGCAGTCCACCGGCGCGCTGGAGTACTATGCGCTCTGCGAGGAGGTCATGGCCCGTGTCTAGCCGCAAGGGTTTGCCCGATTTCCGCAAGATGCGGCACGACCGGCATTTCGTGGAGGAGCTGTCGAACCAGTCGGTCACGTTCATCGGCATGATGATCCCTACGGAACGGATCGAGACCAACCGCGAACAGCCTCGCTCAAACCTCGGCGACCTCACTGAGCTGGCGGCTTCGATCCGGGCGCGCGGCGTGCTCGAGCCGCTCCTGGTCCGGCCGATCGAGGGGGGCAAGAACTACCAGCTCATCGCCGGGGAACGGCGCTTCCACGCGGCCGTCGAGGCCGGCCTCGAAGAGGTCCCGTGCGTCGAGATGGCGGTCAGCGACCAGGAAGCGCTCGAGCTGGCGCTGGTCGAGAACCTCCAACGGCGGGATCTGTCTCCGTTCGAGGAAGCCGACGGCTACCGCACGCTCGTCGACAAGTACGGCTACACCCACGATCAGGTCGCCACCGCGATCGGGAAGTCGCGCACGACTGTCACCGAGACGCTGAAGCTGCTCGCCATTCCGCCTGCTATCCAGGACCTCTGTCGGCATGCCGACATTACGGCGAAGTCGATCCTCCTCCTGGTCGCGCGCGCCGGCAGCATCGACGAGATGGAGCGCCTCGTGCAGGAGATCGCGGAGGGCAACCTCGACCGCGAGAGCGCTCGCGCCGCAGCGCAGTCCGGTTCCGAACCCGGAGTGCCGCAGGACGAGGTCGAGCGCGAGGGCCCCGAGGTCGCGGCCGGGCTCGAGCGCTTCCGGCCGCTGCAGATTCGCCTTCGGGCGCCGGGCAGCTCACCGGTGCGCCTGTCACTCACGATCCGGCAGCCTGGCGTCTCGCGCGACGAGGTCATCGCCACGCTCGAGAGCTTCCTGCAACAGATCAGGGCCGGGGAACTCGACGAGCGGTTCGACGCCCAGGCGTCCGACCGCGGGCCGACATCGCGGCGATAGGCGAGAGCGGCCGCCCACGCATCCGGATGTCATCACAGCATGAGTCCTGGCTCGAGCGGTTTGATTTCGTGGTCCGTATTTAACATAATATTCCTTATCGGACATTACAACCGAAGGCTGGCTTGTGGAACCGGCCCCCCCCTGTGGAAACCCCTGTTGAAACTATCCCGGCCTGCGATCGCGCTCCCCTGGGATTGGCATTTCCGCCCGGCTCCCGTACCATCCTGCCCGTGATGCACCGCCCCCGCCGCTTCGTCGTTACTCGCGCCCTCGTCAAGGAGATGCTGCCGACTCTCCTGCTCGCGGCCGGCGTCAGCACGTTCCTGCTGCTCATCCGGGCGCTGTTCGTCCTCGCCGACCTGTTCATCGCGCGCAGCGTCGAGCTCGGGACGGTCGTTCGCCTGTTGCTCCTCGGCGTGCCGAACATCCTGGCCCTGACGCTGCCGATCGGAACGCTGTTCGCCGTGATGATGACGGCGGCTCGCTGGGCGGCCGACTCCGAGTTGATTGCGATGCAGGCGTGCGGCGTGCCGTTGCGTCGCATCGCACGGCCGCTCGTGGGCGTCGCCCTGCTCGTCTTCGCCGGCGACGCGGCGCTGACGCTGGCGGTCATGCCCGGCGCCAACGCGCAACTCTCGGGGCTGACGCGCAAGATCGCATTCTCGGCTGCCAACGCGGCGATCGAGCAGCGGGTGTTTGCCGAGGACTTTCCCGGCCAGCTCCTCTACGTGGACAAGATCGACCGCGGCACCGGACGCTGGCACGGGATCATCCTGTTCGACACCACGAACCCCGCTCAGGAGAGCCTCGTTACAGCCGACTCCGGCGATCTGGTCATCGACCCGCACGACGGCAGCGCGTGGCTCAACTTGCAAGACACCACCACCCACCTGCTTCGCCCCGACGAGCCCAATTCCTATCGCAAGAACGACAACAACGAACTCCGCATCCGGCTGCGCCAGGTGCAGGCCGCTCCCGGCCAGCACGCCCAGCTCGGCGTCCGGGAGACGCTCACAGGCGTGTTGCTGAACCGGGTGCGAGCCGCCAACGGCCGGGACACCACGGAAGCCCGCGAGGCCCGCGTCGAGCTCAACAAGCGGGTGGCGATTCCCGCGGCCGCGGTCGTCTTCGCCCTGGTGGGGTTTCCGCTGGGAATCCGGAACCGCCGTGGCGGCAAGGGCTTCGGGCTCACGGCATCGGTCGCGCTCGTGGTCGCCTATTACGTCCTGCTCAACAACGGCGAACTCCTCGCGACCAGCGGCAAGGTTCCCGTCGCCGTCGGCATGTGGCTGCCGAACCTCGTCCTCCTCCTTGTCGCGGCCGCCCTCTTCCACCGGGCGTCCCGCGGGGCGGCCGGGGGCGGAGGCGGCTCGACCGTGTCCGGCCTGATTGCGGCCGCCGCGAAGCTTGCCGGCGCTCCGTTCCGACTGCTCTGGACGGCGTTTCGCCGGCTCTGGTTCGGCAAGAACGGCACCGCCGACCGCGCGGCCGGGGGCGTGCCCGCGCGCGTCCCGGGGACCCTCGGCATCATCGACCGGTACCTGCTGCGCCAGTGCCTGAGCTTCTTCGCACTGGTCGTCATCGCGGTGTCCTCGCTCTGGGTCGCCGTGGACCTCTCGGGCAACCTCGAGGACATCCGCAAGAACGCGGTGTCACTCGTGACCGTGGCCTCGTACTACATGTTCTCCCTGCCCCAGATCCTCCACGACACGCTCCCCATCGCCTTCCTCATCGCGTTCCTGGCGACCGCGACGATGCTGGAGCGCCGCAACGAGACCACGGCGTTCAAGGCCGCCGGCATCTCGCTCAGTCGCATCGCCCTTCCGCTCCTGCTCCTTGGCGCGGTGAGCGGCGCCGGGTTGTTCCTCCTCGACGACCACGTCACGCAGAGGGCGGAGAGGTCCAAGCAGCAACTCGAGGATGTGATCAGGGGGCGCAAGGTGGCCCGCTCGTACCGCGCCACCGACCGTCCCTACGTCTTTCTCCCGGACGGCCGCACCCTGGTGAACTTCCTCGAGTTCGATCCGGACACCAACACCCTCATCCGGCCCTCGGTGTTCGTCTTTGACCAACGGTTCAACCTGCGCACGCGCTACATGGCGAAGCGCGCCACGTTCGTCAACGGCCACTGGGTGGCCGAAGGGGCGTGGTCGCGGACGTTCATGTCCGACGCGACCCCGGAGTTCGTGTCGTACTCGGGGCCGGTCGACCTGCCGCTGGCGGTCCGGCCCGACTATTTCGGCCGCGAGTACCGCCGGCCCGAACAGATGAGCTTCGGCGAGCTGAGGCGTTACATCGCCACGCTACGCGCGGCCGGCTACCGCGTCGACCGGTTGGTCGTGCAACTCAACGAGAAGGTCGCCTACCCGTTCAGCCTCGTCCTCCTCGCCTGGCTGGCCGTGCCGTTCGCGTTCAGGCCGGGGCACAGCCGCAGCGCGATCGGCGGCATCGCCCTGGCTCTCGTCCTGGGGATGGCGTACTTCGGGCTGACGGCGCTCGTCACCCAACTCGGGGAGGCGGCGCTCGTCCCGCCAGCGCTGGCGGCCTGGACGCCGACGGTGGTGTTCGGGCTTCTGGCGCTGAACCGCCACACCACCTTGCGGACCTGAGAACCTCCGGCCCGGCGACAGGGCCGGCGCCGCCCGCCGCTCGATCGGCGTTCCCCGGCCTCGGCTCAGCCTCCTCCGTCAACGTCGGCATGCCGACACGCCAGCCGGCCCCGGTTCCGGTTCTGCCGGCACGCGCCGAGCCGTAAAGGACAAGGGCCCCGATGAACCCGGGGCCCCTGTCAGACCATGGCCGATCGTTCCCGATTGGGGTGCTTGACCCCAGGCGCGTCAGCCCAGGACCTTGCTGATCCTCTCCATCGCCCAGTCGATCTCCGCACGGGTGATGACCAGGGGCGGGGCGAAACGGATGATGTCGACGTGCGTTTCCTTGCAAAGCAGCCCTTCGTGCTGCAACTCTTCGCAGAAGCGGCGCGCCCCGCCCGCCTCGGGCGTGAGCTCGACGCCGATCCACAGGCCCTTGCCGCGGACTTCCTTGATTTTCTTCGATTTCAACGAGCGCAACCGCTCGATGAAGTACGCCCCCAGACGCGCCGAATTCTCGACCATCCCCTCATCGATCAGGACCTTGATCGCAGTCCGCGCCACCGCGCAGGCGAGCGGGTTGCCGCCGAACGTCGAGCCGTGGTCGCCGGGCGCGAACACGCCCATGACCTCGTCGTCCGCGAGGATCCCGGAGATCGGCACGCAGCCGCCACCCAGGGCCTTGCCGATCACGACGATGTCGGGACGGATGCCCTCGTGCTCGAAGCAGAAGAGCTTACCGGTGCGGCCGAGGCCCGACTGGATCTCGTCGACCGCGAGCAGGAAGCGGTGCGCCGTTGCCAGCTCGCGCAGCCTGCGCAGGAAGCCCGCGGGCGGGCTGACGATCCCGCCCTCGCCCTGGATCGGCTCGACCAGGACGGCGACCGTCTCGGGCGTGATCGCCCGCTCGACTGCCTCGGCGTCGCCGTACGGGAGCAGGCGGAACCCGGGCGTGAACGGCCCGAACCCCTTGCGGTACTGCTCCTCCGACGAGAACCCGACGATCGTGGTCGTGCGGCCGTGGAAGTTGCCCGCGAAGACCAGGATTTCGCCCCGGTCCTCCGGCAGCCCCTTGACCGTGTGCGCCCACTTGCGCGCCGCCTTGATCGCCGTCTCGACCGCCTCCGCGCCGCTGTTCATCGGTAGGAAGCGCGCGTAACCCGTGAGCTCGCACAGTTGGGCGCACAGCGGTCCGAGCTGGTCGTTGCGGAACGCGCGCGAGGTCAAGGTCACACGGTCGGCCTGCTCCTTGAGCGCCGCCACGATCCTGGGGTGGCAGTGCCCCTGGTTGACCGCCGAGTAGGCGGCCAGAAAGTCGAGGTACTTTCTGCCCTCGACGTCCCATACCCACACCCCACGCGCGCGGTCGATCACCACGTCGAGCGGGTGGTAGTTGTGGGCGCCATACTGCTCCTCGAGCCGAATGAGGTCGGCGCTGACTGCGACATCCGTGTCCATGACTTGCCTCCGAGGCCCCGCGGGATTGCCGCGGGAGAGCGCGAGCCTACGCGATCGCACTTTCCGGCGCAAGCATCGCTCCCGCGGGGTGGCTCTGTCTTCACTTCGTGAGGCCTTCTCTGTCTTGCCCAGCGGGCTCCAGCCCGGTCGCGCGGGCAGTTGCTCTTCTTCCACTGCGTGGAGGCTATCTATTTTGCCGGTCCCGCGGGTGGCCGGATGCGGGCCCGGGCGCCCCCGCGCCCGAACCCGCATGCTCCTGCGCCCGCGACCGGACAGGGCGATCCGCGCCGGGGCCCCTCGCTGTTCTCCTCCCTCGCACAAGACCGCTCGGTCGGAGCCATCGACACCCCGGCGCGGCTCGCCCGTCCGGGACCCGCGGGCGCAGGAGCCAATGGCCACCCGCGGCACCGGCGGATCAACAACACCCCCACCCATCAGTCGGAGGTCCTGCCTAAGGCCGAGGGTCCTGGCCAAGCCGAAGGTAACCGGCAGCGCCTCCACCAGGCGCGGGGGCGGGTGGCTAAGACCACCCAGCGGGCGAAGGCCGATGGCGCCGGAGCGTGCGGGTCCCGAGCGGGCGTCCCGCGGTGGGGTGTCGATGCTCCCGCCCGAGCGCAGCGAGCGGCGGGAGACAGCGAGGGGCCCCACCGCGGGACGTCCCTGCTCGGTCGCACGCGCAGGCGGGTCGGAGGGCGGCGCTCGATGCGCCGCCCGACCGACACGGCCGTAGCCCGCTGGGCAAAAGAAAAGGCCTCACGCAGTGAACAAAAGGGCCAGGCCGCAGGTCAATCGAAGACGAACTCGGTGCGGCCGCCGCCGAGAATGGGCGTCAGCGCCGGGACCAAGGTGGCCGGGTCCACCCCCATCACACGGGTCGGAACCAGTTCAGCGCTCCAGGAGGGCCCCACCAGGCGCAGGCGCAGCTGCAGGCGGCCTTCGTGGCGAAGGAACAGCTCCTGCAACGCCACCAGCTCCCCGCGCTCGGCGAAGCGACTGAGATCCAGCTCCACTCGCAGGGCGGCGGCCTTGCGCGCCTCGATCCCCTCGAGCGGGGTCGCCTCCTCGAGCGAGAGCTCGACGTGCTCGCCGTCGCTCGCCTTCGGCGTCGCCGAGGCCAGCACTGCCGCCCCATCGCCGAGCGACTTCTCGAAGCGCTCGAACGCGTCGGGGAACGCCACGACCCTTACGGCCCCGGTCTGGTCCTCGAGCATGAACGAGGCCATCCGGCGCCCCTGGTTGCGGCCGTCCTTGATCGGGCGCACCTTGAGGGCGGAGACCAGCCCGGCGACGACCACGCGCTCGGCACCGGCGGCCGCCAGCTGCGCCAGCTCGGCCACCGGCGTCGCCCGCAGCTCCTTGAGCGCCCTGGCCCAGCGGTCGAGGGGGTGGCCCGAGAGGTAGAACCCGAGCGTCTCGCGCTCGCCCTTGAGCAGCTCCTCCGTGCTCGGGGCCGTCCCCGCGGCGGGAAGGGTCTCCTCGGCCTCGTCGAACCCGAACAGGAACCCCTGACCCGCATCGAGCGCCTGCCGCTCGCGCGACGCCTGGTCCACCAGCTTGTCGAGCGTCGCGAGTAAGCCGGCGCGGTCGGGGTGCAGCGAGTCGAAGGCGCCGGCGCGGACCAGGCACTCCACCACTTTCCTGTTGATCGTCCGGTCCCCGGCCGTCCGGAGGAGGTGCGCGGCGCTCTTGAACTTCCCGCTGTGATCGCGGGTCTCGACGATGCTCGAGCTCGCGCCCTCCCCCACCCCCTTGATCGCCCCCAGTCCGACCCGGATCGCGTCGCCTTCCACCGTGAAGGCGAGCTGCGACGCGTTGATGTCGGGGCCGAGCGCCCTGACCCCGCGCGCGGCGAGCTGCGCCATGTACGCCGCGAGCTTGTCGGTGTTCGCGACCTCGCTCGAAAGCATCGCCGCCCAGAAGTGCAGCGGGAAGTGGGCCTTCAGGTACGCCGTCTGGTACGCGACGAAAGCGTAGGCGACGGAGTGGGACTTGTTGAAACCGTACTGCGCGAACGGCACGATCTGCCGCCACAGCGCCGCGACCTTCTCCTTCGGGTAGCCCTTCGCGACGCCGCCCGCGATGAAGTGCTCGCCCTGCTCGTCGATCAGCTCCTTGATCTTCTTCCCCATCGCCTTGCGCAGCTTGTCGGCGCCGCCGAGCGAGAAGCCGGCGATCTCCACCGCGATCCGCATCACCTGCTCCTGGTACACGATGACGCCGTACGTCTCGGCGAGGATCTCCTCGAGTTTGGGGAAGATGTACGTGATCGGTTGGCGGCCGTGCTTCCGGTCGGCGAACTCGCCGGTCCACTGCATCGGGCCCGGCCGGTAGAGCGCGTTCAACGCCGCGATCTCGTCGAACCTGCGCGGCTGCACCATGCGCAGCAGGTCGCGCATCCCCGACGACTCGAACTGGAAGATCCCGTCGGTGTCGCCGGCACAGAAGAGGTCGTAGACCGCGGGGTCGTCGAAGCTCATCCGCTCGAAATCGGGGACCTCCCCGCCGCCGGCGGCGAGGCTCCTCAGGCAGTCGTCGATCACGGTCAGCGTCTTGAGCCCGAGGAAGTCCATCTTCAGCAAGCCGAGCTTTTCGATGATGTCCTTGTCCCACTGGGTGACGACCTCGTCCCGCGACGTGCGGTACAGCGGCACGATCTCGCGCACCGGCCGCGGCGCGATCACCACGCCGGCCGCGTGCACGCCGCAGTGCCGCGCGAGACCTTCGAGCCGGCGCCCGATCTCGATGAGACGCGCCACATCGGGGTTGCCGGCGACCGCCTCGGCCAGGCGCGGCGAGTCGCGAAGCGCGTCATCGAGCGTGACGCCGATCCCCTCCGGAACCAGCTTCGCGATGCGGTCGGTCTCCGCGAACGACATCCCCATCACCCGTCCGACGTCCCGGATGCAGGAGCGCGCCTGCAGGAGGTTGAACGTGGCGATCTGGGAGACGTTCTCGTTGCCGTAGACCTCGCGCACGTGGGCGATGACCTCGTCGCGGCGCCGCTGGCAGAAGTCGATGTCGATGTCGGGCATCGAGACCCGCTCGGGGTTCAGGAACCGCTCGAAGAGCAGGTCGTACTCGAGCGGGTCGATGTCGGTGATCCGCAACGCGTACGCCGCCAGCGAGCCGGCGGCGCTGCCGCGGCCCGGTCCCACCGGGATGCCGTGCTCGCGGGCGTGGCGGATGAAGTCCCAGACGACCAGGAAGTAGCCGTCGAACCCCGTCGTGTGGATGGTGGCGAGCTCGCTCTCCAGGCGCGGCCAGTACGCACCCGGCGCCGTGCGGCGCGGGCGCCCGTCAGCCAGACGGCGCTCCAGCCCTTGACGCGCCAACTCCTCGAGGTAGTCCTCCGGCAGGCGCCCCTCAGGCACCGGGTAGCGCGGCAGGAAGCCCCCGTCCACGGGCAGCGAGACGTGGCAGCGCTGGGCGATCTCCACGGTCCGTTCCACGGCGTCGGGGATGTCGGCGAAGAGCCTGGCCATCTCGTCGCCCGACTTCACGTAGAACTCGTCGTTGTAGGCGTAGTCCCGCGCCAGCTCGGAAACGGTCTTGTTCTGGCCGATGCCGATCAACACCCGGTGCGCCTCGACGTCCTCGCGCAGGTGGAAATGGCAGTCGTTGGTCGCGACAAGAGGGATCCCCGCCGCCCGGCTGAGCCGCACCACCCCGTCCCGGGCCGTCCGCTCGTCCGCGAGGCCGTGCTCCTGCACCTCGAGGAGGAAGCCGTCCTTCCCGAGGATCTCGCGGTACTCCCCGGCCGCCCTGGCGGCGCCCTTCTCGTCGCCGGCGAGCAGCCGCGACGCGACCTCGCCCGAGAGGCACGCCGACAGGCCGATTACGCCCTCCGCGTGCGCCGCGAGGAGCTCCTTGTCGATGCGCGGCCGGTGGTAGAAGCCGTCGAGGTACCCCGTGGTGACCAGCTGCATGAGGTTTTCCCAACCGTGTTGGTTCTCGGCCAGGAGCACCAGGTGGTGGTACGGCTTCCGCGACCCGTGCGGGCTGCCCGAGCGCTCCGTCCGGCTTCCCGGCGCCACGTACACCTCGCACCCGAGCACCGGCCGCACCCCTGCCTTCCGCGCCGCGGTGTAGAACTCGTACGCGCCAAAGAGGTTGCCATGGTCGGTGAGCGCCACCGCCGACATTTCCAGACGCGTGACCTGGCGCATCAGCTCCTCGGGCTTGATCGCGGAATCGAGGAGCGAGTAGTGCGAGTGCAGGTGCAGGTGGACGAACGGCTGCGGCATGGCAAGGCATTGTAGCCTCGCCCAGAGGCGCCTGGGACGCGACACAAACTGTACGCACGTGTATTCAATAGTTTATATGAATTCGCTCAGTTGTTATGTGAAATGTTGGTGAGCGAGTTCCGAGCGCCGGCGCTCCGCCGCCTGCGCGCCGCTTTGCTAGCATCACCCGCGATGGCCCTGCGACCGTTCCCCTCCTACCCCGCCTGCCCGGTGTGCGGCGACCCTGCGGCCAACCCCGCGACCCTCGGCGTGACCTGGGCCTGGGATACCGACCGCGGCGTTGTCGTCGGCCGGTTCACCCCCGGCCCCCTGCACACCGGATACGCGGGCGTCGTCCACGGGGGCCTGATCTCGGCGCTCCTCGACGAGTGTCTCGCCTGGGCGTGCGCCGTGACGATGCACGCCTACTGCATGACCGGCGAGCTCGACGTCCGCTTCACGGCCCCGGCGCCGATCGGCGAAGCGCTGGAACTTCGCGCCTGGAGCGTGCACAGCTGGGGCCGCTACGTCCGCGCCCAGGCCGAGGCGCGGTCGCCGCAGGGCGAGCTGCTCGCCTCCGCCACGGCAACCTTCGTGGCGCTGGAGCCCGCGCGGTCGGCGGCGCTGCACGCCGCGCTCCGCCTCCGTCCCGGGGACTTCGACGTGCTCGCCGGGTAGCCTGGATTGTTCGTGGGGGTTCGTCGCGAGAACGCGGAGATGGCCGACATGGTGGGCGCACGTAGGGGTGAGGAGCCGAGACGTATCCTTTGCGATACGCGTCGCAGGCTCCGAACCCCGAGCACGGCCGCCAGGCCGGCCAGACCCACGTTCGCAGCAGAAGCCTCACGGGTAGTCCGGGCTAGGCGCTCCCCTCCCCTTTGCGAACGCGCCAGAAGCATTTAGACTGCGCACTCGTGAAGTTCGGTGCAAACACGGAGGGACCCCCATGGACACGAAAGACATCCTGAGCGCTCTGAGCCTCGACGCCGTCAACGCCGGTGCGTGCGCCCGCGGTTGGATCGGCGACACGAAAGCCTCCGAGCTGGCGTCGCTCAGCCCAGCGACTGGCCAGGTCATCGCCAAGGTGCGCCAGGCCGACGCGGCCGCGTACGAGCGCGTCGCGGCAACTGCGCACCAGGCGTTCCTCGACTGGCGCATGGTGCCGGCGCCCAAGCGCGGCGAGGTCGTCCGCGCGCTCGGCGACGAGCTGCGCGGGCACAAGGAGGCGCTCGGGCGCCTGGTCGCCCTGGAGATGGGCAAGATCCTCCCCGAGGGCCTCGGCGAGGTGCAGGAGATGATCGACATGTGCGACTTCGCAGTCGGCCTCTCCCGCCAGCTGTACGGCCTCACGATCGCGTCGGAGCGGCCGCGCCACCGGATGTCCGAGCAGTGGCACCCGCTGGGACCCGTCGGCGTGATCACCGCCTTCAACTTCCCGGTGGCGGTTTGGGCGTGGAACGCCGCGCTCGCCGCCGTCTGCGGCGACACCGTGATCTGGAAGCCGTCCTCGCAGACGCCCCTGACTGCGATCGCGGTGCAGCACATCTGCAACCGCGTCATGGCGAGGTTCGGCTGCGACGGAGTTTTCAACCTCGTGATCGGCAGCGGCCGGGAGGTCGGACAGCGGCTGGTGGACGACGCTCGCGTCCCCCTGATCTCGTTCACCGGCTCGACCGCGCAGGGACGCAAGGTCGCCACATCCGTCGCCGGGCGGTTCGGCCGTTCCATCCTCGAGCTCGGCGGCAACAACGCCGTCATCGTCATGGACGACGCAAACCTCGACCTGGCGCTGCGGGCGATCGTGTTCGCCGCGGTGGGAACCGCAGGCCAGCGGTGCACGACGCTCAGGCGCCTGCTCCTCCAGAAGGGGGTCCACGCGACGCTGCTCGAACGGCTCGCCAAAGCGTACGCCTCGGTGCCGATCGGCGACCCGCTCGATCCGGGGACGTTGATGGGGCCACTGGTCAGCGAAACCGCGGTCGCCGACATGATGGCGGCGCTCGACAAGGTCCGCGAGCAGGGCGGCGAGATCGTGACCGGCGGCAAAAAGGTCGCGGGCGCGGGAAACTTCGTCGAGCCGACGATCGTCAAGGCCCACCCCGGCCTCGCGATCGCCGAGGAGGAGACGTTTGCCCCGATCCTCTACGTCTACGAGTTCGAAACCCTCGACGACGCTCTCTCGATCCACAACGGCGTGCCGCAGGGGTTGTCGTCGGCGATCTTCACCAACGGCCTGCTGGCAGCCGAGCGTTTCCTCTCGTCCGAGGGGTCCGACTGCGGCATCGCCAACGTCAATATCGGCACCTCGGGCGCGGAGATCGGCGGCGCCTTCGGCGGCGAGAAGGAGACCGGCGGCGGCCGCGAGGCCGGTTCCGACGCGTGGAAGGCATACATGCGGAGGCAGACCTGCACGGTCAACTTCTCCCACGACCTCCCGCTCGCCCAAGGGGTCAAGTTCGACATCGGATAACCGGGGACGCGCGGGCGCCCAGCCGGGCGCGCCCAGGCTACGACTCGGCGGACCTCGCTTCGCGAGGCGGCTCCGCCAGTCCGCGCCGTAGGGTGTGCAGCAACTCCCTCACCTTGACGCACTGCTCGCAGTCGGCGTCTGCGCTCGTGCATGGGACGCCGTCCGCCTGCATCTCGGCGCACTTGGGCTCGCGGACGTACTCGACGAGCGCCAGCATCATCTCGTACGTCATCTCCCGCAGCGGACTCTCGGGAACGTCCCTCAGCCCGGAGATCACCTTCCACTCGTCGCCGCTCAACGTCACGCTTACCTGTTCCATCGCGCCTCCACTCCGTTCGCCGCGGGCGGCCATCACGCGCCTCGACCGGCATCCCCGAGCGACCCTCCGAGGATCAGCACCGCGGCCTGCCGCCGGATCGCCGCCAGCACGCCCTTCTCGTCCTGGCCGCCGTTGCTCCCGGTGCGCTCGGGCCAGGCCTCCAGCTCGCCGACCGCCCGCATCACCGCGTCCGCCGGCCGCTCCACGACGAGGGGCCGCAGCAGCTCGTCGAGGCGGCGTTCAAGGGCGCCCGCATCGGCCGGAAGCGGCGGCCCGACCGCCTGCAGCGGCGCCGCGGGTCCGGCCCCGGGCCGTGTTCGGTCGCGGACCGCCGCCCGGCCCGCGCGCCTGCCGAAGATCGCAGCCTCGAGCAGGCCGGTGCCCATCGTGCGCCGGCGGCCCTGGACTCCGCCAGCCGCCTCGCCGCACGCGTACAGGCCGGCGAGCGAGGTCCGGCCCCAGGCATCGATCGCCACCCCGCCGATCGCGTGATGCTGGGCGACCGTGAGGGCGACGCGGCGTCCTCCCGCGAGCGCCGAACTGGCGCGGAGCTGCGGCGGCAGCAGTTCCCGTGCGCCATCGTCGGCGTCGAGAAACGCAAGGATGCCGTCCCGTCCGGCCCTGGCGATCTCCAGCGTCGTCGTTTCGAGGTCGCGCTCGCGCGGCAACGTGCGGTCGCCGATCCAGATCGTGGCGCTGACGAGCGCGGCCGAGGTCGGGAAATAGAGCGGCGGCGTCGCCGTCACCGGCAGCGCCTGCGTGAGTCCGGGCCGGTGCAGCAACGCACCCGCGGTTCCGGCCACGGCGAGGCCGCTGCCCCGGCACCAGCGCGGCGCCGTCGAAACCGGGAACACCGCAGCGCTGCCGCCGCACGCCAGCACCACCGCGTCCGCGGTGATGTGTTTCGGCCCCCCGCCGCCGCGCCCGCACACCGTGACGCCGGCGACGCGGCCGGCGGCGAGCAGCAGCCCGGATGCGAGCGTGCGCTCCCGCACCGTCACGCCCAGCGCCGCACAGCGCCGCAGCAGCGGCGAGAGCAACAGGTGGCGGTCGCGCGGCAGGCAGCGCAAGCCCCGGGCCACCTCGTCCCCCGGCAGGGTCACCGGCTCGTTCGCCAGAATCTCCAGGTCGAGGACCTCGATCAGCTCCCGTGCCGCCGCGTGCGCGTTCTCGGCGAGGACCTCGGCGAGGCCGGCCCGTTCGAGCCCCTGCCCGCGTCTGGCAAGGTCCGCCAGGAAACGCTCCGGAGAATCGCCCCTCACCCAGGGAGCGGTGAGGAGAATCCACGGCGCCAGCCCGTGGACCCTGTGCGTCGCCCCGTCCCGGCCCGCCAAACCAGCCGTCACGACGGTCGTTTCCCAACCCGATCCGGCAAGCTCCAGCGCGCACGCGAGCCCCGCCAGCCCGCTCCCGACCACCACCGCACGCCCCCGCTCGCCGTTCGTCACGCCCCTAGTCTGCCACAGCCGTCCCGGCACCCCGATTCTCAAGAGGTCGAAGGCGGGTCCGCGCTCTCCGGCCGGCGCTGTTCCTCCACGATCTTGCCGTCGCGCAGCCGGACGACGTTCCGGGCATGGTGCGCGATGTCCTCCTCGTGGGTGACCAGGACGATGGTGTTTCCCTTGCGGTTCAACTCGTCGAACAGGGCCATGATCTCGTCGCCGGTGCGCGAATCCAGGTTCCCGGTCGGCTCGTCGGCCAGGAGCAGGGATGGGTTGTTGACGAGCGCCCGCGCCACCGCCACGCGCTGGCGCTGGCCGCCCGAGAGCTCGTTGGGCTGGTGGTGCATGCGGTCGCCGAGGCCGACCATCGCGAGCATCTCTTTGGCGCGCCGGTGCCGCTCCTGCCTTGGCACGCCCGCGTACACGAGCGGCACCTCGACGTTCTCCAGCGCGGACGCGCGCGACAGCAGGTTGAACGTCTGGAAGACGAAGCCGATCTCGCGGTTGCGGATGCGGGCCAGCTCATCGTCGTCGAGGCGGGAAACCTCGTGGTTGTTGAGGCGGTAGGTCCCCGAGCTGGGCGTGTCCAGGCAGCCGATCAGGTTCATCAGGGTGGACTTCCCCGACCCCGAGGGCCCCATGATGGCGACGAACTCGCCGGTCTCGACCGTGAACGAGACGCCGTCGAGAGCGCGCACCTGCACGTCCCCCATCTCGTAGACCTTGACCAGGTCGCGGATCTCGATCAGTAGCGGCATTCTCCCCCCAGTTCAGCGCGCGGGCGGGACGGCGCCGTCCTTCGGGTCACCGCCGAACTTGAGCCAGCGGACGTCCCTGAGAGCCGTGTGCGGTTCCTTCGGCTCGGGCTCGCGCTTGATGGTGATGCCCAGCGACTCGAGGAAGCTCCCGACCGCCACCTTGTACGTTGCCATCGCCTCGCGGTAGAGGACCCGCGACTGCAGCTCCGCGGCCTGCGCCGCGGCGAGGTCGTCCTGGATCTTGACCACCTGGAAGTTGGTTGACATGCCCGCGGCGAGCTTCTTCTGCTCCGCGTCGAGGTTGCGCTCGGCCAGCTCGCGCGACTTCACGGCGGCGGTGATCGCCTTGCCGCTGGCCTCGAGGCCCCGCACCGCGTTTCTCACGTCGGCAATCACGGCCTGGCGCTGCAGCGCGATGTTCTGGCGCGCAGTGGTCACGGCGAAGCGGTCCTGCGCCACCAGCGCCTTGGCCTGGTGGTTGCCGAGCGGATACGAGAAGTTGACCATCGCCGACCACTGGTTGTAGTCCCGGTTGGCGAGTTGCCTGAGGGCATCGGACCAGCCGCCGCGGGTGAAGGAGATCACGTTGCCGGTCTGCGGATCGTAAACCGTCGAGTCGCCGCCGACGCCGGCGTAGCCGTAGTTCAGCGAGAGGTCGAACTGCGGGCGCGCCGCGCTGCGGGCGGCGACGAGGTTCACCTGGCCGATCTCCAGCTCGAGCTGGCGCTGGCGCAGCTCGGGCCGCTTGTCGATCGCTTCGGCGATCGACTTGTCGAGGTCCGGGTGCTCGGCCGCCCCCTCGAGCGCGTCGGTCGGAATGATCGTGCTGGCCCAGTCCTCGGGGTTCTCGAACCCGAGCAGGCCCTTGAGGACGTCGCCGGCGTTGCCGACCGCGTTCTCGGCGACGATGATGTCCAGTTCCCGCGCCGCGACCGCCGCCTCGGGCTGAACGATGTCGATGGGAGCCGACGTGCCGATCCGCACCCGGGACTGGGTCTGGTCCACGAGGTCCTGGGCGAGCAAGAGGGAGTGCTGCTTCGACTTCAGGTTGTCGATGGTGTAGACCAGGTTCCAGTACGCGTTCTCGACAGCCTGCGCCGTGTTGATGACCGTTTCCTCGAACTGCACGCCCGAGATGTCCCGCGACCTGCGGGCGACCTCGATCCCCGTCCGGGTGACGTCGGTCCCGAACCCCTTCAGGAGCGGCTGCGTCAACGAGAAGGTCAGGCCGGAGCTGTAGGACGGGTTGAGGAAGTAGAAGGAAGAGTTCGTCTTCGAGCGCGAGTTCGTCCAGCCGACGGAGTAGCTGCCGCCGGTCGCGACCAACCCTCCCAGCGAGAGGTCGAACTCGCGCCCGCGCTGGAGGGCCACGTTGGCGCCGACGAGCTGGTTCGTCGACTGCGCCTCGTAGTACGTCGCCCCGAGGGCGCTCTTCACCAGCGGGTCGAAGATGCCCGTGCTCCCCAGGAGCCCCTGTTGCGCCGAGGCGAGCGAGAGCCTGGAGACCTCCAGGTTGATGTTGTGCGCGAGCGCCGTCGTGATCGCGTCCTGCAACGACAGCCGCATCTCCGGCGCGCCCAGGCGCACGCCCCGGGTCTGCCGTCCGGGCACGGTCCCGACCTCGAGCTTCGGTTCCGCCGCCCCGGCGCCCGCGGCCGCCACGACCACCGCACTCAAACCCAACAAGAAGCTTCTCGTTCTCACATCACCCTCCGCTTCCGCTTCGTTGATCTAGTACGTCCGGCTCCCGCTCCTGGTTTCACGACGGCGCACGAACCGCGCAACTCTACATGAACTCGCGCGTCCACCGCCAAGGCCGCGTCGTCCCGGCCGAAAGAGTCCGCAGCCGTCACACCTCGAACAACGTCAACCGGCGGCGCCGGGTTCGCCGGCCGCGAGCCAGCGCGCCGCAGCCAGCAGTTCGGCCGTTGCCGGCCCGGCCGGCCGCGTCAACACACGGGCCGCCGGCCCCTCCTCGACGACCCTGCCCGCCGAGAGCACCAGCACCCGGGTGCACAGCCGCGCCACGAGCAGGACGTCGTGAGCGATCACGAGCATCGCCATGCCGGTGCGGCGCTGAAGCAGGAGGAGCAGGTTCAGCACCTGCCCTCGCACCGAGACATCGAGCGCCGACACGGGCTCGTCCAGGATCAGCGCCGCGGGCCCGCTCGCAAGCGCGCGCGCGATCGCCACCCGCTGCCGTTCCCCGCCGGAGAGCTCGCGCGGCAGCCGGGCGAGGAACGCGTCCTCCCCCGGCAGGCCCACCTCGGCGAGCAGCTCCCGGCTGCGTCCCGGCCTGCCGGCCCTCGGCGTTAGGTTGTGGACGGCCAGCGCCTCCGCGACGATGGTGCCGACGCTCTGGCGGGGGTCGAGAGAGGCGGTGGGGTCCTGGAACACCGCCTGAACCGCCCGCCGCATGCGTCTGGCGTCGCGGGCGACGAGCGACGTGAGATCCCGGCCCGCGTAGGCGACCGTGCCCTCGTCGGGACGCTCGAGGCCGAGCAGCAAGCGGGCGAGCGTGCTCTTGCCGGCTCCCGACCGCCCGACGACCCCGAGGATCTCGCCGGGCCACAGCGCCAGGCTCACGTCGTCGAGCGCGCGGACGCTCCCGCCTCGGACCGGGTAGGTGCGTCCGACGCCCGCGGCGGACAGGATCGGAGGCCGGTCGCCCTCACCCACCGGGCTCCTCCTCGTCGCTCGCCAGGAAACACCGTACCGTTCGCCCGTCGCCGGCCGGCGCCAGGGCCGGCCGCGCGCCCCGGCATCGCTCCCAGGCGTGCGGGCAGCGGGGCGCGAAACGGCACCCGGTCCCCCACTCCCCTGCCCGCGGCACGGCCCCCGGCACGGTGGGAAAGAGGCCGGGGGCATCGCCGGAGTCGAGCCGCGCCTGCAGCAGAGCCTGCGTGTAGGGGTGACGCGGGTCGGCAAAGAGCGCGTCGCGGTCGGCGACCTCGACCGTCTCGCCCGCGTACAGCACCGTCACCCGCTCCACCAGCCGTCCGACGAGCGCGAGGTCGTGGCTCACGAACAGGAGAGTCAGGCCCCGGCTCTCCCGCAGGCGCCGGATCAGTTCGACCAACCGCCGCTGGGAGACGGTGTCGAGCGCCGAGGTGGGCTCGTCCGCGATGAGCACCCGCGGACCGGCGGCCAGGGCCGACGCCAGGAGCACGCGCTGGCGCTCGCCGCCCGAGAGCTGGTGCGGGTAGGCGCGCGCCACGCGGTCGGGCTCGTCGAGGCCGACCTCCGCCAGCAGCCGGCTGGCGAGTGCGGCGGCGGCGCCGCGCACGCCCAGGTGGAGCCTCGCCGCCTCGGTCACCTGCGAGCCGACGGAGCGGACCGGGTTGAGCGCCCGCGACGGCTCCTGAAAGACGAACCCCACCATTCCGCCCCGCAGCTCGCAGAGGCGCTTCTCCTCCGCCCCCAGGACGTCCTCTCCCCCGAGCCGCACCGATCCACGGACGACCCGCGCCGTTTGCGGCAGCAGCCGCACGATCGCGAGCGCGGTCAGGCTCTTGCCGCACCCCGACTCGCCGACGAGCCCCATCGCCTCGCCGTCCTCGACCGCGAGCGTCACGCCATCGAGGACGACGCGCATGCCGGCGCCCGGCTTGGGGAAAGCGACGGCAAGGTCCTCCACCTCCACGATCGGCGGCATTGCTTGATTCTACGCGGTCCGTACCGCGATCGTCGCTGCGAAGCGCCTGGCCTCCCCGGCGCCGGACCCGGCCCTTTTCTCGGGCCCGCGGCGCGGTTAGCATGGCCAGCGGAGGTGGGCCGTGCCGTTACCCCAACCGGAACTGCTGCAGCGCGCGCGCTCGGTCGAGGCGCTGGTGCTGGACGTGGACGGCGTGCTCACCGACGCGAGCCTCATCTACGGTCCGCGCGGCGAAGAGTTCAAGGCGTTCTCCGCCCGCGACGGCTTCGCGGTCAGACTCGCCGAGAGCGAGGGGATCAAGGTCGCGGTCCTGACCGGCAGGGTGAGCGCCGCCGTGACCGCCCGCCTGGCCGAACTCGGGGTGCCGCCTCGCCTCGCCGTTCAGGGCAGCCGCGACAAGCGCGGGGACATCGCGGACCTCGCCGCGCGCCTCGGGATATCGCTCGCCGGGGTCGCGTTCATGGGCGACGACATTCCCGACCTGCCGGCGCTCGCCACGGTCGGTCTGGCCGCGTGTCCCTCCGACGCCGCGGACGAGGTGAAGCAACGGTGTCACTACGTGGCGGCGGCCCCGGGTGGGCGGGGGGCGGTCCGCGACCTCGTCCGGCTTGTGCTCGAAGCCCGAGGGCGGTGGGCGGACATGGTGGAGTCGTGGTGGCGCGGCGACGCGCCGCGCCGTTTCTTCGCCACCGGCGCCGGCGACGGTCCTCCCGCCGGGAACGCCTCCTGATCCGGCCCGGCCCGCCGGCGCCACCCCTGCGGCCTATATTGGTTGCGTGAGCATCGGAATCGAGAGCGTGCGCAAGGGCGTGTGGGAGATCGCGCCGTCGGGCGGGATGAGGGTGCCGGCCCGGATCTATGCCAGCGAAAAGCTGCTCGCCGCCGCCCGCTCCGACCAGTCCCTGGTCCAGGCGTGCAACGTGGCGCACCTCCCCGGCATCGTCGGCGCCTCGCTCGCCATGCCGGACCTGCACGAGGGGTACGGTTTCCCGATCGGGGGCGTGGCGGCGTTCGACGCCGAGGACGGCGTCGTCTCGCCTGGCGGCGTCGGATACGACATCAACTGCGGCGTCCGCCTGATGCGCACCGACATCCGAGCTGCCGGCCTCGGCGCTCGCCTGCGCCCGCTCATCCTGGCGGTGCAGCGCGGCGTGCCTGCCGGACTCGGGAGCCAGGGGGCGATCGCGACCCTTTCGGACCGGGATCTCGACGAGGTCCTCCGCGACGGCGCGGCGTGGGCGGTCCGTCAGGGGTATGGCACGCCCGAGGACCTCGAGGCCACCGAGGCCGGGGGCTCCCTCCCCGGTGCCGACCCGAAGGCGGTGTCGCGCCGCGCGCGGGAGCGCGGGGCGCCGCAGCTCGGCACCCTCGGCTCGGGGAATCACTTCGCGGAGCTGCAGGTCGTGGACGCGATCCTCGACCCGGCCGCCGCCGCGGCGTTCGGTATCGTGGAAGGGAACCTCACGGTGCTCCTCCACTCCGGCTCGCGCGGCCTCGGCTACCAAGTGTGCGACGACGCCCTCGCGGCCATGCGCGGGGGAGCCAACCGCCACGCCGCTCCCCTCCCCGACCCGCAGCTCGTCGCGGCGCCGGCGTCCTCTCCCGAAGGCAGGCGCTACCTCGCGGCGATGCGGGCCGCGGCCAACTTCGCGTGGGCCAACCGCCAGGTGATGACGGCTCTGATCGAACGCGCCATGAGCCGGATCCTGGGCGGCGACAGGACTTCGTTCGGTTTCGCGCTTGTCTACGACGTGGCCCACAACATCGCCAAGCTCGAGGAGCACGAGGTCGCGGGCGCCCACCGCCGGCTCCTCGTTCACCGCAAGGGCGCGACCCGCGCGTTCCCCGCCGGCCACCCGGACGTCCCGCCCGCCTACCGCGCGGTCGGCCAGCCGGTGTTCATCCCCGGCGACATGGGGCGGCCATCGTTCGTGTGCGTTGGGACCGACACCGCGATGCTGGAGACGTTCGGCTCGGCCGCCCACGGCGCCGGCCGCACGATGTCGCGCCACGCCGCCCGCCGCGCGGGCAGCGGGCGCGATCTCCTCCTCGAGATGGAGCGGCGCGGCGTGCTCGTCGCCGCCCACTCCCCGAAGACGCTCGCCGAGGAGATGCCCGAGGCGTACAAGGACGCGGCCGACGTGGTCGAAGCACTGCGCGTCGCCGGCATCGCCCGCCCTGTCGCCCGCCTCCGCCCGATCGCGGTGGTGAAGGGATGAAGCGCTCCGGACCCCGGGTTGTCAACTCTGACGGACCTCACACCCAATTTGACACCCGCTTCTCGCTGCGCATACGCAACACTGTTGCGCGCTGCGCCTGCCTCACCGTGCTGGCGATGTTGCTGCTGGCGGCCGGATTCGCGTTCTCCGACTGGACCCTTGGGGGGCTGCCCTGGAGCGCCTGGCTGGTGTGTGCCGGCGTCACGCTCGGCGTCTTCTGGGGGTTGCGGGGATTGGCCCTCGCCAGGCTGCGGTCAGGCCCGTTCACGGCACTCGTCATCGCGCTGGTGATCCTCCCGCGGTTGGCCTGGGCCGTCGCCGTGCCCACGCTGCCGGTGTACGACTACGAGCGGTATCACACGGCAGCCCTCGCCCTCCTGCACGGCGCACCCCATGGCGCGCCGGTCCAGGACTTCGGCGTCGTGACCTTCCTCGCGGTGCTGGCCTCGGTCTTCGGTCCCGGGCTGATGGTCGGCAAGCTCGCCAACGTGGTGCTGGCTGTCGTGACCGTCCTGCTCCTGCTCGCGCTTGGGCGCAGACTGTTCGGCGAGCCGGCGGCGCGGGCCGCCGCGCTGCTGTTCGCGCTCTGGCCGGCTGACATCTCGTTCCGGAGCGTCTTTGCCACCGAGTTCGGCTTCGTTCTGGGCTGGCTGGCGGGAAGCCTCGTGCTCCTGCGCGCCGCCGGCAAACAACGGGGCGCCAACTTCGAATTTGTCTTGGCGGGAGCGCTCTTCGGCCTCGGCAGCGTCTTTCGTCCCGCCGGGGCGCTGCTGGTGCCGGTGGCACTGGTGTGGGTCGCGGCGAGGACGCAGGGGCGGCGTTCACGCGTCCTCGCGCGGGGCCTGGCACTGACTGCCGGGTTCATCGTCGTGCTGGCAGTTCAGTTCGCCTTGGGCCGGGTTTTGGGCTTCGACGTGCGAGCCTCCACCCTCGGTCTCAACATCATGAACGGCACCGACGCGGCGGCGGAAGGGCAGTACAGCGATGAGACCGCGGACCTCTTCTACCAATGGGTGGCGCGCGAAGGGCCGCGGAGCGCTCTCGTGACGGCGGTTCGCGCGGGCTGGGGCCGGATCACCTCACAGCCGGCCGCCTTCGTCGGCCTCGCTCTTGCTAAGTACGGTGTGATGTGGGGCAACGATTCATACGGGATCTACTGGAGCACCATGGATGTCCGCGACGGTCCGGCGGGCGCATGGGCCTCGACACACCAGGAGGACCTATTCACAGTTTCGCAGTTCTACTACCTCGGGCTTTTGGTATTCGGCTTCCTCGGAACCTGGCACCTTGTTCGCCGGCGCTTCGTGCGCAGCGTCGCGCTGCTCCTGCTGGCTCTCCCCGCGTTCGCCCTCATCCACGTCGTGCTCGAGGTGCAGAGCCGCTACCACTACCCCCTCGCCTACGTGGTGCTCCTCCTCGCGAGTGCGGGACTCATCTCGGCGGGACCTCGGGTGGCCGGTTCTCCGGCACCGGACCCAAAACCAGAAAGTCGGTCCAGGTGAACGTCGAGTCCGGCGGCGATCGGCG
Organism: uncultured Acidobacteriota bacterium; assembly: GCA_963727205.1. Lineage (GTDB taxonomy): Bacteria > Acidobacteriota > Thermoanaerobaculia > Thermoanaerobaculales > Thermoanaerobaculaceae > RBG-13-68-16. The sequence goes on along the minus strand of CAVSFQ010000009.1, from coordinate 152,122 downwards.
GTCTCCTGGCCAGGCGCAGGAGGGGGACGAGATGCGGAGGCGAGGACGCACGGAGCGTCGCTCGATAGCCCCATCGCTCAAGACGGGCTGCGGCGAGGTCCTACCCCCGGTGGATGAGTTGAGCACGCGGAGGTCTGCGCCCAGCCCCCTTCCGACGGGAGGAGAGCCCTAGTCCAGCGGCCGCTTGGCCGCGGCGCTCACGGGTTCATCTCGTACACATCCTTGAGGGCGTAGACTTGCTCTTTCCAAACCCGTTCGTAGCGCGCCTCGTCGTGCACCGGTTTGCGCAGCATCTTCAGGCAGTACTCCATCTGGGCCTGCGTTGCGCTCGGTTTCGAGTAGAGCTGGAGCGCGAACTTTGAGAAGTCACGCACCATGAAGTCGAAGATCTGGTCCACGAGGTCCTCGCCCACCCCGTGCAGGCTGGCCATCTCGAGGACGAGTTGCCCGTAGACCACCAGGGCGAACAGTTCGCCAACGGCGAGCTGGAAGTCCGTATCCTTGGCCTGAGCCTCGGAAGGCGTTGCCTTCGCGAGCATCCCCTTGAAGAGTGCAACCTGCTCCTTGAACACGGCCAGATTGGGCGTATCGAAGAGGTCATAGGAGATCTTGTAGTTGCCGAAGCAGACTTTGGCCAGCCCGCGCGTGGGTCCCTGAGCAAAGAGGAACGCGTCGTGGGTGGCGTCCGTGCGCTCCGGGACCGCCGGGTAGTCCGCATGGTTGAAGAAGTAGTTCGCGAGGAACTTCACGATGAGTGCGATGTTGACGTGGACCGTACCCTCGAGCTTGGGCAGCGCCCGAATGTCCCGGGCTGCCATCTCGAAGTACGTGTCCTTCTCGAACCCCTTGGCCGCAATGACGTCCCAGAGGAGGTTGATGACCTCCTCGCCCTGCGTGGTCACCTTCATCTTCACCATTGGGTTGAAGAGCAGGTAGCGCCGGTCCGCGAGGGAGGCGCTGCGCTGGTAGTCCGAGGCGCGCAGCGCGAAGAGCTTCATGGCGCAGAGGCGGGCGTACGCGTCGGCGAACATCTGCTTCACGTGCGGGAAGTCGGTCACCGGAATGTTGTAGAGCCGCCGCCCCGAGGCGTGCCGGATGGCCTCGTAGAAGGCGTGCGTGCAGATGCCGATGGAGGCCCAGCCCAGGTTGTACTTCCCGACGTTCACCGTGTTGAGCGACGCATCCCAGGCTTCCTGGCCCCGCGACAGGATGTCCGCCTCCGTGAGCGGATAATCGTGCAAGACGAACTCGGCCACGTACGACTGGCTCGGCGTAATGTTCTTCACCAGCTCGAACTTCGGGTGCTTGGGGCTGACGGCGAAGAAGACGTACTCCCCGGTTCCGGCGATCTTTCCGAAGGTGGAGACCATCGCCGCCTCGTTGCCGTTCCCGATGTAGTACTTGTCCCCATCCGCGAGGTACGTGCCGTCGGCCTGCGGTTTGAGCATCATGTCGGACGAGTAGATGTCCGCTCCGTGCTCCTTTTCGGACAGGCCGAAGGCGAAGACGCCGCCCTCCTGGAGCATCCGCCCCGCATTCTTCTTGAGGGCCTCGTTCCCACTCATCCAGATGGGGCCAAGCCCCAGGATGCTCACCTGCCACGTGTACCAGTAGCAGAGGCCGTAGAAGCCGAGGATTTCGTTGAACTCGCAGTTCCGCCAGGTGTCCCAGCGGGCCGCGTCACCGCCGTACTCGGCCGGGGCCAGCAACGTCCCGAAGACCTTCTCGGCCTGGAGAAAGCCCAGGAAGTCCTCATACCAGACCCTGTTCTGATCGTCCTCCTTGACTTTCTTCAGGCCCTTGGCCTCGAAGAAGGCTACGGTCTTGCGCATGATCTGCGCGGACCTCTCATCAGGGTATCTCCGCGTGAGATTCTTGGGATTCAACAGGATCATGGCCCCCTCCGTGGATGTCTGCCCGCTGTGCAACACTCCGAGTGATTACTCACAGTGCCCATCTATTTCATCTTACCTGGCGAGGATGTTGGCATGGTCGAGCGCTGCCACCGCCCGCGCTTCCTGCTCGAAGCGGCGCAGACGGTACGGATCAGCAGCAAACTCCGCGGGCAGAACCTTGATCGCGACGTCCCGGCCCAGGCGGGTGTCACCGGCCCGATAGACCTCGCCCATCCCCCCCGCGCCGATCAGGCCGAGGACCTCAAAGTGGGCGATCCGGCTGCCCGGCTGCACCTGTTAGGTCTCCTGGCTGAGAGTGTACTGCGAACCGGGCGAGGGAGTGCGGACGCGCCGCTTGGCCCCAGGGCAGTCGATCGGCCGAGGCTTCGCCCCACCCTCTCTACTGCATGCGTCGCATGACCTGTCTGGCGTCGGGGCTGAATCGGGGGCGACCGAATAGGCCCTTGCCCAAGACTCCGGGCCTCTGAGGGCAGAGACGGCGCGGGCGGCTGTGATGGCCGCCCACGTGTTGAACCGGTGTTGACCCGGGGTGTTTTCGATCTTGAGAAGATGTGGTGCCCAGGGGCGGAATTGAACCGTCGACACCGTGATTTTCAGTCACGTGCTCTACCAACTGAGCTACCTGGGCACTGCCAAGCCGAGAGAGTATGCCGGTGCCGGCGCGGGCTGTCAACCGCGACGGTCCCGAAGCGGACCCCGCGAAACCGCGTGAAAACGTTGATCTTGCCCCGACTCGCACCACTATTGCGGCACGACGACGGAATCTCGTCGATTTTGGCGAGATTGCTTCCCCCACGCGGGCGCTGCGCGCCCGCTCGGGGCAGGCTTGTCCCTCGCTGCGCTCGGTCCTCTTCGCAATGGGCGTGATTCCCCATGACCGGGGACCCTCATGACAGCGGTGGCTATCGCGACGGACCGCGGATCGGTATCAGAGCCCCGCGAGGAGGGCGTCGGGGACGTCGACCGTGCAGCGCAGCAGCGCCTGGGCGTGGGTCTTGCCCTGCGCGTCGGTGAGCAGACTGGCGGTGCCGCCGCCGCCGAGGGAGTCGTGGAGGATGAAGTTGAGGGCGAGGATGTTGGGGACTTCAAAGCGCTCGACTGGACCGCGGGCGATGCCCGGGAGCATCTCGCCCACCGCCGCGGCCGTGAGGTTGTCGCGCAACCAGGCGTACGCCGCCTCGTTGCGCGCGATCACCCCGATGTTCGAGGCCTCGCCCTTGTCGCCGGAACGGCCGTCGGCCAGCCGTTCGAGAAGCACCTTGGCCACCCCGCACCTCCTGCCATAGCGTAGCAGCCCGGCGCGGTCGCGCCCATCCGCCGCAACTGCGAACGCCAGGCCCTACAATGGCGGGATGCAGAGCGGCTCCTCCCGAGTCCCCCTCCTCGTATCGGCCGTCCTGCTGGTCACGCTCCTGTTCCCCGCCCTCTTCCTCGGCTACCGGGTGGCCCCCGAGGCGAGCTTGAAGAGTTTCCCCCCGTGGCGGAGCCTCTGGGGACCGTACCCGAACCCGTCGCCCGAAGCGGTGCGCGCCGCGACCCATCTCGGCCCGCGGTTGGCCACGATCGCCAGAGACGGGACCCACGCCGCGATTTGGGACCCGTGGATCGGCGGCGGGCGCCCCGGCTGGCTCGCCGCGCCCGAGGAGGGCGGCGCCCCGCTGCCGGTTTCGGCGGCGCTCCTGGCTCGGGCCGGCTGGGCGTGGACGGCGCTGGTGGCGCTCGAACTCGGCGCCGCCCTGCTCGGGACCTGGTGGGCGCTGCGCACGCTGGGCCTCGCCGAGTGGCCCGCGGCCGTCGGCGCCACCGCCTACGCGCTCTCCGGCGCCGCGGCCGGAGCCTGGCTCAGTTGGCGGGGGTCCGCGCTGGCGCTCGGCCCGCTGGCGCTCGCGGTGGTCCTCGCCCCGCTCGCGGGCCGCAGGCGGGTCGCAGCGTTCGCTGCCGTGCTCTTCGTGCTCGCCGCGAGCGGCGGCCCGGCAGCCGCGTTCGTGGCGCTGGCGGCCGCTGCTGTGACCCTCCGTCCCGGCCCGCGCGGACGCATCCGGGCCTGGAGCGCGGCGCTGGCCGCGACCGTCATCGTCGGCGCGCTCATGGTCCCGCGGCTCTGGCTCGACCGCGCCGGCTGGGAGACCGGCGCCACCGAGACGCGGCCGCAACCGCCGCCGCCGATCGACGCCTGGAGGGACCTGATCACGCCGTCGCCCGAACCGCGGGACAGCGCCGCCTGGCCGGCCGGAGCGAACCTCCGCCCCGAGGCGGGCAACCCGGGCTACCTCGGTCTGGCCGTTCTGATCCTGGCCGCCGTAGGGGCCGCCTTCGCGCCGAGTCGGGAGCGCGGCCTGTGGCTCGGAGTGGCCGGCGCGAGCGCCGTCATCGCCGCCGCCCCGAGCGCCCTGCTCGCCCGGGCGGGCCTCTCCCACCGCCCGTTCGGCGTGCTGGCGGTGGCCGTCGCAGCCCTGGCGGCGTATGGAACCCGCACGCTCATGGACAGGGCGCCGCGGGGGTGGCCGGCCGGAGGGGTGGGGGGCGTCGCGTGGCTCTTGGTGGCCGTGTCGCTGCTGCCCGGCGCCGCCCGCCGCCTGCCGTTCGCGCCGGACCATGAAATCGGGCTCCAGGCTCCGGTCCCGCACACGGCGGCGAGCAGTTCGGACCGCGTGGCCGGCCTCCTCGGCACCATGCCCCCCGACGTCGGCGCGACGCTCGACATCGCCGACGTGCGGGCATCGTCGTTCCCCCACGAGCCTCGCTACGCGTCGTTGCTGGGAGCGGGCCGCGGCGGCGATCTGCCGGTGTCGCGGGCGCTCGACCCCGAGATTGCGCGGTTGGGGGCGCGGTACCTCCTCGAGCCGCTGCCGCTGCGGATCGTCTCCGGCGAAATCTTTTCCCGTACCGAGCCTGCCGATCTCGCGGCAGAAGGTGAAGCGGGCCGCTTCCGGGTCGCGGTGCCGCTCGGGGCCACCCGCCTCGGCCTCGCCACCTCCACGGAGCCCGGCATGCGCGCCTGGCTGGAGTCCCCAAGCCGCTCGATCGAGCTGGAGCCGGACGCGGCCCTCCGGTCGGAGAGCGCCGCGTGGAGGTGGTTTGCGGTGCCCGCCGGGTTTCCTTCCGGGGCCGCGACGCTCGTGCTCCAAGGGCCGGACGGCGCCGTCCGCACGGGCCCGGACGCGGCATGGGACAGCTCCGGCTTGCGCCAGGTTGCCGCGGACGAGCGCGGGATCAGGCTCTGGGAGTGGGACAAGGCGAGACCGTTCGTGTTCCTCGCGAGCGGCGTTCAGGCCGAGGGCCGGGGAACGCCGAGCGACCCCACGACGGTCACGGTCGCGAGAGAAACCGTCCAGCGGTTCGGGGCAATCGACGGCCGCGGCACGGTCGCACCGTCGGTCCGAACGTCGCGGGTGGAGGCGCGGGTGACGTGCGACCGGCCCGCCCTCCTGGTCGCGCAGTTGAAGTACCGCCCCGCGCTCTGGCGCGCGACCGTCAACGGCGCGGCCGCGGCGACCTCGCGCGTGGACGGCGTCTGGACCGCGATCGAGGTCCCTGCGGGGACCTCCCGCGTCGTGCTCGAGGCCCGCGTCCCGGTCTGGGCGTGGGCGTTTGCGGGCGGCGGCCTGGCGGTCCTCGCCCTCCTGTCGCTCCCGTGGAGGCGCTCATGAAGCTCGTCATCCAGGTACCCGCGTGGAACGAGGCGGAAAGCCTTCCCCGCACGCTGGGCGAGCTGCCGCGCAGCATTGCCGGCTTCGACACGGTGGAGGTGATGGTCGTCGACGACGGCTCCGACGACGCCTCGGCCGAGGTCGCGGCCCTGGCGGGCGCCCGGGTGGTGCGGCTCCCGATCCACCGCGGCCTCGCCCGCGCCTTCACCGCCGGCCTCGACGTCGCGCTTGCAAGCGGCGCCGACGTGATCGTGAACACCGATGCGGACGGCCAGTACGACCCCGAAGCGATCCCGCGCCTGGTGGCGCCGATCCTCGCCGGCGACGCCGACATCGTACTCGGCGACCGCGGCATCGCGACCCTGGCGCATTTCTCCTCCGCCAAGCGCTGGCTGCAACGCCTCGGGGCCCGGGTCGTGCGGCTGCTCTCGGGCGTTCCCGTCACAGACGCCACGACCGGGTTCCGCGCCTTTTCCCGGGCCGCGGCGGCGCGCCTCAACTGCTTCACGAGCTTCACCTACACGCTCGAGACGCTGATCCAGGCGGGCCAGGCTGGTCTTGCGGTGCGCTCCGTCCCGGTTGCGACCCGCGAGGCATCGCGGCCCTCGCGCCTGTTCCGCAGCAACCTGGCGTACGTGGCGATCTCGCTGGCGACGCTCGCGCGCCTCGTCTTCATCTACAGGCCGCTGCGCATCCTCCTCTCGCTCGGCGTCCTCTGTTGGATCGCGGCGCTGGCGCTGGGCGCGAGGTTCGGGTACTTTTACGTGACCGGGGTCTCGCGGGCGGGGCACGTCCAGTCGCTGATCGCCGCCGCCGTCTTCGCGCTCACCGGCGTGCAGCTCGCGGTGCTGGGCGTGCTCGCCGACCTCACCTCGGTCAACCGGCATCTTCTCGAGGAGTTGCGCGGGCGGGAGCGGGAGAGGAAGTGACGGCGCGGCGCCGCGCCACCTGGTGGCTGGGAGGGGCCGGCCTCGCGCTTGCGGTCGGCTTGCTCCTCGCCGCCGAGCCCCGGGAGATCGTCGCACTGGCGCTGAGCGCGCGCTGGAGGCAGGTGTCCCTTGCCTTCGCGTTCGCCTGCGCCACCGCAACGCTCCGCGGCCTGCGCCTGCGGCTGCTCGCGGGGCGGGAGCTGCGCCTGACCCGTGCGGTCCCGGTCGCGGCGGCGGCGCAGCTTGCGAGCGTTGCCCTCCCGCTGCGCATCGGCGAGTTCGCCATGGTCCCGCTGTTGCAGGCGGCCGGGGTGCCCGGGGCGGTGCGCGGCCTCTCCGTGCTCGTGATCGCGCGCGCCCTCGACACGCTTGCGCTCCTCGCGTGGGCCGTTCTCGCCGCCGGTCTGGTCGGCGGCTCTCCCGCTGCGGCCGCCGCCACGCTGGTGATCCTCGCCGGTCTGCTGTCGCTCGGATGGGCGCTCGGCGCGCGCGCCCTCCGCCGCCTCGCCCGGCGGTGGCGGAACCGCCCCGGCTGGCGGCGGCGGTCTCTCTCGCAGCTGCTGCGGGTGCGGCGCGAGCTCTCGCACCTCGCGCGCTCGCCGCTACGCGGAACGGCGGTCGTGGGGCTTTCCCTCGCGATCTGGGGTTCGATCTGGGGCGCGACGTGGGCCCTTGTCCGCGCGATCGGGCTCGCCTGGCCCGCCCTCCCCCTGCTGGTCGGGGTGATCGGTGCGGGGGTGGGGTCGTCTCTACCCGTCAATTTCGTCGGCAACCTCGGCAGCCAGGAGGCAGGCTGGACCGCGGCGCTCGCCGCGGTCGGCGTCGACCCGCGCGCCGCACTGACCGCCGGGTTCGCGTGTCACCTCTGGAACCTGGGGTTCAACCTCGTGCTCGGGCTCGCGGGGGGCGTGTGGCTGGCGGCGGTCCAGTCCGGGAGTTCCCGCAGGCCCTTCCTCGCCAGGCTCAGGAGCCTGATGAGCTCCGGCCGCGGCGCGTAGAGCGCCAAGGTGATCCGGACCCCCTCCGGCCCCGCCGTCAGCCCGCTTGCGAGCGCGTGTCTGGCGCCGCCGCCGCGAACGAGGGCGAGGACCTCCGCGTGGCTTCCGGAGAACGGGCGCAACGGGTCCACCACCGACGCGAGGTAGGTCCCGGGGGCGAGCGTCAGCCAGACGTTCGGCCGGCGGTGCGCGGCGCCGCTGGTCAAGGCGTCGCGAAACCGCGGCGCGACCAGGTCGCGCTGCGGCGCCAGCGCCACGAGGACCGGCTCCTCGCCGGCGACGACCCCGACCCACCCTACCGTGAGCCCGATCGACGCCGCTCCCTCGGCCACGAGCGCGGCGAGCGCCTGGGCCAGCCCGCCGGCGCGGCCGCGGGGCGCGTCGATCTCGAACCGCACGCCCGTGACGGCCCCGACAGCGATGCGTTGCCACGAAACGGACAATCCGGAGGAGCCGCGCCGTCGCTCCCCGAGGCGCCGAAACGCCGCCGGCACGAGCCACCTCGGGAGCCGCCTCACGCGGGCGGCCACAGCTCGCCCCCGGCCACCTCCCGGTCCAGCGCCGCTGTCTGCGCATCCATCTCGCGTCCGAGCATGTTCGCGGCCGCCCTCACGTCGCCCTCCAGGTCGGCCGGCAGCCACGGACCGCTGAGGTGCACGACGACCTTCGAGAACGGCCGGGGCAGCACCATGCGGTCCCAGGTGTGCAACAGGCGCGGGCGCCGGCTCGAAAACGTGACGGCGTAGATAGGGAGATCCAAGCGGCGGGCGAGCGTCACCACGCCGGGCTTCACGGTGCGCCACGGACCCCGCGGCCCGTCCACCGTGAGCGCGGCGAAAGGGAACCCCCCGCTCACCATCTCCTCCATCTCGTCGAGCGCCTCGCGGCCGCCGCGGGAGGAGGAGCCTCGCGCCGCCCTGACGCCGAGCCCCTCCAGGATGCCGGCGGCGAGGGCGCCGTCGTTGGACCTCGACGCCATCGCCACGCCGCCGCTGTCGAAGTAGTCCATCAGCGAGCCGATGATCCGCCCGTGCCAGAGCGCGAGGACGTAGGGGGTGCGCAGGATCTCGCGGTTACGCACCTCCAGACGCACGGTCAGACGCCAGAGGCGGACGACAAGGGCAACCCCCCGGCCGCTCACGTACCACGATCGCTCGCCCACGCGTGCATTCTGCCACGGCTGCGCCCCGCCATCGCGGGGCAGCCGGCGTGATACGCTGCCGGCGTGACGAGTTTGAGAGTCTTTCGCCGTGTGCTGCCGTATTACCGCGAGCACCTCACGGCCACGTTGCTGGGCTGCGCCAGCGTCCTCGCGTCGGGCCCGATCGGGCTGGCCGCGCCGGGGGTCGTCAGGCGCGCCATCGACGCCCTCATCGCCGGGGCCCCGATCGCCTCGGTGTGGCGCTTCGGGGCGATGCTGGTCGGCATCGCCCTCCTTTCCGGCTTCTTCCTCTTTGCCCAGAGGCAACTGATGGTGTCCGTGTCGCGGCACCTCGAGCACCGCCTGCGCACCGACCTGTACGACCATCTGCTCCGCCTCCCCCCCGCCTTCTACATGCGGGAACGGGTCGGCGACCTCCTGACGCGCGCGGTGAGCGACGTCGGCGCGGTCCGTATGGCGGTCGGGCCGGCGCTCATGTACGCGATCAACACCGTCACGGTCCTCGTCGTGAGTACCGTCCTGATGGCGCGCATCCACCTGCCCCTCACGCTCCTCTCGCTCGCGGTGCTCCCGCTCGTGGCGGGTGCGACCAGCTACTTCGGTTCCCGCATCCACCTGCGTTGGGGGCACACCCAGGAGGCGCTCTCGCACTACACGGCGCGGCTCCAGGAACACCTCGTCGGTCTGCGGGTGCTTCGGGCCTACAACTGCGAAGATGCCGAGATGGCCGAGATGGCTGCGCGCAACAACGGGTACGTCACCGCCGGGGCGCGTTTGATCCGCATCTCGGCGATGTTCCACCCGCTGCTGCAGGCGCTGATCGGGCTCGCGTTCGTGGCCGTCCTCGGCGTCGGCGGCAACGCGGTCCGGCACGGGACGATCACCCTCGGCCAGTTTGTCGAGTTCAACCTCTACCTCGCCCGGTTGACGTGGCCGATGATCGCGGTCGGTTGGGTCGCCAACCTCGTGCAGCGCGGGGCGGCCTCGATGTCGCGCATCGAGGCGCTCTTCGCCGAGACGCCGCTGCCGGAGGTCGCAGCGGTCGAGGAGTCGACCGGCGTAGTCCGGGGCCCGGCAGGGCTCGAGCTGCGCAGCCTTACGTTCGCCTATCCCGGCTCGGCCGCGGATGCGGTCGCCCGCGTCTCCCTCGCGGTGCGCCCGGGCGAGCGGGTCGCGTTCGTCGGCGCCGTGGGCAGCGGCAAGTCAACGCTGCTGGCGCTCGTCCCGCGCCTGCTCGAACCCGGGACCGGCACGGTGTTCCTCGACGGCACCGACGTGCGCGCCCTCCCCGTCGGGCGGTTGCGGCGCGAGGTCGCGCTCGTGCCCCAGGGAAGCTTCCTGTTCTCCGCCACCCTGCGGGACAACATCGCCCTCGCCTGCCCGGACGCGGACGACGATACCATCCTCGCCGCCGCGATCGCCGCCGGACTCGAAGAGGATTTCAAGCGGCTCCCCGACGGGCTCGACACCGTCGTCGGCGAGCGCGGCGTCACACTCTCCGGCGGGCAGCGGCAGCGCGTCGCCATCGCCCGCGCCCTGATCACCCAGCCTCGACTGCTCCTGCTCGACGACTGCCTCTCGGCGGTGGACACCCAGACCGAGCGGGTCATCCTCACGGCGCTGCCGGGCGCGACCCTGTTGTTCGCGACCCACCGCCTCGCCGCGGCGGAGCTGTGCGACCGCGTCTGCGTCCTCGATCGCGGGCGCGTGCTCGAGATCGGCACGCCGGCGGAGCTGGCGCAGCGCGGCGGCCGCTACGCGCACCTCCTCGCCCTACAAAAGCTCGAGCAGCAGGAAGGCTGGCCGCGCGCCGCCTCCGGCGGCGACTGACGGTCCGCCGTATCATGGCAAGCGTGAGGTTCCGTATCGTGCTCGTCCGGCCGCGGTACGGCGGCAACGTCGGCTCCGCGGTGCGGGTCGCGGCGAACTTCGGCGTCACGGATGTCGTCCTCGTCGACCCCGGCTGCGTCCTCGAGGACGACCCCGAGTACGTGCGCATGGCGATGGGCGGCGACCGGCGCGTGACCCTTGCCAGCGCTGCCACCCTCGCCGAGGCCGTCGCCGACACGCAGGTCGCGGTCGCCACCACCTCGACGCGGAGCCGCGACCCACGCGCGGTCCTCACGCCCGCCGAGGCGGCGCAGCGGCTCGCCGAATCCGGGGCCGAGGACGTCGCGCTGGTGTTCGGGTCCGAGCGCGGCGGCCTGTCGCTGGACGAACTGCGCGCCTGCCACATGGCGCTCGCAGTCCCGACCGACCCCGACTTCCCGGTCCTCAACCTCGCCCAGGCCGTCGGCATCGTCCTGGCGCTCCTCCCGGCAGGCGCCTTCGCGCGTCCCGCGCCGTCCGACCCGATGGACCTGCCGGCCCCGCACGCAGAGTTCAGCGCGGCGCTCGCGCACTTCGACGATGCCCTGCTCGCCTCCGGGTACCTCGATCCCCAGAACCCCGCGCGCGTCGGCGACCAGTTCCGGCGCTGGTTGGGACGCACGGTCCCGACCCGACGCGAGCTGGCGCTCCTGCGCGCGCTCGCGGCCCACGTGACCTACCTGCTGGGCCGCTCGACGCCGCGCTCCTAGGGATCGCCGGCGCCGTCGGGCGCGGCGGCGCCGAGCAGGGCGGCGCGCGGATCGCCGCGGGTAACCCGCCGGAAGCGGTCGCCGAGCCCCTCGACCGGCCCCGCGCTCTCGTCGACCTCGATGCGGTCGAGGCGGTGCGCGGGGAAGAAGACGGTGACCGGCCCGATCATCGCCGGACCGGAGCCGGCGTGCTGCCGCAGCCAGTCGTCGAACGCGTCGAGGCGGACGCCGCGCAGCGTGGCGCCGGCCGGCGTCAGCGCGAGCAGGACACCCCAGAACTTCTCCTTCGGGCCCGAGCAGCTCACCACCACAAGCTCTCCCACGTCCATCGCGTCTACCCTTCCGGCTGCGAGAGTTCGACGAGGACGCCGCCGGCCGACCGCGGGTGGATGAAGCAGACCAGGCAGCCATGCGCCCCGCGCGTGGGCCCGTCGCCGAGCAGCTCGAACCCGTTCGCCTTCAGCTCCGCCATCGCCGAGCGGATGTCGGCGACGCGGAAGCAGATGTGGTGCAGCCCCTCGCCGCGCTTCGCGATGAAGGCGGCCACCGGCGATTCCGGGCCGGTCGGCTCGAGCAGCTCGATGCTCGTCCCCTCGACGGGAAGGAAGGCCACCCTCAACTTTTCGGACGGGACCTCCTCCACCGCCGCGGCTTCGAGACCGAGAGCCCGGTAGAGCGCGAGCCGCCGTTCGAGCGAGCCGACGGCGATGCCGATGTGGTCGAGAACCCTCATCCGTCCTCCCCGCAGACGCCCCGTACGAGCCGCCGCGCCGCCGCGTACGGGTCGAGGGCGCCGCGTCCGACCTCTTCGAGCACCGCGGCGAGCGCCCCCCCTGCGGCCCGCCGATGCGCTCCCGCACGAGGGCGGCGACGAGACGCTCGACGCGCCGGCGGGCGCGCCGCCGCCTGGCTTCCTCGCGGCGCCCCGGCCCCTCCAGGTAGCGCTGGTGGTCGGCGATCGCAGCGGCGAGCTGCGCGACGCCCTCCCCGGTCGTGGCCGAGACCCTGATCACCGGAGGACGCCACGACGCGGCCGGCGCCATTGCGAGCGCGCCCTCGATCGCCGCGATCTGCCCCTCGGCGCCGGGCCGGTCGGCCTTGTTCACCGCGAAGATGTCGGCGATCTCCATCACGCCGGCCTTGGCGGCCTGCACGTCGTCGCCGAGCCCCGCCATCGCCACCAGCACGACGGTCTCGACTTCGCCGGCGATCTCCACCTCGTCCTGCCCGACGCCGACCGTCTCGACCAGGATCCAGTCGAACCCGGCCGCGTCGAGCACGTCGAGGGCGTCGGACGTCGCCACGGCCAGGCCTCCCAGCGCTCCGCGCGTGGCCATCGAGCGCACCACTCCGCCGCGCTCGAGGAAATCGGGCATCCTGACCCGGTCCCCGAGCAGCGCGCCGCCTGAGAAAGGACTCGACGGGTCGACCGCGACAACGGCGACCCGGGCGCCGGTGCCGAGGAGGGCGATGCCGAGCGCCTGGGCGAGCGTGCTCTTCCCCACCCCCGGAGCGCCGGTGATGCCGACGGTGCGCGCCTGCCCCAGGCGTCCGCGCAGCGCTCCGAGCAGCTCCTCGGCCTCAGGCCCGCCGCGCTCCACGACCGTGAGCGCCCGCGCAAGGCCGCGGGCGTCGCCTGCGAGGACGTCGGCGACATCGATCATGGCGGCGCGAGCTTACCCGCCCAACAGCTCGCGGGCAATGACCAGGCGCTGGATCTCGCTCGTCCCCTCGCCGATCGTGCAGAGCTTGCTGTCGCGCCAGTACTTCTCGACCGGGAAGTCCTTGATGTAGCCGTAGCCGCCGTGGATCTGCACCGCCTCCTCGCACACCTTGACCGCAGTCTCGGAGGCGAAGAGCTTGGCCTGTGCGGACTGCAGCGTGACCTTCTCGCCCGCGTCCTTGGCGTCCGCGGCGCTCTCGGTGAGCAGCCGCGCGGCGGCGACCGCGGTCGCCATGTCGGCGAGCTTGACCTGGATCGCCTGGAACTGGCCGATCGGGCGCCCGAACTGCTTCCGTTGCTTCGCGTACGAAAGCGCGGCCTGCAGCGCTCCCTCGGCGATCCCGACGCCGAGGGCGGCGATCGAGATGCGGCCGCCGTCGAGGACCTTCATCGCCTGCAGAAAACCCTCCCCCTCCTTGCCGAGGAGCGCGCCGGCGGGCAGGCGGCAGTCGTCGAACAGCAGCGACGAGGTGTCGGAGATGCGCATCCCGAGCTTGTCCTCCTCCTTGCCCTTCGCCACCCCCGGCCAGTCCAGAGGCACGATGAACGCCGAGACGCCGCGGTGATCGCGGCCCGGGCTGGTGCGCGCCATCACGACCGCGACGCCGCCCACGGAGGCGTTGGTGGTGAACGTCTTGCTCCCCGAGAGCACCCACGCGTCTTTGTCCCGAACCGCGGTCGTCTTCGTGCCCCCAGCGTCGGAACCGGCGCCCGGTTCGGTCAACCCCCACGCCCCCAGCATCTCCCCGCTCGCGAGGGGCGGCAGCCAGCGCCGCTTCTGGCCCTCATCGCCGAAGAGATAGATGTGGTTGGTGCAAAGCGAGTTGTGCGCCGCAACCGAGAGCGCGACCCCCCCTTCCACCGCCGCCAGCCCCTCGATGATGGCCACGTAGTCGCGATAGGAGAGGCCGGCGCCGCCGTACTCCTCGGGGATGACCACACCCAGGAACCCCATCTCCCCCAGCTTCGCGAAGATCTCACGCGGGAAGTGCGACTTCTCGTCCCACGCTCGCGCGTGCGGCGCGATCTCCGCCCGCGCAAACTCGGACGCCAGCTTACGGACCTCGTTCCCCTGTCCCCGGACGTTGCTCATCGTTCCCCCCTTGCCAGCGAGTGACTTCGACGCCAGTGTAATAGGTCTTCAAAATGTCGATGTACGTTGCCCCGCCGCGGGCGAGGCCGTACGCCCCGTTCTGACACATGCCGACGCCGTGCCCCCACCCGCGCCCCAGGAAGCGCAGCGCGGGCTTGCCGGCGCTTCGGGCCGGCGACACGACGAACAGCGTGTCCGGGAGGTCGAGTGCCCTGCGAAACGCCATCCCGCCGAACTCCTTGTTGCCGTCGTGGCCGCTCACCGACACCGACAGCGCCCGGCCCGACACGCCCCTCCTGGTCACCGTCACCGCCCGAACACCCTTTACTCCGAGTCTGCTGCCGAGTTCATCGAGCGGAAACTCCCTCACCCACCAGGTCCACGCCGAACCCGCGTCCGCGTCCTCGAGCGCCTCGACCTCGAGGACAGGGCACGCCTCGCCCGCGCACCACAGGGTTGCCCGCGAGCCTGCGGCGAACTCCATCGCTCCGGTCCGCCAGCGCTCGCCGCGCCGTTCGAGCACGCTCTCGCCCCTGGGGATGTCCCGCGAACCCGCGTCGCCCTCGAGAACGAGGCGGAGGCCGCTTGGGCCGGGGACGAGGCGCCCCTCGTGCGCCTGCACGCTCCCGGAAAGCTGCCCCAGCCGCACCGCGAGCGCAACCTCCCATGCCGCCTGGCCGCTCCCCCCGGGGGAGGGCGGCAGCGGCAGGCGGAAGAGGCGGAGCAGGTCGAGCGCCGCGTCCTCCGCCGTCTTTCCGTGCGCCACGTGCAGCGCCGCAGCCGTGGCCGGCACCGCGAACGCCGCCACGATCCCCGCGACGCCCGGCCCCGGCTGGACACCCGTCAGGCGCGCCGCCAGCGAATGCGGGTCCGCGGCGCAACCGAGCGCCTGGGCCAAGCGCGCGCCGATCGCCGCGAAACGTCCGACCGACCCCAGCCACGGCCCTCGCGCCGAGGAGGCTCCGGCCGCGAGGGTGCGCTCGCCCCTGCACGGCACGCCCTTGAGGTACGGCGCCGCCCTTCCCGGAAAGAGCGCGCCGGCGTCCTCGGTGTGGCCGGCGCACGTCGAGTGGTACATGGCGTCGATCGGGCGGCCCTGGTACGTGACGACCTCTCCATCGGTCTCACGCACCGCGCGGTCGGTGAGCGGCCGTTCGCCGTCCACGCCCTCGTAAGCCTGACAGGCCGGCGAGTCGCAGAGGTCGTACCCTTCCGCGGCGTGGTCGCCGAGATGTGCGACCGCGTACGTCCGGGCCGCCACCGCCTGCGCCTTGAGCGCCTCCAGCAGCGGGAACGCGCGCGGCCCCATCTCCGCAGGCACGACCCCGCGCAGGTACGCCTCCAGGTTGAGGACGTTGATCACCGCGACGCCGGCAGCGCCGGGCCGCAGTTCGAGCTCGCCGCGCACCGCCTTGGCGCCGACCCGGACCGGATCGGGGTCGAGCGGCACCAGCAAAACCCGCGGGCCCTCTACCGTGGCGCCGCCCTCGCCTTCGAGCACGACTTTCCCGGATCCGGGTGCGCTCGTCGCCTGGCCGGAAAAACCCGCGTTGCGCAGGCGGCCGGCGAACGCCGGCGCGTCCTCGCCCTCGTTCCCGACCGCGGCCACGCGGAGGAGCGCGCCCGTGCCCTTCAGGACCGCGCCCTCGAACCCTGCCGCTCGGAGCCGCCCCAGCAGCGCCGTCGCGTTGGCCTCGTTTCCGAACGCCCCCACCTGGACGGCGACGCGCCCCGGCAGCGCCCTTGCCGCGATCGGCCCCCGCAGCACGACGGCCGGCGTATCGCCGGCGGTGCAGGCGTAGCGCCTGCCGGGCTCGGGGAGCACCGGCTGCCCTTGCGCCTGCAGCAGCACGCGCACCAGCGGGGGACGAACGTCGGCCCGCTCGGGCACGACGCCGGCCGGCGGCGGCGCGCACGGTGCGGGAGCGGCCGGTGCGGCAGGCTGAAGGCTCGCCTGCGGCGTCGGCGACGGTGCAGGCCCGGGCACGACAGGCGCCACAAGTCTCGGGTTGACCGCACAGCCGAGAGCGGCGATCGCGAGCGCCAGCCCGGGCAGCAGCCGCCACAGCCGGGTGGTCGTTCCGGTCAAGGCGGCCCGCCACCCCGTCCAGCGCGGCGGGCGCGGAAGTCCTCGCCGCGCAACTCGATCACCTCGGCCATCTCGTGCAGGCGCGAGCGCAGCCGTTCGGAGATGCGGTCGGCCAGCGTCTCCTGCCAGCGCTCGGTCTTGCCCGTCTCCTGGCCGCCGCCCGGGCCTTCGGCGCGCGGCGGCTGCGGCGAATCGAGGTAGTTGGTCGTCAACACCGTGACCCGCTCGGCCATGTAGCGGGAGTTGATGACGTAGTACAGGAGTTCGCGCACCCAGTCGGTGAGACGCCCCGCCCCGAGCTCGTCGAGCACCAGCAGCTCCGTGTCCGTCACCGGGCCGAGGATGTCCTCCCGGCTCGGGCCGCCGCCGTCGAACGACATCTGGAGCTGCTGCACGAGGTCGAGCGCGTTGACGTAGAGCCCCCGCACGCCCTTGGTCTGCACCAGCTCCTTGAGCGCCGCGACCGCGAGGTGGGTCTTGCCGGTGCCGACGCTGCCCATGAACAGCAGGCCCCTTTCCACGCCCGGGTAGCAGTCCACGAACTCCCTCGTCCGCCGCCGGGCGCGGGCCTGGAGGTTGCGGCTCCCAAGATCGCCGCTCCAGACCTCGAAGCTCTCGATCGTGCAGTGCCGGTACCGCGGCGGGATGCGCGCGGCCGCCAGCAACGTGCCGCCGGCCCCGGCTCGCCGGCAGCTGCACGCCACCGCGACCTCGATCCCGTTGCGGGTCTCGATCGTGAAGCCCGTGCCGCGGCACAACGGACACGATTGCGGTCGCTCGGTCACCGGTGGATTCTACCGCGGTACACTCCCGGCGTGGCGGATCGCTCTGGGGAAAGGCTGATCGAGTGGTTCCGGCGCGGGCGCAGGGAGCTGCCGTGGCGGGGACCGTTCCCCCGCGACCCGTATTCGGTCCTGGTTTCCGAGGTGATGGCGCAGCAGACCCAGGTGCAGAGGGCGGCCGCCGTTTACCCGGAGTTCATGCGGCGTTTCCCATCGCTCGCCGTTCTCGCGGCGGCCGACGTCGGGGACGTACTGCACGCGTTTTCCGGTCTCGGCTACTACCGCCGCGCCCGCCTGCTCCACCAGGCCGCCGGGGCGATTATTGCGCGCGGGGCTTGGCCGACGACCGCCCGGGAACTGGCTCCGTTGCCGGGCTTCGGCCCGTACACGGCCGCCGCGGTCGCGGCGCTGGCGTTCGACGGCGACGAACCGCCCGTGGACGGCAACGTCGCCCGTGTGACCTCCCGGGTCCTCGCGCTTCCGCTCCCTCTCGGCAGCCCGGCGCTGCTGCTCGCCGGGCGTGCGTTCGCCCGCGAGCTGCACGGCGAGGCTCCAACTCCCGAGCTTTTCGAAGCGCTCATGGAGCTGGGCGCAACGGTGTGCGCTCCGGCATCGCCACGCTGCGGCGCGTGCCCACTCGCGGCGCGCTGCGCCGCGGCCGCGGCGGGGACCGCCGAGGCGTTTCCGCTTCCCCGCGCCCGGCGGAGCCGCGAGCGCCGGCGCTGGGTCGCCGTCTGGCTCGAGCGCCCGGACCGCACGGTGCTGCTGCGCCGGGTGGACGAGGGACCGGTGCTGGTCGGGCTCTGGCTGCCGCCGTTCGTGGAGCTGGCGGAGGGCGAGGAACCCGGGGCGGCCGCACGCTCGCTCGCGAGCGACGCCGGCGGGCCGGTCCGCCTCGCGCCCGCGCCCGCCGTGCGCCACTCCATCACGCACCGCGACATCCTCGTCCTCCCGTTCATCGGCTCGGTTGGCTTGGCGCGCGTCAGCGAGGCCAGAGTCGGATGGAGCTGGCAGGATCCAAGCAAGCCGTCCGTACCCTCCTCCACGATGCTCGCCAAATTGGCGGCCGCATGCGGCCGGGTCCGCGTCGAACCATCGCTTTTCGGAAGCGCGAAGGAGTGACCATGCCCGCACCCGTGACCCCGAGGCTCACGGCCGACGCCGTCATCTTCGACCCCGAGCGCGGCGTCGTGCTGATCCGCCGGGGCCACCCTCCGTTCGAGGGGCGGTGGGCGCTCCCCGGCGGGTTCGTGGAGGTCGGCGAAACCTGCGAGGCGGCCTGCGTGCGCGAGGCCCGCGAGGAGACCGGCCTGGAGGTCGAGCCGGTGGAGCTGCTCGGCGTCTACTCCGCCCCGGGGCGGGACCCGCGCGGCCACACCGTCTCGGCGGTGTACCTGTGCCGCGTCACCGGCGGCGCCGTCGCGGGCGGCGACGATGCCGCCGAGGCGCGCTGGTTCTCCGACCTTGCCGGGACCGAACTGGCGTTCGACCACGCCGCGATCCTGGCTGAAACCGGCGTGCTCCTCAGCGCTCGATGCTCTCCACCAGGGCCACCTCGGGCTCGGCCTCGGCGAAGACGAGGCCCGTCTGGGTGATCGGCAGCAGCACGAGGTGCAGCTTCCCCTGACTCGTGAGACGGAGCTCGTAGCACCCCTCGTCGCGGATATCGACGAGCGTTCCCGCGGTGCCCGAAAGCCCCAGGATTTGACTGTAGACCAAGACCTTGCTCGGCAGCTCCATGGTTGCTCCTTTGCCTCGAAATCCGGCTACTCCTCGATCTCGTCCCCGGCCGCAACCGCGCCGTACTCCTTGAGCTTGCGCTGCAGGGTGCGCAGCCCGATGTCGAGGAGCTGGGCGGCCTTCGCGCGGTGCCCGTTGGTGAGTTCGAGCGTCCTGAGGATCGCTTCCCGCTCGATCTCGGCCATCGATCTCGGGGCCCACTCGCCTGCGGGAGCCGCTGCCTGCGAGGGCGGCATCTCCAACCGGTACTCGGCGGGAAGGTCGACCGCGCTCAACTCGTCGGAGCGGCAGAACAGCACCATGTTCTCGACGACGTTGCGGAGCTCGCGCACGTTGCCCGGCCACGGCCGCGCCCGCAGGGAATCCAGGAGCTGCGGCGTCACTCGCGTCACGTGCCGGCCGAGGTCGGCGTTGAAGCGCTCGACGAAGTGCGCGACGAGCAGGGGGATGTCCTCTGTGCGCTGCCGCAGCGGCGGCAGGGCGATCGTGACGACCTTGAGCCGGTAGTAGAGGTCCTGGCGAAAGCGGCCGCGCGCGACCTCGCTGTCGAGGTCGCGATTGGTGGCGGCGACGAGGCGAAAGTCCACGGGCACCTCATCGTTGCCGCCGACGCGCGTGATCGTGCGCTCCTCGAGCACCCGCAGCAGCTTGACCTGCAGGTCGGTCGAAAGCTCCGAGATCTCGTCGAGGAAGAGCGTCCCGCCGCTCGCGGCTTCGAGCTTGCCGATCCGGCGCTGATGGGCGCCGGTGAAGGCCCCGCGCTCGTGCCCGAACAACTCGGCCTCGAGGATCTCGCCGGGGATGGCGCCGCAGTTGAGGGCCACGAACCGGCCCGTCGCCCGCGGGGAGTGTTCGTGGATCGCGTTGGCGATCAGCTCCTTGCCGCTGCCCGACTCGCCCACGATCAGGACGGTGCTAGGCGCGGGGGCGACGACGCGGACACGCTCGAACACATGTTGCATGGCGGCCGAGCGGCCGATGATGTTCTCGAAGCCGACGAGCTTCTCGAGCCGTTCCTGCAACTCCCGCTTGTCGCGGGAGAGGTTCGTGCGTTCGAGTTGCAGCTCGACGCGCTTGCGCAGCTCGAGGAGGTTGACGGGCTTCGTCAGGTAGTCGTCGGCGCCGCCCTGGAGCGCCTGCACGGCGCCGTCCACATCGCCGAACGCCGTCACCATCAGGACCGCGATCTCGGGCCGCCTGGTGCGCAGCCGCCGCACCAACTCGTATCCGTCGATGCCGGGCATCCGCACGTCGGTGATCAGGACGTCGGCGGCATCCCCGCCATCCAGCGCGGCCAGTGCGCTCTCCCCCGCGTCGTACTCGACCACCTCGTACCCGACCCGCCGCAAGCCGGTGGCCATCGCGACGCGCGAGCCGTCGTCGTCGTCCACCAGCACCACCCGTGCCCTCGTTACCACGCGACTCCCTTCTCGGCCAGCAGGCCCCGGAGCCCGTCTTCATCGAGGACCGCGACCCCGAGTTCCCGTGCCTTCGCGAGCTTCGAGCCGGCGTCTTCGCCCGCCACCACGTACGACGTCCGGCGCGACACGCCGTCCCTGACCCTGGCGCCGGCGCCCTCCAACACGGCGGCCGCCTCTTCCCGGGGACACGACATCGCGCCCGTCAGCACGAACGTCAAGCCGGCCAGTGGCTCCGGGCCAACGACCGGCACCGTCTCCTCGCGAGGGTCCACGCCGCGCCCGCGCAGACGGCACACCAGCGCCGCGCCCTCCTCGCCGCCGAAGAAGGCTACCACGCTCGCCGCGATCACCGGCCCAACTCCTTCCGCCTGCTCCAGTTCGGCAACCGTCCTCGCGCCGATCGCGGCGAGGGAGCCGAAACGCGACGCCAGGGCCTTCGCGGCCCTCTCCCCGACGTGGCGGATCCCCAGCGCCACGAGCAGGCGCCAGAGCGGCCGCATGCGCGCGGCCGCGATCTCCTCGAGGAGGTTGGCAGCCGACTTCTCGCCCCAGTGGGGAAGCGACGCCAGGCGCTCCCGGTCGAGGTCCCACAACGAGGCCGGGTCGCTGACCAACCCCTCGCTCAGGAGCTGCTCGACGAGCCGCTTGCCCAGGCCCTCGATGTCCATCCCGGCCCGTGAGACGAAGTGGAACAGACGCTGCCGCCGCACGGCCGGGCACTCCCGGTTCGGGCAGCGCACGGCCACCTCGCCCGCCTCGCGCACCACCGGCGTGGCGCACGCGGGGCAACGCTCCGGCATGCGGAACGGCTCCGAGTCCGCTCCGCGCCCTTCCGGGTCGACGGCGACGACCTTCGGGATCACGTCCCCCCCTTTGGCCACCCAGACCAGGTCGCCGACGCGGACGTCCAGCCGCGCGACCTCGTCGGCGTTGTGCAGCGTCGCCCGCGACACCGTACTCCCCGCCAGGAGCACCGGCTCGAGCTCGGCGACCGGCGTCAGGGTGCCGGTCCGCCCCACCTGCACGGCGATCGCGCGGACGCGCGTGCGCTCGCCCTTGGGCGGATACTTGTACGCTACCGCCCAGCGCGGGAACTTGGACGTCGCCCCCACCAGGCGCTGCTCCTCGAGGTCGTCGAGCTTCACGACCGCGCCGTCGATGTCGAACGGCAGCTCGGCCCGCCTCGCCCCCCACTCGCCGATGAACGCGTGTGCCTCGGCGAGGGTCGCGCACCGCCGCCAGCCCGGGTTGACCGCGAACCCCCACGCCGCCAGGCGCTCGAGCGCCTCCGAGTGACGCGCGAACGACGTCCCCTCCCAGCGCGGGACCTGGTAGGCGAAAAACGCCAACCGGCGCCGGCCGCACTCCCTCGGGTCGAGGAGACGGATCGCGCCGGCGGCCGCGTTTCGGGGGTTGGCGAACGGGTCCTCCCCCTCCTCCTTCCGCGCCCGGTTGATCTCCTTGAAGACCTCGCGCGGGAGGTAGACCTCGCCCCGGACCTCGACCAGCGGCAACGCCTCCGGCAGGACGAGCGGGAGGGAGCGGACCGTGCGCGCGTTGCCGGTCACCTCCTCGCCGACCTCGCCGTTGCCGCGCGTCACGGCGCGCGCGAGCGAGCCGCGCTCGTAGGTCAGCGAGAGCGAGACGCCGTCGATCTTCAGCTCGGCCACGAGGCCCGAGGGCTCCCGGCCGAGTCCGCGCCGCACCCGCCCGAGCCACTCCTCGAGCTCCCCCTCGTTGTACGAGTTGTCGAGCGAGAGCATCGGGGCGGTGTGACGCACCTGCGGCAGGCCGTCCACAGGCGCGCCCCCGACCCGCTGCGTCGGCGAGTCCGGCGTGACCAGCTCGGGGTGCGCCTCCTCCAGCGTCTGCAGCTCGCGGAGCAGCCGGTCGAACTCGTAGTCGCTGATGGCCGGCCTGGCGAGCACGTAGTAGAGGTGCTCGTGCCGCCGGACCTCCCGGCGCAGCGCCTCGACCCTTGCCCGAACATCGGCGCTCATGCCTGCGCTGCCGCCTTCTTGCGCCCCCGGCGCCGGCCTCCCCGACGCCGACGCCGCGCCCGGGTTTGCTCCTCGCCGCGCTGCAGGCTGGGCTGCGCCTCGGGCGCGGGCGCCTGCTGCCCCTGTTCGACGGCGGGCCGCCACGCGGCGAACAGCGGCGCGAACCGCTCCGACGCCGACGCCAGCAACCTCGCGAGCTGCCAGGCCGTCGGAAACGCCTCGTGGCGCACGGTGCGGAGGGCGAACTTCCCCGACTTCGGCGGGGACATCAGGCGCCACAGCAGGAGGAGCGCATGGCGGACGATGTGCCTCCGGTGGTGCGAGAAGGCGAGCCTGAGCGCGGCGGCTTCCAGCTGCTCCCGGGCCAGGCGTTCCACGTCGGCGGCACCGAGCCGCCGCTCGTCCCCGGCCCCGAGGGCGGACAAAAAGCCGGGGAGGAAGAGCGACCCAAGCAGTGTCTCCTCGCCGATCTTCTCGCCTCTGCGGACGCCCCCGTCCGCCGCCGCGAGCAACGCCCACAGGAGAGCCCCGTCCTTGCCGGCGGCGGCCGCGTGCGCCTCGGGCATGACGTGGGCCAGGAGCCCGGCGTCGTCGAGGCCGTTGAGGATGGCGGCCGCCTGGCCGCCCGTCAGGCTCTCGAGCAGCTCGTACGCGATGCGAGCGGGGGCGGCACGACGGATCTCGGGGTGCATCTCGGCGATCGCCTCGGCCAGCTCGGGGTCGAGCCGGAACCCCAACCGCGCCCCGTACTCGACGGCGCGCATCATCCGCACCGGGTCTTCCGCGAACCGCTGCCGCGGCACCCCGATCGTGCGGATCACGCCGGCGTCCAGGTCCTTAAGCCCGCCGACGTGGTCGATCACCGAGAAGTCGGCGATGTTGTAGAAGAGCCCGTTGATCGTGAAGTCGCGCCGCCACGCATCCTCGTCGGGCGTGCCGAACTCCTCCGCCTCCGCCGCGGGGGCCAACACGTCCTCCGGCTCGCCCTCCTCGATCTCCGGCGGCTCGGGCGAGCGGCGGAACGTGGCGACCTCGACGACCTCGCCCGCGAACCTGACCATCACGAGCCGGAATCGGCGGCCGATGACGCGGGCGTTGCGGAACAGCTGCCGCACCTGCTGCGGACGCGCGTTGGTCCCGATGTCGAAATCCTTCGGCGTGCGGCCCAACAGGAGGTCCCGCACCGCGCCGCCGACGAGGTACGAGACGAACCCCGCCCCGTGCAGCCGGTACAGCACCTTGAGCGCGTTCGGCGACATCGCAGCCCGCGAGATCGGGTGCTCCGCCCTGGCGAGCAACCGCGGCGGAGGCGAGTCCGTCATGGCGATTTCGCTCACGGCTCCCCTTGCCCGGTCCGCCGCGCGGCGGCGCCGGTCGCGTCCAGCACGATCTTACCGAACTGGCCGCCGGAGAGCATGCGCTCGTACGCCTCGCGGCCGCGCTCCAGGGGCAGCACCCGGTCGACGACCGGCCTGAGGCCGCCCTGCTCCACGGCGCGAACCATGGCGTCCCAGTCGCCGCGGCTGCCCATGGTGGAACCCAGGATCGAGAGCTGGTTCCAGAAGATCAGGCGGATCTCCTCCGCAGGGTTTGGCCCGGTCGTCGCGCCGCAGGTCACTACCCTCCCGCCCTTGGCCGCGCACTTCAGCGAGGTCAGCCAGGTCGCTTGCCCGGCCGTCTCGACGACCAAGTCCACCCCGCGCTTGCCGGTCAGCCCGCGGATCTCCCGCGCCACATCGCATGACCTGTAGTTGAGCGTGTGGTCGGCGCCCAGTTCCCTGGCGCGGGCGAGCTTGGTCTCATCCGACGAGGTCACGATCGCAGTCGCGCCCGCGTCCTTGGCGATCGCCAACGCCGCCAGCGCGACCCCGCCGCCGATGCCGTGGATCAGCACGGTCTCGCCCTTGGCCAACTTCGCCCTGGTGATGAGCATGCGCCACGCCGTGAGGAACGTCAGGCCGAACGCGCCCGCCTCCGCCCAGGACAGGTGCGCGGGCTTCGCGGAGAGCGATGCGGCAGGAACGCTCACGTACTCGGCGAACGCGCCGTCGAGGTGCTCACCCAGGATGCGGAAGCCGACGCAAAGCGACTCCTCGCCGCGGGCGCAGAACTCGCACCTCCCACAAGAAAGGCCCGGGTTGATGACGACCTCGTCGCCCGCGGACCAGCCCGCCACGCCCTCGCCGACCGCGGCCACCGTCCCGGCGCCGTCGGCTCCCCCGATGTGCGGCAGCAGCGACCGGCATGCCGGGCATGCCGTTCAGGACGAACAGGTCCAGGTGGTTCAGCGCCGCCGCTTGGACCCTCACGACGACCTCGCCGGCGCCCGGCGCCGGGTCCGGCCGCTCGCCGAACGCGAGCCGCGCCGGATCGCCATGGCTTTCGAAGTGCAGTGCCCGCATCGGGCCTCCCTTGAAGGGTGGATCGTACCCCGCGGTCGACCCAAATGAAACCGCCCCGGGCGATCCCGGGGCGGTCAGGCAATCCTCGGCAGGCCGCTACGGCCGGTTCAGGTTGTTGAACACCAGCGGCCGCTGCACCCAGTAGTTGTCGTAACCGTTGTTGTTGAGGAGATCGCCTCGATCACGAGTTGGTGGACACCGTCCACGTACTTCGTGGTGTCGAGGCTGTACTGGAACCCGCTGTAGAGCGCAGCCTGATAGGGCAACCACGGATACTTGTTCACGATGTCGTTCCGCACGAACCCGAGGTTCGCATTCGGCGCGATCAGGCTTCCGTCGAGGACCCCGTCGACCCAGAAGTTGAGCCGCCCGATGCCCGGAGACCCGAACACCCAGCCCTTCATCTGTTGGACCCCGCTCATCGCCTGCATCGCGACCGGTTGCTCGAGGTCCCCGATCGCCTGGTAGGACCCGTTCGTCGGGCAGTCCACGATCACCGGGATCTGGTCGATCACGACGGCCGGGCGCAACGGGTCCCTGGTGCGGACCTGAACGCTGATGATGTTGAGCCCGAGATGGAGCTGCCCCGTCTGCAGAAAGTAGCGGGTGTTCACCGCGAACAGGTAACCGGAGTTCTTGGCATCCATGGTGAACTGGGGGTACTGATAGAGCACATCCGGGCGAGCGACGCCATAGTAGCCGTACGAGCCCGATTTGCAGTCGGAAGAGTTGATAGCGACAAACGGATTGCAGTCGTTCGAGTCGACCTCGGTGTCGCTGACCAGCGCGCCGTCGAAGAGGAGCTGCACCGATTTGATGCCTTCGAAATTGCTCTGGTCGTTCTGATCGATCACCCAGCCCGAGACCCAGTCCAGGTGATCGGAGGGGGTGTAGATGACACCGGAAGGCGGGTTCACGATGGAGCAGCCGGTCGAGTAGAAGTGCGCGTCGGGCATCGGCCAGTCGATGTTGCCGAACGGCGCCAGCGTCGCGTAGCCGTTGTTGAACCACACGTCGCGGCTGCCCGAGGACCGTCGACAGCCCTTCGCGTGTCCCAGGCGCGCACCGAGATGTTGTGCGCGCCGTTGGTGTACTTCGAGGTGTCGAGGTTCATCTGGAACCCCGACTGGAACGCGCCCGCGACGTCGGGGTGGGCGTTCGCCACGTCAGGGCGCGGCAGCGGGTAGTTCGCCTGCGCCGACGACCATGCCGTCCACCATGACCTCGATGTCGGCGAGGATGTGGCAGGTGGAGTCGGTGACCGGGTTGCAGCCGGCCGGGCTGACCCGCTGCCGGATGCCGCTCGCATCGATCGCCCATCCCACCACCGGGAACACCCCGGAGACGTAGTCCTGCACGCCGAAGACCGCCGGGTCGCGCGGGCTGTCGAGGGCGCCGATCGGGGCCTGATTGATCGTCGAGTCAATGGTCACGGTGCGGGTCGCGAGGTCCGCGACGTCGCTGTTCGAGTAGGTCACCCGGATGCCGAGCGTGTGGGTCCCGGCCGCTGTAGTTCGAAGCGAGGAACGACGTGGTGAAGCCCGGGTCGTACGGGAAGTCTTCGCCGTAGAACCTGGCGTATCTCGTCCGCACGTCCTGGCGCGGCTGGTTGATGTCGGCGTCGTGCACCGGCGCGCCGTCGACGAGCAGCGTGACCCGCGCGACGCCTCGGGCGTCCAACACGTAGCCGCTGACCTCGACGATGCCGAAGACCGTCGCGCCCGGAGTGGGCGTATCGACGCGGAAGATGGTCTGCAACGTCGGCTGGGCGGCGCCGCGGCCGGTGATGCTGCCGGCGAGCGCTGCGCTGGCCACGAGCACGCACGCCGCGAGAACAGCCACTCTCCCTAGTGTTTTGCGCATCGTCTGGCCTCCTGTTGGCTTCTCACGTCACACCTTTGTACCTAAACATAGAGACGGCTCCCAGAAAAGTCAAGGGCCAACGCTCCCGGCGACCCCTGTGATGAAGGTTCGCACCGACCGCTGCAGCGCTTTGAGGTCATAGCCTCCCTCCAACACTGCCACCAGCGGGCTCTTCCCCGCCGCGTCCCGCAACAGCCGGCCGATCGTCCCGAACCCCTCGTCGGATACGTTCATGCCTCCCAGCGGGTCCTCGCGATGGGCGTCGAAGCCGGCCGAGACGACCCAGGACGAGGGCTCGAACACCGCCGCAAGCTCATCGAGCCCGGCCGCGAGGGCCTCGCGGTAGATCTCGTCGCCGGCGCCGGCGGCGAGCGGGAAGTTGCGGGTGAAGCCGCGGCCCTTCCCCGCCCCGACCTCGTCCCCCGCGCCGCTCCCCGGGAAGAACGGGTAACGGTGGAGCGAGAGGAGGTAGACGTCGTCGCGCTCCCAGAAGTGCGCCTGGGTCCCGTTGCCGTGGTGCACGTCGAAGTCCACGATCGCGACGGGGCCGCAGCCGAGCGCCAGCAACTCTTCCGCCGCGACCGCGGCGTTGTTGAAGAAGCAGAACCCCATCGCCCGATCGTGCAGCGCGTGGTGGCCGGGCGGCCGGACCGGCACCCACACCGTCTCGGCCGCGCCCGCGGCCGCCGCGCCGG
Organism: uncultured Acidobacteriota bacterium; assembly: GCA_963727205.1. GTDB lineage: Bacteria > Acidobacteriota > Thermoanaerobaculia > Thermoanaerobaculales > Thermoanaerobaculaceae > RBG-13-68-16. Next base: position 125,080 of record CAVSFQ010000009.1, on the reverse strand, counting down.
CGGCGGCGATCGCGGAAGCGGCCGCCGCGAGCGCGGCCGAATACGTCCCGCGGCTGACCGGGTTGTCTTCGCTGTCGAAGATGCCGGGAGGATGCTCGCACGCGCGCTGCAGCCGCCCCGCGAAACCGGGGGCGTGGACCCGCGCGAGCGCCGCGAGCACGGCCGCCTCGTCGAGCGGCACCGGGAGCGCCTCGGCCCCCGCGACCGCCGCGCCGGCGATCGCGGCCCGCAGCCGTTCCGGCCGTTCCGGGTGGCCCGGCGGCGGCTCGTGCCCGCCGCACAGCTCGTGCGTCGCGACGAGAATGGGCGCGGTTGCTCTCATGCTCCGCTCATACTACCCTGCACCGATGGGAGGCCCAGCCGGCCGGCACCTGTGGAAGGTCGTCGCGAGCATAACGCTCGCCGTTGTCCTGTTCGGCGTGTTCCTCTGGACGGCCCCGCTCGCCGAGGTGGGAAAGGCGCTCACCCAGGTCAAGGTCGGTTGGCTCCTGGCGTCGCTGACCGTCGCGCTCCTCACCTACGCCCTGCGCGCGCTGCGGTGGGGGTTGATCCTGCGCCCGGTCGGTCGGGTCGGGACGGCCAACCTGCTCGGCTGTACCGCGGCCGGGTTCGCGACGTCCACCGTGCTGCCCCTGCGCGCCGGCGAGATCGTGCGGCCGCTGCTGCTCACGGCCAGGACCGGCTTGCCGGCCGCCGCGACCCTGGCCTCGATCCTCACTGAGCGGCTGCTGGACGGGGCGTCGGTGCTGCTGCTCTTCGCCTTCGGGGTCGTGTCCGCTCGCGACGGCCTCAACCCCAAGAACCTGGGGTTGCTCCGCGACACCGCGATGCTCACGACGGCGGGGCTGGCGGCGGCCGTGGTCCTGGTGTGGTTCCTGCTGCGCCGGCGGGACGCCACCGTGCGCCGCATTGCGTCGTGGGCGCCCGAACGCTTCAGGACCCGCGTGGCCAGTTTCTTCCGGCACGTGCTGGACGGCCTCGAGGTGCTGCGCCGGCCGCGCCGCCTGGCCGAGATCGCCATCTGGAGCCTGGGGCTGTGGGTCGCGATCGGCTGGCAGCTCGTGCTGTTGGCCCGTGCGTTCGGGTTTCCCATGAGTTTCGGCGAGGCGTTCGTCGTCGTCGCGGTCAGCGTCATCGGCCTCGCCGTGCCGGCGCCGGCGGGTGTCGGCGGCTTTCACTGGGCGATCCGCTTCGGTCTGACGCAGCTCATGAGCGTCGGCGTCCCGACCGCCACCGCGTTCGCCCTGGTCCACCACGCCATCTGCTTCTTCCCGATCACGGTGCTCGGCCTTGCGTACCTCGGCAGCGTCGGGCTGTCGCTCGGCCGCGTGCGGGCGCTGGGAGCCGAGGCCGGGCCGGACGCGGAGGTCACGTAGGATGCGCTGTCCCTACTGCGGCCACGCGGAGGACCGTGTGGTCGACTCCCGCGAGCTGGGCGACGGCAGCCAGGTGCGCCGGCGGCGGGAGTGCCTCGCGTGCCAGAAGCGGTACACGACGTACGAGCGCATCGAGGAGGTCCCCGCCCTCGTCGTCAAGCGGGACGGGCAGCGCGTGCCGTACGACCGCTCCAAGGTCCTCGGCGGGCTCGTGCGCGCCTGTGAGAAACGCCCCGTCACCTCGCGGCAGCTCGAGGCGATGGCCGACGCCGTCGAGGCCGCGCTCGGCCGCAAGGACGACCGTGAGATCCGCTCGGACGAAATCGGCCAGATCCTGATGGGCCGCCTGCGCGAGCTGGACCAGATCGCGTACGTCCGCTTCGCGAGCGTGTACCGCCGCTTCGAGGACATCGAGCAGTTCCTCACCGAACTCGAGAGGCTGCGGCGCGAGCGGGAGGTCGAGGCGTGAGGCGGCGCCTCTCCTCCGGGCTCGAGATCGAGGAGATCCAGCGCCACCTCGACGAGCTGCTCAAGCTCCTCGCGACGCCGGCCCATGCCGCGGAGACCTCGTTCTCCCCAGCGGTGGACCTGCGGGAGAGCGACGAGCGCTACGTCGTCCTCGCCAACGTCCCCGCGGTTCCCGCGGCGGAGCTGGTCGTCACGCTGCGCCAGCGCGAGCTGCGGATCGCCGGGCGGAAGCTTCCGGAGGGCGCGGCGTCGGCGCGCCGGCGCTGCCACCACATGGAGCGCGGGTTCGGCGCCTTCTCGGTCGAGGTCATCCTGCCCGGGCCAGTGCGTCCGGAGGCGAGCACCGCCGTCCTCGCGGCCGGCGTCCTCGAGATCTCGCTGCCGAAACTCGCCGAACGGCGCGACTGCCTGCACACGATCGCGGTGACCACAGAGGAGCCATGAACGAGGTCAAGGAAACCACCCAGGACGCCCGCGAGGAGACCGTCTCGATCCCCGACGTACTGCCGGCGATGGCGCTGAAGGACGCCGTGCTCTTCCCGTTCGTGATGGTGCCCCTGTCGATCGGCCGCGAGCGCTCGGTCGCCGCGGTGGACCAGGCGCTGGCCGAGAACCGCCTCCTGCTCCTGCTCGCCCAGAAGAACCCCACCGAGGAGAACCCGGAAGGGAAGGACCTCTACCAGGTCGGCACCGTGGCCGGCATCATGCGGATGATCAAGCTGCCGGACAACCGGATCAGGATCCTCGTCCAGGGCCTTGCCCGCGCCCGGGTCGAGTACTTCCTGCAGGAAGAGCCGTACCTCCGCGCCAAGATTACCCGCCTCGAGGAGCCCGCCACGCCGGCCGGCGACCTCGAGCTCGAGGCGTTCGTGCGAACCGTCCGCGGCAACCTCGAGAAGGCCGTCGAGCTCGGCAAATCGGTCTCGCCGGAGGTCATGCTCATCGCCACCTCGCTCGAGGACGGCGCCCGCCTCGCGGACCTCGTCGCCTCCAACCTCGACCTCAAGCCAGAAGAGGCGCAGAAGGCGCTCGAGGCGGTCGAGGTCAAGGAGAGGCTGCGGGCCGTCAACGAGTACCTCGAGCACGAGATCGCACTGCTGCAGGTCCAGCGGCAGATCAGCTCGCAGGTCCAGGGCGAGCTCGACAAGTCGCAGCGCGAGTACCTGCTGCGCCAACAGCTCAAACAGATCCAGAAGGAGCTCGGGGACACCGACGACGTGGACCAGGAGGTCCAGCGCTACCGCGACCTGATGGCCGCCAAGCAGCTGCCGGACGAGGCCCGGGGCGAGGCGGAGAAGCAGCTCAAGCGCATGCGCACGACCCACCCCGACTCGGCCGAGGCATCCGTCATCCGCACCTACCTCGATTGGCTCACCGGCCTCCCGTGGAAGACGTTTTCGAGCGACAACCTCGACCTCGCGCACGCCCGCGGCGTGCTCGACAACGACCACTACGACCTCGAGAAGGTCAAGCAGCGCATCATCGAGTTCCTCGCCGTGCGCAAGCTCAAGGAGGACAGCAAGGGGCCGATCCTCTGCTTCGTGGGGCCGCCGGGCGTGGGCAAGACCTCCCTCGGACGCTCGATCGCGCGCGCCCTGGAGCGCAAGTTCATCCGCATCTCGCTCGGCGGCGTCCACGACGAGGCCGAGATCCGCGGCCACCGCCGGACGTACGTTGGCGCCTTGCCCGGGCGGATCATCCAGGGGATCAATCAGGCCGGAACCTCCAACCCGGTGTTCATGCTCGACGAGATCGACAAGATCGGCGCCGACTACCGCGGCGACCCTTCGGCGGCGCTGCTCGAGGTCCTCGACCCCGAGCAGAACTACTCGTTCCGCGACCACTACATCGACGTCGCGTACGACCTCTCCAAGGTGCTGTTCATCGCGACCGCGAACGTGACCGAGACCATCCAGGCCGCGTTCCTCGACCGCATGGAGGTCATCGCGCTCTCCGGCTACACCGAGGAGGAAAAGGTCCAGATTGCGAGAAGGCACCTGATCCCAAAGCAACTCAGCGAGAACGGCCTCAAGCCGGGGCAGGTGCGCTTCTTCGACACGGGGCTGCACTTCCTCATCGACCGCTACACCCGCGAGGCCGGGCTGCGCAACCTCGAACGGGAGATCGGCTCGGTTTGCCGCAAGGTCGCCGTCCGTATGGCCGAGGGGGCGACCTCGCGGGTCACGGTGACTCCGAAGGCCGCGGAACGGCTCCTCGGGCCGGTCCGATTCCTCCCCGACGAACAGCTCCTCCAGGACCGCATCGGGGTCGCGACCGGACTGGCCTGGACCCCGGTGGGCGGCGACATTCTCCACGTCGAGGCGCTGGCGCTGCCCGGCAAGGGCGAGCTGCGCCTCACCGGCCACCTCGGCGAGGTGATGAAGGAGTCGGCCCAGGCCGCGCTCTCCTACCTGCGCGCCAACGCGACCGGCTACGGCATCGCGCCGGCGTTCTTCGACGACCACTCGTTCCACGTCCACGTCCCGGCCGGCGCGATCCCCAAGGACGGGCCGTCGGCGGGCGTCACGATGCTGTGCGCCCTCGCATCCACCGCGGTCGGCAAGCCGGTCCGCCACGACCTCGCGATGACCGGCGAGATCACGCTGCGCGGCGAGGTCCTCCCGGTCGGAGGGATCAAGGAAAAGGTCTTGGCCGCGCTGCGCGCCGGTATCCACGACATCTGCCTGCCGCGGGAGAACCAGCGCGACCTCGCCGAGCTGCCGGCCTCGGCCCGCGCCAAGGCTCATTTCCACCTCCTCGCGCGGGCGGACGACATCCTGCGGATCGCGTTGGTCGAGACGCAGCCCGCCGTGGCGCCGTGAGGGCGATCTTCGAGCGCCTGCGGACCCGTTTCGACCGGGTCGTCGGCGTCCACGAGCAGCCCGAGCGCCTAGCCGCCGCATGGGCGCTCGGACTGACGATCGGGTTCTCGCCGCTGATGGGCCTGCACACCGTCCTCGCCCTCCTGCTCGCCCTCATCTTTCGCCTCAACAAGGTCGACGTGTTCCTCGGCACGCTGGTCGTCAACCCCTGGACGCTCCCGGTCTACTTCCCGGTGGCCGTCTTCGTCGGCAAGCGCATCACCGGCGTCCGCGTCCCCCGCTTCGTCCTCCCTCGCCCCGAGGAGGTCCTGCACGCGGCCGTGTGGCGCGAGCATGTCCCGTGGCTGCGCTCGGTGCTGCTCGCGTGGGGCGCCGGGGCCATGGTCCTCGCGCTCATTGCCGGGGGCATCACCTTCGCCGTGCTGCGCCAGATGATCCGCTTCCACCGCCGCCGCCGCGGCGACCCCGCTCCGTGACCTTTCCATTGGGCGGAAAGCGGTGTGAGGTCAGCGCTCCGGGCCGGCGCCGCGCTCGCGCAAGGAACGGAAGTATTCGATCGTCCGCAACAGACCGGCCTCGATCGGAACCCTGGGCTGCCAACCAAGGTACGCCATCGCCTGCCCGATGTCGGGCTGACGCACCTTGGGGTCGTCCACCGGGAGGGGCCGGAACTCGATCGGGACCGAGGCTCCGACGAGGCGGCGGATCGTCTCGGCGAACTGCAGCACGGTCATCTCGGCCGGGTTGCCGATGTTGACCGGGTCCGGGATCTCGGAGAAGAGCAGCCGGATGATCCCCTCGACCTCGTCGTCGACGAAACAGAACGACCGGGTCTGCGAGCCGTCGCCGAAAACCGTCAGCGGCTCGCCCGAGAGCGCCTGGGAGATGAACGCCGGCACCACGCGGCCGTCCCGGGCCCGCATCCGCGGGCCGAACGTGTTGAAAATGCGTACGATCCGCGTCGAAACGCCGTGAAAGCGCTGGTACGCCATCGTCATCGCCTCGGCGAAGCGCTTGGCCTCGTCGTACACGCCCCGCGGCCCCACCGGATTGACGTTGCCCCAGTAGCCCTCGGGCTGCGGGTGGACGAGCGGGTCGCCGTACACCTCGGAGGTCGAGGCGAGGAGGAACCTCGCCCCCTTCGCCTTGGCGAGGCCGAGCGCCTTGTGGGTGCCGAGCGACCCCACCTTCAGGGTTTGGATCGGGAGCTCGAGGTAGTCGATCGGCGACGCCGGCGAGGCGAAGTGGAGGACGAAATCGACCCTGCCGGCGACGTGGATGAAGTTTGTCACGTCGTAGTTCTCGAATGCGAACCCCTTCACGCCGAACAGGTGCTCGATGTTCGTCAGGCTGCCGGTCAGGAGGTTGTCGATGCACACCACCTCGATGCCCTCGGCCAGCAGGCGATCACACAGGTGCGAGCCGAGAAAGCCAGCCCCGCCGGTCACCACCGCACGCGCCTTGTCCATGGACGACCTCCAGGGCGCATTATGCACCGTCCGCGGCCCCCCCCCTTGCAATTCCGCGCGCTCCTGGTGAAAATGAACCGGCGTTCATTTGGCGGACGGCGGTGCGCCGGAGAAAAGGGGGGTTCCCGTGGGTTACCAGGCGGACATACGCGACATCACTTTCCAGCTTTTCGAGTGGCTGCCGACAGGCCAGCTTCTCAAGAACGACCTCTTCTCCCAGTGGGAGAGGGGCGACGTCGAGATGGTGCTTGCCGAGGCCCTCAAGCTCGCCCAGGAGCAGCTCGACCCGGCCAACCGCGACGGCGACAAGGTCGGGGCGCAGTTCGAAGACGGGCACGTGGTGATGCCGCCCTCCTTCCACCCGGTGTACCAGAAGATCCGCGAGGGCGGCTGGATCGGGTGCATCAACAACCCGGAGTACGGCGGCATGGGGCTGCCGGACGCCGTGGGGACGGCGATCAACGAGATGTTCTTCGGCGCCAACATGGCGCTGTCCCTGTCCGCCCTGCTCACCCGCGGCGCGTCGTACCTGGTCGAGAAATTCGGCACCGACGAGATGCGTGCCCTCTTCTGCGAGCGCATGTACTCCGGGGAATGGGCCGGCACGATGTGTCTCACCGAGCCGCAGGCGGGCTCCGACGTGGGCGCCTCGAAGGCGCGCGCCGTCAAGCAGCCGAACGGGCGCTACCTGATCCAGGGCGAGAAGATCTTCATCACGTCCGGGGACCACGACCTCACCCCCAACATCATCCACGCCGTCCTCGCGCGCACCCCAGGCGCCCCCGACGGCACCTCGGGGCTCTCCCTCTTCCTCGTGCCCAAGGTGCGCGTCAACGCCGACGGCTCCCTCGGCGAGCCCAACGACGTCGCCTGCTCCCGCATCGAGGAGAAGCTCGGGATCCACGGCTCGCCGACCTGCTCGCTGGTGTTCGGCGGCAACGACGGCTGCGAAGGGTTCCTGCTCGGCGAAGAGAAAGCCGGCATGAAGCTGATGTTCCACATGATGAACCCGGCGCGCATCGAAGTCGGTCTCCAGGGCGCGGCCGTCGCCGGGGCGGCGCACCAGGCCGCTCTCGACTACGCCCGCACCCGGCTCCAGGGCCGCCACTGGACGCGCATGAAGGAGCACGGGGCGCCGCAGGTGGCGATCATCGAGCACCCCGACGTCCGCCGCATGCTCTTCACCTCGGGCGCCTACGTCCAGGCGATGCGGGCCCTGCTCCTGCAGACCTCCTACTTCATCGACATGACCCACGTGACGACCGGCGAAGAGCAGGAGCGCTACCAGTCGTACGTCGAGGTCCTGACCCCGATCTGCAAGGCGTGGGCCTCCGACTGGGGCTTCCAGGTCACCGAGTGGTGCCTGCAGGTCTACGGCGGCTACGGCTACACCGCGGACTATCCGGCGGAGCAGTACCTGCGCGACGCCAAGATCGCCTCGATCTACGAGGGGACCAACGGCATCCAGGCGCTGGACCTCGTCGCCCGCAAGCTCCCCGCCAAGGGTGGGAAGGCGATCCGCGACCTTCTCGGGATGGCGGAGAAGACGTTCAAGGCGCTGCGCAACGACCGTCAGCTCATGGAGCCGGCGTGGATGCTGGGCGCCGCCCTCAAGCAGATCGAGGACATCTCGAAGGGGCTCGCCAAGCGGCCCGATGCGCCGATCGTCGTCCTCCTCAACTCGGTGCCGTTCCTCGACATGATCGGCGACGTGCTGGGCGCCCATTTCCTGCTCGACCAGGCGGTGATCGCCCGCACCCGGCTCGGCGAGTTGCTGGCCGCCGCCGGAGTCGCGAGCGACGACAAGAAGGCCGTCCGCGCGTTCCTGCAGGAGAAGCCCGAAGCCGCCTTCTACCACAACAAGGTGCAGACCGCGATCCACTTCGCGTACCGGGTCCTGCCGCTGGTCACGGCACGCGCCGTCGCGATCCGGGCGGGCGAGATCGCGCCGGTCGAAGCGATCCTCTGACCGTTCTGCAAACCGGCAACAACACGGCGCGGGCGGTGCTGCCAGCCGCCCGCGCCGTTCGTCTTCTCCGTCCCTTTACGGCCTTTCGAGCTCCACGAGGCGAACCTCGAGCGCCTCGGCGTCCTCCTCGGCCTCGCCCCACGCCTCGAGCTGGTCCTCCAGGGAAGCGCGCAGCGCGTCGGCCTCGGCCGCGAGTTCGCGGGCGCGGGCGCCGTCCGAGAACACCTCGCGCCGGCAGAGCAGCTCGTCGAGCTCGCGCAGCCGCCCCTCGGACCGTTCCATCTCGGCGGCCAGGGCGTCGGCGAGCTCGCGGCCCCGCGCCGCGTCGCGCCGCAAGCGCCTGCGCTCCTCCTCCTCGGCGCTCCTCCGGCGGGCCGGCGGCTCGTCGCCGTCGTCGCCGCGGCGCGGCGGCGCGACCAGGCCGAGGCGCGCGAACGCCTCCTCCACCCGGTTCACCGCCACCGCGCTTCCGCCTTCGAGGAGCAGCACGCCGGTGGCGACCTTCTCCACCAGACGGCGGTCGTGGCTGACCAGGAGCAGCGCGCCGGGAAACTCCGCGAGGGCCTCTTCGAGCACCTCGCAGGTCGCCAGGTCGAGGTGGTTGGTCGGCTCGTCGAGCAGCATGAGGTTCGGCGCCAACGCGATCAGGCGGGCGAGCGCCAGGCGAGCCCGTTCTCCGCCCGAAAGCGAGTCGGTGGCCGCCTCGGCGGCTTCGCCGGAAAACGCGAACCTGGCGGCCCAGGCGCGAGCCTCGGCCGGCGTCCACTCCGGCCGCGCCGTCAGGAGCACCTCCAGCACGCTGACGCCGTTCGGGATCTCGGCTTGCTCCTGGTCGTACCACGCCGGCACCACGCCGGCGCCGAAGCGCAGACGGCCGGCGAGCGCAGGCGCGCGGCCGGCGAGCGCGTGCAGCAGGGTGGACTTGCCCGCCCCGTTGCGCCCGACGACGGCGAGGCGTTCGCCCCGCCGCAGCGTGAACGAGACGCCGCGCAGGACCGGGTCCGCCCACCCGACCGCAAGGTCTCCGGCTTCCACGACCATCTGCCCGCTGCGACCGCTCTCCGGCCAGCGCAGCTTCAACGCCGCCAGGTCCGGTTCCGGGGCCTCCAGGCGCGTCATGCGGTCGAGGAGCTTCTGGCGGGCCTGCGCCTGGCGCGTGTTCTGGCCGGCGATGTTGCGCCGTATGAACTCCTCCTGCCGCTCGATTTCGGCCCGTTGCAGCTCGAACGCTCGCCGCGCCTGCTCCCGGCGGGCCCCGCGCTCGCGCCGGTAGCGGGCGTAGCCGGCGGGGTAGCGCTCGAGCCTGCCGCCGTGCAGTTCGAGGACCTCGCCGCCCACCCTGTCCACGAGCTCGCGGTCGTGCGTCACAAGGAGCAGAGCGCCCTCGCGCCGCGCGAGCTCCTGCGCCAGGAACTCGACGCCGACGAGGTCGAGGTGGTTGGTCGGCTCGTCGAGGAGCAGCAACGACGACCGCGAGAGCAGCGCCCGCGCCAGGGCAACCCGGGTGCGCTCCCCACCCGAGAGCGTCGCGAGCGTCCGGGCGTGCATCGCCTCCGGGATGCCGAGGCCGAGGAGCGCCGCCTGCGCCCGCGGACGCGCGCGGTAGCCGTCCAGCCGCTCCAGTTCCTCCTGCAAACGATGGTGCTCGGCGATCGCCGCGCCGTCGCCGCCGTCCAGCTGCGGCTCGAGCCCAGCGAGCGCGCGCTCGACCTCGACGACCCGTGGGAGCGCGGACAGGCAGTAGTCCAGTACGGCCGTGTCCCCTGCCGCGCTCACGCGCTGCTCGACGGTGACGGCCTCGAAGCCGCGCGCGCGCAGCACCGCTCCACGCTCCGGTTCCAGCGCGCCGGTGATGAGTTTCAGCAAGGTGGTCTTGCCGCAGCCGTTGCGGCCGAGCAGCAGCAGCTTCTCCCCGGGGTTGTGCTGGAACGTCGCGCCGCGCAGGACCTCGCGGCCCGCGAACGACAGCTCGACGCTCTCCAGCCGGTACAGCAAGCTACGCCGCGCCTCCCAGGCGCGCGATCACGAGCGGAACCGCCGCCGGACGCTCGTCCGCGATCCGGAAGGCGGCCGCGGTGCGTGCGGCCATCGCTTCCACGTCCACCGGCCGTTCGCCGATCTCGAGCGTCGCGAGGGGCTGGCCCGCCTCGACCCGGTCGCCGGTGCGGGCGTGCACCTTGACGCCAGCGGCCAGGTCCACCTGGTCGCCCTGGCGCTGGCGGCCCGCCCCGAGGCCGACCGCGATCCAGCCCAGCGCCTCCGCTTCGACGGCCGCAACGAAGCCGTCGCGGGGGGCGCTCACCGGGACGGTCCGCCGCGGGCGCGGCAGCCGCGCCACATCCGGGTCGCCGCCGTGGGCCCGCACGATATCGCCATAGCGCGCCAGCGCGCTGCCGTCCGCGAGCCTCCTCTCGATCTCGGCGAGTGCGGCCGCGCGCGGGCGGCCGGCCAGGTCCAGGGCGTCCACCGCGAGCTCGACCGTCAGCTGCCGCAGACGCGAGTCGCCGCCGCCGCCGAGGACCTCGACCGCCGCGCGGACCTCGTTGGCGCACCCCAGGCGATCGCCGAGAGGCTGGCTCATGTCGGTGATCGTCGCCGCCACCGCGACGCCCGCCCGCTCGCCCACCGCGACCAACTCGTCCGCCAGCTCCTTCGCCTCCGCCAGCGTCTTGCAGAACGCGCCCGAGCCGCACTTCACGTCGAGCACGAGCCGGCGTGCGCCCACCGCGAGCTTCTTCGACATGATCGAGGCGACGATCAGCGGCAGCGAGGGGACCGTGCCGGTCACGTCGCGCAGCAGGTACAACTTGCGGTCGGCCGGCGCGATCTCCTGGCTCTGGGCGGCGAAGAAGGCGCCGCACACCGCCAGGCGGTCGAACGCCTCCGCCCGGCTCCCGGCGGTCCGAAAGCCCGGGATCGCCGCGAGCTTGTCGAGCGTCCCCTGGGTATGGCCGAGCCCGGCTCCCGCCATCATCACCACCGGTACGCCGCACGCCGCCACCAGCGGCGCGAATACCAGCGATACCGTATCGCCGACCCCGCCCGTCGAGTGCTTGTCCACCGCGTCGGGAAAGCTCTCGCCCGTCTTCCACAGCGCGCCGGAATCGCGCATCGCCTCGACGAGGAGCTGGGTCTCGGCGCGGCTGGCGCCGCGGATGCAGACCGCCATCAGCATCGCCGCGAGCTGCTCGTCCGGCAACTGACCGCTCGCGGCCCCACGCACGAACGTCTGGATATCCGCTGCGGAGAGCTCGGAGCCGTCACGCTTCCTGGCGATGACCTCGACGAAGTTCAACCTGCACCTCCCAAGCCCGGCGCGCCCGGCTGGTCGGCCGCCGCCCGCGCTTGGCGCGAACGCCCGGCGCGCCCCGGGTTCCCGGCGCTAGCCCGCGGACGCAAGGCGCTGCTGGGCGTCCGCGCGGTACGGCGAGTCCGGGAAGTCCTCGACGAGTTTCCGGTACAGCTTGGCGGCCTCCTCGGGCTTGCCCTCGTGCTGCCAGATCTGGGCGAGGTGGAACAGCGCGGCATCGCGCGGCAGGCGCGGGTCTTTCCCCGCCGCCATCGCTTCGAGTTCGCTCACCAGCTGCAGCCCCTCGCCGCGCGCGACCCGGAGCCGGATGAGGTCGAGCATCGCCAGCCGCACGACCGGGTCGCTGGAGCGACTGCTCGCGATCTCGCCGAGCCGCCGGATCGCCTGGGTCGTGTCGCCGCGGTCGGCCGCGATGCGCGCCAGGAACAGCTCCGCCAGCTTCGCCTGCGGCGTGAACCGGTAGCGCGACTTGACCGACTTGAACGCCTTCTCCGCCGCCGCGAGCCGCTCGGAATCGGTCGCGAACTTGAGCGTCGCGCCGGCCGGCGCGGCGCTCCCGACCGGGGCGTTGTAGGCGGCGAGCGCGCCGCCGATCGCCTGGCTCGCGGCGTCCGTCCGACTCCCGAGGAACGCCGTCACCCCCCACCACACCAGCGCCGCGGCGAGGACCGCGCCGAGCCCGATCAAGGCTTGCCGCCAGTTGTGGCCGGTCCACTGGACGGCCCTGTCCACGAACGTGATGAACTCGTCCTTCTTGATCTGTTTTCGTGTCAGTCGGCGTCCCACGTGCCACCCCCTCGCGGGCCGTTACTTGCCCGGCGCCGCGGGCGCTTTCGCCGCCAGCGGGTAGTGCTCGTTGTAGAGCTTGATCACGGTGTTGGTGATGTCCGCCGAGGGCGCGAGGTACGCCAGTTGGTCGGGGTTGAAGATGAAAACCGCCGTGTAGTGGTTCGCTTCGGAGTACGTCGTGACCACTTCCTGCAGCTTGCCACCGACGTCCTTCAAGATTGCCTGTTGCTTGGCCTCGAAGTCCCGCTTGGCGCTGCGCTGCCGGTCCTCGAACTCCCGCTGCTTGGCGACCAGCCGGCGGTTGAGCTCGGCGATGGCGTCGTCGCTCGCCACGCCCTGCTTGCTCATGATGTCGCTCTTGAGGTCGTTGACTTCCTTGTCCAGCTTCGCGAGCTCGTCCTGTCGCGGGCGGGCCCAGTCGTCGAGGTCCTTCAGACGCGCCTTCCCCTCGTCGGTGCTGGCGAGCGCCTTCTGCACGTACACGAATGCGATCTTGGCGGGGGCGACCTCCGTCTGCTGCGCCCATGCGCCGCCAGCCAGGAGCAAACCCGCGAGAACGGCTCCGGAAAACCTCGTGAAACTCATTGGAACCTCCAGCCGCGTCGGCGGCGGGTGATTCTAGCACCAGATCGCGGCTAGAATCATCGCTGGGGACGGGCCGGAGATGAGGGCGATGGTGCTCGACAGGCCGGGACCGGCGGCAAGCCGTCCGCTCGTCGCGAGGGAACTCGACGACCCGCGGCCGGGACCGGGCGAGGTCGTGCTGCGGGTGCTCTCGTGCGGGGTCTGCCGGACCGACCTCCACACCGTCGAGGGCGAGCTTTCGCTGCCGCGCCTGCCGCTCGTCCCCGGGCATCAGATCGTTGGGGTCGTCGAGGAAGCCGCGCCCGATCTCGACCCGGACTTGGTCGGACGGCGCGTCGGCGTCGCGTGGCTCGCCGGCGCTTGCGGCGGCTGTGCGTGGTGCCGGAGCGGCCGCGAGAACCTCTGCCCAAGTGCCCGCTTCACCGGGCTGCACCGCGACGGGGGGTACGCCGAGCGGGTCGCCGTCGACGCCGCCTTCACCTATACGATCCCCGACGGCTTCGACGACATCCATGCTGCGCCCCTGCTCTGCGCCGGCGTGATCGGCTACCGCGCCCTGCGCCTGGCCGGGGCGCTCGCGGGGGGCACCCTCGGCATCTTCGGCTTCGGGGCCTCGGCGCATGTGGCGATTCAGGTCGCCCGGCACGCCGGTTGCCGGGTTTTCGTCTTCACCCGCACCGCCCGGCACCACGACCACGCCCGCACGCTCGGCGCCGACTGGGCCGGCATGCCCGGCGAAACGCCGCCGGCGTCCCTCGACCACGCGGTGATCTTCTCCCCGGCCGGGGAGCAGGTGCCGCTCGCCCTGTCCCTCCTCGACCGCGGCGGCTGCGTCGCCTGCGCCGGCGTCACGATGAGCGACCTGCCGGCGTTCCCCTACGCGCTGCTCTACCAGGAGCGGGTGATCCGCTCGGTGGCGAACGCCACGCGCGCCGACGCGACCGAGCTGCTCGACTTGGCGGAGAAGATCCCGATCGCGACGAGCGTCGAGGCGACGCCGCTCGAGCAAGCCAACGAGGCGCTGCTGCGGGTCAAGGAGTCGCGCATTACCGGCGCCCTCGTCCTTGTGCCCGGCTAATGCCGCTGCCCGCGGGCCGCGGCTAGGCGCACGCGCTCAGTCGTGTTTCTCTCACTGCGTGGAGTCTCTCTTGCCGGTCCCGCGGGTGGCCGCATGGGGGTGGCCCTGGCTCTTTCTTCACTGCGTGAGGCTGTCTTGTTTTGCCCCGTGGGCTGCGGCCGAGTCGCTCGGGCGGCGCATCGAGCGCCGCCCTCCGACCCGCCTGCGCGTGCGACCGAGCTGGCCAGATCGGCGGGCGGAGCCTCGCCGTTCCCCTCCCTCGCATACAGCGCTCGGTCGGGGCCGGCGTTTCCACCCGCCGCTCCGGCCGCTCGGGACCCGCACGCTCCGGCGCCATCGGCCTCCGCCCGCTGGGCGGTTTTGACCACCCACCCCCCCACCTGGTGGAGGCGCTGCTGCTGGTTGCCTTCGGTTTGGCAAGGACCCTCGACCCACAGCAGGACCTCCGACATGTGGGCGGGGGCGTCGTCGATCCGCCGGTGCCGCGGGTGGCCATCGTGCTCCTGCGCCCGCGGGTCCCGGACGGGCGAGCCGCGCCGGGGTGTCGATGGCCCTGAGCGCAGCGAAGGGAACAGCGAGGGGCCCCGGCGCGGATCGCCCTGTCCGGTCGCGGGCGCAGGAGCATGCGGGCTCGGGCGCGGGGGCGCCCGGGCCCGCATCCGGCCACCCGCGGGACCGGCAAGAAAGACTCCACGCAGTGGCGATCATCCCTCCAGGACCGACGGTGAACCGGCATGACGGGTCGGGACGCCCGTCGGCGGCGGATCAGCCGGGCGCGTCGGAGGCGATGCCGGCGACTTCCGCGACGGTGAAGCCGGCCGCCTCCCACGCTTGGCGCTTCCCCTCGTCCTCGGCCGCCGCACTCGCGAGGTCGTGCACCTGGGCCCAGCCGCGCGCCGAGGCCGGGTCGGCGAGGAGCATCGCCGATGACGAGCACCTCGCCGCGGTTGGGGTTCGCCAGCGTTCCGGTGACGATGGCGACGGGTTCGTCGACTTCGCCCGAACCGTCGCAGAGCGAGTGCGGCACGAACGAGCTCTGGGCGAACGTCCACAGGTACTGGTCGAATACGGCGGCGCGGCCGCCGTCGGCGACCCAGACGGTGACCCGCCGGCCGGCCTGGTAGAGCCGCTCGATCAGACGGCAGGCTTCGAGCGCCTTCTTGCTCCCCGCCAGCCGATGAACGACCACCTCGCTCACGCTATCTCTCCCGCCCGCGACCGTCCGTCCCGCGGCGCGGCGCGAGCATAGCAAAGGCGCCCGGGGACCGCCCCCGGGCGCCTCGCAACCGGTGCGCCGCCGCGTCAGTCCGCGATCGGCTTGAGCGTGAGCGGATCGCGCAACGGCAGGCGCACGATCGGCCCCAGCTTGTCGAACTTCGCCTCCGGGTGGTCCGGATTCCCCTTCAAGATCGCGTCCACGTTGCCGACGACCAAGATGATGAGCCGGTCGGTGTCGATGTGGGCGCGTGCGGCCTCGCCCACCTCGGGCACGGTTACCGCCCCGATCTTCTGGCGGTACGTCGTCCAGTATGCGTGCGGACGCCCGACCAGCTCGTCCTGAGCGAAGCGCACCGCGGTCCGAAGTTTGCTCTCGAACACTCGCGGCAGCGTCTCCGTGAACGAGTTCTTGCTGGTGACCAGTTCCTTCTCGGTGACCTCGCCGGCGCGCATCTTGTTCATGAGGTCGATGGTGAGCTTCGCCGCCTGGGCGCAGGTCGAGGACTTCGACTGGAAGTACGCGCGGAAGTCGCCCGGGTAGAGATCCCCGATCGAGTAGTTCGAGTATGCGGAGTAGGCAAGTCCCTCGTCCGAGCGCACGCGCGACATCATCCACGCCGTGAAGCCGCCACCGCCGAGGATGTCGTTGGCGACCTCGAGCGCGAACTCGTCCGCAAGCGGGCGCTTGACCCCGAGGTGGCCGATCGAGACGCGGCCCTGGTTGACGTCGGGCTTGTTCACCATGTAGACGCCGGGCTTCGCGGAAGACGCTCGGCTGCGGCACCGCGGGCACGGCCTCGGCCGTCGGCTTCCAGGCGCCCAGCGTCGCGTTCAACTTGGCGATCATCGCGGCCCGGTCGAAGTCGCCGGCCACCGCGACGACGAAGTTGGCCGGGTTGGCGAGGAGCTTGTGGAACGCGAGCAGGTCGTCGCGGGTGATGGCGTCGACCGAAGCCTTGGTGGCGAGCCGGTTGATCCAGTAGCCATCACCGTAGACCAGGCGGTCCCACTCGCGTGCCTCGATCGCCTCGGTCTCGTCGTTGCGCCGCTTCATGTCCGAGAGCATGTCCTCCTTGGCCTTGGCCAGGCGGGTCTCGTCGAAGCGCGGCTCGCGCAGCACGTCCATCATCAGGGCCAGGCCGCGGTCGAGGTCCTTGGAAAGCAGGTTGAGGCTGACGCTGCCCGAAACGCCGCCCACCGAGGTCGAAAGCGAGGCGGCCAGGAAGTCGAGTTCCTCGTCGAGGGCCTTGGCGTCGAGCGGCCCCGCCCCGCCGGTCCGCCACACGGTGCCCATCAGCTCGGCCAGGCCTTCTTTGCCGGCCGGTTCGAGATACCTGCCGCCGCGGAAGAACACCTGCACCGTCACGAGGGGGAACATGCGGTCGGCGGCGATGTAGACCGGAACGCCGTTGGCGAGCTTGACCCTCATCGCGGCGGCGTCCGGCACCTTGAAAGCCAGCGCCGGGTACTTGAGCTGCTCGGGCCGCGCGGGAATCGTCGGCTCGACTTCCGCCGCCGCAGCCATGGCGGCGGAGGCCAGGATGATGGCGACTATCGGGAACAGATGCGTGCGTCGCATGGCGGTCTCCTCCTTTCGCCCTAGGGCTTGGGCTGCTCGCCGGCCGGCGGGGTCGTCTGCGCGGCGCCACCCTTGGCGGGGGCGGCGGGCAAGGTGTCGAGGTGCTCCTGCGCCTTCTTCATGATGTACTCGATCCCGGGCTTCATCGCGGGCGGCACCTGCCCCGACATCTGCCGCATGCGCGCGAGGATCTGCTCGAGCTTGACACGGTCGTTCAGCTGGCCGATCTGCGCGACCTGCTGCTTGACCATCGCCTTGAGCTCGGCCGGCAGCGCCGCCAGCTCGGGGTCTTCCGGCGCGCTTCCCGACTTGCGCAGGTACGTCGTGATGTCGCTGTTCTCCCTCGTGAAGTACGTCTTGGAGACGCGCTGGATGTCGGCGGCGGTGACCGCCTGCAGCTTCGCGGGGGCGTCGTTGAGGAACCGCCAGTCGCCGCTCGAATCGTAGATCAGGAGCTGCAGCAGCAGGTAGAAGTTCGACTGCAAACGGCGGAACGAGTTGGCCAGCTCCTGGTTCTTGACCTTCTGCAGCTCGTGGTCGCCCACCGGGGTTTCCCCCAGCTTGTCGAGCTGGGCGAAGAGGGCGGCCTCGACGTCCTGCGGCTGCTTCCCGTCCTTGACCTCGGCCCCGACCTCGAAGTAACCCTCGTACTTCATCGGCCGGTACATCCCGTACGGCTCGCCGGCCGCGACCTTCCCGTCCTCCACCAGCGCCTTGTAGAGCCGGCCGGTGCGGCGGTTGAGCAGGTCGGCGACGAGCTGGAAAGCAAACATGTCCTTGTGGTCGAACGGCACGGTGTGGAAGCGGATGTCGACCTCGGGGTTGGTGTCCGCCTCGGCTTCGAGGCGCTTCTGGGCGATCTGCGGCATCTCGTCGGTGATCATCTCGGGCGGTGGCGTCTTGGCGCGGGGGATGCGCCCGAAGTACTCCTTGGCCAGCGCGATCACCTTGTCCGAGTCGAAATCCCCGACCAGCGCCGCGGTGAGGTTGTTGGGCGCGTAGTAGGTCGCGAAGTACGCGAGCGCCTGCGCCCGGTTGATCGACTCGACGTCGGAGGGCCAGCCCACGACGGGATGGGAATACGGCGAGGACTCCCAGAACATCGCGTTGGCGGCCTCGTCGAACTTGCCGGTCGGCGTGGACTCGGTCCGCAGCCGGCGCTCCTCGCGCACCACGTCCCGTTCCGAGTAGAACTCCCGGAAGACGGGGTTGGCGAGGCGGTCCGATTCGAGCCAGAACCAGAGTTCGAGCTTGTTTGCGGGGACGGTGATGAAGTACGCGGTCTGGTCCTCGCTCGTGAACGCGTTGAGGCCTGAACCGCCCTCCTTGGTGTAGATCTGGTCGAGCTCGTCCTTGACGATGACCTGCTTCTCGGCGGCGAAGAGCTTCTCGAGCTGCGCCCGGAGCTCCTTCAGCCGCGGGGTCATGTTGGCCGGGTCGTAGATGTTGCCGGAGATTTCGCCGCGGCGCAGCTTCTCGCGCAGCAGCGTGTATTCCTTCTCCATCTCCGCCCGCACCGCGTCCTGCTCGGCCATGATCTCGGCGTCCTTGGCATAGTCGTTGGTGCCGATGGTCTTGGTCCCCTTGAACATCATGTGCTCGAACAGGTGCGAGATGCCGGTGATCCCGGGCGGCTCGTTGACCGATCCGACCTTTGCCACCCACCCGCACGAGACGGTGGGCGAGTCGTGGCGCTCGACCAGCAGCAGCTTCATGCCGTTGGGGAGCACCTCCTCGCGCACCTGGACCTGCTGGGCGCCCAACGCTCCCGCGACCAGGAGCACCGCGAGCGCGGTCAGGAGGTAACGTTTGGCCATTGTCTGGCTCCTTTCACCACAGGCGATCCGTGTACCACGTACCTTCCCTTCCGGTCAACCGGCCGAGGCCAGCAACGGGCCGATCGCCTGGCGGACGGGAGCGCCTCACCCGGAGGCGGACACGAGCCGGTAAGATGAGGGGTGATGCGCTTCCTCCCCTTCCCTTTCCGATTCTCTGGCAGACCCGAAGGCGTGGTGCTCGCCCTCGGCGGTGGGGGCGCACGCGGCCTCGCGCACATCGGCGTGCTCGAGGCCCTCGAGGAAGCCGGCGTCGCGGTGGCCGGCATCGCCGGCACCAGCGCCGGCGCGATCATCGGCGCGATGTGGATCGCTCTCGGCAGCGCCGCCGCGGTGGCGCGGCGCTGGCGGGAGTTCCTCGCCGCGGGCATCGTCAAGGGGCTGCCCGACGTCCGGCTCACGCCGACCATGTCCACCCGCGACAACCCGCTCTTGCTCTTTGCCCACCGCATCCGCCGCACCGCCCTGGTGGCGCTCGCGCTCGATCGCACCAGCGTCATCACGCACGCCGAGCTCGAGAAGGGGCTCTCGTTCCTCCTCCCCGACGTGGCGATCGAGTCGCTGCCGGTCAAGTTCGCGGCGGTGGCGACCGACTTCGAGACCGGTAAGCCGGTCGCGCTCCGGCACGGACCCCTGCGAGCCGCCGTGACGGCGTCGAGCGCCATCCCGGCGGTCGTGCCTCCCTACCTTTTCGGCGGCCGTTACCTGGTCGACGGGGGCACGGTGGCCGACGTCCCGGTGGCACAGGCGCGCATGCTCTCGCGCCGCCCGGTGGTCGCGGTCAGCGTCGGTGAAGCGTGGCCGGAGGAGGATGCCTCCGGCATCACGCTGGCGCAGGCGATGATGCGGGCCTCCAACATGACACACAAGGCGCTGCGCGACGCCCAACTCGCGAGCGCCGACCTCGTCATTGCCCCCGATGTCGGCGCCCTGCACTGGTCCGAGTTCACGCGCCTCGATGAGGCGGCCGCCGCCGGCCGTACGGCCGCGGACAGTGTGATCCGCCGCGCCCAGGCACTCGCGCGGTGCCGGTCGCGGCAGCGGCAGGCGGAGGAAACGCAATGAGAGGCTTCCCCTTCTCGTGCCCCGTCGAGGTGCGCTACAGCGACGTCGACGCCATGAACCACGTCAACAACGCGGTGTACGTCACCTACCTCGAGCACGCCCGCTTGCGCCTGTGGCGGGAACGCTTCGAGTTCACCGGCGGCGCGACGGAGATCCCGATCATCATCGCCCGCGTCGTCGTGGACTACCGCTCGCCGATCGCCCTCGCCGACGAGGTGGAGGTCGGGATCGGCGTCAGCCGGACCGGCCGCACGAGCTTCGCGTTCGCGTACCGCATCGAGGCGTCCGGACGGCTCGCCGCCGAGGCCGAGACGGTGCAGGTCCACTTCGACTATAAAGCGGGCAAGCCCTTCCCGATCACGGCGGAACTTCGAGCGCAGCTCGCGGCGCTGCGCCTCCCGGCCTGCTCCAAATACCTTCTGCCCGCGCCCTGAGTCTCACGCCTTCCGCTCTTGCGTCCTGCCCCGCAGGCCGGATGACGTGTGCTCTCTCAACTCGTAGGGCGCCGGTCCGACGAGAAACAATGGTGATAGAACCTTGACAGATTCAACTTCCGTAGCTATTCTTAGACGATCAATCAAGAAAGGGGAAACGGAAATGTTGCATGCATCGATGTTTGGAGCGACCCGCTCGGTCGCGACAACGTTGACTCTTGTTTCCGTCTGCCTGCTCCCTACTCCTCTGGCCCGCGCGGAAAAGGCGTTTACGGTGCCGGTGTCGAACAATACAATCGAGATCGAACTCCATTTTCGTGATTACCCGAATCCGGTGCGCGTCCTCGTACAGGAAGGTGGCCTCATCAAGTTCGGCGACACGCTTGGCGTCAACACGACTGCATTCGGCCTGGTGCCGATATTGCGCAACGACGGATCAGTTGAGTTTACGGCCTTTGAGATAGGCGTCATTGATGCGCGGAATGAAACCATGCGGCAGGTCGAGAAGCTCAGCGCAACGCGTGGAGTCGAGAGCAAACTGAGCAAAGTTCCCGCCCGAATATCGGTCCTTGGAGTCAAGCGGTTTTCCGCAGCGCCGAAGCCGCCGGCCGGAGACGACTGTTGCGTCTACTGTGATTTCTGGGTCTGCGGCAACGGCGTCTGGGCCTCGTGTGGCTGCTGCTGCGACCCAGGGTTCGACTGCGGATCCAAGACGGACCCACAGAATCGGTGCTAGCGCTTCGCACCCGGCAGCGGCTGGACCGGCCCGGCGCCCCGGGTTGCACGCCGCGCCGATTCCTCGTGATCCAATGAACCGTGCTCTTGCCTCCGAGGAAACGCCTGCTAGGGTGAGCCAAGGAGGTGCGCCATGCCGGAGGCCGAGGGCCGGAGCTTTCCGTTCGACGGGGTCGAGAAGATCGAGCCGGCGCTGCTCGAGACCTTCCCGTACGAATACCCAGAACGCGCCGCCGAGGTCGTCATCGCGACCGACGAGTGGAGCTGCGTGTGCCCGTTCTCGGGCCTCCCCGACTTCGGCACCCTCACCGTCCGGTACGTGCCCGACCGGCTCTGCCTCGAGCTGAAAGCGCTCAAGTACTACCTGACCACCTACCGCAGCGTGGGGATCTACCAGGAGCACGCCGCGAACCGTCTGCTCGGCGATCTGCTCGCCGCCTGCCGACCGCGGCGGATCGAGGTCCGCCTCGACTACCGGCTCCGCGGTGGCATCCACACGGTGGTCACCGTCCGTCACCCGGAGGAGCCCGCCGGAGGCGCCGAGGGTCACCTTCCCCGGTGACGGTGGACGAGGATCCACGCGCCGTCGTCGCGCAGCTCGAAGACGTCGCTCGACCAGCCCTGTTCGCGGTGGCGGACGCCCCCCTCACGCCAGACCTTGACGTAGCGGTAGCTGGCCACGGCGCTGGCGCCGAACACCTGCACCAGTTTCTGCTCGAAGCGGAGCTCCTTCACCTCGGCGCCGCGCTCGCGCAGGCGGCGGATCGGCTCGAGGTACGCGAACGACCCGGCGAGGCGGACGCCGCCCTCGATCACGGTGAACGACGCAGCGAGGATGGGCGCGATCGTCGCGGCGTCGAGATACAGCTCGCCCTTGCGGAGGTCTTCGAGCGTGGCCGTCACGACCAGCTCGGGAACGGGCGCGGCGGTGGTGGGAGCGGGCGCGGACGCCTGCAACAACGCCAGTGCGACGGAGGCTGGTGCCAATAGGAGGATCATTTGCGCATTGTAAGGCGAGAAGCGAGGCGGTAGAAGCAGACTAGGGCACGGTTCACGCGTCTCGCCTCCGTTCGGAGAGGCGGCGGCAGCGCCGCAAGACGTCGTCGAACATCGCGGCGGTGAGACGGCCGGTGAAGGTGTTCTGCTGCGAGACGTGGTAGGAGTCCACCAGCCACACCCCGCCGGGCAGCGGGTGCGCGGCCCCGTGGCGGAAGCCGGCGCCCCCGCTCGGGACGGTCCCCTGCTCCCGCAGCAGGCGCAACACGCTCCCCTGCGCCACGCGCCCCAGCGCGAGCACCACCCGCAACCGCCAGCACGCCGCGAGGTCCGCGCGCATGAAGGCGCGGCAGCGCTCCAGCTCCGCCGCCGTTGGGCGGTTACCCGGCGGCGCGCAGCGCAGCGGCGCGGTGATCAGCACCCCGTCGAGGGCGAGGCCGTCCGCACGGTGGTCGCTGCACGGGAGGTTGGCCAGGCCCGCGCGGTGCAGCGCCGAGTAGAGAAACGTCCCCGAGCGGTCGCCGGTGAACATCCGCCCGGTGCGATTGGCGCCCTGCGCGGCGGGCGCGAGGCCGACGATGGCGAGCCACGCCGCCGGATCGCCGAACGCGGCGACCGGCCTCCCCCAGAACCCGTGCTCGCCCACCCACGCCGCGAACCGCGGCGGCACCAGGCCGGCCTGCCGCTCCCGCCACTCGACGAGACGCGGGCACGCCCGGCACTCCGTCACTTGAATCGACGGCCCACCGGCTGGGTCTGGAGCGAACGGGTTTGACACCTTCACGCCCTCATCTTAGGATCGAACAAAGGGTTCTGCTTGCCGATGAGCCTGAACGAGGTCCAACTCCACCCCGTCTTCGCCCAGCGCCTCGTGGCGATCGCCGAGGAGCTCGAGCGCGGCGGTCAGCAAGGTTTTGCCGCCGAGCTCTATGAAATGGCCGCCAGCCTGACCCCCAAGGGCGAAGCGTGGCGGCAGCGCGCCGCCGCCCTACGCCGGGCCTCGGGCGGCGTCGAGGACCCGCAGCGCGAGCACAAACGCCACAACCTCGAGGCCTCGCACGCGGTGGGGATGGCGCGCATCCTGGAGGCGCGCGGCGAACTCGCGCGGGCGCAGGAGATGTTCGACCTCGCCAAGCTCCGCGCGCCGTACCACTACCTCGCCTACGCCGGCGCCGGCTACCTCCACCTGCGCCGCCGCGACCTGCGCGCCGCGCTCGAGGAGTTCGTGCAAGCCCGCCGCCTCAATCCCCTCGACCGCAAGCTCGCGGTGGAGGCGGCGCGCATCGCGCTCGAACTCGAGGACTACCCCGAGGCGCTGCGCCACGCCATCGACGCTTTGCTCGCGAGCCAGGGCCTCGGCGAGGGTGAGACCTCGGCCGCCCGCCGGCGGGTCGACACCCTCGCCGCCCTCTGCCGCCTGTCCAACGACGAACTGGCCGAGCTGCACCGCCAGCGCGCCGCCGCCCTCCAGCGCGCCAGCGACCAGGTCGCCCTCACCCGGGCCCGCCTCTTCTCGAGCTTGACGATGTCCGATGTCTACGGCCAGCGCGCCGCCATCCCGCCGAAGCGCGAGGAACTGCTGCGGGCGGCGATGGACCTCCGCCGCTTCAGGGTCTTCCGGCACTTCTCCGACGCCCACCTCGTGCAGCTCGCCCAGATCGGCCGGCGGGAGGCGTTCAGCCATGCCAACGCGCTGATCCGCGAGGGGCAGGAGGATCGCGACATCTTCGTCGTCATGGGCGGACGCCTGCAGGAGAGCCGCCGCACCCCGGTCGGAACGCAGATCCTGGCCCAGCCCGCCCTCGGCGAGTTCATCGGCGAGATCTCCTATGTCGACGGCAAGCCGCGTTACTCCACCGTGCTCGGCGCCGACGCCGGCACCGTGCTCCGTTTCCCGGCAGCCGACCTCGACCAGCTCGTGCGCGGCAACCGCGAGCTCGGCGTCGCGCTGCTCTGGTCGTTCTGGCACTCGCTCGCCGCCAAGGTCCGGGGCGCCAACGGCGTCATGACCGACCTCATCACGCCCGGGCTCGGCCCAGGGCGCAACGCTCCCGGCCAGCCCGGCGAGCGCGTCTTCCTCGACCAGGCGGCCAAGGTCGACGTGCTGCGCGAGCAGGGTCTGTCCGCGGCCGAACTGCGCCTCCTTGCCACCTACTCGCAGGAGGAGCGCTTCCAGCCCAACGCCTTGATCTTCTCCGAGGGCGAGCACGGCGACAAGCTCTACATCGTGGTCGACGGCCAGGTGCGGATCTCGCGCCGGCTGCAGGCCATGGGCGAAGAGGCGCTGACCATCCTCGGCCGCGGCGACGTCTTCGGCGAGATGGCTTTGATCGACGACCAGCCGCGCAGCGCCGACGCCCGCGCCCACACCGGCGGCTGCACCGTCTTCACCATCGACAGCCACCGCCTCGAGGAAGTGCTGGAGATGGACCCCGACGCGGCGCACCAGTTCCTCACCCTGCTGTGCCAGATCCTGTGCCGGCGCATCCGGACGATGACGGACCGTCTGGTGGCGTGGCGGCTGATGGCGGGCCACGAATAGCCCCGGCGGGTGGCGCCGTGGCGCCCTTGAGGTGCCCGGACAAACGTGATATCGTAAGCATCCACCGGCGTTTAGCCGGTGATTTGTTTTTCGCCGAGGCGCGGGACCGACCCGCCGCGGGACCGGGAAAGAGGCATGGCAATGGCGATCGAAACGCGCAACGAGATCAGGAACGTGGCGATCATCGCCCACGTTGACCACGGCAAGACGACGCTGGTGGATGCGATGCTCTGGCAGAGCGGGATCTTCCGCGACAACGAGTCGGTGCGGGAGCGGGTGATGGACTCGATCGACCTCGAGCGCGAGAAGGGCATCACGATCATGGCGAAGAACACCGCCATCAACTACCGCGGCGCGCACATCAACATCGTGGACACCCCGGGGCACGCGGATTTCGGCGGCGAGGTCGAGCGCACCTTGAAGATGGTCGACGGCGTGATGCTCCTGGTGGACGCCAGCGAAGGGCCGCTGCCCCAGACCCGCTTCGTCCTGCGCAAGGCCCTCGAAGCGAGCCTGCCGCCGATCGTCGTGATCAACAAGATCGACCGCCCCGACGCCCGCCCCGCCGAAGTGCTCGACGAGATCTTCGACCTCTTCATCGACCTCGATGCGTCCGAGGACCAGCTCGATTTCCCGGTTCTCTACTGCAACGCCCGTCGCGGCACCTGCCGCACCGAGCCCGACGGCCCCGACACCACCCTGGAGCCGCTCTTCGAGGCGATCCTCAGCGCGGTGCCGGCGCCCCGCTTCGACCCGGCGTTCCCGCTCCAGCTCCTGATCACGAACCTCGACTGGGACGACTACGTCGGCCGTCTCGCGATCGGGCGCGTGTTCAACGGGAACATCGCCAAGGGGCAGGAGGTCAGCCTCTGCCGCCACGACGGCACCGTCGCGACGGGTAAGGTCACGGGCCTGTACGGCTACCAGGGGCTCAAGCGCGTCGATATCGCCGACGCCGGCCCCGGCGACATCGTGGCCGTCGCCGGCCTCGACGACGTCTGGATCGGCGAGACGATCTCCAGCCGCGACGACCCGCGCGCGCTCCCCCACATCAAGGTGGACGAGCCCACGATCGCCATGGTGATCGGCGTCAACACCTCGCCGATGGCCGGCCGCGACGGCCAGCACCTCACCTCGCGCAAGATCAAGGAACGCCTGGAAAAGGAAACCCTCACGAACGTCTCGATCCAGGTCGCCCCTACGGATTCCGCCGACAGCTTCAAGGTCTCGGGCCGCGGCGAGCTGCAGCTCGCGATCCTCATCGAGATGATGCGCCGCGAGGGGTTCGAGATGTCGGTCGCCAAGCCCGAGGTGCTCACCAGGGAGATCGACGGCGTACGCCACGAGCCGATGGAGGCGCTGGTCATCGACTGCCCGGAGGAGTTCATCGGGGTCGTGACCCAGAAGGTGGGGGCGCGCCGCGGCCGCATGACCAAGATGGTCAACCACGGCACCGGGCGGGTGCGGATGGAGTTCCGCCTCCCGTCGCGCGGCATGATCGGCTTCCGCAGCGAGTTCCTCACCGACACCAAGGGCACGGGGATCGCCAACCACCTCTTCGACGGCTACGAGCCGTGGCAGGGCGAGATCGCCCACCGCAGCACCGGGGCCATGGTCGCCGACCGCCCCGGCCGCACCACCGGCTATGCGATCGAGCACCTGCAGCCGCGCGGCGAGCTGTTCATCCTGCCCGGCGCCGAGGTCTACGAGGGGATGGTCGTCGGCGAGAACGCCCGCGAGAAGGACATCGACGTCAACATCACCAAGGAGAAGAAGCTCACCAACATGCGGGCCTCGACGTCGGACGAGGCCGTTCACCTGGTGCCGCCGCGCCAGATGAGCCTCGAGCAGGGCCTCGAGTTCCTCGCCGAGGACGAGCTCCTCGAGGTGACGCCCACCTCCCAGCGCCTGCGCAAGAAGATCCTCCCCGCCGTGCGCCGCAAGTAGCCCCCCTCCTTCCCTGCAGTGAAAGGGAGGACCGGCTTGATGCGTGCTCGCGTGGGCGCGGGCCAGCCCCGCCCCTACGTAGTGTGGACGAAGTCGGTGGGCTCGGCCCCGAGTCGATCCGGGCGGGTCAGGCCAGCTCGGCGGCGGAGAAGAAGAACGACAGCTCGATGCGGGCGTTCTCCGGCGAGTCGGAGCCGTGGATCGCGTTGCGCTCGATGCTGCTCGCGAACTGCTGCCGGATCGTGCCGGGCGCGGCCTTGGCCGGGTCGGTGGCGCCCATCACCTTGCGCAGGTGCTCGATCGCGTTGTCGCGCTCGAGCGCCATCGGCCACACCGGTCCCGAGGTCATGAACTCGACCAGCGGCCTGTAGAACGGCTTGTCCTTGTGGACCGCGTAGAACGCCATCGCCTGTTCCTCGGAGAGGCGCAGCATGCGCCCCGCCAGGATCTCGAACCCTTCCTGCTCCAAGCGCGAGATGACGGCGCCGCAGTTGCGGCGCGCAACCGTGTCAGGTTTCAGGATCGTCAACGTCCTCTGCTTCATCGGTGCACTCTCCCCTTCCGGACGCGGCGGCACGGCGCCCCCGCGCGGCGGACGCGGCCGCGGCGCGCGTCCGAACTCCATCGCCCTACGCCTTGCCCAGGGCGCGCGCCATCGTGATCCCGATCTCCGCGGGGGTCGCGGCCACCCGGATCCCGGCCGCCTCGAGCGCCTCGATCTTCTCCTTGGCGGTGCCCTTGCCCCCGGAGATGATCGCCCCGGCGTGGCCCATCCGCCGCCCGGGCGGGGCGGTCTGCCCGGCGATGAACGCCACCACCGGCTTGGTCATGTGGGCCTTCACGTATTCGGCGGCCTCTTCCTCGGCGCTGCCGCCGATCTCGCCGATCATCACCACGGACTCGGTCTGGGGATCGGCGTTGAACGCCTCGAGCACGTCCACGAAGCTCGTGCCCGGCACCGGGTCGCCGCCGATCCCGACGCACGTCGACTGCCCCATCCCCAGCTTGGTGAGCTGGTCCACCGCCTCGTACGTCAGCGTTCCGGAGCGCGACACGACGCCGACGTGCCCGTCCCGGTGGATGTGGGCCGGCATGATGCCCAGCTTCGCCTTGCCCGGGGAGATGATCCCTGGGCAGTTCGGCCCGATGAGCCGGGCGCCGGAGCCCGCGAGTCTCTGGCTGACCACCACCTCGTCGCGCGCCGGGATCCCCTCGGTGATGCACACGATCAGCTCGATGCCGGCGTCGGCCGCCTCGAGGATGGCGTCGGCCGCCCCCAGCGGCGGCACGAAGATGAGCGACGCGGTGCAGCCGGTCGCCGCCTTCGCGTCGGCCACGGTGTTGAACACGGGCACGCCGTCGACCGCGGCGCCGGCCTTGCCCGGAGTCACGCCGGCGACGATCTTCGTGCCGTACTCGCGGCACTTCGCCGCGTGGAACTGCCCTTCCTTGCCGGTGAGCCCCTGAACCACAACGCGCGTATTCGCATCCAGCCAGATCGCCATGGGGCCCCCTTTACCTTGCCGCCGCGACGACCTTCGCCGCCGCATCCGCCATCCCGTCGGCCGGCTGCAACGCCAGGCCCGACTCTCCCAGGATGCGCTTGCCCTCGTCGACGTTGGTGCCTTCCAGCCGGACGACGATCGGGACCTTCACGTCGAGCTTCCGGGCCGCCGCCACCACGCCCGCCGCGATCATGTCGCAGCGGACGATGCCGCCGAAGATGTTGATCAGGACCGCCTTCACCTCCGGGTCGGAGAGCAGGATGCGGAAGGCGTTCTCCACCCGCTCCTGGCTCGCGCCGCCGCCGACGTCGAGGAAGTTGGCGGGCGCGCCCCCGGCGTGCTTGATGATGTCCATCGTCGCCATCGCGAGGCCGGCGCCGTTGACCATGCAGGCGATGGTGCCGTCGAGCTTGATGTAGTTGAGGTCGAACTTCGACGCCTCGACCTCGAGCGGGTCCTCCTCGCCGAGGTCGCGCATCGCGCCGATCTCGGGGTGGCGGGCGATCGCGTTGTCGTCGAAGTTCATCTTGGCGTCGAGGGCGAGCACGTCGCCGTCGGTCGTGATCAGCAGCGGGTTGATCTCCGCCAGCGTCGAATCGCTCTCGTTGTAGGCGCGGGCCAGCGCGGTCACGAGCTTGACGAACTTCTTCAGGGTGTCGCCGGAGAGCTCGAGCGCGAAGCCGAGCTTGCGCGCCTGGAACGGCTGCAGCCCCGCGCAGGGGTCGAAGTGCTCCTTGAGGATCGCCTCGGGGTGCTCGGCCGCGACCTCCTCGATCTCCATCCCGCCGAACTTCGACGCCATCAGCACCGGCAGCTCGGCGGAGCGGTCGAGGACGATGCCGAGGTAAAGCTCCCGGGCGATCCCGAGCGCTTCCTCCACGAGCACCTTGTGGACGATCCTCCCCTCCGGACCGGTCTGCTTGGAGACCAGCTTCATGCCGAGGATCTGCCCGGCGACTTTCACGGCCTCGTCGGCGCCGCTCGCCAGCTTGACGCCGCCCGCCTTGCCGCGGCCGCCGGCGTGGACCTGCGCCTTGACGACGACCTTGCCGCCGAGATCGGCCGCGATCGCTCCGGCCTCGGCCGGAGTGACGGCGACCTTCCCCCGCGGGACGCGGACACCGAAGCGGGAAAGAATCTCTTTCGCCTGGTACTCGTGGACCTTCATCCGTTCCTCCCGGACACCTTCAGCCGACGCATTGTGCACACCCCGGCGGCCGCGTGCAAGCCGAAGCGTGGCGCCCCATGCGCCGCGGCGGCCCCTTCAGCCCTCGTCGCCGGGCCGCTCTGCGGCGGCCGCGCGCAGCTCGTCGTCGGTGAGCGTCCGGTCGGCCGCCTTGGCCGCGGCCAGGACGCGCGCGACCGTCGCATCGTCCCCGCGCAGGCCGTTCCGCGCCAGCCACGAGCGCACGTTCGCCGCGCCCGACATCGGCCCGACCTCGATCTCCTGCGCGCGGCCGAGCCAGGCCGCCGGCACCGCGGAGTAGACCAGGTCCGCCAGCTCGTCGCCGCCGGCGCGGGCCGCCTTGACGACGGCCGACGCGTGTACGCCGGTCGAGGTCCGGAAGGCGTCTCGTCCCACCACCGGCGTCCCCGGCGGGATCGCGGCCCCAAGCATGCGGGAGGCGTGCGCGGCGTACGCCATGAGGCCGGAGAGGTCCGGCCGCCCCCATCCGAGCAGCCGCACGTTGACCAGGAGCTGCTCCATCGCCGGGTTGCCGGCGCGCTCGCCGACCCCGAGCGCCGTCGCGTGCAGGCGGTCCGCGCCGCCCGACGCCGCCGCCAGCGCGCTCGCCACCGCGAGCCCCCGGTCGTCGTGGCCGTGCCAGTCGAGACCCACGGCCGCGGCCCCCATCTCGCCAAGCGTCCGCCGCGCGAACGCGGCCAGGCGGAACGCCCCGAGCGGCGTCGCCTGCCCGACGGTGTCCGCCAGGCAGATCCGGCCCGCACCAGCTCCGACCGCCGCGGTCATGATG
The DNA here is from genome assembly GCA_963727205.1 of uncultured Acidobacteriota bacterium. Classification (GTDB taxonomy): domain Bacteria; phylum Acidobacteriota; class Thermoanaerobaculia; order Thermoanaerobaculales; family Thermoanaerobaculaceae; genus RBG-13-68-16. Next base: position 95,382 of record CAVSFQ010000009.1, on the reverse strand, counting down.
CTGACCAGGTCGTCGGGACCCGAGCGGGTCGCGTCCTCCGCGACGAAGGTCACGGGCGCGCCGCGCCGCACCGCGAACCCCACCCAGCGCTCGATCCGCCCGGCGACCTCGGCGAGCGTCCAGCCCTCGACGAGGCGCCGCACCGGCGACGACGGCAGGAACAGCGCGACCTCCACCGGCGCCCCGAGCCTCTGGCCGATCTCGAGGACCGGGCCGATGTCCCGTTCGGTGGCCCTGGCCGCGCAGTTCGGGACGATCGGCAGACGGCGCTCGAAGATCGCCCGGCACAGCGCTTCCGCGTCGGCCGCAGCGCCGGAGCCGGCCCCCGGCATCCCCACGTCGGCCGACGCGATCCCAACGGCCGCGGCCAGCTCGAGAAACCGGATGCGCTCGTCCAGGCGGGGGTGGCGCGCCGACGGGCTCTGGAGACCGTCGCGCAACGTCTCGTCGTCGAACCCGACCGACGCCGGCGGCGGGGGCGCAGCCTCGCCGCCGTCCCAGTCGAACGTCAGCCCGCCGGGGTCGCTCGTCATGGCGCGGTCATCATCGCGCGCCCCGCGCCCGCGTCAAGCCGCCACCGTCAGCGTCCCGTGAAGCGCGGCGGCCGCTTCTCCAAGAACGCCGCCGTCCCCTCGCGCATGTCCTCGCTCGCGGCGCACAGGCCGAAGAGCGCCGCCTCCACCTCCTGACCGCTCGCCAGCGGGAGGTCGAGGCCGATCCGGACCGCCTCCAGGCAGCGCGCGGCGGCGAACGGCGACACGGCCGCCGTTTCCTCGGCAAGGCGCTGCGCCGCGGCCTTGAGATCGCCCGGCTCGACGACCCGGTTGACGAGCCCCCAGGCGAGCGCGGCCGTTGCGTCCACGGTGCCGCCCGTGAGCAGCAGTTCGAGCGCCCGCCCCCGTCCCACCAGGCGAGCGAGCCGCTGCGTACCGCCGTAGCCCGGGATCAGGCCGAGCTTGCCCTCAGGCTGGCCGAAGCGGGCCGTGGTCGAGGCGACCCGCATGTGGCAGGCAAGCGCCAGCTCGCACCCGCCCCCGAGGGCGAAGCCGTTCACGGCGGCGAGGACCGGCTTGGACAGCGCCGCGACCGTCTCGAACACCGCCTGGCCCGCCCGCGCCATCGCCTGGGCATCCGCGGGAGAGAGACCGACGAACTCGCCGATGTCCGCTCCGGCGACAAACGCCTTCTCGCCCGCGCCCGTGATCACCACGGCGCGCACTGCGGAATCGGCGCCCGCGGCGGCGACGGCGTCGCCCAGTTCCGCCACCAGTACGCGATTGAGCGCGTTGAGCTTCGCCGGGCGGTTGATCGTGATCCATCGCACCGCGTTCTCGTCGCCAACCAGCACGTTCTCGTACGCCATCGTCGCCTCCCCTGACCCGCCGCAAAGCCTACCACCCGCCGCCTCAACCTTCGATCGCCCCGCCCGTATACTTGGAGCGTGAAAGCCACGACACCGTTCCTCTTGTTCGTTGCCCTCCTCGCGGCGGGTTGCGCCACGACGAAGGTCAACTACATGTTCATGAAACCCGAGGCGTGGAGGGAGGAGTTGGCCCGCCGCGGCGTCGACGTGCGCGGCGTCCCCGACCCCCTCCTCGTCAGCGATGGGATACGGCAGGTTGCGGCCAGGCTCGCCGGGGTCGGGACCCCACCGGAACGGCTGCAACGCCTGCAGCGCGAGCTGTTCGACGAGACCGCCTTTCCGTTCCGGTACAACGGCCGCGAGACGTACACCGCGATGGAAGCGTTTCAGCGCCGGGAGGGCAACTGTCTTTCCTTCACCAACCTGTTCGTCGCGATGGGCCGCTCGCTCGGGTTCCAGGTCACGACCGCCCTGGTCCGTCGCGCGCAGGCGACCGAGAAGGAGGGCGACCTCATCATCGTCAACGACCATGTGGTGGCGGCGCTGGCGTACGGGCCGAACTGGTTCTATTTCGACTTCGACCGCCGCCCGCACGAGCGGCCGATGGCCGTGCAACCCCTCGACGACCTCTGGATCACCGCCCTCTACCTCAACAACCGCGGCGCGGACGAACTCCGGGCGGCCCACCCCGACATCGCTCTCCGGTATTTCGACTGGGCCACGAAGCTCGCGCCGACGTTCGCCCCGGCGTGGGGCAACGTCGGCGTCGCGCGCCGGCGGACCGGCGACATCAGCGGAGCGTTCGCCGCCTACAGCCACGCGCTAACCATCGCCCCCGAGGATTCCACGATCCTCGGGAACCTCGCCTCGCTGTACCGGGCCACCGGCCGAGAGCACGAAGCCGAGCTCGCCCTGAAGGCGATCGACGTTGGGAACGCCACGCCGCACACGTTGATCGTTCGCGGGGACCTGGAACTCGCCCAGGGCCATGTGCGCGCGGCCTTCAGGTTGTATAAGCGCGCCCGTTCGCTCGCCCCGCGCCTCGCCGACCCCTGGGTGGCCCTCGCCCGGGCCGAGTTCGCCCGTTCCCGCCGAGAACGGGCGAAGGCCGACGTCGAGCGTGCCCTCCGCCTCGAGCCGGACGACGCCGGCGCGCGCGCCCTGCTGCGCGAGATCTCCGGCCCGCCCGCCGTCCCCACCCCGCGCTGAGCAAGGCAGCGCCTGACAGTGGTCGGCCTTGCCGGCTGCGTCCCCGGCAGCCAGTTACCATTTCCACTGCGTGGAGGCCTCTTGCTTGCCGGTCCCGCGGGTGGTCGGATGCGGGCCCGGGCGCCCCCGCGCCATTTGTAACCTTTCACTGCGTGAGGTCATTTGTTTTGCCCCGCGGGCTACGGCCGTGTCGCTCGGGCGGCGCATCGAGCGCCGCCCTCCGACCCGCCTGCGCGTGCGACCGAGCAGGGCGTCCCGCGGTGGGGTCCCTCGCTGTTCTCCTCCCTCGGAGAGACCCTCGGTCGGAGCCATCGACACCCCACCGCGGGACGCCCGCTCGGGACCCGCACACTCCGGCGAAACCGGCCTCCGCCCGCTGGGCGGTTTTGTCCCCACCCTCCCCTTGGCGGAAGCGCTGCCGATGGCCTTCGGCTTCGGCAGGACTCTCGAACTGCAGCAGGATCTCCGAGTGGGGGGTGGGGGGTCTTCCATCCGCCCCTCGGGTGAAGCGGCTATTGCTCCGGAGGCCGCGGGGCCCCAGCGCGCGCATCGCCGCCGGGAGACGCTGGCTCCGACCGAGCGGCTTCACGCGAGGGAGGAGAACAGCGAGGGACCCGGCGGCGAGGCGCGCTGCTGGGTCGCGGCCGCAGGAGCCTCGGGCCGCAGCGAGCGGGGGCGAGCAAGGCCCGAACGCCGCTTCACCCGAGGGGCAAAGCAAAGGCCTCCACGCAGTGGTAAGCTCTGACGGCCTCGCCCCCCCGAACCACCAGGAGGCCGAGCCCCATGTGAGGTGGTCACGATGAGCCGTCGCAAACGTCAGGTGCAGGCGCCTGTCAGCACCCCCAAGTCCCTATTCCGCCGGGTCGAGCGCACGCTCGACGCGATCGAGCACGCCGGCGATATCCTCGGCACCATCCGTAACGTCACCAGCTACATGACCGTCAACTTCCGCGACGACCTCGGGATCCTCGGCGGCCGCATCTACCGCCTCGACGGCAACGAGTACGAGCTCGTCCAGGTGTTCGGCACCGCCGACCCGAGCGCGCTGGCGACCCGCGTACCCCGCGAGTACGCCGCGATCGAGGCGGTGCTCGACTCGGGGCTGGTGGTGATGGCGCGCAACGCGCCCGAACTCGACCCCTCCCTCGAGGCCCACCTCGGCACCCGGGAGCGCTTCGCGGCGATCGCCGTGGCGGACGGGGACTACCTGATCTCCTTCGACGTCGACCCCGGGCGCGGGTCCACCGAGGACCTCCAGTCATCGCTGAATATCGTGCGCCTCGCCGTGAACCAGAAGCTGCGCCAGGAGCGGTTCGAGTCGATCCTGCAGGATGCGCGCCTGATTCAAGGTTCGATCCTCCCGAAGCGCACGCCGCGGTACGGCGATTTCGACATCGCCGGCGACTCGCGGCCCGCCGAGGTCGTCGGCGGCGACTTCTTCGACTACATCCCGATCACGCCCGAGAACTTCGACCTCGTGATCGCCGACGCCTCCGGCCACGGGCTGCCGGCCGCCCTGCAGGTCCGCGACGTCTACATGGGCCTGCGCATGGGACTGACCAGGGACTTCAAGCTCGCGCGCACCGTGGAGCGCCTCAACGCGATCATCAACCGTTCCAAGTTGGCCTCCAAGTTCGTCTCGATGTTCCTGGCGGAACTGGAGATTACCGGCAACCTCATGTACGTCAACGCCGGCCACGTGCTGCCGTTCATCCTGCACGAGGGCGGCGAGATCGAGTACCTGCGCGAGGGCGGGATGGTGCTCGGCCCGTCCCCGAACGCCACCTACCTGCGCGGCTTCGCGCAGCTGCGGCCAGGCGACATCCTGGTGCTCTACACCGACGGGATCACCGAGTGCCACCACCACCGGAGCGACGAGGAGTTCGGCCTCGCCCGCCTGCAGCGGCTGGTGGCCCGCCACGCGGGCCGGCCGGCGAGCGAGATCGTGCAGACGGTCTTCCAGGCCGTGAGCCGGTACGCCGCCACCGCGACCCCGGAAGACGACCAGACCCTGGTGGTGGTCAAGCGCTCAGCGGGCGGCAACGCCACGGCCTGAGCGCCGGCGCAGCGAGTCGCGCGCCCGGCGGTGAACCACCCCGCGGTATACTCCCGGGCATGACCGCGTTCCTCGCAGAGGAGTTCTTCGACCTGCAGGGGTTCCAGCACGCCGCGCTGTTCCGGACCGGGCGCCCGGTGTGGGAGGCGATCGGCGAGGCCCTGGACGCGTACCTCGCCGCCTGGGACCGCTGGGACGCGCAGGCGAGCGTGCCGGCGGGCGTGCACGTCCTCGGCGGGCCGATCTGGATCGACCAGGCCTGCACGATCGAGCCGGGCGCCGTGCTGCGCGGCCCGCTCATCGTCGGAGAGGGGTGCGAGGTCCGCACCGGTGCGTACCTGCGGGGGCGCGTCGTCCTCGGCAAGGGCTGCGTCGTCGGCGCCCATACCGAGGTGAAGGGCGCCGTCTTCCTCGACGGCGCCCACGCGCCGCACCAGAACTACGTCGGCGACAGCATCCTGGGGGCGAACGTCAACCTCGGCGCGGGCACGATCCTCTCGAACGTCAAGAACGTCGGGCGGGAGGTCACCTTCCCCCACGAGGGCGCAACCATCCGCACGGGCTTGCGCAAGTTCGGCGCCGTCCTCGGCGACCGCTGCCGGACGGGCTGCAACACGGTGCTCAACCCGGGCGTGCTGATGGGGCCCGGCTGCGTCACCTACCCCAACGTCAGCCTGCGGTCCGGGCATTACGCCGGCGGCACCCTCGTCAAGCTGCGGCAGACGCAGCAGCAGATCGTCCTCGACCGCATCCTCGCCAAGTAAATAGTGGCACGGCTCTTGCTAGTTCGTGGGCGGAGGAGCAAAGGGGGTCCGCCATGAGACGCTCTGGTTCGGCAATCACCGTGGTCTTCGCCGGTTTGCTGGTTGCCGCGGTGGCCTGTGCCGGGGACGATGTGACCTCGCTGAGCTACATCTCGTACCTTGAGCGCTACGCAACGCTGCAGCCCGGGCACGGGGGCGAGAGCGTGGACGCGGTGGTCAACATGCCGGTGCTCGCCGGCGACCGCCTCGACAGCTCGCGCGGCGCCCGCGTCGAGGTCCAGCTCGCCGACGGCAGCACCGTCTGGGTCGACGAGTTCTCCACCCTCGATTTCGACGCGATCGCGCTCTCGCGCGACGACTCATCCTCGAGCACCGCGCTCTACCTCGCGGACGGGGCGGTCGCCGTCGAGATCCCCGCTACCGCGTCCGGAAGCGGGCCGATGCGATTCGACACGCCAAACGGGACCGTATTCCTCAACCGTCCCGGCCTCTACCGCATCGAGTTGGACGGCACCCAGATCCGCGTGCAGACCTACAGCGGCATGGCCGAGGTGCCGGAAGGCGTCGGTTCGGCGATGTTGCGGAGCGGAGAGGAAGCCGTTGTCGGGCAGCAGGGCGGGATCCAGAAAGCTTCGATCTCCGACCAGACCGATGACTTCTGGAACTGGGTGCAGGAGCGACGGCAGGTCCCGACGGGCCGCACAGCGCAGTACATGGACGCCCGCGACGCGAGCCGCGCCGGCGTGCTCGACGCGTACGGCAACTGGGTGTACGTGCCGACGTTTTCGAGCTGGATGTGGCAGCCGCGCGTCAGCGCCGGCTGGGTTCCCTATTCCGACGGCCGGTGGTACTGGACGCCGGTGGGGTGGTCGTGGATCTCGTACGAACCGTGGGGTTGGTACCCGTCCCACTACGGGTCGTGGTACCTCGACGCCAGCTTCGGCTGGGTGTGGGGTTATGACTCGGTTTGGGGTCCTTCGTGGGTCGACTGGATCTACACGCCGGGGTACATCGGGTGGTGCCCGCGCGGCTACTACGACTGGTGGTACTACAAACACGACAATGACTTTGGGGGTGGCCGGGGCGGCCATCGGCCGGGGCGCTGGCGCGACGTCAGCTTCGACTTCTCCGGCCGGGTCAGGATGGGTCAGATCGATCCCAGACCGTGGACGTTCGTCCCAACCGGTCAGTTCTCGTCCCGCCACATCGACCGCGTGCGCATCGAGCCCAATCGCTTCCTGCGCAATGACGGCGGGAACCTCGAGGGGTACGTCCGCTCCGGCCCGCTGCTGACGGCCACGCCGGGCCGAGCGCTTGGCGACCGCAACATCGAGTCGTTCTTCCGTGCCGGCGCCGGCGTCCACGGCGTGCCCGACCTTTCGTCCGTGTTGCGCCGCGAGCCGCGCACCGGACTCCGAGCCGCCACGCCGTTCCCGACGATCCGGCCGACGACGACCACGGATATGGCCATCGGCACCCGTGAGTTCGTGACCCGTACCGGAGGCGCCCGTGGCGCGGTCGGGACCGACCGGTGGATCGGGCGCGATACCGGCCGCGGAGCAACGGGCAACCCGACGGGACGCACGTTCAACCCGACGGGACGCACGTTCAACCCGACGGGACGCACGTTCAACCCCGAAGTCGTGCGCGGGCGGACCGGCGTCGAGCGCATGAACCCTCCCGTCGTGCGGCGCGAGATCGTGAGGCGCGAGGACGTCACCCGCCAGGGTGGGCCTCCGGTGGCAAGCCGCCCCGCGCCGACCACGGTCGAAAGGTACTCGGGGCCGCTGCCGATCGAGAGGGTGCCGCCGCCGCCCCGTCCACGGAACAACTCGGTGAGCTGGGTGAGGGAACAGAACACGTCGCGGTGGGAGGCTGGCTCCGCCGTCGCGAGCCGGCCATGGGCGGCCGCCGCCTCGCGCGGCAACGTTGCGGGTGCGCGGGAAACGAGGTCGTACGCAGCGCCCCGCGGCGAGGTTCGTTCCTACGCGGCGCCCCGCAGTGAGGTCCGCTCATACGCAGCGCCCCGCAGCGAGGTTCGTTCGTATTCGGCGCCCCGCAGTGAGGTCCGCTCCTACACTGCACCCCGCAGCGAGGTCCGCTCGTACGCCGCGCCGCAGTTCCACAGCGCCCCGGTGCGCGCCGCCGCGCCGCGCGCCGGTGCGGATCGCCCCCACCGCTAGGCTTCGCACGGCGCGCGCGGCTACAATTCCGCGGTGAGCGCCGTGCCACGGGCTTTTCGTTTCCGGTCCGGTCGCCGCCTTCTGTTGGCGGCGATCGCAGGTTGCGGGATGCTGGCCGCCGGCTGCAGCCGGGCCCCCGCCTACCGGCTGCCGCAACTGACCCCGGTCGCCCGCGACTGGCGGCCGGCGCTGCCGGCCACCCACGAACCGCTCTCGGCCGTGCTCGCCCTGTTTCCCGGCGGCGGGCCGGGGGCGGCTTGGGGCTCCAACGCCGCCCGCGTTCTCGACGGCTACCTGGCCGCGCTTGCCGGCGCCGGCCCGCGCAGCCGCCCCGACCTCTTCCCCTCCGGCAACCATGCCCTGGCGTACCTCGTGGACGCGCACGTCGCCTGGACGATCGCCTTGGGTGAGAACGGCGGCATGGCCGGGCTGGACGTGCGCGAGCTGCGCGACGTCAGGGTCCCGCTCGACGGCGGCACGACGACGTTACGCGGCCTCGAGGCCGAGATTGCCCGTCGCGCGCCGTACGAGCCGCGGCTGGCGCTCTTCCTGAACCCGGGGTGGCGGGGCGGGCCGGCGCTGCCCGACGGTGCTCTCGACGGCGACGCATTCCGCTGGCAGCTCGCGCGCCAAGCCCAGCGGTACGGCGGCGGCGGCTTCTGGGCGTTCGACCCCGCGGCGCGCCGGCTCACGGTCTCCGCGTTCGCAGCCGAGATGTGGGGCTTGCCGGAAGCGCCCCTGGCCAGGGCGCGCCGGCTCCTGGAGATCGTCCCGCCCCCGGCGGCGATGCGCGACGCCGTGACGGCCGCGTGTGGCGCCTCCCTCGCGCGCTGCACGTTGGCCATGGCGCCCATCGACCTCAGCCGCTTGCTCACGCCGGCTCCGCAGCCACGGTAGCGGCCGCAGGCGCGGGACCGGCCGCGGGTATACTCCGGCCGTGCCGTTGGACCTCGCCCGCTGGCTCCCCGAGTTCCCCGTCCGCCAGCACTGCCTCTATCTGAACCACGCGGCGGTGGCGCCGCTGCCCCTGCGCGTCGCCGAGGCGATGCGCGCGCGGATCGCAGAGCAGGAGACGACCGGCTCGCACCACTGGGAGCGCTGGCACGAGACCGAGCTGTCCGCGCGCGCCCTGGCGGCCCAGCTCGTCGGCTGCCGCGCGGAGGACGTCTCCCTCGTGCGCAGCACCTCCGAGGGCCTCTCCCTCATCGCGCAGGGGCTTCCCTGGAAGAAAGGGGACGCGGTCCTGGTGGGCGAGGAGGAGTTCGCCGCCAACGTCGCCCCTTACCTCGCCCTGCAGCGCCGGGGCGTCGCCGTGCGTCGCTTTCCCACCCCCGCGGGCAGGGTCACGCTCGAGACGGTGCTGCCGCTCCTCAAGGCCCCGGTGAAGGTGCTCGCCCTCTCGTGGGTCGCGTTCCACACCGGGTGGGTGGCGCCCGCCGCCGAGCTTGCGAGCGCCGCGCACGAGCGCGGCGTCCTCGTGGTGCTCGACGCGATCCAGGGGCTCGGGGTGCTCCCGGATCGGTTCGACGACCTCGGCGTGGATGCGCTCGTCGCCGACGGCCACAAGTGGCTCCTCGGCCCGGAGGGGTTGGGCGTGATGGTCACCCGCCCCGCCCTGCGCGCGGCCCTGACGCCGGTGCTGGCCGGGTGGCTCAACGTTCGCCGGCCGGAGCGGCAGCTCTTCCTGCAGGAGCTGGAGTTCCACCAGGACGGCCGGCGGTTCGAGCCGGGCGCGACGCCGACCGTGCTCGTCGCCGGCCTCGCCGCGGCGCTCGACCTGCTCCTCGACGTCGGGCTCGACGAGGTCCACGCCAGGGTCACGGGCCACGCGCGCATGATCACCCAACTCCTCCTCAAGTCGGGGTGGCGGGTCGGCTCGCCCGGGTCGGCGCATCCGATCGCGGGCATCGTCGCGGCGCGCCACCCGTTCCTGCCGGCGGACGAGATCGCGCGGCGCCTGCGCGAGCGCCAGATCGAGGTGACCGCGCGGCAGGGGTGGGTGCGGTTCTCGCCCCACTTCTACACCACGGCCGGCGAGCTCGACGCGCTCGGTGTGATCCTCGGAAAGCTATAACGAGACGAGGTATACTTTGCCGGTGGCGGAAGAGCACAGCGCCGACGCTCTGATCCTCGGCGCCGGACCGGCCGGGAGCACGGCGGGAGCGCTGCTTGCCGCCGCCGGGATCGAGACGCTGATCATCGAGGGCGAGCGCTTCCCCCGCTTCCACGTCGGCGAGTCGCTCTTGCCGCACACGCTTCCCCTGCTCGACCGCCTCGGCGTGCACGAAACGGTGCGCGCCCTCCCGCACACCCGCCGCAAGGACGGCGCGAGCTTCGTGACCCACGACGGCGGCAAGCACGTGGCGTACTGGTTCGAGAACGGGCTTCCCCCGGCTATCCCGCACGCCTACCAGGTCCGCCGGGACGAGTTCGACTTCGCGCTGCTCGCCAACGCCCGCCGGTGCGGGGCTCGGGTGCTGGAAGGTTGGCGCGCCGCCGCGCCGCGGTGGGACGGCAGGCGCGTCGCGGGCCTCACCGTGCGCGACACCGAGGGCCGCGAGCAGTTCATCGGTTGCCGCGTCTTCATCGACGCCTCCGGCCAGTCCTCGTTCCTGGCCAGCCGCATGGGGTGGCGGTTCCCCTACCCGATGCACCGGAAGGTGGCCGCGGTTTCCCACTTCAAGGGGGTGTGGCTGCCGCCCGGCCGCGAGGCCGGCAACATTACGATCGTCCTCGCGCCCAAGGGATGGTTCTGGCTCATCCCGTTCGCCGACGACACCGTCTCGGTGGGCGCGGTCCTCGACGTCGAGCAGTGGCGCGCCCAGGGAGCCTCCCCAGGCGGCATGTTCGACGCCGCCGTCGAGGCCACCCCGGAGGCGGCGCGCCGGCTCGCGGGCGCCGAGGCCCTGCTCCCCGTCTCGGCGATCCAGAACTTTTCCTACCGCGTGATGCAGGTCGGCGGCGAGGGTTTCTGTCTCGTGGGCGACGCGGCCGGCTTCCTCGACCCGGTCTTCTCGACCGGCGTGTTCCTGGCGACCACGACGGCGGCTTCGGCCGCGCAGGACATCATCGAGGCGCTGGCCCGCCACGGCCGCGTCGACGCCGCCGACCTCGCGCCGACGACCTCGCTGACCAGGTCGCTGCAGCGCCTCTTCTTCTCGTTCATCCGCGCCTACTACGACCCGCACTTCCTGGCGTTCTTCTTCAACCCCCACGACGCGCTCGACATCCCGGCGGCGATCGTCTCCCTCCTGGCGGCGGACGTGCTCCGCCCCGGGCGCTGGCGGCGGACCTCGAGGTACCGCGCCCTGCTCGCCCTGGCGCGGGCGCAGCGGTGGAGCGTGCGCCTCGGGCGCCCGATCGTCGAGCCGCTGGCGGCCGGCCCCGCGGGCGGGGCGTGACGGCGGCCGCCCGATGAGCGCCGCGCGTTCCGACGCCGCGGACACGCCCGGGAGCCGGCCCGACCGCCACCTCCTGCGCTGGCTCCTGACCTGGGCCCGGCCGTACCGCGGCCGAATTGCCTGGGCGATCGTCCTCGTGCTGGCGGGTTCGGCGATGCAGGTCGCGGGGCCGTTGATCACCGCCGCGGCGATCGACCTCTACCTCAGGCCGGAGGCTGGCGCCACCTCCCAGAAGGTGCTGCACTTCATTCAGGCCTTGAACCTGCCGAGCACCGGCGGCAGGGGGCTCGCGACGCTGGCCGGGCTCTTCCTGGTCAGCGTGTTGGGGTCGGCCGTCCTGCTGATCCTGCAGGCGCGCACGATGCTGATGACCGGCCAGCTCGTGATGCGGGACTTGCGCGACGCCCTGTTCGCGCACCTCCAGAGGCTGGAGGTCGCGTGGTTCAGCCGCACCCCGGCGGGCCGCATCATCACGCGGCTCACCAACGACGTGGAGGCCCTCAACGAGCTCTTCACCTCGGGACTGGTGGACATCCTGGCCGACCTCGCGCTGCTCGGCGGGATCGCGGGGATCCTGTTCAGCATGGACTGGCGCCTCGCCCTCGTCGCGTTCGCCGTCCTGCCGTTCATGATCCTGCTCTCCGCCTGGTTCCGCAGCCGCGCGCGCTCGATCTACCGCGAGGTGCGGTCGCGCATCGCGGCGATCAACACGCACCTGCAGGAGCACCTGGCCGGGATGTCGGTGGTCCAGCTCGCCCGCGCCGAGGCGAGGACGTCGGCAACGTTCAGGGAGCTCGACGCGTCCTACCGCGACGTCAACATCCGCGGGGTCTTCTACTACGCCGTGTTCTACCCGATGGTCGAGCTGCTGATCGCGACGGGGATGGCGATGCTCCTCGTCGCCGGCGGGATCTGGAGCTACAAGGGCACGCTCTCGCTCGGCGTCCTGGTGGCGTTCCTCCAGTACGTACAACGCTTCTTCCGGCCGATCGGCGACCTGGCGGAGAACTACAACGTCCTGCAGGCCTCGTTCGCCGCCGCCGAGCGCCTGCACGCGCTGCTGCAGACCGAGCCGATGCTCCTCCAGCCCGCGGCGCCGATCGCCCCCCCTGGGCGGCTGGCGACGCTCGCGCTCGACGGCGTCTGGTTCGCCTACGAGGAGGAGCGCTGGGTGCTCAAGGACGTGAGCTTCGCCGCCGCGGCCGGCGAGCGCCTCGCCGTCGTCGGCCATACCGGCGCCGGCAAGAGCACGCTCGTCAACCTGCTGCTGCGTTTCTTCGACGTCCAGCGCGGCGCCGTGCTCGTGGACGGCGCCGACGTCCGCAGCTGGGACGTCGCCGAGCTGCGCCGCCGCTTTGCAGTCGTGCTCCAGGAAGTCGACTGCTTCGCCGGCAGCGTGCGCGAGAACGTGGCGCTCGGGCGGCCCGGTATCGACGACGCCCGCATCCGGTGGGCGCTCGAGCAGGTCGGCGCCGGCGCGCTCCTGGACCGTCTGCCGCAGGGGCTCGACACCGCCCTCGGCGAACGCGGCACCGGTCTCTCGATCGGCGAGCGGCAGCTGGTGTCGTTCGCCAGGGCCCTCGTCGGCGACCCCGAGTTCCTCCTCCTCGACGAGGCGACCTCCTCGGTCGACCCGTTGACCGAGGCCGTGATCCAGCACGCCCTGGAGCGCCTGCTCGCCGGACGCACCTCGCTCATCATCGCCCACCGGCTCGCGACCGTCGTCGGGTGCGACCGCGTGCTGGTGGTGCACGGGGGGAGGCTGGTCGAGCAGGGCCGTCACGAGGAATTGCTCGCCCGCGGCGGCCTCTACCGGACGCTGTACGACCTCCAGCTCCTGCGCCCGGCGGAGGAGAGCGAACGCGAAGCCGGCCTGCCCTGAGCCTCGCCGCAGTCTTCAGGCCACCGATTTGGAGAGAACGGCGGCCGGGCGAGGCTCCTCGACCGCCATGTCGACCAGCGACGGGTTGGCGATCGGCACGCCGACGGAGTTGCCCCACTCGGTCCACGACCCGTCGTAGTTGCGGACGCGCCGGTAGCCGAGCAGCTCGTGGAGGACGAACCAGGTCAATGAGGACCGCTCGCCGACCCGGCAGTAGACGATGATGTCCTTGTCGGGCGTGATCCCTTCCCCCTCGTACAAGCGGCGGAGCCCTTCCGCGGACTTGAACGTGCCGTCGTTCGAGACCGCCCGGCCCCACGGGATGTTCGCGGCTCCCGGGATGTGGCCGCCGCGCAGGGCGCCCTCCTGCGGGTAGCCGGCCATGTGGAGCAGCCGGCCCGAGAACTCCGCCGGCGTTCGCACGTCCACCAGCGCGTGCGCGGCCGGCAACCGCACGACGAGCTGCCGCGGGTTCGGGTTACCGATGTGGCGCAGCACGTCGGCCCTGAGGGCGCGGATCCCCGGGTTGGCCGGACCGATCGCGTACGATGCCACCTCCACGGCGGGGACATCCCGGGTCAACGGCCTCTTCTCCGCGAGCCACTTCTTGCGGCCGCCGTTCATGAGCCGCAGTTTCTCGTGCCCGTGCAGTCGGAACACCCAGTATGCGTATGCCGCCCACCAGTTTGCCTCGTCGCCGTAGAACACGACCGTCGTGTCGCGCGTGATGCCGAGCCGGCCCAAGACCTTCTCGAACCGGGGCGCGTCCACAACGTCGCGCAACCGCCGGTGGCTCAAGTCCGCACGCCAGTTCATTTCCACGGCGCCGGGAACGTGTCCGGCGTCGTACAGAGTCGAACCCTCGTCCACTTCCACCAACCGAACACCGGGGTCCGCCGCGTGCTCCGCAACCCACTCCGTCTCGACCAGGACGTCCGAATTCACATAGCCCATCATCTCTCACCCCCGGGGGGAACAACCGCCGGCCTGGCACCGGCAGCAACCGCGCGCTGCCGTTGCGGGCCGCCCGTCGGCTCGGGGTCCCGGCCTCCGGGGCCGGGACGCGTGCGACTCCTGCTTCTTCCAACGCCGGCCGACGGGGGGCATTCCGGCCCGCGACGCGGAGGGAGCCGCCGCCGCGCGACTCTGCTAGATTCGCGGCGGCCGCCCGCTGGACGCGGCCCAGGAGGATCAGGCATGGCCGAAGGGGAGAGCACGGATCTGGGCTCGCTGCGCGATGCGATCGCCGATCTCGACCGTTCCCTGCTCGAGCTGTTGCGGCGGCGGATGGATTTGGCCGCCGAGGTCGGCCGGGTCAAGGCGACGGCCGGGGCGCCGGTGGTGGTGCGCGACGCCGAGGACCGGGTGCTCACCCGCGCGCGCCAACACGCCGAGGCGTGCGGCGTTTCCGCCGACGTGATGGAGGAGATCTTCCACGCGATCATGCGCGGCTCCGTCGAGCGCCAGCACCGGGTCGGCGTCGAGGCCCGCCAGCAGCGAGGCGGCCGCGTTCTCGTGGTCGGCGGCGCGGGCGCGATGGGCGGCTGGCTCTGCCGCTTCCTCACCCTGGTCGGCCACACGGTCGAAGCCACCGACCCCGCCTGGAGTTCGATCGGCCGCGCCGAGGGGCGCTACGGCGCGCTCGCGGAGGTGCGAGACCTCGACGCCTACGACTTCGTGGTGCTCGCGGCCCCCCTCGCCCGGACCGGGGATGTCATCGACGAGGTGGCCGCGCGACGCCCTCGCGGAACCCTGGTCGAGGTCGCCTCGATCAAGACCCACCTCGTGCCTGCGCTCGACCGGGCCGGAAGCTCCGGCGTGACGATCGCCTCGCTTCACCCGATGTTCGGCCCGGGCAAGTCCCCGTACGAGCCGCTCACGTTCGTGCTGGCGTGCCGCGAGGAGGCTTCGGGCGAGCGGGCCCGCATCGAGGCGCTCCTCGCCCACCCCTACACCCGGCTCGTCGCCATTCCCTTTGCGCACCACGACCGCCTGATGGGGTGGCTGCTCGGTCTCGCGCACCTCTCCGGGATGGTGTTCGGGTCGGCGCTCGCCCGTTCGGGCCTCGACCCGGCCGAGTTGCAGGCGTGCGCCTCGACGACGTTCACGCGGCAGGCCGCCACCGCGCTGTCGGTGCTCGGCGAGGACCCGGCGCTCTACCTCGACATCCAGCGCCTGAACCCGCACCGCGAGGAGGTCTACACCGCCGCCCGCGCGGCGCTGGACGAGCTTGTCGGGCTGGTTGCCGCCGCCGATCTCGAGGGCTTCCGGGACACGCTCGCCGACGCCCGTCGCGTCCTGGCCGGCGACGCATGAGGGCGCAACACCACCTCGAGTACGCCGGCCTGGCGGCGCTCGCAGCCGTCCTGCGGGCGCTGCCGCGGGGCGCGGCGCTCGCCGGTGGCGCGGCGCTCGGAGAACTCGGCTGGTTGCTGCGGATCCGCCGGGCCGTCGTCGAGGCGAACCTCGCCCAGGCTCTCCCGCTCGTTGCGGCGCGCGAGCGCCGCCGGATCGGCGCCCGCGCGGCGCGCAACTTCGGCCGCACGGTCGCGGAGTTCGTGCGCTTCGCGGGCGCCGGCCGCAGCCGCGTGGGCGAGCTGGTGACGCTGGAGGGCGCAGAGGCGCTGCGCGCCGCGGCGGCCGCGGGCGGCGCGATCGTCGTCACCGCCCACCTCGGCGCCTGGGCCCTTTACGTCACCGCCCTCGCCGCCGCCGGGATCCCCAGCGCCCTCCTCGTCGGCCGCCAGCACAACCCGAAGGTGCAGCGCTTCATCCTCTCCATCCCCGGTCGCGCGGTGCGGTTGGTCGCCAAGAGCAAGGCGGCGCCGCGCGAGATCCTGCACTCCCTCAAGGATGGTCGCGCGGTCGTGATGGTCGCCGACCACCGCGCCGGCCGCGGCGGGATCCTGGCGCCGTTCCTCGGGCGCGTCGGTTCCACTTTGCCGCTCCCCGGCGCGATCGCCGCGCGCCACCGCACGCCGCTGTTCGTAATGGCCGGCCGGCGCACCGACGACGGCCGCCACCGGGTCACGATCACCCCGCTGCCGCTCCCCTCCGCCGCGAGCGAGGACGAACTGCGCGTGGCCATCGCCACGGCGTGCAACGACGCGCTCGGCCGCGCGATCGCCGCGTGCCCGGAGCAGTACTTCTGGTACCACCGGCGCTGGTTCGGGGCACCCCCGGCGGCGGTGCCCCGCCCGGGGTGATCACCCGGCCGCGAGAGGCTCGCGGCACGCCGGGAGGTCGTGCGCCGGGTCGTTGACGAGCGGGCTCACCGGGTACGCGCGCATCGCCCCGGCGGCGTGCGGGCGCAGCAACGGCCGCAACGCCTCCGGGTCGCGCACCTCGGGGTCGAGCCAGAGCGTGAACTCTCCGGGGTCGAGGATCACCGGCATCCGGTCGTGAAGCGGCGCCACGACCTCGTTGGCGGCCGTGGTGACGATCGCGCACGACTCGACGGGCCCGCTCCCCTCGCCCGGCCACCGCTCCCACAGACCGGCCAGCCCGAACGGCCGGCGGTCGGCGAACCCGATGAAGTGCGGCTGCTTGCGCCCGCCCAGGCGCTGCCACTCGTAGAACCCGTCGGCGACGACGAGGCAACGGCGCGAGCGGAACGCCGCGCGGAACGCCGGCTTGTCGGCGAGGGTCTCGGCGCGGGCGTTGATCATCCGCGCGGCGACCGAACGCTCACTGGCCCACGGCGGAAGCAGGCCCCAGTGCAGAGCGACGACTTCGCGCCCACCCGCGGCGCTCGCGCGTACCACGGCCACGTCCTGGGTCGGCGCGATGTTGTAACGGGGGGCGAGGGCCGGCACCGACGGGAGTTGGAACAGCTCCGCGATCGTCTCGTTCGGGGCCGCCTGCGTGAACCTCCCGCACATATCTGGATCATAGCCTCAGGGGGACGGAAGCAGCGCGTTGCGGCGGAAGCAGCTTCCCGTCGCCGTCCTGAGACCGACTCCTGGATCCCCGCGTGCGCGGGGATGACGGCAACGACGATCACCGTCGTCATGCCCGCGGACGCGGGCATCCAGGGGCGCCGGCTCACTCGGACTCGTACGAGACCACGAATCGAGGACAACTCGAAGAGCGGGTCCACACGCCACCTGGATGTCACCGGTGAACGATATCGCCGGCACGCCCATCACGAGCAGCAGAGAATGCCGGCGCAGGCACCGCCCATCCGCCGGCGCGACGGACGTCCGTGGCGGGGACTAGCGCGAGACGCGGGGCCGGATCGGCGATGGCGCCGACGGCACCGGGAAGTTCGACCTGAGGAAGCCGAGGATCGCCTCGGCGGTCGGGATCGGCCGCTCCATGCTCGGGGTGTGACCGGCTGACGGGATTTCGACCAGCGTCGCCCTCGGGAGGGCGGCGGCCATCGCCCGCGACGAGGCCGGGGGCGTGAGCGAGTCCTCCTGGCCCACGATCACCAGCGCGGGCACGTCCAGAGTGGGCAGGAGCGCGCTTCTGTCCGGCCGGTCGCGCATCCCCGCCAGGCACCCGGCGAGCGCCTCCGGGGCGGCCTCGGCGGCGATCGCCCGCAGCTCCGCGAGCACCCTGGGCGCGCGCGCCCGGCTCGACGGGCCCACCAAGCCTACGACGAACTCGTCGAGGAACGCGGAGGCATCGCCGGCGGCGACCCGGGCGATGCCCGCGTTGCGGCGCTCCCGTCCCTCGGGAGCATCCGCCTCCGCCCTGGTATCCACCAGGATCAGACCGGCCAGGCGCTCGGGCCATTTGGCGGCGATGCCCAGCGCGAGGTACCCGCCCATCGAGTGGCCCCCGAGGACGAAGCGGTCGATACCCACCGCGTCGGCCAGACGAACGACGTCGCCCGCCAGGTCATCGATGGCGTAGCCCGCCGCGGGCTTGTCGGACGAACCGAAGCCCCGCAGGTCGGGTGTGATGAGCCTCGCCGCCTGTTCGATGGCCGTCCGCACCGGCGTCCACATCCGCGACGAGAGCGGGAAGCCGTGCAGGAGGATCACCGGAACCCCCTCGCCGTGATCCTCGACCTCGAGCGCCACCGTCCCCAGTTCGACCCGCATCGCCCCTCCAGCCCGTCCCGAGCCAGTGTACCGTCACCCGGGACCCCGGCCCGGCTGATTGTCACGTGCTTGTAGTCAATTATCACAATTAAAATGAATTACTTGCATATCACCCATCGACACGGTCGAGTCCCTGACCCAGGTCGCAGAATCGATCGTCACGCACTTCCACCTCAAGGGCTGCCACCTCAGGCTGCTCAGCCGGGACCGGAAGGTCCTCGAGCACGTCGCGTCCTTCGGCCTCAGCGAGGCCTTCATCAACAAGGGTACGGTGGAGGCGGAGCGCAGCGTGGCCGAGGCGCTCGAGGGCCGGTCGGTGGCGATCCTCGACTGCGCCAACGACCCGCGCATCCAGTACCGCGAGGCGATGGTCGGCGAAGGGATCGCCTCGATGCTCACGGTGCCCCTCCGGGCGCGCGGCCAGGTGATCGGGGTGATGCGGCTCTCGACCGCCCAGCCCCACGAGTTCAGCAAGGATGAGATCGAGGTCCTCGAGGTGGTGGCCTCGTTCTGCGCGAGCGCGGTCGTCCATTGGATGTTCCACTCGATCTTGAGCCACATCACCGAGGCCACTCGGGCTTCGCTCGACCTCAAGTCGGTGCTCGGCGCGATCGTGCACGTGGTCTGCCAGGACCTGCGCGCCAAGGGATGCGCCGTCCAACTCCTCGACGGCCAGGGGAAGCGCATCGGGGTCCGGGAGTCGTTCGGCCTCAGCGACGCCTTTCTCGCCCGCTTCTTCGCCACGTTCGACGAGGACCTGGGCCGTGCCCAGGCACTTGCCGGCGGGTGCGTGCCGATCCTCGAGGTCCAGCGTGACCCCGGGGTGCCGTACCGCGACGCGGCGACCCGGGAGAAGGTCGGTTCCGTGCTGCACGTCCCGCTCGGACTGGCGGAGCACGTGGTGGGCATCGCGAGCGTGTTCACCTACGACCCCTACGAGTTCTCCGAAGACGAACTGTTCCTGATGGCGACGATCGGCGAGCAGTGCGCCCTCGCGGTGAGGAACGCTCAGGCCTACGGTGAGCTCCGCCGCGAGTACCAGGGGCTGGTGGACGACTTCCAGAAGTGGTTCGGGGACTCCCAGACCTACCCCCGCCCCTGATCGGCTCGCGCCTGCGGACAGCGTGGCGGGTCGCGGCGGCGCTGGATGAGGACCTGCAGAAGATCATCGACCGCCTTCGCCGTTGCTCTTTGCATCTTGCCAGCTTCTCGCGTCTTGTCGTCGTTCCCGCGGAAGCGGTAACCCAGGTCTTGACGCATTGGCACAGCAACCTGGATCCCCGCTTGCGCGGGGATGACAACTGCGTGAGGGTGACGGCTGCACGAGGATGACGACTGCGGGAGGCCACTTGACGTAAGGTTCGTCGTGCGCGACATTGTCAACGGCAGCAACGTTCTTTGAGGCGTTCAACCGATTCACCGTGGGGGTGCCCCGCCACAGGCGGGGCTGAGATCACACCCCTGGAACCTGATCCGGGTCATGCCGGCGTAGGGAACGGGTCTGAGGGCGTCAGCATCACGGCCATCGCCCCTCTCCGGACCGCCGCTCGCCCGGGAGGAGGAGAGATGAGACCGATGATCCTGGCGCCGTTCGTCGTGCTGGCCGCCGCAGGTCTGGCTGCGGCCGGGACGCTCTCGGGGACCGTCCGCGACGCCGCGACCGGCAAGCCGGTGGCGCAGGCGCGCGTCGAGCTGCTCGCGACGCACGCCGCGGCCGTCACCGACGCCGCCGGCGCCTTTACCCTGGTGGCGGCCGCCGGGGCGGTGGAACTGGCCGTGTCGCACCCCGGCTACCGCGTCGCGCGCCTGAGCCTGGCCGCGGCGCCGGCGCGGCCGCTCGCCATCCAGCTCGAGCCCGTGATCTCCCTCGCCGACCGGATCGAGGTCACCGCGGCCCGCGCGCGCGAGGGGACCGACCCCGCGAGCTTCACCAACATCCCTCAGGAGAAGGTGGCCGAGAGCTATTGGGGCCAGGACCCCGCCATCATGCTCTCGCAGACCGTGCCCGGTTTCTTCGCCTACAACGACAGCGGCAACGGGATCGGCTACTCGTACTACTGGATCCGCGGCTTCAACCAGGCGCAGACCCGGATGACCCTCAACGGCGCCCCGCTCAACGACGCCGAAGACGGCGAACTGTACTTCATCGACCTCGCCGACTTCCTCGGCACCGCCGGCGACATCCAGGTCCAGCGCGGCGTCTTCGGCCTCTCCGGCATCGGCGGCGCGGTGGACATCACCACCGCGCCGGCGTCCATGACGCCCGCGTTCACGATCACGACCGGCTTCGGTTCGTACAACACCCAGCGCCTCGAGACGCGCTGGGACTCCGGCCTGATCGACGGCACATGGGCGGTCACGGCGCGTTACTCGAAGATCACGACCGACGGCTACCGCGACCAGTCGTGGGTGGACATGTGGAACTACTACTTCTGCCTTTCCCACTTCGGCGACCGCTCGCGCGTGCGCCTGATCCTGTTCGGCGGCCCCGAGCAGACCCACCTCGCGTACGACGGCGTATCCAAGAGCGTCCTCGACGGTGGCCTCACCGGCAGCGCCGACCGCGACCGCCGCTTCAACCCCCTCACGTACCCGGGCGAGCAGGACAACTTCACCCAACCGCACTTTCAACTCGTTCACGATCTTTCCATCTCGCCGAACACCCAGCTCTCCGAGACGTTCTTCGTCTTCACCGGCAGCGGCTACTACGACGAGTACAAGGCCGGCAGCACGCTCGCCGAGTACGACCTTCCGGACGTCACGTTCCCCGGCGGCGGCGTGGTGAGCAGCACCGACCTCGTTCGCCGGCGCCAGGTGGACGAGTGGGACGCCGGCTGGGTGCCGACGCTGACGACCACACGCGGCGACTGGACCCTCACCCTCAAGGGGGAGCTGCGGCTCCACCGCGGCCACCACTTCGGCGCGGTGACGTGGGCGCAGTTCTACCCTACGGACGTGCCCCCCGACCACCGCTACTACGACTACCAGGTCGGCAAGCGCAGCGCCTCGCTCGCGGCCGACGTCTCGTGGAGGGCGAGCGAACGCCTCACCCTGAGCGGCGGCATCGAGGGGGCGCAGCAACGCTACGAGCTGTCGCACGACCTGCTCAAGGGGATGGCGTTCACCGACACCTTCGACTTCCTCATGCCGCGCGCCGGGGCGGTGTACCGACTCGGCAAGGGCGCCGACGCGTACGTCAACGTGGCGCGCGGCATGCACGAGCCGGCGTTCCGGACGATCTACGACCCCGAGGACTTCTACGGCGAGCGGGTCGGTCTCCGCCCCGAGGACGTCTGGGACTGGGAGACCGGCGTGTCCCTCCGGCGCGAACACTGGCGGGCGCGCGCCAACGCCTTCCTCATGAACTTCAGCAACGAGATCGTCTACGCCGGCCGCCTCGACTCCTCCGGCGTGCCGGTCTACGGCAACGGCGCGCGCTCGCGCCACCAGGGGATCGAGATCGACGCCAGTGCCGACCCGCTCCCCTACCTCGGCTTCGACGGCACCTTGACGCTGTCGCACAACACGTTCGTCGCGTACCACGACTACAACGGCGACGGCAGCGTCAACGTCTACGACGGCAACGTCCTCGGCGGCTACCCCGACGTCCTCGCCTCGCTCACCGCCCGCCTCCGCCTCGGGGCCGCGCAACTCGCTCTCGCCGGGCGGTACGTCGGCTCGTTCTACCTCGACAACACCCAGGACAACCGCCGCGACCCACAGCTGCGGCAGGCGCCGGGCTACGTGCCGCTCGTAAACCCCTCGTTCACCGTGCTCGACGCCTCGCTGCGCACGCCGCTGCCAAAGGCGATCGTGCGCGCGCTGGGCTGCAAGAACCTCGACCTCGACGTTCGCCTCAACAACGTGCTCAACCGCTTCTACACGGCGTTCGGCTACATCGGCGACGACGGCGCCCCGCTGTTCATCCCCGCCGCCACCCGCAATGCGTACGTAGGCTTGACCATGGGGCTCTGACCGCTGGCCGTTGGCCCCGTCTCTCGCCGTCGTTCCCGCGCAAGCGGGAACCCAGGTCATTGCTCCTGCCGTCGTTCCCGCGAACGCGGAAGACCCAGGTCCTGTCGTCAATCCCGGTGAATGCGGGTCCACAGTCTCGCAGTTGTCGTCGTTCCCGCGAAAGCGGGAACCCAGCTTTTGCCTCAACAAGGCGGCACCTGGATCCCCGCTTTTGCGGGGATGACGGCATCCCCTGCTTCCCCGCCATCGGGGTGCGCCGATGGTGATTCGGTCCCCCTCTCGCGTGCAGTGGTAGGCCGAAGGCACAGCCTGCGGTCCGTTCAACGTCGAGGTGACCCCCGATCGTGCGGGAATTCCGGAGGGATCGGCCCCATGGCGAAGCAACCCGCTGTGTACGTCCTGGCGAGCCGCCGCAATGGGACTCTGTACATCGGGGTGACCAGCGATCTCGTCGCGCGCATCTGGCAGCACAGGAACGACGTCGTCGAAGGCTTCACCAGGAGATACGGCGTTCACATGCTGGTCCACTTCGAGATGCACCCCGAGATGACCCAGGCCATCGCCCGCGAAAAGCAGCTCAAGAAGTGGAAGCGGGCCTGGAAGCTGGAGCTCATCGAAAAGCACAACCCGGAGTGGAGGGACCTCTGGGACGAGATCGTCTGAACCTGGATGCCCGCTTCCGCGGGCAGAACGAGGGAGGAAGGAAACTACCTCGGATGCCCGCATTTGCGGGCATGACGACGGCGCAACGCGACGACCCTGGATACCCCCGCCGCCGCCGGTCCGGTGGCGTGTCTTGCCGTCATCCCCGCGAACGCGGGGATCCAGTCCTCGCCGGACGCGCCGTAGCCTGGATGCCCGCTTGCGCGGGCATGACGACAGGGGCGTCAATCGCGCTCTCCTAGGTCAGGGCGCGGTCCAGAGGACCAGCTCGCCGGCGAGCGCGGCGGCGAGCGGCGCCGCCAGCGCCATCAGCTCGGCGGCGGGCAGCTGCGGGAGGTGAGCAAGCACGAGCCGGTCGCAGCGCAGCGCCGGCGCCAGCTCGACCCAGTCCAGGATGTGAGCGTGGCGCGCCAGGCGGGCCGCGATGCGCCGGCTCCTCCCGACGAACGTGCACTCGACCACCGCCGTGGCCGCGTCGAGGATGCCGGGATCGGCTGCGAACGGCTCGACGGTGCCGTCCCCGGCGTACACCAGGCAGGGGCGCTGCTCGCCCGGCCGCCTCAGCGCCCAACCCAGCGAGGGGGCGCCGTGATCGATGGCGAACGAGGTCGCCGCGCCCCCGGGAACCGTCACCGTCTCGCCCGGCTCCATCCCCAACACGACGTCCTCGAGGCGGAGGCGTTTGCGCACCGCCTCCATCCCGGGCATCACCGCGAGCGCGGCGAGCAGCGGATCGGCGACCGCGCGCGGCGCCGCGACCCGCGGCGGGACCCCCGCAAAGAAGCGGGCCCGCAGGTTGAGGTAGGCGAGGATCGCGGCGAGATGATCGAGGTGGCCGTGGGAGAGCAGCACCACGGGCTGCGCCGCGAGCCTGGGGCTCAGACGGCCGACGTCGAGCGCGACGCCGAGCTCCGGCACCGCGAACCCGGTCGCGCGCGCCGCAATCGAGGTGCCGGCGAGCGTGATGCCGTCGAGCTCCATCTCGAGCTCGATCGGCACGCCGGAGTCCACCGAGCGAGGAAAGGCGGGGTGCTTCACGCGGCGATTCTAGCGGCACACGGTGCGCGCGATGCGCCCGGCTGGGACCTCCTGCCGTTGTTCCCTCGAACGCGGGAACCCAGGCCCAGACGCCCGAGGCCCACGACCTGGATCCCCGCGTTCGCGGGGATGACGACGGCAGAGGCCGGACATCCGCGTCCGCGGGGATGGCGTGGCGCGCCGCCGCCCACACCATGGTAGTCATGCCCGCGGAAACGACGGCGGGAACGAGCAGTCAGGTGGCGTCGGGCGCGGGCGACGGTTCGCCGGACGGCTTGGGCGACTTGCGCGGGCGGCGCCGTGGGCGCCGGGCCTTCTCGACCGGCTTCGCCTCGGACGCGAGCTCGGCCGCAGCCGCGCTTGGCACCGCCTCGCCGCTGCCGGCGTCGAAGCCGGTCACGACGTACGTCCCCGAGCGCTGGTCGCGGCGCAGCTTGACGACGTGGTGCTTCTCCGCGTCCTCGAGCAGCGCGGAGAACGTCGAGTATCCGAAGTACTCCTCGTTGAACTCCGGGCGCTTGCGCTGCATCGTCTGCTTGATCATCGAGCCCCAGAGCACTTCCTTGCCTTCGCGCATCAGCGCCTTCATCGAGTCGGCGAGGAGCGCGAAGCACTCCTTCTGCTTCTTCGGCAGCCCAATGAGCGGCGGCGCCTCCTGCACCGAGCGGATGAGGTCCTCGTAAAAGACGAACTCGTCGCAGCTCGAAACCAGCAGCTCCGATGTCGAGTTCTTGACGCCGAGCCCGATGACGTACTTGTCGTTCTCGCGCAGCTTGCCGACCAGCGGCGAGAAGTCCGAGTCCCCCGAGCACAGCGCGAACGTCGTGACGTGCCCCTTCGCGTAGCACATGTCGAGGGCGTCCACGACCATGCGGATGTCGGCGGAGTTCTTGCCGGAGTAGCCCCGCAGGGGAACGTCGATCAGCTCGATCCCGGCCTCGTGGAACGGCCGCTTGTACGCGCCGTACCGCTCCCAGTCGGCGTAGGCGCGGCGCGCGACGATCTTCCCCTTCTCCAGCAGGCGCGCGAGCACGAGCTGGACGTCGAACGTCTTGTAGCTGGTGTCGCGGACGCCCAGGGCGAGGTTCTCGAAGTCGATGAAGCACGCGATCTTGTGGTCCTCGAGAGGCACCTTTTCCCCCTCCGGTCAAGAGTGCACCGTGCCACCGATGGTACGAGGCGAACGCGCCACAAGCAAGCGCCCGCCACCGACGGCTCGGCACCGGTAAGCCCTCGCAGAGCGAGGTCTTACCGCTCCCGGTCATTGCGAGGATGCCGAGCGCAGCGAGGCCAAGCCTGCCCCGAGCGGGCGCACAGCGCCCGCGTGGGGGAAGCAATCTCGTCCCCACTCGACGGACCGAATGCCCTCACTCGCCCTCGGGATTGCTTCGCCCTGCCGGCGGCTCCGCCTCCGGCGGGGCTCGCAATGACCGCGATTAGTCCGACGCTGCGCGTACACCCCACAACCGGCGGGGTTCACGGGGACCGAACTGGAGACGGCGCCCGGAGCCGGACACGCGTCAGGCTGGGGTGGCGGCCAGGGTCGGCTTGGCGACCTCGCCCTTTGCGAGGCGGTCGAGCCAGGCGTGGATGCCGAGCGCGGCCTGCTTGCCCGCGCCCATCGCCAGGATCACCGTGGCGGCGCCGGTGACGATGTCGCCGCCGGCGAACACCCCCGGGATCGAGGTCGCCATCGTCTCCTTGTCCGCCACGATGTTGCCGTGGCGGTTCAGTTCGAGCCCGGGGGTCGAGCGCGTGGCGAGCGGGTTGGGCCCCTGGCCGATCGCGATCACGATCGTGTCGATGGCGATCTCGTACTCCGACCCTTCGATCGGCACCGGGCGGCGGCGCCCCGAGCTGTCCGGCTCGCCGAGCTCCATGCGCTGGATGCGCACGCCGGTGACGAAACCTTCGGCGTTGCCGAGAACAGCGACCGGGGCGGAGAGCCAGCGGAAGTCGATCGCCTCCTCCTCCGCGTGCTCAAGCTCCTCGCGCCGCGCCGGCGACTCGTTGCGGGTGCGCCGGTACACGCAGATGACCTCGTCGGCCCCCAGGCGCTTGGCGGTGCGCAGGCAGTCCATCGCGACGTTGCCCGACCCCACGACCGCGACGCGGCGGCCCGTGCGCACGGGCGTGTCGGTGCGGGGGAAGTCGTAGGCTTTCATCAAGTTCACGCGGGTAAGGAATTCGTTGGCGGAGAGCACGCCGATGTAGTTCTCGCCCGGGACGCCGAGGAAGTACGGAAGCCCGGCGCCGGTTCCGAGGAAGACCGCGTCGTACCCGTACTCGGCGAACAGCTCGTGCACGGTGGCGGTCTTGCCGATGACGAAGTCGGTGCGCATCTCGACGCCCATGCGGGAGAGGTTGTCGATCTCGAACGTCACGATCTCCTTGGGGAGCCGGAACTGCGGGATGCCGTACACAAGCACGCCTCCCGGCTTGTGCAGCGCCTCGAAGATCGTGACTTTGTGACCGAAGCGGGCGAGCTCTGCGGCGCACGCGAGGCCGGCCGGGCCGGAGCCGACGACCGCCACCCTGTGGCCCGTCGGCGCGGCCAGCTGCGGCGTGGACGAGAGGCCGTGCGAAAGTTCCCAGTCGGCGACGAAACGCTCCAAGCGCCCGATCGCCACCGGCTTGTACTTCTTGGTCAGCACGCAGACGACCTCGCACTGCTCCTCCTGCGGGCAGACGCGGCCGCAGATCGCCGGGAGGGTGTTGGTCTCCTTGATCTTGGCAAGCGAGCCCGCGAAGTCGCCCTCGCGGATGAGCTGCACGAACGCCGGGATGTCGATCCCGACCGGGCACCCCTTGACGCAAGGCGGGTTGGCGCACTGCAGACAGCGCTGCGCCTCCTCCATGGCGAACTCCGGGGAGTAACCGAGCGCGACCTCGGCGAAGTTCTTGATGCGCTCGAGCGGCTCCTGCGTCGCCATCGGGTGGCGCGGAACCTTCATCCGAGCGGCTTTGGGGAGCTCGGGGACGCCGCGGATCTCGTCAACCACGGGACACCCCCGCCATCGCGCGGCATTCGTGGCTCGCGAGGAACTTCTCGCGCGCCACCTGCTCCTCGGGGAGGTACATGCGCAGGCGCTTGATCAGGAGGTCGAAATCCACCTTGTGGGCGTCGAACTCGGGCCCGTCCACGCAGACGAACTTGGTCTGGCCGTCCACCGCGATCCGGCACGCCCCGCACATCCCGGTGCCGTCCACCATGATCGAGTTCAGCGAGGCGAGGGTTGGGATCGCGAGCGGGCGCGTCATCTCAGCCACCGCCTTCATCATGATCGCGGGACCGATCGCGACGACGAGATCGGGCTTGCCGTGGCTCTCGACAAGGTCGGCGAGCGCGTGCGTCACCAGGCCCTTGCGGCCGAACGACCCGTCATCGGTGGTGTAGACGATCTCGTCCGAGACCGCTTCCATCTCCGCGCGCAGGATCACGAGCTCCTGCGTGCGGCCGCCCAGGATCGAGAGAACGCGGTTGCCGGCGCGGCGCAGGCCGCCGGCGATCGGAAGCATCGGCGCGATCCCGGCGCCGCCCCCGACGCACACGACCGTGCCGAACTTCTCGATGTGGGTTGGGGTGCCGAGGGGCCCAACGACCGAAACGAACCCCTCCCCCACCGCCATCAGCGCCATGCCCATCGTGGTCTTGCCGACCTCCTGGACGACCAGCGTGATCGTCCCGGCGGTGGGATCCGACGCCGCGATCGTCAGCGGGATGCGCTCGCCGGTTTCGGTCGGGAGCACCATCACGAACTGACCGGGCTTGTGCTTGCGTGCGATTTCCGGCGCCTCGACGACGAAGCGATGGAACTTGGGCGCGATTTCTTCCTTGCTGATGACCCTGAACACTCGCGTGCCTCCAGCGCGTGCGTGCGCCCGCCGCCCCCATCGTCCCCCCGGGGGCGAGCTCCCGCGTGTCGCGGCGCACCGCTGCGCGCGCCCATAGTATGGGCAGGCGCTGGGTTTGGCAACCGCAGCGATCGCCAACGGAGCCAAGAGTTTATTGAGACCATGTGTCATCATTTTCGGGACGCCCTGGACCCCGCCGCGTTGTCCTCCATTCCCCTGCCGTCGTTCCCGCGCACGCGGGAGCCCAGGCCTTTTGCCGGGGTACCGAGGACCCTGGATCCCCGCCCCGGATCGACGTCCGGGGCAGGCTTTTGCGCGGATGACGACCCACCGCCGCGACGGGCGGGAGCCGCCTGGTTGCGTTATCCTCGGCCGGTGACGGACAAGCCGGTCCCCCGCAAGGTGGCGTTGCGCCCGGCCGAGGGGCTGCGGCGCAAGGTGGACTATGCCGGCGAGCTGAACTCGGAGCAACTCGCGGTGGTGATGCACGCGGGCGGCCCGATGTTGGTGCTCGCCGGCGCCGGCTCCGGCAAGACGCGCACGCTCGTCTACCGCGTCGCCCGCCTCCTCGAGGACGGCGCCGACCCCAACGCGGTCCTCCTGCTCACGTTCACCAACCGCGCCGCGCGCGAGATGCTCTCCCGCGTCGGTCTCCTGCTCGGCCGCGATGCCGGTCGGGTGATGGGCGGCACGTTCCACTCGGTCGGGAACCGGCTGCTCCGGCGGTTCGGCGAAAGGTTGGGATACCCATCCAACTACGGCATCCTCGACCGCGAGGACGCCCGCGACCTGATGGGCACCGCTCTCACCGACACCGTACCGTCCTCGCCCGGCAAACGGTTGCCCGGCGCCGCGGTGCTCGTCGAGGCCTACTCGTTCGTGATCAACACCGGCCGCTCCCTCGACGAGGTCGTCGCCGCGCGTTACCCGCAGTTCTCCGCCGACGTCGAGACGATGCAGGCGGTGTTCCGGCGCTACCTCGAGCGCAAGCGCGCCGCGGCCGTGATGGACTACGACGACCTCCTGCTCAACTGGCTGCTGCTGCTGCGCCGCCACGGCGACGTGCGGCGCCAGCTGGCGGCGCGCTTCGCCCAGGTGTTGGTGGACGAATACCAGGACACCAACCGCCTGCAGGCCGACATCGTGGACCTCCTGCTCGGCGGCGGGCGGAACCTGATGGTCGTGGGCGACGACGCCCAGTCGATCTACGCGTTCCGCGGCGCCGAGTACGCCAACATCCTCTCGTTCCCCGAACGCTACCCGGGCTGCGCGACGTTCCGCCTGGAGACCAACTACCGGTCGCTGCCGCCGATCCTGACGCTCGCGAACGCGTCGATCGCGGCCAACGAACGGCAGTTCCCCAAGCACCTCCGCCCGGTGCGCGAGGGCGGCGAGGAGCCGGTCGTGTGCGCCGCACCGTCGCCCGAATCGCAGGCCGCGTTCGTGGCGCAGCGCACCCTCGAGCTGATCGACGAGGGCGTGCCGCTGCCCGAGATCGCGGTTCTGTACCGCAACCACTCGCACTCCCTCGAGCTCGAGGTCGAGCTGACGCGCCGCAACATCCCGTACGAGGTGCGCTCCGGCCTGCGCTTTTTCGAGCAACGCCACGTCAAGGACGCCCTCGCTCACCTCCGCTTCGTCGCCAACCCGCGCGACGAGGTGGCGTTCGGCCGCATGGCCCGCCTGAAGCCACGTCTCGGCCTACGCCTGGTCGCGCGGGCGTGGGAGGCGATCGCGGCGTCCAGCGAGCCGATCGAGGCCCTGGCCCGCCTGGATGCCAAGGGGCTCGCCCTGCCGGGCGCGGCCGCGAACTCGATCAAGAACATCGCCGGCCTGGTCGAGCGCCTGCTCAAGTTGCGCTCGCGCCCCGGCGAGATGGTCCGCGAGGTGGTCGCCTCCGGCTACCGCGAGTACGTCCGCGCCACCCTCGACAACGCGAGCGCGCGCCTCGACGACCTCGAGCAACTCGCGCTGTTCGCCGACGGTTACGACTCGCTCGACACGTTCCTCGACGAGGTCACGCTGATGAACGAGCTCTCGGGCGAGGACGTGACCGTCGAGGAGGGCGAGCGCGAGCGGGTCACGCTCTCGACGATCCACCAGGCGAAGGGGTTGGAGTGGCGCGCCGTGTTCATCGTGTGGCTCGCCGAGGGCCGCTTCCCGTCCGCCCGCGCCGAGGACATGGAGGAGGAGCGGCGGCTGTTCTACGTCGCCTGCACGCGGGCCAAGGATGA
Organism: uncultured Acidobacteriota bacterium; assembly: GCA_963727205.1. Taxonomy (GTDB): domain Bacteria; phylum Acidobacteriota; class Thermoanaerobaculia; order Thermoanaerobaculales; family Thermoanaerobaculaceae; genus RBG-13-68-16. The sequence goes on along the minus strand of CAVSFQ010000009.1, from coordinate 65,708 downwards.
GCTGCTCCTCTGCTACCCGCTTGTAGCCCGCGACCGCTACCGCGTGGACGTCATCCTCGAGCCCTCGCGCTTCATCTCCGAGCTGCCGGACGATTCCTACCAGCGCTGGCAGGTGCAGGAGGCCGAGGAGCGGCCCGAACTGCCCGAGGGCGGTTTCTACCGCCTTCCGGGCTTTCTCGGCGATGGGAACGACGTGAACTGAGCGTCCGCGAGCGAGGCCCGCAGGCGGGCAACGCCCAACCGTCGCACAACGTCGAGAATGGAAACGCGCCCGGACCACCGCCCGGGCGCGCCCCAATCGCACGCATTCACGTCAGAGTCAGGACGCGTACCGCCGCACGAGCAGCACGCCCGCCACCGCCAGCAAGACGATGAACGCGATCGCCCCACCACCACCCGTCGTCGGGATGTTGGGCCCGGGCGTCGTGGTCGTGGTCACGGTCGGCGTCGGGGTCGGTGTCGGCGTCGCTGTCGGCGTGGAGGTTGGCGTCGGGGTCGGTGTCGGCCCCGCGGCCGTGATGTCCGTTACCACCACGTCGTTGCCATCGCCACCGGCGTAGGTGATCTGGTAGGTCCGGGCGCCGCCGGTAAACGTCGCCCCTTCGGCGAGCCCGTTGAACGTGCCGGTGATGGCGCCGGCGCTGGTCTTGTTGATGATGGTGAAGGTGTTGCCGGTTGCGGAAGTGAACGCCCACCCCAGGTTGAGCGTCGCGTTGCCCAGGCTCACGTTGCCGGAGGCGTTGAGCTGTCCGTAGTTCGAGAGGCTGTACATCCCCAGATTGAGAACGGACCCCGACTGCATCGTCAGATCGGTGAGGTTGCCGACCTGGCTGCCGCCGCCGCCGTAACACGCCAGCGTGGCGGGCGAGTTCACGGTGACCGGGCCGGTCGAGCCGCCGTTGGCGAACTGGAGGATGCCGCCGCTGACCGTCACCACGCTCGACGGACTGAGGCTCGGCCCTCCCACGACGAAGATCCCCGCGGTGACGGAGGTGGACCCGGTGTAGGAGGCACTGGTATTGACGAAGGCGATGTTTAGGGACGACGAGATCCCGCCGGTTCCCGAGACGATACCGTTCAGCTCGACGACGCCGGTGGCTCCGGCAATGGTAAGCGTGTGACTGCCCAGGTCGATGGGCCCAAGGTTCAGCCGGTCTCCCGAAACGGTGAACGTCTGCGACGCCGTAAGGACGATGCCGACGACGAGCGCGTTCGTTGCGTTGTTGTTCGCGGTGACCCCCGCCACCAGCTGGATGCCGTTGCCGGAAATGGTGTAGCCGCCAACGGGTCCGGTGAAGCTGATGGAGTTGAACGACGTGCCCGATACCAGATCGTTAATATTCGCCAGGCGCGCCGCTCCGTTGGGGAACACCAGGTCATCCCCGGCCGCCGGCGCCGTGCCTCCCCAGTTGGCCGCCGTGCTCCAGTTGGCGTCGCCCCCCGCGCCCGTCCAGGTTCTGGTCGCGGCAAGGACGGGCCCCGTGCCCGCCGCCAGCCCCACCACCACTACGACCGCGAGAAACCGCAGGCCTCTTGCCATCCGTGTGGTCCTCATGCCCCCCCCAACAAAGAACTTTTGATTAGCTCTCGTCTTTAGACTTCGTATCATCGCGCCTAAGTCGTTCGCTGTCAAGGGGGCGTCGGTTTGCCCGGTTGTCCCGATCAGGTGGACCTCCTTCGCCTGCGCCACCCGACGGGGCGGCAAGCAAGCGCGCTATCCTTGCTGGCCATGGGCGAGCGGACGAAGCGCTGTGCGGTTGTGGGAGCCGGACTCACCGGTCTCGTGGCGGCGCACCGACTCGCCAGCGCGGGCTGGGACGTCACGGTGTTCGAGCGCTACCCGGAGGCGGGCGGCCTGGTCGCCAGCTTCGCGGTCGGCGGCGAGCGGATCGAGTGCTTCTATCACCATCTCTTCACCACCGACGCCGACCTCGTGGCGCTCGCAGGCGAGCTGGGCCTCGGCGGCGAGATCGAGTGGCTCCCCTCGCGAATGGGGATCTACTCCGGCGGCCGCCTCTGGGATTTCGGCACGCCGCTTTCCCTGCTGAAGTTCGGCCCTCTGCCGTTGCTCGACAAGGTGCGCTTCGGCGCGTCCACGCTGCTGCTCAACCGCACCGCGGACTACCACAGGTTCGAGAACGTCACCGCGCGCGACTGGATCCTCGCGCACGCCGGCCGCAAGGCGTTCGACGCCGTCTGGGGCCCCCTCCTGCACCAGAAGTTCGCGGAGAAGGCCGACGAAGTGGCGATGGTCTGGCTGTGGGGGAAGGTGTACCTGCGCGGGCGGTCGCGCTCGACGAGCGGCATGGGCGAGCGCCTCGGCTACATGAGGGGCTCGTTCGCGCGCCTCGTGGACGCGCTCGTCGCGCGCCTGCGCAAGGCCGGCGTCGGGCTCGAACTCGGCAACCCGGTGCGGCGGGTCTGGCGCAGCGACGGCGGCCTCGAGGTGCAGGCGCGGACCGGCGTCGAGCGCTTCGACACGGTGCTGTTCACCGCGGCGCCGGGCGAGCTGGTCAAGGTCGCGGGTGGGCAGTTCCCCGACGCCTACCGCGCCCGCCTCGACGGCCTCGCATCGACGGCCGCGCTCTGCGTCGTGCTCGAACTGTCGCGCTCGCTGTCGCCGTACTACTGGCTCAACATCGCCGACCCCGAGTTCCCGTTCGGCGGGCTGATCGAACACACCAACTACATCCCGCGCGAGCGCTACGGCGGCCGTCACGTGCTCTACATCTCCAAGTACCTGTTCACCGACAGCCCGCTCTGGAGCGCGCGCGACGACGACGTGTGGGCCGCCTACCGTCCGTTCATGCAGCGCGTCAACCCTGAGTTCGACGACAGGTGGGTGCTCGCCCGCCACCACTTCAAGGCCGCCTACGCGCAGCCGGTGATCCCCTGCAACTACCCCGGCGTGATCCCGCAGTTCGAGACGCCTGTGCCCGGCCTGTTCCACGCCTGCATGGCGCAGATCTACCCCGAGGACCGCGGCCAGAACTACGCCGTCCGCTCCGGCAACCGCGCCGCCGAGGCGCTGTTGAGCCTCGAGCCGAGATGACGACGTGCTTTTGCTGCCGTTCCCGCGCACGCGGGAGCTCAGGCCGTTGCCCACGGCACCGAAGACGCTGGATCCCCGCGTTCGCGGGGATGACGGTTGGTCTTGTCGTCGTTCCCGCGCATGCGGGAACCCAGACCGTTGCCGTACGTTCTCTGTCCAACCGCCTCACGTTGATCCATCGAGGCGCAGGCCTTTTGCCAGCAGCGCCCGCCGTGAGGCGCTCGCCGCGCCGCGTTTGCAAGCGGCGAGCTCCGGAGATACGCTCGCGCGGCGAGGTGACCGATGCTTGGATTCGCCGCCGTGTTGACACCGTTGCTCACCCTCCCGTTCCTGGCCCAGGCGGCGCTGCAGCCGCCAGCGACGACGCCGCCCACCCTCGCGGAGGTCCGCGCGACGATGGGCATCCCCTCCGCGGGCGACGTCCGCGGCCAGCAGGACGCGGTCGGCTTCGCGTCGAAGCCCGAGCAGATGGCCAAGGTGTGGGAGCTGTCGGCAACCCCGCCCGCGCCGGAGCGTTTGGGCGACGCGCCGCCTCCCGGAGTGGCCGGCGTGATCTGCCCGCACGACGACTACCTGTTCGCCGGGCGGGTGTACCGGCAGACATTGCCGCTGGTCACCGCGAAGACGGTGGTGCTCGTCGGCGTGTTCCACAAGTACCGCAAGTTCGGAGCGCACGACACGCTGGTGTTCGACAGTTACCGGGCGTGGCGCACGCCGGACGGCGAAACTCCCGTCTCCGCGCTGCGCGGCGAGCTGCTTGCCAGGCTCCCACACGGCGATGCGGTCCAGGACAACGCCGCTCAGGATTCGGAGCACTCGCTCGAAGCGCTGCTGTTCTGGCTCAAGCATGCCCGGCCCGATGTGGAGTTCGTGCCGGTGATCGTGCCGGCGATGGGGTTCGACCGCATGCAGAAGCTCGCCGGCGACCTCGGCGTCGCCCTTGCTGACACGATGAAGGCGCACGGCTGGAAACTCGGCCGCGACGTCGCGGTCGTGATTTCCTCCGACGCGGTCCACTACGGCGACGACTTCGGCTACGTGCCGTTCGGCCAGGGTGGCATCGACGCCTACGTCAAGGCGTGCGCGCAGGACCGGGCGCTGCTGACCGGGCCGCTCGCTGGCCCGGTGACAGCGGCCAAGGTGGAGCAGTTCTACACCACCTGCGTGAACCCGCAGCAGCCGTCGGAGTACCGCCTGACGTGGTGCGGGCGGTTCGCGATCCCGCTCGGCCTCCTGGTCCTCGACCGCACAACAGCCGCGCTTGGGCTGCCGACGCCGGTCGGGCATCCCCTGGTCTACGGCACCTCGATCGGCGGGCCGGAGCTGCCGGTGAAGGCGATCGGCATGGGGGCGACGGCGCCGGCCAACCTCTACCACTTCGTCGGCTACCCCTCGGAGGCGTACACCGTCGGGGATTAGCGCGGAGACCCGGGCACGACGGCCCGACCGCTACCCACGACCGCCGGTGCGGTCGTCGCCTGGCAATCGCCTGCGAAATCGGAGTGTAGGGGAGGCCCTTGCGGCCTCCCGGACGACGGGCGAGGGCAAGCCCCGCCCCTACACCGTCCTCAGCGGCCGCTACCGGAAGATCTCGGCGAAGAAGTCCCGCATCGCCTGCCAGGAGCGGCGGTCCGCCTGCGCGTTGTAGGCCGCGCCCTTCGAGTTGTCGTTGCCGGCGGCCGGGTTCGTGAACGAGTGAACGGCGCCGCCGTACTGGACGAGTTCCCAGTTCACGTGCGCGTCCCGCATCTCCTTCTCGAACGCGGCAACGACGTCGGGTCCGACGAACGGGTCGTCGCCTCCCTGCAGCGCCAGCACCTTGCAGCGAATGTTCTTGGCGTCGCCGGGCGTGGGCGTGTCGAGGGAACCGTGGAACGTGACCACGCCTGCCACATCGGCGCCGCTGCGCGCCAGTTCGAGCACGACCATGCCGCCGAAGCAGTAGCCGATCGCGGCGATCCGCTTCGGGTCGACGAGCGGGTTGGCTCGCAGCACGGCAAGCGCGGCGTTGACACGAGCCCGCGTCAGGGGGCGGTCGTTCTTGTAGATCGCGGCGGTCTCCCCGGCCTCCTTCGGCGTCGTGGGCCGCACGTCCTTGCCGTAGATGTCGGCGCAGAACGCCACGTAGCCGAGCTTGGCCAGCTGCTCCGCACGGCCATCGGCGAACGGCCCGACGCCCATCCAATCGGGGGCGATCAGAACGCCAGGACGCCGGCCCTGCACCGCGTCGTCCCATGCCAGGAACCCCTCGAGCGCCGTGTTGCCCTGCTTGTATTCCACGACTTTCGTACGGACCTCCCCACTGGCCGCCGAGGCGCCGAGCGCCAGCATCATCACCGTTGCCAGAGTCCGCATGAACCGTCCCCTTCCCCGCTCCGGACGGTTCAAGGCGCGCGCGCGTGACGGTATTCCCGGTCGAGAGTGGAACTGGATGCCCGCTTCTGCGGGCATGACGACAGCGAGAAGAGCAATTCCTGAATGCCCGTGGGCGCGGGCCTGACGACCGGGAGACCGATCTGTCCACCACCGGCCACCGTTCGCCGGCGCCCGGATCCTGGCGCGCTGTCTGTACGGACCAGGGATCACGGACAACGTCTTCGCGAAACCCGAACCCCGAGCCTCTAACCCCGGTCTTGCTCCATCAGTCGTACCCCTTCTCGGCCATTGCCGCGACGACAGCGGTCTCGAGCCGGCCACCGAGGTCGGCGCCGGCAGCGGGCGCCTCATCCGACCATTCGGCGACGGCCGCCTCGAGGACGGCCCGCGGCGTCTTGGCGACGGCGCGCGGCAGCCACTCCTGGCGCAGACGCGTTTGCCAGTCGAGCCCGGCGTCCGCAGCCGCGCGGGCGATCAACACCAACTCTCCGACCGGATCGGGCGATGGCATACGCACCTCCTCGACTCGAGTGTACCCCCGGTCGGGCGGCGCGAACCGCCCCCTGCGCCGCGTCACTTCGTGCGGTGCCAGACGGTGCCGTGCGGGGTGTCCTCGAGGACAATGCCGCGCGCGGTCAACTCCTGGCGGATCGCGTCGGCGCGGGCGAACTCCCGGGTCTTCCGCGCCGCGTTTCGCTCGGCGATCAGCGCATCGACGTCGGCGTCCGCCGTGTCGGCCGCCGCGGCCTTCGGGACGATGCCGAGCACGGCGTCGAGGTGCGCGAACGCCGCCTCGACGCGGCGGCGCCCGCCGTCCCCGATGCCGCCCGCATCGAGCGCCTGGTTGACCTTGGTGAGCAGCGTGTGAACCGCGGCCAAGGCCCTCGCGGTGTTGAGGTCGTCGGCGAGTCCGGCGTCGAACTCGGCCAGGAACTCGTCGACGGTCTCGCCGGGCAGACTCCCCTCGCCGGCGGCCGGAGGGGTGTGCGCGAGGCGGCGCAGCGTGTTGCCGATGCGCTCGACCCCCGCAGCGGCGGCGTGCAGGCCGTCGAAGGTGAAGTTGAGCTTCTGGCGGTACGGCACCGAGACGAGGAGGTAGCGGATCGCGAGCGGGTCGTACCCCTTCTCCAGCAGGTCGCGCAGGGTGAAGAAGTTCCCCGCCGATTTCGCCATCTTCTGCCCCTCGACGACGAGGTGCTCGGCGTGCAGCCAGGTGTGAACGAACGCCTTGCCCGTCGCGCCCTCGCTCTGGGCGATCTCGTTTTCGTGGTGGGGGAAGATGTTGTCTACCGCGCCGGTGTGGATGTCGAAGCTCTCGCCGAGGAGCGCCATGCCCATGGCGGAGCACTCCAGGTGCCAGCCGGGCCGGCCGGAACCGAGCGCCGTTTCCCAAGCCGGCTCGCCGGGCTTGGCGGCCTTCCAGAGCACGAAGTCGCGCACGTCCTCCTTCTCGTACTCGTCGGCGTCGACGCGGGCGCCGGCCTTGACTTCGTCGAGGTCGAGGCCGGAGAGCTTGCCGTAGCCCGGGAACGTCGCGATGCGGAAATAGGTCGAGCCGTCCTGCACGTAGGTGTGCCCCCGCGCGGTCAGTCTCTGCACCAACTCGACCTGCTGCGGGATGAAGTCGGTCGCGCGCGGGTAGTGCTCGGCGCGCTGGATCCCCAAGGCGTCGATGTCCGCGAAGAACGCCGCCACGTAGCGGTCGGTGAACTCGCGCAAGGAGACGCCCTCGGCGGCGGCGCCCTTGATCGTCTTGTCGTCGATGTCGGTCAGGTTCATCACCTGGGTGACGCGGTACCCGAACGCCGCGAGCGTGCGCCGCAGGACATCTTCGAAGAGGAAGGTGCGCAGGTTGCCGATGTGGACGAAGTTGTAGACCGTCGGCCCGCAGGTGTACATGCGGACGTGGCCGGGCTCGAGCGGGTGGAACACCTCCAGCTTGCGACTCAGCGTGTTGAGAAAGCGGATCTCTCGGCCCATCTGGCCTCCACGCGCGGATTGTACGTCGAAAGCCTCCCGCCCCGGGGTCCGATCCCCCGGCGAGCGCGGGGCGCGTTCAGAACCTGGCGCGGGCCACGACGCACGCGCCGCCTGGCAGCGGCGCCCAGGAGACGGCGACCCGGTGCGGTCGCGTCAGGTCGTGCGCCACCGAGAGGCGGTGCCCAATCCACCAGCCCAGCAGCCCGCCCGCGATCACGTCGGTCGGGTAGTGGACGCCCTCGTGCAGGCGGTCGAGCGCGACGCCGGTGGCAAGGGGGTAGAGGACCCACCTCCAGGCGGGCCGGTCGATGGTGGCGTCGAGGACCGACGCGAGCAGAAACGCGTGCGCGGTGTGATCCGACGGGAACGAGTCGCCGCCGGAAAACCATCGCCCCGGCCCGGGATGGTTGGGACGGACGCGCCCGAACGCGCTCTTGGAGAGCTGTAGGACCACGCCGAGCACGATGTTGCCCTCGAGCAGCGTCAAGCCGCCGGTCATGACCCGGTGGTCGCCGGCGAGCAGCCCACCCGCGGCCAGCGCCGCCGCGATCGTGTTCGCGCTCCCGGTGGCGCCGCCGGTCTTGAAGTCGTCCACCCATCCGGGGAGATGGGCCCGGCTCTGCTCGACCAGATGGGTGTCGGCGCTGGCGACGAGGGCCATCAGGCCGAACCCGAGCGCCAGCTGAGCGGCGGTCGGAGGCTTGTCGACGGTGATGAGCGAGGTGGCGTCGCGCTTGAGCTGGTCGACGGCCGCGCTCGGCGTCAGCGCGCCTGCCGGCGCCGCCAGCGCCAGCACGGCCGCGATTGCGGCCACGGTTCGCATGGTGCGTTGCCGCGCGGGCACGCCCTCCCCCACCCGGCGCGTCAGGTCGGCTAGCGTGACGGCGGCGCCTCGACGATCACGACGACGTGGGCGGTACCCAGGGCAAACGCCTGCTCGACCCGGCCCTTGACGCGCACGTGGTCGCCCTCGTGGGGCAGCGCGCTGTTGGTCACGACCGCGATGTCGCCGGTCCCGTCGTCAACCTGGTAGTACTTGACCACCAGGAGGTTGTGCGTCCCCGTCACCTTCCCGGCGATGGTGACCGTGCGACCGTCCCAACGCCCCGGCTCTTTCTCGATGTCGCCGATCTTGGTCGCGAAAAGGGCGGCGCACCCCCACGCCAGGGCCGCGCCCAGAAGCAACGCCCGCCCCGCGGCGCGGGAACGCGAACGAATTCGTTCGATCCTCATCTGCACCTCCCGTGGCTGCACCCCAAGTCTAGCGCAGGCGCGCAGCCGCCCGCCGCCGCGGATGGCGTTACCAGGGCAGCTGCGACGGGTCCTTCGGGAGTTGCGCCAGGAGCACCTCCACGGCCTTGCCGAGCTGCGCGTCCTCGCCCGGCGCCATGTCGTCCGCGGGCGGCTGCTCGACGACGACGTCCGGCATGCAGCCGTGGTTCTCCTCGTCGACATCGGAGCCCGCGACGAACCACGCCCGCGACGGCAAGCGGACGAACGACCCGTCCGACAGACGTGCCCCGCCGGTGGACATCACCGCCCCGAACGTCTGCATGCCGACCACGGGACCGCGCTTGAGGGTCTTGAACGCCCACGAGAAGATCTCGGCGTTCGAGTAGCTCGCCTCGTCGCACAGGGCGGCCGCCGGGCGCGTCCACGCCGGCAGCGGCAACCGCTCGGCCGTCGGGTACGCCTTGATCGCGGGGTCGCCGTCGCGCGGCAGCGTCCAGGCGTGCCGCTTCACCGAGAGGATCGCCATCAGGTAGTCGGTGGTCCAGCCGCCGCCGTTGTTGCGGACGTCGATCAGAAGCCCTTCCTTGCCGTTCGCCGCCGCGTAGAGGTCCCGCTCGAACTCCTCGAGCGACGGTTCGTTCATCCCCTGGATGTGGATGTAGCCGAGCTTCCCGCCCGAGAGCTTCTCCGCGATCGCGCGGCGCTGCTTCACCCACGTCCGGTAGCGCGCCTGCCGCCCGTCGTCGAGGCCGACCGCGGTGAGGGTCACGTCGCGCGGCCCCTTTTCGCCCACGACCCGCAGCAGGACCCGTTGCCCCTGCATATCCGTCAGGTCCGCGAAGAAGTTGTCGCGCGGGCCGATCCTGCGGCCGTTGACCGCCACGATGCGCTCGCCCGGCCGCAGGTTCGCGTCCACCCGCGAGGCCGGGGTGCCGGGAAGCACCTCGGTGACCACCACACCGTTCCCGTCCGCCGCCGGCTCCACTTCGACCCCCAAATCGCCGGTCCTCGTCCGATGACCGGCCATCGGCGGGCGGAACCCCATGTGCGACGCGTTGAGCTCGCCGAGCATCATGTTGACGACGTCGTCGAAGTCCCGGCGCGCGACGACGGCGAGCGCCAGCGGGCGGTAGCGGTCGTGGAGCGCCTTCCAGTCGTGGCCGTGGAACTTGGGGTCCGCAAACCAGCGGTCGAGCTCACGCCACGCCTCGTCGAACACCTGCGCGCGCATCGCCGTGCGGTCCACGTCGACACGGGCCGAGAACGGCACCGGATCGCCGGGCTTGCCTTCCAGCCGCACGCTGCCCACGGTGCCCTTGGCTGTCCGGTAGAAGACGGTCTTCCCGTCCTGGGAGAACTCGACCTGGCTCGGCCCGGCCCCGCCGGTGGTCAGGCGCGCCAACTCCTTCCCGTCCCAGCGCACCTTGTAGAGGTCGCGCTCCCCATCCAGCGCCGCCACGAACGCCACGCTCTTGCCGTCGGGCGCCACGGCGAACTCGCCGACGTCGCCCGGCACGTCGGTCACACTCCGCACGCGCTCGTCGATCGCGGCGAAGTCGATCGCCACCGGTTTCGCTTCCGGCTTGGCCTTGTGCCGCTCGGGGCGTTCGGTCCTTTCGCCGCGCTCCTCGTCGCCCGCGGCGGCCTCCCGCGCGGCCGGCTTCCTTGCACCCTCGTCCTCGAACAGTTCGAGCCACTCTTCGGGGGTCCGCTCGTCGTCGGCCTTGGCCAGGTACACCGCCCAGAGGCCGACCCGGTTGGCGTGGCGCTTGGACAGCCAGTACAGGCGGCGTCCGTCCGGCGACCACACCGGCCGCGTGTCCTGGCTCGGGTGCTGCGAGACGTCGATCGCGTCGCCCCCGCCCGCCGGGACGATCCAGACCTCTTCGTTGAACGCCTGGTCCTCGCGCGAGAACGCGATCCACTTGGAATCCGGCGACCAGGAGAACTCGATCCGCCCCCAGTGCCGGAACAGCACCTTCGGGTCGGACCCGTCGGCCCGGGCGACGACGAGATCACCCTTGCCCCGCACGTACGCGAGCTGTTTGCCGTCCGGCGAGAATGCGGGCTGTTGCTCGTCCTCGGGGGAATTCGTCAGGCGCCGCTCGACGAAGCTCGACGCACGGTAGAACTTTCCGTCGTCGCGGTCCGCCGGCCGCGCGCTGAAGAGGTCGAGCTGACCGTCGCGATCCGACGCGTAGACGAGTTCTTTGCCGTCCGGGCTCCAAACCACGTCGCGCTCGCGCGCGGTGGTGTCGGTCACCCGCGCCGTCGGCGGCGGCGCCACCGACGTCAGGTCCTTGCCGCGCCTCGCCACGACGAAGACGTCGCCGCGCACCACGAGGGCAACCTGCGCGCCGTCGGGAGACACGGCCACCTGATCCGCCTCGTCCCTGACGTCGGCCCGCGTCACCGCCGGCTCCAGCGCGTCGGCCGGGACGTCGAAGGCGAGCTTGCGCGGCGCGGCGGAGCCGTCCGTCCTCACCGTCCACACCGCATCCCACAGCTCGTACGCCGCGAGCGTGCCGTCCGCCGAGGCGCTCGGGGCACGGACGTCGGCGCCTTCGTGGCGCGTGAGCTGCGTGACCTTGCGGGTGCTCAGGTCGAGCCGGAACAGGTTCCGGTCAGGTCCGCCGTTGTCGCTGCGGAACACGAGCGCGCCGTTGCCGGCCCACGCCACGCCGTCCTCGTCCCACGCAGTGGTGGTCAGGCGCGCGAGCCGGCCGGTGGCAAGCTCGTACAGCCAGAGGTCGCGGTTGGCCGCGCCGCGGTAGTGGCGGCGGTCCGCAGGCGTGCCGCCGCGCGCCAAGGCCAGGTAACGCCCGTCCGGCGAAGGCACCGCCTCCAGCGCCAGGACCTTGCAGGCCAGCCGCTCCGTCCCCCCCGCCGCCGGGATCCGGTAGACCGCCGGCATCCGGCTCCACGCCTCGTGCCGGCGCGACGTGAACACCACGTCGTCGCCGAGCACGCCCTGGGCGAGGTCGGGCGCCTCGTGGAAGGTCAGCCGCTGCGGGGCCCCGCCACCGAGCTCGACGACGAACACGTCGTCCGAGCCCTCGCGGTCCGAGGTGAACGCGAGGCGCTTCCCGTCCGGGAACCAGACCGGCTGGTGGTCGTAGCCCGGGTTGGCGGTGATCCGCTGCGCCGTCCCCCCCGTTGCGGGCGCGACCCAGATGTCACCCTGCCAGGAGAAGGCGATCCGACTCCCGTCGGGAGCCAGGGCGGGGTCGCGCGGCATCGCCGGGGCGACCGCAAGGGCAACGCCGGCACACAGGGACAGAAACGCAACCAGAACGAACCTCCGCATCGCATCCTCCGCGAGCCCACGGCCGGGCCCGGCAAATCCATCCGCGCTACAACCCACCGCCGATTGCGGCTCTCGCCGCGGCTCCGCCGCACTCGAGCACGCCGGCGGTCAGCTCGCCGTTGCGCTCGCACGGGAGTGGGTACTCGACGCCGATCTCGGCCGACTCGCGACCCGACCACGACCGCCACACCGCCGCGCCCGGCGCGACGACGCGCAGCGACCGCCCGCTCCCCGCTTCCACCCACCGTGCCACCTCGGCAGCGGCCCGCGCCTCGCTGCGGCGCTGGATCAGTTCGATGAGCGGGCCTCCGAGCGCGGGCCGGGCGAGTGGGGGCACCGGGAACCCGCACACCACGTCCCACGCGAGCGAGTCCCCGACCCACGGTGCCTGGCCGCCGAGTGCAGCCCCGACGCCGCCCCACACGTTACCGGCCCAGCGCCCGCCCGCGACCTCCTGCGGGCCCCATCCGCCCGGGAACGCCGCCGCGGCGCGTAGGAGGCTGCCGGCCTCGGCGGCTTCGACGCCGGCCAGCTCGACCCACACGCTGCAGCCCGCGGCCAGGTCCTCGACCGCCGCCGCCAGGCCGGCGCCGGCGCGCGCCAACCGCTCGGGCACCCGCCGCCATCTCGGGGGCGAGGTGTTCCGCGAGTGCCCCGTCGTCGAGCCACCCGGTGAGCGTCCACGCATCGAGCGCCACCGAAACTCCTGGCGCCTTCCCGAGACGCTCACCGACGGCCGCGAGGTTCGACCGCAGCAGCGGGCAACCCAGCTCGGCCTGCCGCCGCCAACGGCGCTCGGCCTCCTGCGCCTCGCCGAGGAGCGCGAGGAGCGCGACGTGGGCGCCGAGGCCGGCCCCGGCGCCGCGCCGCCACGTCGCACCCGCACGCGCCAGCTCGGCGACCGCGCCCGCGGCGAACGCGGCCTGCGCTCCGTCCGCAAGGACCAACAAGCCGCGATCGGTCGCGTCTGTTACCACGCCACCGCCCGTCGTAGAGGAATAATTGTCGCTGCGAGCCCCGCCGGCAGCGGGGCGAAGCAGTCCCGTGGAATTGCGAGATCGAGACGGTCCCCTCGCTGCGCTCGGGGCGTCGCGATGGCCACCCAAGCGCGGAGCTCGAACGCAAAGTCGTATGCAGCGCCGTTCACGGGTCAGGATGCTAGCACGCGAGAACGCTGCCCCAACATGAGGAAGCCGGCCGCCAGGCCGGCGGCCGCTACGGCCCCCGGAATCAGATGATCCGCCGATAGTCCCGCGGCTCGAGGCGCCACACCGGAATGCCGCAGAAGCGCTCCCCCTCGGGGCAGAACGGCTTGCGCCCCGCCAACTGGCGCACCGCGCACGGCGGGAGCAACCAGCGTCCGATCGCCGGCTCCGCCTCGCGGATCTGCAGCGCCTCGTCGAGGCACGCCTGCCAGATCTCCTCCTGCGCGTTGTAGCAGAGGCGCATCCGGTGCTTGTGGTGCAGGTTCAGGAGGTCGGACGACTCCACCATGCGGATCGCCAGGGCGTTGGGAAGGAGGTAGGCCGCCGCCTCGCCGCTCCCACCGGCGCGCCGCACCGCCGCCGCCCCTTCCCACGCCTGCGCCACGGCCTCGCCGAACACCTTGCCGGCGGCCTCGCCGGCGTGCGCGACCAGGCGCGGCACCACAACGTCGGGTTCGTCGTCGACGACCGCCGCAAGCAGCGGCCTGGCCGCAGGGGTCATGCGGTGGCGCTGGTCCTGCGAGTCCGCGGCGTGCGACAGCTTCTTGGCGAACGTGTAGTGCGCGTGGTGGAGGCAGCGGCCGAGCTTGGAGAGCGTCGAGAGGTTGAGGTCTTCGCCGAGCAGGCGGTTGACGCCGGGGTCGAGCGCGAGCCGGACCGCATCCTCGTCCGCCAGACGCGCCGCCGGCAGCCCGAGCACCGCGCGCACCGCCCGCGCCACGGTGTCGACGTTGTCGCGGCCGCCGCCGACGAGCTTCGAGGTCAGGCCGCCGAGGTCTCGGTCGAACTCCTCCCTGAACGCGGCCGGCTGCGCAGCGGCGCCGTGGAACTCGGCGAACAGCGCGTACTCGGGCGTCGCCTCGAGCGGGATCGGGTCCTCGAGTACCGCGGCGAGGTCCGGATCGTGGCGGAGCGCAGCCGCAACCATCGCGTCCACGACGAATCGGGTCTCGGAGGGGACGTCGAGCTGCCGGCACAGGCGCCGGTAGCGGAACAGCGTCAGGCACGAGACCGTGTGCAGCAGCGAGGTGTGCGTCGCCACCGGGAGCACCGCCCGCGCGACCTCCTGCGCCTTGCGCGCGGTCTGCCGGGCGAGCCGCTTCGGGTGGCGGCGCCAGTTGGGGAAGCGCGCGAGCAGCTCCGCCTCGGCGACCGGCGAGAGCAGCTCGACCAGTCGCCCGTAGGCCTCGTGCTGCGCCGCGACGGTCGCGGCGAACGCAGCCGCCGCATGCCCGCTCAGGTCGGGGGTGAACACCTCGTCCGGCGACACCTTCACGTAGCGTTGCGACACCTGCTCCGAGTTCGCGAACGGGTGGGCGTGCAGGAACGACCACACGAACTGCCGGCTCACCCGCTCCAGCACGAAGAGGAAGTGGGCGTGCTGGAACGTGGTGTGATGACCGGCGGCGTACAGCGAGCGGGCCAGCGCGTCGCGCTTCTCGCGCGCGGTCTCCCCCGCCTCGCCCTGGACCGCCGCCCCGGCGGCGACCGACTCCGGCACGACCGCCCCGGCGGACGATGTGCAGGTGCGCGCCGCCGCCACCGCGGTGTCGAGCGGGTGCGGGAACGCCGCGACCAGCCGGACGATCGGTTCGGAGCCCATGGTCCCTCATTCTACCGTTCCGACCTCGGATCAGGCGTTCGGCTAGAATGGCACTGCTCTGGACGAGTCGTGGGGTGCAACGTGCCGATATTCGAGTACCTCTGCCCTGCCTGCAACCGAATCTACAGCTTCCTGTCGCTGGCTCCCTCGCCGGCGCGGCAACCCGTCTGCCCCAAGTGCGGCGCCACCGGGCTCACCCGCGTCCCCTCGGCGTTCGCGGTCGCGGGCAAGGCCAAGGAGAAGCCCGAGACGCCGCGGGGAAGTCAGCCCGACGAGGCGGCGCTCTCGCGCATGGAGAGCGAGGTCATGCGGATGGCCGACGGGCTCGACGAGAAGGACGCCGAGAACCCGCGCGTCATGGCGCGGATGATGCGCCGGATGGCCGAGGCCTCAGGCGAGCCGATGACCCCGACGATGGACGAGATGTTCCGCCGCCTCGAAGCCGGCGAGGACCCCGACACGCTCGAAGAAGAGCTCGGTCCCCAGCTCGAAGCCGAGACCGGCGCCGGCGAGGACGGGGGCGGCGGCGCCCCCACCCACGACGACGGCTTGTACGGGATGTAGCTTGACACCCTCGCCCGGCGCGCGGGCTGAAGCCCGCGCCTACGCACCGGTCACCGCGGTCGTCACCCCCCCCAAGCCGTCATCCCGGTGAGCGCCAGTCGTCATCCCCGCGAACGCGGGGGTCCAGGCCGTACTCCATGAAACCATGCATTGGATTCCCGCTTGCGCGGGAATGACGGGGTGGGTCGGCCCTCCGCTGTCCTTTCTGGACCACGGATCCTACGGCCCTGCTTCACACCGGATCGGTGTCGATCATGATCTCGGTGTGCGGGCCGTGGCGCTCGCGGATGCGGCGGATCGCGCCCTCCGTGATCTCGTGCGAGCGCTCGAACGACACCCCCCTGTCCACCAGGAGCCGGAACTCGAGGAACGTCGTGCCCCCCGCCCGGCGCGAGCGGAACGCGCGGTAGCCGCGGATCTCCGGCGCGAACCCCTGCAGCAACCTCTTGACCTCGTCCTCCGCCTCGCGCGGCAGGCCGCGGTCGAGCAGCTCGTCACCGGCGTCGCGCAGGATCCTCACCGCGCTGACCACGATGTAGACCGCGATCACGATCGAGGCAACCGGGTCGAGCCAGCGCCACCCGACCAGCCGGTAGAGGACGAGGGCGGCCCCGGCCACGACGTTGGTGAGGATGTCCGTGACGTAGTGGAACGCATCCGCCCGCAGCGCGAGCGAGCGCGTCGCCCGGGCCTCGTGCCGCAGGTAGGCGACGAGCACCAGTGAAATGAGGAGCGCTACGGCAGCGACCGCGATGCCGGCTTCGGGACTGCTGATGCGCTCGGGCTTGGCCAGACGCCAAGCGCCGCGACCCACCAGCCAGAGACCGCCCACCGCGATGATCACCGCTTGAATCACACCTGAGAGCGCCTCGGCCTTGCCGTGGCCGTACGCGTGCTCCGCATCGGGGGGATCGGCGGCGATGCGCAGGAAGTAGGCGTTGAGCCCGGAGCAGGCGACGTCCATCAGCGAGTCGACCGCTGCCGCCATCACCGCGAGGGACCCCGTCGTGATGGCGACGCCGGTCTTGGCGAGGGTCAGCACCAGGGCCGTGCCCGTCGCCACCGAGGCCGCGACGATCTTGCGCCTCTCCGGGGTCACGCTCCCTCCCCTGCAGGTGCCGAGCAACCGGCCATGCGCGCCAAGGAGAGATCGGGACCCATCGCAAGCCGCATGGTACACTGGCCACCCCGGGGAGGACGACGGCGTGCGACACACCGAACGCGAGGAGTGGAGCGGCCAGCTCAGCCTTTTCGAGGACGACTCGACGCGTCAGGCGCCGACCGGCCGCGACATCCTGGTCTTCGACCTCGAGACGCAGCGCTCGTTTCAGGACGTCGGCGGCCGCTCCGGGATGCGGGAACTCGGGATGTCGATCGGCGTGGTGTACTCCTTCAAGGACGACCGCTTCCGCAGCTACGGCGAACCCGAGGCCGGCCAGTTGATCGACGACCTGCGCGCGGCGGAACTCGTCGTGGGCTTCAACCTCCTCGGCTTCGACTACGAAGTCCTCAAGGGGTACCGCGACGTCCCGTTCGACAGCGTCCCCACCCTCGACATCATGTTCCAGCTGCACGACCGCCTCGGCTTCCGCCCCAAGCTCGACTCGGTGGCGCAGGCCACGCTCGGCGCCGCCAAGAGCGCCGACGGCCTGCAGGCGCTCGCATGGTGGAAGGAGGGGCGGCTCGACCTCATCGAGAAGTACTGCACCGAGGACGTCCGGATCACACGCGACCTCTACCTCTTCGGCAGGCGCAACCGCCACGTGCTGGTGTCCCGCTACTCGGGCGGGCCGATCAAGGTGGAGGTGGAGTGGTAGGAGCGAGTGAAGAGTTGATGGGACGGGAAACGTTAGAAGGAAGAAGGTAGAGGAAAGGCGACGCTCGTCTTCCGTCTTCCTACTCCCCTCTTCGGTCTCCCTTTTCCCCACCCTTCCCGGTCTTAAACGAAACGGGCGGCCACGATGGCCGCCCGTTGAAAATCGGCAGAGCTCGATCTACTTGGCGGCGACCTTGTGCGCGTGGATGTTCGGGTTGAACGCCTGGTGCTTGTGATGGTCCTTGCCGTCGTGGCAGCCGTTGCAGGTCTCCTGGGTCGGCATCACCAGACCGGCGGCCTTGGCCTTCGCCAGGTCCTTCATGATGGAGATGGTCTTGTAGTCGGAACCGGCGCCGTGGCACGCCTCGCACTGCACGCCCGGCATCGCTTCGCTCTTGTCCGTGGCGTGGCAGGTGAGGCACGCTGCGTCAAATTTCCGGTCCGTCGCAGCCTTGGCATCCGCCGTCGCCTTGGCATGCTTTGTCTGGGCCCATGAGTCGTACTCCACCTTGTGACACATCTTGCACTTCTCGGCGCCGACGTAGGTCGGGGCCGCGCTGGCCGCCAGCGCACCCAGCCCAAGGACAGCCACCCCTACTGCCACCGAAACGAAAGATCCCTTCATCGATCCCTCCCTTCGCCCCGCTTGACGGGCCGACTGTGATGATAGGCCGCCTTTTCTCCTGACGCAACTCTGACACACGCTGGAAACGGTCCCCGGGCGCTCACGAGAAGCGCGCCACCCTGAACGCCCCCAGTCCGTGCCCCGTGCCGCGCAGCCAGACCATGAGAGCCACCACACCTGCGACGAGCACGACGGTCACCACCGCGAACACCACGACCCTCCAGCGCTGGCGCGGCGCAGGCGGAAGGGGCTCAGAGCGCCGGATGCGGGCCAGCTCGATCGGGTGCTCCTCGGCGTACGCCTCCTCGTCCAGCTTGCCCGTGAAGATCGCCGTGTTCCAGTGGCGCACGTGGACGAAGTAGACGTGCCAGGTCAAGATCGACAGGAACGCCAGCACCGCCTCGCCGCCGTGGGCGGCCTTCGCCGCCAGGATCCACTCGCCCGGGAACAACGACGACCACCGCACCGGGTAGAGCAACACCAGGCCGGTCAGCACCATGACCGCCGTTCCCCAGACCAGCGCCAGGTACTCGAGCTTCTCGGCGAAGGTGTACCGGTCCATGCGGGGCGGCTGCTTCGCCAGCCCCAGGTTGTATTTCACCTGCTGCACGAAGTCCTTGACGTCGGTGATCCACGGCACCATCGGCATCGCCTGTCGCTGGACGAGGTGCAGCCACACCCCTTCGACGACGTGCCACAGGAGCTGCAGCGCCATGATCGTGCCCAGCAGATGATGGAGGAAGCGCACCCGCTCGACCCCGCCGATGATCAGGACGATCCCTTTGGCCCACATTTCGCCCGCGTACTTCTGCGGCATGCCGGTGACCACCAGGCCGAGGAACGTGACCAGCATCAACCAGTGGTTCACGATGTGGCGGGAGGTGAACCGCCGGACCCTCTCGACCTGAGCGTTCACGAGGACCTCCGATTCCGGCGGCGGCCCCATACGTCGACCGCGATGTAGAGGAGGAAGAAGCCGATCGTGCCGGGGATCACGACGCGGTAGAACACCCGCACCCAGTAGATCGGAGCGTACCTCGTCGGCGATGGGATGTAGTGCTCCGTCCAAGCGCTCAGGAAGCTCGCCGTGGCGCCCTTGTGGCACACCTGGCAGCGCACCAGCAGGCGTTTGTCGATCTGCGCCTGGCCGACCTTGCGCACCGACTCGACGTCGTGGTAGCCGTGGCAGTCGTAGCAGACCGCCTGGTTGAGCGGCTGGTCCGGCGACGTCGCCCGGAAGAGTTCGGCGGTGGTGCCGTGGAAGTCCGCCACGTAGGTGTTGTAAACGTTGGCGGAGAGGCCGTACTTGGCCATCATCGCGCGGTTGCTGTGGCAGCGGCCGCAGATCTGCGGCGAGGCGAGGCGGAAGCGGGGGGTCGTCGGGTCGGGGGTCCCGTGCGCCTCGTGGCAGTCCACGCACGTCGGCACGTCCGGGTTGTCGTCCGCCATGAGGGCGGCCCCGTGCACGCTCTTGCGGTAAATCTCCGCCACTCGCCCGTGGCACTTGCCGCAGGTGAACGAGATGTTGCGCCGAGCGACCCGCGACCCGGCCTCGGAGGGCGCGAGGATGTCGTGGGCGCCGTGGCACGAGACGCACGTCGCCGCGACGTCGAGCCCCGCCAGTTGGACCGCCTGGCCGTGGACGCCCACCAGATACGCCCTCTTGTTGTGGCAGGCAAGGCAGCGGCCGATGACGTTGATCGGCGCGACCGCCGATTTCGGGTCCTTGACGGACCGCACGTTGTGGGCGCCGTGGCAGGCCCAGCACTCGGCCCGCAACTGGCTGCCGCCCGCCGGGTCGCGGTGGGAACTCTTGTTGAGCTGCTTGAGGGCGTCGTCGTGGCAGGTGGCGCAGGGGTTGCCCTGCAGCATCCCGGCCGGGTGCGGGACCTCGGTTGCCTTTGGGTGGCAATCGGTGCAGGCGATCCCATCGTGCACGGTCCCGGTTTCGGCCGGTTGCACCACGAGCTTCCCGATCCGGTCCGGGGTGAGCTTGAGGTCCATCGCCGAGGCCGCATCGGTAACCTGCTGACGGGAACCGTGGCACTCCAGGCACGCCGAGTCATCCGCTGCCAGCGCCGGCGCGCTCAGGGCCAGAGCAAATCCAACGCTCGCAAGGCAGTGAAGTGTACTTATGAAACGTTTCGATTCCATTACGCTCCCCTTCGTTCGTCATGTTCGTCCATCCAACGACGCCGGTCAAGTACCGTTCGGGGACGCCGGCGCTGGGGAGCGGTGATAGAGTACCCGCCCCGGCTCGCAGCCGGAGCTGGAGGTCGCGTGCGGCGGTCACTTCTCCTCGCGGGTGTCTTTATCGTGTGTGCAGCCTGGCCGGCGGCCGCGGTGGAACCCGTGTTCTCGGCGTCGGCGGCGTGGCAGGCGGTGCCGCCGCGGCCGGGCGGCAGCGGGGTCCTCACGGTTTTCCTGACCGTCCAGCCGGGCTGGCACGTCAACTCGAACGCCCCCCTCGACCCCTACCTGATCCCGACGAAGCTCCAACTCGACCTCCCCCCCGGATGGACCGCCGGGGCGCCAACCTACCCGCCCGCCCAGCTGGTCAAGCTCTCGTTCAGCGAGGACAAGCTCGCGGTGTTCGAGGGCCGCGTGGCGATCACGGTGGCGGTCGCGGCCGGTGAAGGCGCCGCACCCGCCGCCGAACTGCGCGGCGCCGTCGAGGCGCAGGCGTGCAACAACCAGGTCTGCGTGGCGCCGGCGGAAGCGCCGTTCGTGATCGCGCTCGCTCCTCTCGCGAGCCCGGCTCCGGGCAGCACTCAGCCAACGGCGGCGACCACCGGCGTGGCGCCGGCCCCCTCCCAAACGGCACCCGGCGGCCCCCCTTCCGGGTTCGCCTCCCACGGCCTCCTCCTCCAGCTCGCGATCGTGTTCCTCGCCGGGCTGGCGCTCAACCTGACGCCGTGCGTATACCCCCTGATCCCGATCACCATCGGGTTCTTCACCGCCCAGGACAGCGGGAAGAAGTCGCGGACCTGGCTCCTGGCGACCGTCTACGTCCTCGGGATGAGTGTCACCTATTCGGCGCTCGGGGTGCTGGCCGCGCTCTCCGGACGGCTGTTCGGCTCGGCGCTGCAGTCGCCGTGGGTGGTCGGCCTCATCGTGGCCGTCCTGCTGGCGCTCGCCGCCTCGATGTTCGGCCTGTGGGAGCTGCGCGTTCCGTCGTGGGCGATGCGCGCCTCCGGCGGGCGTTCCGGCGCCTTGGGCGCCCTGTTGATGGGACTCGTCGTCGGCCTCGTGGCGGCGCCGTGCATCGGGCCGTTCGTCCTCGGCCTGCTCACCTACGTCGGCCAGCGTCAGGACGTCCTGCTCGGCTTCGCGCTCTTCTTCGTCCTCTCGCTCGGTCTTGGCCTCCCCTACCTGCTGCTGGGAGTCTTCACGGGCGCCATCGAACGGCTGCCCAACTCTGGCGCGTGGATGGTCGGGGTGCGGCAGCTCTTTGGGGTTCTGCTCGTCGCGCTCGCCGGGTACTTCGCCAGGCCGTTCTTCCCGCCGGTCACCGGGGACGCCGTTTTCGCCGGGCTGCTGGTGGCAGGCGGGCTCTACCTGCTCCTCGTCGCGCGCCCCGGGCACGAGCATCCCTGGATCGACCGCTTCATGCGCCTCGCCAGCGCCGCGGTGCTCGTGGCCGGGGTCCTCCTCGTGCCGGCCAAGGCGCCAGCTGGGGCGACCGGCCTGACGTGGCGGGCGTACGACGAGGGCGCGGTCAACCAGGCGATGGCGAGCGGCCGGAGCGTGGTCCTCGACTTCTATGCGACCTGGTGCGTGCCCTGCAAGGAACTGGACGAGAAGACGTTCTCGTCGCCCGAAGTCGCGGCGCAGCTCGCCCCGTTCGCCAGGTTCAAGGTGGACCTTACCCGGAACGACCCCGAGACCGACCGACTGCGCCAACGCTACGACGTGGCCGGGGTGCCGACGGTCGCGTTCTTCCGCGCCGGCAAGGAAGTCGCCGCGACGCGCCTCACCGGCTTCGAGCCCCCGGCAGCGTTCCTCGCGCGTCTGCGGCGCGTCGCGGGCGAGTGACGGGGCGGCCGCGGGCCGTCACGTCCGGGGCGTCGTCCCGCTGTCCGGTTCCTCGCCCCACGCCCACACCGACTCGTCGTCGTCGAACTCCGGCAACTTCGGCATGCGGCCACGGGCGGCGTTGGCGCGCCACTCCCACAAGATCGCCCATTTGAGGTAGGTCCCGAACGCCTGCAGCATGCAGAAGACCAACCCCGCCATCCCGTCGAGGAAGCCGAACTGGAGGACGTACATCCGCAGGAAGCGCCAGAGCGGGCGCCCGAACACTCCGGCGAGACCCGGGTTCCGGTTCGTCTTCCACCCCTGCGCCGCGCCCCAGAACCCGTACTTGACGATGCGCGGCAGGTACTGGTCGAACGATTCGATCATGAAGTGAAGCATCGGGCTCTTCAGCACCGGCGCCGGGCCCCTCGTCTGCATGTCCGCGTGCACGCGCTTGTTCGGGTAGCGGCCCGCCCCACGCTTGACGAAACGCACCACCCGGTCGTGCTGCCACCCCGAGTAGCGGATGACGCGGTCCATGAAGTACGCCCGGCGCTTGATGACGTACGCCTCCGCGCGCGGGCCGGAGGCGAGCAGCGAGGCGATCTCGGCCTGGAGCTCGGGCGTGCAGCGCTCGTCGGCGTCGAAGATGAGAATCCACTCGAAGCGGGTCTGGTCCATCGCCCAGTTCTTCTGCGACGCGGAACCCCGGTACGGCCGTTGCAAGAAGCGCACCTTGGCGCACCCACGAGCGATCTCGGGCGTCCGGTCGGTGGAGTACGAGTCCACGACCACGATCTCGTCGCACCACTCCAGCGAGGCGATGCAGTCCCCGACGTTGTGCTCCTCGTTGAAGGTCGTGACGACCGCTGAGATCCTGGGGCGCTCGAGCGTGCGTGCCTGGCCGGCTTCCATTCCCGCCTCCGGAGCGGCATCTTACACGGTCGGATTCCGGACCGGCGACGCCGAGCACTCGGAAGACCACGAGTGTCTTCCGCCCGATCCGAGGCCGAGCCGGGACCTCTTGTGTGCCCCGCGGTTGGCGTCTATGGTGCCGGCATGGAACTGGCGCCGGTGGTCATCGAGCGGTTGGTCGAGGCGGCGCGCCGCGCCCAGGCGACGGCGTACGCTCCCTATTCGGAGTTTCCCGTCGGCGCGGCGGTCCTGGCCGAGGACGGGCGGGTCTTTGCCGGATGCAACGTGGAGAACAGTTCGTTCGGCCTCACGGTCTGTGCCGAGCGCAACGCGGTGGCGGCGGCGGTCGTCGCGGGCGCGCGGCCGACGGCGGTGGCGGTCGTGGCCAACGGCACGGCGGTCGCGCCGTGCGGCGCATGCCGCCAAGTCCTGGCGGAGTTCGCGGCGGCGATGCCGGTGATCCTGGCCACGTCCACCGGCGGGGACCGGCAGGTCACGTCGCTCGACGCCCTGCTGCCGGGAGCCTTCGTCTTCAAGAGACCGTAGCCGCCGTCTCAACGGGGTCCCGGCGCGGCCTGCCGCCGCCAGCCCCGGCCCAGCGCTACGCTCTGCCCTGCCTCCGGCGCAGGAACCGGTAGTCGGGCACCGCGTACTCCTTGAGCTTGGCGATCAGGGCGCCACGGGAGATGCCGAGCGCGCGCGCACCCTTCGACTGATTGCCCTTCACCTGCCGCATCACGCGGTCGATGATGAGCTGCTCGACGCGCGGCACGACCTGTTTGAGGTTGTCGGAGCCCAGCACGTCAGCGAGGCTGGTCGCCGCCTGGGACCCGCGGGTCAGGGTGTCCCCGCCGCCCCCCGAAAGCTCCTCGCACCTGACCATCTCCCCGTCAGGGGTCGCCGTGACGAACCGGTTGATCGCCCCGACCAGCTCCGCCATCTCGCCGGGGAACGGCTGCGCCAGCAGCGTGTTGAGACACTCCAGCGTGATCCCGCGGATGCCCTTCTTCTGTTCCTGGGCGACCCGCGTGAGCATGCCGGCGATCAACAGCGGCAGGTCCTCGCGGCGTTCCGCCAGGCGCGGCACGCGCAGCATCCGGCGGGAGAAGACCAGGAAGAACGCCGGTTCCAGCTTGCCCTGCTGTACGAGAGCGAGCGGGTCCTCGCCGCAGGTGACGACCCAGCGCACCGACCCGGCGCCCGCCGGCTCGCGCTGCTGCGCCGAGATCAAGCCCGCGAGCTCGGCCTGCAGCGGCAGCGGAAGCCGGTCCGCGTTACGCAGGATCAGGACGCCGCCGCGCGCCCGCTCGACCGCGCCCTCAACCCGGCCGGCAAGGCTCGGGACCCCGGTGGGTCCGAACAGTTCCCGGCGCACCGCGCGGTCGTCGCCGCCCGAATCCACGACCACGACCGGCCGTCCCCTCCCCGGGCCGATCGTCGAGAGCAGCCGCGCCATCTCAGTGCGCCCGACCCCTTCCCCGCCGCAGACGAGGACCGGGTCGTTCCCGACCGCGGCAGCCACCATCCCCGCCCGCAGCACCTGAACCGCCTGCGAGGTGCCCGGAACCCGGGCGCCCAGGGCTTGGCGCGTGTCCACGTCCGAGCCCGGCACGACGGTGTCCGCCCGGCCGATCTCCCGCCAGCGCAGGCCGAGCAGCCGGGCCGTCTCGCCCAGCAGCCCGACGCCCTCGTTGCCGAGCATCCCCGCGGGCCGGGCCGCGATCGCGCCCACCACTTCGCCGTCGAGCGCCGAGATCGGATAGACGACCGTGGCAGAGCCCCCACTGCCGATCTGGGCGTACCGTCCGGGGGTCGTCAGGTCGGAGAGACCGGTCGCGGGAAACCGGGGCAGGTCACCATCCCACACCGAAGCCATCGCCGCCAAACCACCGCCCCCATCCGGCGCCAGCACTGCAAGCTCAACGCCCGGGAGCGCGTCCCTTATCAGCGCGATGACCCTCCGGAAGCAGTCGCTGTGCGGCGTTGCCAACGTCGCCATGAGTTCCAAACGCGTCGCCGCGAACCCGGCCGGGTCGGAGAGGAACGCCAACTGCGGCGCGCCAATCCGGGCTGGAGGCCACGGCGCCGCGTCTTGCTCGGGCGGAACCGCATCCGGGATGGCCTCGGCGACGCCGGTCTCCGAGCCGCGAAACACCAGTGTCATCGGCCCGAGCCGGATCCGGTCGCCGGGGTAGAGCACGCCCCGAGACCGCCGCTCGCCGTTGAGGACCACGGTCTGGCGATCGACCGTCACGAACGTGAACACATCCCCGTTCCGGTGCATGACCAGGTGGCGGTCCGCGACAGCCGGGGATCGCACGACGACGTCGTTCCTGCTCGAGGAACCGACCGTAATCTGGTTCTTCTCGAGCCGGTAATTGAGCACGGCTCCGTTCTCAGACTCCACCGCGAGCAGAACCATCGCCACCCCCACGGACATGTTCAATCCTACATCATTCAAGCAACCCCGTCGAAGGGAGTGTCGACGATTCGCGCAACACCGCCGTACCCGCCCGCGATGTCCTTGTCGGCAATGTTGTTGCACGCGCTCCGGCGCGGCGCCGGCGAGCCCGGGGACCGCCTCACGTTCTGGCGATGCCCATCCGGATCGGCAGGACGATCGTCGGCAGGCCGGAGAACTGCAGCCTCCGTTGAATCGCGAACGCGGTGTCGTTGTGGAGGAAGCGGTAGTAGAACTTCTCCTGCGCGAACACGAGCTTTCCCAGGAAGACGACGCCCTTCGGGAACTCCCGCCGCACCTCGTGACAGAGTTGCTCGGCGTCGAAGACGACGTCGGTCCCGACCCGGTAGCGCGATTCGGCCGCGAGCCCGAGTCGGTGCGCGAAGTCGACGTAGCGCCGCAGGCTGCTCTCGGTGCTGGCGATCAGCGAGTCCACCTCGGTCCTCCCCTTGAAGTGCCCGGAGTCCACGACGCCGACGGAGAGGAAAACGATGTTCTTGTAGTACCCGGGGAATAGCCTCTGGATCGAAAGCAGGGCGTGCACGCCGAGGCCGCCATACCCGGACACCATCAGGATCGCCACCGGAGCGGCGGGGTCGACCGGAGGCGCCGGCGCCGCCACCGGTTCGGTCGGGATCTCGGAGAGGATCGCGTCCAGGCTGGCGATCTCCTGCTGGATGCCCTGGTAGTGGCGGCGTACGAGGATGCAGACCGCGATCAGGGCGGATGTGATGACGAACGTCAGCCAGGCGCCCTCGGTGAACTTCTCGAACGTGGTGATGACGAGGATTGCGATGCAAAGGACGAGCGTCACCGAGTGGAGGACCACCTTGGCCGCCCAACCGGGGTGGAGGTGGCGCTCGGTGATCCACATCCGCGCCATGCTGATCTGGGTCAAGCTGAACGTGATGAAGACGTTGATCGCGTACAGCACGACGAGGAACGACACCTTCCCCTTCGAGTAGATCAGCAGGCTCGCCGAGGCCGCCGCCATGAGGATGACGCCGTTCTTCGTGACGAGCCGCTCCGAGAGGTTGGCGAAGGCGTGCGGCATCCACGAGTCCATCGCCATGTTCGACAGCACCCTCGGGCCGTCGATAAAGCCCGTCTGGGCGGCCACGAACAGGAGCGCCCCCTCGGACACCAGGGTGATGACGACGAGCCACGCGCCGACCGGCCACCCCCCCATCACCCACGATCCCATGACCCGGTCGAGCAGCACGGCGTTCATCGTCCGGCCCGCCTCGGGAGACGCGTGCCAGAGGAGGTAACAGACCAGGATCCCGCCCGCGGTCAGCGCCAGCGACGCCGCCATGTACAGCATCGTCCGTTTGGCCGTCGCCACGCGCGGTTCCTTGAGGATCTGCAGCCCGTTGGAGACCGCCTCGATGCCGGTGTAGGTGCCGGCGCCGAGCGAGTACGACCGCATGAAGAGCAGGAACACGGCCCAGAAGCCGAGCACGCTGATATCCCGCGACGCCGCCGCGTGCGTGGCCTGCATCACCTGCGGCCACACCGAGAGGTGGGCGGCCACGCCGTAGACGATCAACAACGCATGCATCGCGATGAAGACCAGGAAGATCGGCAACAGCACCTTCACCGACTCCTTGACGCCCCGCAGGTTCAGGACCACGAGGACCAGCAGGATCGCGATGTCGAGCGGCATCTTGAGGTGATGCCAGCCGATCGGAACGAAGCTCAGGATCGCGTCGACCCCAGAGGCGATCGAGATGGTGATCGTGAGGACGTAGTCCACCACCAGTGCGGAGCCGGAGACGACGCCGGACAGCGGCCCGAGGAGCTTGCTCGCCACCACGTAGCCGCCGCCGCCGCTGGGGAAGTGCTCGACGACGAACGTGTAGGAGTAGGAGAGCAGGACGACCGTCACGGTCGTCAACGCCGCCAGGAAGAGCGCCAGGTACTCGTGCCCGAGGATCGCGCGGAACGCCTCGTCGGGGCCGTAAGACGACGACGAGAGCCCGTCGGCGCCGAGGCCGACCCAGGCCAGGAACGCCACCAGCGAGAGCTTGTGGAAGACGTTCGGGTCCGTCGGGTCCTTGGGTTTGCCGACGACGAGCCGACCGAGGCGGGCGAAAACCCCTCGACCTGCGTCGACCGGCTCGTCCGGACCCGGCGGCACTCCGGGCAGCTCGTACACGGTTCAGGCTCCTTTGCCGACCGGCGCCGACTGTGCGCCCGCGGTCGCCAGCCGGCTCCGAAACGTTACCATAGGAGGGCTTCCCGAGCCCCCGGTCTCGCCGCCCATTTGCCCCACCGGAGGCTTGCGCTAGACTCGATGCGGTGTGGCGGCCACCGGTCCTGCTCGCTCAGCTTCCACCCCCCGTCGATGACCCGGCGGT
Organism: uncultured Acidobacteriota bacterium; assembly: GCA_963727205.1. Classification (GTDB taxonomy): domain Bacteria; phylum Acidobacteriota; class Thermoanaerobaculia; order Thermoanaerobaculales; family Thermoanaerobaculaceae; genus RBG-13-68-16. The sequence continues at coordinate 38,194 of CAVSFQ010000009.1, read as the reverse complement.
GGCCGCGATTCTGCACGGCCTCCTGCAGGCGACCGGAGCCTCGGGGTGCCGGCTTTCCCTCCAGCTCCTGCCCGACGGGCCCGAGGCCGACTACCTTCTCGGCCCGCAACCCTCGAGCGCGCCTCTCGTGGTCCGGCTCGAAGGGGAGAGCTTCCGCGGCTTCCTCCGGTTGTTCGATGCCGGAACCCGCCCGGCCGCCAGCCCTGCCGCGCTCGAGTGCCTGCGGCCGATGATCGAGGGCGCGCTGGCCGCGCTCATCGACCGCAGCAACGCCAGCCGCCAGATCGACATTTTGGTGCAGATCCTCGGCGTCGCCAACGAAGCTCACCTCCTCATGGACGAACGGGGGGACATCCTCTTCGCCAACGCCCGCGGCGAGGAGCTCCTCGCCCTCCACACCGAACAGCCCCAGGCCCGGCTCGCCAACGGCGAGACGGCCCCGCTGCTCTCGTTGATCGTGTCGGAGATCGCGGCGCTGGTGGAGTCGAGCGAGCGCGTGCGCCGTCAGGCCCTCGCGACCGGCGACGGCGGCCGCTGGCGCCTCGAAATCGTCGCGCTGGCGGGCCTCGGAGGCGCCGGTTACTCGCTGGTCGTGCTGTCGCCGATCCGCCTCCTCCTGCCCGAGGAGATCCGGCAGCGCTGCTCCGGGGTCCAGGTCTCGCGCCGCGAGGCGGAGGTCCTCGCGTTCCTGCTGCGTGGGCAAAAGGCGAGCGAGATCGCGGCGCGGCTCGGCATCACCGAGTACACGGTGAAGGACCACCTGAAGCACGCCTACGCAAAGCTCGGGATCACGTCCCGCGGCCAGCTGCTGACGCGCCTGGAAGCGGCGGTCCCGGACGCGTCCTGACCGGTTGGTATACTCGGTCGCGTGTTGCGCATCGGCAGCGTCGCCGTCGAGCCACCGCTGGTCCTCGCCCCGATGGCGGGCATCACGGACCGGGACTTCCGGCTGCTCATCCGCAGGCTGGGCGGCTGCGGCCTCGTGTCGATGGAGTTCATCTCCAGCGAGGGCCTCACGAGACAGCGCCCGAGCACTCTCAAGATGCTGCACTTCGTGGACGAGGAGCGCCCGCTCGCGATCCAGATCTACGGATCCGACCCGGAGAAGATGGCCGAGGCCGCGCGCCTCGTGGAAGGCATGGGGGCGGACGTCTGCGACATCAACATGGGCTGCCCCGCCAACAAGGTCCTCAAGGGCTGCGCGGGCGCGGCGCTCACCGGCGACCTCCCTCTGGCCGGGCGCATCGTCCGTGCCGTGCGCGCGGCGGTTTCCGTTCCCCTCACGGTCAAGTTCCGCCTCGGCCTGCGCGAGGGTGCCGCGACGTTTCTCGACCTCGGGCGGATCTGCCAGGAGGAGGGGGCCGACGCCGTCACCCTCCACCCTCGGACCGCCCGGCAGCAGTTCACCGGGCGCGCCGAGTGGGGGGCGATCGGCGCACTCAAGCGCGCGCTCGCCATCCCGGTGGTCGGCAACGGCGACGTGACCACGCCGGAGCAGGCGGTCGCGATGCGGCGCGAGACCGGATGCGACGCGGTCATGATCGGCCGGGCGAGCCTGACCAACCCGTGGATCTTCTCCCAGGCCGCCGCGCTCCTCGGCGGCGAGCCGTACGCGCAGCCTTCCCTGGCCGAGCGCCGCACGTTGATGCGGGCTCACTTCCACGAGGTCATCGGGCGGGAGGACGAGCGCACCGCCCTGCACAAGTTGCGGCGGTTCACCGGCTGGTACACGCACGGCCTGCCCGACGGCCGCACGCTGCGCCGCCGCCTCTCCGAGTTGGCCTCCGCCGAGGCCGTGCTCGGGGCGGTCGAGGACTACTTCTTCGCCCAGGGAGCCGCCTGAGATGCCCCGCCTGCCGATGACCATCCCTGAGTCTCTCGAGGCGCTCGCGCCCGAGGTCCCGGCCGGCGTGCTCGATGGGACGTTCCGTGCGGCCTCCGAGCGCCTGGACCGCTACATCGGCGCCCTGATCCTGGAAATGGCGTCCGCGCTGGACCTGGCCTCAAGCGAGCAGCCCGGCCCCGACCGCCTCGTCGCCGAGCGCGGTTGGAGCGACGGCGGGAGGCTGGCGGTCCGCTGGCTGGTCGAGACCCTCGAGCTGTACGGGCTGACCGAGCGCACCTCCGGCGGATGGCGACTCGTCCCCGGCCCCGCCACGACTCGCGCGGCCGAACTCCGCGCGGAGGCCGAGCGCCTCGTCCCGGCAGTTGCCCCCGCCTACGAGGTGCTCGCGCTCTGCGCGGCCGCCCTGCCGGCGGTGCTGCGCGGCGAGCTGCGGGGTCAGGACGCCCTCTTCGGGCCGGCGACGCTGGGCCTCTGGTTCGACTACTTCTCCAACTCGAACCCCCACTACGCCCCGAACAACATCATCGCCGCCGCCGCGGTGGCGCGGGCGGCGGGCCCTGGCGCCCGCATCCTCGAGGTCGGCGGCGGAGGCGGAAGCGCGGCCGAAGCGGCGCTCGCCGCGCTGACGCTGGCCGGCAAGCCGCCCTCGGGGTACGTCTTCACCGAACTCCAGCCCGCGTTCCTGCGCCGCGGCACCCGGGCGGTCCAACGGGTGCTCCCGGAAGGGTGCGAGGCCCGCTCGCTGCGCTTCGACATCAACCTCGACCCGGCGCCGCAGGGCCTCGACGGCGCCCGCTTCGACGTGGTGTTCGGCGTGAACACGCTGCACCTGGCGCACGACCTCACGACGACGCTCGTGAACCTGCGCGCCCTCCTCGCCCCCGGCGGCGCGCTCATCGTTGGCGAGCTGCTGCGCCCGACGCCGACGGCGCCCGTCCACCTCGAGCTCCCCTTCACCTTGCTCGAGGAGTACGGTCATGCGCCGCTGGTGGCAGGGATCCGCGAGCGCCCGGGGTTCATGAGCCCGGGCGGCTGGACGCGGGCACTTGAGGCGGCGGGCTTCCGCGAGATCGCGGTGATTCCGGCCCAGATCGAGCGCTGCGCGGCGATCTACCCCGGCTTCTACTGCGGGGCGGTCAGCGCCCGCGCCTGAGCTCCGGGCCCACCGTCAGATCCGCACCCGCACCCGGTACGTCAGGACCGCCTGGCCGTTGGCCGGCACCGGCACCGCGAACGCCACGCCCGAGGCCGATAGCTTCACGAACGGGTGCGAGTTCGCCAGCATCTCCCAATCTCCGCCGAGCTGGTCGCGCACCTGGACGGTAACGGCGGCGTCCTTGTGGTTGCGCAGCGTCACCTCGAAGGCGTCCTCGTAGAGGTTGTCCGCCAGCTTGCGGTAGTCGGTCTGCCGCCGCTCCGCGACGATGTCGAACGCGTTGCCCATCGTGACCTTGACCGTTTCGTCCTTCGGGGTGTGGTCGATGCGGTCCTCGCCGACGAACTGCGCCCGCCCGCTCCGGTCCTTCTGGTACAACCTCACGACACCCGCGGGGAGCGCCATGCCGAGATGGTTCTCGGCACGGTTGGCGATCTCGACGTCGACCCGGACGTCCTGCTTCTGCATCCCGATCCGCTGCAGGTACCACCACTGCGGGCTCTCCACAACGTACCGCCTCGTCACCTTGACGCCGTCGGCCTCCAAGAGCGCGACCTGCTTCTTCTGCCGGTCCTTGACCGTGGTCGGGCGCTCCAGGGTGTAGAGGTGGTACTCGGCGAACGCCTCCTCCTTCATTCCGCCGTTCATCGCCTTGGCGGCCATCATCAGCGGCTGCGGGCCGGGACGCGCCTCGGGGGCGATGTGGACGTCGCCGGCGACCAACTGCAGGGTGGCGTCCGGGTACGAGGCGCCCGAGGTGTTGTCCAGCGTGACCCAACCGAGCAGGCCGCCCTGCTCCCCGGAGGCGTCCAGGGTGAGGACGTAATCCGCCTTCCAGCTGATGCCGCCGGTGAGGTAGGTCGCCTCGAGGCGGCGCTCGCCGGCGCGCTCGGAGGCGAGGAGCCAGACCAGGGTGGGACGCTCGCGCAGGTTCTCCGGGAGCTGGCCGAAGACCAGCTCGCGGTACGGCGGATTGGAGACGATCCGATCGCCGATGCGCCACACCGTCCCGTTTTCGATCGAGAGGAGGCGCCCGACCGTCTCCTTGCGCACGACGGCCCCCGGCGCACTTCCCGGCTCCTCGGTCACCAGCGTGACGTCGCGCCCCAGGTACTTGGCGAGCAGGGTTTGCGGCGAGAGCAGGTCGTACTCGTAGTTCTGCTCGAGCACGGCGACGGAGTCCCCGGCGATCGCTACCGTCTCCGGCATCACCCGTTCGGCGATGTCGCGAAACTCGAGCGCACATTTGCCGGCGGGCAGCGAGACCGGCCTGGCGTCGCGCACCAGCGCCCGGCCGACGTTGTAGACGGTCAGCGACAGCGTCCGGCCCGGCCCGGCCTCCGACACCAGCACGGGCGGGTTCGCCGCCGCCAGGCTCCCCGACGCCACCAGGACGAGACCCAAGCCGAACCGCGTCGTCATCGTGTCCTCCCTACCGGGCCCCGGCGCGCACCACTGCGGTGCCGGCCCGCCCCGCCACCACGCGCCCGATGACCGCCGCCGTCACGCCGCGCTGCGCGCAGCGATCGAGCAGCACCGCGGCGTCCGCGGGCGCGAGCGCGGCCAACAGCCCACCCGAGGTTTGCGGGTCGAACAGCAACGTGGCCGTGACGTCGTCCACGCCATCGAACTCGACCCTGTCGGCAACCCAGCTCCGGTTCGCGACCAGGCCGCCCGGGATCGCCCCCGACTCCGCCGCCTCGCGGGCGCCGGCGAGGAGAGGAACGGCGGCGGCGGCGATCTCGAGCGCCACCCCGCTGGCCTCGGCCAGCTCGAGGGCGTGGCCGAGCAGGCCGTAGCCCGTGACGTCCGTCAGCGCATGCACGCCAAGCTCCGCCAACGCTTCGGCGGCCGCGCGGTTGGTGGCCGCCATCGACGCCACCATCGCGTCGCGGGCGCCGGCCTCCAGGTCGCCGCGCTTGAGCGCCGTCGCCAGGACGCCGGTCCCGATCCGCTTGGTGAGGACCAGGGCGTCGCCCACCTTGGCTCCCGCGTTCGTCAGCACCCGATCGGGGTGCACGAGACCGGTGACGGCCAGGCCGTACGTGAACTCCGGCCCCTTGACGGTGTGGCCGCCGAGCGGCAGCACACCTTCCTCGCGCAGGACCGACAGGCCCCCCGCGAGGGTGTCGATCAGCGCCTGCAGCGGCAGCGTCCCCTGCGGAAACGCGCACACGGCCAGCGCCGAGAACGGGCGGGCGCCCATCGCGTAGACGTCCGAGAGCGCGTTCGCGGCGGCGATCCGCCCGAAGTCGAACGGCTCGTCCACGACCGGCGTGAAGAAATCGACCGTCTGCACTAGCGCCAGATCGTCGGACAGGCGCACCACGCCCGCGTCGTCGAACGTCTTGGCGCCCACGAGCAAGCGCGGATCGTTCACCACCGGAAGCGCCGCAAGCACCGCGTGCAGGTCCGCCGGACCCAGTTTCGACGCTCAACCAGCGCAGCTTACGAGGTGCGTGAGCTTGAGGAGTTCCTCTCGACTCATGGCGAAAGTATACCCGCAGTGCAATGCGTATACGGCATAGTTAATATGCTGTTATGACATATCATGTCGTACTCTCGTATACGTGTACGGGATGCGGCGGCGCCGCGTCGGGAGGTGCGGATGGGTCCGAACCACACCAATCAGCCCGTCAGAGTTGGAGGCTTCGAGGTCCTCGCCACCGGTCTCCTCCTCCTCTTGCTGCTCTCTGCGCTCCTCCCTTGAGCGCCTGCTAGACTCCCGCGCGGGGCGGCGCCCCTGGAGGACGCAATGGCGGAGCGGACGACGACGAAATTGGTGTGGCAGTCGGGGATGAGGTTCGAGGCGCACTCCGCCAGCGGGCACACGCTCACCGTGGACTCGCCCGGGCGCCCCGGTCACGCCGGCGCCGGCCCGATGGAGCTGCTGCTGATCGGCGTCGCCGGTTGCACTGCGATGGATGTCGTCGCCATCCTCGAGAAGATGCGCGAGAAGCTCGCCGGCCTCGACGTCGAGGTCGCGGGCGAGCGCGCCGCCGCAAACCCGAAGTACTACACAGCGATCACCCTCACGTACCGGCTGCGAGGCAAGGGGCTCGACCGCAGCAAGGTCGAGCGCGCCGTCGCGCTCTCCCACTCGACCTACTGCTCCGCTCTGGCGTCCCTCCGCCCGGACTGCGCGGTGAGCACCGCCATCGAGATCTCCGAGGACTAACCCGCCGGCTTCAGCAGTTGCGACGGACGCACCAGGCGGACCTCGCCGCCGATGCGCGGCAACTCCCGTTCCAGCACCTCGATGGTGATCGGGTGCACGTGGCCGATGGCGACCGCCGACCCGTCCGCCCGCGCTCGCGCCACCGCCTGATCGAGCGCCCGCCGGATCGCCTCCGGCTCGGAGACGACGTCGAGGAAGACGTCGCGCCGGAGGGCCGGCACGCCGCTGGCGCGCGCGATCTGCTCCGCGACGGTGTCCGCGGTCGTGCGCGAGTCGAGGAAGTACAGCCCGCGCGGGCGCAGCACGTCCATGACCGCGCGCATCGCCGCGGCATCCGCCGTCGCCCGCGAGCCCATGTGGTTGTTGACGCCGCGCGCCCCCGCCACGACCGCGAGCGCCCGCTCCACGCGCGACCTGATCTCCGCCGCGCTCAGCCCGACCTCGACCGCTCCTTCCCCCGGTCCCGGCCCGTGGTTGCCGACCGGCTCCATCGGCATGTGCAGCAGGAGCTCGCGCCCCTGCGCACCGAGACCCCGGGCGACCTCCGCCGAACGGGCCGCGTTCGGCAGCACCGCGACCGCCACCGCCAGGGGCAGGCGTTCGACCTCCCGCACCACCTCGATCGAGGAGCCGGCGTCGTCGAGCACGATGGCGAGGCGCGCGCCGCGGACCGCCGGGCGCCCCGCTCCCGGCTTCGGCGGCGCCGGCAGTTCCTCGCCCAGCACCAGGACGCGCCAGCGCACCCCGCCGACCTCGCCGTCGAGACGAGCCAGGCCGTACCCGCCCTTCTCCAGGAGCGGCATCGGTTCCAGGCGCCCGCCGAGGTTGTGCGCCGCCGCTTCCAGGTCGAGCACGAACGGTTCGACCTGGAACCTTCGCGGCGCGTGGACGGTCACGAGTTCGAGCGGTCCTGCGCTGTCCCGAGTCGTCTCGGAAGTGACCCGTGCGGGGCCGCAACGGAAACGCGCCGCCACCTCGCGCACCACCGCGACCGCCTTCGGCGCCGCCGGAACCGGCCGCGGCCTCGCCGCACGCCATGCGACGTAGATCACGGCAGCCACCGCGAGCAGCACGAGCGCGAGAGCGGCGAGCCCTCGCACCCGGCCGCCGCGCGCCCCTCCGGGGCGGCTACGCCGCTTGGCCGATCGCGGCGCGGCCACCAGCCAGCTCCAGCGCGCGGTCGAGGACGGCGTCGCCGCCCTTGCGCGGCCGCACCCGCTCGTCCGGCTTCAGACCAACCCCCAGGATCGGCTTGCCGTCCGGTCCGATGCCCCAGGCCGACGCGAGCCACACCTCGCCGCCGGCGCCCTTGATCGCGCGCCGCTGCCCGGTGTCGCCATAGCTCTCCGTCCCCACGAGGGTGGCGCCGCGACTCTTCAACGCGCTTGCCAGCAGCTCGGCCGGCCCGGCCGTGGTGGCGTCGAGGCAGACGAAGAGCTTCCACGAGCGCGGCGGGCCCTGCGCCTTGACCGTCTCGCCCTTGTCGCCGCTCGCGCCCATCTTGACCTCGACCGTCCCGCCCGCGAGCTGCGCCGCCACCCGCGCCGCCCCCTCGGGGGTGCCAAGCGCGACCCCGCGCAGGTCGACCACGAGGGCGCTCGCGCCCTCGCTCCGGCGCAACGCGTCGCCCAACGCGGCGGCCGCGGCGGCGTCGACGACCGGCACCCTCACCACGGCAGCGCCCTCCTTCATCTCGACCGACGGCCCGGCCGCCGCGAACGGCGCCGGCTTGAGCGTCACCGGGCGCTTGCCGTCGAGCTGGCGATCGATGACGTCGAGGGTCACGTCGGCGTCCCTTGCGCTCGGCGTCGTCGAGCAGCGTGAGCGCTCGCCAGAGGGGCCGGGCGCGCACCGGTTCGGCGCCGATGCTCTCGACCAGTTCGCCGGGCACGATCCCCGCCTTCGCCGCCGGCGAGCCTGCCACCACCTGGACGACGAACGGGTAGGACGAGCGCTGGCCGAGCACGAGCCCGAACGGCGGCAGCGCGCGGGCGCGGACCCTGGCGTACTGGGCCGCAACGTCGTCCGGGGCCCAGAGCCCACCCGGGTCGGCCGCCTGCACGAGCCCGTTCATCGCGCCGAGCTCGAGCTTGGCGACCGGGACCTCCTCGACGTACGAGGAGCGGACCAGCGACACCACCTCCCCGAACATCCCCACGAGCCGGTACAGGCTCCTGCTTGGACCGCCGGCCGAACCGAATGCGAGCGCCACCACCGCGACGATCATGACCAGCGAAACCGCAAGGAAAAGCCACCGATGCCTCACCGCAACCTCACTTCCCCGCCGGCTTGAGCCAGGTCAGCGGATCCTGGGCGTTCTGCCCGACGCGTATCTCGAGGTAAACGCTCGCCACTCCTTGTTCGTTCCGCCCGGCCACGCCGAGGGGCTCGCCGGTGCCGACGCGCTGCCCGGCGCGGGCGAACATACTAGCAAGTCCGCCGTACAGGGAGTAGACATCACCGCCATGGTGGACGATCACGACGTTGCCGTAGCCCTTGAAGAACTGGGCGTACGAGACCTTCCCCGCGGCGACCGCGACGACCCTCTCCCCCGGCTGCGCCGCCAGGACGACGCCGTGGGTGAGGGTGACCGTGCCGTACTGCGGGTCGCGGTGCGGCCCGAACCGTTGCAGCACCTGCCTCGACCCCACCGGCCAGCGCAGGCCGCCGCGCAGCAGCCGCACGTCCGGACCGGCGCTCCCCTCCCGCTGCGTCACCGTGCCCCACAGGCGCTCCAACCGCTCCTGGGCCTCCTGGGCGCCCGCCAGCGCCACGGCGCCGTGACGCCGCTCCACCTCGAGCGAAGCGAGCTGCGCCTCGACGCGCTGCCTCGTCTGCTCCAGTTCCTGCCGCCGGCCGTCGAGACGTCCCGCCGTCGCCGCCAGTTCCTCCCGCCGCGCCGAGAGTTCCGACAGCGCCGCCTCCCGCCGCGCCATGAGACTGGCGGCCTCGTCCCGCCGCCGCTTCTCCTCGCGGACCAGAGCGAGCGCGACCGTGACCCGCGCCGGGATGTCCTGCCCCGACCCGAGGGCGTGCACGACCAGGGGCGCCAGGCCGGCGCGGCCGAGCACGGCCAGCAGCGAGAGCTGCAGGCGCAGCCTGTCCATCGCCGCATCGAGCTCTGCCTGGGACGCCTTGGCGGCCGCGGACGCCGCCGCGACCGCGCGCGCCGCCTCCTGTTGCTCCACCTCGGCCTCGCGGACGCGCACCATCGCGACCTTGACCTCGAGCGCCAACCTCTCCCGCTGCCGGCCAAGCCCCGCCTGGAGGTCCGTGACTTGCCGCAGGTGCTGCTCCAGCGCCCGGACTTCGCTGCGGGCGTCGGCGAGGTCCTTCGGCACCGCGCTTTCCTGGGCGAAGGCCGCCGCCGCAACGCCCAGAACCGCCCACGCGACCGCGGCCCGGATCAATCGCCCTCGTCCCAACGGGCCCCGGCTCCGATCGCCTCGCCGGCGAGCGCGTGAAACCGCCGCCGCAGCGGGTGGAGGTCGGGCGTGCGCCCGCCGGGGTGGAGACGGTTGCCGAGCAGCACGAACACGGCCCGGCTCTGGGGGTCGGCCCACACCGAAACCCCCGTGAAACCGGTGTGTCCGAACGCGCTCGCCGGCAGCGCCGGTCCCGCCGAGCAACCCGGGCTCGAGGCGAGCTGCCAGCCGATCCCGCGCGCCTGCTCGAGGCCGTCCGTGCGGCAGCGGGTCGCCAGCTCCGCCTCCGCGGCGTTCACGAGCTCACCGCCGCCGGGAAGGTACTCCGCCGCCAGCCGCGCCACGGACGCGGCGGTGCCGAACAGCCCCGCGTTCCCGGCCACGCCGCCGAGACCGCGGGCGTTGCCGTCGTCGCAGGGCCACACGCCGGCGGGTGCCGGCGGCGGCGCGCCGGCGATCCCGCGCGCCGCCAGCAAGCGTTCCTCGACGAACCAGCGCCGCTCCCCGGGCGCCACGCTCGCGTCCGCCGGCGGCGCGAAGCCCAGCTCCTGGGCCACCCCCAGCGGCTCCGCCACGAGGTCGGCGAACAGGACGCCGAGGTCGGCGCCGCCGGCCCGCTCGAGCGCGATGCCGAGGGCGAGGAAGCCGAGGCATGAGTACTCGACCCTGCCGCCGGCCGCCGCCACGGGCTCCACCCGCCGCAACGCATCCAGGTAGGCGTCGCGGCCGCAACCGGAGGCGTACAGCGGCGCCCACGCCGGGAACCCCGCGGTGTGGGTCGCGCACTGCTCGAACGTGACCCCGTTCCACGCCGAGCCCGCGAGTTCCGGCACGAGTTCGGCGACGGGTTGTTCGAGGTCGAGACCATCCCGGCGCGCCAGGAGCAGCAGCGTCGCGGTCGCGAGCGGCTTGGTGAGCGAGGCCAGGTCGAAGCGGAGGTCGGCTTCCTCCTCGCCGTCCAGCCGGGTCCCCGCCGCGGACCAGCACAACCCCGCCCCGCCCTCGCGCGCGGCGAGACCCACCCACCGCAACGCGAGGCCGGCATCGACCGCGCGGCCCAGCAGCCCGCCCACCGCGTCGGATTGAAGGCCGCCTCCGATCACCCGGCCACCCTACCCGGAAGCCGCGCGAGTGTCCACCGCCCCGGGACGAGGTGCTACGCTGGCCGGCGTGGAGAGCGCGGCGCGACGTCTCGCCAGGGCCGTCGAGGCCCTGCTCGGCACCTCCTACTCGCGGGCCAAGCGGGAGGTGTTGGTCGGCCACGTCCTGGTCAACGGGGCCGTCGTGACCGACCCCGGCGCGCTCGTCGGGCCGGCCGACGAGGTCGCCCACGCCCCTTCGCTGCCCCGGCGCGAGCGCGCGCCCAAGACGCCGCCGATCGAGGTGCTGTTCGCCGACGACGAGGTCGTCGTCGTCAACAAGCCCGCCGGGCTGCTCGTCCACCCCACGATCGAGGGCGAGCAGGACACGGTGCTCGCCCGCGCCGCGGCCGAGCTGCAGCGGCGGACCGGGCGCCACCGGCGCGTTCTCGTCGTCCACCGCCTCGACCGCGACACATCGGGGGTGATGGTGCTGGCGATCACGCACACCGCGGCCGAACACCTGCACCGCCAGTTCCGGTTCCACACCGTGGAGCGTCTCTACCTCGCTCTGGCGCGCGGGGATTTCTTGCGGGAGGAGCTGGTGGAGCGCAGCATTGGCCGGCCGCGGCCGGGGGCGCGGCGCGCGGCGCTCGCCCCTGGGACCGGCGGCCGCGCCGCCCGCACGGTGCTGCGACCGCTCGAGCGGCTGGGGCCGGCGACGCTCGTCGAGGCCGAGCTCGGCACCGGCCGCACGCACCAGGTCCGCGTCCACCTCGCCTACCTCGGCCACCCGGTGCTCGGGGACCCCGTCTACGGGGACCCCGACACCGACCCGTTCTCGATCGGGCGGCTGGCGCTCCACGCGGCCGTCCTCGGGTTCGTCCATCCGATCACGGGCGAGCGGCTCCATTTCCGGCTGGCCCCGCCCGCCGACTTCAGCGCGCTTTTGGCGCAGCTCCGGCGCCGGCACCGCGCCGCGCCGAACGTCCCCGCGCCGGCGCCGGCGCCTCGAGGTCGAGCAGCAGGCGCAACGGCCAGCCCGCGGCCTCGCCCGCGTAAGCCACGCCCACACGCGGCAAGCGGCGAACCCAGACCGGCCGGCACGCGAACGCGTCCGCGGCCAGCCAGACCTCGCCGCCGTCCGTGAGGTCGGCGCCGTCGAGCGCGCGGTCGATACCCAGCCCCTGGCAGAGCTTCGCCGGCCCGTCGAGGCGGCCGGCGCGGCGCGGCGCGATCAGTCCCTCCCCCGCGACTGACACCCCGCCGCGCAGCAACACCGCTTCCGGCACGCCCGCCGCGCGCGTCACCACGTTGGCGCAGTGGTGCATGCCGTACGTGAAGTACACGTAGAGCCGTCCGCCCTCCCCCCACATCGTCTCGTTGCGCGGCGTCCGCCTTCCCCCGTAGGTGTGGGCGGCGGGGTCGCGAACGCCGAGGTAGGCTTCGACCTCCGTGATCCTGACCGCCGCGGTCCCTTCCGGCAGGCGCCGGACGAGCAACTTCCCCAGGAGATCACGGGCCACCGCGCGGGTCGGGCGCTGGTAGAATCGCCTCCCCAGCGGCGCGAGTTCCGCCAGCGCCGGCCCGGAGAGAGGCGTTGCCATGATCGCTCGCACGGTTTGCGTCACCGGAGGCGCAGGTTTCATCGGCTCCCACGTGGCCGACGCGCTGCTGGCGCGGGGCCACCGCGTCGTGATTGTCGACGACCTGTCCTCCGGGCGCAAGGAGAACCTCCCCGCGGCGGCCGAGTTCCACCAGCTCGACATCCGCTCCCCCGAGGCCGCGGCGCTGATCGCCGACGCGGGGGTCGAGGTGCTGGTCCACCACGCCGCCCAGATGGACGTCCGCCGCTCGGTGGCCGACCCCGTCAACGACGCGAGCATCAACGTTCTCGGCACCCTGAACCTGCTCGAGGCCGGAAGGAAAGCAGCTCTCCGCCAGGTCGTCTTCGCCTCCACCGGCGGCGCGATGTACGGCGAACAGGAACGCTTCCCGGCCGACGAGGCGCACCCGGCGAGGCCGCTCTCGCCGTACGGCGTGGCCAAGCTCGCGGTCGAGCGCTACCTCTACTTCTTCCACCGGGAGTACGGGCTCGACGCGGTGGCGCTGCGCTACGCCAACGTCTACGGGCCGCGCCAGAACCCGCACGGCGAGGCGGGCGTGGTCGCGATCTTCCTCGACCGCCTGCTGTCGGGGAGCCAGGCGACGATCAACGGCGACGGCCTCCAGACCCGCGACTACGTCTTCGTCGCCGACGTCGTCGCCGCCAACGTTGCGATCCTCGGACGCGAGGGGTTCGCGGTCTTCAACGTGGGTACCGGCCGCGAGAGCACGGTCGTCGAGATCTACGATCACCTCGCCCGAGCCGTCGGCGTCGACCGCCCCGCCGTCCACGGGCCGGCCAAGGCGGGCGAGCAGCGCAGGTCGGTGATCACCTCCGACCTTCTCGCCGCCGAGCTCGGCGTCCGGCCCGAGGTGTCCCTCGAGGACGGCCTCGAGCGCACCGCCGCCTGGTTCGCCGCGCGCGCCGGGCAGGGCCGAGGCTAGGTTTCCCGGCGGCTGCGGAAGCGGTCCATCTGCCGCCGCGCCCGCTTTTCCGGGCGGCCGCGCCCCCGCTCGGGCGCGGGCGGCGGCGCGAAGCGCTCGAGGCGGCGCAATTCGATCTCCTCCGGGGTGGGCGGCGGGGTCACGTCCTCGTAGAGCTCGCGCGCACGGGCCTTGGCGACGTGCGTGTCGCGCACCTCGCGCACGATCAGTTCGCGCGTCAAGCCGGGCGCGAGCGTGACGTGGATCCGGTCCCCCACCTGGACGACCCGGTGCGCCTTGGCGTTCGCCCCGGCCACCTCCACCTTGCCCCCGTCGCACAGCTCCTTGGCCTGCGAGCGGGTCCGCGCGATGCACGCGACATCGAGCCACACGTCGAGACGGACGCGGTCGGACACCCGGCGATTGTAACCGCCTGCGCAGCGCGGATAGAATCGCCCGATGTCGATCGTCATCGGGACCGTGGTGTTGGCGGTGGTCGTCGGAGCCACGCTGGCGGGCGGAGCCGTGCCGCTCCGCCTCGAGCGCCACGCGAGGATCTTCCTCTCGTTCTCGGCCGGGACGCTCGTCGCGCTCGCGCTGCTCGAGCTGGTTCCCGAGGGAGTCGAAACGATGGCGGGCGGCGCCCGGCCCGCGCTGCTGGTCGTGCTCGCGGCGTTCCTCGCCACGCTCCTGCTCGACAAGCTGCACGTGCTCCACCCCCACGCCCACGCGATGGACGCCGAGTGCCCCGCCGTGGAGCACGAGCACCCGCCGCTGGCGATGCACGGAGCCTTCGGCCTCCTCGTCCACTCGGCCGTGGACGGGCTGGCGCTGGCGGCGTCGCTGCGCGAGTCTCCCGCCACGGCGCTCGCGGTCGGACTCGCGCTCTCCGCGCACAAGTTCGCCGACGGGCTCACCACCGTGTCCCTCGTCCTCGCCCACCACCACCGCCGCCGCGCGGCGGTGCGCTTGCTGCTGGGCAACGTCGCGTTCCTGGCGGCGGGGTTCGGCGCCGGCCTCGCCGTCAAGCTCGACGAGCACCAGCTCGGAGGCCTGCTCCTGGCGATGGCCGGTTTCTTCCTCTACCTGGGCGCCAGCGACCTCATCCCCGCCGTGACCACGCCGGTCTGCCGCAAGCGCGACGTCTTCGCGACCGCCTGCGGCATGGCCGCGATCGCCCTCCTCGCCACCGTCGCGCACTGAACCGGAGCCCTCGGGGGCTGTCTTCAATTGGCCTGCGGCCGCTCCATCGCACGGCGGTTCTTCGTCCGCTGGGTGGAGCCTGCCTTGGTGGCCGGTCCCGCGAGTGGCCTGTTATGTCTTCTTCACTGCGTGAGGCCTTCTCTTTTGCCCGCGGGCGGTGGCCGTGTCGCTCGGGCGGCGCATCGAGCGCCGCCCTCGGACTCGCCTGCGCGCGCGACCGAGCAGGCCAGAGCGGCGGGCGGAGCCTCGCCGCTCCCTTCGCTTCGCTCAGGGCCGGCGTTTCCACCCGTCGCTCCGGCCGCTCGGGACCCGCACGTTCCGGCGAAATCGGCCTCCCCCCGCTGGGCGGATTTGCCCACCCACCCCCGCGCCTGGTGGATGCGCTGCTGGTTACCTTCGGCTTGGCCAGGAGCCTCGACCTTCAGCAGAGCCTCCGACTGGTGGGTGGGGGTGTCGTCCATCCGCCGGTGCCGCGGGTGGCCATTCGCTCCTGCGCCCGCGGGTCCCGGACGGGCGAGCCGCGCCGGGGTGTCGATGGCTCCGACCGAGCGTCTCATGCGAGGGAGGAGAACAGCGAGGGGCCCCGGCGCGGATCGCCCTGTCCGGTCGCGGGCGCAGGAGCATGCGGGCTCGGGCGCGGGGGCGCCCGGGCCCGCATCCGGCCACCCGCGGGACCGGCATGCAAGAGACCTCCGCGCAGTGGAAAAGAAGCCAGAGCGACCGGCCGGAGCCCGCGGGCCAAAGCGAGCGGCCGCGCGCAGTGCAGAGACGGTCCCAGCCCGCCGGAGGCGCTACTCCGTGGCGCCCCCGGTGGCGCCGTACTCCACCGTCACCTGCGTCAGGTTGCCGATGGGGATCGCCGTGACGGCGACCGTGCGCGCGCCGCCATCTCCCTTGGCGTGGAGGCTCCCCACCGCGCCCACGCTCTGGCGCTCGATTGCGAACCCCGCGCCCGAGAGCTCGCTCTCGTACCGGGCCAGAACGGCCGGGGCCGCGTCCGGGGTCTGGAACGAGTAGGTGCCGGTGAAGCCGTCCTCGGTCTTCTGCCTCGTCGAGGCCATCACCTTGGCCCCGGCGTAGAGCGGCACCCATGCGGGCATCTTCACTGCTTCGACATCGCCGAACGCCATCGTGCCCTTGCTCGACTTGATGCGGAGGCCCTCTTTCCCCTTCTCGCCGCTCCCCTCGAAGGTGACCTCCTCGCCCTTCTCGTTCCTGAACTTCAGGCGGCCGTTCTTGATGTCCGCCGCGTTCATCGTGATCTCCTCGCCGGTCTTCTTGTTGCGGATCGTCACGGTGCCGTCCTCGTCGTCGCTCGAGACGACCTCGAGATCCGGGTTGGCCGCCACCGCAAGCTTGGCGGCGAACACGGCCGGGTTCTTCTTGGCGGACTCGGCGTACCCCTTGACCTTGTGCACGACGAAGTACCCCATCACCGCGAACACGATCGCGGCCAGGACCAGAACCCCTCCGCACCCGCCCAGGATCCAGACCAGCGGGCTGATGCCCTTCTTTTGCGGCGCCGGCGCCGCGGGTTGAGCCGGCGGCGGTGCCACCGGCGCCGGAGGCTGCGGTGTGTTGCTTGCCATGTCCCTTCCCTCCCTGTCGTTGTCCGACTCTCGTCAACGTCGAAATCCGGTTCGTATGTTGGACTGATGATAGCGCGCGGCGCCGGCCAGTTGCAACTTGGGCTCGGACTCATGACAATGACGGTCGGATGGCCGAAATTGGAGGCGACGATGAGCGACAAGGTCTACAAGAAGATCGAGGTGGTCGGCTGCTCCGACAAGAGCGTCGAGGAAGCGGTCGCGCTGGCGGTGGCCAAGGCGTCGCAGTCGGTGCACGGCCTCTCGTGGTTCGAGGTCAAGGAGATCCGCGGCTCCGTCCGCGACGGCAAGCCGGTCGAGTGGCAGGTCACCCTCGACCTCGGCTTCAAGCTCGACTGACGCGCACGGCGAACAGGTCGGCGATGACGCCGTACGCCGTGGTCGCCAGGTCCGGCCGCTCCTCGGCGACGGTGAACGTGCCCAGGATGTCGGTGACGAAGCGGATGAGCGACCCCGTCCCTTCGACCAGAGCGAGCGGGTCGTCGCGCCTCGCTTCGCGGGCGCGCACGCGGCCGCGCACCGTCCCGCCGTCGCGGAACGCCTCGCACACCATCTTGACCCGGCACCCCCGCGACGCCGCCGCGGCGATGCGGTCGGCGGTGACGGCTGGCCACGCTCTCGCGCTCGACCTGATCCGGCGTCAGCTCCGCCCCCATGAGCGCGTTCGCCAGCACCGCTACCTTGGCCGCCGCGTCCCACCCCTCGATGTCGGCGGCGGGGTCCGCCTCGGCCACACCCGCCCGCTGGGCGGCCGCCACCGCCTCGGCCACGCTCGCGCCGCGCTCCATCTCGCCGAGCATCACGTTGGTCGTCGAGTTGAGCACGCCTTCGATGCGCTCGATCGTGTTGCCGCGCAGGCCGTGGCGCGCCAGGGAGAAGACCGGAACCCCGTCCATCACGGTCGCCTCGTAGAGCAGCGCGCAACCGCGCTCATCCGCCAGCGACGTCAGCTCCCGGTAGGCCCACGCCAGCGGCCCCTTGTTCGCCGAGACCACGTGCCGCCCGCGCTCGAGCGCCCCGCGGACGTGCGCGATCGCCGGCTCGCCCCGCCCCGCCACCGACAGCGGCGACAGCTCGACGAGCACATCGTAGTCGAGCCCGGCGACCGCTCCCGCCGTGTCGAGCGCCGTGAAGTCGGGGCGCCCGGCGTTGAACCGCCCGTGCTCGCGGACCCAGGCGAGGGCTGAGGCGAGGTCGATCCCGCGGCTGTCGGCGAGGGCGCCATGCGAGCCCGTCGTGATCCCGACGACGGCGACGTCGAAGTTCGCAAGCCCGGGGTACGCATCGCGCCACGCGAGGATCCCGGCGAGAGTCCGCCCGACGTTGCCGAAGCCGGCGAGCAGCAGCCGCATCGGGCCACGTTTGCGCATCAGCGCGCCGCCAGCTCCGCCACGCCGGCGAGCAAGCGCTCGACCTCCGCGCGGGTGTTGTACATCGAGATCCCGGTGCGGAGCACGCCGCCGCGCTCCGCCAGGCCGAGCACCTCGATCGCCCGCGCCGCGTAGAAGTCGCCGTCCCACACGAGCAGGCCCTGCTCGCCAAGCGCCGCGGCGGCCGCGTCGGGCCGCACGCCCGCGATCGTGACCGAGACGGTCGGCGCGCGGCGCGGCGACGAGAAGTCCTGCCCCCATGCCGTGACCCCGGGCAACCTCCTCACGTTGTCCCAGTAGAACGCCGCCAGCCCGTGCTCGTGCGCGCCGATCGCGGTCATCGCGGAGACGAGCCGCTCCCGCAGCGTGGCGCCCTCGCCCCACGAGGCGATGTACTCGACCGCCGCCTTGACCCCCGCGATCGCCGCGTGGTTCAGGGTCCCGGTCTCGATCCGGTACGGCGCCGCGTCTTCCTGCGTGCGCAGCTTGTCGGTCCGCAGGCCGTCGAGGGCGCCCGGCCGCGCGTACAGGATCCCGACGTGCGGGCCGTAGAACTTGTACGCGGAGCACAGCAGGAAGTCCGGGTCGAGCGCCGCCACGTCGAGGGGGAAGTGCGGCGCGTAGTGCACGGCGTCCACCACCAGCCAGGCGCCGACGGCGCTCGCGAGTTCCCTGGCGAGGGGCACGTCGTTCACCGTGCCGAGGGCGTTGGAGGAGTAGCCGATGGCGACCACGCGCGTCCGCGCCGTGATCTTGCGCGCGCATGTCGTCGGCGTCGAGGCGGCCGTCGGGGAGGAGCGCCACCTCGCGCACCACGACGCCGCGCTCCCGCAGGCCGAGCCACGGGCCGCGGTTAGCCTCGTGGTCGAGCTCGGTGATCACGACCTCGTCCCCGGCCTTCATCTCGCGGCCGATGGCGTGCGCGAGCGCGAAGTTGAGCGTCGTCATGTTGGCGCCGAACGAGATCTCCCGCCACGACGGCGCGCCCAGGAACGCCGCCACCGCCGCGCGCGCGCCGGCGATCATCCCGTCGGACTCGCGCGAGGTCACGAACGCGCCGTGGGTGTTGGCGTTGCACGTGCGGTAGTACTGGGCGACCGCGGCGATCACGCGCTCCGGCACCTGCGAGCCGGCCGGGCCGTCGAGGAACGCGAGCGGCACGCCGCTGACGGCGCGGGCGAGCGCGGGGAAGTCCAAGCGGCACCTTTCGACGTCGGTTGCTGAAAACGGCATCACCCCTCCCGTGTCCCGTCGCGCTCCCGGCCTCGGCCCGAGCTGCGGCGGTCCGCCAGGATACCGCCGCCGGCGCCTTGCGCGCACCACCCCGGCGGACTAGAGTCGATCCACACGGAGGATTCCCCGTCATGGCCCCCCGAACCGACGTCGCGCGCTTCCGCATGAACCGGCAGGAGGAGATCGACAGCGCCGCGATCTACGCCGCCATCGCGAAGATCGAGGCGAACGGGAAGCTCGCCGAGGTCTACCGCCGCCTCGCCGCCTCCGAGGAGGCGCACGTCGCGTTCTGGGAAGGGAAGCTGCGCGACGCGGGCGCGCGCGTCCCGGCGCGCCGGCCGAGCGCGCGCTCGCGCGTCATCGTGTGGCTCTCCCGGAGGTTCGGGACGCAGTCGGTGATCCCGATGCTGGCGATGAAGGAGCAAGCGGGGCGCAGCGACTACGACGGTCAGCCCGATGCGCTCGCCGCCAACCTCCCGGCGGTGGAGAGCTCGCACGCGCGGCTGCTCTCCACCATCTCGCACGCCCGCGGTTCCGGGATGGAGGGGGGACTGCTCGCCCGCCTCGAGGGCCGGCACCGGGCCGTCGGGGGCAACGCCCTGCGCGCCGCCGTGCTCGGCGCCAACGACGGCCTCGTCTCGGTGCTGAGCCTGGTGATGGGCGTGGCCGGCGCGCACTCGTCCAACAAGGCGATCCTCGTCGCCGGCCTGGCGGGCACCCTGGCCGGCGCGTGCGCGATGGCGATGGGCGAGTGGCTCTCGGTGCAGAGCGCCCGGGAACTCGCCCAGCGGCAGATCGCGATCGAGCGCGACGAGCTCGCCGAAGCGCCCGAGGAGGAGCAGGAGGAGCTTTCGCTCATCTACCAGGCCAAGGGCCTCGGGCGCGAGGAGGCCGACGTCCTCGCCGCGAAGCTGATGACCGACAAGGACAACGTCCTCGACACCCTGACCCGCGAGGAACTCGGTCTCGACCCCGCCGAGCTCGGCGGTTCGGCCTGGGAAGCCGCGATCACGTCGTTCTTCCTCTTCTTCTGCGGCGCGATCGCCCCGGTCGCCCCGTTCCTGTTCCTCTCCGGCGCGACGGCGGTCGTCACCAGCCTCGCCGCTAGCGGCCTCGCGCTCTTCGCGACCGGCGCGGTCATCACGCTGATGACCGGCCGCGGCGTCCTCTTCTCCGGGACGCGCCAGCTCCTCATCGGGATGGCCGCCGCCGGCGTCACGTTCGGCATCGGCCGGCTGATCGGCATCTCCGTCGGCTGACCCGCGCGACGCAACGCCGGCG
This sequence comes from uncultured Acidobacteriota bacterium, assembly GCA_963727205.1. Lineage (GTDB taxonomy): Bacteria > Acidobacteriota > Thermoanaerobaculia > Thermoanaerobaculales > Thermoanaerobaculaceae > RBG-13-68-16. The sequence goes on along the minus strand of CAVSFQ010000009.1, from coordinate 18,287 downwards.
CCGCCCCTTGACGGCGCTCCGGCCGGGACTCTACGCTCGTCATGCACCAGTGGGACGGGAGGCGGTTATGAAGCTTTTGATCGCCGTCTTGGCGGTCGCGGTCGTGGCACTGCTCGCGTACAACTACGTCCACACCGGGAGGCTCGCGCTCGTCCCGTCATCGCTGTCGCGGGACGAGCAGGCGCTGCAGCGCATCGAGGAACGGTTCGGCACGGCGCGGCGGCAGTTCGAGGCGGCCGGCCGCGCGGCCGGCGTCGCCGGGGCGGACACGACGGCGGACGCGGACGCGGCCCGGCGCGACATCGACAAGGCCGATGCGGACCTCGCCGACCTGCGCGCGCACCTCGGCGGTGCGCTGCAGGCGAAAGCCGACCAACTCAGGAGCGAGATCGAGGCGTTCAGAAACGAGATGCGGTGACGGCTCCGGCGCCATGGTCTCCCTCGCGCTGATCGTCGCGGCGGTCCTCCTCGGCAACGCGGCGCTCACCAGCCGCGCGGCGTGGCCCCGCTCCCGCACGGCGCTGGCCTGGGCCGGCGCGGCGGCGCTGCTGGCGCTCGCGGTGGCGCTGTCGCCGGGACGGTTCGAGTTGAGGAAGTTCGTCGCCCTGTGCCTGATGCCGGCCGGCCTGGCGTGGCTCGGCCTGCTGGCCTTCAGCTGCGCCCTGCGCCGCCGCCGGCTTCGGGGGTTTGCCACGGTCGCCGCAGCGCTTTGGCTCCTCACGACGATGGCCGGCAACGCCTGGGTGGGCAGCGCGCTGATCGCCTGGCTGCAGCGCCCGTACGCGCGGATCGATCCCCTCGCCCAGGGTTCGTTCGACGCCGTGGCCGTGCTCGGCGGCGGCGTCGAGGTCCGGAACGACGGCCGCCCCGACCTCACCGCCGCGGGCGAGCGAGTCGTCCTGGGGGTGCTTCTCTGGCGGGCCGGGCGGACACCGTTTCTGGTGGCGTCCGGCCCCTACGAGCCAATCACGGGCGGAGGCGTGATCAGCAACGCCGCGGCGACCGCGGCCCTCTGGGAGCAGCTCGGCGTGCCACGGGCCGGCATCGTGCTGCTCGAAGGCCCGCGCACGACCACCGACGAGATCGCGGCGCTCGCAAACCTCGTCGCCGAGCGCGGCTGGCGCAGGGTGGGCCTGGTGACCTCCGCGTGGCACTTGCGGCGGGCGATGGGGCTGTGCGCCCGGCGCGGCCTCGAGGTCACGCCGCTTTCGGCTGAATCACTGAGCGCGCCGGAGCCGCAGCTCCGCTGGCTGGTGCCCCAGGAAGTGGGGTTCTGGCGAGTGCAGCACGCCTGCTGGGAACTGCTCGGGAGCCTCGCGGGCCGATGAGAGAGACTGGCGAGCCCGCGCCGGCGGTCCCGGCTTCCTGATGCGCGGTGAACGTTATCCCTGGACGGTGACCGTGGACAGAGAACCCCAAAGTGAGGCGCCGATCGCCCCGCCGGACGCGCCGGCGGCGGTTTCGTCCGTCTGGCTCGTCGTGGCGCTGGCGCTGGCGGCGGTTGTCCTGGGCGTGGTGCTCCTCCGTCTCCGGCCCCCGGCGCCCCTCCCGGTCGATGCCCCCAGGGGGGCGTTTTCCGCCGCCCGGGCCGCCGCCGTGCTGCGGGATCTGGCCGGGGATGGCGCGCCCCACCCGGTGGGTTCCGCGGCCCACGCCGCCGTGCAATTCCGCCTCGTCGCCCGGCTGCAAGCACTCGGCGTTCCCGTCGCGGTGCCCACGTCGTTCGTCTGCTCCGGCGCGGCCCCGGTCTGCGGCACGGTCGAGAACGTGATCGCCCGGTTGCCGGGCGACTCGGGCGGGCGCGCGGTCCTGCTCGTGGCCCACTACGACTCGGTCGGGGCCGGCGGGGGGATCGCCGACGACCTGGCCAGCGTCGCGGCGCTCGTCGAGGTGGCCCGCGCCCTCGGGACCGACCCGCCGGCGGCCAACCCGGTCGTCCTCCTGATCGACGACGGCGAGGAGGCCGGCCTGCTCGGCGCCGAGGCGTTCGTCGCCGACGACCCGCTCGCCCGGGACGTCGGGGCGGTCGTCAACCTCGAGGCCCGCGGCACAGGCGGCCTCAGCATCATGTTCGAGACCAGCGACGAGAACGCCTGGCTGGTCGATGCCTACGGCCGCTCGGTGCGGCGCCCGGCCGCCCTCTCCCTCACCTACGAGGCGTACAAACGCCTTCCCAACGACACCGACCTCACGGTGTTCAAGCGCGCCGGGATGGCGGGGATGAACTTCGCCTTCATCGACGAGGTCTCGCACTACCACACGCCGCTGGACGACCTCGCCCACCTCGACCTCGGCAGCCTCCAGCACCAGGGGGAGAACGCGCTGGCCGTGGCGCGCACGCTGGCGGGCGCCGACCTGGCGCACCCGCGGCCGGGGCGATCCTGCTATCAGGACCTGCTCGGCTTCGCGTTGCTGCGCTGGCCGGCCGGGCTCACCGTGCCGCTTGCGGCGGGAGCGGCCGCGCTGCTGCTGCTCACGGTTTGGGTTGCGATCCGCAGGCGAAGGACCACGGCCGCCGCGGTGCTGTGGGGGCTTGGCGGATTCGCCGGTATCGCCCTCGCGGCTGCCGGCGCGGGCCTCGTCCTGACGCGGCTGATCGAGACGATCGCGGGAACCGGCGATCCCTGGCTCGCCCATCCGCTCCCGGCGCAGCTCTCGCTCTGGGCCGGGGCGCTGGCGGCCGGCGGCGCGGTCGCGAGCCTCGCGGCGCGCCGCGCCGGCTTCCGCGGGCTGCTGGCCGGGACATGGCTGGGGTGGAGCGGGCTCGCGGTCGGCGTTGCGGCTCTCGCCCCGGGCGCCAGCACGATGTTCCTCATCCCAGCGCTCGCCGCGGCCGTCTTGCTCGCTGCCGCGGAGTTGCTTCCCCCGGCCGCACCTGGCGCCGCGCTCGCGGCGGCTTCCGCGGCGCTCGTCCCGATCGCGGCCGCGACCTGGATGCCGCTGGGCTTCCTCCTCGAGTCCACGTTCGGACTCGCGCGGGGCCTGGCCGTCACCGTCCCGCTCGCGATGGTGCTCACCGCCGTGGCGCCGCTGCTCGCGTTGGGGCCGCGTTGGCGGCGGGCGCGGGCGCGGGTGCTCGGCGCGTTGGCTTGCGTGGCGGCTCTGGCGGCAGTCACGGCCGTCTTCGTGCCGAAGTACTCGGCGCAGAGGCCGCAACCCCTCAACATCGCCTACGCCGAGGACCACGACACCGGCGTCTGCAGCTGGGTTGCGGGCGGCCGCGGAGACGGCCTACCGGCCGGCCTGCGAGCGGCCGCGAGGTTCGCCGCCGAGGCCGTCCTCCCCTTCCCGTGGTCGGAGCAGAGGCAGTTCGTGGCGCCGGCCCCGGCGGCAGGGTTGCCGGCCCCGGAGCTGACGGTCGTCGGGACGGAACCGGCCGCCGGCGGACGATCCGTCACCGCGACGCTGCGCTCGCAGCGCGGCGCGCCGAACCTCGCCATCTTCGTGCCGAGCGCCGCGCCGCTGACCGCCATGACTGCGGGCGGCAGGCCGGTCGCGCTCGGGCATCCCGGCACAGGGCGCGGCCGCTACCGCCGCATCGCCTTCGTGGCGGTGCCGGCCGCCGGGGTGGACGTCACGCTCGTCTTCACCGGCGAGCAGCCGGTCGAAGTGCTGGTCGTGGACCAGTCATCGGGATTGCCGCCGGCGGGCAAGGCGATCCTGGCGGCCCGGCCAGACAGCGCGGTGCCCATCGGCGCCGGCGACGTGACGCTCGTGCTGCGCCGCGCGCGGCTGTAGCCGGCCGCCGACCCAACCGCGACGCACCCGCCGGCGGCAAGGCTTGACAAGGCCCACGATCACGAATATAACTAACCCGTCGGTTTAACCGAATGGTTAGTCAAGGAGAGCGATGAAGCCAACCCGAGTCGCGCAGCACAGCGCCGAGGTGCGAGCGCACATCCTCGAGACCGCGGGCGAGGTCTTTGCCGAGCGCGGTTTCGGCGGCGCCGGCGTGGACGAGATCGCGCGCCGTGCCGGCGTCAACAAGGCGATGCTCTACTACCACGTCGGCGACAAGGCGGCTCTCTTCGGCGAGACCGTCACCGCCAACCTCGGCCGCATCCGCGCCGCGGTGGCGGCGGCCGTCGCCGCGCACACCGACCCGCGCGAGCGCTTCAAGGCGATCCCGCGGGCGTTCGTGGCGACGGTGCGCGAGCACCCCTACCTGCCGCAGCTCATGTTGCGCGAGATCGCGGCCGGCGGTCCGAACCTGCCGGCGGCTGCGCTCGCCGAGATGGCAGAGGTCATGCGGCTCACCGCCGCCACCCTCGACGACGGCGCCCGGCGCCGGGCCTTCCGCCGTGTGGACCCGTTCGTCACCCACCTCATGCTGGTCGGCGCGCTCATGTTCATGGCGAACGCCGTGAGGCTCAAGGACCGCTTCGCGAACACGCTTCCGATCCCGGCCGCCGCGGCCGGCGGCCTCGAGTCCCTCTCGGACACGATGGTCGCCATCGCCCTCGACGGGATCGCAGTGAAGAAAGCCTGAGGAGGCCGCAATGCGCAACGCCCTCGCCCCCCTCGTCGTGACGCTCGCCGCCGCCGCGGCGCTGGCCGGCTGCGGCGCCGCAGACCGCGGCGTCATCCACGCCTCCGGCCACATCGAGGCCACGGAAGTCCGACTCGGCGCCAAGGTCGGCGGGAGGCTGCTCGTCCTGCCGTTCTGGGAGGGCGATTCGGTCAAGGCCGGCGTGGTGATCGCGCAACTCGACACCACCGACGCGACGAACGACCTGGCCCGCGCCACGGGCGAGTTCGATGCCGCGGACGCCCGCTTGCGTTTGCTCCTGGCCGGGTCCCGCAAGGAGGACATCCAGCGCGCCGAGGCCGATCTCGCCAGCGCCGAGGCCAACCTCGCGGGCGCGGTCCTCGACCTCCATCGCCTCGAGGGCCTGGCGGACCGCGGCACCGCGACGCTCAAGGCCCGCGACGACGCGCGCACGCGCAAGGAGATGCTCGCGAGCGCCGTGGCGGCCGGCCGCGCCCGGCTCGCCGAGCTCGTGGCCGGCCCGCGCGCGCAGGACATCGAGCAGGCCCGGGGCCAGCGCGCGGCCGCCGAAGCGGCCATCGCCGCCATCCGCCAGCACATCGCCGACGCCACGGTGACGGCGCCTCGCGACGGGTTGATCACGCAGCGCGTCGCCGAGCCCGGCGAGGTCCTGCCGCCCGGGGCGCTCCTCTACGTCCTCACCGACATCCTCCACCCCTGGCTCAACGTCTACGTGGACGAGCCGTCGCTGTCGCGGATCCGCCTCGGGGACCCCGTACGGGTGCGCGTCGACGGCCGCTCGGAGGATTTCCCAGGCAAGGTGACCTTCGTCGCCGACGTCGCCGAGTTCACCCCGAAGAACGTGCAGACGCCGGAGGAGCGCGCCAAGCTAGTCTTCCGCATCAAGGTCGGCCTCGACAACGCATCGGGCGTGTTCAAGCCGGGGATGCCGGCCGACGCCTACTTCGGCGGCCCGGGCAAGCCATGAGCGCGGCAAGCGTCCTGTCGGCCCGCGGCCTCGTCGTCCGCTACGGGCGCACCACGGCGGTCGCCGGCCTCGACCTCGCGGTCGCGCGCGGCGAGGTGGTCGGACTGATCGGCCCGGACGGCGCGGGCAAGACCTCGACGCTGCGGGCGTTCGCCGGCCTCCTGCGCCCGACCCGGGGCGAGGTGCGCGTTCTCGGTGAGGACGCCTGGTTGCACCGCCGCGCCCTCCACCACCGCCTCGGCTACCTGGCGCAGCGCTTCGCCCTCTACGGCGACCTCACCGCGGACGAGAACGTCCGCTTCTTCGCCCTGCTGCTCGGCGTCGAAGGCTGGCGCGCTCGCCGCGACACGCTCCTCGCCCGTGTCGGTCTGACGCCGTTCCGCGCCCGCCAGGCCGACCGCCTCTCCGGCGGAATGAAGCAAAAGCTCGCCCTCGCGTGCAGCCTGATGCACTCGCCTGAGGTGCTCCTGCTCGACGAACCGACCACGGGCGTGGACCCCGTCACCCGGCGCGAGTTCTGGCGCCTGCTCGCCGATCTGGTGGCCGAGGGGCTCACCCTGGTCCTGGCCACGCCCTATCTCGACGAGGCCGAGCGCTGCTCGCGGGTGGTGCTCATGCACGAGGGCCGGGTGCTCGCCGACGCCGCGCCGCGCGAGATCCCGAAGTTGCTCCCGGGCGCGATCGTCGAGGTCGCGGCCGAGCCGCGCACGGTGGTCGCCGGCGCGCTCGGCGGTCTCGAGGGCGTCGTGGACGTGCGGCCGTTCGCGGCCCGCTTCCATGTCAGGGTGCGGGCGGTCGCCGGGGCGGAGGAGGCGATCCGGGGCGCGCTCGAGCGCGCCGGGGCGGTCGTCGGCGACGTGCGCGTCATCCCGACCACCCTCGAGGACGCCTTCCTCCACCTGACCAGAACTACCGCCGCCAGGGAGGCCGCATGAGACTACAGACGAGACCCCACGCCCGGACGTCGCCGGCTCCCCGACCCGCTCCGGCGCGCGCGCCACGGCGTCGCGCCGCCGCCGCCGCCGCGTTCCTGGTCGCGGCGCTCGCCCCCGCGGGCGCCGAGACGCTCCGTCTGACCGCCGAAACCGCTGCCGCGCGCGCCGTCGCCGTCTCGCCCGTCGCCGCCGCGGCCGGCGACCGGCTCACCGCCGCCCAGGAAGCCGTGAGGGCCGCGGACGCCGCCGCCCTGCCCCAGGTCACGGCCAGCGCGGCGCTGGCCCGGCGCAGCTCGGTGCCCGAGTTCCAGTTGCCGTTCGCGGCGCCCGGTCAGCCGGCGCTCGTGCTCGTCCCCGACATCACCACCACGTACGGCACCGGCGTGCAGATCGCCGAGCCGCTCTACGCCGGCGGCGCGATCGCCGCGCAGCGCCTCGCCAGCCGTCACGACGGCGAGGCGTCGGCCGCCGCGCGCTCGCAGACCGCCGCCGACCTCCGCCTGGCGGCGCGGGAGGCGTACTGGGTTGCGGTGCGCGCTGCGGCCGCCATCGACGCCGCCGCCGCGCAAGAGCAGCGCGCCCAGCGCCTGCTCAGCGACACCGGCGCGTTGCTCGACGCCGGAATGGCGGTCAAGGCCGACGTCCTCGCGGCGCAGGAGCGCCTCGCCAGCGCCCGCGTCGGCCGGATCACGGCCGAGGCCGGCGCCGCCAACGCCCTCGCCCAGCTCCGCTCGCTCCTGCAGATCGATCCCGACGTCACGGTCGAGCTCGGGGACTCGCTCGCCGGCGCGCTGCCCGACCCACCACCCCCCCTCGAAGAGCTGCGCCGGCGCGCGCTTGCGGACCGGCCCGAACTGACCGCGGCGGCCGCGCAGATCGCCGCCGCCTCGGCGCGCGAGCAGCTCGCGCGGGCGCCGGCGCGGCCCGGCCTCGCGGCGCTCGCGCAGTGGGACTACAGCCGCCCCAACCAGCGCTACTTCCCGCAGCAGGACGAGTGGCGGCAGTCCTGGAGCGTGGGCGTGGCCGCGAGCTGGAAGCTGTTCGACGGCGGCAAGTCGCGCGCCGACACCGCCGCGTCGCAGGCCGCCCAACGCGCCGCGGCCCGGGAGCGCGACGAGATTGCCCGCCGGATCGCCCTCGAGGTGGAGACCGGGCGCCGCAACCTCGAGAGCGCCCTCGCCGCCGTCAGCGCGGCCGATGACGCCCGTGCCGCCGCCCGCGAGCGCGAGACCGCGGCGCGCGAGCGCCACGCGGCCGGGCTCGCGGCGATGGCCGAGATCCTCGACGCCGAGGCCCAGCTCGCCGCCGCCGAGCAGCAGCAGATCAACGTCCGCGCGGCCGCATGGCTCGCCGACGCCGCGCTCGCCAGGGCGGTGGACCGGTGAGCCAGGCGGACCGCCCGGCCGTCGTCGCCCGCGACATCTCCAAGAGCTTCGGGCCGTTCGTGGCCGTGGACCGCGTGTCGTTCGCGGTCGAGCACGGCGAGATCTTCGGTTTCCTCGGCTCCAACGGCGCCGGCAAGACCACGACCATTCGCATGCTCTGCGGCCTCCTCGCCCCGACCTCCGGTGCCGCCACCGTGCTCGGCTTCGACGTCGCCCGCGAGGCGGGCGAGATCAAGCGCCGCATCGGCTACATGTCGCAGCGGTTCTCGCTTTACTCCGACCTTACCGTGGAGGAGAACCTCCGCTTCTGGGGCGGCACCTACGGGCTGTTCGGCCGGCGCCTCGCGGACCGGTTGGAGTGGGCGCTCGCCGCCGCCGAACTCGGCGGCGAGCGGCGCGTCCTCGTGCGGGAACTACCCGGGGGGTTCCGCCAGCGCCTCGCCCTCGTCGCCGCCCTCATCCACGAGCCGCCGATCGTGTTCCTCGACGAGCCGACCGGCGGGGTGGACCCCGAGGCGCGCCGCCGCTTCTGGGACCTGATCGACGCGCTGGCCGGGTCCGGCACGACGGTGTTCGTCACCACGCACTCGATGGACGAGGCGGAACGCTGCCACCGCGTCGCCCTCATGCACGCCGGGAGGCTGCTCGCGCTCGACAGCGTGCCGGCGCTCAAGCGCGTCTTTCCGGACGGGACCGTCGTCGAGGTGGCCTGCTCGCGGCCCGCCCAGGCGGTCGCAGCGATCGAGCGGCTCCCCGGGGTCGAGGAGGTCGCGCTCTTCGGCGAGCGGCTCCGCGTCGTGCTCGCCTCGCCGGAGGGCGGCGCCGGCCTCGCCGCGCGCATCCGCGAGGCGGGCTGCGCGGATGCGGTCATCGCCCCGGTGGAGCCCACGCTCGAGGACGTCTTCATCCACGTGATCGCCGAGGCGGAAGGCGCAGCCGCGAGATGATCCGCCGCACCCTCGCGATCGCCATGAAGGAGTTGCTCCAGCTCAGGCGCGACCCGCGCACGGCGCTGACCCTGCTCGCCATGCCGCTCCTGCTGCTCTTCATCTACGGGTACGCCCTCTCCTTCGACGTCCAGCACATCCGCCTGGCGATCGTGGACGAGGACGGCAGCCGCGCGTCGCGGGACGTGGCCGAGGCGTTCCTGCGCAGCGGGTACTTCGACCTGGTGGCGCACGGCAGCGACGTGCGGGTGCTCGACGCCCTTTTCGACTCCGGCGAGGCGCAGGCCGCCTTGGTCGTCCCCGCCAGGTACGGGGACGACCTCGCGGCCCGCCGGGCGACGAAGTTGCAGTTCGTGCTCGACGGGTCGGACTCCCAGACCGCGAACACCATCCTCGGCTACGCGCGCCAGACCGTGGCCTCGGTCTCTCCGGTCGTGCGCAGCGGCGCCGGCGAGGGCGCGGTCGCGGGCGTCCCGCTCGTCTGGTACAACCCCGACTTGACCTCCGCGCGCTTTCTCGTCCCCGGCCTGCTCGCGTTCATCATGATGGTCACCGCCGTGATCGCCACCGCCCTCGCCGTGGTGCGCGAGAAGGAACGGGGCACGATGGAATCGCTGCGGGCGACGCCCCTGGTCGCCATCGAACTCCTCGCGGGGAAGACGCTCCCCTACCTGGTCATCTCGTTCGCGGCGGCGTCCGGCTCGCTCCTGCTCGCCCACCTGCTGTTCGCCGTCCCGGTCCGGGGATCCCTGTTCTGGCTCGCGTTCGTGATGCTGGTCTTCCTGGCGGTCAGCCTCAGCTGGGGGATCCTCATCTCGACCCTGGCCGACACGCAGCAGGTGGCGTTCCAGCTCGGGCTGCTCTCCTCGATGCTGCCGACGCTGCTGCTGTCCGGCTTCATCTTCCCCATCTCCTCGATGCCGGCGGCGCTGCGGCTGGTCACGCACATCGTGCCGGCGCGCTATTTCCTGGTGGCGCTGCGCGAGATCCTGCTCAAGGGCGCGGGCCCCGAGGTCTGGTGGAACCAGGTCGTCGGGCTCCTCGTCTACGGCGCGGTCGTGCTCGGCCTGGCAACGTTCCGCACGGTCAGGAGCCTGTGATGGAGAGACGTGGTCCGGGGTCCGTGGTCCGTGGCCCGACAGGAAGCCCGGCCTCGGAGGAGGCCGGATCCGGGCCACCTTCCGGACGCTGGGGAACATCCTCGTGAAGGAGCTGCTGCAGCTGCGGCGGGACCCGAAGATCCTCCCGATCCTGTTCATCGCGCCGGTGATGCAGCTCATCATCCTGGGGTACGCCGCCACGACCGACGTCCGCCGGGTCGAGCTGGCGGTGTGCGACCTCGACCGCACGGCGGAAAGCCGCATGCTGGTCGACAGCTTCACGAAGTCGACGTACTTCAAGGTCACGGGGGTGGTGGACTCGCAGCCCGGCCTCGACCCGCTCCTGCAATCGGGCGCGGCGCGGGTCGCCCTCACGATCCCGGCCGGGTTCGCGGCCGAGCGCTCGGCCGGGCGGCCGAGCCATGTCCAGCTCCTGGCCGACGGCTCGGACGCGATGACCGGCACCCTCGGGCTCTCGTATGCCACCGGCGTGTTGCAGGACGCGTCGGCCGGCGCCGGCGTCCGCCCCCTCGTCGACCTGCAACCCGTCGTGCTCTACAACCCCGACCTCGTCAGCCGCGACTACATGGTCCCCGCCACGCTCTCGATGATCATCATGGTGATGACGATGATGCTGACGGCGATGGCGCTGGTGCGGGAGACCGAGTTGGGCACGATGGAGCAGCTGCTCGTGACGCCCCTCGCGCCCGGCCACCTGATCGTCGGCAAGCTGATCCCGTTCGCGCTCGTCGGCCTCGTCGAGGTGCTCACCGCGCTGCCGGTGGTCCTGTTCCTGTTCAAGGTGCCGCTGCGCGGCTCGTTCTTCACGCTGCTCGCGCTGACGCTGCCGTTCATGCTCTGCACGCTCGGCCTCGGCCTCTTCATCTCGACCATGGCGCAGACCCAGCAGCAGGCGATGATGCTGACGGCGTTCGTCTTCATCCTTCCGCAGATGCTCCTCTCCGGCTTCGCGTTCCCGATCCAGAACATGCCTCGGATCTTCCAGCTCCTCACCTACCTCATCCCCCTCCGGTACTACCTCGTGATCCTGCGCGGCGTCTTTCTCAAGGGCATCGGCTTCGCCGTGCTGTGGCCCGAGGGCCTCGTCCTCGTGGCGATGGGCGTGGCGATCCTCGGCCTCGCCCGCCTGCGCTTCCGCCGACGGCTCGGATGACGGCCGCAAGGGACGGGGTAAAGCTGGGCGATAATGGTGCTTGTCGCGGTCTGGATCGGAGGTCCCGGTGACGGTCGTTCTCGCGGGTGACGTCGGCGGAACCAAGACGCTGCTCGCTCTGGCGGAACTCGACGGGACGAGCGTGAAGCTCCTCGAGGAGGAGCGCTTCCCGAGCCCCGAGTACGCCGGCCTCGCGGAGATCGTGACCGAGTTCCTGGCGCGGGTGCGGACGCCGGTCGCCGCGGCCTGCTTCGGCGTCCCCGGCGCCGTGCTCGACGGCTCCTGCACCACGCCGAACCTGCCGTGGGTCCTGACCGAGCGCGAGCTGGCGGCGGCCACCGGCGTGCCGGCGGTGCGCCTGGTCAACGACTTCGCGGCGGCTGCGGTGGGGGTGCTGGCGACGCCGGCCGCGAGCCTCGCGACCCTGCAACAGGGGGCGCCCGTGGCGCACGGGACCATGGCGGTGCTCGGCGCCGGCACCGGCCTCGGCCAGGCGCTGCTGCTCTGGGACGGGCGGCGCTACCGCGTCCACCCGACGGAGGGCGGCCACGGCGGTTTCGCGCCCGAGGGCGGGCTGCAGCGCGAGCTGCTCGCCTACCTCGAGGCGAGCTTCGACCCGGTCTCCGTCGAACGGGTCGTGTCGGGGCCCGGCCTGGCGCGCATCTACCGGTTCCTCGTCGGCCGCGGCGTGCCGACGGGCGCCGAGGTCGCCCGCGGCGTGGAGCACGAAGACCCCGGCGCCGTCATCTCCCGGCACGCGCTCGCCCGCACCGACCCCGCCTGCGAGCAGGCCCTCGACCTCTTCGCCGCGGCGTTCGGCGCCGAGGCCGGCAACCTCGCCCTGCGCTCGCTCGCGACCGGCGGCGTCTACGTGGCGGGCGGGATCGCCCCCAAGATCCTGGCCAAGCTGCAGGACGGGACGTTCCTCGAGGCGTTCACGCGCAAGGGGCGGATGGGCGACCTCATGCGCAGGATCCCGCTGGTCGTGGTGCTCGAAGAGAGGACCGGCCTGCTCGGCGCCGCCCTGGAAGCCGCGGGGATCGGGGACCCGTCCCTGACCTGACCGCGGGGCCGCATACACAACTCACACAAATGACGGTACACTTCACCCGAGGGTATCGGGGGAGGTGCCGCGGTGACAAGCCAACAACCTCGAGCGTCGCTGTACCGTAACCCGCTGAGCTACTTCGGCGGACTCGTGGCGATCGGCAGCGCGCTGCTGATCGTGTTCTCGCTGGTGCTGACGTTCGCCATGAAGCAGGGCAGCCCGTACTTCGGCATCGTGACCTACCTCGTGTTCCCCGCGTTCCTGGCGCTCGGCGGAGTGATCTTCCTGTTCGGCATGCGCCGCGAGAGCCTGCGCCGCAGGCGCCTCGGCGCCGGCGCCCCGCCGCCCTACCCTTCGGTGGACCTCAACGACCCCGCGCAGCGCAAGCGCTTTGCCTATGCGCTCCTCGCCGGCTTCTTCTTCGTCATCCTGCTCGCGTTCGTGTCGTACCACGCGTTCATCTTCACCGAGTCGGTCACGTTCTGCGGGCGCGTCTGCCACACCGTGATGGAGCCGGAATACACCGCCTACCTCGCCTCGCCGCACGCCCGCGTCCGCTGCGTGGACTGCCACGTCGGCGCCGGCGCGTCGTGGTACGTCAAGTCGAAGCTCTCGGGCGCCCGTCAGGTGCTTGCGGTCGTGTTCCACACCTACCCCACCCCGATCCCGGTCCCGATCAAGAACCTGCGGCCGGCGCGCGAGACCTGCGAGGAGTGCCACTGGCCGCAGAAGTTCTACGGCGCGCAGCTCATCCAGAACCCCCACTTCGCCTACGACGAGGCGAATACCCCCGAGCAGATCTCCCTGCTCGTGAAGACCGGCGGCGGCAGCGCGAAGCTCGGCCAGAACGCCGGGATCCACTGGCACATGATCATCGAGAACAAGGTCGAGTACGTCGCGCTCGACGAGCAGCTCCAGGACATCCCCTGGGTCGAGGCCACCGGGCCCGACGGCAAGCGCCGGGAGTACATGAGCACCGACGCCAAGCTCTCCCCCGAGCAGCTGGCGAAGATGAAGCGGCACGTCATGGACTGCATGGACTGCCACAACCGGCCGACCCACATCTTCCGGACGCCGGACGGGGCGGTCGACCGCGCCCTGGCGTCCGGTCAGATCCCCCGCAACCTGCCGTGGTTCAAGAAGGTCGCCGTGGACGCGCTGGTCCGCCCCTACCCGACCCGCGCGGCCGCCGACGCGGGGCTGCGGGCTGAGATCCTCGGCTACTACGACAAGAACTACCCAGCGGTGAGCAGCGGGCGCAAGGCCGACCTCGAGTCCGCGGTGCAGCACATCATCGACATCTACGACCGCAGCGTCTTCCCGGCGATGAAGGTGAACTGGACCACGTACGCCTCCAACATCGGCCACCGCGACTGGCCGGGGTGCTTCCGCTGCCACGACGGCAAGCACGTCACCGCGGGCGGCAAGGTGCTCACGCGGAACTGCACGACGTGTCACACCATGCCGCAGCGCGGACCGCTGACGCCGATCGGAACGTCGCTGCCGGCCAGCACCGAGAACTGGCACCCCTGGGAGCTCAAGGGCAAGCACGCGGTGATCCTTTGCAACCGCTGCCACGCCGCCGGCTTCAGGGCGCCGTCCGGCTGCGCCGAGTGCCACAAGCTCGACACCAAGGCGCCGATGATGGACGGGGGCTGCGACACCTGCCACGCCAAGGAGCAGGAGGTCAAGCCGCTCAACGACTGCAAGGGCTGCCACGACACGCTCCCCGGCCTGCACAACAAGGGCGGCCACCCCGACGCCGCGTGCACCGACTGCCACAAGCCGCACGTCTGGAAAGTGACCGGCCGCGACACCTGTCTGGCGTGCCACGACGACAAGGTCAACCACCACAAGGACGGCGGCGCCTGCGCCTCGTGCCACGATTTCAAGACCGACTCGGGCGGCAGCGCGCCGGCCAAACCGGCAACCGCGGCCTCGCATGGGGCGTGAGGCCCGCCGCGGCCCCGGAGCCGGATGGACGCGCGCCGAGCACGAGGCCCTCGCGGCCCTGGGTAGCCCGGCCGCGGTCCAGGCCTACCTCGACGGCATCGAGTACGGCGCCGAGCCGTTCTACCGCTCCCCCCGGCGCATCCTCCGCGACGGCCGCGCCCAGTGCTTCGACGGCGCCGTCTTCGCGGCGGCCGCGTTGCGCCGCCTCGGGGAGCGCCCGGCGATCCTGGACATGCGCGCGGTCAACGACGACGACCACGTGATCGCGCTCTTCCGGCGCGGCCGCGGCATCGGCGCCGTCGCCAAGTCCAACTTCGTCGGGCTGCGCTACCGCGAGCCGATCTTCCGCACCGTCCGCGAGCTCGTGCTCTCCTACTTCGAGGACTTCTACAACGTGGCGCGCGAGAAGACGCTGCGCGCGTACTCCGTGCCGCTCGACCTCGCGGCGCTCGACCACCTCGGGTGGGAGACGGACGACGGGGCGCTGGAGGTCATCGCGGCTCGCCTCGACTCGGCCCGCCATTTCCAGGCGCTCACGCCTCGGCAGGCGAGGGGCCTCGCGCCGGTGGACGAGCGGCGGTACGTCAGCGGGCTGTTCGGGTCCAACCCCGACGGCCTCTACAAGCCGAAGGCGTAGGCGCGCTTCACCGCCCGGGGAGCTGAAACGTCCCGTCGAGGCGGGCGACCATCTCGTCGTACCGCCGGTCCAGCTCTTCGACCGCGAGCGCGAATTCGGCGTCCGAAAGCTCCCCGCGCTCGCGCCGCGCGTCCAGGGCCGCACGGTGGTTCTCGTACCACTGCTCGGGATCGAAGTTATACGTCACGCTCTGCTCTCCTGCGCCCGAACCGCGGCTGCGGGGCGCCAGCCGCCATCGCAGCACGATAGCAGAACGGCGCCGCTCGCTGGAACCGCCGGTGCGGCCGGCGCGGGCGCCGGCGGAATGGCTGAGCGGCGGGGGGCGTTGCGCCTGCGGGATGGGGGCCGCGCCGAGCGGCCCCTACGGGGGAGAGACCGTGGACCGCAACGAACCGGGCCGACAGACCGCTCTCATCACCGGGGCTTCCTCCGGCATCGGGCTGGAGCTCGCACGGGCGGCGGCCGCCGACGGCTTCGACGTCGCTCTCCTCGCCCGCAGCCGGGAGCGCCTCGAGTCGGTGGGCCGGGAGCTGCGCGCCGCCCACGGCGTCGAGGTGTGGGTGCTGGCGGCCGACCTCGCCGAGCCGCGGGCCGCGGCCGAGGCGTTCGCCGAGCTGGCGCGCGGCGGCGTCGCCGTGGACGTTCTGGTCAACAACGCCGGCTACGGCACCTGGGGACGCTTCGTCGAGCTCGACCTCGAAGGCGAGCTCGGCATGTTGCAGGTGAACGTGGTCGCGCTGACCCACCTGACCCGCCTCTTCCTCCCCGAGATGGTGCGCCGGGGGCGAGGCCGGGTGCTCAACGTCGCGTCGACCGCGGCGTTCCAGCCGGGTCCCCTGATGGCGGTGTATTACGCGTCGAAGGCGTTCGTGCTCTCGTTCTCGGAGGCCCTCGCCGCCGAGCTCGCCGGTACCGGCGTGACCGTCACGGCGCTGTGCCCCGGGCCCACGCGGTCGGGGTTCCAGGAACGGGCGCGGATGGAAGGGGCGCGGCTCACCGGCGGCCTGCTCGCGGTGCAGGAGAGCGCCGCGGTGGCGCGCGTCGGGTGGCGGGCGATGCGCTCCGGGCGGCGGATCGCCATCCCCGGCGCCGTCAACCGGCTGCTCGCGTACTCGGTGCGGCTGGCGCCCCGGCGGGTCATCACCGCCGTCGCCCACCGCCTCAACGACCGCCCGTCGTAGCCGCCGGTCTCGGCCGCGCCCGAGCGAACCTCCGCCGGCGCCGGCCGGCTGGTTCCGGTCGCCCGCCGCGGCCGCGCTCAGGCGCGCGGGGCGTGGCGCGCGACCCAGGCCTCGAAGCTTCGCAGGTAGCCCGCGAGGAACTCGCGGACCTGCGGGCTCGCGAGCCCTCCGCGTTCGTCGAAGAGCTTGTCCGCGCCTCCGAGGTACGCCTCCGGCTGCTGCATCGCGGGGACGTCGAGAAAGACGAGAGACTGACGTAGATGGTGGTTCGCGCCGAAACCGCCGATCGCGCCGGGGGACACGCTGACCACCGCGCCGGGCTTCCCGGCCCACACGCTCTTACCGTATGGCCGCGAGCCGACGTCGATGGCGTTCTTCAGCGCCGCCGGCACGGAGCGGTTGTACTCCGGCGTCACGAACAGGACGGCGTCCGCGCCGGCGACGTCCTTGCGGAACGCCGTCCACGCCGCCGGCGGGGCGTCGTCGAGATCCTGGTTGTACAGCGGCAGGCCGCCGATCTCGACGATGTCGAGCTTCAGCGCGGCCGGTGCCATCCCCGCCAGCGCGAGCGCGACCTTGCGGTTCAACGACCCTTTGCGCAGGCTGCCGATCAGCACGGCGACACGGTACGAGCCGGACATTGGCGTGCCCCCTCCCCGTGGCCCGACGCCGACCGGCGCCGGCCACGGCCTTGCCCTGGCCGTTCAACCGGCGCGGGAGGGCGCGCCATTCCGGTTGCGACGCCGGACGGCAAGACGGCACCTCGGTGGCCGCGGCGCGAATGCGGCGCGGGGGTCGCCTTACAAGTTCGCGAGCAGCTCCCTCGTCTTCGCCACCGCGTCGCCGAGAGGCGTCGGGATCTTCACCCTGTCGCGGCGCAGCGAAATCTCGGCCTGGCCCTGCTCGACCCCCTTCTTGCCGATCACGACCCGCACCGGGAAGCCGATCAGGTCGGCGTCGTTGAACTTCACGCCGGGCCGCTCGTCGCGGTCGTCGTAGAAGACCTCCACGCCCGCCCGCGCCCAGCTCCGCGTAGAGCTTCTCGGCGGCGTCCCGGACCGCTGGCACGTCGGGGTTGAGGGCGATGAGCTCAACCGCCCGCTGGTCCTTCATCCCCATATCCAGCGCCGGCTTGAAGTCGCTGTCCTTGATCTTGTCGAACAGCGCCGCCTGGAACGGCAGCGGGCTCGGGGTGAAGAACGGGTTGGTCCGCTCCGCGGACGCCTTGAGTGCGGGCTTGGCCTGCCCGGCTCGCGCGCCGGACGGCGGCAGAACGAGGAGCACGGCCGCGGCCGCGAGGCTGAGTGCCAGAGTTCGGAGCATCGCTTGGTCCCTTCCGTGGTGCCGGCCGGACCGCGCAGCGTTCGGCGAGCGGTCCGCCGGGCGAGGCGCGTTACTCGCAGCGGCGCCGCGCGGTCAAGCGCTCGAAGGGAAACCGGGCGTCGACGGGACCTGCCCCTCCCCGCGGGGCGAGCGGTACGCTGAAACCCCGAGGCCGGCTCACCACGCACGCCCTCGCTCTCACCTCACCGCACACCGTGACCGGCCCCCGATCGTGGAGCCGGGTGCCCGAAGGTCTCGAGCGCGAGGAGCACCTCGGCGTTGGGGTCGAACCCCAGGGCGGCCAGCTTCGCGAACGTCAGGCGGACGTCGGGGATCAGGCACCTCCCGCGCTCGGGATCGTCCGGGAACGTGACGTTCTGCTTGAACGAGACCGCGCACAAGAGCTGCGTGTGCCGCAAGCGGAACAGCAGCGAGTCGCCGAAGCAGTTGCCGGCCTGAGCCGGCGGAGTTCCCACCACGGTCGCGCCGAGCTTGCTGAGCGCCGCCAGCATCGAGAAGCCGGCGCTGTAGGTGAAGGCGGAGGAGAGGACCACGATCCTGCGCGGGCGGTACGGCACGATGCCGGCCGAGTGGCGGCGGTAGAAGGTGGGCGCCTTCTCGAGCTCGGCGAGGAGCCGCGCCTCCGCGCCGACCTCTCGCCCGCGCTCCTCGGAGAAGTCGTAGTCGTTGGCCTGCAGCGGCAGGTCGCGGCCGCGGTTGATCTCCTCGAGGCTGCTCGCCGAGTACACATGGAAGTAGAGGTCGGAGTACCTGGTGATCTGGTAGCCGCTGTCGTACGTCTTCATCGCCGTGGGACCGAAGAGGAAGTCGATCAGCATCGGCACCATCAGGTCGTTCCCGCCGGTATTCTTCCGCAGGTCGACGACCAGGTTCTCCGTCCCCTTCGCCCGCATCGCGGCGACGAGGTCCGCGAACGCGTCCGTCGCCGACGGGATTCCGGCCAGCACCGCCTCCATGCTCTCGGGGGGCTCGCCGCGGTGGAACTTCCGGTACGCCTCCCGGGTCATCTCCGCACCCTCGCTCATTCCTGCTGCGAGCCACGCCTCGCACCCCTCCCGGTAGAGGTGGCAGAGCAATACGAAACGAAACGAAGGCAGCACATAAAC
>CAVSFQ010000008.1:0-352092 GCA_963727205.1 uncultured Acidobacteriota bacterium | reverse complement strand
CGGCGATAACCCTCCGCGGAACGCGCCCCGACGCCATCCAGGCGATCGCCACCAGACTCAGCAGGAGGACGAACTCACTTGCCCGGGCCGCGGTCATCAACGGGTAAACGAGCGCGACGGCGATCAACCCTGCCGTCCGCCGCGTCACACGCCCCCGCGCGGCATCCTCGGCGAGGGCCGCCAACGCAAGGAAACCAGCCAGGAGGATGGGTTGTCCGTCAGCGCGAGCAGAGAGAATTGGTTCTTCTCCGCTTCGATGAGGGACGCCCGCCGGACGCTTCCCCAGAAGTAGGGCGTGAGGATGTTCGTCGCGCCCTGCGACGCCGCGAGCGCCTTCATTCGAAGGAAGCTGAGCGGCAACCCGAGGACGCAAACCCAAGAGCCGATTCTTATCAGGCGCGCCACGAACTGGGCCGACCGACGGGACGGGGGCTCACTGGCCGCCCCTGGCGCTTGAGAAGGCTCGTCGCCAGCCCTCCCAGACTCAGCGCCACCGCCCCGGCGAGGAAGATCCCGAGCGTCTCCGCAGAAAGGGGGAAGAAGCGGTCGCCGAGGAGAGCAAGCCAGGAGAGGTACCCGGTCCACGCCGCCGTGAAGACAGCCGGCGGATACAGCATCGACCTCCCGATCACGCGATTCGCGAGCGTCAGCGCAAGGAAGGCGACAACGGTCAGCGCGGTCACTCGCGGCCCTTCTTCATGGTTCCATCCCTCTCGCCCGCCGCGCCGTGGTTGCGAGGCCGATCACCCAGGTCCTTTCCCTTGCGGAAAGGATAACGCCCCACCAGAGTCCGAGAAATCCCGCGGTCACGACGCCGAACACCGCCGCCCTGACGGCCAAGCTTTCGACGTGGCCGAGAAGTGCAACCAGGGTGATCGCGGCTGCGCCCGTCGCCGCGAGCGGGGCCCGGTCCGCCCTGGGGAGCGGGACCAGCCCCTGGGAAGCGCCCAGAAGGAGCGCCGCGTCCAATGTGATCCGCGCCGTCCATGCCGCCGCCGCGCCCACGATCCCGAACGACTTTGTTGCCCACCAGAGAAGCGGAAGGTAAAGCGCCATTTCGAGGACGTGGAACTTGGCGGGAAGGTCCGGCCTGCCGACGCCCTGGATGAGCCAGAATGCGATCCGCGCGAGCGCGTTCAAGAGGAGACCGACCGCGATGACTCGGACGACGGGCGCTCCCTTGAGCGCGAACTCCGCCCCCAGCCAAAGCCCGAGCCCCTCCCTTGCAAATGCCGCCAGAGCCAGCGCGACTGGAAACATCAGCGCGAGGTTGAGCTTCAACCCGGCGGCGTAAAGACCGGCGGTGCGTTCCCTGTCGCGGGAGGAACTCGTGGCGAACGCCGGGAAGAGGACCGTGGCGATGGCGCCCGGGATTACGCCGGCGTTGTTGACGACGTCCAAAGGTGTCGCGTAGTACGCAACGGCCCTGATCGACACCAGCGCCCCGATCAGGAAGCGGTCGACCATCACAAGCAGGGGACCAATGACGTTCGTAACCGTCATCCAGCTCGCCGAAGCGGAGGAGCTCAGGGGCCTGCTCCCAGCGCAAGGGGATCCGGTGCCGGAGCGCCGGGACCACCCGCAGGCAGGCGGCGACGTGAAGGCCGAACGACACCCCGCGAAGCACGGCGAGGACGGCCACGACGGGAACCAGGCTGGCGGAGAACGGGAGGGCGGCCAGAGGCCCCGCGTACGAGAGAAAGCCGATCGGGAGCCGAATGGCCATGAGAAGACCCATCCTCTGTTCGGCCTCCAGAACGCCGCGTAAACCGGAAGTCACGATCACGACCGGGACGGCGAGCGCGAGGATCCGGAAACAAACGAGCGCTTCCCCCTGCAGTGCGGCCGGCACCTCGAGCCATCGACGGATCAGTGCGGGAGCGAGGCCACCGAGCGCCGCCCCTCCGGCCAGCCCCAGGATGCCCATCAGGATGAGAGCCGTCACGACGAGGGCCGGCACCTCGTCATCCCGCCCTTCGCCCACCTTGGAGGCGACGAGCTTGGTGAGCGCCTTTCCGAGACCGAGGTCGAAGAGGCCGAAGTAGCCGATCACCACCCACGCGAGCGAGAGGAGCCCGAAACGGTCGGCCCCGAGCCTGCGCAGCAGAAACGGCATCGCCACGAGGGCCGCGGCCATGGGTACCAGTTCCACCGCCAGACTGAGGGCCGCGTTTCGAGCCAACAACCTCCCGCGAGTCAGCTCGGCCCCCCGCGAGAGCCTTCCGGCTCCCGGGGCGCGCGCTGCACTCGGCCGCGGGCTCATCCTTCCCCCGGGCGTTCCCCCGAGTAGCGCTCCCGGCGCACTCCCGGAGGTTGCTCGTGTTCGCGGCTCCACCGCCGCGAGAGGCAGCACATGTGGGTCAAGTATTCGCCACCCTTCCCAAAGCTCGGTGTGGGTACACCGAGCCAGCAATGCCGGCGACGGCACGACGCGCGATGATGCAGTCACGACGGCCGTCCCCCGTACGAAGCTCTTCGGCCGGACCGAGACGACACACGGGAACCGATCGAGTGGAGCTCCCCGTTGCGACGCAGCGCGTGGACCCGGCGCGGCGCGCGACTTCGGTGGCTCGTCCGCCTAGCCCCGTTGTGCTGCTGTGGTGTCGATCCATCCGTTCCGGCGTGGTCCCCAATGCGCGCCCCTGGCCCGAGGGGCGGGGCCCTCGATAACCCCATGAACTAGTCGGAGGGGCCGCGGCGGTTCCCTTCATAGTGGTTCTTCGACCGGCGAAGGCCGTCCTCTAGCGTGGTCCCCGCCCGGAAACCCAACGCCTGAGCGGCCCGCTCGCAATCCGCCTGCGAGTGCGGCACGTCGCCCGGGCGAGGGTCGGCGTGGACCGGGACGGGGCCGCCGCCCATGATCTCCCGAATCAGACCGGCCAGCTCGCTGACGGTGGTTCGGCTGCCCGGCGCAACGTTGTAGGCTGCGCGCACCGCGGCTGCAGGGGCTCCGGCGGCAAGCAGGTTGGCATGCACCGCATCGCCGACAAAAGTGAAGTCGCGGCTCTGCCGACCGTCGCCGTTGATCACCGGCGCCTCGTTGCGTGCATACGCCGCAAAGAAGCGCGGGATAACTGCGGCGTAGGGTCCATTGGGGTCTTGCCGCGGACCGTAGATGTTGAAGTAACGCAGACCGATGAACTCCATTCCGAAGCAGCGGCCGTATACCTCTGCAAGCTCTTCGTTCATCACCTTCGAGAGGGCGTATGGCGAGAGCGCGTTCCCCTCTTCGCCCTCGCGCTTGGGCAGCTTCTCGCTGTCGCCGTAGACGCTCGACGAGGAGGCGTAAACCACCCGCGAGACCTTGGCGTCGCGGGCGGCTGTGAAGATGTTGGCGGTTCCCCCGACGTTGACGGCGATCGTCGTCGCCGGGTCCTTCATGGAGCGGGGCACCGAGCCAAGGGCGGCCTGGTGAAACACGAAACGCGCGCCGTCGCAAGCCCGTCGGCATACCTCGATGTCGCGAATGTCGCCCTCGATGAGTTCGATCCGGTCCACGCAATGGGCGAGGTTCTCGCGCTTGCCGGTGGCAAAGTTGTCCAGCACGCGCACGCGGGCGCCGCGTTCGATCAGCGCGTCCACCAGGTGTGAGCCGATGAAACCGGCGCCGCCGGTGACGAGGGTTGACTCATGGCTCAGATTGGGGGTCGGCATGGCCTATGCCCGCACGACGTTGGGGTATTCCCTGCGATACACGCCCCGTGTGTCCACGACCAGCGGCGCATGGCGGACCACGAGGTCGTAGTCGACCGCGCTGTGGTCTGTGACGATCACCACCGCATCGCTCCCACCAAGGGAGGCTCGGCGTGAGAGGCTGCGAGTCCATCCGGGGAAGGTCAGGCCATGTCCGCATGCGCGGCGCCGCCGGGATATGCGGGTCGTGGTACGCAACGTTCGCGCCCAACTGAAGGAGGAGGTGGATGATCTCGAACGCCGGGCTCTCGCGCGGGTCGTCGATGTCCTTCTTGTAGGCAAGCCCGAGAATCAACACCTTGCTCCCTTTCACCGCCTTGCCTCGCTCGTTGAGGGCGAGCTGCAGCTTCTCGACCACGTAGCCCGGCATGGCGACGTTGACGTCGCCCGCCAGCTCGATGAACTTCGGCGTCACGCCGTACTCGCGCGCCTTCCATGATAAGTAGAATGGATCGAGTGGGATACAGTGGCCACCCCAACCGGGACCGGGGTTGAAGCGCATGAAGCCGAAGGGCTTCGTCGAGGCAGCGTCGAGGACTTCCCAGACGTCGATGCCCATCTTGTCGTAGACGACCTTCAGTTCGTTGACGAGCGCGATGTTGACGGCGCGGAAGATGTTCTCCATGAGCTTCGTCGCCTCGGCGGCGCGGGCTGAGGAAACCCGGACGGTCCTGGCGACGATCTGGTCGTAGAGGGCCTGGGCGAGGTCGCCGGAAACCTCGTCCACGCCGCCGACGACCTTCGGCGTGGTGGTGGTGGTGAAATCCTTGCGGCCGGGGTCCTCGCGCTCCGGGGAAAAGGCGAGGAAGAAGTCGGTGCCGCAGCGGAGGGCGTGCGGTGGGGACGAGATTGCTTCGCCCGCTCGGCTCGCTCGCAATGACAAGTCGCCTGTAGGACCTGGGGACTCGAGGATGGAGCGGAGGCGCTCGTCAGTGGTGCCGGGGTAGGTGGTGGACTCCAGGATGATGAGCTGGCCGGGGCGGAGGGCGGCGCGGATCTGGCGGGCCGCCGCGTCCACGTAGGTCATGTCGGGCTCGCGCTGGGGCGTGAGCGGGGTCGGCACGCAGATGAGGACAGCGTCGGGTTCGGCGAGACGGGAGAAGTCGGCGGTCGCCTCGAACTTGCCGCCGGCCCTTGCGGCAGCGATGCGGCCGTGGTCGAGGTGCTGGATGTAGCCCTCGCCTCGGTTGAGCTTGGCGATCTTTTCGGGGTCAACGTCAAAGCCCAAAACGGGGAAGCCTTTCTCGACGAAGGCCAGGGCCAGCGGCAGCCCGACATAGCCGAGACCGATGACACCGACAACAGCGGCATGGTCGCGGATCCTGGCCAGGAGTTCGTCAGCGCGGGGGTTGCTCATCGTTGGGCTCCTTCAGGTCGCGGCCTAGTTGGCCTGCGCGACAAGGATGTCGGCGAACGGTTATGGATTCTGCTCCCCGGTTCATGCGCGGCACAAGTGTAACATTCCCGATGACTTTAGGAGGCCATTCGCACAGCTTTGCGAACCCCGCAGCACCCCGAGTGGCCTCCGCAGACTTCACATTCCTCCAGGAGGAGGCTCGTACCCGGCGAGACGAAGGGCGAGGCTGGGTTTCCAGGCATTCTTCGCTTGGCCGGGACCGCAACAGCCTCCCTTGCCCCGCGTTTCCTGGGCTCTTCTCGAGAACCTGCGTGCCTCGATCGTTTCCATACCACCCATCCCGACCCCTAAACGTCCGTTTTGTCAAATACACTACCGCCGGAGTAGTACCAGAGCGAAACGTCATTTCTTCAAGGCCCTAAGCTCTACATAAAGATCGCGGGGCGAGAAGAGCTTCAGCAGAGAGTGCTCATAGAAATAGGGAAACATGTTGGCGATTAGCTGGAAAGGTATCATATGCGCAAATCGAACTTGCCCGTACAAGTTTGAGTTTGACGGATAAAAGAGAAGGTTTCTTTGTACAATTCGAAACCGCGCCTCCGAATAGAACGATGGGAGTGTCTTCGTGTCGGTGAAATGGTCGAACGTTTCGAACGTGAAGAACTGTCGATGCGTCGGATCGCGGAACGCTCCGACGGAAGTAAAATATGGGACTGCGATCGTCACCTTCGCTCCATGCGTGCACACACGCCAAACCTCTCCCATGACGAAGAGAAGATCAAAGACGTGTTCCATGAAATGCATGGAATATACTTCCTCGACAGAATTGTCCGCAAGCGGGATGTTCCCTTTGTCAAGATCGCAAACGACGTCGACACCAGGCATTCTTACCCGATCTAGGCCGATGAATCCCGCTCTTTTGTTCTTACCGCACCCTATGTCGAGTTTCATCCACACTACCTCCTATCCTGCTTCACTCCGAGCGGATCTGGATCGAGCGCTAACCGCCCGCTGGCATCGCCCGCAACGGCGCGAGGCCGTGCTCCCCGTTTGGTAAAGGGCGCGGGCGGCGGCCCGTGGACGCTGCCGGCGGGAGATGGCGCCTAGCGCTGAGAGCCCCTCCACAGCTGGCATCGCCGTGGCCTGCCCCCAGCGGCCGCGGCAACCGGAAGCGGGAACTCCAGCGCCCCCCGCACCCGTCGATTACGCGGTCTCCGCCGTGCCCGCACCTCTTGGCCCTCGTGGCCTCGTTTCTCTGTCCAGGTCCCGCACCAAGGCGACCCCGATGCCGAACAGCCCGCCGACGCATGCGGCCAAGGCCGCCTTCCACAGGCGCCCCCGCTTCAGAGGGAGAGGGTTGGGCACGGCCGGCGCGCCGACGCGTACGTCCTCGAAGTCGAGTTGGCCCTTAGCGAGCGTTGCTTGGTTGTAGCTCTTCGCAAGTTGGGCGAACAGGTCCCGTTCCTGCGCAATCGTGCGGTCCACTCCCGCCAGGCGAGTGCCCATGTCGAGCTTGAGCGCGTGGAGCTCCTGGTCCCGCTGCCGGGAAACGCCGGCCAATCCGGCCGCTCTCGCCTCCTGCAATCCGGTCAACCCGGCGGCTCTCGCGTTCTTCAGCTTTTCCGACTGCACCTCGTCCGCCGTGAGGCCCACCTCCAGCGTCTTCATGTCCTTGCTGAGCGCCGCCAGCCGCTCGTCGAGTTGGGCGCCCCGCGGCGCCAGAGCTGCGACGTCCGCCTCGATCGTTGCCGCGCGGGTGGACAGTTCCTGGTAGACCGGGTTGGGCTCCTGCGTCGTGAGAACTCTCCCCTGCAACGCTTTCCAGTCGGGCGTCCCGTTGTCCCTCCCCACCGCCTGCCAGAGAGCCTCGTCGCCGATCGCCTTTTGCAGTGTCAGGTACTGCGGGGTCTTGTCGAGAGTCGCTCTGAGGCCGTCGAGGCGCAGCCTCTTGTCCTGCAGCTGGCTGCCGACGCGGGCCTGTTCGTCCTGAAGGTCGGCGTAGGCTTTGTGCAGGGACTTGATCTGTTCGCGGCGCGTATCGAGGCTGTGCTCGCTCGCGAACTCGCGGATGATGCGATCCGTCTCGGACTGATAGGCCGCGGTGAGATCGGCGGTCTCCCCCTTGAACGCGGCGATGCGCGTGTCCCAGCTCGTCGAGACGTCGTCGTAGTGCCTCTGCAGGCTGTCGGCGAGACCGACGCGGTCGTCCTCGACCTTCGCCAGCCCGTCGCGCACGCTCGGATACTGCTGCTCGACGAACTGCACCGCCGAGGATGTGGACCCGGCGACGAGTTCCCTGACGCGGTTGAGGAACACGTTGGCCCAGATGTTGGCGGTCGTCGCCGCCTCCTCGGCGCTGCCGGCGTGAACGATTGCCTGCAGCATCGGCGCCAGTGCGATGTCCTCCCGCACCCTGGATACGAAGATCTTCGTCCGCAGCGCCTGGCCGATCTGAAAGTCCATCCTGCTTGGAACGTACCCCTTCTCGGCCAACCGCTTGCGGGTCTCCGCAAGTACGGCGTCCGACTCCAGAATCTGCTGGTAGCTCTGCACGGACAGGCTCTGCGGCTTCAGCTCCGAGGCGAGCTTCGGCGGCACGATCACCAGCGTCACCGAGGCCTCGTACTGTTTCCCGACCACGAGCAGCAGCACGACGCTCGCGACGACGCCGAACGCGAGTACGAACCCGGCGATCAAACACGAAGTTGCGCCTGAAGAACGCGACCACATCCGCAAGTGTCAGTTCGTCCGCCGATTCCGCCATGTCGTCCCTGACCTCCCCGCTCTCGTTCATGGTCTCACCATCCCGTCCGTGATGCGCTCAGGATACCGCGTCTCGCGCTCGCCGCGCCTCCCGAACCCAGCTCCTCGTCGTGATTGCTGCAGTTCCGTGCCGTGGCGCCCGGCTCTCCAGAGACGGGCATAGCGCCTCACGCCGAACGCATGTGCCCAGGGGCCACCGACGCGCTCAGGATAGCGTCGTATACGGCCCCAGTGGCGGCGAGCATTCGCTCGAACGCGAACTCCGTCTCGTACCGGCATTCGAATGGCGCGCCCGGCGTCGCCGGGGTCAAGCGCCTTTCCTGGTGCACCGGCCGGGATGGGGAAGCCCCACGGAGGGCTACGGCCTCATGCAGAGGCAAGCCTTCTCTTTGCCGAGCCGCCCAGTACGGCGTCGTACACGGCGGCCGTTTCTCCAAAGGGAACATGGCCACGCTACAGGTTCGCGACGATCTCGGCAGCGCACGCCTCGGGGGCCGGAGAGTCACCGAGAGCCTCGCCACTGACGCCTGGACATCAGGATCGCCGGCCGCGGGGTCCCCCACCTCACCGCCCCCGGCGCAGGGCTGCGGCGTAGGTGAAGGCGTGGAAGTAGCGGCGCCAGGACTCGTCCGTCGAGCCGTAGAGGTTCTCGAACACGAAGTAGTCCGCAAGCGCCTCGCGCACGCGAGTCAGTTCCCGGAGCCGCCGGCGGTGGCGAGGGTCGGCGATCGTGAGGTCGAGCAGCTCCAGGCCGCGGTCGAACGCCGCCGTGCTGTTCTTCTCGTTGCGGCCGCGCCAGGAAATCGTCCGTTCGATCTCGCTGCCGATGTTGGCCATCTGCTCGACCAGCGACATTTCGAACCAGCGGCCCGCGGCAAGCTCACGGTGTATCGCCGTCATCGCTGCACCAGCCGCGTCACGACGGCCCGGACCTTGTCCCGCACGGCCGGATCGTCGATCCCCCGGCTCCGGTTGCCCGAGGCGGGACGACGAGGCAACCCCGAAGCCCTGTCATTGCGAGGCCCGCAGGGCCGAAGCAATCCCGAGGCCACCCCGATGACGCCGGGATCGCCGCGTCGGCCGCTCGTCCCGCGAGCGGCCTCCTCGCGATGACACCCACGTCCATGGCCCGGGGTGCGCCCCGGCGCATGAAGGTTGCGAGGCCCGCAGGGCTGAAGCAATCCCGAGGCCACCCCGATGACGCCGGGATCGCCGCGTCGGCCGCTCGCCCCGCGAGCGGTCTCCTCGCGATGACACCCACGTCCATGGCCCGGGGTGCGCCCCGGCGCATGAAGGTTGCGAGGCCCGAAGGGCCGAGGCGATCTCGCCCAAACCACATGTCATTCCGAGGCCCGCGGGGTCTCCGCCAGCGCGGCATCGTACACGGCGGCGGTCTCCACGACCATGCGCTCGAACGTGAACGAGCCCTCGTACCGGCGGCGGCCGGCCTCCCCCATCCGCTTCCTCAGACTCGGGTCCCCGAGCAGCTGTCCGAGCCGGAGGCGGAACGCCCCGGCGTCGCCCGCCGGCGCCAGCAACCCCGTCTTCCCGTCCACTACCGCTTCCCCGACGCCGTCCACGTCCGACGCCACCACCGGCAGCCCGGCCCGCATCGCCTCCAGGATCGTGATCGGGAGGCCCTCCCAGCGTGACGCAAGGGCGAACACGTGGGCGTTGGCCAGCACGGCCGGAACGTCGTCGCGCGAGCCGAGGAACGAAACGCGGTCGCCGATTCCCAGCTCTCGCGTCAGCGCCTCGGCAACTGGGCGCGTGGGACCGTCCCCGACCAGCACCGCGCGCCAAGCCCCCGCCATTTCCGCCAATGCCCGGAGCAGGCAGGCGTGATCTTTCTGTGGCTCGAACCGGGCGACCATCGCCACTACAGGCACACCGGCGGCGCCGGGCGCCGCCCGCTCCGGCACGTCGCGGACGCCGTACCGCACCGTCACCAACTTCTCCGCCGGGGCGATCCGGCGCCGCAGCGCCAGCCGGCGATCCGCGTCGCAGACGACGATGATGCGGCGGCACCAGCGCGCGGCGAGCCGTTCGAGCGGCGCCGCGACGAGCCTGCGCGGGCGGGGCACGCCCTCGGCGAACGACCACCCGTGGGCGGTGAACACGCTGGGCACATGGCATCTGCGCGCGGCGGCGCGTCCCACCAGGCCCGCCTTCGACGAGTGGGTCGCGACGAGGTCGGGGCGCAGGCTGCGGATGAGCTCGACGGTCTCGGATACCGCGCGGGCGTCACGCCAGGGCGAGATCGTGTTGCCGAGCGCGGGCACGATGTGGGCCTCCACGCCGAGGCCCGCGGCGGCCTCCGTGAGGTTGCCCTCCTCCCCCACCCCGAGGGCGAACTCGAAACGATCGGCCAACCCGGCCATCAGGTCGAGGACGTGCGACTGCGCGCCCCCGTGCACGGCGCGCGTGATCATGCACAGCACCCGGGGCCGCTCCTCACTCATGTGACACCCAACCCAGGCAAAATCGCGTCGCCGGCGGGAGCACTCGCCGGCTTGCGGCAGCGGACGAACGTCGTGGAGGCGACACGGTGGGCCTCGGGAAGCCGGTTCAGGATCAGGTCGAGCGGGCGGATCAGCACGCCGAAGAGCAACCAGCACGCGGCGGCGGCCTTCCCGACCACCCCGGGCAGAGAGGTCGCGAGGGTCTTGGCGACGATGTCCACGAGAGCCCGCACCGGTCCGACGCAGACGCCGGCGGCGACGGTCTCGAACCCCGCCCGCTCGAACAGCCGCCGGTGGCCGACGAGCGTGTAGTTCTGGTAGTGGCTGGGGTACCCGTGGAACCCCTGCAGGAACGGGGTGACGGCGAACGCCTGCCCTCCCGGCCGGAGCACGCGGAACATCTCCGCCACGGCGCGCTCCGGGTACTCGAGGTGCTCGAGCACGGCCTCGCAGTACACCGCGGCGACCGAGCCGTCCGCGAACGGCAGGTCGAACGCGCTGCCCACCACGTCCACGTTGGGAAACGGGGCGAGGTTCAGATTGACCAGGCGCGGGTACACCCGGGTCGGACCGCCGCCGATCGCGACGCACACCGCATCCGTCGGCTGCTCGACGATCGCATGGACGAATTCGGCCCGGCTGGCCGGGTGGCGATAGTCGCCGCCGAGTCCGACAACGGCAGCGGAAGGCGCGCTTGAACCACGGCTGCCGCCCCGCGAGGTACCTCCGCTTCATTGCAGCCCCGTCGTCGAAACGCGGATCAGCCGCCAAGCCCCACCTCGCCCGTCACCAGGGCCCAGACCTCGTCTCCAGCGGCTCCTCTCGGCGCCGGTCAACGGCCGCGCGCGGTGCCGGAGGACCCGGTAGCCGAGCCCGCTCGTCACGGCAAACGTGTCCACGGCGCCCTTGGCGCACTGGCCCGCGACGGCCCACGCGGCAAGGTCGGGCCGGCCATGCCTACCGAACTCGCGCAGGAACGCCGCCGCGAGGTGGACCCGCGTGCGCAGGCTCTTTTTCAGGGAGATGCGTTCCTCCCGATAGCCGGCCAGGATGTCGGGGAGGTTCGCGAACCGG
Organism: uncultured Acidobacteriota bacterium; assembly: GCA_963727205.1. Taxonomy (GTDB): domain Bacteria; phylum Acidobacteriota; class Thermoanaerobaculia; order Thermoanaerobaculales; family Thermoanaerobaculaceae; genus RBG-13-68-16. The sequence goes on along the minus strand of CAVSFQ010000008.1, from coordinate 340,743 downwards.
CTCTCGCGGTGCGACCGCAGCAAAAGGTCCTGGTCCTGCGCCCGCATCCTGCGCTCGTCGTAGGGGTGGCGGCGGAACCACTCGAGCTTGCCGGTGAACGTCCACTGCCACATCGGGAACCCCGACCACGGCCGGCGGCAGATCTCGGCGTGGGCGAGCGGCACGGCGCGCTTCCCGAGCGCGATGCCCCCGGCTCCAAACACGAGCGCCGGGGCGCCGGCGAGGTCCACGTCCGGGTGCTGCTCGAGGTACGCCACCTGGCGCTCGAGCCTCTCCGGATAGGCGATGTCGTCCCCGTCCATGAGGGCGAAGTAGCGACCGCGCGCGCCGGCGACCGCCTCGTTGATGCAGGCCGGCCGCCCTCGCCGGAGCGGCGTGCCGGCGAGGCGGATGCGGGGATCGCGCAGGCTCGCGGCGACGGCGGCGCTCCCGTCGGTCGAGCCGTCGTCGTGCAGGATGAGCTCCCAGTCACCAAGCGTCTGCAGGGCGATCGAGCGGACCGCCGCGGCCAGCGTGCCCTCGCAGTTGCGGTACTGCAGCGCCACGGTCACGAGCGGCTCACGCATCGCGAGGGCCCCGCCTGCCCCGCAGCCCGTCCGCGAGGCCACGGACCGATTCGGCCGCGCTGCGCACGCGCCCGGATGCCAGGCAGCGCGCGACCATCCACCCCACGCGGGCGCACGCGAGGACGAGCAGGCGGGCTCGGAACGGCGGCGGAACGCTCTCCCGCAGCAGCACGAGGTTGCGGGCGCCGTAGTACGCCTGGGCCGGCGACAGGCCGGCCGTCGTCCCTCCCTTGTGGAGGACCCGGCCCATCCCGACACCCACCTGCGCGCAGAACAGCCCGGCCTGCCGCAACCGGACCGCGTACTCGAGCTCTTCGTGGTAGAGGAAGAAGTCCTCCCGCAGGAGCCCCACCCGCGCCAGCACGGGCGCCGGCGCCATCCAGCAGCACCCGGCGAAGGTCTCGCTCCGGACGGCGGGCGGCGGCAGCACAGGCGGCGGACCGGCGTTCGGCCCCGCGATCCGGCCCAGCACCGCCTTCTCGAAGCGGAGGTTCACCCGTTGCGCGTGCCAGCCGTCCCGACGAAAGAACACCCGGGGAGAGAGCACGCCGACAGACTCGGACGCCCGGAACGCCGACTCCGCGTCCTCGAGCAGCCGCGGGTACTCGACGACGACGTCGTTGTTGAGCACCGCGACGAAATCGGCGCCGCCGTCCAGGGCCAGCCGCACGCCGACGTTGTTCCCCGCCGCGTAGCCTCTGTTCTCGGCGTTCCTGACCAGCGTCAGGTCCGGCCGCGAGGCCGCGAGGTCGTCCAGCTCGCGCGCGCCGGTCCCGTTGTCCACGAGCAGGACCCTGGCAAAGCCGAGAGGGTCGAGGCTGGCGAGGCACGCCGCCGTGTCGTCCGGACTGCCCCAGTGCAGGACCACGGCGTGCCAGCTCGAGGCGCCGCTCACCGGTCCTCGCCTGCGGAGGGCGGGTCGAACCGCCCGCGGAGCCCGTGCCAGGCGCCGGAGATCACCGCCTTCGCCTTGCGGCCTGCGCCGGCCTCGAGCACCGGCAGCACGGCTGTTTCGGCAACGAGCGCGAACAGGCTCGCGGCCACCCACCTCGGTTCCCGAAAGAGGTACTCCCTGGCGAGGGTGAGGCGGTTGCGCCCCATGTCGTGGCGCCGCGCCGCCGAGTGGTTGGACGTTGCGATCCGCATCCCGAGCACTCGGTGGGCCGACGTCTCCCCGAGGCGGTGCCTGATGAGCGGCCGCGTCGCGAGCGCGACCTGGTATCCCTTCGCGCGGGCCCGCAGGCAGTAGTCGTGATCCACCGAGTCCACGAAGAACTCCTCGCGGAACGGCCCGATGGCCTGGTACGCCTCGCGCTCGATCAGGCTCCCCGAGACGATCACCGTTCTCGCCGGCGCCCACTCCCGTTCGCCCGCCGCGAGTGAGGGGTAGCGCGGCGCCTGTCTCGCCTCGTCGAAGAAGTTCGTCCCCACGACCGCCGTCGCGCGCCGCGCCGCCGCCAGGTGGTAGATCCTGAGCAGCTCGGCGCCGACCCCCGGCACCACCTCGGTGTCCTGGTCGAGGAGGAGCAGCCACCGGTAGCCCTCGCCGAACGCCCACTCCGCCCCCTGGTTGAGCGCGGCCGCGAGGCCGCGGTTGCGGTCGTTGCGGATCAGGCGCGCGCCGCAGCGGGCGGCGGCGCTCGCGATCATCCCGGCCTCGGCGTCACCCGAGCCGTTGTCCACGATGGCGGCGGCCGCGGCCTCGGCCGCCTGCGCGGAAAAGCGGGCGGGCCAGAGCGGGTCGGGGTGGCGCGTGACGGTCAAGGCACAGACCGGCGGCTTGTTTGCCCTGACGCTCACTTGACCGCCTGGAGGACGCACTCGTCGCCGGAGGAAGGCGCCACCACGCGCGCCGCCGACGCGGCGAACTGGACGAGAGCGGCGAGGAGCCGGGCGCGGAGCACGGAAACCTGGCGCCCCGCTGCCGCCTGCAACCGGCGTTCGCCCAGGCTCAGGCGCGCGAAGGAAGAGGTGTTGCCCGCGCTCGTCCAACACCGTGGGTCGGGAATCCCGCCCTTGGTTGCAGCCAGGACGAGCGACCGAGGGTTGAACAGGACGAGATGCCTCGGCGGATCGAACCCCATCCATCGTCGTCCGAACATCAGGTGCCCCAGTCCTTGGGCGTTCGGCGTGATGCACACCAGGCGTCCGCCTTGCCCGACCAGGCGCCAGCACCGGTCGAGCAAACGGACGGGCTCAGGGACGTGCTCGATCACATGGTTGAGGATCACCGCATCGAAGGACGACGGCCGCAGGTCCAGTTTCTCCAGCGGCCCAACCAGCACGGTCAGGCCGTGACTTTCGCGGGCATGCGCGGCGGCTCTCTCGTCCACCTCCTGCCCCACGACGTCCCACCCCATGCGCCGGAACTCGGCCAGCCGCCACCCGCTCCCACAGCCGACCTCGAGCAGCCGGCCGGGCGGCACGTCGCCGAGATACGACAGCCGTACCCGCCGCTTCTCCGCCGTCGCCCCGCTGGCGCGCAGCAACGCCAGGTTGAGCCGGTGCAGCGCCAACCTCGCCGACCCGTGGGCTTCTTCGGCTGGGGGCTCGCCGGTCCCTTCCTCGTGCGTGTAGTACTGCTCGTACGCGCGTGCGGTCTCGCGACCGTCCGGCCTGGGGTCGAGGAAAACCAGCCTGCACGCAGGCTCGGAACATCGAGCAAGGCGCCACTCTCCCGGCGTGCCGCAGAGCTCGTCCTTCAAACGGTCGTACAGGACGACCGATGCGGCCGCGCACAGCGGGCACGGAGAGACCGGATGGGGTCCGGCGCCGGCGCGTTGCGTCATTGCGCGTCCCAGGCGGCCCTTGGCCCAAGGGGATGCCTGAGCCGGCCCCGCTCGTCCGCGGTGAGCACGAACCTCCAAGCGAAGACGGCGAACGCCGCGAGGGCCACCGCCACGAACGCGAGTCTCGCCCCCGTCGTCGGAAGCAGTGCGGCCACCGCGAACGTCGCCCCGATCACGGCCGACGACGCCGCGAGCTGCAGGATCCGCGGCCGGCCCTCCGGCACGAGGCGCCACACGAACGCGAAGGTCACGATCGCGTCCACGACGACGCGCGCCGCCCAGGTGATCGCCGCCCCGACGACACCGTAGCTGGCAATCATCGCCCAGAGTGCGACGAGGTAGAGCGGAAGCTCGACCAGGTGCAGCCGCGCGGTGAGGTCGGCTCGCCCGGACGCCTGCACGAGCGAGAACGCCACTTGAGCCAGGCTGTTGAAGAACACCGCTCCGGCGAGGCACTGCAGCACGGTCGCGCTGTGCTCCGCGAACGCCGGGCCCAGCCACACGCCGAGTCCTTCCCGCGCCAGGGCGACGATCACCAGGACCAGCGGGAAGAGCATCAGCGAGACGTACCTGATGCCCTTGAACAGCAGCGCCGACGCGCGCTCCCTGTCGGCGAGGAACGCCCTCGAGAAGATCGGGAAGAGGACCCCGATGAGCGAGAGCGGCAGCACCCAGAGCCTGCTGACCAACGCGTATGGCGTCGTGTAGTACGCCACGACCGACATCGAGGCCACCGCGCCGATCACGAACCGGTCCAGGTACACCATGAAGGGGCCGACGATGGTCGAGACGGTCATCCAGCCGCCGAGGCGAACGAGCGGCCGCACGACGGAGAGGTCAACGTCCGGATGTCGCCTCATGGCCGGCGTCACCGCCAGGCACAGGGCAAGGTAACTCAGACAGGCGAGCGCCCCACCCGCCACGAGCATGGCGGTGGCCGCCATGAGGCTGTCCGCGAAGTGGAGCGCGACGAGAGGGCCGGCGAAGTTGAAGACGCCGAGCGGGGCGCGGACCGCGTTCGTCAGGCCGAAGCGGCCCCTGGCCTCGAGCACGCCGCGGAGGCCGTTGCCGGCGAACATCATCGGGAAGCCGAGTGCGAGCACCCGGAGCGATCCCACGGTTTCGCGTTGGAACGATGCGGACACCGACATGACCGTGCGCGTGAGCCAGGGCGCGAGAAGCGCCACCGCGGCCGCAGCCGCGACGCTCAGGAGCAGCAGGAGCGCCAGCGCCGTCCAGATCAGCCTTGCGCTCTCCTCGCCGTCGCCCCGGTCCGCCCTCTCGGCGACGAACTTGGTGAGGGACCGGCCGATGCCGAGGTCGAAGACGCCGAAGTACCCGAACACCGCCGAGATCAGCGTCAGGATGCCGAACCGTTCGACCCCGAGCAGGCGGACCAGAAGCGGGATGCAGACGAGAGCCGCCGCGATCGGCAGGGCCAGGCCGAGCAGGTTCCATAGCGAGTTCCTCGCCACCGAGGGCGCCACCTCGCGCACTTGGGGCGACGGCGTGACGGCGGTCATCCAGCCGCCCTCTGGAGTCGGCGCCGCGCTCCTCGTGGCGCCCCGTCCCGCACAGGGCCGCGAGAGGGCACGCTCCCGCCGTTGGTTCGTCTGGCAAACCTTTGACACATCATTAGTTGACTCCGCACGAGGGTCCGCGGACCCGCGCCGGAGGTCTGGCCTTCGCTCACGCCACGCCTAGGATAGCGCGGCGCTGCCATGCCTGACGCACCGGCGAACCGTACTGCCGTTGTCGTGAAAGCGGCCGGCAAACAGGCCCACCTCCACCGGGGAGTCCATGCGGCGCGTGTGCAGAGCCGCGCCCCTCGGACGCGCGCCGCCGAACGAGTTGCGAGACGTGCGGTACACGGTCCAACCTATTGACAATGTTACTAATCGCTGGCAGACTCCTAGAAGTATCACTATAAGCTTTGCGATTTCTTGCCCTTCAATCGGGGAGTTTGAGGGACCTTGACGAGAACGATCACAGGGCGACCAGGATCAAGACACGCCTGCGAGAAGGGCGGCGCGAAGCGTCCCTCGCGTTCCGGTGGGCGAGCACGATCTCGAAGATTCACGATGGCAAGGATCTCCAGTCCGCGGTCGAGCGGTGAAATGATGATGCATCGGCAAGGCTTCAGCGATTCCCTCGCTCTGCGAGACCTCGATCGCTTGCCGCCGTCACGATCCGATAGGCGGCTCCCCTGACGGCGCTTTCGCCCAACCGGACGGGGATGCGGCAACGGCTTCCTGTCGGAATCACAACCAATCTGTTTGAAATACTCTGCAGTTCGCTCAGATCGTGATGAAAGGAGAATCAAGATGCGAAGAGTTGGAGTGTTTTCTGCTGTGGTGTTCTCGGTGCTTCTGGTCACCGCGGCGGTGGCCCAGGACGCCCCCCCGGTTGCGAACTGGACCGTACCGCCTTTCTGGACGCCGCCCGCCGGCTCGCAGGTGCACCAGCGCCTCGCGACGGCGACCGGCACGGCCGCGCACGGCGTGACGGCCGAGTCGATCGCTCCGCCCACGACCACGATCCTGCCGTTCACCGCCGTCGCCCCCTGTCGCCTCTACGACAGCCGCGCCATCGCTCCCTTCCTCGGCGATTCGACGTTCGGTTCCGACGGCGCCACCGAGCAGCTCGACTTCTACGCCACTTCCCCCACGCCCTACGCCGCCAACGGCAACCCGAACAACTGCGCCCTGCCGCCAGCCGGGACCGTCGGCGCCTGGTCGCTCAAGTTCACCTACCGCACCGTGAGCGCGGGACAGGGAACGCTGACCGCGTTCCCCGGCACCGGCACGCTCCCTCAGTACGTGACGGTGATCGGCCTTCCGAATCAGTTCGGCATCAACTCGGAGATCGTGCAGGCCGGGACCGACGCCGACAACACGATCAACGTCTACGCGCAGTACGCGGCTAGGGCCGTGATCATCGACTACAACGGCTACTTCGCCGCGCAGCCGGTGGTGACCGGGATTACGGACGGCACGACGACGCTCACCGGGCCGGTGGGGTTCACCGGCGCGACAGGCATCACCGTGACCGCCGACTCGGGAACGAACCGTGTGACGATCTCCGGCTCCGGCGGACCAACCGGTCCAACGGGACCGACCGGGCTCGCCGGACCGGCAGGACCTACTGGACCGACCGGGCCAGCCGGACCGGCAGGCGTCAACGGAGCCACCGGACCGACCGGACCGGCCGGACCGGCAGGCGTCAACGGAGCCACCGGACCAGCCGGACCGGCAGGCGTCAACGGAGCCACCGGAGCGACCGGACCAGCCGGACCGGTCGGTCCCACCGGAGCGGCCGGCTTCATCGTCAAGGACAACACCGGCACCACGCTCGGCAAGCTCCTGGCGCTCGGGGACTGGGGCGTGTCGGTGCTCACCTCCAACGGATACTGGGTCGACATCCAGTGGGACGGCACGTTCCCGCTGAACCAGCTGTACTTCCAGAACGCCGGGTGCACCGGCACCGTGTGGCTCAACGCCGGCGGGGGCCTCGACTACTTCATGTGGGGCAAGCACGCGGTCGGCGACGACGGCCCGATCACCGGGAACCCGAACGGCTCCGCCGGGCTGATGGTGCCCTCGACCGTCAACGCGAACGGCTACGCGCTCTCGGCCAATTTCTCCGCCAACGTCCTCAAGAACTATGAGTCCGACTGCCCGACGCCTTCCGCGCAGTCCAACTCCGGGTGGGCGCTGGCGCCGATCAGCAATGCGACCGTCGGCCTGCCGGCGACGATCACGCCGCCGCTCACGCTGCAGTAAGGAAGAACCTCGCACGGATCGGGCGGAGCGCCACCGCGGCGCTCCGCTCTTTCTTTTGGCCTGGCGGCGCCCAGGCCCGGGGGGCGACCCTTCCACGGCTGCGCTGGTATTCTCTGGCGTAGTGGCTGCGTTTTTCCGATCCCCCACCGCGAGGCATGGCGCCGTATGCGCGAGCGAGCCTGCCACCGCGCGCCTCCCTCTCGGCCCGGTGAGCCGGGCCCGCCGCGGGCCGCGGAGCGCCGCACCGTGAGCCGGCGGGCCGAGAAGGTGCTGGGGTTCGCGCTGCTCGGGTGCGCGCTCGCGTTCAACGCGATCACGCTCGCTCCCGAGTTGCGCATCGGGCGCGTCCCGCTCAACGATGCGGTGTTTCACCTCGCGGCCTCGGAGAGACTCGGCGAGAGCTTCGCCCGCGGCGAGCCGTTCCTCGACCCCTGGGTCTCCGAGTGGGCGCTGGGGTACCCGGTGTGGCGCAGTTACCAGCCGCTGCCCCACCTGCTGGGGGCCGGCGTGCTCGCGCTCGCGCCGGGTCCCGAGGCCCACCCGGCGTGGTTCGCGGCGCTGCAGTACCTGCTTCTTGCGCTGCTGCCCGCGAGCGTGTTCCTCGGGGCCAGGCTCCTCGGCCTGGGGCCGGCCGCGGCGGGACTCGCGGCGTGCCTCGCACTCGCGCCCAGCGGCGCGGGCAGCTTCGGGAGCTACGGCCTCGGCTACGGCGCCACGGTCTGGCGCGGCTCCGGCCTGTTCACGCAACTCGTCGCGCTCCACCTGCTGCTGCCCGGGCTCGGCGTCGTCGCGCGCGCCCTCGACAGCGGGCGCCGCCGCCCCCTCGCCTCGCTGCTCCTGGCCCTGACGTCGCTGTCGCACATCATCTTCGGGTACGTGGCGTTCGTCAGCGCCGGCGTCCTCGCCGCCGTCGGGCCGCGCGGCGAGCGCTCGCGGCGGGCCGTCCGGCTCGCGACCGTGGTCTTTCCGGCGCTGCTGCTGCTGGCGTGGTTCGTCGTCCCGATGCTCCTCGCCGCGGGCACGATCAACCACAGCCGCTGGGAGCCGCCGTGGAAGTGGGACTCGTTTGGGGCGCCGCTGATCCTCAAAGAGCTGGCCTCCGGCCGCCTGCTCGACGCCGGACGCGCGCCGCTGCTCTCGCTGCTCGTCCTGGCCGGCGCGGCCGCCGCTGCGCTCGCCTGGCGCGAGCCGGTCCCCCGCCGCCTGCTGGCTTTGGCGGGGACATGGCTGGCGCTCTTCTTCGGACGCCCGACCTGGGGCCATCTGCTGCTCTTCGCCGGCGTGCCGCACGACATGCCCCTCCATCGCCTGCAGGCGGCGTTCGAGCTTTGCGCGGTTCTCCTCGCCGCCTGGGGCGTGGCGCGCCTGGGCGCGCTCGCCTGGCGCGCCGACCGCCGTGCCGGCCTCGCGCTGGCAGCGGTCGTCGGGGCCGCGCTGGTCGTCCTCGGCGCCGACCGCGCCCGCTACCTCGGCGAGAACGCGGCGTGGGGCGAGGCGAACCTCGCCGCGTACGCGCGCGAACGCGGCGATCTCGAGGCCGCCCTCACGGACGTGCGGGCGATCCTCGCCGAGAGGCCGGGCCGCGTGTCGGCCGGGCTCGCCGCGAAAGGGGGCAACGCCTTCAAGGTCGGCGACGTGCCGGTCTACGCGTTCCTCACCCGGGCGCACCTCGACCAGGCGAGTTTCCTCTACCACTCGATGTCGCTCACTTCGGACGTCATGGTGCTGCGGGACGAGGCGAACCAGGCGCAGGAGACCGCCTTCGGCGTGCGCGCGGTGATCGCGCCTGCCGGCGCGCCCGTGCCCGCGTGGTTCGTCAAGCGCGGCGTCCATGGCCGCTTCGCGGTGTGGGAGGCGTCGCGCGAGGGGTACTTCGGGCTCGTGGACGTCGAGGCCCGCTACACCGGTCCCGCGGCAACGGCGTACGAGCCGAGCGCCGCCTGGCTGGCCAGCCGCCTGCCGTCCCTTGGGGTCGTGGTCGCGCTCGCCGGCGGCGACGCAGCGCTGCCCGGCGTGGGTCGTTGGGCGCCGCTCCCCGTTCCGCCGCCGGCTCTGACGGCTCCTCGCGGCCGGATCCTCGAGGAGCGCAAGCGGGGGGAGGTGTACAGCGCCAGGGTGGACCTGACGAGGCCGTGCGACGTGCTCGTCAAGATCACCTGGGATCCGGGTCTGCGTGCGACCGTGGACGGACGCGGGGCCGCGCTGCTGCGGGTAACCCCCGGCTTCGGCGCGGTCGCGGTTCCCGCGGGCGTTCACGACGTCACCGTGCGCTACCGTCCCGGACCGCTGCGCCCGGTCCTCCTGTTGCTGGGGGCCGGTCTGTTCGCGGCGTGCGTGTGGGCCCAGCGCAGGCCGCGAGCCGCCGCGCTGGAAGAATCGGCCGTCGGCTGGCTCGACGCCCGCACGGCGGGGCTGTGGACGCCGCGGCGGCGGGCCGCCGTCGCCCTCGCCCTCCTCGCCCTGATCGCCCTGCGGCCGCTGCTGCGCGGCCGCCTGGTCGACGGGCACGACGCGACCGAATACCCGCCGCGCCTCGTCGAGTTCGCCCAGGCGGTCGCGGACGGGCAACTGCCGCCGCTCTGGGCGCCCGACCTCGGCAACGGCTACGGCCAGCCGCTGTTCGAGTTCGCACCACCGCTGGTCTACGCGGCGGCGCTGCCGTTCCACGCCGTGGGGCTCGGCCTGGCGGACGCGCTTCAATCAGGCCTGCTCCTCCTCTACGCCGCCGGGGCCGCGGCGCTCTACCGGCTCGCCCGCCGCTGGGAGGCCGGCCGAGCGGGGTCCGTCGCGGCTGCTGCGTGCTGGCTTTTCGCGCCCTACTTGAGCCTCGACCTCTTCGTCAGGGCCGCGTTCGCCGAGGCCGCGGCCGTCGCCGTCGCGCCGATCGCCCTGCTCGGCCTGGCGCGCGCGCTCGACCGCCCGTCGGCGGCACGGGTGCTGGCCGGCGGCGCGGCGGTCGCGCTCGTCCTCCTCGCCCACAACGCGGTGGCGCTCCTGCTCCTCCCCGCGCTCGGGCTGTTCGCCCTCGCGTCCAGCGTCGCGCCTGCCTTCTCCGTCCGGCGCGCGGTCGCGGGCGCGGCCACGTTGATCGCCGGGCTGGGTTTCGCGGCGTTCTTCTGGCTGCCCGCGCTCGCGGAGAAGGGCGTCGTCAAGGTCGACCTGCTGCGCGAGGGGTTCCTCGTCTGGTCCCAGCACGTGGTCTACCCGCTGCAGCTCCTGTGGTCGCGCTGGGGGTTCGGCTTCTCCGTGCCGGGGCCGAACGACGGGATGTCGTTCGCGATCGGCGCACTCCTCATCGCGCTGGCGGCGGCGGGCACGGTCGTGCTCATCCGCGGCCGCGCGTCGCGCCGGCTCGCCGAGGGCCTGGCCTGCGCGACGGCGGCGTTGGGCGGCGCCTGGCTGGCGACGACGTGGGCCGCGCCCGTGTGGGAACGCGTCGCCACGCTGCAGTACCTCGCCTACCCCTGGCGGTGCCTCTTCCTGCCCGCGCTCTTCCTCCCTCTCCTCGCGGCCGTTGCGGTCGGACGCCTCCCCTGGCGTTGGCAGGCGGCGGTCGTGGCGCTCGTGGTGGGGGCCAACCTCGTCCACACCGAACCGAGGGGGTACCTGACCTTCGACGACGAGTACTACGCGCCGTCCTCGATCGCCGCGCGAGGGATCACGACGTCAACCCGGGAGGAGTACGAGCCGAAGTGGGTCGCCGTTCGTCCCGCCCCGGCCGCGAGGAACCTGGCGGGCGTGACGGCGCCCGTCGAGATCGTGTCGTCGCGGCTGGCCTCGGCCCGCCAGGAGTACGTCGTTCGCGCCGGCGCCGCCACCGATGTGGAGGCGGCAACGTGCTACTACCCGGGTTGGAGCGCCTCGGTGGACGGGACGCGAGTCCGGATATGGCCGGCGGCCCGAACGGGGACGATCGTCTTTCCGGTCCCCGCCGGCACGCACCGGGTCGTCCTCACCCTTACGGCCACCCCGGTGCGGCGACTTGGCGGCTTGCTCACCGTGGCGATGCTCGGCACTGCCTTGGTCGCGCTTGGCGCCGCACGATTCGCGCGATCTCGCCGCACCTTGGCGTCGGGAAACACCAGCACCCCGCCGACCGATGGCGAGGCGCCGTAAACCGCAATCCGGTGTGCTCGGCGCCGGCGGATCATCAGCACAATGATGGCGCTCCGGACATCGAGGCGGTTTCTCGCCTCGCCGAACATTACCGGTGGCGCGCCCGTTTCCGGCGAACTCGAGGCAATCCGGCGCCGGGTTGGTCGAGTTGACTCGGATGTCACGACGGGCGGCAGCTCCGGTTCTTGCCGACCGTCGCGTCTAGGCAGGCGCCAACGCGAGGATGTTCTCATCTGAGAGTGGACTACGGCGGCGCCGGGCGCTAGAATGACCTCAAGAGAGATCGAGGCCTGCACTCGGGCGAGTTTGAAGCGTTGCCATACGTCACCCCTGTCGGCGTGGCCTTCACAACGTGCGAGGAGGTCGCGATGCTCAGTAGTCGAACGGTTGCCGTGGCTGCAGTGATCGTGTGCCTGGGCGGTCTCGCGATCGCGCAGGACGACGACCTGCCGTTGTCCAACTGGGGCGCACCGCCGTACTGGACGCCGGCCCCGGTGCCACCGGCCGAGCGTGGCGTCGGCGGCGGCATGCTCGCCCGTGCCCAGGGGATGACCGCCAAAGCCGAGGCGCTGCCTTCCTCCCCGCTCCCCTTCGTCGCCATCCCTCCCTGCCGCATCGTGGACACCCGCGTGGCGACCTCCGACGGCTTCCACCAGCCCAACTTCGCCGACGACGAGGCACGGACGTTCGACCTCCCCAACAGCCCCGATTGTCCGGGTCTCCCGGCAACCGCAGGGGCGTACTCGGTCAACATCGAATACCGCCCGACTTCGCATCTCGCCTACCTCACCGCCTTCCCCACCGGTTCCACGATTCCGACTGTCTCCACACTCGTGGGGAACCCCGCCTGGTGGACCACCAACGCGGCGATCGTCCCCGCCGGCACTGGTGGGCAGATCGACATCTACTGCCAGTTCGCAGGCCCCGTCGTCATTGACATCAACGGGTACTACGCAGCGCAAAGCCTGGTGACGAGCGTATTCGGACACACAGGGGACGTGGTCGCTAGCCCTGGCGACTATACCGGGGCCCAGATTACCAACGTCCCATCCGGGACGATTTCGGCGACCGAGGTGCAGGGCGCGGTCAACCAGCTCGAGTCGAGCAAGGCGGCTTTGGGACACGCGCACTCGGCGCTCGACATCACGGGGCTCGCAAGTGGCGCGGTCCTTTTCGGGAGCGCATCCGGACACATCGGCCAGAACGCTAACCAGTTGTTCTGGGATACCGTCAACGGCCGGCTTGGCATCGGCACCAACAACCTGGAACAACAGCTCACCATTACCGGCAACCTCAGCCTCCCAACGACCACCGCAGGCGGAAGCTCAGGGGTCATCATGCTCGGCCCTTCCGCCTTTGTTCACGCGTTCGGTTGGGGCAATGCATTCTTGGGCGCACGGTCAGGGAACTTCACTATGGAGGGCTCAATGAACACCGGGATCGGTGAGGCCGCCTTGGACAGCAATGGATCTGGGTGGTCGAACACCGCGGTTGGATATGGTGGCCTTGCCATGAACTCGTCCGGCCACGCCAACACAGCCTGCGGGATGGGAAGCCTTGAAGACAATTCCACCGGTAGCGAAAATACGGCCGTTGGCACCGGGAGCCTAGGCCTCAGCACGACGGGCAATGACAACACCGGGGTTGGCTTCGCAAGTGTGTCGAACAATCAGGCCGGTACGGCCAACACTAGTCTCGGGGCTCGCAGTCTAATGTACAACACGTACGGGTCAGAGAATACCGCTACCGGATACCAGGCCCTCAACAACAACGCGAGCGCAGGCAAGAACACAGCAATCGGAGTCAACGCACTCTACAGTCAGGCGTACAGCTACGGCAACGCCCCCTGGGACTCTTACAACACAGCCGTGGGACACAGCTCGCTCTACAGCAACCAGCCCAGCAACGTCAATGACGGCCTTCAAAACACGGCTGTGGGTGCTCGTAGCCTGCTTTCGAACACCACGGGCTCCAATAACATCGCACTCGGCTACGAGGCAGGCCTTAGCCTCGACTCCGGCAGCTTCAACATCGACATCGGCAACTACGGCGTCGCGGGCGAAGGCCACACGATCCGGATCGGCGATGACAACCAGTCGAATACGTACATCGCCGGGATCAATGGCGTGGCAATTCCGACCGGGAGCATGGTGCTGATTGACTCGACCGGGCACCTCGGATCCGTCTCGTCCTCTCTCCGCTTCAAGCGGGACGTGGCGGACATGGGCGACGCCTCCAGCCGCCTGATGGAGCTGCGGCCGGTGACGTTCCACTACAAGAGCCAGCCGGGCGGGCCGCTGCAGTACGGCCTGATCGCCGAGGAGGTCGAGCAGGTGATGCCGGAGCTGGTGGTCCGTGACGCGACCGGCCAGGTCGAGACCGTCGCCTACCAGGAGCTGCCCGCGATGCTGCTCAACGAGCTGCAGAAACAGCAGGCGCAGATCTCCGACCAGGTAACGACCGTTCAGACGCAGCGTGTGGAAATCGCGGCTCAGCAGGCACGGATCGACGCCCAGCAGTCGCAGATCGACGAGTTGCGCCGGCAGGTGCAGATTCTCATGGAGGCTCGGAACGCGCCAGAAGGCGCCAAGTCCACCAGACCGTAGGCCCGCTCCCTTCCCCGCCGTCCACCCGGGCGCGGCGTCGGCCGCGCCCGGCTCTTTCGGACTGGCCTTCTCTCGGCCCGCCAGCCGGGCCGGAAATACCGGTCTCCCGGGGGCCGTTTTCCCTGCCAAGACACGACCAGGAGGACGGCATGAAGATCCGCGTTCGGTGTCTCGTGATGGCGTTGGCTGTTCTGTCCACGGGCGTCGCACTTGCGCAGGACAGCGAGCTGCCGCTCAAGAACTGGACGGCGCCGCCGTACTGGACGCCGCCACGGGCCGCCGGGCAGGCCGCACCCGACGACCAGATGCAGGCCTCGGCCGAAGGGATGACGGCGAGCGCGCAGTCGCTCCCCTCCTCGCCCGTCCCCTTCGTCGCCATCGCCCCCTGCCGCATCGTCGACACCCGCGTGGGGACCTCCGACGGCTTCCACGAGCCCAACTTCGCCGACGGCGAGACCCGCACCTTCGACTTCCCCGCCAGCACCGACTGCCCGGGCCTCCCCGCCACCTCGGTCGCCTACTCCCTCAACGTCCAGTACCGACCCTTGAGCGTCCTCGCCTTCATCACCCTGTTTCCCACCGGCACGACGATGCCCACGGTCTCGACGCTGACGGCGGGCCCCGCCGCCTGGGTCGAGGATGCGGCGATCATCCCCGCCGGCACCTCCGGCGCCGTCGACGTCTACTGCCAGTACGCCGGCCGCGTCGTCATCGACGTCAACGGCTACTACGCGGCGCAGAGCCTGGTCAGCAGCCTCAACACCAAGACCGGGGACCTCACGCTGGCCGCCGGGACGAACATCGGCATCACGCCGTCCGGCAACACGCTGACGATCGCGGGGCCGACGACCCTGCCGCCGAGCGGCAGCGCCGGCGGCAGTCTCGCCGGGAGCTATCCGAGCCCCTCGCTCGCCGCAAGCTCGGTCGGCAGCTCGCAGATCCAGAGCGGCGCCGTCGCCGCGGGCAACATCGCGTCGGGGCAGGTGGTCAAGAGCATCAACGGGATGAACGACACCGTGACGATCGCCGGCGGGGCGGGGATCTCGGTGGCGAACGGCGCCGGGACGATCACGGTTTCCGGCAGCGGCGGCGGCCTCCCTTCAGGGAGCGCCATCCTCGGCAAACCCGGCGACACGACGCTGATCGCGGCCGGGTACACCGAAGCCATCCCGAACATCGTCGACGGGTGGACGGCAACGTCGCTGACCGGGGCGCCGAGCGCACGGTACTATCAAACCGCAGTCTGGACCGGAACCCTGATGATCGTCTGGGGGGGCGGCAACCCCAGCGCACTGAACGATGGCGGCCGCTACGACCCGGCCACCGATTCGTGGACGCCGACCTCGTTGACCAACGCGCCGACGGCTCGCGTCGGCCACACCGCGGTCTGGACCGGGACGCAGATGATCGTCTGGGGCGGGCTGTCTCTCGGGCCGACCTACAACACGAGCGGGGGCAAGTACGACCCTGTGGCGGACACCTGGACCGCGACAGGAACGACCGGCGGCCCCGCGGGGCGCTGGCTGCACGTGGCGTTCTGGGACGCGACGGACGGCGTCATGCTCGTTTGGGGGGGGCAGAACAACAGCGGATTCCTGAACGACGGGGGGCGGATGCTCCCCGGGGCCGTCGATTCCTGGGGTGGGATCGTCACGCTCAACGCGCCGTCACCTCGTAGCAGCCAGTCCGCCGTCTGGACGGGCAGCGAGATGATCGTCTGGGGGGGGTACAACGGCGTCGGCACGGCGCTTGGCGACGGGGGGCGATACAGCATGTCGGCGTTCTCGTGGACGGCGCTTCCCTCCAGTCCGCTCTCCGCCCGCTGGGGTGCCGTCGCCGTCTGGACCGGGAGCGCGATGATCCTCTGGGGAGGGTATGACGGCGCGACCTATTTCGGCGACGGAGCCGCCTACTACCCCGGCTCGAACGGGTGGACCTCGATCAGCCCGCTCGGCGCTCCCACTGCCCGCGGCGCTGCCTACGCAGTCTGGACCGGGTCTCGGATGGTGGTCTGGGGTGGCCCGGACGCGGCGGGCGGCATCTACTCGCCGGGCGACAATACGTGGTCGGCAACCTCGACGCGGGACGCTCCACCCAACTACGGCGGCGCCGGCACGGCCGTTTGGACCGGCACCGAGATGATCGTCTGGGGCGGCTACCCCCCTCCCATGAACGTCGGCGGGCGCTGGCGGCCGTACTCGCTCTACGTGAAGAACTGAGCCGGGACCGGCACGGATGGGAACCGCTCTCCTCGCACTCCTCGCCGCCGCTGTCGCGGCCGCCCCGCCGCTCCCGTTCGCCGAGCGCGTCGAGGGGGCGCGCGAGGTGGAGCGCGCGAGGTACGCGTTCGTCGTCAACGCGACGAAGCCGTTCGACGAGGTCTACCCCAGAGCCGTCTTCGAGAGGAACGTCCGGCGCGACGCGGACGAGGAACGGGTGTTGCGGCGCGAGTTCGGGATGGCCGTCACGGAGCAACTGCTCGCGGCGGAGTACGAGCGGATCGAGCGGAGCACGCGGGCGCTCGACCAGTGGCGGGCGATGAAATCGGCGCTCGGGAACGACCGCAGGATGATCGAGGAGGTCGTGTGCCGCCCGCTCTTGGTGGACCGCGCCCTGCGTGCCCGCTTCGCCTTCGACCAGAAGATCCACGCCAGGGAGCATCAGAGGGCCCGCGCCGCCCGCGCGGCGTTCCTCGCGGGGAAGACGCCGCCGGGCGCGACGCTGGTGCGCTTGTCGCGGCTCCGGGACGCGACGATGACCACGGAGGCGATGCTGGCACGCACGCGGGCCGAGGCGGCCGCTCCGAGGCTTCTGACTCCCCCAGGCCCGCCCCCGGCGGATGCGCCGGTGGCGGTCGCCCCTGAGATGGCCAGGGTCCTCGAGACGCAGCTGAAGACAACGGGGGATGTCACCACCATCCTCGAAGAGAGTGACCGCTTTTCGGTGTTCCGGCTGGTCAGCGCCGACTCGTCCGCCTGGGTGGTCGAAGCGGTGCAGGTGCCAAAGCGCGACTTCGATCGCTGGTTCGAGGCGGCTCGGGGACACTCGGGCCGCTGAGGTGACCGGCGTCGGTGGGAGGTCGAAGGCGCGGAGTGGCGCTTGCGGACGCGGCGGCCCGCTCTGCGACCCGGACCGCCGGCATGGCGGCGGCGTTGTGAGAACTGGTTTCATGTGACATTTCACTGACATGCTCTGCGCCCTGAACCATATCCATCCTCCTTCTTCGGGGCTATATGTTATTTTCAAGCACAATTTTCAATCGAATATCGCTCACGGTCTTGACAATCTTGCCCGTCTCGTTGCAAAATCTCGGCAGTTTCACCGCGCTTCATGACACTTCACAGCACTTCACGGCACTTCATTGCATTTTGTGGCCCTTGATTCACGGGGGGAGTTCGCAGGGGATACGTGAGGACGATCACAAGCCGATCAGGATCAGTGCATGCGCGGGGGAAGCGCGTCGCGAGGCGTTCCGCGCGTTCCGGTGGGCGAAAGCTATCTCGAAGGTTCACGATGGCAAAGATCTCCGAACCGCGAAACAACGGTGGATCGATGACGCGCCAGCAAGGTCTCAGCGAGTCCCTGGCTCTGCGAGACGTCGATCGCTCGCCGCCGCCACCAGCCGGGATGCGGCCCCGCTGACGCCGCGTCCAGCCAACCGGATGGAGATGCGGCAAGGGCATCTTGTTGGAATCAGGGTTCATCTGCTTGAGATACCTAATAGTTCGTTCACATCGAAACGAAGGGAGAAGTGAAATGCGAAGGTTTGGAGTGTTGTCCGTTGTCGTGCTTTCTGTGCTTCTGGCAACCGCGGCGGTGGCCCAGGAGGCCCCCCCGCCTGCCAACTGGACCGCGCCGCCGTACTGGACACCACCGGTCGCCGCGAAGGACGGCGGCACGGGTGTGAATCGAATGCAGGCGTCGGCGCAAGGGATGACCGCCGGGGCGCAGGGCACGCTTCCGTCGTCCCCCCTGCCGTTCGTGGCCATCGCCCCCTGCCGTATCGTCGATACCCGCGTGGCGACCTCCGACAACTTCCACCAGCCCAACTTCGGCGACGACGAGTCGCGGACGTTCGACTTTCCCACCAGCCCCGACTGTCCCGGCTTGCCGGCGACGGCAGGAGCCTACTCGGTCAACATCCAGTTTCGCCCGCTGACCCAGTTGGCCTACCTCACGGCGTATCCCACTGGGACCGCCATGCCGCCGGTCTCCACGCTGACGGCGAGCCCCGCTGCATGGGTGGAGAACGCGGCGATCGTTCCCGCCGGGACGAGCGGTGCCATCGACGTCTACTGCCAGTACGCCGGACGGGTGGTGATCGACATCAACGGCTACTACGCGCCGCAGAGCGTGGTGACCAGCCTGAACACGAAGACCGGCGACGTCACCCTTGCCGCCGGAAGCAACGTCACGATCACGCCCTCCGGCAACACCCTCACGATCGACGCGCCGCTCACCGCTGGGCCGTCCGGCCCGAGCGGACCCCAGGGTCTCGCGGGCGACACTGGAGCCGAGGGACCCGCCGGACCGAGCGGTGCCCTGGGCACTCAGGGTCCAGCCGGCCCGAGCGGACCACAGGGTCTCCAGGGATTGACCGGTGAGGCGGGGCCGAGCGGCCCCAGCGGACCTGCCGGACCGCAAGGCCTGAACTGGAAAGGCCCGTACGTCGGGGCCAACGCATACGCGATCAACGACGCGGTGAGCTTCACCGACGGTTCGAGCTACGTGTGCATCCAAACGACCACAGCCAACGACGGCAACGATCCGTCCAACCCGGCCTATTGGCAGTTGCTCGCCGAGGTCGGCGCGAGCGGCCCGAGCGGCCCTGCCGGTCCGAGCGGCACGAAGGGCGATACGGGAGAGCAGGGCATTCAGGGTTCCAGTGGTCCGATCGGGCTACAGGGCATTCAGGGATTGGCAGGGCCGATCGGCCCGAGTGGTCCGACCGGACCGCAAGGCAACCAAGGCAACCAAGGCAACCAGGGGTACGCCGGCCTTGGTTACGCAGGCTTGGTCTCGAGCAGCGACGTGAATATCGGGACCGGCTCAAAGACCTTCACGACCAACCTGAGCGCAAGTGACGTGGCCTTCAACGTCGGCCAACGAGTGCGAATCGCCTACAACGCCAGCCAGTTCATGGAGGGCGCGATCACCGCATTCAGCGCCACGACCTTGACCGTCCTGGTCGATTACACAGGTGGCAGCGGTGACTACAATTCGTGGAACATCGGGGTTGCGGGCGCCGTAGGCGCAACCGGCCCAACCGGCCCAATCGGCGCCATCGGTCCGACGGGACTGACGGGCGCGACCGGCGAGACGGGTATCCAGGGCGTTCAGGGTCCGATTGGTCCGAGCGGGCCGCAGGGAAACCCGGGTATCCAGGGCCCAATCGGTGAGACAGGGCCGATTGGTTTGACCGGGGCCACCGGCGCGACCGGACCTGGTCCGACGCCGTTCGTGGTCGGCCTCGACCTTGGCGACCCGTATTCGACCATCCAGGCCGCCATCGACGCCGCCTACGCGGCCGAGCTTGGCGACGGGCGGCCGCGCACCGTGCTCGTCAAGGCCGGCTCCTACACCGAGAACGTCTCGCTCAAGCCGGGCGTGCACGTCGTCTCGGCGGTGCCGGAGCGCTCCTTCGCCGCGATCCTCCACGGCACGCTGACCGTCAACTTCGACGGCCTCTCGCCGGCGCCCACGACCACGATCATGTCGTGGACCGGCATCGACATCGTCGCCTCGACCGGCAACGCGATCGAATTCGGCGGCACGAGCTACCACCAGCAGTTCTTCATCGCCAACGCGCAGGTGCAGTCGTCCGCCGGCAACGCCGTGCTGGCGACCAACAGCTTCGCGAACAGCGAGATCAGCTCCGAGAACTGCCGCTTCATCTACACCGGGAGCGTTTCCAACCCGGCCGGCGGCACGGTCAAGGTGACCGCGGGCAACTTCTTCGCCCAGCGCGGCAACATCTGGTCCTCCGGCGGTGTCGCCAACAGCGACGTGGCCGCCGACTTCTCCGGCAGCGGACAGGTCGTCCTGTGGAACATGGACCTCGCGGGGCAGGTCAAGACGAGCGGCTCGGCCAACGTCGCGATCGCCAACTGCAACATGGCGGTGGACAACGCCTCCGCGGTCGATGCGAACTCCACGGGCGGCACCAAGCTGCTCAACGACTTCATCACGAAGAACTCGTCAGGCCCGGCGGTGACCGGCACCGGCGCCACCGTCTTCTACGGCGCCATCGGCTACGGTGGTCTCGGTCAGGGACTGCCGAGCGGCGCAACCGCGATTCCCGTCGACAGCGCCAGCAACAGCATCTACGACAAAACCATTGCGAACCTGCTGACCTCCACCAACGTGCAGGCCGCGATCGACGAGCTGGCGGCACGCCCGTCCGTTGGTCCGACCGGCGCGACCGGCGCCACGGGATTACAGGGAATCCAAGGTCCGAGTGGTCCGATCGGGCCGCAGGGAAACCCGGGTATCCAGGGCCCAATCGGTGAGACGGGTCCGATCGGTCTGACCGGTCCGACCGGGGCAACGGGTGCAGCTGCTACTCCGTACCTCGTCGGTCCTTCCGGGTCGGGGGCGCCGTTCACCTCGATCCAGGCGGCGATCAACGCCGCCACGGCCCCGGCGGTCGTGCTCGTCCGGCCGGGCTCCTACACCGAGAACCTCACGCTGAAGGCCGGCGTGAACGTCCAGAGCGCCGTTCCCGACCGCAGCTTCGCGGTCAACGTCACCGGCACCGTCACCGCCGACTTCTCGGGCACCACCTCCGTCAACGGACTGGTCATCAACGGAGGCGCTTCGCCGGCGTTGACCTTCACGGGCAGCAACCTGCAGCACCTCTTCCTCAACGACACCGTGCTCTACTCGGACACGACCGCACTGCTGATGGACAACAGCGGCGTCGGCAGCAAGCTCGAGATGTACGACAGCCAGGTGCAGACGAACACCGGCACCGACACGGCGGCCGTCATCAGCGCCGGCACGATCGAGACCGACGGCACGATCTTCCGCAACCTCAACAACAACGGCAGCCACGCGATTGAGCTGTCGAACTCGGCGGTGGCGTGGCTGCGCCGCGCCGAACTCCGGGGCAACGTCGTCGCTACTGGGGCCTCGACGCTCTCGCTCCTCCTCTCGACCGTGGACAGCGGCCCCAACGTCGGCGTCGACGACCAGACCTCGGGCACGATCACGCTGGGCGAGGTCGCCTTCACCAACACGCATTCGGGCACGGTCGCCACCGACAACGGCAGCGGCAAGGTCTACTACGCGTACCTCACGTACGCGGGCGTCGGCCAGGGGATGCCGACCTCCTCGACCCTCCTTCCCTCTTCCGGCCCTGCCGGCCCGACCGGGCTGGCCGGCCCGACCGGTGCAACTGGTGCTGAGGGCCCAGCCGGACCGACCGGTGCGACCGGCGGAGTGGGTCCGATTGGTCTGACCGGCGCGACCGGTCCTAAGGGCGATACCGGAGAACCCGCTACTCCGTACCTCGTCGGTCCTTCCGGGTCGGGGGCGCCGTTCACCTCGATCCAGGCGGCGATCAACGCCGCCACGGCCCCGGCGGTCGTGCTCGTCCGGCCGGGCTCCTACACCGAGAACATCACCACTCTCAAAGACGGCGTCCACGTGCAGAGCGCCGTTCCCGACCGCAGCTTCGCCGTGACCGTCAACGGCACCGTCACCGCCGATTTCACCGGCACCACGTCGATCAACGGGCTGGTCATCGACGGAGGCGGTTCGTCGGCGTTGCACTTCACGGGCAGCAACGTGCAGCACCTCTTCCTCAACAACACCGTGCTCTACTCGAACACCACCGCGCTCTCGATGGACAACACCGGCGGCAGCAAGATCGACATGTTCCAGGGCCAGGTGCAGACGAACACCGGCACCGACACGCCGGCCGTCATTATGGCCGGCACGATCGAGACCGACGGAACCATGTTCCGCAATCTCAACAACAGCAGCAGTCACGCGATCCAACTCTCGGACGGGTCGGTGGCGTGGCTGCGTCGCGCCGAAATCCGGGGCAACGTCGTCGCCACCGGGACCTCGACGCTCTCGCTCCTCCTCTCGACCGTGGACAGCGGCCCCAACGTCGGCGTCGACGACCAGACCTCAGGCACGATCACGCTGGGTGAGGTCGCCTTCACCAACACGCATTCGGGCACGGTCGCCACCGACAACGGCGTCGGCCAGGTCTTCTACGGCTACCTCACCTACGCGGGCGTTGCCCAAGGCATGCCGGCGGCCTCCCACCTCCTGCCCTCCTCCGGTCCCGCCGGCCCAAGCGGTCCGACGGGCCCGACCGGTGCAACTGGTCTCCAGGGACTGACCGGTGAGACCGGCGCAGTGGGTCCGAGCGGCCCGAGCGGGCCGACCGGTCCAGCCGGCGCCAACGCGGTGTACGGGGGCCCCCACTGGGGCATGATCGACAGGAACGTCATCGGGTCTCCCGTGGCCGACCTGCGCGCCGGCCCGAACGGCTCGTTCGGCATCGCCGGCCAACCCCCCTTCGGGGTCGGCAGCCTCGGCATCGAGGTCGCCGACAGCACCGCGAAGGTCGTATTCGGTGACGAAGTCGACTTCTACAACATGAACGTGGCGGACCTGACGGCCGTCGGTTTCTACGTCTTCACGACCGGCGAGAACTCTGCCCTGGGCGTGAACAACATGCCCAGCATCACGTTCGAGATCAACCCGCACCACGCTGGGGCTACCACCACTGGCTACTCCAGCCTGGTGTTCACACCTGGCGCGAATTCCGCGTCCAACGCATGGAGCCCCTACATCGACGCGACGACGACGGGGTTCTGGGGTCTGACGGGCAGCCAGTTCAACAGTCCCGCAAGCCTGGCGAACTGCGGCATCGACGGACCGCTTTGCACGTTCGCCCAGGTGAAAGCCTTCCTTGCAACCGGCACTGGAGCCACGATCTTCAGCGTCGCGGTGACCAAGGGCCGTGACTACGCCTGGCAAGGCGCGGTCGACGGCCTGCGCGTCAACGGCTTCTTCTACGACTTCGAGCCGTTCGGAGTCACGGCGGTGGCGACGCCTTAACGATCGAAACCGGTGTTCGAACCGGGCGGGGCGGCCACGGGGCCGCCCCGCCCACTTTTTTGCACGGAACGCCCGGATCGTCTGAGATCTCCCATGGGGTTCCGCCGATTGACCGGCGCCACCGGCGCCGCGAGTGCGACCGGACCGACTCTTGCCGATTCACCCCCCTCGGCAGAGGGATCAGATCATCGCGACGACCCCCGCCGCAGGCGGGATGGAGCCGGCCCCGAGGAGGCGCGAAGCGACGGAGCCGGCCGCGAGCGGGCGCACCGCGCCCGCGTGGCGGTGGGGGAAGCGATCTCGTTCGTCACCCCGTGCCCACCGCCCTCCCTGGGCCACGAGACCGCTTCGTCGCGCCGCTCCACGCAGCGACAGGCATTCCTCGATGCCGGATGCCGAACTGCTATCGGATGTCACCGCTGCCGACAGCTCCGGTCCGTGCCGGTCGTCGCGTCCAGGCAGTCGCTGACGCAAGGGTGATCTCATCTGAAGTTGGACGGCGTCGGCGCCGGGCGCTAGAATGACCGCAGGAGAGATCGAAGACTGCGCGCGGCCTCATCGGGCACGCTCACGTCGCCCCCCCCACCGCGGCCTTCACAACTTGCGAGGAGGACGTGATGCTCAACCGTCGAACGGTTGTCGTGGCCCTGATGATCGTGTGCCTGGGCGGGCTTGCAATCGCCCAGGACGAGGACCTGCCGCTGTCCAACTGGGGCGCACCGCCGTACTGGACACCAGCCGTGGCGCCGCAGGCCGAGCGTGGCGTCGGCGGCGGCATGCTCGCCCGCGCGCAGGGGATGACCGCCCAGGCCGAGGCGCTGCCGTCCTCGCCGCTTCCCTTCGTCGCCATCGCCCCCTGCCGCATCGTCGATACCCGCGTGGTAACCTCCGACGGCTTCCACCAACCCAACTTCGCCGACGACGAGACACGCACGTTCAACTTCTCAGCAAGTCCCGACTGTCCGGGTCTCCCGGCGACGGCAGGCGCGTATTCCCTCAACGTCCAGTTCCGCCCGCTGGCTCAGCTCGCCTTCCTCACCGCCTACCCCTCCGGGATCACCAGGCCCGGGGTGTCCACGCTCAGCGCCGGTCCCGCCGCCTGGGTGCAGAACGCCGCGGTCGTCCCCGCTGGGACCGGTGGCGCAATCGACGTCTACTGTCAGTTCGCAGGGAGAGTGGTGATCGACGTCAACGGCTACTACGGGCCGCAGAGCGTCGTGACCTCTCTGAACACCCTGACCAGGGATGTCACCCTGCTGCCGGGCGCCAACATCGCGATTACGCCGGGGGCCAATACGCTGACCGTTGCCATGACCGGGGTTCCCGGAGGGACGTTGCCGACCGGCGCCTGGGGCCAGACGCTGTACAGCAACGGGGTGGGTTGGCTGGCAACCTCTAACCTGTACAACAACGGGACCAATGTCGGCATTGGCACGACCTCGCCCGCCTACCAACTCGACGTCAACGGGATGATGAATATGCCAAGCACTGCGGCCACGGGCGGGAACCCGACGGCGGGAGTCCTCTTCCTCGGGGGCACGCCGTTCATCCACACCTACAGCCCGCCGGGTTCCGAGGGTTCCAACACTTTCATCGGTCAACTCGCGGGGAACTTCACCGCGACGTCGCCGAGCCATACCTGGGAGGGGTCGTACAACACCGCGGTCGGAGCCAACAGCCTGCCCGCCAACACTACGGGCTGGACCAACGCCGCAATCGGTGCGGAGAGTCTCCTGTCAAACACCACCGGTTTCGCCAACACCGTTTGCGGCTACGGCGGCCTCTACTTCAACACCGGGGGCTCAGGGAACACCGCGATCGGCATGGACAGCCTCGCAGCGAGCACGGGCTCCTACAATACGGGGATCGGCTATTTTGCCGGTTACCACCTCACCACCGGCGATTACAACATCGACATCGGCAACCAGGGCGTCGCAGGCGAAGGCAAGACCATTCGCATCGGCGACAGCAACCAGACGCGCGCCTTTGTCGCGGGCATCCGCGGCGTGACGACCGTCAACCCCGACGCCATCCCGGTGGTCATCGACTCGGCGGGCCAGCTCGGCACGGTCTCGTCCTCGATCCGATTCAAGCAAGACGTGGCGGACATGGGCGGCGCCTCCAGTCGCCTGATGGAGCTGCGGCCTGTCACGTTCCACTACAAGACCCAGCCCGGCGGGCCGCTGCAGTACGGGCTCATCGCGGAGGAAGTGGAGCAGGTGATGCCGGAGCTCGTGGTCCGTGACGCTACAGGCCAGCTCGAGAGCGTCGCCTACCACGAGCTTCCCGCCATGCTGCTCAACGAGCTGCAGAAGCAGCAGGCACAGATTCAACAGCAGCAAGCACAATTTGCCGACCTGTCCAAGACGATCCAGGCGCAGCAGGCGCAGATCGAGGAGTTGCGCCACCAGGTGCAGGGACTCCCCGAGGCGCGCCGCGCGACCGGAACCGCCGAGGCCGCCAGGCCGTAGGTGTCTCGGCACCTTAGGTTTTCCACCACGGCGCGGCGTCGGCCGCGCCGTGGTGTGTCAGGCCGGCCCACCGAACGCCGCGCCGGTTGGGGAATGGCCGCTGCCGCGGGGGCGTTCGACGTCTTGAGGAACTTCCCGGAGGACAGCATGAAGATCCGCGTTCGGTGTCTCGTGATGGCGATGGGTGTCCTGCTTGCGGGCGTCGCGCTCGCCCAGAATGAGGACATCCCACCCAAGAACTGGACGGCACCGCCGTACTGGACGCCGCCACGGGCTGCCGGGCAGGCCGCGCCCGACGACCAGATGCAGGCCTCGGCCGAAGGGATGACCGCAAGCGCCCAGGCCCTGCCCTCCTCGCCCGTCCCCTTCGTCGCCATCGCCCCCTGCCGCATCGTCGACACCCGCGTGGGGACCTCCGACGGCTTCCACGAGCCCAACTTCGCCGACGGCGAGACCCGCACCTTCGACTTCCCCTCGAGCACCGGCTGCCCGGGCCTCCCCGCCACCTCGGTCGCCTACTCCCTCAACGTCCAGTACCGCCCCTTGAGCGTCCTCGCCTTCATCACCCTGTTCCCCACCGGCACCACGATGCCGACGGTCTCGGCGCTGACGGCGAGCCCCGCCGCCTGGGTGGAGGATGCGGCGATCATCCCCGCCGGGACCTCCGGCGCCATCGACGTCTACTGCCAGTACGCCGGACGTGTCGTCATCGACGTCAACGGCTACTACGCGGCGCAGAGCCTGGTGAGCAGTCTGAACACCAAGACCGGTGACCTGATGCTCGCGGCCGGAAGCAACGTGACGATCACGCCGAGTGCCAATACCCTGACGATCGCGGCAGTCGCAGCCGGAGGACCGCCTTCAGGGCCGGCGGGCGGGAGCCTGACGGGGAGCTATCCGAACCCGACGCTGGCCGCCAGTTCGGTCGGCAACAGTCAAATCCAGAGCAGCGCCGTCGGCGCCGCCAATATTGCGCCGGGCCAGGTGGTCAAGAACCTGAATGGAATGAACGACACGGTGACAATCGCGGGCGGGGCGGGGGTCTCGGTGACGAACGGTGCTGGGACCATCACGATCGGGGCGCCGTCGGGCTCGATGGTGTGGGGCGCGCCCGGCGACACCACGTTGATCGGGGCCGGGTATACGGAGATCGCCCCCGACCGGCTCGACTACTGGACGGCGACGACGACCACGGCGGCGCCGTCGGCACGCTACGCCCACACGGCGGTCTGGACCGGCTCGAAGATGATCGTGTGGGGCGGGACCGGCAACAGCGGCTACCTGAACGACGGCGGCCTGTACGACCCGGTGACGAACACCTGGAGCGCGACGACGACGACTAGTGCGCCGTCGGGACGCGACCGGCACACGGCGGTCTGGACCGGCTCGAAGATGATCGTCTGGGGCGGGACCGGCAACAGCGGCTATCTGAATGACGGCGGCCAGTACGACCCGGTCGCGAACTCGTGGACAGCGACAGACTCGTCGTTCGCGCCGTCGGGACGTTACGTCCACACGGCGGTCTGGACCGGCTCGAAGATGATCGTGTGGGGCGGGTCCGGCTACAGCGGCCTCCTGAACGACGGCGGCCTGTACGACCCTGTGGCAAACACCTGGACGGCGACCACGACCTCGGGCGCGCCGGCGGCACGCGACCTTCACACGGCGGTCTGGACCGGCTCGAAGATGATCGTCTGGGGCGGGACCGACAACAGCGGCTACCTGAACGACGGCGGCCTGTACGACCCTGTGGCAAACACCTGGACGGCCACCACGACCTCGGGCGCGCCGGCGGCACGCGACCTTCACACGGCGGTCTGGACCGGCTCGAAGATGATCGTCTGGGGCGGGGGCGGCAACAGCGGCTACCTGAACGACGGCGGCCAGTACGACCCGGTGGGAAACACCTGGACGGCGACCACAACCTCGGGTGCACCCTCGGGGCGTTTCCTCCATACGGCGGTGTGGACCGGCTCGAAGATGATCGTCTGGGGCGGGTACGGCGGCAGCTATCTGAACGACGGCGGCCTGTACGACCCTGTGGCAAACACCTGGACGGCGGTCACGACCTCGGGCGCGCCAACGGCCCGTGAATACGACACGGCGGTGTGGACCGGCTCGAAGATGATCGTCTGGGGCGGGTTCAACGGCTACGCCTTCATGAACGACGGCGGTCAGTGGGCACCGGTGTCGCTCTTCGTGAAGAACTGAGAGGCGCATGACGGCCGCCCTCGTGCTGGCTCTGCTGCTCGCCGCGCCGCCGCTCTCGCTCGCCGAGCGCGTCGAGGGGGCGCGCTCGGTCGGGCGGGCCCGCGACGCCTTCGTGCTCGGCGTCACGAGGCCGTTCGACGAGGTCTATCCGCGCTCGGTCTTCGAGCAGAAGGTCCAGCGCGAGCTGGCCGGGGAGGGCGTCCTCTCGCGCCAGTTCGGGATGGACGTCACTCCGGAACTCCTTGCGGCCGAGTACTAGCGGATCGAGAAGGAGACCCGCGCGCCCGACCAGTGGGCGGCGATCAAGCAGGCGCTCGGCGGCTCCCGTCTGACGATCGAGGAGATCGTCTGCCGCCCGCTCCTGGTGGATCGCGCCCTGCAGGCCCGTTTCGCCTTCGACCAGAAGATCCACACCCCCGAGCACCAGGTGGCGCGGGCCGCTCGCGCTGCGTTCCTCGCGGGGAAGGCGCCGCTGGGCGCGACGCTGATGCGCCTGTCGCGGCTCCAGGACGCGGCGATGACCACGGATGCGATGCTGGCACGCGCGGGCCGAGGCGGCCGGGCCGAGGGTCCTGTCGCCAGTTGCCCCGAAACGGACGGAGGATCGGCCGCTCGCCCTCGATCCCGAGATGGTGACCGTATTGGAGCGGGAGCTCAAGGCCAAGGGCGACGTGACGACGATCCTCGAGGAGCGCGACCGCTTCTCGGTCTTCCGCCTCGTAGGCTCGAGCGCGGCCACGTGGACGGTGGAGGCCGTGGTCGTGCCGAAGGGCGACTTCGATCTCTAGCTCGACGAAGCCATCAGAACCCTGGCGCTGCCGAAATAGGAGGTTATGTCGGTCGGTCGTCCGTGGCGTTTCACGCCAGCCTCGTTCTCATCGCCCCGCCGCAGCGGGATCGCTCGCTCGAACGCCGGTCGGTGGCACTGGAACAGGGAGGCGAACGCAAGTCGGAATCCGAAACACCATCGGCGGGTCGGCCCGCCCTTGTCCTGATGCCGCGCTTGGACCCCAGTCGCCGGCTCGATGTTGGACAAATCTACCAGCCGGAGCTAGCATCCTCTCAAGACGATCCGAAGGCTGCGCGTGGCCGTATCGGGCACACACACGTCGCCCCGCCAACGCGGCCTTCACAACTTGCGAGGAGGTCGTGATGCTCAACCGTCGAACGGCGGCCGTGGCCCTGATGATCGTGTGCCTGGGCGGGCTTGCACTCGCCCAGGACGGGGATCTGCCGCTGTCCAACTGGGGCGCGCCGCCGTACTGGACGCCGGCCCAGGCGCCGCAGGCCGAGAGTGACGTCAGGGGCGGCATGCTCGCCCGAGCCCAGGGGATGACCGCCCAGGCCGAGGCGCTGCCCTCCTCGCCCCTCCCCTTCGTCGCCATCGCCCCTTGCCGCATCGTGGACACCCGCGTGGCGACCTCCGATGGCTTCCACCAGCCCAACTTCGCCGACGGCGAGGCACGGACGTTCAACCTCCCCACGAGTCCCGACTGTCCGGGTCTCCCGGCCACCGCAGGGGCTTACTCACTGAACATCCAGTTCCGCCCGATCTCCCAGCTCGCCTACCTCACCTCCTACCCTACCGGTACCACAAGACCGCTGGCCTCGACGATGACGGCGGGTCCGGCCGCCTGGGTGCAGAACGCCGCGGTCGTCCCCGCGGGCACCGGCGGTCAGATCGACATCTACTGTCAGTTCGCGGGTCGTGTGGTGATCGACATCAACGGGTACTACTCAGCCACCGGAGCGCGCTTCGGCGTCAACCGCACCGACCGGCTGTCCTGGCTCACCGTGAAGGGCGGCGCGCCCGCCACCCTGGTCGGCACCGTCACGATCTTCAACGGCGACGACGGTGTCATCGGGGTCGGCACGGCGTTCACTTCACAGGTCGGCGTCGGCGACCGGGTGACGGTGAGCTCGGAGACGCGTGCCGTTGGGTCGATCATCGACGACACACACCTCAACGTCGTGGGGAACTGGACGAGCAACGCGACGGGGGTGACGATCACCGACGCCGGCAGCTTGCTGCGCCTTGATGACTCCGGCGACATCGCGCGTCTGGTGGTGAGCGACCAGGGCAACGTGGGGGTCGGCGTCATCGCGCCGCAGCAGACGCTCTCCGTTGAGGGAACCCTCGGACTCAGCGCGGGCGGCGGCACGACCGTGCTGCAGGCGAGCCCGGCCCAGGTCGGGACCGTCAGCTACACCCTGCCCCAGGCGGCTGCGGACGGCCTGCTCCGCAACACGGCCGGGACGCTCGCGTGGGAGCCGGCAACCCTGATTTCGGGCAGCGGGAGCGCGGGGCAGGTGGCGTTCTGGAGCGGCGCGAGCTCGCTGGCGGGCAGCAACGATCTCTTCTGGGACAGCGCGCATGGGCGGCTCGGCCTCGGGACCACGACGCCGGGCTTCCAGCTCGACTTGACGGGGATGGTCAACATGCCGGCGACCGCCGCCACGGCTGGCACGCCCACCGGCGGCGTGCTGTTCCTCGGAGGAACCCGGTTCCTGCACAACTACGGCCAACCTGGGACGACAGGACGCAACACTTTCGTCGGGGAGCTCGCCGGCAATTTCACGATGGGCGGCGGTGACGAGTTCTCAGGTTCGTACAACACCGCCAGTGGGTACGGGAGCCTGGCCTCCAATATCGAGGGCGGTTCCAACACGGCCACCGGTTACCTCAGTCTGAACTCGAACACCGGAGGTTTCGGCAACACCGCCAACGGTTTCATGAGCCTCTCCGGCAACACCACTGGTAGCGAGAACACGGCGAGCGGCTACCTATGTCTCAGCTCGAACATCACTGGGGCCGAAAACACGGCGGTCGGCTATGGAAGCCTCGGCAGCGTCACAGACGGCTCAAACAACATCGCAATGGGCTACTTTGCCGGCTACAGCGTCACGTCCGGCAGCTATAACATCGACATTGGGAACCCTGGGACCTCTGGCGACACCCGTACAACGAGGATCGGCAGGTCCTCCGACCAGACGAAGACCTTCATCGCCGGGATCCGCGGCGTGACGACCGTGTCCGCCAACGCGATTGCCGTCCTGATCGACTCGAGCGGCCAGCTCGGCACGGTGAATTCCTCGATCCGCTTCAAGCAGGACGTGGCTGACATGGGTGACACATCCAGCCTCCTGATGGAGCTGCGGCCGGTAGTGTTCCACTACAAGACCCAGCCGAACGGACCGCTGCAGTACGGGCTCATCGCGGAGGAAGTGGAGCAGGTGATGCCGGACCTCGTGGTCCGTGACGCTACAGGCCAGCTCGAGAGCGTCGCCTACCACGAGCTTCCCGCCATGCTCCTCAACGAGCTGCAGAAACAGCAGGCACAGATTCAACAGCAGCAGGCGCAGATCGAGGGCCTGACGGTGAAGCTCGCTGCGAGTGACATTCTGAAAGCGCAGCTCGAAACCGTGACCGCGCGGCTCGCGGCGCTCGAGAAGGTCGCGACCGGGACGCGCTGAGCGCCGCCGGCCGGACTGCAAGAAAAGATTGAGGAGGGATGCCATGACCGTTCGTCGAATCGCGTCGCTGACCGTGATCGCCCTCTGCTTCGGTCCGCTGGCCCTGGCCCAACCCGTCGAGCCCCCGCTCCCACCGCCCGGGAACTGGACCCCGCCGCCAAACTGGACGCCGCCCGCAGGCCAGCTCGTGCCCCTCTCACAGTTGCCTCCGACGCAGACCTCCTCGGAGGGCCTGGACGCGTCCGCGGAGGCGGCGACGCCGACGTTCCTTGCCGGGGCGCTACCCTTCGTCCCGGTCACCCCCTGCCGCCTCTACGACAGCCGCGCCAACGCGCCGTTCACCGGCGACTCGACGTTCGCCGCCGACGGCCAGACCGAGCAGCTCGACTTCTACGCCAGCACCCCCACCCCATACGCCCCCAACGGCAACCCCAACGGCTGCGCCCTGCCGCCGGCGGGGACCGCCGGGGCCTGGGCGTTGATGGTCACCTACCGCACCGCCAGCGCCGCCCAGGGGGTGCTGGCCGCGTTCCCCGGCACCCTCACCTCGCTCCCCGGGACCACGACGGTGATCGGCTATGCGGGTCAGTTCGGCCTGCAGTCGGCGATCGTGCCGGCAGGCACGGATGCCCACGCCACGATCAAGGTCTACGCGCAGTACGCGGCCAAGGCCGTGGTCATCGACTACTACGGCTACTACGGGAGCTACGGACCGGGCAACACCTTCCTCGGCCGGTATGCGGGCAACTTCACCTTGACCGGAACGCACAACACCGCGAGCGGCGCGTACAGCCTGTTCTCCAGCACCACGGGCTTCTCCAACACCGCGAGCGGCGCGTACAGCCTGTACTACAACACCACGGGCTACTTCAACACTGCGAGCGGCTACGGGAGCCTGCTCAACAAAACCACGGGTTCCGACAACACCGCGATTGGGGTTGGAGCGGGGGAGACCATCACGACAGGCAACAACAACACCTTCCTCGGCACCTACAGCGACGCGGCCGCCGACAACCTCACCAACGCCACCGCGATCGGCTATAGCGCGACCGTCGATGCCTCGGATCACGTCCGCATCGGCGACACCGCCGTGACCCAGATCGGCGGGCAGGTGGCGTGGTCCAACCTCTCCGACGCCCGCGCCAAGTCCGACATCCGCGACCTCGACCTCGGGCTCGGACTTCGTGCTGGCGTTGCGGCCGGTGGCGTTCACCCTCAAGACCGGGGACGGCCGCACCGACATGGGCTTCCTCGCCCAGGACGTTGAGGCGGTGCTGGGTGACGGGTACAGCGTCCTCGGCATCGGCGCAGACAAGCAGCGCACCCTCTCGCTGCGGTACACCGACCTCATCGCGCCGATGGTCAAGGCCATTCAGGAGCAACAGGCGACGATCCAGTCACAGCAGGCCAGTCTCGATAGCCAGCAGGCGCAGATCGAGGGTCTTACAGCGAAGCTCGCTGCAAGTGACGTGCTGAGAACACAGCTCGAAACCGTGACCGCGCGGCTCGCCGCGCTCGAGAAGGTCGCGACCGCGAGGCGCTGAGCGCCGCCGGCCGAACAGCAAGAAAGATCGAGGAGGTTTGCCATGACCGTTCGTCGAATCGCGTCGCTGACCGTGATCGCCCTGTGCTTCGGTTCACTGGCCATGGCCCAACCCGTCGAGCCGCCGGTCCCACCGCCCGGGAACT
The DNA here is from genome assembly GCA_963727205.1 of uncultured Acidobacteriota bacterium. Lineage (GTDB taxonomy): Bacteria > Acidobacteriota > Thermoanaerobaculia > Thermoanaerobaculales > Thermoanaerobaculaceae > RBG-13-68-16. The sequence continues at coordinate 307,961 of CAVSFQ010000008.1, read as the reverse complement.
GGACCCCGCCGCCGAACTGGACGCCGCCCGCAGGCCAGCTCGTGCCCCTCCCACAGTTGCCTCCGACGCAGACCTCCTCCGAGGGCCTGGATGCGTCCGCGGAGGCGGCGACGCCGACGTTCCTTGCCGGGGCGCTGCCCTTCGTCCCGGTCACCCCCTGCCGCCTCTACGACAGCCGCGCCAACGCGCCGTTCACCGGCGACTCGACGTTCGCCTCCGACGGCCAGACCGAGCAGCTCGACTTCTACGCCAGCACTCCCCACGCCGTACGCCCCCAACGGCAACCCCAACGGCTGCGCCCTGCCGCCGGCGGGGACCGCCGGCGCCTGGGCGTTGATGGTCACCTACCGCACCGCCAGCGCCGCCCAGGGGGTGCTGACCGCGTTCCCCGGCACCCTCACCTCGCTCCCCGGGACCACGACGGCGATCGGCTATGCGGGTCAGTTCGGCATGCAGTCGGCGATCGTGCCGGCAGGCACGGATACCCACGCCACGATCAAGGTCTACGCGCAGTACGCGGCCAAGGCCGTGGTCATCGACTACTACGGCTACTATGGGAGCTACGGCCCATACAACACCTTCCTCGGCCAACTCGCGGGCAACTTCACCATGACCGGAACGTACAACACCGCGAGTGGCTACGGGAGCTTGCACCTCGACACCACGGGCTCCTACAACACCGCGAGCGGCCTCGAGAGCATGTACCTCAACACCACGGGCTCCGGCAACACCGCGAGCGGCTACGGAAGCCTGTACTACAACACCACGGGCTACTCCAACACCGCGATTGGCCTGTATGCGGGGTATGGCAACACCACCGGCGCCACCAACAGCTTCATCGGCGCCTACAGCGACGCGGCCGCCGACAACCTCGTCAACGCCACCGCCATCGGCTACGGCGCGACCGTCGATGCCTCGTATCACATCCGCATCGGCAACGGCAGCGTGACCCAGATCGGCGGCCAGGTGGCGTGGTCCAACCTCTCCGACGCCCGCGCCAAGTCCGACATCCGCGACCTCGACCTCGGGCTCGACTTCGTGCTGGCGTTACGACCGGTGGCGTTCACCCTGAAAACCGGGGACGGCCGCACGGACATGGGCTTCCTCGCCCAGGACGTGGAGGCGGTGCTGGGCGATGATTACAGCGTCCTCGGCATCGGCGCAGACAAGGACCGCACCCTCTCGCTGCGGTACACCGACCTGATCGCGCCGATGGTCAAGGCGATCCAGGAGCAGCAGACGACGATCGACGCAAAGGACGCCCGTATCGCGGCATTGGAGAAAAGGCAGACGGCACAGCAGGCGCAGATCGAGGGCCTTACGGCGAAGCTCGCTGCGAGTGACATTCTGAGAGCACAGCTCGAAACCGTGGCCGCGCGGCTCGCCGCGCTCGAGAAGGTCGCGACCGCGAGGCGCTGAGCGCCGCCGGCCGGACCGCAACAAGAGATCGAGGAGGTATGTCATGACCGTTCGTCGAATCGCGTCTGGAACCGTGATCGCCCTCTGCCTCGGCTCACTGGCCTGGGCCCAACCCGCCGAGCCGCCGGTCCCGCCGCCCGAGAACTGGACCCCGCCGCCGACCTGGACGCCGCCCGCAGGCCAGCTCGTGCCCCTCCCGCAGTTGCCTCCGACGCAGACCTCCTCCGAGGGCCTGGACGCGTCCGCGGAGGCGGCGACGCCGACGTTCCTTGCCGGGGCGCTGCCCTTCGTCCCGGTCACCCCCTGCCGCCTCTACGACAGCCGCGCCAACGCGCCGTTCACCGGCGACTCGACGTTCGCCGCCGACGGCCAGACCGAGCAGCTCGACTTCTACGCCACCTCCGCCACGCCGTACGCCCCCAACGGCAACCCCAACGGCTGCGCCCTGCCGCCGGCGGGGACCGCCGGGGCCTGGGCGTTGATGGTCACCTACCGCACCGCCAGCGCCGCCCAGGGGGTGCTGACCGCGTTCCCCGGCACCCTCACCTCGCTCCCCGGGACCACGACGGTGATCGGCTATGCGGGTCAGTTCGGCATGCAGTCGGCGATCGTGCCGGCAGGCACGGATACCCACGCCACGATCAAGGTCTACGCGCAGTACGCGGCCAAGGCCGTGGTCATCGACTACTACGGCTACTACGGGAGCTACGGAACATACAACACCTTCCTCGGCCAGGCTGCGGGCAACTTCACCATGACCGGAACGGACAACACCGCGAGCGGCTACGGGAGCCTGTACTCCAACACCACGGGCTCCTACAACACCGCGAGCGGCGCTTGAGCCTGTTCTCCAACACCACGGGCTACTACAACACCGCGAGCGGCTTCGCGAGCCTGTACTCCAACACCACGGGCTACGACAACACCGCGATTGGGCTCGTATGCGGGGCATGACAACACCACAGGCTCCGACAACACCTTCCTCGGCACCTACAGCGACGCGGCCGCCAACAACCTCACCAACGCCACCGCCATCGGCTACGGCGCAACCGTCGATGCCTCCAACCACGTCCGCATCGGCGACACCAACGTGACCCAGATCGGCGGGCAGGTGGCGTGGTCCAACCTCTCCGACGCCCGCGCCAAGTCCGACATCCGCGACCTCGACCTCGGGCTCGACTTCGTGCTCGCGCTGCGGCCGGTGTCGTTCACCCTCAAGACCGGGGACGGCCGCACCGACATGGGCTTCCTCGCCCAGGACGTGGAGGCGGTGCTCGGCGACGGCTACAGCGTCCTCGGCATCGGCGGCGACAAGGACCGCACGCTCTCGCTGCGGTACACCGACCTCATCGCGCCGATGGTCAAGGCGATCCAGGAGCAGCAGACGCAGATCGAGCGCAACGAGGAGCGCGTCTCGCGGCACTGGAGGCCGCAGGCAGATCGGCGCAGCAGGCGCAGATCGAGGGTCTTACGGCGAAGCTCGCTGCGAGTGACGTGCTGAGAGCGCAGCTCGAAACCGTGACCGCGCGGCTCGCCGCGCTCGAGAAGGTCGCGACCGCGAGGCGCTGAGCGCCGCCGGCCGGACCGCAACAAGAGATCGAGGAGGTATGCCATGACCGTTCGTCGAATCGCGTCCTGACCGTGATCGCCCTCTGCCTCGGCTCACTGGCCTGGGCCCAACCCGTCGAGCCGCCGGTCCCGCCGCCCGGGAACTGGACCCCGCCGCCGAACTGGACGCCGCCCGCAGGCCAGCTCGTGCCCCTCCCGCAGTTGCCTCCGACGCAGACCTCCTCCGAGGGCCTGGACGCGTCCGCGGAGGCGGCGACGCCGACGTTCCTTGCCGGGGCGCTGCCCTTCGTCCCGGTCACCCCCTGCCGCCTCTACGACAGCCGCGCCAACGCGCCGTTCACCGGCGACTCGACGTTCGCCTCCGACGGCCAGACCGAGCAGCTCGACTTCTACGCCACCTCCGCCACGCCGTACGCCCCCAACGGCAACCCCAACGGCTGCGCCCTGCCGCCGGCGGGGACCGCCGGGGCCTGGGCGTTGATGGTCACCTACCGCACCGCCAGCGCCGCCCAGGGGGTGCTGACCGCGTTCCCCGGCACCCTCACCTCGCTCCCCGGGACCACGACGGTGATCGGCTATGCGGGTCAGTTCGGCATGCAGTCGGCGATCGTGCCGGCAGGCACGGATACCGACGCCACGATCAAGGTCTACGCGCAGTACGCGGCCAAGGCCGTGGTCATCGACTACTACGGCTACTATGGGAGCTACGGCCCATACAACACCTTCCTCGGCCAGACTCGCGGGCAACTTCACCATGACCGGAACGTACAACACCGCGAGTGGCTACGGGAGCCTGTACTCCAACACCACGGGCTCCTACAACACCGCGAGCGGCTGGGAGAGCCTGTACTCCAACACCACGGGCTACTACCAACACCGCGAGCGGCGTCGACAGCCTGTACTCCAACACCACGGGCCACTACAACACCGCGATTGGGCTGTATGCGGGGTATGGCAACACCACCGGCTCCACCAACACCTTCCTCGGCGCCTACAGCGACGCGGCCGCCGACAACCTCACCAACGCCACCGCCATCGGCTACGGCGCGATCGTCGATGCCTCCAACCACGTCCGCATCGGCAACGGCAGCGTGACCCAGATCGGCGGAAACGTCGCGTGGTCCAACCTCTCCGACGCCCGCGCCAAGTCCGACATCCGCGACCTCGACCTCGGCCTCGACTTCGTGCTCGCGCTGCGCCCGGTCTCGTTCACCATGAAGCAGGGCAACGGCCGGACGGACATGGGCTTCCTCGCCCAGGACGTGGAGGCGGTGCTCGGCGATGGCTACAGCGTCCTCGGCATCGGCGGCGATAAGGACCGCACCCTCTCGCTGCGGTACACCGACCTCATCGCCCCGATGGTCAAGGCGATCCAGGAGCAGCAAAGGACGATCCAGGGCCAACAGGCGCGCGCCGACACCCAGCAGACGCGGCTCGACGCCCAGCAGTCGCAGATCGACGACTTGCGCCGCCAGGTGCAGACGCTGTTGGCGGCGAGGACCGCCCCGAAGGTGGCGGGGACCACCGGCGACTGAGATTTCGGGCTTGCCTGGTCCTTCAAGGGACGCAGCCCACCCGTCCCGAAACTAACGAGTGGAAGCACGCCGACTTCAGGTGGGCTTGGCCGCGGTGGAGTGCGCTCGCCGGGCGTGCCTCTGCTGCCCCTGCCGGATGTCTACCCGGCCTGTAGGAATGTACGTCAGGCGCCCGGTTGTTTCCGCTCGAAAGGAGGACACGACAATGCACCGCATGGGCTTTGTAGCTTTGGTTGCAGCTTTGCTGGCGAGTGGCGCGCTCGCCCAGGAAGAGGCCCTGCCACTGAGGAACTGGGGCGCCCCGCGGACGTGGCCGCCGGCGAGAGGCATGGCGGCGTCGGCGCAGGGTGACATCAGCAACGCCATACCGTTCATCGCGGTCACCCCGTGCAGGATCGTCGACACCAGAGTCAGCACCTCCGACGGCTTCCACGAGCCCAACTTCTCCAACGGCGAAACTCGGACCTTCGACTTTCCCACCAGCACCGGCTGCCCCGGCCTCCCCGCCACCTCGGTCGCCTACTCGCTCAACGTCCAGTACCGCCCTTTGAGCGTCCCCGCCTTCATCACCCTGTTCCCCACCGGGACGACGATGCCGGCGGTCTCGACGCTGACGTCCAGCCCTGCAGCCTGGGTCGAGGATGTGGCGATCGTCCCCGCCGGCACCAGCGGCGAGGTCAACGTGTACTGCCAGTACGCCGGCCGGGTGGTGATCGACGTCAACGGGTACTACGCCTCGACTCTGAACAGCGGCGAGCAGCTGCTCATCACGGCGGACACGGGCGCCGGCGCAATCAGGGGAGTGAATGCGTTGGGCGACGGCGTGCAGGGCGAGACGGCCGGCGGCGGGTCGTCCGGCGTCTACGGGAAGAACACCGGCGGCGGCAAGGGCGTCTTCGGCGCCAGCAGCACTGGCAGTGGCGTCGGCGGCCAGAGCACCTCGGGCCCCGGCGTCGGCGGCGCCTCCAGCACGGGCAGCGGCGTCTACGGAACGACCGCGGGTGTCAGCGGCCAAACGGGCGCGGCGGGTGTATGGGGCAACAGTCACGACTATTTCGGAGTCTGGGGCACCAGCGTGGCCGGCGACGGCGTGCACGGCCAGAGCACGGCCGCCAGCGGCGTCTACGGCTTGAGCGCCCAGGCGGGGGTCTGGGGCGACAGCACGGGGTTCGACGGTGTCCACGGACACACCACGGCCGGCACGGCATCAGGAGTGGCCGGCTTTAACGACAGTAGCGGCGCGGGCACGTTCGGTTCGAGCGCCAGCGGCGACGGCGTCTTTGGAAGCGGCCTGACCGGCGTCCACGGCGCTAGTCAGTTCGGCTGGGGCGTGTACGGCCACAGCGCCACGCAGGACGGCGTCCACGGGGATACGCCCTCCAACCTCTCGGCGGGAGTGGCCGGGATCAACACCGCGAACGGCTACGGCGTCTATGGGTCCACGAATCTCGGGAATGGAGTCTTCGGACAGGCGATCGGCACGACCGGGAACCCGGACGACAACGGCGCCGGCGTGCACGCATTCGGGACGGCCGACTGCTCTTATTCCGGCACCCAGTTTTACGGATGCTCCACCGGGACCTATGCGCTCTTCTCCGAAGGCCCGGCGAAGTTCAGCAACGGAGTACTTGTCGCCGGCGACCAACTCGTCGTCGGCACGAAGAACTTCGTGACGCCCCATCCCACCGATCCGACGAAGCAGATTGCGTTCGTCAGCCTCGAGGGGCCGGAGTCGGGAACGTACTTTCGAGGGACCGGCCATCTCGTCGGCGGCTACGCGGAGATCCCGGTGCCCGAGAGCTTCCGGCTGGTGACTTCACAGCAGGGATTGACCGTGGTTGCGACGGCTTCGGGGAGCGCCGCGTCGATCTACTGCGTTTCGAAATCGCTCGACAAGATCGTCTTCCAGGGCTCGGCCGACGTCGACTTCGACTACATGGTCAACGGCGTGCGGGCCGGCTACGAGAACTACACGCCGATTCAGAACAACTACGTCTTCGTCCCGAAGAGCGCGTTTGACACGCTTCTTTCGCGTCTTCCCGCGGAAGCGGTACGCCGTCTCAAGGCCAACGGAATCCTGAACGACGACGGGTCCATCAACGAGGAGACCGCCCATCGGCTCGGCTGGGACCAGCGGCCTGGATGGGATCGAGTCCCTCTGACGGCGACCGCCGAGGCGAAGTCGGCGCCGACGCCGAACTGACCCTCGGAACCTCCGGCGTACCGGCAGGCGCGTGGGACGAAGGGATGTGTCAGTCAACGAGGCGGCGAAATGCCGGCTGATACCAATTCACCGTCGTTCGTAGAGGAATCGGTGTCATCGCGAGCGCAGGTACGGCCCGGTGTCGTCATCCTCGCGAACGCGGGGATCCAGGCCATGGCCCTCGTGAGTCCTTGGCTGGGTTCCCGCGTGCGCGGGAACGACGGCCCGGTTCCGCCGGCGGCGGGGCTCGAAGTGAGAGGGGCTCCTCTACGACAGATGACAAATCGGTATGAGAGGGGCAGATTCAACGGCCGTCGCTGCCGCCCACCCGGGCGCGGCTTCGGCCGCGCCCGGATGCTTCAGGCAACCTCCTTGCACAACGCCTGCGGTCGGGAAATTCCGGCTCCCCGGGGGCCGTTTCCCCTGTCAAGAAACGACCGGGAGGACGGCATGAAGATCCGCGTGTGGGGCCTCGTCATGGCGATGGCTGTTCTGTTTGCGGCCGCTGTGCTCGCCCAGGACGGCGAGCTGCCGCTCAAGAACTGGACGGCGCCGCCGTACTGGACGCCGCCACGGGCCGCCGCGGAGGCCGCGCCCGAGGAAAGAATGGAGGCCTCGGCCGAAGGGATGACCGCAAGCGCCCAGGCCCTGCCCTCCTCGCCCGTCCCCTTCGTCGCCATCGCCCCCTGCCGCATCGTGGACACCCGCGTCCCCACCTCCGACGGCTTCCACGAGCCCAACTTCGCCGACGGCGAGACCCGCACCTTCGCCTTCCCCGCAAGCCCCGATTGCCCGGGCCTCCCCGCCACCTCGGTCGCCTACTCCCTCAACGTCCAGTACCGCCCCTTGAGCGTCCTCGCCTTCATCACCCTGTTTCCCACCGGCACGACGATGCCCACGGTCTCGACGCTGACGGCGGGCCCCGCCGCCTGGGTCGAGGATGCGGCGATCATCCCCGCCGGCACCTCCGGCGCCGTCGACGTCTACTGCCAGTACGCCGGCCGCGTCGTCATCGACGTCAACGGCTACTACGCGGCGCAGAGCCTGGTCAGCAGCCTCAACGCCAAGACCGGGGACCTCACGCTGGCCGCCGGGACGAACATCGGCATCACGCCGTCCGGCAACACGCTGACGATCGCGGCGACGGGTGGACCGGGCGGCGTCCTGCCAACCGGCACCACCGGACAGACGCTGTACAACAGCGGGTCGGGGTGGACCGCCTCGAGCGCCCTCACCAACGACGACACCAACGTCGGGATCACCGGCGCTTTGGGCCTCCCTGCGACCACGGCGACCACAGGGCAGATCAAGCTCGGTGGGGACCCGTTCCTGCACGACTACGCAGGCCTAGGGACAGACGGCCAAAACACCTTCGTTGGCCAACAGGCCGGCAACTTCACCATGGGCGGAGCCGACGCCTTCGATGGGTCCTACAACGTTGGGGTCGGCTATCAAGCTCTGGCTTCCGAAACCACCGGCTATGGAAACACCGGGACCGGCGACCAGAGTCTGTACTTCAACACAACGGGCCAATACAACACGGCGAACGGGCTCTGGAGCTTGTACAATAACACCACCAGCGCCTTCAACAGCGCAATCGGTTCGTACAGCTTGTTCCTAAACACGACAGGTTCCTACAACACCGCGGACGGCGATGATGCCGGCGGCACAAATACCGTGGGCAGCTATGACACGTTCGTCGGAGCCTTCGGCAACCCAGCCGTCGAGAACCTCACAAACGCTACCGCGATCGGGGCCAACTCGGTCGTTGACGCCTCCAATCACGTTCGCATCGGCGACATCCTTGTCACCCAGATCGGCGGAAACGTCGCTTGGTCCAACCTCTCCGACGCCCGCGCCAAGTCCGACATCCGCGACCTCGACCTCGGGCTCGACTTCGTGCTGGCGTTGCGGCCGGTGTCGTTCACCCTGAAGACCGGGGACGGCCGCACCGACATGGGCTTCCTCGCGCAGGACGTGGAGGCGGTGCTCGGCGACGGCTACAGCGTCCTCGGCATCGGCGGCGATCCGGATCGCACCCTCTCGCTGCGGTACACCGACCTCATCGCGCCGATGGTCAAGGCGATCCAGGAGCAGCAGGCGCAGATCACGGACCAGGCAAAGACGGTCCAGGCACAGCAGACGGAGATCGACGCAAAGAACGCCCGTATCGCGGCATTGGAAAACCGGCAAACGGCACAGCAGGGTCGGATCGACGGCCAGCAGACACAAATCGCGTTGCTTACCGCGAAGGTCGCTGCAAGTGACGTGCTGAGAACACAGCTCGAAACCGTGACCGCGCGGCTCGCCGCGCTCGAGAAGGTCGCGACCGCGACGCGCTGAGCGCCACCGGCCGGACTGCAAGAAAGATCGAGGAGGGATGCCATGACCGTTCGTCGAATCGCGTCGCTGACCGTGATCGCCCTCTGCTTCGGCTCACTGGCCCTGGCCCAACCCGTCGAGCCCCCGGTCCCGCCGCCCGGGAACTGGACCCCGCCCCCGACCTGGACGCCGCCCGCAGGCCAGCTCGTGCCCCTCCCACAGTTGCCTCCGACGCAGACCTCCTCCGAGGGCCTGGACGCGTCCGCGGAGGCGGCGACGCCGACGTTCCTTGCCGGGGCGCTGCCCTTCGTCCCGGTCACCCCCTGCCGCCTCTACGACAGCCGCGCCAACGCGCCGTTCACCGGCGACTCGACGTTCGCCTCCGACGGCCAGACCGAGCAGCTCGACTTCTACGCCAGCACCCCCACGCCGTACGGCCCCAACGGCAACCCCAACGGCTGCGCCCTGCCGCCGGCGGGGACCGCCGGGGCCTGGGCGTTGATGGTCACCTACCGCACCGCCAGCGCCGCGCAGGGGGTGCTGACCGCGTTCCCCGGCACCCTCACCTCGCTCCCCGGGACCACGACGGTGATCGGCTATGCGGGCCAGTTCGGCCTGGAGTCGGCGATCGTGCCGGCAGGCACGGATGCCGACACCACGATCAAGGTCTACGCGCAGTACGCGGCCAAGGCCGTGGTCATCGACTACTACGGCTACTACGGGAGCTACGGCCCATACAACACCTTCCTCGGCCAACTCGCGGGCAACTTCACCATGACCGGAACGTACAACACCGCGAGTGGCTACGCGGGCCTGTACTCCAACACCACGGGCTCCGACAACACCGCGAGCGGCTGGGAGAGCCTCGTCTTCAACACCACGGGCTACTCCAACACCGCGAGCGGCTACGCCAGCCTGTACTCCAACACCACGGGCTACTACAACACCGCGAGCGGCGTCGAGAGCCTGTACGCCAACACCACGGGCTTCGGCAACACCGCGATTGGGCTCGTCGCGGGGTTTGCCAACACCACCGGCTCCGGCAACACCTTCCTCGGTGCCTACAGCAACGCAGCCGCCGACAACCTCACCGACGCCACCGCCATCGGCTATAACGCGAGCGTCGATGCCTCGGATCACGTCCGCATCGGCGACACCAACGTGACCCAGATCGGCGGGCAGGTGGCGTGGTCCAACCTCTCCGACGCCCGCGCCAAGTCCGACATCCGCGACCTCGACCTCGGGCTCGGCTTCGTGCTCGCGCTCCGCCCGGTCTCGTTCACCCTCAAGACCGGCGACGGCCGCACGGACATGGGCTTCCTCGCCCAGGACGTGGAGGCGGTGCTGGGCGATGATTACAGCGTCCTCGGCATCGGCGCAGACAAGGATCGCACCCTCTCGCTGCGGTACACCGACCTCATCGCGCCGATGGTCAAGGCGATCCAGGAGCAGCAGGCACGCATCGGCGCCCAGCAATCGCAGATCGATGAGTTGCGCCGGCAGGTGCAGATCCTTGTCGAGGCTCGGAGCATGCCTGCGCACGCTGAGGCTGCCAGGCCTTAGGTAGTTTGCCTTCCCGGCCATCCACCCGGGCGCGGCTTCGGCCGCGCCCGGGTCTTTCCGACCGGCTCTTCCGCGCCGCGGGGGCCATTTCGGAAATACAGGTCTCCCAGGAAGGGTTTTCAAAGCCACGAGTCAGGAGGCCGATATGAGCTTTCGTCTGCGGTACCTCGCCGTTGTGATGGCTGTTCTGTCCACGGGCGTTGCACTCGCGCAGGACAGCGAGCTGCCGCTCAAGAACTGGACGGCGCCGCCGTACTGGACGCCGCCACGGGCCGCCGCGGAGGCCGCGCCCGAGGAAAGAATGGAGGCCTCGGCCGAAGGGATGACGGCGAGCGCGCAGTCGCTCCCCTCCTCGCCCGTCCCCTTCGTCGCCATCGCCCCCTGCCGCATCGTGGACACCCGCGTCCCCACCTCCGACGGCTTCCACGAGCCCAACTTCGCCGACGGCGAGACCCGCACCTTCGCCTTCCCCTCCAGCACCGATTGCCCAGGCCTGCCCGCCACCTCCGTCGCCTACTCCCTCAACGTCCAGTACCGACCCTTGAGCGTCCTCGCCTTCATCACCCTCTTCCCCACCGGCACGACGATGCCCACGGTCTCGACGCTGACGGCGGGCCCCGCCGCCTGGGTCGAGGATGCGGCGATCATCCCCGCCGGCACCTCCGGCGCCGTCGACGTCTACTGCCAGTACGCCGGCCGCGTCGTCATCGACGTCAACGGCTACTACGCGGCGCAGAGCCTGGTCAGCAGCCTGAACACCAAGACCGGGGACCTCACGCTGGCCGCCGGGACGAACATCGGCATCACGCCGTCCGGCAACACGCTGACGATCGCGGGGCCGACGACCCTGCCGCCGAGCGGCAGCGCCGGCGGCAGCCTGACCGGGAGCTATCCCGACCCCGGCATCGCCACCGGAGCGGTGGGGCCGACCCAACTGGCCAACTCGACGGCGGTGCGGAGCATCAACGGAGCGGCGCAGGACGCGGTGACGATCCAGGGCTCGGGGGCGGTGACGGTGGGGACATCGGGGAGCACGGTCACGATCGGGGCGCCATCCGGATCGATAGTCCTCGGCCCGGCGGGCGATACGACTCTGATCGGGGCGGGGTACACCGAGATCGCCCCCAACCGGCTCGATTACTGGACGGCGACCACGGCCACGGGCGCGCCGACGGGGCGCTACTATCACACTGCGATCTGGACCGGCTCGAGGATGATCGTCTGGGGAGGGTACGACGGGAGCATCGCCCTGAACGACGGCGGCCAGTACGACCCGGTGGGGAACGCCTGGACGGCGACCACGGCCACGGGCGCACCGTCGTGGCGCTACGACCAGACCGCGGTCTGGACCGGCTCGAGGATGATCGTCTGGGGAGGGTCCAACGCCAGCAGCTATTTCAACGACGGCGGCCGGTACGACCCGGTGGGGGACGCCTGGACGGCGACCACGACCGCGGGCGCGCCGGCGGCACGCGGCTCCCACACCGCGGTCTGGACCGGCTCGAGGATGATCGTCTGGGGTGGGTACAACGGCAGTTACCTGAAAGACGGCGGCCAGTACGACCCGGTGGGGAACGCCTGGACGGCGACCACGACCGTGGGCGGGCCGGTGGCACGCAGGTTCCACACGGCGGTCTGGACCGGCTCGAGGATGATGGTCTGGGGAGGGTCCGGCGGCAGCGGCTACCTGAACGACGGTGGCCAGTACGACCCGGTGGGGAACGCCTGGGTGGCGACCACGACCTCGGGCGCGCCGGCGGGACGCGAGTATCACACGGCGGTCTGGACCGGCTCGAAGATGATCGTCTGGGGCGGGTACAACGGTAGCAGCTACTTCAACGACGGTGGCCAGTACGACCCCGTGGGGGACACCTGGACGGCGACGACGACCGCAGGCGCGCCGGCGACACGTGGATTCCACACGGCGGTCTGGACCGGCTCGAAGATGATCGTCTGGGGCGGGTACAACGGCAGCGTCAACCTGAACGACGGTGGCCAGTACGACCCGGTGGGGAACGCCTGGACGGCGACCACGACCGCGGGCGCGCCGTCGGGACGCGACCTCCACACGGCGGTCTGGACCGGCTCGAAGATGATCGTCTGGGGAGGGTACGGCGGCAGCAGCAACTTCCTGAACGACGGCGACCAGTACGGCAGCCTTTCGGTCTTCATGAAGAACTGAGGCGCCGATGCCGTGCGCCGTCGTGCTGGCCCTGCTCCTCGCCGCCCCGCCGCTCCCGCTCGCCGAGCGGGTCGAGGGGGCGCGCGAGGTGGAGCGCGCGAGGTACGCGTTCGTCATCAACGCGACGAAACCGTTCGACGAGGTCTACCCGCGCTCCGTCTTCGAGAGGAACGTCCGGCGCGAGGCGGACGAGGAACGGGTGTTGCGGCGCGAGTTCGGGATGGCCGTCACAGAGCAACTCCTCGCGGCGGAGTACGAGCGGATCGAGCGGGAGACCCGCGCGCCGGAGCAGTGGGCCGCGATCAAGTCGGCGCTCGGGAACGACCGCCGGAAGATCGAGGAGATCGTTTGCCGCCCGCTCCTGGTGGACCGCGCCCTGAGGGCCCGCTTCGCCTTCGACCAGGCGATCCACGCCAGGGACCACCAAAAGGCCCGCGCCGCCCGTGCTCTCTTCCTCGCGGGGAAGGCGCCGCCGGGGATGACGCGGCTGCGGCTGTCGCGGCGCAGCGAGGCGGAGGGGACGCAGGAGATGCTGGCGCGGGCGAAGGCCGACGCGGCCGTGCCGAAGCTCCTCTCGAGCCCGAGCGCCGAGCGGGTCGAGGACCGGCCGCTCGCCGTCGATCCCGAGATGGCGGCGGTGCTGGAGAAGGAACTTAAGGCGACCGGCGACGTGACGACGATCCTGGAGGAGCGCGCGCGGTTCTCCGTGTTTCGGCTGGTGCGCTCGGACGCGAAGGAGTGGGTCGTGGACGCCGTGGTCGTACCGAAGCTCGACTTCGACCGCTGGTTTGCGACGGTGCGGGGACAGGCGCGCCACTGAAGCGGCCGGCGCCGGCGCCTCCCGCCTCATCCCCGACCTCGACGGGTCGTTCGAGTCAGACGACGAGTCATCCATAGGCCTTTGAACCGTTGCTCCCGCCCAGGTCCGATCGCCTGGGCGACTGCGAAATAGCCGTTCGCCGCGAGGCGTTACCCAGCACAAGACACGACCAGGAGGGCGATATGAAGATCCGCGTTCGGTGTCTCGTGATGGCGTTGGCTGTTCTGTCCAGCGGCGTTGCACTCGCCCAGGACAGCGAGTTGCCGCTCAAGAACTGGACGGCGCCGCCGTACTGGACGCCGCCACGGGCCGCCGGCCAGGCCGCGCCCGACGACCAGATGCAGGCCTCGGCCGAAGGGATGACCGCGAGCGCCCAGGCCCTGCCCTCCTCGCCCGTCCCCTTCGTCGCCATCGCCCCCTGCCGCATCGTGGACACCCGCGTCCCCACCTCCGACGGCTTCCACGAGCCCAACTTCGCCGACGGCGAGACCCGCACCTTCGCCTTCCCCTCCAGCACCGATTGCCCAGGCCTGCCCGCCACCTCCGTCGCCTACTCCCTCAACGTCCAGTACCGACCCTTGAGCGTCCTCGCCTTCATCACGCTCTTCCCCACCGGCACGACGATGCCCACGGTCTCGACGCTGACGGCGGGCCCCGCCGCTTGGGTCGAGGATGCGGCGATCATCCCCGCCGGCACCTCCGGCGCCGTCGACGTCTACTGCCAGTACGCCGGCCGCGTCGTCATCGACGTCAACGGCTACTACGCGGCGCAGAGCCTGGTCAGCAGCCTGAACACTCTCACCGGCGACGTGACGCTGGCGGCCGGGTCGAACATCGCGATCACACCGGGGGCCAACACCCTGACGATCGCGATGACCGGCGTACCCGGAGGGACGCTCCCGGCAGGGGTCACAGGCCAGACGCTGCGGAGCAACGGCAGCGCATGGCTGGCCACGTCCAGCCTGTACAACGACGGCACGAACATCGGCATCGGCACCACGACACCCGCCTATCGGCTTGACGTCAACGGGATGATGAACATGCCTGCGACCACGGCCACGAGCGGCACGCCGACGGCGGGAGTCCTCCTCCTCGGGGGCAACCCGTTCCTGCACAGCTACGCCGGGCCGGCATCCGATGGTGGCAACACTTTCCTCGGCGTCGGCGCAGGCAATTTCACGCTGGGCGGAGTCCGCGGGTGGGAAGGTTCCTACAATACCGCGACCGGCTACCAGAGCCTGATCAGTAACACCACGGGCTACGACAACACAGCGAGCGGGTATCAGAGCCTGTACTCCAACGCTGCGGGCGCCTACAACACAGCCAACGGCGCCTTCAGTCTGTCCTCCAACACTACGGGCACCGAGAACACCGCGAGTGGACAACAAAGCCTGCATTCCAACACCACGGCATCGAAAAATACGGCCGTGGGGTTCGAAGCGCTCTTCACGCAGTCGTACAGCAACTCCAACACGCCATGGGACAGCCTCAACACCGCCGTCGGCTACCAGGCGCTCTACTCGAACCAGCCGGACAACACAGGTCACGGTTATCTCAACACCGCCGTCGGGTCGCAGGCGCTGCAGGCCAACACCACGGGTTTGTACAACACTGCAAACGGGCATCAGAGTCTTTACTCCAACACCACGGGCCGCGCAAACACCGCGGGCGGCGTCTACAGCCTGTACTCCAACACCACGGGCGACAACAACACCGCGAGCGGCTACAACAGCCTGTACTTCAACACCGAGGGCAACTACAATACCG
Organism: uncultured Acidobacteriota bacterium; assembly: GCA_963727205.1. Classification (GTDB taxonomy): domain Bacteria; phylum Acidobacteriota; class Thermoanaerobaculia; order Thermoanaerobaculales; family Thermoanaerobaculaceae; genus RBG-13-68-16. The sequence goes on along the minus strand of CAVSFQ010000008.1, from coordinate 292,581 downwards.
CGAACGGCATTTCGAGCCTGTTCAACAACATCACGGGCTCCCTCAACACCGCAAGCGGGTATGTAGCGGGGCAGACCAACAAGTCAGGGACCAACAACACCTTCCTCGGCGCCTTCAGCGATGCGGCCGCCGACAACCTCACGAACGCCACCGCCATCGGCTACGGTGCCATCGTCGATGTCTCCGACCACGTCCGCATCGGCAACGGCAGCGTGACGCAGATCAGCGGGCAGGTGGCGTGGTCGAATCCCTCAGACGAACGCCTGAAGGACAACATCCGCGACCTCGACCTCGGCCTGGACTTCGTGCTGGCGCTGCGGCCGGTGTCGTTCACCATGAAGACCGGGGACGGCCGCACCGACATGGGGTTCCTCGCCCAGGACGTGGAGGCGGCGCTCGGCGACGGCTACAGCGTCCTCGGCATCGGCGCAGACAAGGATCGCACCCTGTCGCTGCGGTACACCGACCTCATCGCCCCGATGGTCAAGGCCGTCCAGGAGCAACAAACGTCGATCGACGCGAAGGACGCCCGTATCGCGGCATTGGAGAACCAGCAGACGGCGCAGCAGGCAGAGATCGAGGCGCTCAAGAGCGCGACGGCGCAGCGGGACCGCGTGCTCGAGCGGCGACTGGCTGCGCTGGAACAGGGCCGGAGATAACGGACCGGGGCACGAATAGCCGCAATCGGCGGGCCGGGCCGCCGGCCCACCGCTGCCCCCGTGCCGCGATTGGACCCCGGACGCCGGTCTCATGGTGGACAATTCTGTCAATCGACGATACCATCGTCTCAAGATAATTTGAAGACCGCACGGGCCAGCTTGAAGCTTCGTCGTACGCCGCCCCCCCGACGTGGCCTTCACGAACGACAAGGAGGCTCGAGCATGCCCGTGCGTCGTCTCGGTGTGGTGGCCGTGGTGATCGTGTGCCTGGGCGGTTTTGCCATCGCACAGGACGAGGACCTGCCGCTGTCCAACTGGGGTGCCCCGCCGTACTGGACGCCGCCTTTGGCGCAACCGGCCGAGGGCGAGGCGGGCGGACGGATGCCCGCCCGCGCCCAGGGGATGACCGCCCAGGCGGAGTCCCTGCCCTCCTCGCCCCTCCCCTTCGTCGCCATCGCCCCCTGCCGCATCGTGGACACGCGCGTCAACATCATCGACGGCTTCCACCGTCCCAACTTCGACGACGACGAGGCGAGGACGTTCAACTTCCCGGTGAGCGCCGACTGCCCCGGCCTGCCTTCAACGGCCGGCGCGTACTCGCTGAACATCCAGTTCCGCCCGCTGGCTCAGCTCGCCTACCTCACCGCCTACCCCACCGGGACCACGATGCCGCTGGTCTCGACCGTCGTGGGCAACCCTGCAGGCTGGACCACCAACGCGGCCGTGGTCCCCGCCGGCACCAGCGGCCAGATCGACGTCTACTGCCAGTTCGCCGGACGGGTGGTGATCGACATCAACGGCTACTACGGCCCGCAGAGCGTGGTGACCAGCCTGAACACCAAGACCGGCGACGTCACGCTGGCGGCCGGCAGCAACGTCACGATCACGCCCTCCGGAAACACCCTGACGATCGCTGCGACGGGCGGGCCGGGGGGCGTGCTGCCAGCAGGAACCGAGGGCCAGACGCTCTACCACAACGGCTCGGCGTGGACCGCGTCCAGCGCGCTCACCAACAACGGGACCAACGTCTTTGTCAGCGGCCTCCTCGTGCTGCCCGAAACGACATCGGCCGGCCACTCCGGCGTGCTCTACCTCGGTTACGACCCCTTCCTCCACAACTACGGGCCCGCCAATGCGGGCAACACCTTCGTCGGCCTCCTCGCGGGAAATTTCACGATGGGCGGTGCTACCCCCGAAGGCATGAGCAACACTGCGATCGGCTTCGTGAGCATGCGCGACAACACCACGGGCTACCACAACACTTCGAGCGGCTCGTACAGCCTGCGAAAGAACACGACGGGCCACGACAACACCGCGAGCGGCTACGTCTCCCTCGGGCTGAACACGACGGGCAGTGATAACACCGCAAGCGGATCGTACAGCCTGTACGACAACACGGGCAGCACCAACACCGCCGTGGGTTCCTTTTCCGGCACGTACAACTCCACCGGGTCAGGCAACGTCTTCCTGGGCAACCGAGCCGGCGCCTTCGAGACGGGATCCAACCGCCTTTACATCGCCAACTCCCTCGACTCCACGTTGATCTACGGCCAGTTCGACACCGCCAAGGTCGGGATCGCCACCAACGGTCCGGAGGACACGCTGTCGGTGCAGGGCGGCGTGCGCGTGGATCAGGGCGGCGCGTTCGACGGCTCAACCTTTCATAGCGGCGCGGCGGCGCTCAAGTTCGGGGCCGGCGACACCGGCGAGGGGATCGCCTCGGCGCGCAGCGGGAGCACCAACGTCGACGGGCTCGATTTCTACACGGGCTACACGAGACGGATGGCGATCACCAACGGCGGCTACGTCGGCATCGCGACCGCGGTCCCGAGCGTCGCGCTCGACGTCAACGGCTCCATCCGCAGCCGCACGCTGCTGAACCTGGCCTACTCCGAACCGGTCTGCGCCAACTCCAACGGCATCCTCGCCGGGTGCGCACCGTCCGACGCGCGCCTGAAGGCGAACGTCGTCGGCTTGACGGAGGAGAAGGACGTCCTCGCCTTGCTCGCAGGTTTGCGGGCCGTGGCCTTCGACTGGGACGCCACCAACCCGCGTGTGGCCAACGCCGGGCAGGGGCGGCAGATCGGCTTCATCGCGCAGGAGGTCGAGGCAGTGCTACCGGAGGTTGTACACCTTGGGGCGGACGGCTACCGCTCGATGGACTATGCGAAGCTCACAACCATCCTCGTCGAGGTCGCCAAGGCCCAGCAGGCCAGGCTCGATACCCAGCAGGCGCAGATTGAAGACCGAGATGCGAGGATCGCCGCGCTCGAAGCGCGACTCGCCACGATCGAGGCGCGGATGGCGGGCAAGTGACACCGCCGTAAACTGAGCGACCGGCCACGTGAAGCGAGATGGGCGTTTGCAGGCGCCCCGCTCTCGGGCCCCCTGCTACGAGGCCAGGGCGGGCGGTACCGGGCCGGACCACGAACAGTCGCGATCGAAGGGTCGGGTAGCCCGCCCGCCGCCGCCCCCGTGCCGCGATGGAACCCCGGACAGCGGTTTGACGTTGGACAAATCTATCAGCCGGAGCTAGCATCGTCTCAAGATAATCCGAAGACCGCGCCCGGGCGAGTTTGAAGCGTTGCCGCACGTCGTCCCTCCCAGCGTGGCCTTCACAACCTGCGAGGAGGTCGCGATGCTCGACCGTCGAACGGCTGTGCTGGCCCTGATGATCGTGTGCGTGAGCGGGCTTGCCATCGCCCAGGAGGAGGAGTCTGCCGCTGTCCAACTGGGGTGCACCACCGTACTGGACGCCATCGGCGGCGAAGCCGGCCGAGGATCGACGGGGGCAGAATGGTCGCCCGCGCGCAGGGCATGAACGCTCAGGCCGAGGCGCTGCCGTCCTCGCCCCTCCCCTTCGTCGCGATCGCACCCTGCCGCATCGTGGACACCAGGGTCGCCAACCCCGACGGCTTCCACCAGCCCAACTTCGCCGACGACGAATCGCGGACGTTCAACTTCCCGGTGAGCGCCGACTGTCCCGGCCTGCCTTCAACGGCCGGCGCGTACTCGCTCAACATCCAGTTCCGCCCGATGACCGTGCTCGCCTACCTTACCGCCTACCCCACCGGGACCACGATGCCGCTGGTCTCGACCGTCGTGGGCAACCCTGCAGGCTGGACCACCAACGCGGCGGTGGTCCCTGCCGGCACCAGCGGCCAGATCGACGTCTACTGCCAGTTCGCCGGGCGCGTGGTGATCGACGTCAACGGCTACTACGGCCCGCAGAGCGTGGTGACCAGCCTGAACGCGAAGACCGGCGACGTCACCCTTGCGGCCGGAAGCAACGTGACGGTCACGCCCTCCGGCAACACCCTGACGATCGCGGCGACGGCTGGGCCTGGAGGTGTGCTGCCAACCGGAACGGAGAACCAGACGCTCTACCACAACGGCTCGGCCTGGACCGCCTCCTCCGCGCTCACCAACAACGGGACCAATGTGGGGATCAGCCACAACTTGCTGCTGCCGGCCACGACAACGGCCGGCGCCGCCGGGGTGCTCTTTCTCGGGAGCGACCGCTTCCTCCACAACTACGGACCCTCCAATGCGGGCAACACGTTCGTCGGTCAACAGGCCGGCAACTTCACGACCACCATCGGAGGCAACACCGGCATCGGCTACGGGGCGCTTTCCTCGAACACCACGGGCGACGACAACACCGGAATCGGCTACCAGAGCCTGCCTGCGAACACCTATGGCAACCAAAACACCGCGGCAGGGTCGAGCAGCCTCGCCAACAACACGAGCGGCAGTTACAACACGGCCGATGGAAGCTTAGCGCTCTACCAGAATACGAGCGGCATTTCCAACACGGCGCTGGGCGCCTGGAGCCTCAGCGGCAACACGACGGCGGGTCAGAACACCGCTGTCGGCGTGAACGCGCTGATGTTCCAGGAATACAGCAACTCCAACACGCAGTGGGGCAGCTACAACACGGCGGTCGGCTTCGAAGCGCTGAAACGCAATCAACCAACCTCAGTCGCCATCGGCATTCAGAATACCGCGGTGGGGGGACTCGCCCTGGCCTACAACACGACGGGCCGCGAGAACACCGCCATCGGGGCCAACGCCGGCAGCCGGTCCGACACGATCAACGCGTACAACACCGGGACGGCGACCTTCGTCCACAGCACGACGGGGTCGTACAACACATTCGTCGGCTACGGGACCGGGGCGACGGTCGAGCCGGTCGGCAACTGCACCGCGATAGGCGTGGACGCCTACTGCACCGGGGACAACCAGGTACGCCTCGGCAACGTCTTCGTCAGCTCGATCGGGGGCCAGGTGGGGTGGAGCGGCCTGTCGGACATCCGGGCGAAGCGCGACGTCAGGGACCTCGATCTCGGCCTCGACTTCGTGCTGCAGTTGCGGCCGGTCGCCTACAAGCTCAAGAACGGGAACGGAAAGACGGACATGGGGTTCGTGGCGCAGGACGTAGAAGCAGTGCTGGGGGACTCCTACAACGTGCTGGACATCGGCGGCGACTCCGAGCGCACCCTGTCGCTGCGCCACACCGACCTGATCGCACCGCTGGTCAAGGCCGTGCAGGAGCAACAGGCGCAGATCGAGGCGCTGAAGGCGGACCTAGCGGCGCGCGGGGCGGAACACGCGCAAATCAAGGCGTTGCTCGAGCGCGTGGCAAAGCTCGAAGCCGGAGCACGGCTCGAAAGGAGCCGGCCGTAGAGAGCTCGCCGACGGGGATTACCGGCTGCGGACGGGAAACAGCCTCCACCATCGCTCCATGAGGTAACGGATCAGCTTGGAGCGGGCGGTCGCACGGCACCATCCGGCGGCGTGGCGGCCGAAGACCTGGCGTTCGAACGCTCCGAGGTGGGGCACGATCGTTGCGGCGGCCGCCAGGTTTGCCTCCCAGAGCGGGTTGCGGGCACGCAACTGGCGCCCGGCCTGGCCCAGGGATTCGCGGAAGAAGCGCGTCGAGATTCGGGAAGCGCGGCGAACGTCCCGCCCTCCCCCGGCATGTTCGGCCAGCAGCTTTCGCCAGTACAGGAGCCGGCTCCGCACCTGCCGTTCCGTCAGGCTGTACGCCTCGTCGTGCCGGCGCCACTTCAGGGTCGATTGGGGGAGGTACGTGACCGCGACCGCCGAGTAGATCCGGAGGAAGAGGTCGTCGTCCTCGTAGCCCGAGAGCGCCTCGTCGAACCCGCCCACGTGGAGCAGGAGCTCCCGCCGCACCGTCATCAGGCCGGGCATGACGATCGCGTTCACGAAGAGGATGTCCTCGATCGTCCTCTTGGGGTTCGGCCAGCCGTAGCGGTGGTTGCGGTGGATCCCGGTCATGATCACGCCGCCGTCCCCGTCGATCGTGTCGCCATCCGTGTAGACCATGTCGGCGCCGCTCCGGAGCAGCGGCACCACCCGCTCGAGCTTGTCGGGGTACCAGACGTCGTCCTGATCGAGGAAGCCGACGAACTCGCCGCGGCTGGCGCGGATCCCTACGTTGCGGGCGCTGGATTGACCGCCGTTCTCCTTGCCGAGGATGCGGATCGAAGCCGACGAAAAAATCCGGGTCTGCTCCTCGCACAGCGCGCGGGTGTCGTCCGTCGAGCCGTCGTCCACGATGACGAGCTCGAAGTTGCGGTACGTCTGCCCGCAGACGCTCGCAACCGCCTCGCGCAGGAAGTCGGGGCGGGTCCGGCACACGTTGAACACCGGCATCACGACGGAAACGAGGGGGGGCGCTCCGGTCCCTTCCATGCTAGTTCGCGTACCCCAGCGCCTTCAGCCGCCGCAGCGTGTCGAGGTCAAGTTGGGGGGGCTCTTTGCCGAGCGGGGGGATCGCCCGCACCCACGCCGTCAACCGGGCCAACAGATCCTGCGCCTGCGGATTGTCCTCCCGGAAGAGATTGCGGGTCTCGTCGGGGTCGCGGGCAAGGGCGTACAGCTCCCGCCGGCCGCGTGTCGAGACGACCAGCTTCGTGCCCCCCGTGACCATGGCGCGCTCGATGCGCTCGAACCGTCCGTTGCAGCCCGGCTGGGCGAACGACTCGCTGAAAACCGGTCGCTCAGCGGGCTTGCCGAGACGCTGGAGCGGCTCGCCCTGGACGCCTGCCGGCGTTTCGAGGCCCGCCGCGCTGAGCACCGTCGGCATCACGTCCACGAGGCTGACCGGTTGTCTCACAACCTCCGGCCCACGCCGGTCCGGGTACTTGATCACGAGGGGAACGTGGACCTGATCCTGGTAGACCGACGTGCCGTGGCCGAGGAGGTCCCTCTCGCCGAACGCCTCGCCGTGGTCGGAGGTGATGATGACCATGGTGCGATCGAGCAATCCGAGATCCTCGAGCCGCGATACGACCTTGGAGATCCGTTCGTCGACGTAGCGGATGGCGCCATCGTACTGGGAGATGAGGTGGGCCCGCTCCGACGGCGAGAGCTTTCTCCTCCCGCTCACGACAGCGGCCTCCGCAACGAGGTAGTCGTCGTGATGGAAGCCGGGGTCCTTTCCGGGAAACATGGCGTCGAACGGCGGCGGCGGAAGACACGGTTCGTGCGCGTCCATGTAGTTCAAGAAGAGGAAGAACGGCTGCGCGGTCGCGGCGGCGCGCAGGGCGGCGAACGCCGCGCCATTGATCTCCTCTGCCCGCGCGAACGTAAGGTCGAGTTCGGCCGACGACCGGGGGACCTGGATCAGCTTCAGCACTCCGCTGCGCAGGAACGCCCGGTCGTTGACGATCGCGTGGCGGCGCACCTCGTAGGCGCCGAACCCACGGTCCAGGCCGAAGCCACGTCCGAGGTAGCCGTAGTTGGCGACGACCGCCGAAGTGTGGTAGCCGTGCAACGCTAGAACCCCGGCGAGGGTCGGCAGCGACCCGCCCAGCGGTCTCCCGAGGGGAAAAGCAGGTCCCGCGAGATGCGCTCCGTGCCAGCTCGGGTAGTACCCCGTAAAGAGCGAGGCGTGGCTGGACAGTGTCATGTCGCCGGGGGCGATGGCGTCCGCGTAAAGGGTGGCGCGACGGGCCAACTCGGCGAGGAATGGAGTCGTGTCCCGGGAGTACCCGTCCACCGATGTGTGGTCGGCACGGACGGTGTCCATCGTAATCAGGACGATGTTGGGAAGGGTCGATCGCGCCTGGCCGCGCGCGGCCGGCGAGGGTCCGGAGCGGCCATCCGTCAGGGCCGCGCCGCCGAGCGTGAGGAATCCCACGGCCGCGGCGGCCGTGACGGCGGGGAGCAGCCGGAACGTCTGCGGCCCGCGCGCGCGCCACCCCCGGCTCACCCAGAGGGCCGCGCCCGCGCCAACGACGAGGAGCACGACCGCAATGGCTCCGGCAAGCTGCAGCAGGGGGGCGTCCCTGAACAACGCGTGCCTCCCCGTCCACCCGCCCCCGAGCAGCAGGAGGCTCGTGACGAACGGGTCGGCGACGAAGCCGAACCGCCTCGCCCAACGATCGCCGCGCTCGCACGCGAGCACGCAGAGCGCCACGGCGAGGGCGAGACTGACCGCGAGGTCGAGGGCCTCCGTCTTGCCCATCGGGCGGACGAGCGCCTGGTTGGCGCCGAACGCCAGCGCGAGGGTCAACGACGCCGACGCCCTCACGCGCACGCCATTGGCGGCCCTCGGGGCCGCGCCCGCGGCCGCCAGGAGTTCGAAGGATGCGCTCGCGAGAACGCCCGCAACGGCGCCGATGACGACGAACACGCCGACCACCGAGCATATCGAACGCCACTCGCCACCGGTCAGAGTGACGCTCCACCCGCCGAGCCGCGGCCACCAGATGCTGAGGGCATGCTCGACCACCGAGTACGCTCCCCATGTGAGAGCGCCCTGAGCGGCGCCGGCGGCGACGCGATGCGTGGGATGACTCAGTTTCGTGGCAGACCTCTCGACCGGTCGCGGTCGGCCTGGCCCGGGGATGCGCCGCGAACCGCCGGCGCCTCTCGAGGCCAGGCTCCAAAACGTCTCCAAGGGGACTGTATCTCGGACCGTTGCCCGTGTCGACCAGGCCTGTTCCTTCCGCCGATCTTGACGAGGCCCGGCGTCGCCGCAAACGGACGCCGCACGGCCGGGACGGCCCGCCGAAAGTCACCGCCTTGGCCCGGCCCACGAGGCAAACCAAAACAAACTGGGGAGGCATGGCAGCCTCCCCAGACCGTTCGGTCTCTCGAAGAAGGGACTACAAGCCCCCCCAAACCCGGGGTCGCTCGTACCGGGAAGCGACGGAAGTGGCCGTTCCCACGGTCCTCACTGAGCCGGCGGTGCCGCGCTGCCGCAGAGTGTGACCGCCTGCACGCAGATCCAGAACCGGCCGTAGTTGTCGTTGTGGGGACCCTGGTCGGCCACGCTGAACTTCGCCTTCAGGCCCTGTCCAATCACCAGAAACTGATATACATGGCCGGCGTCGTAGGCCATCCCCCCAACCGGCACGAGATCATGGTAGGTCGCGCCGTTGTCGAGGCTGATCATGTTGTTCCCCATGTGGCCCGGCCCCGCGGCGAAGAGGTTGCCGTGGTTGTTGTTGGGATAGCCGAACAGGTAGTCCCAGTCGCCGCCGACGTAGCCCTGAATCCCAATCGGCACGTCGGGGCTCGGGAACATCGGCGAAGTCCCCGGGGTTCCAATCGGAGAGGTCCAGTACGAATTGCCCCAGTACGTCGAGTCTCCGGTAATCGTGATGACGTATATCGCTCCGTTGGCAAGAGCGTTCGTGGTCGTGAGGGTATTGATCACGTCGGACCCGGGGACTTTCGAATCGTACGTGTTGACGGCGTTATAGGAATCCAGCCAGTGGCACTCGGAACAGAACGGCGTGCAACTGATCGTGGCGTTCATGCCCTCGGTCTTGGCGGCGTGCTCGAGGTCGCCTCCGGGTCCCGTCCGCTGCAGCATCCCGATGTCGAGGCTCGAACCACTGGCGCCGTTCACGACCGGCTGCCTGGCCGCGCTACCCTGAGCAACGAGGGGCGACGTCGAGGCGACCAGCGCCACCGCCGCAACAGCGATCATGAGCCAATTTTGAGCTGACCGTTTCATCTCCGCACCTCCACGTCCACACCAGCGATTACCCTTTTGTTTGCCCCCCGGCCTCGGCCCGCGTGCGGCTCCGGTGCGTGTCGTCGCCGCCTCCCTCGACAAAAAAACCGGCACGCACCTTTTCAGGTGCTGGCCGGTTTCACCATTGGCTCCCCGGGGTCCTGGGTGACCAGTTAACGGACCCCGGCTCATCGCCGCCAGCGCTCCAACTTGTGAGCCCCGCCTCAGAAGAGCCTCCCTACCTCCGGCGGTCCTGAGACCAAGGCACCAAATCCGTAGGAAGCATGGCACCTCCTTGGATACCTGTCAACCGCAGAAATTGGGATCGTCGCGATATGGTACCTACCAAATAGATTGTGTCGCATGATCTATAGTACGTTAAGTCTCAAGAACACTTAAGGTCGGTGAGCGACGATATCTCCGCGCGTGGTTGCGGTCGGGGCGAGCCCGAGCGAGCGGCGCGCGCCGCAGTCCCTTCCACGATCCTCCCCACGAGGCACCGCAAGGATGTCGGTGTCCCGGTCGCGACCGCTCCACGCTCCGATTGGAACCAAGTCATCCGCCCCTCGAACCAGCACGAAGAAGTCATACGGCGCCGCGCTGCCGACAAGCTCCACCAGGTCGCGGACGGTGTGGCCGAACCGGGCCATGTTCTCGTTGGCCTCGAAAATCAGGCCGGGCCGCCGGGCGGAGATCGTCTCCATTGCCCCCGAGAGAACGTCCACCTCTGCCCCTTCGACGTCGAGTTTCATGACGTCGGGAGGCGGGATTCGCCCGGACCTCACCATCCCGTCGATGGTTGCGACCGATCTGGGTAGCCGCCTGGCCCTGCGTTCCCGGGGGACCATCGAGGCGTGGAGAGAGTGGGACGTCAAGAACAGGTCCGCTTCACCCTCCCTCGCCCCGACCAACACCTCAAAGACAGAGATGTTCGTCAACCCGTTCAGTTGGGCGGATCGAGCAACGGCGAGAGCCAGCGCCGGCTGGGGCTCGAAGGAAACCACGGTCACCTTCTCCCGGTGCCGGACTGCAATCTCAATCGACATATAGCCGACGTTGGCCCCGATGTCATAGAACACCGACCCCTCGGACAGCATCGCCGAGCACACCTCGAACACCCGCTCATCCCACACCCCTCCGTGGTTCAGCATGTAGGCGTAGACATCGAGGCTCGTCGGCTCCATCGCCAGACATGCCCCGTGCTTCGTCCTCATGACGCGCTTCAGATTCCGCCCGAGGGATCGGCCGAGCATGCGGGGGATGAACCCTTTTCCCCGCGGCCCGCGTCTGTTCCACAGGCAGGCCAGGCTCACGATGGCGGATGCCTTCTCTGTCCACCCGACGAGATCCCCAGCGTCCACACGGATGGGAAACGATGCGCTCCCGAATGTCACCTCGGTACCCCTCCTCTTCAAAAACCGCGGGTCCGTCCCAGGCAGCGGGACGCCTTCACGGCACGACCGTCGCGATCCTCCGCTCGAGCAACTCGACGCTGCGCTGCTCGGCATTGAGAAGGAGCGTCGTGACGGTTTCCTTGCTCCGGAGGATTGACCCCACCACCGCCTCCGGGCTCAGGTACCGCTTGTAATAGGCCAACGCGCCGAGCCGCAGCGCTGCGACCCTCCCCTCATCCATCGATAGCGCTTCCCGAACGCACCGCGTCAGCTCGTCGGCGGTCGAAAACGCAAGACAGTTCACTCGGTGCTCCAACGGCGGGTCGAACTGCTCCGGGTAGTTCAGGACCGGCACGGCGCCGACCGACATCGCCTCGACCACGTTGTGGCACATCGGCACCGCGACGCCGGGGGCGGCGAGGAAGAACGCGCAGCCCGACAGGACATCGAGGAACGTGGCCTGGGGGATGTAGCACGAGGACGCCTCGCACACCACGATCGCCGCGCCGCCCGCGGCCGAGGCCCGATCACCCGTCAGCTGCCGGGCGATCTGGGGCTGGAACGCCGCGGTGAGCGCCTCCAGGACCTCCGAGACGGCCGATCTTCCCGAAGACCCTCGCCAGCGCCCCGTCCGAGTAGAGGGTCCGGTCGGCGTTGCCGGCGAACAGCACGCGAGTTCTCCTGGCTCCGTTCGAGGAAAGCTCCGCGCACCTCCGGAAGTAGCCGTGACGGTATATGTTCGGGTGCATGGCCATCGGCACGCGAAACGAGGACGGAGAAGACGGCTGGAAATAGTCGGCGCTGAGCACGGTCCATCCGTCTCGCGGGCGGTCCGTGAACCGAAGCTCCGCATCGGCAGGGGTCGCGGCGCCCAGACGCATGTGTGGCGAAGCGAGGATCAGGGCGGAGTACCGCCCGAGCTGCGCGAGAAACCGCGCCCGGTGCCGGAACACCACCTCGAACCCCGACAGGACGAAGAACTGCGCCAAAAGGAACAGGTACCTCTGGAACGGGTTGCGCGAGAGGTCGAAGACGACGGCCGCGGGTCGCGGGCCGTCGTGATCTCTCGGCCGGACGAGATACCTGGCGATGTTGAGGGCGTACCGCAGCGGTTGTCCCGCCAGACGAACCAGAGGATGGGCGCGGGCTCTCATCGCTCGTCACATGGGTTCTGAGCCCGGACGATCGCGCATCGGCGCGGCGCTGTTCGAACGGTGATCTCTCGGTGTGCTGGTCCCGCATGCGTCTCACCGATCATCTTAGCGCCGGGGACGCCCCGAGGGTTTCACGGCCCATCCGCGCCGAGCCGGCCCGGTCTGGCTTGGTGGCTCCTTCCCGCGTCGCATCCGGAGGCCCCACCGGGCCACGGGCGCAGGTTCGCACGGGCCGGTGTGACCTGGCTCACATTGACGTCTCACTCCAGGTCTCAGCCGTGAAGTGAAGTGCGCAAGAGCTGGTAAACTTACATGAGGCCACGGGGGCGATGCGATCTTCACCGGGATGGTCCCGGCCGAGCGGCGCGGTAGCCGGCGCAGCGCCGGCCGCAACGATGGCCGGGATACCCCGCCGCGAGCGTCTGCGGGGTTTTCCTCCTCTCTCGATACGATCGCTTGAAGAAGAAAGGGGTTGGGGATGCTGCTGGGATGGGCGCGAAGGTGGCTGTTTGCCGGAGCCGTGGGCCTTCCGTGCGCGGCCATGGGCTGGGCCTCGGTGGCCCTCGCCCAGGCGACGAGGCTCGTGCCGACGCCGCCGAACACGCAGTACTTCACCACGAGGACGATCATCACGACGGACGGGACCGGCTTCGAGCAGATGGTGATCAACGGACCGCCGACGCCCCCTCCGGGCTACGGCATCGAGAGCTCGGTCGCCGCGCTGCCGGCGCCGCAGCCGGAGGCGGGCATCAACTCGATCACCGTTCCCGCGTATGGATGGACGTTCGGGTGCTCGGCGACCTCCGGCGCGATGATCGCCGCCTATTACGATCGGAACGGGTTTCCCAACATCTACACGGGCCCCACGAACGGCGGCGTGATGCCGCTCGACAGCAGCGTGTGGCCTCAGTGGAAGGATGAGGCGGGCGCCTGGTACGCGCAATGCCCGCTGGCAGCCTCCCACAACGGGCTGGACGGCAGAGCGTCGCGCGGCTCGATCGACGATTACTGGGTCGCATACCTCAGTGCCGCGAACGACCCGTACATCACGAACGCCTGGACGCAGCACGCCTATGGCGACGCGATCGGCGACTACATGAAGACCAGCCAGTCGGCGAGCGGCAACGTCGACGGCGTCGACGACGTTCTACTACTTCCGGTTCGGCAGCCCCGCTGCCCTGCAGCGCGATAGCGGGTACGGACGACGGGACCATGGGGAGAAAGCCTTCTACCAGGCGAAGGGCTACACGGTGACGGACTGCTACGACTCAGCAGACTGACAATATGTACGCCGGAGGGTTCTCGTTCGCCCAGTTCGAGGCGGAGATCGACGCCGGCCGGCCCGTGATGCTCAACCTCGCGGGCCACACGGTCGTCGGCATCGGCTACGACGAGCCGTCCAACACGGTCTACCTCCACGACACATGGGACTACCGCCACGCACACCATGACCTGGGGAGGCAGTTACGGGGACATGGCTCTCCAGTCGGTCAGCATCGTCAACCTGGCCCCCTCCGGCTGCTCGGGGCCGGGAAGCTTTACCCTGAGCTCACCGGGCAACGGCGACTCGTTTGGGTCGTCCACGACGACGGTTACGCTGCAATGGGGCGCGGCGGCGGGGGCGACGGGGTATGACGTGTACTTCGGGACGACCTCGCCCCCTCCGCAAGCGTACGCAAACTGGAGCACCACGTCGTACACGGCGAGCGTGGCGGCCGGCCACACGTACTATTGGTCCGTCGTCGCAAGGAACAGCTGCGCCACACTCGCGGCCTCGAGCGGCACGTGGTCGTTCTCGGTTGGCTCACAGCCAAACCTGACACCGTATCAGCCGGCGGGCTGGTCGGCGCCGATCGTGGTTTCCACCGGGACCGGGACGACGACCGACAGCTTCCTGTTGCGGTCGACCGACACGCTCTACCTGGACTGGGCCGCCATCAATAACGGGGGCGCCTCGGTGCCGGCGGCACCGAACTACTACTTCGACCTGTACCTCGATGGGAGTTACTGGGGACAGTGGTACGCGAGCGTCGCTTTAGATCCAAACTACTACCTGTACTTGACTGATTTTTCGCTCGGTTCGCTTGCGGCGGGGGTCCACACGCTGACGTTGGTCTGCGACAGCACCGGTGTCGTGGCGGAGAGCGACGAGAACGACAACTCCTACACGAAGACGATCCTCGTCACTGGGGCAGCGAAGTTTTACCCCGTAACCCCCTGCCGTGTGGTGGACACGAGGACGAGCGTGGACCCGGCGGCGGTCAAGCGCGGCAACTTCCTCGACGACGAGGTGCGCGCCTACACCCTCTCCGACTCCACCGACTGCCCGGGGCTGCCGACGGATGCCAAGGCGTGGTCCCTCAACGTCCAGCTCCGCCCCATCTCCGTCCCCGCCTACCTCATCGCCTTCCCCGACGGCGTCGCCCAACCAGCCGTCTCCACCCTCGTCGCCTTCCCCGACCGCTGGAGGGTCAACAACGCCATCGTCCCGGCAGGCGCAGGCGCCACCTTCGACGTCTACTGCCAGTACGCCAGTCGGGTCGTCGTCGATGTGAACGGGTACTTCAAGTGAGAGGCTCCGCCCTCACAGGAGGTCGTATGACACGCGTGAACATTGGTCTTCTCACCGGGTTGGTGATGGCTTCGGGGATCCTGACCTCGAACGGAGCCCAGGCGCAGACCGGGCAGTCCTTCTACGCGGTGACGCCGTGCCGGGTGGTGGACACCAGGACGAGCGTCGACCCCGCCGTCGTCAAGCGCGGCAACTTCGCCGACGACGAGACCCGGGCCTACACCCTCTCCACCAGCACCGACTGCCCCGGCCTCCCCACCACCGCCACCGCCTGGTCGCTCAACATCCAGTACCGGCCGTTGACCCAGCTGGCGTACCTGACCGCCTACCCCGACGGCGTCACCCGCCCCGCCGTCTCGGCCCTGGTCGGCTACCCCGACACCTGGATCGTCAACAACGCCATCGTCCCCGCAGGCTCCAGCGGAACCTTCGACATCTACTGCCAGTACGCCGGCAGAGTCCTCATCGACGTCAACGGCTACTTCGCGCCGTAGAGTGTGACACCTCAATCCGCACGCCCGAGCAGCGACGCCTGATGCTGAGGAGTGCGACCCGACGCCCACCGGCGTCCTGTAGGCCACCAGGCTTCGCCCCGCCACCCTCGAACGCGAGCGCCAAGTCGCGAACGCCCGCCTACATGACTTCCGGCTCGGGTTGGCAAATGGTGCAGATTTGGTGCGCTTTGATTCCGGATGGAGTATCCTGACGATAAGGCCTTGAACACTTCTACCATGGATCCGTTGACACGGAAACCGCGAGCCCGGCTCTGGCTTCTCCTCCTCGCCGCCTGTTTCGCCTTTCAGGCGGCCATGCTCTTCCGAGGTCTTACGCATCCCTGGACCGACGTCTCGGACTTCAACGGTGCCGTTTGGTCACAATCCGCGCACAACACCCTGAGAGCGGGGCTCTGGGCGACGAAGGGTGTGCCCTCGGGGTTCTATTTCGGCCCGTTGCCGATACCGAAGAATGGATACTACACGCACCACCCTCCGCTCTTGTCGCTCAGCCTAGCCGGCATCTTCGCGGTCGTCGGCGAGCACGAGTGGGCCGCACGCCTCCTTCCGGCCCTCGCTTCCCTTGCCAGCACGGGGCTCCTCTTTGCCCTGGTGAATGCGGGAGCGGGTCCTCGCGCCGGCGCTCTTGCCACGGCGGTGTTCGTCGCCCTGCCGATGGAGATGCGTTTCGGGACGATGGTGAACTTCGAACCGCTCGCGTTGGCCGGGATGCTCGCGACGCTGTTCGTTCTCCACCGCTGGGAGCAGACTCGCCTGAGGATCTGGTGGCGACTCCTTGTGGGGGCCGTCGCCCTGCTCTTCTGGACCGCGTGGCTGGGCGGCGCGTTCCTGCTGGTGCTCTGTTTCCACTACATCGCCACGGCGCGGAAACGAGAGCCACAGCTTGTTCTACTGCTGGTTCTGGTCTCGTCCGTGTCGTTCCTCCTCTTCCTCGCGCAATACTGGCTCGCGCGGCCGGATTTTCTGCCGGACCTTGCGAGAGCGTTCAGGTTTCGTGTCGACGGTCCGCTGCGTTCCGGGACGCCCACGGGCCCCGCCGTGACCCGCATTACCTGGTCGATGTGGTTCCCGTATATCCGCCAGAGGTTGGCCGACCTCTTTCAGCCCCTTGCCTGGTGCCTCGCTGGTCTTGGGGCGGCGGTTGTGCTGCGACGCGGGCGCGCACAGAAGGGGTTCTGGTGGCTCGGCTGGGCGGCACTGTGCATCTTCATCCTCAACCTCCTCTATCTCGTCGCGTTTCGCAATGCATCGTACATTCACGACTACGCGTCGTTCTACTTCTTGGCGCCCGTGGCCTTGATGGGCGGCGTCGGGTGCGATGCCGTACTGGGTTGGTCCGAACGTAATGGATGGGTCGCGAGGACGGTGGGTGCGCTGGCCGTATGCAGTGTTCTCCTCGCGCTTGCCGTGACGGGGGAACGCATTGCGAGCAAGCAGGAAAGGCAGCTCAACATCCTCGGTGACAGTCGATATGAGCAACCGGCGCTGATCCCGCAACTCGGCGTGCTGATCCGGGCGAGTTTCGCCCGTGGCACGACGGTCTTCGCAAACTGCTATCCGTCGTTCTTCCCGGGTCTGGCCTATTACGCTCAGCGGGTTGTTATTGGCGGCCTTGAGTCCGGCGCCAAATGGAGCCGGCGGCTCGGCAAGGAGGACGGCCGCGTCGGCGGCGTGATCTGGGTCGGGGACAAGGGTGCCAAAGACCTGGTCAAGGAGTTGCCGCCTGGCGTCCTCGAACCCCGCGTGGTTGCCGGTGAGCGGTTCCTGCTGTGGAGACCGAAGTAACAAGACACCGTGGAGTCTTGAAGCGTCATCATCGACGTCAAGGGCTACTCCGCGCCGTAGACGACCCGCAGGCCGCACCGGAACCCACGCTGCGCCCGGAAAAAGGCCCGTCTCGGGGACTGACGGGTGAGCCTGAGCGTGATTTGGTGACCTGCATCACATTCGGCCGTTTCGGCGGGTCCCACAAATATGGTTGAATGAGAAGATTTCCCTGGGCTCGCACTGGAAAGAGGCGGCGATGCGATTTTCAACAACGCGAGTCAAGTTGGCGACGCTCGCTGTCGCGCTGGCGCTGGCAGTGGCGACGGCCCACGGGCAAACGCCGGTGCCGCTCCCCAGAGACGTCGCGGACGCCGTTGCCGGGCCGGTGCGGGCGGGGGACCACGTCGTGGTGCCGAGTTTGGCGCTCGACGACGGCTCCACCGTGTCCCTCGACCTCGAGGCGTTCGACGTGTTCGCCCCCGGCGCGGACCTCATCGAGTACACCGAGCGCGGTCCGCGCCGCCTCGCGGCGCCGGCCGACCGCTACTTCCGCGGCACCGTGATCGGGGACCCCGACTCGGTGGTCGTGCTGGTCTCCGGCACCAAGCTGCGCGGGTTCGTCTACACGAAGAAGCAACTCTACGCGATCGCTCCCGACCGCGACGTCTACGCGGACGACCTGCCCGACCCCACCTCACGGCTCCGCCGGGTGGACCCCGAGCGCGACCGCCCGGCCGGGATGCCGCCGTTCCACTGCGACGTCGAGTCCGTACCGGCCCCACCCGGCGCAGGAATGAGCACGACGGCGCTCGGTGCGCCGATCTCGGGGCAACCGATGTGGACCTCCACCGTGTACACCGTGAACCTGGCGATCGAAACCGACTACGAGCTGTACACGAAGTTCGGGTCCTCGACGAGCGCCGAGCTGCGTTTCATCGGCGACCTGACCGCCGCGGCGTCGGCGATCTACTGGCGGGACGTCAAGACGGTCTTCAAGATCGGCACCGTGCACCTGTGGTCGACCGCGGCCGATCCCTGGGCGGCGACCACGACGCCCACGGCCCTCTCGGAGCTGCTGAGCTACTGGAACGCGAACTACACCTCGGTCCAGCGGACGGTCGTCCACATGCTCAGCGGCAAGAACATGGGCGGCGGGATCGCCTACCTCTCGGCGCTCTGCAACTCCAGTTACGGCTATGGGCTGAGCAGCAGCCTTTCCACCACGTTCAGCGTGACGGCTCCTAGCCTGTACTGGGACATCCTCTGTTACACGCACGAGATCGGCCACAACTTCAGCTCGCCGCACACCGAGTGCTACAGCCCGCCCGTGGACACCTGCACGCCCTGCGACACGTTCTCGTGCACCGGGTCCGTCCCCAGCGGTGGCGGGACGATCATGAGCTATTGCCACGCCTGCTCGGGCGCGTACAGCAACATCATCCTCTATTTCGGCCTTGTCGCAGACGTGAGCAGCGCCGTCCTCGACCAGATGCGCGGTTATGTCGAAGGCAAGGCGGCATGTCTCGGCCCGCTCGCGGCGGCCCCGACCGTGACCGGGATCTCCCCGACGTCCGGTTCCACCGCCGGAGGCACGCCGGTCACGATCTCCGGCACCGGCTTCCAGGGGTTCGCGACGGTCACGCTCGGGGGCACCGCGAAGGCGACCGGCGTGACGATCGTCAGCTCGACCACCATCACGGCGACGACCGCAGCGCACACCGCGGGGACGGTCAGCGTCGTCGTGCAGAACCCCGACAGCCAGTCCGGGACGAAGTCGAGCGCGTACACGTACGGGACGCCGGCGCCGGCGCCGTCGGTCACGGGGGTCAACCCGGGCTTCGGCACGACCGCCGGCGGCACGGCGATCACCATCACCGGCTCCAGCTTCGTGGCCGGGGCGACGGTCACGCTGGGCGGGAGCTCCGCCGTCGTCACCACCGTGAGCGCAACGTCGATCATGGCGACGACCGCGGCCCACGCGGCGGGGCTCGTGAACGTCGTTGTCACGAACCCAGACACGCAGTCCGGGACACTCACGAGCGGGTACGACTACCGCGTGGTCCCGACTGGCGCGAAGTTCTACCCGGTGACCCCGTGCCGGGTGGTGGACACGAGGACGAGCGTGGACCCGGCCGTCGTCAAGCGCGGCGACTTCCTCGACGACGAGGTGCGCGCCTACACGCTCTCGCAGAGCACCGACTGTCCCGGGCTGCCGACGGATGCCACGGCGTGGTCCCTCAACGTCCAGCTCCGCCCCATCAGCCAGGCGGCCTACCTCATCGCCTTCCCCGACGGCGTCGCCCAACCCGCCGTCTCGACCCTCGTCGCCTTCCCCGACCGCTGGCGGGTCAACAACGCCATCGTCCCGGCCGGCGCCGGCGCCACCTTCGACGTCTACTGCCAGTACGCCAGTCGAGTCGTCATCGATGTGAACGGGTACTTCAAGTGAGCAGCGAAGCTCGCACAGGAGGTCGTATGACACGTTTCGACGTTGCTTGTCTGACAGGGTTGGTGATGGCTTCGGGGATCCTGACCTCGAACGGAGCCCAGGCGCAGACCGGGCAATCCTTCTACGCGGTGACGCCGTGCCGGGTGGTGGACACCAGGACGAGCGTCGACCCCGCCGTCGTCAAGCGCGGCAACTTCGCCGACGACGAGACCCGGGCCTACACCCTCTCCACCAGCACCGACTGCCCCGGCCTCCCCACCACCGCCACCGCCTGGTCGCTCAACATCCAGTACCGGCCGTTGACCCAGCTGGCGTACCTGACCGCCTACCCCGACGGCGTCACCCGGCCCGCCGTCTCGGCCCTGGTCGGCTACCCCGACACCTGGATCGTCAACAACGCCATCGTCCCCGCAGGCTCCAGCGGAACCTTCGACATCTACTGCCAGTACGCCGGCAGAGTCCTCATCGACGTCAACGGCTACTTCGCGCCGTAGAGGCGCGCGGGCCGTGGCTCACGCCTGGACTTGAAGTGGGAACGGTTTCCGGCCGCGACCGCCTGCGGGCGCCCCGTGCGAGGCGCCGCACCCCGGAGGTGCTCCCGCAGAAACGAGGAAGCGATGTCCTCCACGGCGCGCTTCGCGTGACCGAAATCACGGGGCGGGACGAACGCTCCAGTGAGCATGCCGCTACAGTTGATCAGCCTCGGTGGTGTACCGCAGAAGGAGAAGGAATGCGCCCTCCCCTCGTCCGACTGCTCGCCGGATGCTCCGCCCTTCTGGCCTCCGTGGCAGTGGCCCTAGCGGCGACGACGTACTACGTTGCTCCGGTGGCCGGCGGCCCCCCGGACGGCACGCAGGCGCACCCGTTCCCGGAGATCCGGGACGCCCTCGCGGTCGCCGTCGCAGGCGACACCATCCTTGTGGGAGACGGCACGTACAAAGGGTTCACGCTCGACGGGTTCCACGGAACCCCCGGCGCGCGTCTCACGATCAAGACGCAGGGCAGCAGTGCTCAGGTGGTGGTCACGACCGACCGCTCCGACAACCGGGACACGATCTTTTTCAACGACTGCTCGTACGTCACCATCGACGGGCTGCGCTCGTTCAACGCGAACCGGGCCGCGGTGCGCATCGCGGGGAGCCAGTTCATCACGATCCGCAATGGCGTCTTCGGCGACAACACGACGTGGGGAATCTTCACCGGCTTCAGCGACGACCTGCTGATCGAGAACAACGAATGCTACGGCAGCGTCCAGCAGCACGGCATCTACGTGAGCAACAGCGCAAAACGGCCGATCGTCCGCGCCAACCGCATCCACAACAACGCCGCGTGCGGGCTGCACATGAACGGGGACCTGTCCATGGGGCCCGACGGGATCATCAGCGGCGCGCTCGTCGAGAGAAACATCATCTGGGAGAACGGCGCTCCGAACGGCGGATCCGCGATCAACATGGACGGCGTCCAGGACTCGGTGATCCGCGACAACCTCCTCGTCAACAACCACGCGTCGGGGATCTGCGCGTACCAGATCGACGGCGCCGCCGGTCCCAAAGGGGACGTGATCGCCAACAACACGATCGTGATGGCGAGCGACGGACGCTACGCCGTCCAGCTCAGCCAGACGACGGGGATCAACGTCGTCCGCAACAACGTGCTGTACAACCTGAACCCGAACCGGGGCGGGCTCGCGATCGGCAGCGAGGCCGCCGACACGCCGAACGTGGACAGCGACTACAACATCTTCCCGTTCGAGGCGCCCTATGTCGCCACCGACGACTGGGACAACCGGTACACCCTCGCGCAGTGGCAGGCCGGCGGGCTGGAAGAGCATTCGTTCGTCGCGCACCTGGCGCAGCTCTTCGTCAGCCCGACGACCGACATCGCGGCCGCCGACTACCACCCGCTTTCAACGTCTCCGGCGCTGGACAACGGCGACGACGCAGTCGTGACCGCCGGCGAGACGGACCTCGACGGAAGCCGGCGGCTTTCCGGGGCGCACATGGACATCGGCGCGTACGAACGGGCGGTCGCGACAGGCACCAGGTTCTTCCCAGTGACGCCGTGTCGTGTGGTCGACACGCGGGCGCCGACCGACCCGGCGGCGGTCAAGCGGGGGAGCTTCCTCGACGACGAGGTCCGCGCCTACACGCTCTCGGAGTCCACCGACTGCCCGGGCCTCCCCTCCGATGTCGCCGCCTGGGCGCTCAACATCCAGCTCCGTCCCATCTCCCAGGCCGCCTACCTGATCGCCTTCCCCGACGGCATCACCCAGCCCCAGGTCTCGACCCTCGTTGCCTCACCCGACCGATGGCGGGTCAACGACGCCATCGTCCCCGCAGGAGCAGGCGGCACCTTCGACCTCTACTGCCAGTTCGCCTGCCGCGTCGTCATCGACGTCAACGGGTACTTCGCTCCCTGATCGGCGCTGTGGCCCTCATTGCCGGGCACGGCCCTCTCGCGGCCGTTGCGGCGCCGGGGACCGGGCCAAGCGTTCTGTGACCAAAATCACCGCGGGCGACCTCGCACTGATCTAGTTTTCAAGGGAGATTTCTCGAAATTGACCTGGGATCCGCGACCAGCTGGCCCGGGCCCCGTTCCTGGGGAGGTGGGTGGCCGACGGTCGCGCCGGGGAGACGCCCGGCGGGGCGGGGAGGTGGACGATGAGTCGAGCGAAGGTCCTCTGCGTGTTGGTTTCGCTGGCGGCGGCGCACGCAACGATTGCGGGCTTGCCGCCGAAGGCGGCGGGACGATGGCCTCCGAACCCGCTGCGTTTGCCGACAGGAGGGTTGCTCGCGGAGCGCGCGCCCGGTGTGGCTACGGCCGGGACCCTGCCGCTCGCCTCGTCCCTGATTGCCCCCCGCGTCACGGCAAGCGTGCGGGTGAACAGCGTCGTGGACGGCGGCCAGCACCTGCCGACGATCACGCTCGGGCCCGCGGGCCAGGTCTACGTCGCGTGGGTGGACTGTCTTGCGGACCAGGACTGCACGACGAACAACCCGGACGTCTACTTCGCGAAGTCGATCGACGGAGGCAGGACGTTCTCCCCGCGGGTGCTCGTCAGCGACGATGGATCCGGCGCCTTCGCCAACGCGCCCAAGGTCGCGACCGATGCTGACGGAAACATCTACGTGGTCTGGCAGGACAACCGCGCCGCAACGGCCACCGACGACAGCTGGGACGTCTACCTGGCCAAGTCCGACGACGGCGGCGACACGTTCGGCGCGAGCGTGATGGTGGACGAGCATGTCGTCAACACCTACCAGTACGAGCCGGACCTCGCGGTGACACCCGACGGGACGGTCTATGTCTCGTGGGAGCGCTACTTCTACGACGGCCAGGCGATGCAGTGGGACGCCGACGTGTACGTGGCGAAGTCGACCGACGGCGGCGTGAGCTTCGGCACCAAGGTGAAGGCCAGCGACGGGGCGAACTACCAGTACAAGTCGACGATCGGCGTCGGTCCGAGCGGCAACGTCTACGTCGCATGGAGCGACTTCCGCGCCGACGGCTCCGGCGACATCTACTTCGCCCGCTCCACCGACGGGGGCGGCACGTTCTCCACCAACCTCCAGGTCAACGCGTACACGACGGCCGCCCAGGTGTACCCCGAACTTGCGATCGACGCCGACGAGACCGTCTACGTCGTCTGGCTCGATGCGCGGCGCTTCGCGGAGAGCGCGAACGACATCTACATGGCCCGTTCCACCAACCTCGGCGCGAGCTTCGGCGACGAGGTCCGCGTGAGCGACGCGGACCTCCCCGCCACCTCGGTCACGGACTACCTCTACCCGGTAGTGACCGCGGCCGGCGACGGCGACGTTGCGGCCGCCTGGTACGACATGAGGACCGGCGACACCGACACCTACATGACGCGGTCGTACGACGGGGGTCTCACCGTCGCCCCCAGTTGGCGCGTCAACGACCTCACGGCCAACAGCCAGTCGGTGCCCGACGTCCTCATGGCTCCCGACCTGCACGTCTACTGCGTTTACCGGGACTACAGCACGAGCGACTTCGACATCTACTTCGTGCTGGACCTGACCGTCGGCTCCCGCTTCTACCCCTTGACTCCGTGTCGCGTGGTGGACACCAGGGTGTCGACCGATCCGGCGGAGGTCAAGCGGGGGAACTTCGCGGACGACGAGGTGCGCGCCTACACGCTCTCGGACTCCACCGACTGCCCCGGCCTCCCCACCGACGCGACCGCCTGGTCGCTCAACGTCCAGCTCCGCCCTATCTCCGTGGCGGCCTACCTGCTCGCCTTCCCCGACGGCGTCGCCCAACCCGCCGTCTCCACCCTCGTCGCCTCCCCCGACCGCTGGAGGGTCAACAACGCCATCGTCCCGGCAGGGAGTGGCGCGACGTTCGACGTCTACTGCCAGTACGCCAGTCGGGTCGTCGTCGATGTGAACGGGTACTTCAAGTGAGAGGCACGGCCCTCACAGGAGGTCGTATGACACGCGTGAACATTGGTCTCGCCACAGGGTTGGTGATCGGTCTCGGGGTCTTCGCTCCGCCTTCGTCCCAGGCGCAGACCGGGCAGCAGTTCTACGCGGTGACGCCTTGCCGGGTCGTGGACACCAGGACGAGCGTCGACCCCGCCGTCGTCAAGCGCGGCAACTTCGCCGACGACGAGACCCGGGCGTACACGCTGTCCACCAGCACCGACTGCCCCGGCCTCCCCACCACCGCCACCGCCTGGTCGCTCAACATCCAGTACCGCCCGATGACCGTGGTGGCGTACCTGACCGCCTACCCCGACGGCGTCACCCGGCCCGCCGTCTCGGCCCTGGTCGGCTACCCCGACACCTGGATCGTCAACAACGCGATCGTTCCGGCGGGCACCGGCGGCGCCTTCGACGTCTACTGCCAGTTCGCCGGTCGCGTCGTCATCGACGTCAACGGCTACTTCGCACCGTAGAGGCACGCGGGTTTGGAGCCGGGGCCTTCCCTTCGCCGGCCCTGCGCTGACGTGTAACGCGGATCACCGAATGCACCCCGGGTTCCCATCCCTCCGAGACCGATGGAATGGCAGGTCCAGCGGGCGAGGTTGCAGGGTTCAGTGAGACACCGGCTCGCTATCGCCGCCTCGGTAGGCCTCCTCGCCATGGGTCGCATGTATGCCTCCGACTGGCCGCAGTTCAACCTCGACCCGCAACACAGCGGAACGAACTCCCAGGAGCATGCGATCACGCCCGCGAATGTCGCGACCCTCCACCTCGCCTATCCTGCCGTCGTGCTGCCTGCGGTGGCCGACGGCGCCCCGGCGTTCCTCGCGGGGGTCGCCACCCAGGGCGGAGTGAAGGACCTGCTGTTTCTCGCCACCAAGAGCGGCATTCTGCTGGCTATCGACGCCGCAACCGGCGCAACGGTTTGGTCGAAGCAGCCAGCCACCACGCCGAACTACACGACATCCTCACCGGCGATCGACCCGAACCGCCAGTACGTGTACTCGTACGGACTCGAGGGCCGGGTGCACAAGTATCAGGTTGGGGACGGCACCGAGGTCACCACCGGCGGTTGGCCGGAGCTCGTGACCCGCAAGCCCAACGTCGAGAAGGCCTCGTCGGCGCTGGCGCTCGTGCCCGCGCCGGCCGCAACCTACCTCGTGGTGGCCAACGGCGGCTACCCCGGGGACGCCGGGGACTACCAGGGACACGTCACGGCGATCGACCTGGCGACCGGCGCCCAGAACGTGTTCAACGCCAACTGCTCCGACCAGACTTGCCACTTCTACCAGAACGGCTCGGGGGGCTGCGGCTCGCCGCAGCCCGACTGCCCGCAGGTGCAGACGGCGATCTGGGCGCGGGCGGGGGTGGTGTACGACCCGACGCTCGACCTCATCTTCATGGCCACCGGGAACGGGACGTTCGACGCCAACACCGGGGGCAACGATTGGGGCGACAGTGTCCTCGCGCTCCATCCGGGAGGCACGGGCAACGGGAGCGGGTGGCCGGTGGACTCGTACACCCCAACCAACTACGCGTCGCTGAACGCCTCCGACCTCGACCTCGGCAGCACCGCCCCGGCGATTTTGCCGGCGCCCGCCGGCAGCACCGTGGCCAACGTCGCCGTTCAGGCCGGAAAGGACTCCAAGCTCCGTCTGCTCGACCTCGGGAACCTCTCGGGTCAGGGCGGGCCGGGGCACGTTGGCGGCGAGCTGCAGCTCGTCAACGTCCCGCAGGGGGGTTTGGTGCTGACGGCCCCGGCGGTGTGGGTCAACCCGGCGGACGGGGCGACCTGGGTGTTCGTCGCGAACTCAAGCGGGATCTCCGGGCTGAAGCTCGGGCTGAACGGGAGCGGCGTGCCGCAGCTCGCCACGACCGCGCCGGGCGTCTGGACCAAGACGCCCGGTGGGACGTCGCCGGTCGTCGCCGACGGGATCGTCTTCTACTCGGGGTACGACGGCCAGATGCACGCGCTCGACCCCACGACCGGCACGCAGCTGTGGGTCGAGGCGAGCCCCAACGGCCTCCACTGGGAGAGCCCGATCGTCGTCAACGGCCGCCTCTATGTCACCGACGACACGGGCCATCTGCTGGTGTACGAGCCGGACCAGTTCTCGCTCACGGTGACGCCGAGCGGCTCCGGCACGGGCACCGTCACCAGCAACCCGGCCGGGATCGGCTGCGGCACGCAGTGCACGACCTCGTTCGCGTCCGGCACCCTCGTGACCTTGGCCGCGACTCCGGACGCGGGCTCCGCCTTCGTCGGCTGGTCCGGGGAAACCTGCGCGGGCATCACTCCCTGCGAAATCGCGATGACGCAGGCGCGCGCGGTAACCGCCAAGTTCGGGGTGCTCGCCGCTACCGGGTTCTTTCCGGTGACCCCGTGCCGCGTGGTGGACACGAGGACGAGCATCGACCCGGCTACGGTCAAGCGGGGAAATTTCCTCGACGACGAGGTGCGCGCCTACACGCTTTCGAACAGCACCGACTGCCCCGGGCTCCCCACCGACGCCACTGCCTGGTCGCTCAACGTCCAGCTCCGCCCGATCAGTCAGGCGGCTTACCTCATCGCGTTCCCCGACGGTGTCGCCCAACCGGCCGTCTCGACGCTGGTCGCCTGGCCCGACCGCTGGAGAGTCAACAACGCCATCGTCCCGGCCGGGAGTGGCGGGACGTTCGACGTCTACTGCCAGTACGCCAGTCGAGTCGTCATCGATGTGAACGGGTACTTCAAATGAGCAACCAGACCCTTCGGGGAGGACCTATGCGACGCACAAACGTTTGCTCTGCAGCGGTGGCGATACTGGCCGTGGGCCTGCTGGCTCCCACCGCAGCCCAGGCGCAGACCGGGCAGTCCTTCTACGCGGTGACGCCGTGCCGGGTGGTGGACACCAGGACGAGCGTCGACCCCGCCGTCGTCAAGCGCGGCAACTTCGCCGACGACGAGACCCGCTCCTACACCCTCTCGCAAAGCACCGACTGCCCCGGCCTCCCGACCACCGCCGCCGCCTGGTCGCTCAACATCCAGTACCGGCCGCTCACCGTCTCCGCCTACCTCACCGCCTACCCCGACGGCGTCACCCGCCCGGCGGTCTCGGCGCTCGTCGCCTATCCCGACACCTGGATCGTCAACAACGCCATCGTCCCCGCAGGCTCGGGCGGTGCCTTCGACATCTACTGCCAGTACGCCGGCCGCGTCGTCGTCGACGTCAACGGCTACTTCGCTCCGTAGGCCGACCACGACCGGACCGCGTCGCAACGGCGGCGCGGATTGGCCGGCGCCGGGCGGGCAGCGGCGAGGGCGCGTAGTTTCCACGCGCCCGTCGTCGGGAAACGTGCGGCTTTCTACGCTCCACAGCCACCCCCAACGGCGCTAGGTTGCGACTATCGAAGAGGCGAACGCTCATCGACTACGTCGCGAAAGGACCTTCGCAATGGAGACCAAGCGATGGCCGGCTGGTGCCCTCCTAGCGGCGGCGATCCTCACGGGCGCGCCTGCGCTCGCCGCGTCGGGCGGGTGGACGGTGGTGGGGTGGAACAACCTGGGGATGCACTGCATGGACGCCGGCTACTCGGTGTTCGCCATCCTCCCGCCGTACAACACCATCAACGCCCAGGTCATGGACCCGTCGGGGAACCTGGTGAGCACCGGGATCACGGTCACCTTCCAGGGGGTCGCCGACGTGACCGGTTCGATCAACACGACCTCGGTGGGGAAGACCGACTTCTGGCAGTACGCGCAGGCGCTCTTCGGCCTCGCGCAGCCTCTGGCGCCCGACGTCGGGCTCACCGGTATCGCGATGCCGGGGGCGGCGAACACGCCGCGGCCGATGAGCTTCGACGCCGCCAACGGGTGGTTTATCGCCGAGGGGATCCCGCTGACCCCGTATGACAACGCCGGCGCGAAGAACCCGTACCCGCTCATGCGCCTGGTGGCCAGGGATGCGGCCGGCAGCCTGCTGGCGAGCACGGACATCGTCCTGCCGATCTCCGACGAGATGGCGTGCAGCGCCTGCCACGCCTCCGGCGGCTCACCGGCGGCGCAGCCGTCCGCCGGCTGGGTGAACGACCCCGATCCCATCCGCGACTATCGCCTCAACATCGTGCGCCTGCACGACGACCGCAACGCGGCGAACCCGGCGTATGCGGGTGCCCTGGCGGTCAACGGCTACGCCTCCGGCGGCCTGTACGCGACCGTGCTCGGCGGCAAGCCGGTGCTTTGCGCCATCTGCCACGCGTCCAACGCGCTGCCGACCACCGGCTACGCGGGGGTGCCGCAGCTGACCGCCTCGGTGCACGGCTACCACGCCCACGCCACCGACCCGGCGACCGGGCTCACCCTCGACAGCACGGCCAACCGGTCGGCGTGCTACCGCTGCCACCCCGGGTCGACGACGAGGTGCCTGCGCGGCGCCATGGGGCGCGCCGTCGCCGCCGACGGGACGCTGGCGATGCAATGCCAGAGCTGCCACGGCTCGATGAGCGCGGTGGGCGCGTCGAACCGCCAGGGGTGGCTCCAGGAGCCCGCCTGCCAGAGCTGCCACACCGGCACCGCCGTCCAAAACAACGGGCAGATCCGCTACACCAGCGTGTTCGACGCCTCGGGGCAGGTGCGCGTCGCGGCCAACTCGACCTTCGCCACCAACGCGAACGTCCCGGCCACGGGGCTGTCGCTCTACCGCTTCTCGGCCGGTCACGGCGGCCTCAAATGCGAGGCGTGCCACGGCTCGACGCACGCCGTCTACCCGAGCTCGCACACCAACGACAACGTGCAGTCGAACGAGGTCCAGGGGCACGCGGGGATGCTCGTCGAGTGCGCGGCGTGCCACACGACGCAGCCCGCGACGGCCAACGGCGGTCCGCACGGGATGCACCCGCTCGGGCAGGACTGGGTCGGCCGCCACCCCGACATCGCCGAGGGCGGCGCGGCGGCCTGCCAGGCGTGCCACGGCGCCGACTACCGCGGCACCGTGCTGTCGCGCGTCCAGGCCGACCGGACGATCTCGGCGTTCGGGACCAAGGCGTTCTGGCGGGGCTTCCAGATCGGCTGCTACACCTGCCACGCCGGCCCCGGCAGCGAGAACGCCAACCCGAACCGCGCGCCCGTCGTCACCGGCACCTCGGTGACGACCGCCGTCGGCGTGCCGGCGACCATCCCCTTGACCGCCACGGATCCCGACAACGATCCGCTCACCTTGCGCATCGTCTCCCAACCGTCGCACGGCACCGTCGCGCTGGCCGGGACGACCGCAACGTACTACCCCGACGCCGGCTTCACCGGCGCCGACTCCTTCACCTTCGCCGCCTCCGACGGCTCCACCGAGTCGAACCTCGCGACGGTCCGTGTCACCGTAGGCAACGCCGGCGGCGCTTCGTACTATCCTCTCATGCCGTGTCGCATCGTAGACACCAGGATCCCAACCGAGCCGGCGCCCGTCAAGCGGGGGAGCTTCGCCGACGGCGAGGTGAGGGCGTACACGCTCTCCACCAGCAGCGACTGTCCGGGACTCCCCGCCGACGCCACCGCCTGGATCATCAACATCCAGTTCCGCCCGATGACAGCGGCGGCTTACCTCATCGCCTTCCCCGACGGCATCACCCGGCCGGCCGTCTCGACCCTGGTCGCCTCCCCCGACCGCTGGCGCGTCAACAACGCCATCGTCCCCGCCGGCGCCGGCGGCACCTTCGACGTCTACTGCCAGTACGCCGGCCGCGTCGTCATCGATGTAAACGGGTACTTGAAATGAGAGACAGAGTCCTCACAGGAGGTCGTATGCGACGCTGGAACGTCCGTTGTGCGGCAAGCCTGCTGATGGCGGCCGGGGTCCTGGGCGCAGGTCGTGCCCAGGCGCAGACCGGCCAGACCTTCTACGCCGTCACCCCCTGCCGGGTGGTGGACACGCGGGTCAGCATCGACCCCGCGGCGGTCAAGCGCGGCAACTTCGCCGACGACGAGACCCGGGCGTACACGCTGTCCACCAGCACCGACTGTCCCGGGCTGCCGTCCACCGCCACCGCCTGGTCGCTCAACATCCAGTACCGGCCGTTGACGCAGCTCGCCTACCTCACCGCCTACCCCGACGGCGTCACCCGCCCCGCCGTCTCCGCCCTCGTCGGCTACCCCGACACCTGGATCGTCAACAACGCCATCGTCCCGGCGGGCTCCGGCGCCTTCGACATCTACTGCCAGTACGCCGGCCGAGTCGTCATCGACGTCAACGGCTACTTCGCTCCGTAGGCCGTGAGTCGAACACCCGCGTGGCGCCGAACCGAGGACAGACTCGCGGCACCGATCGAGACGTGGGCCGCCCCTCGAAGGCAAGAGAAGCCGGCGTGCGCCGTTGCGGTGCGGCTGTTCGACGGCTCGGGGCGCCAGGTCGGAACGACGAAGGCGATCACCGTCGGGCCCGGGCAGTGGTTCCAGCAGTTCGACATCTTCGCCGACGTGGGGGCGGGCGACCAGGCGCTCGCCTACGCCACCATTGAGGTGCAGACCCCCGGGGGGCTGGTCTGGGCGTACGGGTCGCTCATCGACAACGGCACCGGCGACCCGACGACCCTCGCGCTCCAGATCCGCTAGGCGGCGCGCCGTTGCTGGGTGGGGCGCTCTTCGTCAGCGCTCCGGTGGCCGTTCTCCCGGCGGCGTGCCTCGACCGCATCATCTCCGGCCTCGCAATCGAGGGCGAGGCTTGCCGCACCCAGCCTCCGCGACTTCACGTCGCCTCTGCCGGCGGCCCGAAGTGCCTGTCCTGCGTCGTCGTCACCTCGTCGTCGCCACCACCTCTGCAGGGCTCAGGAGGTGCTTCGCGATCATCTCCTGCTCGGCCTCGTGAACGCGGTCCCAGAGGGTAGGACCACCGAGGGCCGCGCGCTCGGCATTGCGGTCTCCGAGATCCCCGATTAGCTCGGCGAGCCGCGGTCCGATGGTTCCAAGGTACGCGGCGGGTGAGGCTGCGGTTCTCGACGGGCTCGACGACGCCTGCCGGCCCCGAGCGCCGGCGGAGCGGTCCGAGGCGCGTTCGAGCCTGGTGCGCGCGGGCTCGTACTGCGCCAGGAAAGGCCGTAGCTTGGCTTCGACGCCGGGCGGGCTCAGGCGCCGCAGCTCGTTGATGGCGCCGTTGGCGATGGCGCACGCCGGCTCGGAGCAGGGGACCGGCCACCGGTGGACCCCTCGCGCGAGCTGGAGGGCGACGTCGCGCTCGACCCCCTGGCCGACCAGCGCGACCAGCGCGTCCGTCGGCTTCTCGCTGGTGAGCGCCCGCGCCAGCGTGAGGCGAGCCTGCAGCTCGGGCCTCAGGCCGCCGCGCCAGCGGTAATAGACGGCCTGGCTCGGCGGCACGAGGTCGTACATCCCCTCGTCAATTGCGCGGATGCCGGCTTCGGCCGGGGTCAGACCCGTGTCGGGGTCCTGAATGGCCGGCGACGTGAGAATCCGGTGGTAGAGCTCGTGGCGGCCGCTGGTGCCCAGGCGCTGAAGCTTCGCGTCGAGCGCTAGCGCGTGGAACGACGCGCCGCCGGCGGCCGACCCCTTTTTCGCGAGGTCGGCGACCGCGGCGACGTAATCGTTGCAGTCAACGACGCGGAGACGGCAGGCCTCGGTTGCGAGATCCGGCCACGCCGGGTCGCCGGCCTCCACCAAGGTCCGGAGCAACCGCTTGACGATCTCGGGCCGCGGTCCCCCAGCCCGCCGGAGCTCCAGGCGGAACTGGTACATCGCGATCCTCGCGGTGCCGTTCGGGGTCGCCAGAAGGTCCCGCAGATCCCCCGGGGCCTGGGCCTGGGCGGAACCGCAGGCCGCTCCCGCCAGCGCAATCAACAGAGGTGCGACCTTCGCTCTCACGCTCATGTGCACCCTCCTCCCAAACCCCGGCCTGCTCGTACACCCGCCCGCGTCGCTCCGTGGGATGGCGGGACGACGCTACGAAGGCGAACTTGATTGTACTACACCTACGCGGAGCGTCCTTGCTACAGTTTCCCGATGTTTCCGCGTTCCACCGCATCCTCACGGGCAGCCAGGAACGCCGGCGGCCGTGACCCCGTGGGGGCACATTCCGAGGCCTAAGGGAGAAACTGATGACCCAGAGCCGCAGCAGGTGCGAGTGGTTCGCCATCGGCGACGTGAACGGGTTCTTCGGCCTGATGTTCGACAACGTGACCGTGCTTTCGTTCCTGGCGGGGATCCTCGTCTTCGCGTTCGGTTTCCCGGCCGACATCGTGTACACGAAGATGTTCCCAGGCACGGCATTCGGCGTGCTGTTCGGCGACCTCGTCTACACCTGGATGGCGTTCCGCCTCGCGAGGAAGACCGGAAACACCAGGGTCACGGCGATGCCGCTCGGGCTCGACACGCCCTCGACGATCGGGATCGCGCTCGTCGTGCTCGGCCCCGCCTTCGTGTCGCTCAAGGCACAGGGAACGGAGCCGCACGAGGCGGCGATGATGACGTGGTACATCGGCATGGCGACGATGGTCATGATCGGGTTGATCAAGCTCGTGCTCTCGTTCTGCGGCGGGTGGGTATCGTGCGCCTGCACGACGACCGCAACGCGGCGAACCCGGCGTATGCGGGTGCCCTGGCGGTCAACGGCTACGCCTCCGGCGGCCTGTACGCGACCGTGCTCGGCGGCAAGCCGGTGCTTTGCGCCATCTGCCACGCGTCCAACGCGCTGCCGACCACCGGCTACGCGGGGGTGCCGCAGCTGACCGCCTCGGTGCACGGCTACCACGCCCACGCCACCGACCCGGCGACCGGGCTCACCCTCGACAGCACGGCCAACCGGTCGGCGTGCTACCGCTGCCACCCCGGGTCGACGACGAGGTGCCTGCGCGGCGCCATGGGGCGCGCCGTCGCCGCCGACGGGACGCTGGCGATGCAATGCCAGAGCTGCCACGGCTCGATGAGCGCGGTGGGCGCGTCGAACCGCCAGGGGTGGCTCCAGGAGCCCGCCTGCCAGAGCTGCCACACCGGCACCGCCGTCCAAAACAACGGGCAGATCCGCTACACCAGCGTGTTCGACGCCTCGGGGCAGGTGCGCGTCGCGGCCAACTCGACCTTCGCCACCAACGCGAACGTCCCGGCCACGGGGCTGTCGCTCTACCGCTTCTCGGCCGGTCACGGCGGCCTCAAATGCGAGGCGTGCCACGGCTCGACGCACGCCGTCTACCCGAGCTCGCACACCAACGACAACGTGCAGTCGAACGAGGTCCAGGGGCACGCGGGGATGCTCGTCGAGTGCGCGGCGTGCCACACGACGCAGCCCGCGACGGCCAACGGCGGTCCGCACGGGATGCACCCGCTCGGGCAGGACTGGGTCGGCCGCCACCCCGACATCGCCGAGGGCGGCGCGGCGGCCTGCCAGGCGTGCCACGGCGCCGACTACCGCGGCACCGTGCTGTCGCGCGTCCAGGCCGACCGGACGATCTCGGCGTTCGGGACCAAGGCGTTCTGGCGGGGCTTCCAGATCGGCTGCTACACCTGCCACGCCGGCCCCGGCAGCGAGAACGCCAACCCGAACCGCGCGCCCGTCGTCACCGGCACCTCGGTGACGACCGCCGTCGGCGTGCCGGCGACCATCCCCTTGACCGCCACGGATCCCGACAACGATCCGCTCACCTTGCGCATCGTCTCCCAACCGTCGCACGGCACCGTCGCGCTGGCCGGGACGACCGCAACGTACTACCCCGACGCCGGCTTCACCGGCGCCGACTCCTTCACCTTCGCCGCCTCCGACGGCTCCACCGAGTCGAACCTCGGCACGGCCACGATCGCGGTGGCCCAGACGAGCTGCACGGTCGCCATCTCGGCGGTCGCCGCCCCGGCGACCGCGGTCGTCGGTCAGGCGGTGACGTTCTCGGCCTCGGTGACGACGTCCGGGTGCGCGGGGAGCGCCGGGTACGACTGGGCGTTCGGTGACGGCACGCCTCACTCCCCGGCCGCGAACCCGACCCACACGTTCGCCGCGAGCGGTGCGTTCACCTGGAGCCTCACCGTCTCGATTCCGGGGGCCTCCGCCGCCGCTTCGGGAACGATCACGGTGCTGGCGTCGTGCGCGCCACCGTCGATCACGATTCAACCGGCGGCGGTGAGCGTGGCGAGCGGCGCGACCGCGACGCTGACGGTCTCGGCAGGCGGCACGCCGCCGCTGAGCTACCAGTGGTACCAGGGCTTGGCCGGCGACACCGGCCGCCCGATCACCGCGGCGACATCGTCCAGCTACACGACCGGAGTGCTCGCGCTGGCCACGACCTTTTGGGTCCGCGTGAGCAACCCGTGCGGGACCGCGGACTCGGCCGCCGCCACCGTGGCGGTCACGCCGCCCCAGGGGAGCCAGCTCTACCTGATCCCCGCCGTCGCCCACACCCACGGGGCGAATGGCACGTTGTGGCGCACGGAGGTGGCGGTCGCCAATCTGAGCGCGCAGCCGGCGGCGGTCACGGCCACCTACGTGGCCGATACCGTGTCGCTCGTCCGCAGCGCGGCGGTGCCGGCCGGCGGCGCGCTGGCCTGGGCCAACGTGCTCGAGGACCTGTTCGGCATCGACCCGGCGCTCGACACCAGCGGGGCCGTGCAGGTCGCGTCGAGCCAGCCGCTCTTTGCGAGCTCCCGCGCCTACGACGAGACGGCGGCCGGAACGCTTGGCGCGGAGTACCCGGCGCTCACCGCGGCCGACGCGCTCGCGTTCGGGCGGACGGGCGTGCTGCTGCCGCTGCGCAAGGGCGCGGACTACCGCAGCAACGTCGGCGTCGTGAACCTCGGCAGCGCAGGGAGGCCATTCCCCCTCCCTGGCTGCTCTGCGATCTTGCGTCGTTCACGCCTCCTCCGCCATCCAGCGGCCGTGCAGCGGAGGCCCGGATCCGGCGTGACTCTCTAGTCTGGCCCGCTGCCGCTGCAGCTGGTGACCGGCTTGAGCTTGTAGATGCAAATCTCGTAGACGCCGTAGTTGTCGCTGTGCGGTCCGGAGTCCGAAACGGTGAACTTGGCTTGTTTCCCCTGGCCCTCAACAAGGTAGCTGTATGAGTGGCTTGAACTGTAGTTCTGGCCGCCCAGTGGGACCAAGTCAACAAAGGTTGCGCCGTTGTCGAGGCTGATGCCGTCGTAGACTATATGGCCCGGCCCCGAGGCGAAAAGGTTGCCGTGATCGTCGTTCGGGTAGGCGAAGAGGTACTCCCAGTCGGAAGCGACGTCACCCTGCAAAGCCGAAGGAACCGCCGGGCTTGGGAACATCGGATGCGGCTCCGGGTTTCCGACCGGCGCCGTGTAGTAGTTGGCGCCCCAGTAGCTGACGGTTCCCGTGATCGTGATCATGTACGGCTGGCCGAGCGTCAAGGCGTTTGCGGTCTGGACCGTATTGATGATCTCCGACCCGGGGACACTGGGGTTGTAGGTGTTATTGGGGCTGTACGCGTCCAGGGCAAGGCACTCATAGCACGTCTCCTGTGGGCAGTTGCTCGTCCCGCCCCTTGTGCCCTGCGTCGTTGCCTGCAGGCTGTGTGAAAGGTCACCCCCAGGGCCCGTCCGCTGCAGCGTGCCCAGGTCCAGCGTCACCGCCCGGGTCTGGGCCGCAGCCGATTGGCCGGCGGCATCCTGTTGGGCGACCGCGGGCGCTGCGAGGGCAAGAACCCCCACGACGCCGACCACCGCGAACAACAACTCTCTGGTTCTGCTCTTTGGAATCATGATCGTTTCTCCTTTCCTCTGAACCGCTCCGTTGAGGGCCTTCCTCGGACCCCGGACCGTCGTCGCGCGTCATCTACTTCCGAACCCCGCCACGCCGGAAGCGAACGACCCGCCGCCCATCTTGCTGCCCCTCTGCCGCTAGGCGACTGCGGTGCTTCACTGCTGGAGAAAAGAGGACGGCCCGCCGATCTATTCCACGCCCCCGTCTCGGCCCCGGTCCTCGTGGCGGTCCGGTAGAATGCGACTCCAAGAGCTGGCAAGGTCCTCGAACGTGCAGCACGGGAATGGGACCCCGTTTGACGGCTCACCTTGGCTCCCGGGTCGGCGGTGAGAGACTCGCCCGCCGCGAGCGTTGGATCGCGGCCCTCGGTGTCGTTCTCGGCGCGCGCCTGCGCGAACACCTCAGGAAGCCAACCTCCCACGAACGGCGGCCCGCCCTGCCGAGGTTCGAAGACCGCGCCCGGCACAGGGCAGGGACGCGCTAGTCGCAGCGCGACGGGCCGCCAGGGTAGAGTCCGTTGTTGTAGGAGTCGAGGATTCCCGCCCAGGTTTTCTGAACGGCGCACGAACCGTGTGCCGCGCACGCGTCGGTACCGTTGGTCCCGAACCAGGCCTTGGCCAGGTTGAGTGTGTCCTGCACACCCGATGGCACGGGCGCTCCGTCGAACTGGTTGAGGATCGCCGCAATGAACTGGTCCGCCAACTGGTAGTAGCCCGGACTGACGCTCACCGGCGTATCCATGACCTGCTGCCAGGTCTGTCCGCTGAGGAAGAACATCGCGGTGCGGCTGTAGGAATCGGGCCAGACCACACCTGGCTTGTTTCCCCAGTAGCCCTGCGTGTACACACAGGACGCAGCCTGCCGGATGCAGATCTTGTACATGCCGTAGTTGTCGTCGTGCGGGCCGAAGTCCGAGATGTTGAACTCTGCTTGCTGCCCTTGCCCCTCGACGAGGTAGCTGTAGGAATGGCTGGGAGTGTAGAACTGGCCGCCCAGAGGAACCAGGTCCTCAAACGTCGCGCCGTCGTCGAGGCTGATGCCCTGGTAGGGAATGTGGCCCGGGCCCGAGACGAAGAGGTTGCCGTGGCTGTTGTTCGGGTACGCGAAGAGGTATTCCCAATCGGAGGCGACATCGCCCTGAAGAGCGGGCGCAACCGCGGGACTCAGAAACATCGGATAGGGCTCCGGACTCCCGACCGGCGCCGTGTAATAGCTCGCCCCCCAGTAGCTCACCGTCCCTGTGATGTTGATGACGTAGGGCTGGCCCGCCGTCAGGGTGTTCGTGGTCTGTACCGTGTTGATAAGAGCTGACGCGACACTGCCATCATAGGTGTTGATTGGATTGTAGGAATCCAGGAAGAGGCACTCTTCATTTCCCTCTTGGCCGGCAGTGTTCGCCCTGCCCCCGTTTGACTGCGTCGTCGCCTGGAACGTGCTCGCCAGGTCACCCCCGGGTCCGGTCCGCTGCAGCGTCATCAGGTCAAAGGTCTGTGCGCCGTTCAGCGAATGGGCCACCTGAGGACTGGCCTGCCCAAGCGCCGGCGATGCGAACACGATTCCCGCCGTGCACGCGATTGCGCCAAGTCCGAGAACCATCTCCGCTCGCTTCATCTATCTTCCCCTTTCCTCCGCTTCACTTCCCGGAAGCCCGGCAAGATCCTCCCGGAAACCGTTCTGTTGCCGGCCATCCACGCGCCGTGGCCTCCGAACATCGACCCCCGGCTCGGCGACCGTTTCACCGCAATTCGACCGTTCTGCAACTGCGACTGCGTTACATCCGTTATGACAATGACGGGGCCAGGCGATTTATTTCACATGTCCGTTTCAAACGCATGGCACGGCAATCGCGGCCTTGGAGAACCCCGGGAACATAACCCGCATCAATAGGATGTATCGAGTCGGCCGGTGGATGGGAGGCCGTCGTCCGATAGAGCATCGGTCGCCACGCGGACCGGTGGTTCATCTGGACCGCGGGGGACCGGGGGATGGCTCCCGCAGCTCCCGCGTCCGGCGGAAAAGGCGGCCGTCCCCGAGCAGGCGGGAGCCCAGGCAGCAGTGCCTGTCAAGGCCAGTAAGTCGGGTCAGGGTTCCCTGGCCATAGAGGCTGTGGAGCCCGCTGGGTTCGCTCCGCTGGGCTCGCCGTCTCCAGGGCATCCAACGACGAATCGATGAGACCCCCGCCTTGCCGGTTGGGTCTCGCTCGCTCTCAACTGTGCGGGAAGGTGTCCTCCGGGTGGGCAGGGAAGATCGGCGCGGAGGCGGGCTCTCCGCCTCCGCGCCGCCTGAACTACGGGTAAGGCTAGTGGCAGCGCACCGCCGTCAGCAGGAACGTCGCGTTGCCATACGTGGCCGGCCCGGTGAGACCGAAGGAGATCCGGTCGCCGGCCGACAGCGCCACGGAGCTGACACCCGAGTTGCACGTCGTCGCCGCGGTCCCGAGTACGCACGTCACCGCCGAGTCCGCGCCGTTCACACGGAGCGTAAACGTGATCGGCGTCGATCCGCCCGGCGCCAGGTCCACGACGGCGGTGAGGCTGTCCGCCGTGCATCCGGCCGCGATCACGTTGGAGTTCTCGAATTCGGTACCGAGGTAGAACCCGGCCCCGGCGGGTGGCAGGAAGGAATCCAACGGCAACGTGGCGACCGGGAAACCGTTGGCGTAGAACGCCCCGACGGCACCGACGCCGGTCGCCCCCGTGGGCCCTGTCGGACCGGTCGGTCCCGGGACACCTTGGATCCCCTGGGTTCCGATCGGCCCCTGGATGCCCTGGAGCCCCTGCGCGCCGGACGGACCCTGAATGCCTTGCGGGCCCGTCGGTCCGGTGGGCGCCGAGGCGTCGATCGTCAGCGTCCCGGTTCCCGGGGTGATCGTGACGTTGGATCCGGCCGCCAGGGTGATGTCCCCCGTCTTGGTGTTGAGGGACGTGACCACGCTGTTCGGCCCGTAGTACCCGTTGATGTCGATGACCACGCGGCCCGCGTATTCGCAGTAGATGTCGATCGAACCGGAGGTCCCGGCAGGGACGAGCGCCATGTTCTGCACCCATGCGGCCGGGCTCGCGGTCAGAGTCGAGACGACAGGCATCACGGTCCCGGTGGGAAACGCGGTGAGGTAGGCGAGGACGCTCAACGGGCGGAATTGGATGTTGAGGGACCAGGCGCCTGCCGTCGCCGGCAAGCCGGGACAGTCGGTGCTCGAGGGGAAGGGAAACGTCCTTGTCTCACCGTCGGCGAAATTGGGTTGGTGGAAGCCGTCGGAGACGGCGACCCTTGTGTCGACGAGGCGGCAGGGGGTAATGGCGACGAAGGGGAGCGGGGCCGAGGTCAGCGCCATCGCCTGGGCCGTCATTCCCTGGCTGGAGGCGAACATCCCGACCTCCGAGGCGATCTCCTTCACCGCCGCCGGCGGTTGCCAGTAGGTTGGTGCGTTCCAGTTTTTCAAAGGCAGTTGGTCTTCCTGCGCCATCGCAGCTCCCGTGACCAGCACGAGCGCCGCGACCATCGCGAGGATCAGTGCTTTCCGCATCGAAGCCTCCTTTTGAACCACCTCACACTGCGTACGACCTCGGCCTGGGGGAGGGATCGTTCCCTCCCCCAGGCGTTCGATCAAGCCGTTAGAACCTCGCGTGCAGAACGTTCGAAACATTGACACCGTAGGCGTTCACCGCCAGGACGCGGAAGTAGTAGAACTGGTTTGAACGCAGCCCCGTGACGGTGGCGGTGTTCGAGGCCGCCGGCAGGACGGTGAATGTGGACCAACTGGTGCCGTTCGAGCTGTACTGGACCCGGATCTGCAAACGCGTCGGGTCGACCGGGTTGGTCCACGCCAGGTTAATGAAGCGGTTGCTAATCGGCGCGACCTGGTGCAGCCCCGACGGCGCCAGCGGCAACTGACCCACCGTCGTCACCGTAGCGGTGTCGGACCACGGCGAGTAGGCGACGGCGTTCTCCGCCCGGATCCGATAGGAGTAGGTCTTGACGAGACCGACGGCGGTGTCGATGAGGGTCGTCGGCGTCAGCGGCAGGTTGGCCGTGGTGACGACGTTGACGCTGAAGTTCACGTCATCCGCCCGTTGCAGGGTGAAGCTGGTGGCGGCGGGGTCGACGGCCGGGTTGGTCCACGCAAGCTGCACGGTCGGCGGCGCGGTGCTGATCGCCGACGGCGTCGCCGTCAAGGTCGTCGGAACGTCCGGCGAGACCTTGAACACCTGCGCGCGCATCATGTCGTTCTCTTCGTGGCCGAGCAGGTGGCAGTGCAGCACGTACTCCCACCCGAAGTTGTACATCACGTTGTAGGTCGTGACCGGGTTGTTGGTATAGGGATCGACGTTCGTGAACCAGTACCCGGTCGTGCCGAGAGGCCGCGACGGGTCGAGAGCATGAACGCTGTCGGGGAGCTTGAACGGCACCACCGGCAGGATCGGCTCGATGGCGACGTAGACGTCCTCGAGCGGGTTCATGAGCACGGTTTCCTTCCAGCCCACCTCCATGGGGAGCGGCGGCTTGATCTGGCCGTCCCACCCGACCCGGTTGATGACCTGGACGTTGAACAGGTGGAAGTGCATGGAGTGGGTGTCGACGCCGT
The DNA here is from genome assembly GCA_963727205.1 of uncultured Acidobacteriota bacterium. GTDB lineage: Bacteria > Acidobacteriota > Thermoanaerobaculia > Thermoanaerobaculales > Thermoanaerobaculaceae > RBG-13-68-16. The sequence goes on along the minus strand of CAVSFQ010000008.1, from coordinate 252,365 downwards.
TGTGCGTCCACTTCCAGAGCTGCACCTGGCGGTTCTTGAAGATCTCGGTCGGCGGGTCCACATAGCCGAGCGGGATCGTGGTCTGGGTGTTGAAGTTGGTGAACGGCAGCTCGGTGCCGAGCGTGGCGTTCATGCGACCGTAGTTGAGCTCGAACAGCTCCTGGATCGCCTTCCAGACGAACGCCAGGCCGAGGTTCGCGGTCGCGCTCGCGCCGCTGCCCGTCAGGCTGGGGTCGTTGATGGTTACCGTCGGCGGGCTCGTGTAGCCCCACCCGCCGTCGTTCACGTAGATCTGGGTGATCACACCGGTGGTCGTCCCGACCGTGCTGATGACCGGTGTGGCGACCGCGGCCCTGCCGCCTCCCAGGGGAGGCGCGACCGTGACGGTCGTTGCGGCCGAGTAGCCGGACCCGCCGGCGTTCACGGAGATGGTGCCGATCCCCTGCACCCGCCCGCCGGCGTCGAGGTAGTTGAGGCCGTAATCGAAGATGCTGCCGTATATGCCGTTGTAGACGGCCCCGTAGGCGGCGTCGAACGCCGGCTCGGGAACCACCGGCGGCTCCTGTGAGGCCGCGAAGGCGGCCGGCAGCGCGGTCTGCAGCGCAGGGAGGTTGAACGCCGCCGCCGGAGTGCCCAGCGGGTCGACGACGAACTGCATGACCGTGCGGGTGTTGGGCCCGTAGCCGGGGAGCGTCGTCGGCGCGCCGCCGGTGCCGTCGCCGGTAGTCATCGACTGGTCCGGGTCGCCCGTGTAGTAGTCGAGGCGCGGGTCGAACGCCGGCATCGGTGCGGGAGCGTCGTTGTACATGATGATCTTGGAGCCGAGCGGGCACTGCGAGAAGTCGATGATGACGTCGTAGCGCTCGGCGGGCCCCATGTAGAGTGACTTGTTCGAGACGTTGAGGACAGTGATGCTCCGGCGGTTGTACTCGTAGCCGACCGGCACGTTGTCGATGATCGCCGGCTCGGGCAGCAGGCCACCCTCGCTGGCGATGACGATCATGTTCGGCCCGACGGCGCTCGGATCGGGAACGCCGCCGTCACGGCCGTCGGTCGGCCAGCTCGCCGGCCAGCAGCCGGTGCCGGTGTAGGGAACCCCGGCGGTGAACTGCGCCGGCATGCCGGTGAGGACACCAGCTGGGCACAACGGCAGGGTAGGCGGCACGGTGATCGGCGGGTACGCAACGTGAGGCACCGCGGGGAGCATCTTGACCTCGGTGCCGACCGTCGCGTACGCCATTGCGCCGGTGCCGGTGGTGTCGCCGATCACGACGTTGGGCGCGGTAGTGTACCCGCTCCCCGGGTTGGTGACGTCGATGCCGACGATCGTGCCGGTGATCGTGGCGGTGGCCGAGGCGCCGGTGCCCGCCACGTCGGTGATGTTGACCGCCGGCGCCGTGGTGTACCCGGTGCCGGGGCTCGTCACGGTGATGGCGGTGATCGCGCCTGTGAGGTCCACGGTCGCGAACGCTGCGGCGCCGGTGCCGCCTCCGCCGGTGAAACTGACGAGCGGCGCGGCGTATCCGGCGCCGCCGGCGCCGACCGCGACGGCGTTGACGCCCATGTCAACGCGGGCGGTGGCTGTGGCCTGAACCGCGGGCGTCCCGGCGGGCGGGTCGATGGTGACGGTGGGCGTCGCCGAGTAACCGGTGCCACCGGCGGTGAGCATGATCGTCAGCGGATCCGCGTAGTAGAGCTGAAGGTTGAGGTAGCGGTCGTTGGTCGCATTGAGGATGTTGAAGCGGTACGCCTTGGGCTCGACCTTCATGGTCGGGTAGGGGGTGCCGTTGACGACCGGCGTGTCCATGATCGATTCCGGAGTGCCGGATACGACTCCAGCCATCCCTGGGATCGTCGGGTTCTCGCCCGGCCCCGGGTAATAGGGGTTGGGAACCTCACCGTGTGCCAGATCGTTGGACTTCAGCGGCGGCCAGAACCACAGGCCGTAGTCCCAGCGGCCGATCGGGTTGACGCCGTAGAAGTCGGACGGGTTCTGGTTTGGAATGTAGACGTGCGGGAACCAGAGGTCACCGGCGTGCGGCGTTCCCGGCGTCGTCCCCGAGTTCCAGGTGGGGTCCTGGTTGACCGCGATGTTGGCGGGATCGACCCACGTCTTGTCCTGGATGACGAGCGGGCTCTGGTCCGCGCCGATCGTGCCGGGAATGGTGCCGGCCGCGACGGCCGTGGTGCCGATCGTTCCGCCGGTGACGAGGACCCTCTCAATGGGATCGGTCACCAGGTAGCCGGCGGCCTCACCGACGTATACGCCGAGGCGCGTCGTGCCCCAGGCGTGTTCGTGGTAGAACATCAACCGCGCGCTCTGCTGATTCGTGTAGTAAAGCGTCACCGCGCCCGGACCGGGGTCGTTGGTCGCGCCCGGGACCGGCGGCGTCAGCGACGCGCCCGGGATCAGCGCGTGCGTCACCGGGTCGAACCACATGTCGGGGACGTTCATGTAGCTGGGCCCCCGCTGGTAGCTCGTCCCCTCGCCGGCCGGCACGTACCACTGCTGCGGGGTGCCGTCGGAGATCCACGGCGTCACGCCGCCATGGAGGTGGGTGGAGGTGCGGTTCTGCGTCGTCATCTCGGTGGTGCCGAGCGGGCCGGTGCCGGCGCCCATGTACGTGGGGTCCATCGGAATGAACAGGTTGCCGGGCGTGCCCGTGGGCAGGTAGTTGTCCATCTTGACACGGACCGGGACCGCGTCGGTGAGGTTGGCGGCGTAGGTGCCGCCCTGGGCGACGATCACCGGTCCGAGGTACTGCGGCGCGGTGACGCCGTAGACCTGCGCACCGTTGACGTCGAGCACCGGCAGTCCGCTCCCCGGGTAGGTCAGGGCGACGTGCTGGCTTTTGCCGGGCATCGCGGCGATCACCGGCGTCTCGACCTGCACGTACCCGCGCAGGCGGGTGGGCGGCAGGTCGGTGCTCATCTTCTCCTGGTACTCGACGATGGCGATCTCGTAGAACTCGCTGCCCAGGAACGTCGTCGTGTCCGGGACCGCGACCGGCAGGTACTGGCCGATCCCGTTGGCGTTGCAGTTGACCGCCGGGGTGCAGCCTTGCGGTCCGAGCAACGGCAAAGCGTCGACGAATTTGTGGATGCCGCCGCTCACCGCCCCGCCGGCCACCGACGGGACCGGGCTCTGCCCCCAGTTCGAGTACACCGTGCTGAAGTAGTCCGGCACGCCACCGGCGGTCGGCGCCATCGGCAACGGTGCGTGCTTGGCCGCCTCGCGGGCGCGGATTGCGGCGTTGCGCCGCTGCTCGGCGGTTGTCGCGTTCATCTGCCCCGGCGTCGGCTTGTTGGGGTCGGTGGTCTGCGCCTGTACCACGTTGCCCCGGAACATCCCGAGGCACGCCGTGGCCACTACCAGCGCCAAACGTAACGCTGTGGTCACTCCTCCCTTTCTCATTGCGTCTCCTCCCTCCTTCTCCTGTCGGTTTGCAGCGCCTGTTGCGTGACGTGAACGAACGGTCCTCATCCGCATCGCCTACTTCTCGTCAGTATTCCGATTGCTTGCCGTCTACAGGCGGGGCGGCGGCGGCAACCACGGCCTGGTCAGCCGCCTCTTCCTCGCGCGCGGCCCCGAGCACCGGCCCGCGGCTCCACCGCTCCGTAAGGTTGATGATTTTCAGGCCACAGTCCCGGATGACGCCGTTGAGCAGGCGGCAACCGTCGTGGTGGCAGCGCTCCCGCGACCGACTGGCCAGCTCGAGGAGGCGGGAGGCCAGCTCGTTGCTAATGACGATCCTCTCCCGGCAATATACCAGGTCGTCGTGCTCTGGAACCATGGCGCCTCCAGAAGCGGGCACACCCGCCAGCTTTCGTAGGTTCTATGTTCGGTGTCGGAAACGCCTGCGGGAAGCGCAGTTTCCACGGTTCTTCGCAGACTGCCGGGCGGGGAACTACCCCCCGCCCACCACGTAGAAACTACCTGGATGGGGCGTCCTCCCTACGCGGGCGACTGCATTCGCGGCCATCCGGCGCCGCGGCAAGCGCCGCGGCAGCTTCCGCTTGCGTGTCGGACGCGTGGATCTGCGAAGGGCGCCGGACCGGACGATACGGGCTCGAGGTCGTGGACGTCTGCCAGCGGCCCGGCCTGGCCGAGGGGGAGCAGATCATCGCGGCGCGGACCATCTCCGCGAGGCTGCCGCTGCGCGGCCTCATCGGCGACATCAGCCCAACGAGCGCATCCTCGTCGGCCTCAAACCCGCGGAAGGCGAATGGAGGAGTGCTGACCGCGGGGGGAGCCGCGGACGGGGCCCGCCGTGACCGCGCAGTGGGAGACCGACGCGGGCGTGCTGCGCGAGAACGCCGAACTGCGCACGCGCCTCGAGGACGTCGAGGGGACGGTGCGGGCGCAAACGTCCCGGCCGTCAGTGAGCGGAGTGGGAAGACCCCGACGCCGGCGGCCCGGAAATGCTCCTCCCGCCGCTCTTCCAGGCAGTGCCGAACGATGGCCTCGGGAGCCGACGGCGCCGATCCGAGCGACGACCTGGTGCGCCCCGAGGTGCCGTCCGGCCCCCAGCGCCGCAGCCCCGGAAGGGATCGAGATGACTACTGCCCCAACCGGAAGGGCGGCGCCCGCGTCCCCCGGGCGAAATGTCGCTCTCCCGCCGACGGTTGCCCGTTCCAGGTGACGATGAGACACGAAATCTCTCCCAGTCCTCCGGCGTGCCGGGAATGGCCCCCTTTTCGGGCCGCGTTCTCGCGAGAGAGAGAGCACGCTGGCGCGAGGAGACGAGTGGCGGCAAGAGGGCCGCGCACGCGGGCCTCGCGTTGGAGATCGCCTGGCGACGGGCCGCGGGCTGAATTCAGCGCTCGAATGTGCGCGGGGGTGAGGAGGACGTGATGGCACCGAAGGCCCGAGCCGGCGCGACGCCTTCGGCACGAAAGCGCCCGGCGGCGGGCAGGCCTGAGCGGCGCACCATGCCCGCCCCGCGCCGGCGGGTCAAGATGCCAACGCCCCGCAAAGCCGAGGGCTCCTTCCCAATCGTCGGGATCGGAGCTTCCACCGGCGCCTCGAGGCGATGATGCAGCTCCTCAAGCGCCTCCCCGCCGGGAACGGCATGGCACTGGTCCCCGTCCAGCACCTCGACCCGAGTCACGGGAGCGCGCTGCCTGCGGTCCTGGCGCGCTCCACCTCGATGCCCGTCGTCGAGGCAAGGAACAACATGCTGGTCGTCCCCAACCGGCTCCACGTCCTCCCGCCGAACAAGCTAATGGGGATCGCCGACAGGCGCCTCAAGCTGTCGCCGCTCGGAAGCGAGGGCACTCTGTCACCGATCGACCACTTCCTGCGGGCGTTGGCGTCGGAGGCGGGGAGTCGCGGGATCGGCCTGCTCCTCTCGGGGACGGGCTCGGACGGCACGCAGGGGCTCCTCGCAGTCAAGGCCGCGGGCGGCATCACGTTTGCACAGGCCGAGAGGTTCGCCGGGTACCCGGCGATGCCGGGGAGCGCCATCACGTCCGGCTGCGTGGACTTCGTGCTGGCGCCCGGGGGGATAGCACGCGAGCTGACGCGGATCGCCGGACATCCGTACGTCCGACCCTCCGGGGTGGAGGCCGAGGAGGCGGAGAGCGCGTTGCGCCCCGCGGCGGAACGCGTCTTCGAGAGCATTCTGCTGGCACTTCGCCATCGCACCGGGGTCGATTTCTCGCAGTACAAGAGCGCGACGCTGCGCCGGCGCATTCAGAGGCGGATGCTGCTCCACAAGCATGACTCGCTGCGGGAGTACAGCGAGTACCTGCGTGCCCATCCGGTCGAGGTTCAGGAGTTGTACGCCGACATCCTCATCACCGTGCTCTGGTTCGAGCCCGTCCCCGCCGGGCCGCCCGGGGGACACAGAGGATGAGCAAGCCGACGCGCGGGGAGCCGCGCCTCCGCCGCCGGAGCCGCCCGGAGAGCCGGGCCGCTATCCCGAGTTCGACCGGCGCCCCGCCTGAGATCGCAGACTTGCCCTCGGATCTCGTCGCCCTCCACGACCTCGCCCCCGTCGGCTACCTGACACTCAGCTGGACGGGGATCATCCGGACGGTCAACGGGACTGCGGCGGCGATGCTCGGCCGCTCCCGGGCGGCGCTCGTCGGCTATCCGTTTACGCGCCTCGTCAGGGAGGGCCAGCGGCGTCGCTTTCTCGCCCACCTGACACGCCTGCGCCACGGCGACACGGAGGCCACGATCGACGTCGACATCGTGCCGCTCGGGAAGGCACCCGTACCCGTGCACATGATCAGCGCCGCGCGCGGCGGGTCGGCGATCTCGACCGCGATCGTGGACCTCACCGAGCGCCGCCGGGCAGATCACGAGTTGCGGCGCGAGCGCGGCCTCCTCGCCAGCATCATGAGCGCCGCGGACGTGATGCTGGTCTACCTCGACACTCAATTCAACTTCGTCTGGGTCAACGACGCCTACGCGAAGACCTGCGGGATGCACCCGGACGACATGGTCGGCAAGAACCACTTCGCGCTCTACCCTGACGCCGAAAACGAGGCGATCTTCCGGCGCGTGCGCGACACCGGCGAGGCGGCGTCGTTCCGCGACAAGCCGTTCGAGTTCCCCGACCAATCGGAGCGCGGGATCACCCACTGGCACTGGAGCCTGGTTCCGGTCAAGGACGCCGACGGCACGGTGGTGGGGCTGGTCTTCTCGCTGCGCGACACGACGCGCTTCAAGCGTGCCGAAATGGGGCTCGCCGCCAGCGAGCAGCGGTACCGGATTCTGGTGGAGCAGTCTCCGGATGCGGTATTGATTTACCGGGAGGGGCGGATCACCTTCGTCAATCCGGCGGCCGTGGTCCTCTTCGGCGCCGCCGAGGGCGGCGAGCTGCTCGGGCGGTCGCCGCTGGAGTTCTTCCAGGCCGATCGTCGCCCCCTCATTCGTGAGCGCATCGAGCGCGTGCTCGCCGGAGAGCGGGTCCCGCTCCTGGAGGAGAGGCTGGTGCCCCTGGACGGCGGGGTGCGCGATGTCGAGGTGGCCTCGACCCTTGTGGAGATGGGCGAGGGCCGTGGCGTGCAGGTCATCATGCGCGACATTACCTGGCGAAAGGCGGCGGAGCGGGATCTGGAGGTGGCGTTGGCCGGCTCGCGGCGGCAAGAGGTGGAGCGAGCGGCGCTGCTGCATGCGGCGCGGACGGTGCTCGACAAGCCGGGGTTCGGCGAGGCGGCGGAGGTGATCCTGTCGTCGTGCAAGGCGGTGGGGGGGGGCCGGGCGGGGTTTGTCGCCGTGTGCGCGCAGGATGGCAGCCGGTGTGAGGTCGTCCACGCTGACCTGGGTGTGGAGGAGCAGACGCTCGCCTCGGGGATGGTGATGCCGATGCGCGGCCTGCGCGAGTTCGTGCGGACGAGCCGGCAGACTGTCCTGGAGAACGAGTTTTCCGGCAGCCGGTGGGCGGCGGGCGTGCCGGAGGGGCACTTCGGCCTCTCCAGTGTGCTGCTCGCCCCGCTCATCGTCGGGCCGGACGTCCTCGGCGTCCTCGGGCTGGCCAACAAGACGGGGGGGTTTTCCGGCGACGACGCGCGGCTGGCGTCGGCGTTTGCCGAGCTGGCGGCGGTGGCGCTCCTCAATCACCGGACCCTGGAGGCGCTGGCGCGAAGCCGGGAGGAGCTCGAGAGCAAAGTCAAAGACCGCACCGCCCGGCTGGCCGCCATCAACGTGCTTCTCGAGGGCGAGCGGCGGCGGTTGTTTTCCCTGTTGGAGGAGTTGCCGATCTTCGTCTACCTGAGGGAGGCGGACTGCACGATCCGTTTTGCCAACCGGTACTTTCGCGAGCACTTCGGGGAGCCGCAGGGGAAGCGGTGCTACGAGCTGGTGGGGGCCGGAGACGCCCCGTGCGCGGGGTGCCGGGCTGCGGATGTCCTGGCCAGTCGCCAGGGGTCGAGCTTTGAGTGGAACTCGCCCGTGGGAAAGACGTACCAGATTCACAACTACCCGTTCGTCGACACGGACGGCTCGGAGCTCGTCCTCGAAATGGGAATCGACGTCACCGAGCTGAGGCAGGCCATCGTCGCCGAGCAGCGGGCGCGGCGGGCGGCGGACACCCTGCGGGAGGGAAGTCTGGCGCTGACCCGCACGCTGGAGCTGGACGCCGTGCTGGCGACATTGCTCGAGCACCTGCGGGCGTTGGTGCCGTGCAATCGGGCGCGGGTGATGATGCTGGAGGGGGAGGCGCGGCTGGTCGTGCGGGCGGCGGTGGACGCCGATGTCGAGGGGCCGGTGCCGCCGAGGGAGCGGGCGGCGTTCGACTCGGCGGAGAACCCGGTCATTCATGAGGTGATCGCCACGGGGGTAGCGGCGGTGATTGCCGACATCCGCGCGCATCCCGAGGGGGGGAGCTGATGGCGCCGGCGCACGCGCACTCCTGGATGGGGGTGCCGCTCTTGGCGCGCGGGCGGGTGGTGGGAATGGTCTCCCTGTCCAGGTACCAGGCGGGGTTCTTTACCGCCGAGCACCTGCGGGTGGCGGAGGCGCTCTCGGCGCAGGCCTCGGTGGCGGTGGAGAACGCGCTGCTGTTCGAGGAGTTCCAGGCGAGCCGCGAGCAGTTGCAGACGCTTTCGCGGCGGCTCGTCGAGGTGCAGGAGGCGGAGCGGCGGACGATCGCGCGCGAACTGCACGACGAGGCCGGGCAGGCGCTGACCTCGCTGTTGTACGGGTTACGGCTGCTGGAGCGCGAGGGGGGGGACGGTGGGAAGGTGGCGGGGCGAGCTGCGGAGCTGCGGCGGAGGACCGAGGAGGTGCTGGAGAACCTGCACCGCATGGCTACGAACCTGCGGCCGGCGAGCCTGGACCACCTCGGGCTGGAGGCGGCGATCCGGCAGTTTCTGAGCGGGATCGAGGCAACGACCGGGATGACCGTGCGGTTCAAGGCGCACGGGCTGGACGGCGAGCGATCGTCGTCGACGGTGGAGACGGCGCTCTATCGCGTGGTGCAGGAGGCAGTGACCAACGTGGTCCGGCACGCCAATGCGGACGCGGTGGGCGTGCTGGCGGAGCGACGGGGAAAACGGGTGGTGGTGATTGTGGAGGACAACGGGGTGGGCTTCAACGGCGAGCAGGCGGCGGCCTCCGGCCACCTCGGCCTGCTCGGCATGCGCGAGAGGGCCGAGATGCTCGGCGGCTCCCTGGCCATCGAGTCCTCCCCCTCATCCGGAACGACCGTCGTCGTAGAGGTGCCAGATGTCGATCCGTATCGCGATTGCTGACGATCACGGCGTCATTCGAAGCGGTCTGCGTGCCCTGGTCGCCTCCGATCCCGAGATCGAGGTCGTCGGCGAGGCCGCCGACGGGCGGGAAGCTCAACGCCTGGTCGAGCAGCTTCACCCCGACATCATCCTTCTCGACATCGGCATGCCGGGCGAGGACGGCATCATGACCGCCAGGAAGCTGAAGGCGGCGCACCCGGAGCTCATCGTCCTCTTCCTGACCGTGCACGAGGAGGAGAGCCTGCTGCGCGAGGCGCTGCGCGTGGGAGCCGCTGGCTACGTGCTCAAACGCGCGGCGGACTCGGAGATCATCGCCGCCATCCGCGCGGTCCACCGCGGGGAGATCTACGTGCACCCCGCGATGACGCGGGCCCTCGTCCGCCAAACGGTCGTCCCCGACGCGCCCAAGGGTATCGGCGGCGAGGGGCTGACCAGCCGCGAGATGGACGTTCTCCGTCTGCTGGCGGGCGGTCACACCAACCGCCAGGTGGCCGCCACCCTCGGGCTGTCGATCCGTACAGTCGAGGGTCACCGCGCCAACGTCTTCGGCAAGCTCGGCATCTCGAGCCGGGTCGAGCTGGTGACGTACGCCGTGGCGCACGGGTTCCTGTAGGCCACTCGCCCCCCGGGGCCTGTCCCCACCGCAAGGCGGATGCGCCTTCCCGGGCGGTCGCCGCTTACGCCGAGTGGGCCGCCTCCCGCCGAAGCTGGAAACGGCGCCAGAGGAGGTAGATCGGCGGGTAGACGAGCAGTTCGAGGAGAAACGAGGTACCGAGGCCGCCGACCATCGGCGCCGCCACCCGCTTCATCATGTCGGCACCGGTTCCTGTGGACCACATGATCGGCATCAGACCGAGGAAGCTCGAGGTGACCGTCATCAGCTTCGGCCGAATTCGCCGCACGGCGCCGTGGACCACGGCGTCCTGCAGCCCGGCCTCGGTGCCGAGGGTACCGTTCCTGCGTGCGTCCTCGAACGAAAGGTCGAGGAACAGGAGCATGAAGACGCCGGTCTCCGCATCCAGTCCCATCAGCGCGATCATCCCGACCCAGGCCGCCACCGAGACGTTGTAGCCGAGGAGCCACATCAGCGCGACCGCCCCGACGAGCGAGAACGGCACCGCGAGCAGGACGATCCCCGCCTTCACCGCGGAGCGCGTGTTGGCGATCAGCAGCACCACGATCAACGCCAGGGTGATCGGCAGGACCAGCGCCAGCCGGTCCCGCACCCGCATCATGTTCTCCCACTGCCCGCTCCATACGATCGTCGTCCCGGGCGGCAGGTGGACGCTTGCCGCGACGGCCTTCTGGGCGTCGGCGACGTAGGAGCCGATGTCCCGCCCGCCGACGTCCGCGTAGACGTAGCCTGCGAGCATGCCGTTCTCGTCGCGGACCATCGATGGACCGGTCGCCAACGTGATGTGCGCCAGCTCGCGGATCGGGATCTGGGCGCCGCCCGGAGCGGGGACGAGGATGCGGTCGAGCCTGTAGAGGTCCGAGCGCTCCTCGCGCACGTAGCGCACGTTGACCGTGTACCTCTCCCTTCCCTCGACGGTAGTGGTGACCGTCTCGCCGCCGAGGGCGCTCTGCAGCACCTCCTGGATGTCCTTGACCGTCAGCCCCCAGCGCGCGAGGGCGGCGCGATCCGGCACGAAATCGACGAAGTAGCCGCCGGCGGTACGTTCGGCGAAGGCGCTGCGCGTCCCGCGCACACCCTTGAGGGCGCGCTCCACCTCGACGCCGACACGCTCGATGTCGTGGAGATCGGAGCCCAGGACCTTGATTCCCACCGGCGTGCGCATCCCGGTTGAGAGCATGTCGATGCGTCCGCGAATCGGCATCGTCCACGCGTTGCTGTTGCCCGGGAACTGCATCGCTCGGTCCATCTCGGCGATGAGTTCCTGTGAGGAGATGCGGTCGGGCCAGACGGTGCGCAGAACGGCCTTGAGCGGCCTCGGTGCCCACGAGGAGTACCAGCGGTTCCTGGGTCGCCACCGCTCGTGCGGCTTCAGCACAACGGTCGTCTCCATCATCGAGAACGGGGCGGGGTCCGTAGCAGTGTCGGCCCTTCCGGCCTTGCCGAAGACCGACTGCACCTCGGGGAAGGAGCGCAGGATGCGGTCCTCGCGGGTGAGCAGGTCGTGGGCCTCGGTCACCGAGATCCCCGGCATCGTCGTTGGCATGTAGAGGATCGAGCCCTCGTCGAGGGGCGGCATGAACTCGCTCCCGAGGCTCAGGTAGACGGGCACGCCGGCCGCCACGGTGAGGGCGGCGGCGCCGATCACCGTCTTCGGGTGGCCCAGCACCCACCGACACGGCCCCTCGTAGATGCGAAACAGGCGCCGGGAGATGGGGTGCTCCTCCTCGGGGCGATAACGGCCGACGAGCAGCGTGCTCCCCAGCCTGGCCAGCCACCGCGGCCGGAACGAGAAGGGGTCGACGCGGGTGAACGCCATGCGGACCGCCGGGTCGAGGGTGATGACGAGAAGGGCGGCCATCGCCATGGTCAGCGTCTTGGTGGTCGCGAGCGGCCGGAAGAGGCGCCCTTCCTGATCGACCAACGTGAACACCGGGAGGAACGCGACCGCGATGACGAGAAGGGAGAAGAAGACCGACGGTCCCACCTCCTGCATCGCCGCGAGACGCACGGCGTGGAAGTCCCCCTGACGCCCGGCCGCCTGCCACCCCTCGAGGCGCTTGTAGGCATTCTCCATCTCGACGATGGCACCGTCGACGAGGACGCCGATCGAGATGGCGATGCCGGCGAGGCTCATGATATTGGAGGTGATCCCCAGGCCGGCCATCGGGAGGAAGGCCAAGAGGACCGCTACCGGTATCGTGAGGATCGGCACGAACGCCGACGGGAAGTGCCAGAGGAAGAAGAGGATCACCAGGCTGACGATGAGCATCTCCATCCCCAGCGCCTCGGTCAGGTTGGCGATCGAGCGGTGGATGAGGTCGGAACGGTCGTACGTCGTCACGATCTCCACCCCGTCCGGCAGCGAGCGCTGCAGGTCGGCCAGGCGCGCGCGCACCCTCTCGATCACCGCGAGGGCGTTCTGCCCCTGCCTCATGACGACGATCCCGCCCACTGTCTCCCCTTCACCGTCGAGGTCGGCGACCCCGCGGCGGATCTGCGGGCCGAGCTGGATCGTTGCCACGTCGCCGAGAAGGAGCGGCACGCCCCTCGCGTTCGCCCGCACGACCACCTTGGAGAGGTCGTCAGGCGAGCCGATGTAGCCGCGGCCGCGCACCATGTACTCCCGCCCGTTCCACTCCACCAGGCGGCCGCCTGTCTCGCCGTTCGACCGCCGGACGGCGTCGCCCAACTCGACGAGCGACACGCCGAGGGCCTGCAGGCGCACCGGGTCGACCGTCACCTGGTACTGCTTCTCGAAGCCGCCGACGGTCGCCACCTCGGCCACGCCCGCCACGCTGCGCAGCACGTAGCGGAGGTGGAAGTCCTGCAGGCTGCGCAGCTCGGCGAGGGAGTGCGTGCCCGTGCGGTCGCGCAGGGCGTACTGGAACACCCAACCGACACCCGTGGCGTCGGGGCCCAGTTGGGTGCGGACGCCGGGCGGCAGGGTGTCCTGGACGGTGGAGAGCAGCTCCACGACCCGGCTGCGCGCCCAGTAGATGTCGGTGCCGTCCTCGAAGATGACGTAGACGAAGGAGTAGCCGAAGTCCGAGAAGCCCCGCACCGCCCTCACCTTCGGCGCCCCCAGGAGGGCGCTGACGATCGGGTAGGTGACCTGGTCCTCAACGAGGTCCGGGCTGCGGTCCCAGCGCGAGTAGACGATGACCTGTGTGTCCGAGAGGTCTGGGATCGCGTCGAGCGGGATACGCTTGAGCGTGCCGATCGCGAACACCACCAACGCGGTGACCACTGCGATCACGGTCAGGCGGTTCCTGGCGGAGAACTCGATGATGCGCCGGATCATGGCGTCAGCGTCCCGAGACGGCGCGCAACGCCGCCGCCATCGCCGACTCCGAATCGATCAGGAACGTCGCCGACGTGACCACGTGGTCCCCCTTGGCGAGGCCGTCGAGCACCTCGACATACTGGGCGTCGCTGATTCCGGTGCGCAGGGGCACCGGCACCAAGCGATTGCCGGCGGCGATGCGGAAGGCATAGGCGTGCTCGCCGGTCCGCAGCACCGCGCTCGTCGGCACCGCCAGGCGCTCGCCGAGGTCGACCGTCATGGTCATCTCTGCCGGCAGGCCGGGGCGAAGCACAAGGTCCGGGTTGGGCACGTCGACGCGCACGCGCTCGGTCTGGGTCTGCGCGTCCAGGTACGGGGCCACGGCGGTCAAGCGGCCCGGGTACGATCGCCCCGGCAGCGCTGGCGCGTCGATTCGTACCTCCGTCCCGACGTGCACGACCGGCCCGTCCGAGGCCAGCAGGTCGGCCTCGGCCCACACGCGCCCGAGGTCGGCGAGGACGAAAAGCGGGTCGCCCGCCTGAAACCGCTGCCCGGGGATGACGGTCTTCTCGGCGATCAGACCGTCGGTGAGCGAGTAGATGATCAACTCCTTGAGGTCCGCAGGCGACTTGCTGTACTCCTTGATCCGGTCGTCGGGGAAACCCCAGCGGCGGACACGCGCCAGGACGAACTCGGTGGGCTGCCAGAACGGGTCCGTGCGCAGGCGCATCAGCGTGTTGGCGTCCATCCCGGCGCTCGGGTCGGTGACGTTGCCGAGGGTGTAGAAGTCCCGCCGTAGGGCGTTGAGTGCCTCGACGTTGTAGGCCGCAACCAGCTTCTGGCCCTTGCGCACCGGGTCGCCGACCCCCTCCACGAAGACCTTGTCGGCCCAGCCGTCAGCCGGCGCGGTGACCCTGTACAGTCGGCTCTCGTCGGCGACGATGCGTGCCGCGGCACGAATGCGCCTGGTGAACCGGCGCGTGGCGACCTCGCCGGTGGTCATCCCGAGCAACTCGCGTTTGGCCGGAGGCACCGTCACCTCGGCGAGGCCTGGCGGCAGGCCGGCGGCCGGCTGCTCCTTCTTGACCAGGTCCATGCCGCAGACCGAGCACTTCCCCGGTTTCGCCGACGTCACCTGCGGGTGCATCGGGCAGACGTAGAGCGCCTCGTCGGCGCCGGCGGCCGGCTGCTCCTTCTTGACCAGGTCCATGCCGCAGACCGAGCACTTCCCCGGTTTCGCCGACGTCACCTGCGGGTGCATCGGGCAGACGTAGAGCGCCTCGTCGGCGCCGGCGGCCGGCTGCTCCTTCTTGACCAGGTCCATGCCGCAGACCGAGCACTTCCCCGGTTTCGCCGACGTCACCTGCGGGTGCATCGGGCAGACGTAGAGCGCCTCGTCGGCCTCGGCACCTTCCTTCGCGGCTGCCGGCACCGGCGTGAACTCCACCAGCCGCATCCCGCAGATCGGGCAGTCGCCGGGCCTGTCCGAGACGACCTCGGGGTGCATCGGGCAGCGGTACTCGACGTCCCGCTTGGCCGCACCGCACCCGACCACCGCAACCGTGACCAAGACCAACAACAGACACCAGGCGCCCCACCGGACGCCCCTGGGGGCAAAGCTCATGTTTCCCTCCTCGAGGCGCGGTGATGCGGGGCCGGCGTGCCCGGCGCCGGGACGGGCGGCGACGCCGTCGCCGCTCCGTCCCGGCCCCCCGTCCCGTTCAGCGTCATCGGCGTCTCTTCTTTCACCACTCTAGCGCACCTCGTATCCGCACCACTGCCCACTCAGAAACGGCGAATCACGTTTACCGTCCACGACCGTCCCGGCTCGGCGACGTAGACTCCGGAGCGGAATGGATCGCGCACCGAGGACAGAAAGTCCTGGTACTGGTGGTTGAAGACGTTGGCGACGGTTCCCTGGACCCGCAGGCCGACGACGTCCCCACCGAGCTTGACGTTGACGATTCCCCATCCCGGGGTGCGTTGCTCCTGCAGGTCGGTGTCCACGTTGTTCTGCGCCGCCGCGGCGACACCCTCGATCTCGGCGTACACGCGGCCGGTGTCCCAGCGAACCGCGAGCCGCGAGGTGAGCGGCGGTATCTCCGCCATGTTCCGCGAGTAGATCTGGCGCGCCGGGGCGGTCTGCTTGACACCGCGGGTCCAGTTGACACCGCCGGAGACGAACACCCGCTGCGTCACCACGTGGGTGAGCTCGAGGTCGCCCCCCCACAGCGTGGCGTCGACGTTTGCGTAGGAGCGTGCGACGGTGTTCATGATTCCGGGCAGTGGTGTGAGGCGCGCCTGGTTGTGGACGGTGATCCAGTCGTGAAGGGAGTTGTAGAACAGCGATGCGACGAGCGAGCCGCCCTCGTGGCGCCACATCGCTTGAACGTCGGCGCCGGTGTTGAGCACCGGCTTGAGGTTCGGGTCGCCGACCCAGTCGGAGCCCGCGCGCTTGAGAGCGAAGTAGCGCTCGCTGGGGTCGGGGACGCGGGCCGTGTGGCCGAGTCCGGCGCTCACGGTCATCGCGGAGGAGGCGGCCCACCTGAGGCGAACCGAGGCCGACGGAAGGGTGTCGGCGCCTGAGGTGGCTCGCGTCGAGTTGTAGGCGAAGTAGAGGTCGGTGTTGGCGAGTCCCGCGTCGGCCACGGTCGCGACGCGGTCCACCCGTACGCCGAAGTCGAGCGCCAAGTTGCCGGCAGGTGCGCTGTGATGGGAGGCGAAGACGCCGGTCGAGGTCGTCGCCACGTCGGGGATCGACGCTTGCGCCATGTACCCCATCTTGGCCATCTGGGTCGACGCGTTCCATCCGCGGCGCGTCACCTCGAGCCCGACCCGCAGGCCGCCGAGGTCGGCGTCAGCCCTGAGGCCGAGAGCGGAAGTGTCGGCCATCGTTCCCATGCTCCACCCGCGCGGCGTTCCGATCCCCGTGGTGCGCAGCTCGTCGGTCATCCAGTGGCGCACGCGCGTGGCGTAGCTGCGGATACGCACCCGCGCGAGCGCCGCGTCGCCATCGACCTTCTGCCACGCCGCCTCGAGGCGATCGGCGTTGTCAAACACCGCGTCCATCTGGAGAGTCGGGTAGAGGACGTGGGTGGCCTCCTGCCGCGTGTACGACAGCTCGGCCGTCTGTCCGGGGCCCGGCGCGGCGAACAGTCGTGTCCAGCCCGTGTTGACACGGAACGCCGTGGTGTCGGCCTGGCCCGGAGCATAATTGGCCACCGCGGTGAACGGCCGGCCGCCGGCGTCCCGGTAGGGGTCCGAGGTCCGGTACGAATAGCCAGCCAGGGCGGAGAGGGTGCTGCCGCCCCACGAGGCGTTGACCGACGGGTTGAGGTAGCCGTCCGAGCCGGCCGCGAGGACCGCGTTGCCGTGCACGCCCGCCTCCGGCTGGCGGGTGACGATGTTGACGACGCCGCCAAGGCTGCCCTGGTTCTCGACGTCGAACGGACCGCGCAGGACTTCGATGTGGTCGATTTCCGAGAAGTCGACGTGGAACGCCGGCGCGTCCATGCGGTTGGGGCAGGCGCCGTAGATGCGCGCGCCGTCGATGAGGACGTTGATGTTGTCGCGCTGCAGACCGCGCAGGATGATGTCGTTGGCGATCCCCGCCTTGCGCAGCATGGCGACGCCCGGGAAGGCGGCCATCGCCTCGCCGACATCGCGGGCGGCACTATCCCGTAGATCGGTGGCGGTCACCACGTCGTGGCGGGCGGTGACTTCGGCCATGTCGTGGAACTCGGGCTTGGGAAACGCCACGCGCAGGTTCACGGTCTCGCCCGCCCGCACGGTCACGCCCTGCGGTCGGGGAGCCTTCAGGCCTTCGAGGTCCGCGCGCAGTGTGTAGAACCCCGCGGCGGTCGCGGTGAAGCGGAACGCGCCGCCGGGGCCGGAGACGACGCTCAGCCCGCGGATCCCCTCCCCGCTCACGGTGACGGTCACTCCGGGCAGCCCTGCGCCGTCGGGATCGACGACGACGCCGGTGATGGTTCCGGAGGCCCCGGCGGCGAGTGCCGGGCCACCGAGGAGCAGTGCTGCCAGCCCGACGGGGACGAGCCTCCGCCACCGGCCGACAGCGACCCTCGCGCCGCCCTCAACCCCGGGGGGCAAGGCGCCGCGCAAACACGTAGTTGTGCTTCTCATCCGAGTCCTCCTGTCCTTCGTAGCCGCGTGAGGGCGGACGGTGAGCTCGCAACCGATGCGGCATGGAAGCGAGGGTCCCGTCGAAGGGGATGCACCTCAGGAAAGGAGGCGAGGAACGTGGTAGGGGGGTCTTACAGGAACGGAGCCCGGGGCAGGCCGGTCCGGAGCGCCGTGCGCGCGGCTGCCCTCAACGCGAAGGCGGTTCGCCGCCGTAGGGAGCAGCCCGGGCCGCGACCCGTCGCCGAGCGCCGTCGTCATCGGCGCCTGGCCGTCGCACCCGTTCGTGAAGCAGGGGGCGCTTCGCGGTCCGTGGGAGCAGCAGGTGCAGACGCCCGTCCTCTGGCAGCCGCACGTACAGTGGCAGCGGGGGGAGGCTTGCGCACGCGCCGCCAGCGAGGCGGCCGCCGAAAGGAGGAGGGCGAGGCCGAGGAGGAGAGCCGCGACGAGCCGCGGCGCCCTTCGGTACCCCGTTGCTGCATGTCGCATCGCCTCGCCCCCCTTCCCGTGCGGACTGGCTCGACCGCCGGCGGGCGCGGGTCTCTTGCGTCCCACCGTGTCTCCCGCCAAAGGCCGTGTCCTAGGTTGTCCCGACGCCGGCCGCCGAGTAAGCGTAGAGAGTACGGGGACCCGGACCGCCGACCCTCGGGAAACTACGTGAACGGCGATAAAAGCCCGACGGGGCGCAAGCGGGCCTGGAGCCGCGGCGGGGCCCCGCGCCTCTCGCTGCCGTCCCGGAGCTCAATCGGTGGTGCGCACGGGGAGGACGGTGCGAGGATCCTGACTCGCCCGATCCATCACCCCCGCGAGGACCGCAACGCCCCCCGTCGCCGTGAAGAACAGGTCCACCACCTGTGGAGGGAGACATTGGGCGGGAAGGGTGCCACCCAGCTCGACCTTGAACTGCCGCCAGCCCGGCCCCTCGACCGTGAACGTGTACGGGGTGGGTACGCTGGTACCGTTGATCACGAGCTCTCCCGGCGCCCCGTCGCGCGACTGCTGCAGGGTTACGTCAACCGGGACGCTGCCCGGATTGGCGAGGTAGAGGTAGAGGTCGAAGAGGGAGGCGCGGGCGCACCGGAACGGATCCCAGAGCAACGCCGGAAGCTGGTAGACCGCCCCGGCGACGGCCAGATCGTCGGTGGCGAACCCCGGCACCACCTGGCCGAGCCCCGACAGCACCTGGGTGGCGGGGGTCCCCGCGCGCAGGTTGACCACCCTGGTGGTGATCTGCACCGGCAGGTCAGCGTCGAATGCGAGCGCCCCGAGGGCGGCGGCCGGGCATTCGAGCTCCTGGCTGATCTCGAAGGAGGAAAGCATCACGGTGGAATACGGCGGCACCTCGTGGAAGGCGGGGATCGGCGGATAACATGGCACGCCGGCCCTGAACACACCGGCCAGAAAAGTCGGGATGCTGACCCGGGCGGCGACGGGACCCGGGTTGATCAGGAAGACCTCGGAGTTCCAGACGTTGCCGTCCTGGCCCGGCCACTCGAGGGCGAAGTCGGGAACCACATACTGATCGGCGGCGGCGGCTCCGCCAACCGCCAGCAGCAACAGGCTGAGGACCACCCTCATTCGCATGACGACCTCCGGTCTGAGTTTCGCATCCAGTGTAGAGGCCGACCGCCCTCACGGCAAGAGGCCGGCCCCCGCCTCCCCTCCCGGGCTAGGCTCCCCTCTTCCACACCCCGAGCGCGAGCACGCCGGTGAGGAGAAGCAGGATGGTCAGCGCCGCCGCCCCGGCGCTTGCGAGCGCCGGAATCGGCTCCGTGTTCGTCAGGTCGAAGGCGGCCGACAGAGTGCCGCCTCCCGCCAGCTCGACCGTGGCACTCACCTGATAGCGGCCCGGGACACCGTTGGCTGTCAGCGTCGGAGAGATGGCGGCGCCGTCGGCACCGGTGACCGCTTCGACGGCCATCCCGCCGGCGGGGAAGGTCGCGCTGGCGCCCGACACCGGCGCCGAGAACGTGATGCTGACTCCCGGGATCGGGTTTCCGTAGGCGTCGTGCACAGTGATGCCCAATGGTCGGCCGAACGGGCGGTTGAGGAGCGCGCTCTGCGGCGTCCCCGCCGGGGAGACGAGTTCCGCCGGGGGGCCCGGGCTCACGACGATCGAGTACGCCTGCGCAGACCCGGGGCACCCTGCCGCGTCGGTCGCCACGACCGAGAAATCTGCGCCCCCCGCGACGGTGGGCGTCCCGGAGAGCGAGCCATCCGCGGCCAGGGTCAACCACGACGGCAGGGACGTCGCCGCGAAGGTGTACGGACCGCTTCCCCCTGTGCCGGAGAGCGCGGCCATGTACGACGTTCCGGCCGTGGCACCGGCAAGCGCGCCTGGGGTCGCAGCCACGGCCTTCACCGTCAGGGTGGCGGCGGCCGAGATCGCCGCCGGGGGACAGGCGCCGGTGACGACGGCGCGGTAGCGAACGCTGTTGAGCGCCGCGTCGGCGGCAGGGACGGTGAGCGACGGCGTGGTGGTGCCGGAGTACCGCGCCCCGTCGACGAGGTCGACGAAACCGGCTCCCGCATCGGCCTGCCACCGATAGGTGATGGCGGTTCCGGACGCGGCGACCGTGAAGACTGCGGTTTCCCCCGGGCAGACGAAGCCGTCGGCCGGCGGCGCGGTCACCTGCGGCAGCGCGTTCACGACGATCGTGGCGCTTCCGTTTCCGCTCCCGAGGCAGCCCTTGTCGTCGCTCAGGTACTCGACGGCGTACGTCGTGGTCGTGGCCGGACTCACGGTGAAGGTGAACGCGGGGCCGCTGCCGAGCCGGCTGCCGCCGCCGTTGTCCAGCCGCACGAGGTAGGGTGGCCGCCCCCCGGAAACCGTGACCGTGACCTCGGCAGAGCTCCCGGGGCAGATTGCGGCGGCGCCGCCGACCTGCCCGGTGATCCCCGGGCACACATTCGAGCACCCCGGGAAGGAGAACGAACCGATCCGCGTGCGCCAGTTCCACGACCCGTTGGCCGCCAGGTACTCCTGCGTGTACCAGAACGTGCAGCCATCGGTGGGGTCCACGCTCATCGTGCTGTACTCGCCCCAGCGGTTGAGCGGCGGCGTCTGCGAGCCGGTGCCGGCCTGCAGCGTCCCTTCCGCCTGCGGGAGAGCGCCGAGCGAATCGGACCACAGGCGGCCGGCATACCGGATCGAGGGGTTCATCGTCGCGCTCGAAATGCTGTAGCCCAGCGCGATGTCGCCTTCGACGTCCATGTTGATCCCGCCCATCCAACGGGAGGCGGCATCCGGGGCGTAGGTCCCCTGCTGGTAGGCGAACGGGGCGGCGCCGGGCGAGCGGACCTCGTACCAGCGGATCGCCGTCGGGCCGTTGACCCCGACGTCGACGCTGTGGTTTAGGACGAGCGACTCGTGCGTGCCGAAGTTGCGGTAGTTGAGGCGCCACATCAGGCGCTCGCCCACGGAGTCGAGGCGCTGCGTCGTCCCGAGCTGCGGCACGCAGACTCCGCCGGTATCGTTGCATGCGTTCCTGAAAGCGGCCACCGGGATGGTCGTCGGCGAGTCGAAGGGAAACGTCGAGTTGGCCGGGTTCGCCCAGTCGACGTGGAACGGCCAGAGGAGGAGTTGCCCGCTCGCCCCCAGTGACATGACGTAGTTGGGCGCGCCGGCGGGGGGCGGCAGCGTCCCCCCCAGGTTGAGTTCGGAAGGGAGCAGACTACCGTAGTTGGGGTTCGGGCCGAAACACTGCTCGGACGCCGTCGGATCCCCGGCCAGCATCGCGACGCGATCGAACGCGCACACCTGAGCGCCGAGGTAGGTGCTCGTCGAGCCCTTGAACAGGTTGGTGGTCATGTAGTAGGCGTCGGGCCACACGCCGCTCTTCGCGAAGTCGTTGAAGGCGTCCGGGTAGGTGAACGCCCACGCGTACCAACCGCCGTTGACCGGGTCGTTCGTCTTCGAGACCGCGACGCACTGGTAGAACGGCGGCGAGATGAAGGCGGCGGAGGAGACGAACCAGCGGTCCGCCGCCGCGTCGTAGTGCACCAGCGGCTCGAGACTGGGGTCGGACGCGCACCGGTTCGGGGCAAGTCCGGCGAAGATGCTGTTCCCCTGCGCCGGCCCGTACAGCTTGTTCCCGGCCTTGTCCCAGATCGTGAACATCGTGTTGACCCACTGGAAGTAGTGCTGCGGGCCGACGTCGCCCTCGGCATCCGCCGGCGCATAGGTCACGATGAACCCCGGGAGGCCGGTGCCGTTCCCCTCGAAGTTGAGCAGCGGCGCCGGCATCGCCAGCGATCCCGGCCAGTTCTGCAGCACCGAGGCAGCCGGCAGGGCTTGGGGAGAAGGCCCGCGCCAGCGACCGTTGATCGTGTCGGGCGGCCGGCGCGGCGTGATCGTCAGGGCTGCCGGCGGTGGGACGGTCGGAGTCATCGTCGCAAGCGGCGGCGTCTGGCCGAACGCCACCGGCGTAACCACCCGGACGTCGTCCGCGGGCGCGAGCGCGGGGAGAACCGTCGCGAGGAGGGCGGCCATGACACTACGCCAAAGGGACACGGACGAAGCCCTACGCGCGGCTGCCGGGGAGTCGACAATCACCCTGCCTCCCATGCCGTCCGGTCCAGGCTCCGCCTCGGAGCCCACCTGTTGGGCGCACGTCGTACTGGGACGGCCGCCGCGGCAGGGGGAAGGGATTCGGTGGGCACCTCTGCCGACAATACCAGCACACGGGTCGCCGTCAAAGCCGCGGACTGTCAACGGGTCCCCTCCGCGCCCGTTCCCCCACGTCGAGCGGCCTGTCCCCAACCCACGTCATTGCGAGGAGGACCGAGCGCAGCGAGGTCCGACGGCGCAATCCCGGACGACCTCGGAACGGTCGCGCCCTTGAAGCGCCTGGCAGGCCCTCCACCCGTGGCGGCGTCCGGTGGCCTGCGAGATTGCTTCGGCCGCTGCGCGGCCTCGCAATGACGACCACGCGGGGCGCGGCCTCGCAATGACGTGGGGGTGGGAGCGACGCCGCCGCTTCGGCCGCCGCGCGGCGTCGCAATGGGCGGGAGGTGGCGGCGGGTTCCGCCCAGATCCGCAGCGGGGATAGGTAGTTTCTACTTGCCCGGCCGGGTCGGGACCCCGTGGGATATGCGCTGCCGGGGGAGACCGACACGCCCGATACTGAGTACGGGACGGATGACCATGTCTTTGCGCCTCTGGCGGGATACGTTCAACGGCGTCCTCAACAGCCTCTCCGACGGCGTCTACATCGTCGACCGGAAGCAGCGGCTGCGGCACTGGAACGGCGCCGCGCAGGGCATGGCCGGCGACGTCCGACTTCAGGTCGGCGGCCCGCTCCCCTGTCGCGAGCTGCAACTCTGCGAGCGCGAGACCGGAATCCCGGCGTGCACCGGCGGCTGCCCCGTCGCAGCCACGCTCCTCGACGGCAGGGCGCGCGAGGCGGCCACCTACATCCGCGACGCGTCCGGGCGCAAGATTCCGGCCCGCATCCAGACCACGCCCCTGAGGGACAGGGCCAACAGCATCATCGGCGCCGTCGAGACGGTCTCCGAGACGTGGACCTCCGCGTGGGCCATGAGCAGGATCGCCGAGCTGGAGGAGGTGGCGTACGTCGACCCCCTCACGGAGGTGGCCAGCCGCCGCTTCCTCGAGCTGCAGCTGCGGCGCTCGCTGGGCGAGCTGGAGAGGTTCAACTGGCGGTTCGGGGTCGTCATCCTCGACCTGGACGATTTCAAGCGCGTCAACGACGCTCACGGACACCGCGTGGGGGACGCCGTGCTGCGCACGGTCGCGAATACGCTGGCGAGCAACGCCAGACCCTTCGACGTCATCGGGCGGTGGGGCGGGGACGAGTTCCTGGCCGTCATCAAGAACGTGAGCGAGGAGCAGCTCGAGTTCGTCGCCCACAAGCTCCGTTCCGCGATCAGGCGGGTGTCGCTGGCGGCCGGCGACACACCTCTGTGCGTCTCCGCCTCCGCCGGCGCGACGGTGGCGAGCCGTCGCGACACGGCGGACTCTCTCGTCGCCCGGGCGGACGAGCGCATGTACGACGGAAAGGCACTGGCGCAGAAGCGCCACGCAACCGAAGATCCGCCCGCGGCGACGGCGGAGCCGGCCGCCGACGTCCAGGACTAGGCGTCGGGGTCGCTCCGGATGCGTGCCGCGTCGATCCGGACGGACGCGACCCGCAGGACGCCCGACTCCAGCGGGCCGTCCCCGGTCTCTCCGATGGCCTCGTTCTCGGAGTCGGACCGCAGCACGGCTCGCAAGCCTACCCGGATCACATTGGGCCGTCGGCGACGGGAACGCGGATGGGATCCCTGCCCGGGGTCGTCGCCGCTGCGACGGTGCTCGGGATCCCGAGAAGAGGTGAAACCGGCGGCTTCTCCTGTGCCTTCCCCATGCGGAGAGCCGGCCCGCCGGTTCGCACGCCCCAACCACTTGGCCGACCGGGGCTCCCTGGTCCAGCGGCACCGCCGCGGAAGGTCGGAGCCGCGTCCTTCGACCCCATCCCGGGACCCGCGCGGCGGACGGTCGAGACCCCGGGGTCCTCGCTGGGGCAATCTCGCGCAGATCATGCCTCCGGCCGCCTCGCTGGGGGTGCCTCCTCGCCGTCATCGGGGGCGCATCGGCAGACGTCCGGCGCCACGGGTCCGGTCCTCACGCCGGCGGGGGCCACGCGAGGATTCGGTTCGATCATAGGAGGTGATGCTCCAGGGCGTAACTCACCAGCTCGACGCGGCTCGAAACGCCGAGCTTGCCCATCAGGTTGGCGCGGTACCCCTCGACGGTCCGCTCGGAGAGGACGAGGGCAACGGCGATCTGGCGGTTGGTGTGCCCGTGGGTCAGGAGCTTGAGGATCTCGAGCTCGCGGTTGGTCAGCGAGACGCCCCCCGTACCGGCGGCCGGCCGCTCCGCGCTGCGGGGCTGCATGAGCGCCCGGGTCATGGCCGGGTGAACGTAAAGGTCGCCGCGGTGCGCCGCGTGGATCGCATTGATGATCTCAGAATTGTCGGCCCGCTTGATGATGTACCCCGCGGCGCCCGCGGCGAGCGCCTCGCGCAGCAGCCCCTCGTCCTCGTGCATCGTGAGGAACACGACCCGCACCTTGGGAAACCTGTCCTCCAAGCGCTTGGCGACCTTGATCCCATCTTCGTCCGGCATGCCGATGTCCAGTAGCACGACGTCTGGCGCCAACTCCTCCACCAGGCGCACCGTCTCTCGACCGTTGCCGGCTTCGCCGACGACCGCCAGCTCCGGGTCGGACTTGAGCAACGCCCGCAGGCCCGTCCGGACCACGCTGTGGTCGTCAGCGAGCAGAACTCGAATCGGCACAGGGCACCTCCACCACCACCGTCGTACCGGCCCTGGGCGCGCTTTCGATCGTGAACGTGCCGCCCAGCGCCTCGGCCCGTTCCTTCATCCCCACGCATCCGAACCGGTCAGGGAACTCAGTCGCCTCCGCGTCGAAACCAACGCCATCGTCCTCCACGACCACGACGACCCGGTCGCCGCGACGCTCGGCGAGGAGGTCAACGCGGGTGGCGTGGGCGTGGCGCAGGACGTTCGTGAGAGCTTCCTGGACGATCCGGAACAGAGTCGCCTCCACCGCGCGCGGCAGGCGGACCTCCTCGATCCCGAGGGCCATGAAGCGCACCGTGAGTCCGGAGGTCGTCTCGATCCGCGCCAGGTGTTGGCGCAGCGCGGGGACGAGGCCGAGGTGCTCCAAACTCGCGGGGCGCAGATCCGCCGCCAGACGGTGGAGATCCTCCATCACGGCGTCCGTCGTGCGTTTCAGCTCGGCGAGGCGGGAGCGCGCGCCCTCGTCTTCGACAAGGTCCCTCTCTAGCAGGCTCAGGCCGAAGAGGATCGAGGTGAGCGACTGGCCGGCCTCATCGTGCAGTTCGCGCGCGATGGTGCGGCGCTCGGTCTCCTGGACCTCGACGAGCCGGCGAGAGAGCGCCTGCATCTGCACCCTCGAGCTCTGCACCTGCTCGAAGAGGAGCGCGTTCTCGACCGCCACGGCCGCCTGCGCCGAGAGCGCCTCCGCGAGGCGTTGGTGCTCGGGAGTGAATGAACCGGGGTCGCGCCTCGCGAGCGAGTACATCCCGATCACGCGCCCCCGCGCGACGAGGGGCACGCCCAGCCAGCTATGCTCGAACGCGGGGTCGACCGCGACGCCGAACGCCGGGGGCTCGTGAATGTCGGGGATGAGCATCGCCGCACGCGTGGTGATGATGCTGTGGACGACCGGGTTGTCGAACGGCAAGAAGCTCGGGCGCGGCTCGGCCGGCAGCTGGGTGCGGCCGTTGGCGTCGAGAACGGCGCGCACGGCCATCCGGCCGTCGGGATGGAGAAGCATGACCTTCGCGCGATCGAACGGCACCAGGCGCCGCAGGTGGTCGACCAGCGAGACCAGCACCGTGTCCACGTCGAGGGTCCGCGTCAGGCCGAGGCTCGCCTCCCTGAGCGTATCCGCGGTCCTGCGCGCGACCTGCTCCGCTTCGTAGGCGCGCTTCCGCTCGGTGACGTCGATGCCGAGGGCGAGCACGAGGCGGCTGGCGTCACTCTCCACGAAGGGGTAGTGATGGACCTGGTAGCTCTCGCCGCCGGGCGCCGTCCATTCCCATTCGACCTTCTCGCCGTCGGCGAACGAACGGTCAAAATCGCACCCGACACAGGGAGCCTGGTCGCGTCCGAGGATCTCGAAGCACCTTCTCCCCTCGGGTCTGCCGAACTTCTCGACGAAGAACCGGTTGGCGAAGACGACCGCCCCGTCGGCCTTGCGCAGATACACGAACAGCGGCAGCTGGTCGAGGACGCCGAAGAGCCGCGCCCGCTCGGCGTTGAGCGCGTTCTCCGCCTCCTTTCTCCCGCTGACGTCGTGGAGGATCTCGAGCCGGGAGTAGCTCCCGTCGGCGTTGCGCAGCCGCGTTGCGAAGCCCTCGAACGTCTTGCCGGTCCTCCGGGCGGTCCACTCCCAGCTCATCTCGCCTCCGGCGGATACCGCTTCGGCGTTGCACCAGCCGCACGGTTCTCCGCCGCCTTCGAGGACGACGTGGCAGGGGTGGCGGTCGATCTCCCCGAACTGGCGGCGCGCGGCGGGGTTGAGGTACTCGATCGTGTGGTCCGCGCCGATGATGAAGACGCTGTCCTGCATGGCCGTGAGGACGCTCTCGAGCTGCGCCCGCTCCGCCTCGAGCGCTTCCTCGGCCCGCTTGAGCGCGGTGATATCCGAGACCGTGCCCTGGTAGGCGACGACCATTCCCGACTCGTCACGCACGGCGTTGACGTTGATGAGACCTCGCACGACCGAGCCGGCCCGGTGGCGCAGGGCCACCTCGGTGCCGCGCAGGCTGCCTGCCGACGTGAGCTTCCGCCAAAGGGCCTCGACCTCGTTCCTGTCGGTCCAGATCTCTTCCGCCTCGAGCGCCCTGATCAGCTCCTCCTTCGATCCGTACCCCAGCATCCCGACCAGCGCGCTGTTGACCGACCGGAAGTGCCGCTCGGTATCCGCCTCGTAGACGCCGTCGAACACATTTTCGAAGAGGTCGCGGAATCTGTGCTCGGAAAGGCGCAGTTGCGACTCCCTCAGCTGGCGCTCCGCGACCTCATCCCGCAGGGACTCGTTGACCCCGCGCAGCTGCGTCGTCCGCTCGTCGACCAGGCTCTCGAGCACCTCCTGGTTCCTCTTGGAAAGCTCCACCGCGCGGCTGTTGAGCAACGCTACGGAGGCCATCTCGGCGAACGCGGAGGCGAGGCGGATCTCGTTGTCGCCAAACCCTCCGGGCCGGTTCGAGAGGCCGAGGACCCCCATGACCTCGTCGCCGACGACGAGGGGCGCGACCAGCACGTTGTCCAGGCCCACGTGTCCGGGAGGCAGCAACTCTTTCCACGGGCTGGAGGCGAAGTCGTTGGCCACGACCGGGCGCCGGGTCCTGTAGGCCTCGGCGCGCAAACCGCGGATCGGCATCGGGAGGTGGACGTCCACCGTGCACCGGAGTTCGCCGGGGTCGAAGTAGACGAGGTCGTAGGTGGACTCGCCCGGTGCGGAGAGCGCCACGAATCCGGCCGCCGCGCCCATGAGCGTCTTGCACGAGTCGAAGATGGCCTTGGCCGCGAGCCTGAACGATCGCTGCTCCAGCACCGCACGCGAGGCCGTCAGGAGCGCCGAGATCTCCTCGGTGCGCCGGCGGGCCTGCGCCAGCGCAGCCGCGAGTTCCTCCTCGCCCCGGACGCGGGGCGTGACGTCGTGCCACACCGTCACGGCGCCCGCAATGCGTTCGCCCACCCGCATCGGCCCCGAGGACACCTCGACCACGGCCTCGGCGCCGTCGCCCCGGTTGATCCGAAATGGCACGCCGGAGGACGCCTGCCCGCGCACCGCCCGCGCCGTCGGCTGTTCCTCGGGCACGAGGGGCCGGCCGTCGAGGTTGCGGCACGACACCCGGCTGACGACCTCCTTGAGTTCGAGACCCACGGGATCGAAGCCGTACGTCGCCAGGAAGAAGGGGTTCGCCCGGCGGACCGTCGTCCCCTCGTCCCAGGTGAGGACCGCGTCGTTCTGCGCCGCGAGGATGGCCTCCATCTCCGCCGCGCGCTCCCGGGCCTCGGCCAGCAACCGCTCGCGCTCCTCCTCCCCGCGCTTGAGCTCGGTGATGTCCTGGCCCTGCGCGATGGTGGCGATGACCGTCGCGCCGTCGGCCGCGACGATCGCCGCCGAGTTCCACAGGACGGTCCGGACGCTCCCGTCCAGGTGCGCGATCGGGATCTCGGCCGCTTCCCAGCGCTCCCCGGCCGCCCCCCGCCGGATCTGCGCCAATAACTCGCTTCGGCTGCCCTCGGGGAAGAGCAGGTCGAGCCGGTCCCCGATCACATCCTCCGCCCGCCTCCCCGTCAGCCGCTCGAACGCGCCGTTGAACCGCGTGATGCGTTGCTCCGGATCCCACACGACGATCGGAGCGCTGGCGTAGGTCAACAGGCTGTCCAGGTGGTCCGTGGCCTTCCGCAGCGCCTCGACGGCCTCCTCGCGCGCCGTGACATCCAGCACCAGGGAGAGGATCGAGAGCAGCTTTCCGGACTGGTCGTAGAGCGAGGAGTTGTACCACTCGCAACTGGCGACCGAACCGTCCTTGCGATAATTGCGGTTGGCCGAGACCCGGCGGGGGTTGGATCCGGTCACCAGGTCGGACGTGACGTCGGCCACGTGCGCCACGTCCTCCTGGTAGACCCAGCGGAAATCCTCCATCCGCTTGCCCAGGACCTCCTCGGCCTTCCAGCCGAAGATGCGTTCGGCCTCGCCCGCCCACCTGATGAGGCGCATGTCCGGTCCCCACTCGATCACGGCCAGCGGGGAGTGGTCGACGTGGTAGCTCAGACGCTGCACGACCTCGCGCAACCGCTCCTCGGCCCGCTGGCGCTCGCTGACGTCACGGACCATGGCAAGCACGGCCGGAGCGCCCCGGTACTGGATGGCAACTGTGGTGCTCTCGACGTCGGCCAGCGAGCCGTCGGCGCGGATGATGCGCATCCGGCGCAGCGGCGTCACCCCCGCGGCCCGCACCACCTCCATTCGCTCGGCGGCCAGCGGCCGGTCATCCGGGTGGACCAGGTCCAGAATCCGGCGTCCGATCAACTGGTCGGCCGACGCCGCCCCGTAGAGGCTGAACGCAGCGGGGTTCGCGTAGGCGATCTCGCCGCCGCGGTGGACGACAATGGCGTCCGGGGCAAACTCGATGAGCGTCCGGTAGCGCTCCTCGCTCCCCCGTAACGCCGCGGTCCGGTCAGCCACCACCGCCTCGAGGTCGGCGTTGGAATCCTGCAGGCTGGCCTCGAAGCGCTCCCTCTCCCCGAGATGGCGCGAGAAGGGGCGAAAGACGAGGATGTACATGAGAACGATGACCAGGGTCGTCGTCACCGCGGCGTCGAGCAACAGGCGGGGGATCGCTTCCTGCGGACCGAACACCCTCAGGGCAACCATCGTCGCGATCTCGGCGGCAATCACCGCCGCAGCGAGTCGCAGGACCTTGAGCGACGGCGGGCGGTGCGGGCGCGCCGGCGAGCGGCGAACGGACCCGTTGCCGGCCGGAGCCGCGCCGCGCCCCACCTCCCTCGACGATGTGTCCGCAACGTGGACGGTCACACGCTCTCCACGATCGACCCTCCGGCTCGACTCATGACGACCTCCGGGTCCATTTCGCTCCCAGGGTCAACTCTCACTATAAGGAACTGGTTCGACAAATCAAGAACGTGCATGATTTTATTACAGAGTCTCAACTCACATTCGAGCGGAACGCGATTCGGTCCGGCCGCGGCGGGCGGCGCCGCTCGTTCGCCGGGCGATCCGCGGGGCGGACCCCGCCACAGCCGGGAACGGCCACCGCGTCAGGGCCCCAGCCGGATCAGGTGGCGGCGAATCCCCCGGCTCCTCTGCGGCGCAGCCGCGGGTGTGACGACGATGTTGTCCACGAGGAAGCCGGACGCCGGCACGACCTGGGAGGGGATCTCGAGCCGCACGACGTCGAACGGCACGCCCGAGGTGAACGACAGCGTGCCCGTCGGCATCGTGTCTCCCGAGTACGCGCCACGCGCGGTCGTGGAGCCGACGGTCGCGCCGGTGGAGGTCGCGAGCGCCGTCAGTTGCACCGTGGTGGGCACTTCCACCTGCTGGAAGTCCGCCGTCGCGAACGTCAGGCTGATCCCGCCGACGGCCTGGCTGAACTGGATCTCGAGCGGTATCGAGGTGACCGAGTTGGGGGAGAGGTACAACCCCGAGAACTGCGAGAGCTTGAAGCCGGTGGTGCGGTCGCTCTGCAGCGAGTAGCCGTTGCCGCCCGGCGAGCTGAAGGTCGCGGCGATGCCCTGCGAGGTCAGGAGAAGCGGCAGCCCCATGCCGGGCGCCAGCCCCGACCCGTTGCTGTCGAAGTCGAAGATCGCGTCCTGCGCCGCGGCTCTGCCCGAACCTCCTCCGATGAGGATAGAGCCGGCGGACGAAGGCTGAGGAGGAGCCGCCTACTCGTCGGCCGAGGCGAGCGTCTGTCGCAGCGCCTGGATATCTCGTCCTTGTCCTCAAAGCCCGAACCTCCTCGGAACGGTCGCTCCTCCGGCACGCCTGGTCGGCCGACAACCGCAGCGGCGTCCGGTGGCCTGCGAGATTGCTTCGGCCGCTGCGCGGCCTCGCAATGACGATCTCCCCCCACGTTGTTGCGAATAGCCCACCGCAGGCGGACGATGTCCCAAGGCCTCGTCATTGCGAGGAGGACCGCGCGCACCCGGGCGGCAGAGTCGGGTACCGTCACGTCAGGCGGCCTCTCCCCAACCCTCGTCATTGCGAGGAGCCCGGCAAAGCCGGGCGACGACGCAATCCCGGACGTCCTCGGAACGGTCGCGCCCTTGAGGCGCGTGGCAGGCCCTCCACCCGTGGTGGCGTCCGGTGGCCGGCGAGATTGCTGATATGGGACGACCGGTGTCAAGTGGCCGAATCGCGCCACAATAAATCTGACCGAAGGGGGGATCATCGCGCCAGGAAAAATCTGACCGAGGGGTTGGGAGGGGTGGAGGTGGTCATGACCCCTCGGGACCGTCACGAGCAGGCGCGGCGGCTGTCGGAGGCGTACCGGAAGGCTTCGCGCAAGGAGGGGTCGGCGATGCTGAGTGCCTTCTGTCTGGCAACCGGGCTGAACCGGACGTACGCCGTCGGGCTGCTGCGGGAGCCGCCCGAGCCACGAGCGCGTCGGCGCGGCCGGCGCAAGCCGAGATACGCCGCGGCCACGATCCAGGCGCTGGAGGCGATCTGGGTCGCGGCGGATTACCCGTGGTCGGCGCGGCTGAAGGCGATGCTCCCGCTGTGGCTGCCCTGGTTGCGCCGGCGGGTGGAGGTGACGCCCGAGGTCGAGGCCGAGCTCGCGGCGATGAGCCCGCGGACGATGGATCGGCGGCTGCACTCGAAGCGAGCGGCCATCCGGCGCCGCCTGTACGGTCGGACCAAACCCGGGACGCTGCTCAAGCATCAGATTCCGATTCGAACCGAGCGTTGGGACGTCGAGGAGCCAGGCTGGGGCGAGATCGACCTCGTGTCGCACTCGGGACCGGCGGCCGACGGCGAGTTCGCCTACTCGATGAACTTCACGGACATTCACTCGACGTGGGTCGAGACGCGCGCGGTGCTCGGCAAGGGCCAGGCCAGGGTCCTGGCGGCCATCTCCAGCATCGAGGAGGCGCTCCCGTTCCCCCTCCGCGGCCTCGACTCGGACAACGGCAGCGAGTTCATCAACTACCACGTCTGGGCGTTCTGCGAGCAGCGCAAGATCCAGCTCACCCGGGGGCGGCCCTACAAGAAGGACGACAACGCCCACGTCGAGCAGAAGAATTGGACCCATGTCCGGCGCCTCGTCGGCTGGGACAGGATCGACACGGCCCAGGCCGTCGAACGGCTCAATGACCTATACGGCCACGAGTGGCGCTGGATGATGAACCTCTTTCAGCCGTCGGTGAAGCTCCTCCGCAAAGAACGGATCGGCTCACGCGTCCGGCGGATCTACGAGCCACCCACGACGCCCCTCGACCGGCTCCTGGGGGACACCCATGCCGATGCAGCGCGCCTGAGGACTCTTCTCGCTTTGAGGCAGCGCCTCGACCCCTTTGCACTCTCCGAACGCATCCAGCGCAAGATCGATCGCGTCCACGCCCTCCGCCGACGCGCCGGCGCCTCGACAACGCCGTCCAAACACACCCCCCGTCGCCCCACGCTTCCAAAGGCGCCCCCCCGCCTCAATCCTCCCCCCCGAGGGGGAGGACGCCCCCGCCCGGAGACTTCCGATGCCTGTCCGTGAAAACCCTTCGGTCAGATTCTCAATGGCGCGACGATGCCCCCCAAAGTCAGATTCTCTCTTGACGCGACAGGGGGCGCGGGGGTGGTGGGTGTGGGGCGGTGGGGATCCGAGGCGACGGATGACGGAGGGCGCTTCGACGACGAGCCACTCTGATATTCGCGGGTTGCCCGAGGCAGAGCCGCAAGGCGGTGTTTCGTCGGGAGGTGACGCGGTCTTCGTTCGCGAGTCCGGGGCGGCAAAGCCCCTGTCGCAGCAGTCTCCCGCGTGTTCTCCTAATCGTGCCTCCGTGCATCCGCCGTCTCCGATCCCCAACGTCCACGATGTGCTCTCAAGCGATCACGCCAGCATCACGGTTGCTCCCACCGGTGACCCTTGACTCATGCCGCGGCCGAGATGGGCGCTGCCGTCCTCGACAGCACCGCCCAGATGAAGCCCACCAGTTCGCGCGCGATGGCGGTGACCGCCTTCTGCGGCGGCTTCTTGCTGCCGAGCACCAGGCGCCAGTAGCGGCGGTGGAGCCGCTGCTGGGCACGGTCGGCAATGGCGAGGACCCAGCCCGGCTGCCCTTCGCGCCGCTGGCGCAGCGCCACGCCGACCGCCGGCGCCAGTGGGTAGTGCCACGCACACTGCACCAAGATCCGCCGCACGTGCCCATTCCCGGTCTTGGTCAGGCCGCCGCGATGGACGCTGGCCCCACTGGAGTGCTCGCTGACCACGAGGCCGAGGTAAGCCATCAGGTCTCGCGCCGTCCGAAACCGTGCAAACCCGTGCAGTTCGGTCACGATCGTCATGGCGGTGAGAGTGTCGATGCCGCGAAAGCAGCGCAGCCATCCGACCGGCGTTCGGTACGGCTCCTCCTGAGCACGGACGGCCAGCGCCTCGGCCAGGTGCCTGAGGCGCTCGTCCAGTTGCGCGATCGCCAGCAGGTAGTCCGCGAACACCACGCGTTCGGCCGGGTCATCCATTTGCACGCTGCGCAACCACTGCTCATGCGCCCGACCCCAGTGGTGCTTGCCCGGGTAGGTGGTCCCACGCCGCAACAGCATCTTGGTCAGCCGGTGCCGGCAGCGCATGAGGTCCTCTTGCGCATCCTCGCGGGCTCGGCACAGGTCGCGCACCGCCTCTTCCTGACTCGTCGGCGGATGCACTTCGGTCAGCTCACCGCTACGCAGCAGCTTCGCCAGCTTGCGCGCGTCCCGCTGATCCGTCTTCACGCGCTCCCCAGGTTTGACCGGCGTCATCGACGGCGCCACAACCACACAGTCCACGCCCATCTCCCGCAAAACCCGCTGCACCCGGTACCCACACGGCCCTGCTTCGTAGCACGCCCGGACTCCGGCGCCACCCTCCCGTACCAACCTCCGGCCCAGCTTCGCCAGCTCCTTCGTCCCGTTCGCCGTCTTCCATTCGACCAACTCCCCGCTCTCGGCTTTCAACACCGCCACGCTGATCGATCCCTTGTGCACGTCCATCCCCGCAAACGCGATATCCTTTCCCATGACCGGCTCCTTTCGTATGCGGCTCTGCCTGCAAAGGTAACCCGCGACTTGCGATCGCGAGCCGGTCGTCCCATATCATCTTCGCCCCGCCCTAGGCGGGGCTCGCGATGACCGATGACGCCGGGACCCCTCGGAACGCACGGCGCGACCGGCGGGGGCGCTCCGACGGTGCACGACGGGAACGGCCGCCCGGCGGGCGGCCGCTAGTGCGCTGGGAAGACTGCATGGATCGTGGGGTGAGAGTCCCCATCGGGCCAGCACCCCGGCCCGTAGCCGAAGGAAACTGCGTCACCGTGAGGTGGGGTGGGGAGCAACCGGAGGCGAAGCGATGGTCCGCAGGATAACGAACCCGATTCGGCCAGGCGTCGTGGCGAGCCTGCTAGCGAAAGGCGAAGCCGGGGTGAGGGGACGGCGTCGGGTGGTTGGGGGCAGAACGTCGCGAAGTTCGTGCAGGGGAACCCAGGAGACCTGCCAGTCGGGGTGAGGCTGGCAGGAGTCAGAGCCTGCATAGTAGCGATGAAGCGTCGTAACGGGCGTGGAGCGAAGGCAGGCAGGGAGGTGGATGCGTGACGGACATGGCGGGGGAAGGGATACCGTCGTCAGTGCCGGAGGCGGCTAGACAAGGCGGAGACATTCGCGAGCGGTGGGCGTGGGTGGAACCCTCGGTGTGGACGGAGCGCATGCTGGAGGCCCTGGAACACAGGGTGAAGGGAGGCAAGAGGCTTAACGCCTTCTTCACGGCCCAGGGGTTTTTCACCGCGACCGAAGCCCCTACGGCCGCCCTTCAGTCTCGCTGAGGAACCACCAACTGGAGAGCCGGATGCGGGAAATCCGCTCGTCCGGTTCGGAGGGAGGGGGGGCCGGAACCAACCGGCCCTCCCTACCCCTATCAGATCGCCGAGGGCAGGAGTAAACCGCCGCGGCGAGCGCCGCACGGGTGTGAGGCTACGGCATTCAGGGGTGCAGGAGCGGCGGCAGCAGGGCGAACAGACGGAACGCCGGCATGACCGGGCGGGCCTGCTCGGCGCGGCGCAGGAAGGCGAACTTCGCCTGCTGGTCGGCCGCGAGCATGGCGCCGAAGCCGTCGACGTAGGCGCCCTCGGCCGCCTTGATCTGGTCGCGCACCCCCTTGGCCTGGAGCACCAGGTTACCGACCGCGGCCGGGTCGGGGTTGGGCTCGGCGAGGAGCGCCTTCAGCTGATCCTCGATCCCCTGCAGCTGGGTGCGCAGCGGCGGGACCGTCTGCTCGCGCGTCGCGAGCAACGTGTCCCACTGCGCGATCTGGTCGGGCGTGAGCGCCAGGAACCCGACGACCTCGGCCTTGGCGCGCACCGCCAGCGGGCCGTCCTCCGCGAGCGCCGGCACGGCCAGCGCAAGCACCACGAGGGCGAGCAAGGCTTTCCTCATGACGTCCTCCCTTTCGTTTCCTCAGACCCCGTACGAGGTCGGTCAGCGCCAGCGGCGCGGCGGTTGGTTGCCACGCTGGGCGCCGGGAGCGGACTGGGCGCCGTCGCCTTTCTCGGCGCGGCGCGCGCGCGCCAGCTGCTGCAGCTTGCTCCACTGGTCGGGCGTCAGCAGCTCCCGGACCTTGAGCAGCATGTCGAAGCGCTCGGTCTCGAGCCGGCCGCGCGCCTGCTGCAGGACGGCGAACGCCTCGCGCACCTTGTCCGGCGCGAACGGCTCGGCGTCGGAAGCGGCGCGCAGGTCGATCGCGGCCTTCTCGACGGTGGCCTTGAGGTCGACCATGCGCCGCGCGAACGCGTACGTCGTCGCATCGAGCTGCTTGACCTGATCCGGCGACAAGCCCAGCCGCTCGGCCACCACGGGCCGCTCCCACCACCGCCCCGGCGGCACGTCGAACGTCTGCGCCGCGGCCACGCCGGCCGCGAGCACGAGCCCCACCGCCACGATCCAACTCATCGAACGACCGTTCATGATCAGCTCCCTTCCCCAGCTTCCACCGGCGCCGGGGCGACGGTGTTGACGACGTCCTCGGGGGCCACGGCCGACAGCGGGTCCTGCGCCAGGACCGCGTCCACCTCGACCAGGACCGCGTCGGTGTTCAACTTCGGTGTGACCGTGTGGCTGCGCAGCAGCGGCAGGAGGCCGAGCACGACGACCGCCGCGGCCGCCGCCACCCAACGCGCCCAGTGACGCCGGCGGCTCGTGCCGCCCCACGCCGCGAGCGCGCCGTCGCGCACGCGCCGCCGCGCCGCCTCGTCGGGATCCGCTCCCCTCGCCCCGTCCACCGCCGCCAAAAAGCCGTCGCGCCGCCGCCGGCACACCAGGCACGACGCCAGGTGCTCCGCAACGTCCGCCGGCAGCGCCTCGCCGGTCAGCGCGAGGTCCAGCTCGTCATCGCGCAGATGTTTGATCGTCATGGTCTTGCCTCCTCGACCGCGGCGCGCACCCGGCGCACCGCGCGGTGCAGGTGGGTCTTCACGGTGCCGATGTCGACCGACAGGGCGCCGGCGATCCCCTCCAGGTCCAGCCCGGCATAGAACCGCAGGGCGAACACCTCCCGCTGGCGACGCGGCAGCCGCGCGACCTCGCG
Source organism: uncultured Acidobacteriota bacterium (assembly GCA_963727205.1). Lineage (GTDB taxonomy): Bacteria > Acidobacteriota > Thermoanaerobaculia > Thermoanaerobaculales > Thermoanaerobaculaceae > RBG-13-68-16. The sequence continues at coordinate 216,252 of CAVSFQ010000008.1, read as the reverse complement.
CCGCGTCGCGGCGACGGCCTCGCGCGCCATCGCGACCCGGTCCGGGGCCGGCTCGGACGACGGCACCACGTCGAGCGGGTCGGGGTCGTCCTCGTCCGGGGTCTCCAGGGCGAGGAACGGCACCAGCCGCCGGCGGCGAAGCCTGTCGCGGCAGAGGTTCACCGCGATCGCGGCGAGCCAGCCGGCGAAGCTCCCCTGGCCGGTGAACGCGCCGAGGTTCTTGAGGGCGCGCAGCATCGTCTCCTGGACCGCGCCTTCGAGGTCCTCGCCCTGAGGCAGGAGGCGCCGGCAGGTGCGGAAGAGCAGCAGCTCGTGGCGCTCGAGCAACGTGCCAGCGGCGTCGCGGTCACCGCCGCGCGCCCGCTCCACCAGCTCCCGCTCGTCTTCGTGCCCCAAGGGGGTCTCCCGCCGCGCGACGCTTACCATGGTCCGGATGACGAACGCGCCCGATCAAGGTTGACAATAGCGCAACCGGCCGTGCACTCTCGTACGAGTGCGACAACTTCGTCTTGCCACCTCATGGGGCGAGCTCCGCTTGGTGGGCGGATCAAGAGCCGGCGAGGCGTCGCTCGTGCTGCTGCCGCAGCTTCGGCTCGCGCTCGACGCCGGCCGGCCGGCGCGGGCGCTCGTGCCGCTGAGTGACGTCGTCATCTCGCACGGACACATGGACCACGTCCTCGGCCTGCCCGCCTGGGCGAGCCAGCGCCAGCTCAACGGGATCCACGGGGGCCGAGTCTACGTCCCGCCGGCGATCGCCGGCGGCGTCGCGGAGCTGCTCGCCACCTGCGCGCGCCTCGAGGGGGGCGAGCCGTACGACGTGGAGGTGATCGCGGTGGCGCCCGGCGAGGTCCGGCCGCTGCGCCGCGGGTTCGAGCTGCGCTTCTTCGCGACCTCGCACTGGGTCGAGACGCTGGGCTGCTGCGTCGAGTGGGTCCGCCACCGGCTGCGGCCGGAGCTGGCCGGGCTGGAGCCGGACGAGCTGCAGCGACGGCACGCCGCGGGCGAGGCGATTGCCGAGGACGTGCGCACGCCGCTCGTCGCCTACCTCGCCGACACCGGGCCGGAGACGTTCGCCGCGCAGCCGTGGCTGGCGGATGTCGAGGTGCTGGTGGTCGAGTGCACGTTCCTGCGGCCGTCGGAGCTCGAGCGCGCGCGCCGGTTCGGTCACATGCACCTCGACGACCTGGTGGAACGGGCGGCAGGACTGCGCAACCGCCACCTGGTACTGACGCACCTGTCGCGGCGGCACCGGCTCGGACCCGGCGCGCGCACGATCCGCAGCGCGCTCGTCCCGCTCCTGACCCCGGAGCTGCACCTCCTCAACGTCGAGTGGGAGTGAGCGCGGGGCGTGACGTCATTCCCGCGCAAACGGGAATCCAGCCCCTCTGCATGTAGGGAGTGGCCACTGGAAGCGCTTGCATCGCAGGTGCGGGGCGCGACCGCCGGGCGCGCGGCCGCGCCGGGTCCCCTTGTAGGCGCGGCTCTTGCGGCCGCCACCGCGCCTGTCATTGCGAGGTTCCCGAGCGCAGCGAGGGAACCGCGGCAATCCCGAGGACGACAGGTTGGCCGCTCCGCACGGTCGGCACGGGATTGCTTCGCCCCGCCTACAGCGGAGCTCGCAATGACAGCTGATGCCGGGAGCCCGCGCGACACGGGGCGCGACCGTCGGGCGCGCTGTCGTCGAACTCACAGGGCAAGAAGCGGCGCGCGCACCCCACACTGAGAAGACACAACGGCGCGTCAACGCAGCGCGAGCCCCACATTTACCACAGCGGGAGGGGGGTGATCTCGAAGGTGCGGCCGGCGGCGGCGAGGCGCGCGCCGGGGACGGCGAGCTCGCGGCGGACGAGGGCGAGGCCGACGCCGCCGTGTCGCGGGTGGAGGCCCCAGCTGGTGAGGGAGGCGCGGGGCCGGTCCTCGCTTGCCGCCGTGAGCGGCAGCGGCAACTCCGGAGGCTCGAGCGGACCCGACACCTGGCGCAGGCCCGCGAGCGCCCGCGTCGGGTGCCCGTACGTCGCCATGCGGGCCATCGTCTCCTGCCCGATGTAGCACCCCTTCGTGGAGGAGATCGCCTCCCCCTCGATGCCGACCTCCGGGGGGAGCGTCGTGCCGGTCAGCTCGTTCCCCCACGCCGGCACGCCGTGCCGGATGCGGAGGAGCTCGACCGCCTCCCGCGATACCTCGCGGGCGCCGGTCGCGTGCAGCGCATCCAAGCTCGCCCCCACCGCCGTCGCGCCCGGGACGCCGAGCATCGTGCGGCCGAACCAGAGCGCGTCGCGGCCGCCGCCGGTCACGTCCGCGGGGTCGGCCGCGGCGACGACAGCGGCGTCGAGCCAACCCGCCCCGGCGACCACGCCGCCGGCGGCGAGGGCGGCGCGGTCGGCGCCCGCCGCAGCCGCGGCGTCGACCCAACCCGCCCCGACGACCGCGACGCCGGGGCTCGCATCGGCCTGGGCGGTGCAGCGCGACAGCATGAGGAACTTGGAGAGCGCGTCCGCCACCTCCGCGGCGCGGCCGGGCGGCGTCAGGAGCAGCGTCTCGCCGCCGCCCCCGAACACCGCCATCACCGCCCGGAACTGCCCCTTGGGCGCGAGGAGGAGGGCGAGGCGCCCGCGGCCGGGACCAAGACCGGTGAGGTCCTGACTGAGCACCCGCTGGAGCACGTCGAGGTGGCCTGGGCCACTCACTCGGACGAGGCCAGCCTCAGGGAGCGGCAGCACACCCGCGCCGCTTTCCAGGGTGGCCAGGTCCGACGCGAGGCGGTCCGCTGCGCTCATTCCTCCAGGGAGAACCCCGCCGCCGCGGGCCGCCTTCCCGGCCGCGCCGGGGCACCGCACGGGTGGGGCAGTCGCGCCGCGCATTTCGAAGGGTCACGGCGAGGACGATGGGTGACGCGGTTGGGAACGAGATTGCTTCGTCGGTCTCGCTACGCTCGACCTCCTCGCAATGACCGGGATTCCCCATGTCATTGCGAGCCCCGCCTGGGGCGGGGCGAGGCAATCCCGTGCCGACCGCGCGAACCGGCCAACCGTCGCCCTCGAGATTGCCGCGGTTCCCTCGCTACGCTCGGGAACCTCGCAATCTTCAAGAGGCGAAGCGGGCGGCCGCAAGGGCCGCCCCTACACAAAGAGTGAGCTGGTATAGGTGTGTAGGGGCGGGGCTTGTCCCCGCCCGCCATTGCGGCGGCCTCCTCTTGCGTGCCAAGCCGCGTGATCCGGGAGACCCTCAAGGCAATGACCATGGCCCGGCGGTTCCCACCGCGACGGCCACTCGCCCGCCGGCCGCTCCCCACCGGGACCTGCCTTGACCGCGGCGAGGGCGCGCGACACACTGACGCGGTCCTCGGAGGCGGAGGCGACGGTGGGCGTGAGCAGGACGCAGATGGCGAGGACGTTCTTCCGCATCGGCGCGACGGCGTACGGCGGGCCCGCGATCGTGGCGCAGATCCGCGAGGTCGTGGTCCTCGACAAGAAGTGGGTGTCGGAAGGCGAGTTCGCCGAGTCGCTGGCGTTCGCCCAGATGCTCCCCGGCCCGGTGGCGGTGCTGACGGCCGCCCACCTCGGCTGGCGACTGCACGGAGGCCGCGGCACCGCGGTGGCGATGGCGGCGTACGTCGCCCCGTCGTTCCTGCTCATGCTCGCGCTCTCCGCCGCGTACTTCCGCTTCGAGGGGCTGCCGGTGGTGACCAAGGCGTTCCGCGGCCTCGGGGCCGCCGTGGTGGCGATCGTGGCGCAGTCCATCCTCTCGATGGCGCGGCCGGCGATCAAGAACTGGCAGGGGCTGGCGATCGCCGCCGGCGCCGCCGCGGCGTTCTTCGCCGGCGCCAACACGCTGCTCGTGCTCGCCGCCGCCGCGCTCGCGGGCGTGCTGGTGGGGCTGGTCTGGCCGCCGAACGGCAACGCGGCCGGCGCACCTGACCCCCCGGGCCCGGCGACGACGGGCCGCAGTTACCGGAGGACCCTCGTCGTCACCACCGGCGTGGCGCTCGCCTTCGTCGTCGCGCTGCTCGCGTCGGGCCTCGCCTCTCCCGTGTTCCCTGCCCTCGGCGCGACCATGGCGAAGATCAATCTCCTGGCGTTCGGCGGCGGCTACACGGCGATCGCCCTGATGTTCCACGAGGTGGTCAAAAATACGGCCCACGCCTGGCTCACGTCGAAGGAGTTCATCGACGGCCTGGCGCTCGGCCAGATCACGCCCGGCCCGGTGATCATCACGGCGACGTTCATCGGCTACCGGGTCGGCGGCCTCGCCGGGGCGATCTTCGCGACCCTCTGCATCTTCCTGCCCTCGTCGCTGCTGCTGGTGCTGATCGCGCCCCACTTCGCCCGCGTTCGCCACCTCGCCGCCGTGCAGAGCGCCGTGAGCGGCTTGCTCGCGGCGTTCATCGCCATGCTCCTGTACGTGCTGGCCGCGGTCGCCAAGAGCGCCTTCATCGGCCCCTGGGACGTGGCGCTGGCGGCGGCCGCGTTCGCCGCGCTGCGGCTGCGCGCCAACGTGGTGTGGGTCGTGCTCGGCGCCACGGCGATCGCCCTCGCCTTCATGCGGTAAGGGACGGAGGGCACGAGACCGCTCGCGCCCCGCACAAGCGACCCGGGTGGAGAGGCCGGCCGCCCGGCGGGCGGCCGCTACAGGCGTGCGGGATGCGGCCGCCGGGCGCGTACCGTCATTGCGAGGTTCCCGAGCGCAGCGAGGGAACCGCGGCAATCTCGAGGACGTCAGGTTGGCTGGTCCGCGCGGTTGGCACGGGATTGCTTCGCCCCGCCTGCAGCGGGGCTCGCAATGACAGTGATTCCTCTACGACGGACGGCGAATCGTTATCAGTACTCTTCCAGGTACTGCTCGCGCTCCCACTCGTGCACGGTGCAGATGTAGCGGTGCCACTCCTCGCGCTTGTTGCGCAGGAAGTTGGAGTAGATGTGCTCGCCGAGCGCGTCCTGGACCACCTTGTCGCGCTCGAGGTTGTCGAGCGCCTCGTTGAGGTTCGCCGGCAGCTCCCTGATCTTGAGCCGCCGCTTCTCGCGCTCCGACATCTCGAAGATGTTGCGGTTGACGGGCTCGCCGCAGTCGAGGCCGCGCTGGATGCCGTCGAGGCCGCACGCCAGCATCACCGACAGCGCCAGGTAGGGGTTGCACGACGGGTCGGGCACGCGCACCTCGCAGCGGGTGCCGGTGCCGCGGCGGCCGGGGACGCGGACCAGAGGCGAACGGTTCTTCTCCGACCACGCGACGTTGATCGGCGCCTCGTGGCCGGGCACCAGCCGCTTGAACGAGTTGACGAGGGGGTTCGTGACCGCGACGAAGGCGCGGGCATGCTCCAGGATGCCGGCGATGTAGCCGCGCGCCACCTTGGAGAGCTGGTATTCGCCCTTGGCGTCGTAGAAGACGTTGTTGCCCTTGCGGTCGAAGAGGCTCTGGTGGGTGTGCATCCCCGACCCGTTGACGCCGTAGAGCGGCTTCGGCATGAACGTCGCGTGCAGGCCGTGGTCCATCGCGACCTTCTTGACGACGAAGCGGAAGGTGGCGATGTTGTCGGCCGTGGCCAGGGCGTCGGTGTACTTGAAGTCGATCTCGTGCTGGCCGGGGGCGACCTCGTGGTGCGCCGCCTCGACTTCGAACCCCATCCGCTCCAGCACCTCGACGATGTCGCGCCGCGCCTCCTCGCCGAGGTCCACGGGGGTCAGGTCGAAGTAGCCGCCGACGTCGTGCACCTCGTGGTTGGGCTTGCCGGCCGCGTCGCGCCGGAAGAGGAAGAACTCCGCCTCGGGGCCGGCCATCATCGTCCAGCCGCGCTTGGAGGCGCGCTCGACGACCCGCTTGAGCGCCAGGCGCGGACAGCCGGCGAACGGCGTGTCGTCGGTGTTGTAGACGTCGCAGACGAGGCGCGCCACCTTGCCGTACGGCGTCGGCCACGGGTAGATGGCGAACGTCGCCGGGTCGGGCTTGAGCAGCATGTCCGACTCCTCGATCCGGGTGAACCCCTCGATCGAGGACCCGTCGAACATGATCTGCCCGTCGAGCGCCTTCTCGAACTGGTTCGTCGGCACCTCGACGTTCTTGATGATGCCGTCGATGTCCGTGAACGTGAGGCGGAGGAACCGCACCCCCTCCTTCTTGCAGCGCTCGAGGATCTGCTTTTTGTCCATGTGCCCTCCAAGGCCCGTCGTTGCGCGGATTCTGGACCTCGTATTTGCACATGTCAAGGCCCAGTTGTGCAAACTGACATCGCGATCTGTGTCAAACTGCACGTTCACGGTGATCAACGTGCATGACGGCAGGGAGCCCCGCGATGCCGATGGGGGCTGGCGAGGGCGCCCGCCCCACGTGATCCAAAATGTGCGGCCCGGCCGGGGGGCGCGTGCCGTCATTGCGAGGGAATCGCGGCAATCTCGAGGGCGACAGGTTTGCCGCTCCGGACGGTCGGCACGAGATTGCTTCGCCCCGCCTGCAGCGGGGCTCGCAATGACAGCTGATGCCGGGACCCTCGGAAACGCGGGGCGTGACCGCCGGGCGCGCGGTCGTCGATGGCGTGCGTAGGGGCGGCCCTTGCGGCCGCCCGCGGACAGGGAAGACGATGCGCGCCGCGCAGCGGGCGCGGGCAAGCCGCGCCCCTACGTCAGACTGATGTGGTCGTCGGTCTCGGAGCGCAGGAAACAGCGCGCGCGGCTCACACGGACAAGACAAAGCCGGCCGCCCGGCGGGCGGCCGCTGCGCGCATGTGGGGCGGGAGCGAGTGCTGCGGCGGGGACCGACGGCAACGGGGCGGGCTCGCGCCCGCCCCGTGCCGCGAAGACCGTATCCGGGAGCGCTACTGCAGCTCCCTCCACCAGGAGATCGGGGCGCCGGGGCCACCCGCGCCCTGGATGGGGAGGTCTCTGACGACGAAGAAGTAGGCCTTGCCGCCCGTGCCCGCGAACGACTTTGCCACCACCGGCAGCTTGCCTGCCAGGACCATTCCGGACGCGGCGCCCTCGCCGGCCTGGGCCACCTTGACCGCCACGCTCGCGAGGTTGCCCGGGTCGAAGTCGAGACGCACGACGTACGAGCGGCCAGCGCACCCGATGTCCGGGTCGAAGAGGAGGTAGAGGGCGATCACGTTGCCGTTGGACCCGACCTTGGGGGTGAGGATCAGCGGCGACGCGGTGACCTGGGTGCGATGGCCGAAGTAGGAGGTACCCCCGACATAGGACGTGATGCCGGTGTTGATCGCGAACGTCACCCCGGCGTCAGGGGTGGTGATGCTGGCGATCGGGATCCTGTTCACCGTCGTGGTGAGAGGCGCCAGGATGGTCCTCGCCACCAGGTACAGCGACGGAATGAAGTGGCCGGCGGTGCCCACGGCCGAGCCGTTGATGTAATCGCTGATCTCGTAGAACGACCCCGACGAGAAGGCAAAGACGTTGTACGCCGGGAGGTCCGACGGGTAGTTGGCGACCGCCGGCGAGTAGTAGAGCGGTTCGCCGGCGATGACCGACCCGGCGTCGGTGAGCGTCTGCGGGTTGCGCCAGTTGTTCGTGGACATGTTGTTCCGGTCGAGCAGCCAGACTCGCCCTTGCAGGTCCACCTGCACCCCTTCGTTTACGTCGTCGTCCGGCTGGTAGTAGCCGGTCGTGGTGCTCCAGATCGTGGAGTGGGCGAACATCTGGTCGCGCACCCAGGGGCCGCCGAGCGCCTGCGGCGGGTCGGTGGGGCCGCCGGGGAGGTTCGTCACGGTCTTGTCGGCGCGCACGGACCCGGTCCATGGATCGAGGCGGAGGTAGTGCGGCGTCGGGTTCTCCGTGGCGGCAATAGTGGCGGCGGTGCTGGCGTCGTACTTGGTGTACCCGTTGCCCATGACCAGTTCCCAGTTCTGCCCATTGGAGGTGCCGCCGATGCCCGGGATGCTCCAGGTGTCTTGGAGGGACGCCACTTGCGTGGTGCCGGCCCGTCCGTCCTGGGTCAGGCTCCACAGCGGCTTCACCGGCGGCGCGGCCTCGGGGTCACTGGGATTGTACGGTATGCCATAGCCGTAGTTCTGATCGCCCCCTGTCGTCGTGCCGTCGGACAGGACGTCCGGCGGGGTCGGGTGGGTGACGTCGATCGCGTGCACGCCGGTGCCGCCGGGGCCCTCGGTGATGTACATCACGGTGTGGTACTGCGAGCCGTCCCACACGTCGGCGAAGCGCGGCGAGTTGGCGACGCCGTAGAGGTGGTCGCTGGCGTAGATCGGCTGCCCCATGCCGTCGTCGGTGGGGTTGGTCTTGTAATTGTTGTACAGCGTGACCTGGTCGGCGAGCTGGTCGGGCGGGATGAGGGCGACCACCTCGGACCCGTCCCGGGCATCGAAGCCGTGCACCATGCCGTCGGAGGCGCCCACCCACGCGACCGAGTTGCGCGTCGCGTACAGCGTCTCGAAGCCGAGATGGCCGGTGAACTGCTTCCACTCCTCCGGCTTGCCGACGATCGCCGCGGTCGAGTTGATGATGGCGCCGAGCTGCCACGGCCTCGGATTGCCGTCCCCGTCGTTGCCGCGGATGAAGTCCACGACCTTGTCGGTGATCCCGCAGCCGCCGCAGACCGTGTTGAGAAGACCCTCGTTGGCCGTCGTGACGGCCACGAGGGTGGTGCCGTTCCAGGTGTAGATCCGGCGCGGCTTGCCGTCGTTGCCGGTGTTCAGCACGAGACCCCCGTCCCAGAGCAGCGTGAACGTGTCCGGCGCCTTGCAGGTATGGAAGGCCGGGTCGCCGGGGGTTGCGATGCAGCGCCCGGCGCCGTTGGCCACGGTCGGGCACATGGCGTCGCTCGTACAGGTGATCGGGGCGGTGAGGTCGTAGGCGTACACGTGGCCCTGCCACTTCGGGTACTCGGCCGTGGTGATGAAGCCGACCGTGCTGGTCGCGGTCGTGGTGCTGGCGGTGTTGGCAATCGAGGGCGCCGAGGTCGTGTAATCCCCGATCCCGTAGGCGCTCAGCACCTTCTTGAGCGCCTCGTTGAGCTTCGTCGCCGACTGCGCGAAGAACGCGTAGTCGCCGTGCGTCGGGCTATGCGACGGGAGGTCGCACGCCGCGCCAGTGTCATTGGAAGCGACCGGGCCGTCGTACGTGTCGCCGTTCGGGTCGTCGCCCAACGACAGATAGGGGTCCAGGTAGGGCGCGACGCCGCCCATCCCGACCAGTTGCTTGGGGTCGCTGGCATCCGTGCGGCCGCGGTAGGCGATCGAGTTGAGCTCGCACAGGCCGACCTCCTGGCTGATGCCGATCACCCAGGTGCGGGCCATCAGGGGCTTAGGGCTCCCATCGATCAGCACATTCGAGAACCACGCGTCCTCCGCCTTCCCGGCCGCGAACTCCTGGTAATCCTTCGGGCACGTGTGCCTGGAGTCGCCGCCGTCCGGGCAGCCGGGGCCGCCGTTGTTTGGGCCTAACGTCGCCGTGTTCGAACAATCGCACGCAAGGCACGGCTCTCTCCAGTTCCCAAGGGTCCCCCAAGCTGAAACCGTTGGCTCACACCCCCACGGGTTCCCGACGTTGGAGAGACCGTCGGTGACCAGGATCGAGGCGTAGGGGCGGTTGCAGTCGAACTTCGGGTCCGGCGACAGGGTGAACTGCTGGCCGACGTCGTCCACGAGGTCCGTATCCGTCGTCGTGCCCTGGGCGACGTACTGCAGGATCGTCTCCGCGTTGGCGGTGCCGGCCGCGCCGGGCACGGGGCCGAGCGCGCCCCTGGTGGGGGTGCTGCCGTACACGTTGGTGCCGTTGCTGCCGTGCGTGTTGACGACCAGGTCCATCGCGCTTTCGATGTTCGTAACGTCGCCCCGGTCGGAGGTGTCGATCATCTGCACGACCTTGTTGCGCTTCGTCCAGGTGCCCGACCCGCCGGTGGTGTCCCGGTCGATGCCGGTGGAGAAGATCATCAACCCCCAGTTCGCGACGTTGGTGCTGGTGCCGACGACGTCGAGCGGCCTCTGCTCGATCGCGCCCGAGCCGAACGTGCCGCCTTTGTCGGTGTAGGAATAGAAGACGTCTGGCCAGGTCAACCAGGTCGGCGGCGGGTCGCCGCCCAGGATCGGCGACCGCGAGGGGTCGGTGGCGTCGGTCCCGTACAGGTTGAACGGCGGCCCCGGATCGGGCTGCAGGGAGGAGAAGTTCACCGTCCAGGCGTAGGTGTGCTCGCCGGGCGCCAGCGGCGCCGCATCAGCTTGAACCGAGCTGACGCTGCTGATGTTCGGGTTCGTGGCCATGCGCCATGCGCTGTTGAACTCCTCCGGCTGCGGCCACGCCGGCGGCTCCCACGGCGTCGTGATGGTGACCCATTTGCCGAGCACGTTCTTGACCACCGCCATCCGGCTCGGGTAGGTCTGCTTCACGACCAGTGTGTAGGTCCACGAAAAGCACTCCTCCCCAGTGGGACCTGTGTCGGCCAACAGCACGCCGGCGGGGAACATGCCGTAGAACGGCGGGGGCGGCGTCGGCGTCTTCGTCGAGGTCGGGGTCGCCGTCGGCGTCGCGGTCGGTGGGGCCGGCGTCGGCGTCTTCGTCGAGGTCGCGGTCCCCGTCGGCGTCGGCGGGATCGTCGGCGTCCGCGTGGCCGTCGCCGTCCGCGTGGCCGTCGCCGTGAACGTGGCCGTCGGGGGGACCGTGGCCGTCGCTGTCGGCGGGATCGGCGTGATCGTCGGCGTCGGCGGGATCGGCGTGACCGTCGGCGTCGGCGGGATCGGCGTGACCGTCGGCGTCGGCGCGATCGGCGTGTTCGTCCGCGTCGGAGTCGGCGGGGCCGGCGTGCGCGTGATCGTCGGCGTCGGCGTCGGCTGCGTCGGCGTGCGCGTCGGGGTCTTCGTCGGCGTCGGCGTCGGCCGCGTCGGCGTGCGCGTCGGGGTCTTCGTCGGCGTCGGCGTCGGCCGCCGGTGGCGTCTTTGTGGCTGTCGCCGTCCGCGTGGGCGTCGGCGGCGCCGCCGTCCGCGTCGGTGTGGCCGTCCGCGTGCTCGTCGGCGTCCGCGTGATCGTCGGCGTGCGCGTGATCGTCGGCGTGCGCGTGACTGTCGGCGTGCGCGTGACCGTCGCTGTCGCCGTGACCGTCGGCGTCCGCGTGACCGTCGCCGTCGCCGTGGCCGTCGGGGTGACCGTCGCGGTCGCGGTGGCCGTCACGGTCGGGGTGACCGTCGCGGTCACGGTGGCCGTCACGGTCGGGGTGACCGTTTGGGTCGGGGTCGGGGTCGGGGTCGCCGTCGGGCAGGTCAGGCTCGACACCCTCCAACCGAACTGGGGGTTCGTGCCGGTGCTGTCGACGCCGACATTGTTGCCCTTGTAGTCCCAGGCCATGGAGCCGCTGACGTCGAGGACGATCAGGATGTTGGCCTTCACCTGCTGGAGAGTGATCTGCTGCATGAGGTCGTAGCCCTCGTTCGAGGGGAGGAGCGTCGCGGCCAGGACCGGCACCGCCAGCCCGACCGCCAGCGCGATCACGACCATCCTCTTCCGCATCAGCTTCCTGGCCTTCCGTCGCATCACGACCTCCACATCGGACCCTGAGCGGGCGCTCGGCCCGCCGGGACGCTCAACTTCCGCCGGTCCACTGCCCGGAGTTGGTGGCTCCGGCGTTCACGTCGATCTGGTTCGGGTTGCCGCCGGCCTGCCCGTTCCAGTTCAGCTCTTCCTCGAGGATCTTCACAGCCAGAACGTTCGCGGCGCCGGTGGTCGGGTCCACCCCTTTCCAGTCGGTGAGGAACCCCACCGAGACGAGGCGCAGGCGCGCGTCAAGGTTGGCGTTGACGGGTGTGGTCGAGCCGGGGACAGGGGTGGGGATGGGGCTGGGCTGGTTGTAGATCGGGTCCTCGGCGTTGTTGCGCACGTACAGGCTGTAGTAGGCGCGCACCCGGTTTAACGGGGTGCCGCCGGCGTCCACCTGCGTGACCTCCTGGTTGGCCAGCTCGGTGCCGGCACCTGGAAGGGTGGTGAGGTAGGTCCCGAGGTGCGCGTTGTCCCATCCCGGCGGCGGCACTGGCTTCGTCGGGGTCACCGCGACGGTGTTCGCGACCGGAGCGTGCACCAGGAACGCGGTGAGGTTCGTGTTGCTGTACGGCACGACCGTCAGGACCGCCTCGCCCTTCCTCAGCCCGGCGTCGGCGGCGTAGAACGCGGCCTTTTGCGTCTCCTGGCGGGCGGAGATGCGGTCCTCCTGCGTCATCAACATCGTTGCGGTGATCCCGAGCGCGGTGAGCACGAGCAGCAACAGGATCACCATGATGAGCGCGATGCCGCGCTCGCCGGGGTTGGTTGGGTGGTTGCGCGCGTCGGCCATGGTCAGAACCCCGCATCCCGGTTGCGCAGCAGCGACGTGGACGAGAGCTGGTAGCGGAAATAGGTGTCCGGCGAGACGGCCCCCGGGTCGTGGTCCTCGGCGGCCGGCTGACGCATCGGCGCCTTCCCGCCCCCGAACACCGGCGTCGAGGAGCGCGCCGTAACCGTGACGCGGATGCCGACGACGCGCCGGACGTCCGAGGCGTCGAGCGGGCTGCCGCCCACGATCGGCACGTGCGCGGGCGTGGTCATCGCGCCGGCCGGCCCGTTGCCGACGGTGCCGTTGGCGAAAACGTAGGCGAACTGCAGGTCCTCCACGTTCGGCAGCAGCGGCGACCACCCCGTCTTGGTCTGGTACGGCGGGAACGCCGCCCCGGTCGCCAGCGCCGGGCAGTTGTCGTCGGTCGCGGGGTTGAAGATCCCGACCTTCTGCTCGAGCCAGCCGTTGCAGACGCGCAAGCTGGCGTACTGCAAGCCGACGATCAGCGTCATCGGGTCCGTGTAGCTCCTCTGGCCGCCGGGCGCGTTGAGCGCGTCGCTGCCCGGGTTCGCGATCACCTGCAGGCACGGCACCACCTGCCCGGACTGCGGGTCCGTGCACCACGCCGAGGGAGGGGCGCTGCAGGTTGCCGAGTTCGAGGCGTCCTTGTAATTGGTGATCTGGTAGAAGACCCAGTTGCCGGTTTTGTCGAACAGCATCAACGGCTGGCTCCAGGTGGGGTGGGCGGGGTCGCTGCCGCGGCCGGTGGCCTGGTCGAACGCCTGCTTGTTGGCGAGATCGTTCGCCGCGGTGTTGGCGCTGCCGTCCTTCTGACACCCCTGGTCGAACTCCCACGCGGTCGGGCTGCTGTTGTCCGCGCTGCCGGGCCAGGTCGACGGCTTCAGCCGCAGCGCCGTCGAGGGCACGCCGAACGTCAGGATGTCGGTCCCCGGGGTCGCGAGCGACGCGTCGGTCACGTTGTCGTAGGAGAGCTGGATGCACGGGCCGCCGGCCGAGCCGTCGCACGTCGGGACCGGGTCCGACGGCGGCGTGCCCTGGTAGAGGAAGGTGAGGATCGCGGCGGGGTTGCGCGGGTTGGTGATGTCGTTCATGTCGGTCGCGCCGCGCACCAGCATCGCCACGTAGTCGGTGGCGCCGCGCGCGGTCTGGCGCGCCTCGACCTGCAGGCGCTGGCGCTCCGCCGCCTTCTGCATCGGGAAGAAGAGCGCGCCGACCATCCACAGGATCATCCCGAGCGAGGCCACGACGACCAGCACCTCGACCAGCGTGAAACCGCCGCCGGGCCTACTGGATCTGCGCCACATAGACCACCGCCTTGTTCGCCGCCGGGCCGAGGTACAGGTTGGCTCCGGTCGTCAGGGGCACCGCGTTCACCGTGACACTGCCGCCGGCGTCGATCGTGTAGCTGAGAGAGTAGCGTGCGTTCAGCTCCATCACGTTCGCCCCGTCCGGGCCCCAGAACGCGTCGCAGGTGCCGACGGGCGGGATCGTCATCGTGCTGCCGGAGGTGACCGGACAGCAGGCATTGGGCGTAACTCCGACTCCGACGGGGAGACTGATGAGGTAGCGCTGCAGCCGGATCGTCTCGACCACGCGCTGGGCGCGGTACGTCAGGTCGGTGCGGGTCAGCGACCCGAGGTTCACGAGGTACGCCATCGAGAGCATCTGGAGGACCGCGAGCGTCACGACGAAAAGGATGAAGAACGCCACCAGCACCTCGATGAGCGACACGCCCCGCTCTCCGCGGCGCTTCCCCGCCTGCCCCGTCATCTCGGCCCCGCTCATAGGATGACCTTTCGGACTGTGACGGTCCAGATCGGGAAGAGCTGGATGTCGTCGCGGGTGTTGGGCTGCAGGCTGCCGTCCACCATGTTGACGTGGGTGATCGCCAGCGTCTTGATCTCCTGGACCGCCTGCCCCGCGGTCTCGGTGCCCGAGCCGGTGAAGGTGGCGGCAACCACAGGCGCCAATGGGGTCACAGGAAATACGGGAACCATCGTGCGTCCGCTCGGGTCGCACATGATTCCCCGGACGTTGGCGTCGGACGACGACACCGGCCACCCGCCCGCGGTCGCGAGCGGGTTGTAGGCGAAGCTCACGAGCTCCGGCAGCACGAGCAACCGGCTTCCGATGAGCGGCGGCGGGGTGAGGTAGAGCTCCCACAACCCGGTCGTGGCGTTCTGCTGCAACGTCACGACCACCTGCGTGTGCTGGGCGATCGCCTCGGAGTACGCGGACTGCAGGAAGTTGCGGATGTCGCCCGCCGTCGTCTCGAGGCGCGACCGCTGCCAGTACGAGCTGATCGGCACGATCGCGACGAGGACCAGCAGCCCCACGATCGCCAGCACGACCAGCGCCTCGATGAGCGTGAACCCGGCAGCGCGGCCGACACGTTGTTTCACAGATGTCACGGTGTGTGTCAACGCAACCCCCGTGCCATCGCGCCGATGTCTTGCAGGAACACGATATGCACTCCATAATCGTCGCCGCATCACACCCTACCCCCTTTGAAATCGCAAAAAGTGTGACACTTTGGAACACACCGTTTCCGGGGCCGGCCATCGCCGCCGTGCGCCGCCCGTCGGGTACGCCATCAAAAACCGAAGCATCCCCGTCAGTTTACCGCACAAAGCCACGCCTTGAGGTGCTCGGCCTCGCGACAGAACGCCGACACCGGATGGTCCGGCCCCGCCCCTCGCCGCTCCAGCACGCGCAGCGCGCGGCCGGCGTCGAGCGCGGCCGCGGCCAGCATCTCGCCGAACTGCTCCTCGCCGACGAGAGCCGAGCACGAGCAGGTGAGGAGCAGCCCGCCCGGCTCCACGAGACGCATCGCGTGCAGGTTGACGTCCTTGTACCCGCGCAGCCCGGCTTCGAGGTCGGCCTTGCGCTTGACGAACGCGGGGGGGTCCGCGACCACGACGCCGAAGCGCTCGCCGGCGGCCGCGAGCGCGCGCACGACTCGGAACGCATCGCCGGCAACGAAGCCGGCATCGTCCGCCCGCAGCCCGTTGAGCGCGTAGGCGCGCCGCGCCAGAGCGAGGGCCTGCGGCGAGGCGTCCACGTTGACCGCGCGCGCGGCGCCGGCGGCGAGCGCGGCGACCGCGAAGCCGCCGCTGTAGGCGAAGAGGTTCAGCAGCGACGCCCCGCCCGCGAGGGAGGCGACCCGGCGGCGGTTCTCGCGCTGGTCGAGGAAGAAGCCGGTCTTCTGGCCGCCGAGGAGGTCCACGGCGAAGCGCACGCCGCCCTCGCGGATGACGACCTCGGCGGGCGGGATGCGGCCGCGCAGCACGGTGGGCACGCCGGCCGCCGCATCGCCGCCGCGCAACAGCACGTCGGCGGCGCCCAGCTCGCCGGCCAGCACCTCCAGCACGGCGGGGAGGAGCGGTTCCCACGCCCGCTCGAAGAGCTGGCACACGGCGACGGTCCCGTAGCGGTCGATCACGAGGCCGGGCAGGCCGTCGCCCTCGGCGTGGACCAGCCGGAAGGCGTCGGCGTCGAGAGCGAGGCGCTCCCGCAACCCCGCCGCCGCGAGCAGACGGCCGCGCAGCGCCGCGGCGTCCCAGCTCTCGTCGCCGAACGCGACCATGCGCAGCGCCAGCGACCCGCCGGAGCCGCCCGGGAGCGCGACGCCGAGCGGCCGGCCGTTCGCCGCCGCCACCCGCACCGGCGCCGTCCCCGCGGGCACGGGGCCGGCCAGCGCCCCGCGGTACACCCACGGGTGGCGCCCGCGCACCGACCCGTCGCGGCCGGGCTTGAGGCGGACCTCGGCGGCGCAGGCGAACGGGTCGCTCACCGGTCCCCGCTCCGCCGTGCGAGCGCCTCGACCACGCGGGCGGCAACCGGCACCCCGGTCGCCGCGGCGAAGTGCGTCCACCCGGGCGACGGGTTGACCTCGGCCACCACCCAGCCGCCGTCGTCCGGGATGAGGTCCACCCCGACGAAGCCGAGCCCGGTCGCCCGCGCGGCGCACACCGCGAGCCCGCTCGCGGCGTCGTCCACGGCGACCGCGCGCACCGCCGCGCCACGCGCGGCGTTGGCGCGGAACTCCCCCTCCGGCGCGCGGTGCTCCGTCGCCCCGAGCACCTCGCCGTCGAGGACCAGCACCCGCCGGCTCACGCCTCCCGGCGGGCAGAAGCGCTGCACGACCACCTCGTCGCCGGCCCGCCAGAGCGAGTCGAGCACCGCTTCCAGCTCGGCCGCGCTCGCGCAGCGGATCACCCCGATCCCCCGCCGGGAGCCGCGCTGCTTGACCACCGCCGGGAAGCCGAACGCGGCCGCGGCCGCGGCCGCGAGCACGCCGGGCTCCGAGCCCGCGACGGTCGCGGGGTGCGGCACGCCGGCGGCCGCCAGGGCGCACGCCGTGCGCCAGTGGTCGCGGCCGGTGCGGATCGCCTCGGGCTCGTTGAGCGAGCCCACGCCCAGGTCCCGCAGCACGCCGAGCACGGCCAGCACGGTGTCCGGGCGCCAGTTCCCGACCCTGGGGAGCACGGCGCCGAAAACGGCGGCGTCGAGGAGTTCCCCGCCGCGCCAGAGACGGGGCGGCGCGTCCTGGGCCGCGATCCCGAGCGCGTCGAGGATCTCGACGCGAACGCCGCAGGCGTCCCCCGCCGCTTCCAGTTCGCGGTGGACGGGCAGGTCGGGCTTCGCGGTCAGCACCGCCACGGTCAACACGGCGGGTAGTGTAGCCCCGAGACAGAGGAGAGAGGGGAAAAGGAAAACGGGAAAGCGAAAACGGGAAAGAAGCGGGCGCGGGCGCCCGCCCCACAGTCGCATTTTGCCGTAGCGCGCGCCCGCCGGGCGTTTGGTCGTCGCGTCGGGAACCCCGACATGGGGTCATTGCGAGGTTCCCGAGCGCAGCGGGGGAACCGCGGCAATCCCGAGGGCGACAGGTTGGCCGATCCGCGCGGCCGGCACGGGATTGCTTCGCCCCGCCTGCAGCGGGGCTCGCAATGACCGCTGATGCCGGGACCCTTCGCGACGCGGGACGGGACCGCCGGGCGCGCCGTCGATCGCTTCGGAAGGCAAGAAGAAGCGCGCGCGGCGCCGGGCGCGCGGTCGATTTCGTCGGACAACCTGTCATTGCGAGGTTCCCGAGCACAGCGAGGGAACCGCGGCAATCCCGAGGGTGGCAGGTTTGCCGACCCTCGCGGCCGGCACGGGATTGCTTCACCCCGCCTGCAGCGGGGCTCGCAATGACAGAGGGTCGGCTTCACCCCGCCTGTAGCGGGGCTCGCCATGATTACCGATGCCGGGACCCCGCGGAATGCGGGAGGCGACCGGCGGGCGTGCGGCGAATTTGGTCAGCCGGTGAGGCGGCGCAGGAGCGTCAGCAGCTCCTCCTCGTCGAACGGCTTGGTGACGTAGAAGTCCGCGCCGGCGGCGTGGCCCTTCTCCTGGTCGGCCTTCTGCCCGAGAGCCGTCAGCATCACGATCTTGGTCCCGGCGAGCTCCGGGTCGGCCTTCACCGTCCGGCACACGTCGAAGCCGTCCCGCTTCGGCATCATGGCGTCGAGGAGGACGACCGCGGGGCGCAAGGCGCGGATCTTCTCGAGCCCATCCTCGCCGTCCTCGGCGGTCGCGACCGGAAAGCCCTCCATCTCGAGGATGAACGACACGGTCTCCCGGATGTTGGGCTCGTCGTCAACGAGCAAGATGAGCGTGTTACCCACCTGCGGCCTCCGTCTTGCGCACGATCATGATGGTCTGGTCGTCGATCGCCGGCGCGCCGCCGGTGAACGCCGCCACGTCGTCGAGCACCGCATCGAGCGCCTCGGACGCCGACGCGAAGTCCCGGGCGACCGCGCGGTGCAACCGTTCCACGCCGAACGGGGCCGAGCCCTCGCCGACCGCTTCGCTGATCCCGTCGGAGTGGAGCACCAGCAGGTCGCCGGTCTCCAGGCGCCCCTCCTGCAGGGGGTAGCGCTCGCCCCAGCGGACGCCGAGCGGCAGCCCGCTTGCCTCGAGCACTTCGATGCTCCCGCCCGCCCGGCGCACGAACGCCCGCGGGTGCGCCGCCGTCGAGATGGCAAAGCGCCCGGTGTTGGGGTCGGCGAACGCGATCACCGCGGTGGCCATCGTGTACCAGTTGAACTCCCCCTGGGTGAGCTGGCCGTTGACCAGCTGCAGCAGCCGGGCCGGCGACTCGACGGCTTCGGCGAGGGCGTCGAGGCGGGCGTACAGCGCCGCGAGGGCCAGCGCGACGCCGATTCCGTGGCCCGTCAGGTCCACGACGCCCAGGAGCAACGAGCCGCCGGCGAGGCGGCGTTGCAGGAACCCGTCGCCGCCGACCTGGGCCACCGGCCGGCAGCGCGCGGCGATCTCGAAAGCCCCCACGCGCGCGGCCGGCGGCGGGAAGAGCCGTTGCTGGATCTGGGCCGCGAGCTCGAGCTCGCGCATGATACGGGCCTTGTGTTCAGCCTCCCCGACCAGCATCCGGTTCGTGAGCGCCACGCTCGCGAGGTCGGCGAGCAGCTGGACGAGCTTGACCTCCTCGGCCCCGAACGCGCTCCCGCCCGGAAGGCGCGCGAGCATGACCAGGCCGAGCACGCGCTCGGCGCTGCGCAGCGGCACGATCAGGCACGGCTGCCCCGCTTCGACCGCGACGCCGAGCTCGGCCTCGCCGCCCCCCTCGGCCGGCGCCGAGAAGGCGATCGGCTCCCCGTCGTCGAGGACCCCCGCCGCCAGCCGGGTGGCCGGCACGCGATCGCCGATCCGTAGGCCGGAGGGCAGCGTGCCCTCGGCCACCTCGAGGCCCGCGCCGTCCCGGGTGCATACGACAACGACCTGCGGCTCGATCACGGCGAGACGATCGACCAGCCAGCGGTCGATCTCGCGGTCGCCGAAGCCGTGCCTGAGCAAGCCGCCGGACGAGAAGACGAGGTTCTGCTCCCACCACAGCCGGCGGACGACGGACGCGAGGTCGTCGATGGCGAGGCGGGCCGCCGCCATCCGCTCGAGCGCCGCCACCGCGGCCCCGCCGATCCCGTCGCCGGCCGAAGCGGGCAGCAAGAGCGTGCCGAAGGCCTCGCCGCAGCGCACCGCGACGGCGCGGGTGGCGGACCCGCTGTCGCCCGATCGGCAGACCGGCTCGCCGGCCGGGTCGAGCAGCGCCGCGCCGCCGGCGGCGAGCGCCACGGCGTCCAGGAACGGCTGCACGTCGCGTGGGAGGAACCAGCGCTTCATGGTTGCGGCGCCCCGGCCACCGGGAACAACAGGCTCACGACCGTGCCCTTGCCCTCCTCCGAGGCGACCTCGAGGGTGCCTCCGTGGTTCTCCGCCACGCGCCGCGCGACGGCGAGCCCGAGGCCGAGGCCGCGCGGCTTGGCGGTGAGCACGTTGCCGCCCTGCCAGAACACCTCGCTCACGTGCGGCAGGTCCTCCGCCGGGATGCCGACGCCGGTGTCCTCGATGCGCATCTCCACCAGCGCAACGGCGCCGCGCCGCAACGTGCGCACCGTGACCACCAGGCTGCCGCCGTCGCGGTTGAAGTCGATGGCGTTCCTGACGACCGCGCGCAGCGCAGCCTCGATCTGGTCGCCGTCGCCGACGATCTCGTCCAGGCCGGACGCCACCTTCACCTGCACCGTCAGGTGCTTGGCGGCGACATCCCCCTTGAGGGGCGCGAGAACGCGCCGCAGGAGGTCGGGGATCTCCACCGCGGTGGGCGCGGGCCGGCCCTCCGGCACGCCCAGCACCAGCGCCTGGAGCGAAGACGAGATCAGCTCGGCGAGACGGGTGGCCTCCTGGGTGATGATCTCGACGAACTTGACGGCTCTCTCGGGAGGCATCTCGTCGTAGCGCGCCAGGATACGGCTGGCGGTCTGGATCGCGGTGACCGGCGTGTTCAGCTCGTGGGCGATGCGCTTCAGCAGGTCGCCCTTGAGGCGCTCGAGGTCGCGCAACTGCCGGTTGGCGGCCTCGAGGGCGAGGTTGCGGTCCTCGAGCTGCTCCGCCAGCGTCTGCGCGCGGTCGAGCGCTTCCTGGAGCTTGGCGGTGCGCTCCGCCACGGCCTCCTCGAGGGAGCGGTTGAGCTGTTCGAGCGACCGCCAGGCGCGCGAGTTCGCGAGGGCGGTCGCCGCGTTGGCGCCGAGCGCGGTCGCGAGCTCGAGGTCGTCGTCCGCGAACGCGCCCCGCTCACTGGTCCGCGTACGCCGTCACGATCCCAATAGGCCTGTCCTGGGCCACGAGCGGCACGGCCAGCAGCCCGATCAGGCTCAGGCCGCGGACCTCGTCGGCCCACGGCGACTCCAGCAGCTGCGCCGGCTCGAGCTCGTCGACCCGCGCCAGGAACGGCTGCCGCGACGCGAGGATGACCTCGGCGGGGGACTCGCCCTTGTCGTTGCGGCGCGCGAGCGGGTCCGCGGCGAGGCCGCGGCGCAGGACCTCGACGAGCTCGCCGTTGTGGTCGAGGAGGAGCAGCGAGCCGCAGCCGACCCGCAGCTCGGAGAGGAGTCGGTCGAGAAACGAGGTCGTGACCTCCTCGGGCTCGCGCGCGAGCGACATCACCCGGCCGAACTCGTTGATCGAACGGAGCATCGCCACGCGCCTCTCGAGCTCGCCGGTGATCTGGTCGAGGCGCGTGTTGAGGTCGGTCATGGCGACGTTGGCGCGCACGGCCTCGCCCACCAGGTCGTCTTCGCGCACGTCGTCGCCCGGCGTCGCCGTCCGGATGACGACCGGCGCTTCGACCTGGAGCGGCGGGCCCTTGCGCAGCAGCGGCTGCAGCGCCGCGGTCACGTTGCCCACCAGACGCTGGAGCGCGTCAGGCTGGCTCGACATCCCCAGCCGGTCCGCCACCGCGAGGACCGTGGCCCGGGTGACCGCCGAGAACGCTTCGACGATGCCTTCGCCCGAGGTCGCCACGGTCTCGAAGGCGGGCCAGCCGCGCGCGTTCAGCAGCTGGTCGAGCTCCGCCCGCGGCAGCACGTCCGGCAGGTCGCGCTTGTTGTAGGTCAGGACGATCGGGACGGCGTCCGGGTCCAGCCCGTTGGAGCGCAGGTTCTCCATGAGGTTCGCGAGGCTCTCCTCGTTGGCCTTGGCGAGGGCGCGCTGCGAGTCGGCCACGAACATCACGCCGTCGCAGCCGCCGAGCACGGCGCGCCGCGTCGCGTTGTACTGCACCTGGCCCGGCACCGTGTAGAGCTGCAGGGTCAGCTTGTAGCCGCGGACGCGGCCGAGGTCGAGGCCGAGCAGGTCGAAGAAAAGTGTGCGGTCGGTCGCGGTGTTCAGGGTGTACAGCTTGGTCCGGCGCTGCGGGTCCGTGACCCGGTGGATGTACTGCAGGCACGTCGTCTTGCCGCACAGGCCCGGGCCGTAGTAGACCACCTTCAGCTTCACCTGACGGTACTGATTGTCAAACTGAACCATCGCGCCCCCGCCCCCCGCTCCCACCCGGCAGCTCGACGACGAACAGCGCGCCGTGCGTGCGCCCGGGCTCGGCCCAGATCCGGCCGCCGTGCTTCTCCACGATCTGGCGCGAGATCGTCAAGCCGAGCCCCGACCCCCGGCGCTGGTCGTCCATTCCGAGCTGCTCGAACCGCTCGAAGATCTGCTCTTCGCGGCCCGCCGGGATTCCGGCCCCCTCGTCCTCGACCTCGAGACGGACCCCCTGGCCGCACGGCCGGTACCGCAGCCGCACGGTCGCGCCGTCCGGCGAGTGCTTGATCGAGTTCGACACCAGGTTCACCAGGACCTGCGTGACCTTGTCGCGGTCGAGCTCCACCACGACCGGCTCCGGCCAGGGCTCGACCTCGAAACTGAGGTTGCGTTCGCCGACGAGCGCGGAAAACGACTCCTGCACGTCGCGCACCAGCTCGTCCACCGCCGCCGGGGCGAAGCTCCACTCGACATGGCCCGCCTCGATCTTGGCGAGGTCGAGCAGGTTGTTGATGAGGCGGGTCAGGCGCCGGCCCTCCTGGTGGATCACCTTGGCGAACCGCTCGACCGAGTCGGGGCGTCGGCTGCCGTACCTCATCAGGACGTTCGCCGCGGAGAGGATCGCGGACAGAGGCGTGCGGATCTCGTGGGAAACCATGGAGAGGAACTCGGTGTGGCGGTCGTTGAGGCGCTCGAGCTCGTCGGCGCGCGCCGCGTGACGGCGGGTGGCTTCGACCCGCCGCAGTCCGGCGCGGACCCGCGCGATCAGCTCGTTCCAGCGGAAGGGCTTGAGCAGGCAGTCGTCGGCGCCCTCGTCCATCGCCGCGAAGAGGTCCTCCGGCGAGGCCACACCCGTCATCAGCATGACGTACATGTCCGCGAGCCGGCGGTCCTCCCGCACGCGACGGAGGAGCTGGAGGCCGCCAACCTCGGCGATCATGATGCCGCTGATCAGGAGATCGACGGTGCCGCTGCGGGCGATCTCCCACGCCGCGACGCCGTTCTCCGCCGTGCGGATCGCAACGTCCGGGAACTGGCCCGTGAGCGCGGACTCGATCGCCGCGCGCAGCGTGGCGTCCTCGTCAACCACCAGGATCACCAACCGCTTGCCCCGCTGTTCGGCAGACATATAGGGAATTGTAGCAAGAAGCCGGGCGCTCCTGCAGGGCAAATGTGGGGCGCGGCCGCCAGGCGCGCGGCCGTCGCTGTCGGGTCGAGAGGCCGGCCGCCCGGCGGGCGGCCGCTACCGGGCGCGGCGTTTCAGCGCGTCGAGCGAGAAGCTCGGCACCGGCAACGCCTTGGGAACCGACCGCGCGGCGACCGCGCGCACCGAGGCGGCCTGCGCCGAGAGGCCGACCTTGCTGATCTGCGCCTCCACCGAGGCTGCATCCCCGGTGGCGTTGTTCAGGACCGTGGCGTACGGGTAGACCATCGCTTCGCCCGGCCCGCTCGCGATGTACATCGCCACCGTCCCGCCGGTCAGATCCCCGACCTCCAGGCGCCACTGCTCATGGCCGTTCGGCGGTATCACGTGATCGTAGCGGCCGACGATGTTGCCGTTCGTGTCCTGGATGTCCTCGCGCACGGTGACCCAGCCGCTCGTCCACGACGCGACGCCGACGTTGGTCCTGAAGTCGGCGTCGTCGGAGATCTGCGGCATGTAGGCGATCACCGAGGAATCGACGCCGAGACTCGCCGGGAACCCGGGGAAGTCCGTTCCGTACTCGCCGCTCGCGCCGTTCGGGGCGAGCGTGTAGGTGCGCGCGAACACCGCGAAATCGCAGCTCGTGTCGCCGGCGGTATCCGGGCAGTTGTTGGCGGCGGTGTCGGCGTAGACCAGCATCGCGCCCTTGCCGCCGCGGGCGTCGAAGCCGTTGGGCCCCAGGACGTCCCAGAGGTTGAGCGTCTCCCACGGCTGCAGATCGATCATGGGCGCCGTCGGCGCGCTGGTGTTGTCCCGGTCCGTGGGCAGGAACGCCAGCTTGACGTGGAGGACCGACTGGTGCGGGTTGTACAGCGTGAGGTCGGTGTGCCAGTCGGTGCCGTTGAGTCCCGGCAGGTTGGCCACCGAGGTGACGACGTACGCGCTGGTCATCTCCCGGGCCATCGCCGGGACGGCCACCGCGACCACGGCCACGAGCAGCACGAGCCTGCGGATCATGCGCCACCTCCGTATACCGGTAATGCAGGGGCCGTGCCACGCCCCGGCGCGCCGGCGGCCCGCCGGCCGGGGGGCGGCGTCACCGTTTGTGGTCACTGCGGCCGAGCGGTGTATCGTTGAGAGAACGGAGGTCAGGGTGCGCTCGATCTTCACCCTCGTGGGCTTGCTCATCGTCATGGTCGTCGCGCTCGTGCTCGCGACGCGCCAGACCCACCGCGACGTCGAGGCGGTCAAGAGCGTGACGTTCGCGCTTCCAAGCGACGCGGCGCCGCAACCGTTCGACGCGGCGGCCGCGACGCGCCTCGCCGGCCGGCTGGAGGAGCTGGCGGGTCAGGCGCAGCTCCCCGCCGGCGAGCTGCGCGAGGCGGTTGCCAGGGCCGCCGGCTGGGCGGCCGGCCAGGCGCCGGGGACCGTGGCGTACCACACCGCGGTCAACCTGCGCGGGGCCGCCGACGAACTGCTCGCCGCCTCGGACTCTCTCGCCGACCCGCACCGCGCCGCCGCCCGGCGCCTGCTCGCCGCGGCCCGGTCGACTCCGGGCGCTCCCGGCGGCGGCCCGCCCGGCGCGATCGGAGGGCTGCGCGACAAGCTGCAGGAGATCCAGCAGTCGCATCGGGAGCAGCTGCAGCAGGTTGAGCACGACTGAGGGACGGGGTCCGGGCGCCGGGCGCCGGAGAGACGTGGGTCGTGGTTTGTGGGTCGTGGGTCGAGCCGGCCGCGCCGGCCGCAGGCCGCGCAGCCTCAAGTGCCCCCCTCGAAGACGAAGAAGCGCGCCCGGCGGGCGCGCCCCACATTAGAAACAACGACGCCGACAGGCAGGACGTTGCAGCTTGCGGCGTGTAGCCGCGCCGCCGAGAGTGGGCCGGATGCTAGGCGCGCGAGCCGGCCGAACCGGAGTGTAGCCGGAGGCTACATGAGGATTCGAGCCGGCGAGCGCAACGACGCAGACGGGCCGCTATCGGCGGCGCCTCGGTCAGCCGAGGAGATCCGGGATATTGGTCGTCACGACCTCGCCGGCGCCGAACGCCGTCAGCTCCTGCGCCACCTGGGCCAAGAAGCGCTTGACGCCCGCGGTCCGCTCCACCGCCACCGGCCCCCACAGGTGCGTCGCCGTCGTCGGGCCGGCGCCGTGCGTGACGAGCACGATTGGGTGGAGCGGCCGCCCGTACTCGACGACCACACCGGCGACCAGGAGGCAGGCTGCGCCGGAGCCGAGGTAACAACCCTCCACCCTCGCCACCGTCGTCCCCCACCGCCACGGGCCGCGCGGCAGGTCGCGCCACGCGGCGGTCAGGTCGGCGGACCCGCCCCGGATCACGTGCGGCATCGGCTACCAGGAAAACGCCAGGCCGAGGTTGGCGGTGATGATCTGCGGCCGTTCGGCGTGCTGGGTGCGGTGCATTGCGACCTCCGCCGTCACCCGGGTGCGGCGGGTCAGATCGAACCACTCGCCTACCCCGATGTACCACCCGAGCTTGGTCTCCTCGACCCCCGCGGGCGGGCGCCTCGCCTTGAGGTCGAGCTTGTACGAACCGACCCCGGCCGAGAGCAGCGACGTCCCGAAGGTGTCGCCCATGAGGTAGTCGATCCCGGCGGTGTAGGCGCGGTAGCGAGCCGGCCAGCCGACGCCGTCGATCACCGTCACGTGCGGGAGGTCTGCGGCTTGCAACCGGAACAGCGTGTCGTTGCTGATCGGAAACGCCACGAACGCCGCCGGCGCGCCGTCCGAGCTGTGCAGGAAGTTCGTGTCGGGCGAGCTCGGCGCCTGCCACTCCCAGCTCGCGCCCCACGACGCGCCCACCCAGACCACCTGCCCGTTTGCAGCACTCGCCACGCCCAGCGCCAACAGCGCCGCACAGGTCCAACGCATGGTCGCCTCCTGTGGCGAGTATACGGGCATCCGCCGCGCGCCGTTGCCGGCCGCCGCGCGCGGAGCCGGTGGCATGCTCGTGCGGAACTGGTACAATCTCCCCGCCATGGCGAAGCTTGCCGAGGCCCTCGCCTTGACCTTCCTCCCATCCACCTGCGCGATCTGCCGCGGTGCGCTCGCGTGGAGCGGGAGCCGTGCCGGGATCTGCCCGGGCTGCTGGGGCCGGGTCGCACGTCACACCGGCCCGCTCTGCCCAGTGTGCGGCAGCCCCGAGGTGGCCGCCGCCGAGCCGTGTCTGGCCTGCCGGACGGCGCCGCCCCCGTGGCGCGCCGCCGCCAGCGTCGGGCCCTACGAGGGAGCGCTGCGCGACCTCGTGCTCCTGTTCAAAACGCGGGGGCGGGACGAAATCGCCGCGCCGGCCGGGACGATGATGGCGGATGCGTTCCGCCGCGCCGGCTGGAGCCGCCCGGACGCCGTCGTCTCGGTGCCGATGACCTGGCTGCGGCGGCTGCGGCGGGGCTACGACCAGGCGGAACTGCTCGGCCGCGCCGTGGCCCGCGAACTCGAGCTCCCGTTCGTGCGGGCGATGCGCCGGCGCGGCCGGGGCGCGCAGGTTGGCAGGAGCCGCTCCGAACGCCTGCGCCTCCCCGCCGCCACGTTTGCCGTGCGCCGCCACGTCGCGGGCGCGGTGCTGCTGATCGACGACGTCTTCACCACCGGCGCCACCGCCGCCTCGTGCGCGCGGGCGCTGCTCGGCTCCGGCGCGAAGGAGATCGACGTCCTGACATTCGCCAGGACGCCACAACCCGGGAGGATTCCATGAGTGTGTTCGACTCGGCCGTGCGGGCCGCCTTGCCCGTCACGCCAAAACCGATCGTCCGCTTCTTCGCCCGCCGCTACGTCGCGGGGGCGACCCTCGCCGATGCCGTCGCCACCGTTCGGAGGCTGGCGCAGGACGGGTGCTGCGCGACGCTCGACGTGCTAGGCGAGAGCGTCAGCGAGCGCCCGCACGCCGCGACCGCGGTGGCGGCGTACCACGAGGTCATCGAGACGATCGCCGCCGAGCGGTTGCCGGCCAACATCTCGCTCAAGCCCACGCAGATGGGGCTCAACATCGACTACTCGTTCTGCCGCGACAACGTCTCGGCGGTGCTCGAGCGCGCCCACGCCAGGGGAATCTTCGTCCGCATCGACATGGAGGACGCCCCCACGACCGACGCCACGCTGCGCCTGTACCGCGAGTTGATCGCGCGCTACCCGAGCGGCACCGGCGTCGTCCTGCAGGCCCGCCTCCGGCGCACGCTCGCGGACGCGACCACGCTCGCGGCGGAGGGCGCGAACGTCCGCCTGTGCAAGGGCATCTACCTCGAGCCGCGCCCGATCGCATACGAGGAGAGCGAGATCATCCGCAACGCCTACGTGCACGCCCTGCGCGCGCTGCTCGCGGGCGGCGCCTACGTCGGGGTCGCCACCCACGACGAGTGGCTGGTCTGCGAGGCCCTGGGCATGATCCGGCGCCTCGGAATCGCCTCCGACCGCTACGAGTTCCAGATGCTGCTCGGCGTCGACCCCGAGTTGCGCCGCATCATCACGGGAGGCGGCCACAAGCTCCGGGTCTACGTCCCGTTCGGTTCGCACTGGTACCCGTACTCCGTCCGCCGCTGCCGCGAGAACCCGTCGATCGCCAGGGCCGGCATCGAGTCGTTCTTCAAGGGGAGGATGGAAGCGTAGGAGCCAGAAGAGGCGTGGTCAGTGGTCCGTGGTCCGAAACAGAAGACGCCAGGGAAGATCCGAGCCGTCGTTCCGCGCCAGCGGCGGCCCGGTCGTCATCGTCGTTCCCGCGAAAGCGGGAACCCAGTCACGGACTCACGAGAGCCACTCTCTGGATCCCCGCTTTCGCGGGGATGACGACGGAGGTGGTTCTGCCTCTCGCAAGCGATCACGGGCCATACCTCTTCTTCTTCTGCGCCCGGTCGGCTGCCTGCGTCAGAGGACGGCGGCTGTTCTCGGACCACTGACCACGGTCCACGGTCGTCAGCGGCTGATGAGGAACTTGACCTCGTCGTTGCCGCGCGCGTGCTGGACGGCCACCACCAGGAGCCCCTGGCCCTTGTCGAGTTTGGGGATCGTGCCCTTGAGCCGCACGGTGCCGGTCTCGTCGCTCGTGCCCTCGGCGAGTTCGGTGGGTTTCATCGTGGTGGAGAGGAAGCGCGCGGTCGTCCGCGCACCCGCGACCGGCGCCTCGCCGGGCGTCATCTGGATGGTGACCTCGAGGGCGAATGGAGCGCCGAACGTCAGGTTCTCGCCGCCGACCACGCGGAGGCGGACCCGCTCCCCGCGCTGCTGCTCCGCCAGCCAGTCGGCGATGACCTCGTCGAGCGTCTTCTGCGGGAGCTTGGCGGCGTCGTTCGGCCCGCCACCCAATCGGCCCGCGACCGGCGGGCGCCGGCTGACGGTGGTGTCGCTCGCCTTACCCACCGGCGGCTCGATCAGCAGGTCGAGGCGTCCGGAGCGGACCGCGTCCACGATCGTGCGGTGCTGGCGCTCCATCAGGGTCTGGATCGCCGCCATATCGGCGCCGGCCTGGAGCAGGTCGCCGTACAGGGTGCGCCGCGTTGCGAGGATCTCGCCCCTGACGTAGACCAGCGACTCGATGAGCGGCTTCGAGGCGCCGCGGTCCTCGGTCTGGACGTGATAGGTCACGCCCTCGTAGTCGATCTCCGTGTTGAACCCCGTCAGCACTCCAGGCCCGCTTCCCTTCAGCCGGGAGATGCTACGGGAACCGCGCTCGCACTGTCAATTTTCGCGCGCGAGCGCACGCTCGGTGGTAGACTCCGCCGGGCGGATACCTTGCTCCGGCTCATCCTCTTCGACGTTGACGGAACGTTGCTCTCCACCGATGGACAGGCGGGGAGGGCGATCGGCGTCGCGCTGCGCGAGACGTTCGGCACGGCGGGCCCGATCGCGGGCTACTCGTTCGCCGGCAAGACCGACCCGCAGATCGTCTTCGAGCTGATGGCGGCGGCCGGCCTGGCACGCAGCGAGGTCGCGCCGCGGCTGCCCGAGGTGTTCGAGCGCTACTGCGCCCGCCTCGCCGCCACGCTCGGGCCCGGCAACACCCGGTTGCTGCCCGGGGTCCGCGAGGTGCTCGCCGCTCTCGCGGGGCGCGGCGACATCGCGCTCGGCCTGCTGACCGGCAACATCCGCCCCGGCGCCGAGATCAAGCTCGCGGCCGCGGGCCTCGCCGGCGCCTTCGCGATCGGCGCCTTCGGCTCCGACGAGGAGGACCGCAACCGGCTCGTGCCGGTCGCCAGAGCCCGGGCGCGGGAGCGCTGGGGGGAGGAGTTCCCCGGCGCCCGCACCGTGGTCGTCGGCGACGCCCTGGCGGACATCCGCTGCGCGCGGGCCGGCGGCGCATGGTCGGTCGCGGTGGCGAGCAGCAAGACCTCCAAGGCGGAACTGGCCGAGCTCGCCCCCGACGTGCTACTCGATTCCCTCGCCTCGCCGGAGGCGTTGACGGCGCTTTTTGCAACCGACGGTTAGACCACAGCGGGGGCGTCCGGCCGCCCGCGGCGCGCGGCGGCCGGGAGCTGCCGACAGGAGGACTCATGCACGAGTTTCTGAAGCACCTCGCCGGAGAGATCGACAAGCTGCGCGAGGCGAAGACGTACAAGACCGAGGTCGCGCTCGAGGGGCCGCAGGACCATCGCGTCCGGGTCGACGGCCGCGACGTGGTGATGCTCACCTCGAACAACTACCTCGGGCTCGCCAACCACCCGCGCATCCGCCGCGCGGCGGTCGCGGCGATCGAGGAGTGGGGCGCGGGAATGGGGTCGGTGCGCTTCATCTGCGGCACGCAGACGCTGCACAAGCAACTCGAGGCGACGATCTCGCGCTTCTACGAGACCGACGACACGATCCTGTACAGCTCGTGCTGGAACGCCAACGAGGCGTGCTTCGCCACCCTCACCGGCGCGGAGGACGCGATCGTCTCCGACGAGCTCAACCACGCCTCGATCATCGACGGCATCCGGCTCGCGAAAGCCAAGCGCTACGTTTACAAGCACAACGACATGACAGACCTCGAAGCCAAGCTCAAGCAGGCGCGGAGCGAGGGCGCGCGCTTCGTCCTCGCGATCACCGACGGCGTCTTCTCGATGGAGGGGGAGCTGGCGCCGCTGCCCGAGATCATCGCCGCCTGCGAGCGGCACGACGCGGTGCTCGTGGTGGACGACTCCCACGCCACCGGCCTGCTCGGCGCGCGCGGGCGCGGCACCGCGGAGGAGCTCGGCGTCTGGGGGAAGGTGCCGATCCACACCGGGACTCTGGGCAAGGCGATGGGATCGGCGATGGGCGGCTACGTCACCGGCCCGCGCGCGGTGGTCGAGACGCTGCGCCAGCGCTCGCGCCCCTACCTGTTCTCGAACTCGCTCGCGCCGGCGGTGGCGGGCGCCGCGATGGAGGCTTTCCGGATGGTCATGGAGGACCCCTCCCGCACCGCGACGGTGCAGGCGAACGCGCGCTACTTCCGCGAGCGGATGACCGCGGCGGGCTTTCGGATCCCGCGCGGCATCCATCCGATCGTCCCGGTGATCGTCGGCGACACCGCGCTCGCCATGGCGATGGGCAAGGACCTCCTCGAGCGCGGCGTCTACGTGTCGGGCTTCGGCTTCCCGGTCGTGCCGCAGGGGCACGCCCGCCTGCGCGCGCAGGTCTCGGCCGCCCACACCCGCGAGGACTTGGACACCGCCGTCGCCGCGTTCGTGGAAGTCGCGAAGCAGCACGGCGTCCTGTAGCCAGGGGTCCGGGGCCCGGCGTCGGGGTCCCGGGGTCCGGAATTCCAAGAAGCGTGGTCCGTGGTCCGTGGTCAGAGAAGGCAGCCGCACGGCGCCGAAGGCAGGGCGTGGCAGCTTGGGGCGTGTAGCCGCGCGGCCGCCGTTGGGCCTATGGCAAGGCGCCCGAGGCGGCCGCTGCGGGGTGTAGCCGGAGGCTACATGAGCAAGCGAGCCGCCGAAGGGCAACGCCAGAGGCGACACGCGGCTTCGCCGCGGGTCGCGTGGGGCACGGGGGGGCAAGAGCGGCCGGGCGGGCGGTGGAGCGGCCGCGGGCCCCCCCGCCAGGATTGTGGTCCGACGCCGGCCGCGCTATTCGGTGAGGTCGTACTCGCCGGCGCGCTGGGTCTTCAGGTACATCCGCTCGATGAGCGCGCCGTAGCGTTCCGCAACCACGCGCCGGCGGACCTTCTGCGTCGGCGTCAGCTCCCCTTCCTCGAGCGAGAGCTCCCGGTCCAGGATCGTGAACCGCCGGATGCGCTCGTGCGTGGCGAGATCGCCGTTGACCTGCTTGACGGCGGCGGCGACCAGCGCCTGGGTCTCGTCGTGCCGCGCCATCTCGTCCTGGGCGAGGCCGGTCACCCCCTTGGACGCGAAGTGCGCCTGCAGGTTCTCGAAGTTGGGCACCACGAGCGCCGTGAGGTAGGGGAATTTGTCCCCGATCAGGACGGCCTGGGTGATGTACGGCGTGGCGCCGAGGCGCCCCTCGATCGGCTGCGGGGCGACGTTCTTGCCGCCGGAGGTGACGATGATGTCCTTCTTGCGGTCGGTGATGAACAGGTAGCCGTCGCCGTCGATGTAGCCGACGTCGCCGGTGTGCAGCCAGCCCTCGGGATCGACCGCCTCCGCGGTCGCCTCCGGATGGCCCCAGTACCCGAGCATGATGTTGGGGCCGCGCGCGAGGATCTCCCCGTCGGCCGCGATGCGCACCTCGACCCCCGGGAACACCTGACCGACCGAGCCCAGGCGGTTCGCGTCGAGGCGGTTGGCCGCAATCACCGGGGAGGATTCGGTCAGCCCGTACCCCTGCAGGATCGGCAGGCCGACGATGTCGAAGAACTCCGCGACCTCGCGCGCCAGCGGCGCGCCGCCCGAGATGGAGAAGCGGAGGCGGCCGCCGAGGCGCTCGAGGACCTTCGAGAACACGCGCGAGCGCGCCACGGCGAACTGCCCGCGCGCGAACGCCGACGCGCGCTCGCCGCGCCACTGCGCCCCGCGCACCTCGCGCCCGACCCGCACCGCCCACTCGAACAGGCGGCGCTTGGCGCCGCCCTCCTGCTGCACCTTCGAGATGATCTTGATGTAGGAGCGCTCGTACAGGCGCGGCACCGAGACCATGATCGTCGGCCGGATCTCGGTGAGCTGCGACGCCACGCGCTCGATCGACTCCACGTAGTTGATCTGGGCGCCGCGGTCGAAGAAGACGTAGTCCACCGTGCGCTCGAACACGTGCGAAAGCGGCAGGAACGACATGCAGATGTCGCGCTCGGTGATCGGGTAGAGCTCGCGGACGGTCTCCACCTGCGAGATGAAGTTGCGGTGGGAGAGCATGACGCCCTTGGGCTCGCCGGTCGTGCCCGAGGTGTAGATCAGGCTCGCCAGGTCGGAGCCCGAGAGCGGGGGCGGCTCGGGCCGGCGCCGCTGCGGCGGCAAGGGCAGGTCGCCGAGCGCCTCGAGGCCGTCGGCGAGGCCGCGGTCCACCCCGAGAAGCCGCACCCCGGGCAGGGCCGAAGCGGCCTCCATGGCGGTGCGGGCGCGCTCCTTCCCCGAGACCACGAGCAGCTTGGCGTGCGAGTCGGCGACGATGTAGCGGACCTGGTTCGCGGGCAAGGTCGAGTAGAGAGGGACGGACACGGCGCCCAGCAAGTGGCAGGCAAAGTCCAGGATGTGCCACTCCGGCCGGTTCTCGACGAACAGCGCCACCTTGTCGCCGGGTCCGATCCCGGCGCCCGCCAGGCGCGCCGCGGTCTCGCGCGTGGCGCGCTCGAACTCCTTCACGGTGTACGCGCGCCACGACTTCCCGGCGCGGATGCGCAGCAGCTCCTTGCGCGCCGGATAGGCGGCGACGACGTACTCGAAGAGGTCCCGCAGGGTCTCCATAGCTCGCTCCCGCAATAGTTGCTGACGGCGATTGTACGCCTCGCCGGCCCCCCGGATCTCACCGGGGCCGGTCATAATACGCGCATGGACCGGCCGCCGCGGATCGCCCTCGAACTCGCCTACCTGGGCGGCGCCTTCGCCGGGTGGCAGCGCCAGCCCGACGCGCGCACCGTGCAAGGGGAGCTGGAGCGGGCGCTCGAGGAGCTCTACCGGCGCCCGGTGCGCGCCGTCGGCGCCGGGCGCACCGACGCCGGCGTCCACGCCGCCGCCCAGGTCGCGCACTTCGAGCCGCCGCTCGCGATCCCCCGTACCGGCATCGTCCGGGCGCTCAACGTAACGCTCCCTCCGGAGGTACGGGTGCTGCGGGCGCGGCCCGTCCCGCCGTCGTTCGACGCGCGCGCCAGCGCCACAGGCAAGCGCTACCGCTACCGGCTGGCGTGGATGCAAACGCTGCCGCCGTGGGAAGCGCTGCGCCGCCTCGCCGTGCAGTCCCCCCTCGACCCGGCGGCGATCGCCACCGCCTCGGCGAGCATTTTCGGCGAGCACGACTTCGCCGCGTTCGCGCTGGCCGGCCACGCCGGACACGGGCGCCGCGGCACCGTCCGCACCGTGACCGGGGTCGGCGTGCGCGGCCGCGGACGCAGACTCGACATCGTGATCGAGGGCGACGGGTTCCTGCGCGGAATGGTGCGGCGGATCGCCGGCGCCCTCATCGAGGTCGGCCGGGGCGCCCAACCGCCCGCGTGGTTCGCAGCCCTCGTCCGCGAGCCGGCGACGCGCCCGCCGGCGCCGACCGCACCGCCTCACGGCCTCACCTTGGAGCGCGTCTTCTACCCCCCATCCCATCGCCCAGCCAAGAGGTGAGAGAGGAAAAGGGAGAGGGGAGAAGGGAGAGGAAAGAAAGCCGGAGACGATCCCGTCTTCCGTCTTCCCTCTTCCTGCCCCCGTTGCCCGTCGCCTCGGCCCCCCCGCCCTGCGTGCTAGACTTCGACGGCCCATGAAGGACCTGGATCGACTCGCCGCCCCAGGCACTCCCGAGCGCGAACTCCTCGACCGGCTCGCACCGGAGTCGCTGCCGCGCCACGTGGCCGTCATCATGGACGGCAACGGCCGTTGGGCCCGCCAGCGCGGCCTGCCGCGGGTGGAGGGGCACCGCGCCGGCATCCGCGCCGTGCGCGAGTCGGTGGAGGCCGCCGCCCGCCTCGAACTCGAAGCGCTCACGCTGTACGCGTTTTCCACCGAGAACTGGAAGCGCCCCCGATGGGAGGTGCGCACGCTCATGGCCCTGCTGAAGGAGTACCTGGCCAAGGAGCTGCGCACGATGGTGGACAACAACGTGCGCTTCCGCCCGATCGGCCGGCTCGCGGAGCTCGAGCCGGAGATCCAGGCGAGCCTCGCGCGCGCCGTCGAGGCCACCGCCGGGAACACCGGCCTGGTGTTCCAGATTGCCCTCAACTACTCCGGCCGCGCCGAACTGGTGGACATGGTGCGGGCCGCCGTCGCCGCCGCGCACGCCGGGACTATCTCCTCGCAGGCGGTGGACGAGGAGTGGGTCGGCGCGCACCTCGCGACCGCCGGCCTCCCCGACCCCGACCTGTTGATCCGCACCTCGGGCGAGTTGCGGGTGTCCAACTTCCTGCTCTGGCAGATCGCCTACGCCGAGCTGCACTTCACGCCCGTGCTCTGGCCCGACTTCACGACCCGCGACCTGCTCGCCGCGGTCGCGGACTATGCCCGGCGCGAGCGCAGGTACGGAGGCGTCGTCGAGCCCGGCCACGACAACGGCGAGGACGGCGGCGACTGATGGGCCAGCGCGAGACGATCGCCTTCGTCTTCATGCCGCTCGCGCTGGCGGCGATCATTTTCCTGCCGGCGTGGGTGTACCTCGTCATGGTCTGGGCGATCACGATGCTCTCGGCGCGCGAACTGCTGGTGCTGCTGCGCCGCCTCGGACAGCCCGCGCCGCTGCTGCCGACGCTGGTGACGCTCGGGCTGACGCTCCCTGCGTTGTGGTTCATGGGCCTGCACAAGGCCGGGGCGGTGCTTGCCCTGGTGCTGCTGGTGATGCCCGCGGTTTACCTCCTTGGCCACTACCCGATCGGCGGCGCCGCAGCCGCGATCACCGGCGCCACGTTCACCGCTCTCTACTTCCTCGTCACCGGCGGCGCCATGGGCCTGATGCGCACCGCGTTCCCGAACGACCTCGGCACCAAGGTCGTGCTCATCCACTGCCTGGCGATCTGGGGCGGGGACTCCGGCGCGTACTACCTCGGCAGCGCGTTCGGCAAGCACCGCCTCGCCCCGCACGTGAGCCCGAAGAAATCGTGGGAGGGTCTCGCCGGCGGCATCGTCCTCACCGCCTTCGGGGTGTGGTTCTGCCGCACCGTGTTCTTCGGCGAGCTGGCGGTGAGCACCGCGGTCGCGCTCTTCGTCGCCCTGGCCCTCCTCGCCCCGGTCGGCGACCTGGTGGAGTCGGTGTTCAAGCGCGACGCGGGCGTGAAGGACTCCTCCGATCTGATCCCCGGACACGGCGGCTTCCTCGACCGCACCGACTCGCTGTACTTCGCCGCGCCGTTCGTGCTGGCGCTGATGATCCTGCTCGGGGTCTCCGGTTGAAGCGTCTCGCCGTCCTCGGCTCGACCGGGTCGATCGGGACCGCCACGCTCGACGCGGTGGCGCGCTTCCCGGAGAAGTTTTCGGTCGTGGCGCTCGCCGCCGGCCGCAACCTCGCCGTCCTCGAGACGCAGGTCCGCGACTTTCACCCGCGCCTGGTCGCCGTCGCGGATGAGGCCGACGCCGCCAGCCTGCGCCGGACGTTCCCGGGGGTCGAGGTCGTCTCCGGGGCCGCGGGGCGCGAAGCGGCGGCGACCCACCCCGACGCCACGACCGTGGTCGCGGCGTTCGTGGGCGCGCTCGGCCTGGTGCCGACCTACCGCGCGCTCACGCTCGGGCGCGAGGTGGCGCTCGCCAACAAAGAGACGCTGGTGGCGGCCGGCGAGTTGATGACCGCCGCCGCGCGCGCCAGCGGCGCCGTCATCCTCCCGATCGACTCGGAACACAACGCGCTGCACCAGGCGCTGCGGGTCGGACCGGCCGAAAGCGTCCGCCGCCTGATCCTCACCGCCTCCGGGGGGCCGTTCCGCACCTACTCGAAGGCGCAGCTCGAGGATGTCACCGTGGCGCAGGCGCTCGCCCACCCGACGTGGGCGATGGGCGCGAAGATCACCGTGGACTCGGCGACGATGATGAACAAGGGGCTCGAGATCATCGAGGCCCGCCACCTCTTCGACGTGCCCGAGGAGCGCATTGCGGTGCTCGTCCACCCCGAGAGCCGCGTCCACTCGCTCGTCGAGTACGACGACGGCACGCTCATCGCCCAGCTCTCCGTCAACGACATGCGCTTCCCGATCCTCTACGCACTCGCCTACCCGGAGCGCCTCCCGTCGCCGTTCGGGTTCCTCGACCTCGCCGCGCTCGGGGCGTTGCACTTCGAGGCGGCCGACGAGGAACGGTTCCCGTGCCTGCGCCTGGCGCGCTCTGCGCTGCGCGCGGGCGGTACGGTCCCGGCCGTGCTCTCCGCCGCCAACGAGGTCGGCGTCGCGGCGTTCCTCGCGGGGCGGCTGCCGTTCGCGCGCATCGCCGGCGTCGTCGAGGCCGCGATCGGCCGCGAGGCGGCCGCGGCGCACGCGCTCGGCTCGCTCGACGACGTCCTCGCCGCCGACGGGCGCGGGAGGCGATGGGCCGACGAGGAGATCGCGAAATTACCCAGGACCGCCACAGGTTCCATGTGAGGATGCGGATCGCCCTATGCTCCTGAATATCGTTGCCCTCGTCATCGTGCTCGGCGTGCTGGTCCTGCTTCACGAGGGCGGGCACTTCGCGCTGGCTCGTGCCCTCGCGGCGCGGGTGTCCGTGTTCTCGTTCGGCTTCGGCAAGCGGCTGTTCGGCTTCGAGCGCGGCGGCACCGACTACCGGGTCAGCCTCATCCCGCTCGGCGGCTACGTGCGCATCCACGGGCTCGGCCCGGACGAGTCGGACGTCGTCGGCAGCGCCGACGCGGCCCCCGAGCCGCTGCTGCCGCGCTGGCGGCGCACTCTGATCCTGCTCGCCGGACCCGTCGCCAACCTGATCGGGGCGCTCGTCTTCGTGACCGTCGCGTTCGTGATCGGCGTGCAGGTCTCGGCCATGCAAGACAAGCCGCCCCGGGTCGCGTGGGTGGACCCGGCCTCGCCCGCCGCGGCGGCGGGAGTCCGGGCCGGCGACCTCGTACTCGCGGTCAACGGCAAACCGGTGAAAACGTGGGAGGACCTCAACCTGGCGACCATGGGCTCGCCCGGACGGGCCCTCGAGTTGCGCATCCGCCGCGGCGACAAGGTGCTGAGCGTCCCCTTGACGCCGCGCGGGGTCACGCGCGACAACCTCGGGTACGCGGGCCTGGCCCCGGAGCTCCCGGCGGAGGTGCCCGGCGTGGTCCCCGGCAGCCCGGCCGAGAAGGCGGGCCTGCGTGCCGGCGACGTCATCCTCGCGGTGAACGGCGAGGCCGTGCGCCACTTCTTCGACGTCATGCGCCTGGTCGGCGCGAGCCCGAACCGCGAACTCACGCTCACGATCCGGCGGGGCGCCGAGACGCTGGCCGTGCACGCCACGCCCCGCGACGTGGACGGCCAGGGCAAGCTCGGGATCCCGGCGCCGAACCCGACCGTGCTCCGGCGCCTCCCGCTGCCGGCGGCGTTCGCCGAGTCGGTGCGCGAGAACGTGCGCATGACCCGGGAGACGTTCGCCGTGATCGGCCGCATGCTCTCGGGGCGAACCTCCATCAAGCAGATGTCGGGCCCGATCGACATCGCGCGCTTCTCCGGCGAGGCGGCGCGCTTGGGCCCGGTCTCGTTCATCTACCTATTGGGGGTGATCTCGCTCCAGCTCGGGATCTTCAACCTGCTGCCGATCCCGGTGCTCGACGGCGGCCATCTCGCGATCATCGCGGTGGAATCGGTGTTGCGGCGCGATTTCTCCGATCGCACCAAGGAGCGCATCCTCAACGCCGGCTTCTGGCTCATCATCGCCCTCATGGTCGTCGTCATCTTCAACGACATGGCGAAGAACTTCCCGTTCCTCGACCGCCTGATCCCCGGCCGCCAGTAGCTCCTCGACTCTGAACCTGCCGGTTCTTCATCGCACCTAGCCGGATGCGGGTGCCCCGGGGCTTTCTCTTCACTGCGTGAGGCTTCTTTGTTTTGCCCAGCGGGCTACGGCCGTGTCGCTCGGGCGGCGCATCGAGCGCCGCCCTCCGACCCGCCTGCGCGTGCGACCGAGCTGGCCAGATCGGCGGGCGGAGCCTCGCCGTTCCTCGCCTCCGCTGCGCTCCGGCTCGGCCGGCGTTTCCACCCGCCGCTCTGGCCGCTCGGGACCCGCACGCTCCGGCGCCATCGGCCTTCGCCCGCTGGGCGGTTTTGGCCACCACCCCCCCACTCCGCGGAAATCGTGCTGTACTTCTTGCCCTTCGCCAGAACTTTCGGCTTCTAGCAGTGCTTCCGAGTGGTGGGTGGGGGGCATTCCATCCGCCCCTCGGGTGAAGCGGCTATTGCTCCGGAGGCCGCGGGGCCCCAGCGCGCGCATCGCCGCCGGGAGACGCTGGCTCCGACCGAGCGCTTCATGCGAGGGAGGAGAACAGCGAGGGACCCGGCGGCGAGGCGCGCTGCTGGGTCGCGGCCGCAGGAGCCTCGGGCCGCAGCGAGCGGGGGCGAGCAAGGCCCGAACGCCGCTTCACCCGAGGGGCAAGCAAGAGCCTCCACGCAGTGGAAAGAAGACCGGAGCGAGACGCCGTAGCCCGCAGAAGAGGAAAGGGACTGGCTCACGGAGTGAACAGGAACACCCCGGCATAAGGCCGCGCCACAATGGGCGACTCACGCGGTCTTCTGCCAGCGCCGGAGGCGGGCGAGCGCGCGGCGCACGAGGGCGTTGCCCTCTCCCGGAGGGATCTCGAGCACGATCGGCAGCGAGGCGCAGCGGGGATCGGCGAGCAGCCTGCGGAAGAAGCGCTCGCCGAGCTTGCCGTCGCCGGGCGGGGCGTGACGGTCGCGCCGTGAGCCGAGCTCGACCGTGGTGTCGTTGCCGTGCAGCAATTGAGGGACCGTCAGCCCCCAGTGCTCGCCGAGTTCGTCGAGGGCGCGCTCCCACCCGTCCCCCAGCAGGTCGTAGCCGGCGCCCCACAGGTGGGCGCTGTCCAGGCAGACGCCGACGCGCTTGCGGCCGGCCGCCTCGACGAGGCGGGCCAGTTCCGCGGGCCCGCGCCCGAGCTGGCCGCCCGCCCCTGCCGTGCCCTCGAGGAGGAGCGTCGCCGCGCCCGCCCCCGCCCGCGCGACCGCCTCGGCGAGCGCCGCGCGGCAGCGCGCCTCCGCCTCGGCGCGGTCGCCGGCCCCTGCGGATCCGGGGTGCAGCACCACGCCCGCCAGGCCGAGCGCGCCGGCGCGCTGCAGCTCCTCGACGAGGACGGCCACGGACCGCTCGCGCAGGAGGCCGTCCTCGCTCGCGGGGTTGAGCAGGTACGGCGCGTGCGCGAAGCAGAGCCCGCCCAGGCCGGCGGCCGCCACGGCGGTCCGGAAGAGAGCCGGCTCGGCATCGGCCACCGCGGGCGCCGCCCAGCGCGTCGGCGGCCGCAGGAAGAGCTGCAGCGTCTCACAGCCGGCCGCGGCTGCGGCCTCGACCGCGCGCCAGGTCCCTCCGGCGGCGGACAGATGCGCTCCAAGGCGCGGCATGACATCGGTATGCTACCCTCACCGCGCGATGGGGGTCAGCCGTTTGCTGCGCTGGCTGCTGGCAGGCGTCGGCCTGCTCGTCGGCTGCGGATTCGCCGTCTGGATGGTGCTCTGGGTCAGCCTGCGCTCGTCCGCGGCGCGCGTCCCCGACGTCGTCGGGATGGACGCGTCGCGCGCCAGCGCCTTGATCCAGGGCAACGGCCTCGCGGCGCGCCTCCAGGAAGGCGTCTTCGATCCGCGGGTCCCCTCGGGCCGGATCTCATCGCAGCGGCCGCCGGCCGGCTTCCAGGCCAAGCGCGGCGGCACGGTGCTGCTCTACCCGTCGCTCGGGAAAGCCGTGCAGAAGGTCGGCGATCTCACCGGGCTGCCGGTGTCCCTGGCGGAGGCGGAGCTGGAGAGCGA
The DNA here is from genome assembly GCA_963727205.1 of uncultured Acidobacteriota bacterium. GTDB lineage: Bacteria > Acidobacteriota > Thermoanaerobaculia > Thermoanaerobaculales > Thermoanaerobaculaceae > RBG-13-68-16. The sequence goes on along the minus strand of CAVSFQ010000008.1, from coordinate 176,484 downwards.
GCACCTCACCTTGGAACGGAGCTGCGCGGTCGACGGCGAGGCCGATGCGGTGGTCGTCCTGGCGCAGATGCCGGCGCCCGGGACGCTGGTGGCGCCGCAGTCGGGCGTGACCCTGCTCGTCAACCGCGCGCCGCGCGAGAAACGGTACGTCATGCCCGAGTTCGTGGGCGCGGCCGAGCCCGACGCCACGCGCGTCATCCGCGCCCTCGGGTTCCAGCTCGCGACGGTGCAGCCGGTCGCCTACCCGGGCATCGCCGCCGGGACCGTGCTGCGGCAGGACCCGCCCGCGGGCGGGCCGGTGGCCGAGGGCGCCGTGATCGGGCTGTGGGTGAGCCGGTGAGCCGCGTGCGCATCGCTCCCTCGCTGCTCGCGTGCGACCTCGGCCGGGTTGCGGACGAGGTGCGCTCGGTCGCGGCCGCCGGCGCCGACCTGCTGCACTTCGACGTCATGGACGGCCACTTCGTGCCCAACCTGACCTTCGGGCCGGGCCTGTGCGCGGCGGTGCGCCGGCTCACCGAGCTGCCGCTGGACGTCCACCTGATGGTGACGAACGCCGACGACCTCGTGGAGCCGTTCGCGACCGCCGGCGCCGGCCGGATCGCCGTGCACGTCGAAGCCGTCACGCACCTCCACCGCACCCTGGGCCGCATCCGCGAGCTGGGCGTCGTGCCGGGGGTGGCGATCAACCCCGCGACGCCGGTTGCCGCCCTCGACGAGGTCTGGCCGCTCGTGGGGTTCCTCCTCGTGATGTCGGTGGACCCGGGGTTCGGCGGCCAGCGCCTGATCCCCGAGGTGCTGGACAAGCTGGGCCGGTTGCGCGCCATCCGCGACCGCAGGGCTCCAGGGGTCGAACTCGCGGTGGACGGCGGCGTCGAGTCGGATAACGCCGGGGAGTTGCAGCGCCTCGGGGCGGACATTCTTGTCGCCGGCACCGCCGTTTTCGGCGCCGCCGACAGGTCCGCGGCAATCGCCCGGTTGCGGGGGGAGGAGGCTTGATGAGAAGGTTGATCGCCCTGGCCGCGGTCGTCGCGCTGGCGGCCTGCACCACCCACAAGAAGGACGACCAGAGTTTTCTCGACCAGGTGGGCGCGCAGTCGAAGGAACAGATCATGGCGCGCGGGGACGCGCTCGCCCAGCAGAAGAAATGGGGCGACGCGCGCAAGTTCTACAGCTTCCTCTCCGACACGTTCCCCAACGACCCGCTCGGACGCAGGGCCGCGCTCAAGGTGGCGGACACCTTCTTCGCGGTCAAGGACACCGAGGGGTACACCGAGGCGGAGCTGCGCTACAAGGACTTCGCCAATCGCTTCCCCGGCGACCCCAACCGCCCCTACGCCCTGCTGATGTTGGCGAAGTGCAGCTTCGCCCAACGCAAGGGTCCGCTCCGCGATCTAACGCCGGAGCGGGAGGCGGCCGAGAGCCTGCGCAAGGTGCTCCAGCTCTACCCCTCGTCCCCATACGCGGCGGAAGCCAAGGACCTGCTCGGCAAGTGCGTCGAGGACCTCGCCATGCACGAACTGCTCATCGCCAGGTACTACGCCAACGTCAATGCCTGGGTCGGCGCCCGGCAGCGCCTCGACTACCTGTTCGCCAACTACCCGGACACGAGCGCGGCGAAGGACGCGAAGCCGCTGATGGAGAAGGTCCTTCAGAAGCTCGCCGAGGTGCCCGGGGCGGCGCCGACGCCGGCGCCGGCGGCGCAAGAAACGGGCAAGCATTGACGAACGTGCGATCGCTGCGCTATTTTGGCGGTGGAGTCATCTCAAGCATGCGGAACAGGAGGACTGCTATGGTCCGCGCAACGTTCGCCGTCTTAGCCGTGCTGTGCTTCTGCGGAGCCGCAGCGGGGCAAGCAGACACCCCGCCGCCGCAACCCCTCCACAAGGCGGATGGTCACTGGACACCCTACCAGCCGCCGACGGAATTCGCGCCCGACGCGAACGTGTACATCATCCAGAAGGGGGACACGCTCTGGGCGCTCGCCCAGAAGTTCCTCGGCAACCCCTACCTGTGGCCGCAGCTCTGGGAGAAGAACAAGTACATCCGGGACGCGCACTGGATCTATCCGGGCGATCCGCTGGTCGTCGGCGTGAAGGCCACCGAGGTCGCGCCCCCCGCTGCGACCCCCGCGCCCACGACGCCGCCGCCCCCGGCCGCACCGGTCCCGGGGGGGTCGGGGGGCCCGGCGGGCGCCGGCGAGGCCGGCACCCAGGAAGCGCCCGTGAACTTGGTGGCTGCCGGCACCGAGGACGACATCTACTGCTTCGCCTACCTCGACGACAAGAACGCCCGCCCGCAGTTGACGATCAAGTCGGCGGAGCGGATCGAGTCCGAGGACAACTACTCGACCAACGACATCATCTACCTGTCCGGCGGCGAGCAGGAAGGCGTCAAGGCCGGCCAGGAATACTTCATCGTGCAGCCGGTCCGTAACCTGCGCCACCCGGCGACCAACGCGGTCCTCGGCAAGGTGATCCGCTATCTGGGCCGCGCCCGCGTGCTGTGCACGCAGGACCACACGGCGACCGCGGAGATCGTCGCGTCGTGCGACGCGATCCAGATCGGGGCCTGGCTCAAGCCGTTCGAGCCGATCCCGATCCCGATGACCATCCTTTCCGCACCGGTGGACCGCTGCGACCCCGCCAGCACCAACCCCAGGGGGTACATCGTCTACAGTCGCGACGACGACGTCAGCTTCGGAGCCGGCGAGGTCGTGATCATCGACCTGGGCGAGGCCGACGGCCTCGCGCCGGGCAGCCAGGCGATCATCTTCCGCGACGACCCGGTGCCCGGCACTCCCCGGATCCTTCTCGGCGAGCTGGCCGTCCTGACGACCGGCAGCCACTGGGCGACCGCCAAGATCATCCGCTCCTCGGGGCCGATGCGCGTGGGTGACCGGGTCGAGGTCAAGTGAGCCCCACCAACGTCGAGGAGCGGCGCGCCGCGCTGCGCGCGATCGGGGACGTCCTCGGCACGGTGGCCGACGGTCTGCTCGACCGCGGTCTCCACCTCGAGGAGGCTCTGAACGTCTTCGAGGCGCGGTACGTTCGTCTGGCGGTGGACAGGGCGAGCGGCAATATCTCGCAGGCGGCCGCGGCGCTGGGGATCCACCGCAACACCTTGCGGAGCAAGCTGCAGAAGAACGGGCAGCGGCGCCGCAACGGCGCCTGAGGCAGGCTCGCCGTGTTCGGCGGACGCCAGGCCGCTGCGGTCTGGGGCTGCTTCGTCCTCGGCGGCCTGCTCGCCCTCCTCGCGCAGCGTCCGGACGGCCGCAGGCAGTTCCGCTCGCAGTGGATCGAGGGCACGCCGCGCGGCTCGGTGCCCCTCGAGGGCGATCCGTTCGCCGGCGCTTCACCGTTCGAGAAGCGGGTCATCGCCACGGCCACGCGGGCCGGGATCGACCCAGCGCTCGTGCTGGCCGTCGTTGAGACGGAGTCGGGCCAGGAGGCCGGCGCGGTCTCGCCCAAGGGCGCCCTCGGCCTGATGCAGGTGCTGCCGGAGACGGCGGCCGAGGTGGGTTTGCCCGACGCGGCCGACCCGGCCACCAACCTCGAGGCCGGCTGCCGCTACCTCGCGGCGCTGCTGGAGAGCTTCGGCGGGGACGTCGAGCTGGCGCTGGCCGCGTACAACGCCGGCCCGGGCGCGGTTCGCCACTGGGGCACGGTGCCGCCCTATCGGGAAACCAAGACCTTTATCGCCCGCGTCGCGGCAACCTACAAGCAACTGACCGGGCTGGACCTCGCGGGGGCCACCCGGTTCGCATACGAGCCATCAGCGGTTCTTTGACTCGTCGTCGCCCTTGGGGGGGTCACTCTTGGGGGTCTGGTCGCCCTTGAGCGAGTCGCGGAAGTTGCGGATGCCCTCCCCCATGCCCTTGCCCAGCTGGGGAAGCTTGCCGGCACCGAAGATGATGATCACGATCAGGAGGATCAGCAGTAACTCAGGAACTCCAAGCGACCCGAACATGTGGCTCCCCTCCGGCGATGATTATAGTCCTACGCGCGAGTCCGAGACCAGGACACGCACGAGGCCTGCCGGCGTTCCCAGCTGCTCGAGTGCGCGGGCCGCCCGCTCTCGCACCCCGGGGAGCCACGCGAGGTAGGCCGGACGCCCCGCCGCGGCCAGGCGCAGGAACGTGCCGATGACCTTCAGCCGGCGCTGCGCCGCGCACTCCAGGTAGCGCTGCCGCCATCCCGGCTCCCATTCGAGCCGCGCCGCAGCGCGTTCCGCCCATGCGGCCTCGTCGGCGCCGAGGCCGGCCCCACCCCGTTCGCCCAGCAGCGAAGCCAGGTCGTAGGTGTCGGGGCCCCCGCGCATGTCCTGGAAGTCGACCGCCCGCACCCTGCCCTCGTGCAGGAACAGGTTGTTGAAGTGGAAGTCGCGATGGGTGAGCCGGTACGGGTGGGAAGCCAGGCGCCGGGCGAGGTCGTCGAGGAACGCCGTCGCCTCCCGGCGCAGGCCCGCATCGGGAGCGAGCGCGTGCCGCTCGAAGACCGCGAGCTCCTGGCGGAAGAACGCGGCGTCGAACGCGGCCGTGGGCAGGGAGCGCCACTCGCACGCCTGGAACGCGGCGAGCGCCTCGACCGCGAGCACGAGGGTGTTCTCGCCAAGGGCGGCCACGGCGCGGCCGAGGTCGAGGTCCCCGAGGTCCTCGCTCACCACCACGAGGCCGTCCCGTCCCGCCGGCCGCGGGATCGGGAGTCCGCGCTCCCAACCCCACAGCTGCACGGCGTGGTCGCGCGCGGCTTGTCCCTCGTGCCCCGGCGGGTACAGCGCCGCGATCAGCGTCGCGCCGTCCGCGAGGAACGCGCGGAAAAAACGCCGCTGCGAGGCGTCGCCGGCGAGCGCGGTGACGGACACCGCCGTGACGCCGAGGGCCGCCAAGCTTTCGTGCACGATCTCCACGGCGACGCATGGTACCGCGGGGGCCGGGGAAATTGAGCGCGCGCCCGCGAGGTTCTACCTGACGTGAAGACACGAGGTTCGTCCCCGGACGCGACCGCCCTGCTGTTCTCGTTCGTCGAGACGCTGCAGGACATGCTCGAAACCGACGAGACGCTGCGGGCGGCGTGCGCCGCCATGGAGCGCCTCGGGCTCGCGCCGCTGGTGCGGGTCGAACTGGTCGCCGGCGCCGAGCGGCCGAGGGTCGTCTGCGCCGACCGCCGCGCCGCCGTGCCACAATGGAGCGAGCAGGACGCTGAGGTCCTGCGTTCCGTGGGAATCGCCAGTGACCGAACCGATCCAGACCCCGGCCCGCTCCAACCTCGTCGGCGCGAGCCGCGCTGAGCTCGCCCAGCTCCTTGCCGGGCTGGATCCCCGTCCGTTCCGCGCCGAACAGGTCTACCAGTGGCTCGCCCGCCGCATGGCTGGCAGCATCGCGGAGATGTCCAACCTGCCGAAGGCGCTGCGCGAGGGCCTCGCCGAACGCGCCGAGGTGCGCGACCCGGAGGTCCTCGAGGCCCGCCGCGGCACCGACGGGACCGCGAAGCTCGCCCTCGGCTTCGCCGACGGCGCCGTCGTCGAGGCGGTCGCGATGCCGATGGAGGGGCACACCACCGTCTGCCTGTCGTCGCAGACCGGGTGCGCCGTCGGGTGCGTCTTCTGCGTCACCGGGGTGCTCGGCGCCGGCCGCAACCTCACCGGCGGCGAGATCTTCGGCCAGTACCGGGCGGTCCTGCGCCACGAGGGTCTCGTGGGCGCGCCGGTCAACGTCGTGTTCATGGGGATGGGCGAGCCGCTACTTAACGTCGCCGGCGTGGCCCGCGCGGTCGAGCTCATCGCCGAGACCGTCAGCCCCAAGCGGGTGACCGTCTCCACCAGCGGGATCGTCCCGGGGATCGCGAAGCTGGCGGCGCTCGAGCGGCGCCCCAAGCTCGCGGTGTCGCTGAACGCGACCACCCAGGCGCAGCGCGAACGGCTGATGCCGGCCGCGGCACGCTGGCCGCTCGCGGAGCTGCTGGCGGCGCTGCGCGCGTTCCCGCTCGAGCGCGGCCGCCGGATCACCTTCGAGTACGTCATGCTCGCGGGCGTCAACGACTCCGACGACGACGCCCGCCGCCTGCCTCGCCTCCTCAAGGGGATCCCGTGCAAGGTCAATCTGATCCCGCTGAACCCCGACGAGCGCTACCTCGCCGGCCTCGCCGCCCCGGACGCGGACCGCATCAGCGCGTTCGCCGGCATCCTCGCGGCCGCGCACATGAACGTCACCGTGCGCTGGAGCAAGGGCCGCGAGGTCGCCGCCGCCTGCGGCCAGCTCCGCGGCCAGATCGCCCCCCGCCCCCCCGCCCCCGCCTGAACCTGCCTTCTTTCGTGCCCTCCGGGCGGTGACCGATTGCTCTGGCCATCTTTCCACTGCGTGGCCTCTTGCTTGCCGGTCCCGCGGGTGGCCTGTTCAGTCTTCTTCACTGCGTGAGGCCTTCTCTTTTGCCCGCGGGCTACGGCCGTGTCGCTCGGGCGGCGCATCGAGCGCCGCCCTCCGACCCGCCTGCGCGTGCGACCGAGCAGGGCGTCCCGCGGCGGGGCCCCTCGCTGTCTCCCGCGCTCGCTGCGCTCAGGGTCATCGACACCCCACCGCGGGACGCCCGCTCGGGACCCGCACGCTCCGGCGCCATCGGCCTCCGCCCGCTGGGCGGTTTTGCCCACCCAGTCCCGCGCCTGGTGGAAGCGCTGCCGGATACCTTCGGCTTGGCCAGGACTCTCGGCTTTGAGCAGGACCTCCGACCTGCGGGCGGGGGTGTCGTCAATCCGCCGGTGCCGCGGGTGGCCATCTTGCTCCTGCGCCCGCGGGCCCCGGACGAGCCTTCTTTCGTGCCCTCCGGGCGGTGACCGATTGCTCTGGCCATCTTTCCACTGCGTGGCCTCTTGCTTGCCGGTCCCGCGGGTGGCCTGTTCAGTCTTCTTCACTGCGTGAGGCCTTCTCTTTTGCCCCGCGGGCTACGGCCGTGTCGCTCGGGCGGCGCATCGAGCGCCGCCCTCCGACCCGCCTGCGCGTGCGACCGAGCAGGGCGTCCCGCGCTGGGGCCCCTCGCTGTCTCCCGCCGCTCGCTGCGCTCGGGCGGGAGCATCGACACCCCACCGCGGGACGCCCGCTCGGGACCCGCACGCTCCGGCGCCATCGGCCTTCGCCCGCTGGGCGGTTTTGCCCACCCACCCCCGCGCCTGGTGGATGCGCTGCCGGTTACCTTCGGCTTGGCCAGGAGCCTCGGCTTTGAGCAGGACCTCCGACCTGCGGGTGGGGGTGTCGTCCAATCCGCCGGTGCCGCGGGTGGCCATCCGCTCCTGCGCCCGCGGGCCCCGGACGGGCGAGCCGCGCCGGGGTGTCGATGGCTCCGACCGAGCGCCTCATGCGAGGGAGGAGAACAGCGAGGGGCCCCGGCGCGGATCGCCCTGTCCGGTCGCGGGCACAGGAGCATGCGGGCTCGGGCGCGGGGGCGCCCGGGCCCGCATCCGGCCACCCGCGGGACCGGCAAACAAGAAAGCCTCACGCAGTGAAGAAACACCTGCCGCCCACAGGGCAACCCGAGACCGGGGCCCTCAGCGGGGCGAGGGGCGCAGCCCCTCGGTCAGGACCACCGCGCTCCACTGCCTGCCCGCGGCCGCGCCGTCGCGGCGGAAAGAGTGGTACGCGGGCGAGCACGCGGTGCAGCCGGGGAGCACGCGCACCCGGGCAGGGTCGAGACCGAGCGCGGCGAGGCGGCCGGCGGCGAACGCCGCGAGGTCGACGACGCCGTCGCCACGCCAGGCGACGCCGCCCGCGTCCAGTCGCGAGAATGCGGCTGGGACCTCGGAGCCTACTTTGTAGTGGCACGGGCCAACGCCGACCCCGACGACCGCGTCGAGCGCGCCGGGAGCGACGCCGAACTCGGCGCGCAGGCGCCCGACGGCGGCGCCGAGGATGTCGGCCGCGAGGCCGCGCCACCCCGCGTGCACCATGGCGACCGCGCCGCCGCCGGCGAGTGCGACCGGCAGGCAGTCGGCGGTGCGCACGACGAGGGCGGTCGCCGGCTCGGCGGTGATCAGCGCGTCGCAGGTACCGACGAGGTGCGGGCCGGGCTCCAACTCCGCCTCGGCGCTGAAGGTGTAGGTGAGTCTCGTGTGCTCCTGGCGGGCGTACAGGACCGCGACCGGCCGCCCGACGAGGCCCGCGACGGCGGCGCCGGCCGCCTCGGCCAGGGCGCGCTCGTCGAGGCCGGCCGGGACTCCGGCCCGGCCCCCGAACAACGCGAATCCGCCGTTCATCGGGACGGTGAGAACACCGCTGCCGCCTGCGGTTTCGGCCATGGCTCTATGCTACACTCGCGCCAGGAAACGATGGCGAACTCGATACCGCCCAGGGGTCTCGGGAGACGCGCGCGGCGCCGCGGCGCCGGCCGGACCCTGGGTACGCGCCCGGCGACGCGCGTCGCCCTGACATGATCCGGTTCGAGGGCATCACCAAGAGTTACAACGGCCGCCACGCGCTGCGCGGGATCACCACCCAGGTGGAGCGTGGCGAGTTCGTCTTCCTCACCGGTCCGTCCGGCGCCGGCAAGAGCACGTTCCTGCGCCTGCTCTACCGCGCCGAGCTGCCGGACTCCGGACTCATCGTCGTCAACGGCGCCGACCTGGCCCAGCTCCGCCGGCGCGACGTGGCGGAGTTCCGCCGCCGCCTCGGCGTCGTGTTCCAGGACTTCAAGCTGCTGCGGCGCCGGACCGTCGCCGAAAACGTCACGTTCGTCCTTTCGCTGCTCAACTTCCCGGAGCGCGAGCAGCAGCGGCGCGCGTACCTCGTGCTCAAGCAGATGGGCCTCCAGCACCGGATGCACGCCTTCCCCGACGAGCTCTCCGGCGGCGAGCAGCAGCGGGTCGCGATCGCGCGCGCGCTGGTGCTGCAGCCCGACCTCATCCTCGCCGACGAGCCGTCCGGCAACCTCGACCCCGAGCGCTCGCACGAACTGCTCGAGCTGCTCAAGACGATCAACTACCAGGGGACAACCGTCGTGGTGGCGACCCACGACCGCGGCCTGATCGAGGCCCACCCCGCGCGCACGCTGTTCCTCGAGCGCGGCAGCGTCGTCAGGGACGCCTGGGTGACCGCACCGTGAACCGGCACGCCTGGCGCGAGGTGAAGCGGCAGCTCCGCGAGTCCGGAGCCGCAGGGGTGGTGGCCGTCGTCCTCGTGATGGTGGCGGGGGCGTGGGGCGGCGTCTTCTGGAGCCTCCACGGCTGGGTCGACCGCGAGCTGCTCGCCCACGGCCGCGCGACCACGGTCGTCGCGGTCGCGCGCGGGCCCGCGGAGGCGGCGAGTCTGAGGCAGGCCTTGTCGGCGCGCTATCCCGGCGTTCCCGTGGTCGCCCTCTCGCCGCGCAACGTGCAGGAGGAGCTGTCCCGCTGGTTCCCCGAACTAGCGACGGTGCTGCTGACGCTCGACGAGAAGAACTTCCCGCCGATCCTCCAGGCCGACGTCGCGCCGGCGGAAGAAAGCGCGGTCGCGGCGTGGCTCCGCGCGCGGCCGGAGGCAACGCTGGTCGAGAGCTCGCGCGCTTGGCAGGCGCGCCTGGAGAGCGCCGTCTCACGCGTCCTCGTGGCCGGTTTCGTGCTCGCGGCCAGCCTTCTCGTCGGTTGCGCCGTCGTCGTGCTGCTCGTCGTCCGCCTCCTGGTCCTCGCGCACGCGGACGAGATCGCGATCATGCGGCTGATCGGCGCGCACGAGGGCGACATCCGCCGGCCCTACCTGATCTCCGGGTCGCTGCTCGGCGCCGCCGGAGGAGCGATGGGCGCCCTCGCGCTGGCGGGGCTGCAGGTCGCGCTCCACGGCACCCTCCCTGGGCTCACGGTCGCGAACTGGCTGCTCGCGGCTCTCCCCGTCGCCGGCGCCGCCACGGCCGCCGCCGGCGCCGCCATCGGCCTCGCCTCCCTGCCCAAGGAACCCTGACGGACCCGTGTCAGGAAAGGAGCGGCGTGACCTTGCGCAGGAACTCGCCTGCCCTGTCGCCGCCCTCGAGGAGCGAGATCGCGCGCGCGAGGCGGTCCACGAGGCTCGAAACGGAGTTCACGCCGCCGCCGGCCTCGATCTCGGCACGGGCGATGCGGTACTGCTTCTCGATCGCGATCGAGCCCGACAGCCCCACGCTCTCGTCCGCCAGCTTGCGCACGTTCTCGGCGAGCGCCAGCAGCGAGCGCGGCGACGGAGGCACCGGAACCGCCTGGACCGCCTTCTCCTCGGGCGACCGCAGGGCGATCAGTCCGGAGGTTACGAGGCCGTACAGGACCTTGCACACGTCGAACGCCGGCAAGCCCGCGACATCTCCCAACTTCGCGATCGAGAGCTGGCCGTCGATCTTGGTGACGATCGCCCACTCCTGCGGCGAGAGCGTGATCTGGTCCTGGCCCGGCTCGCGCGGCAGGAAGTAGGGCACGAGGTCCATCGACGCGATCTTGCGCTGCAGCACGCGCCACTCGTCGAGCCGGCGCGCCGCTTCCATCATCAGGCTCGTGTTGGACTTGTTGACGGTGACGCGCTCCGACTCGATCCCGGCGGTGAAGATGAACTGGCCCTTGTGCCAGCCGGCCATCTCGTACACCGCGTACTCGCCGCCGAGCTTGCCCGCGACCGCATCCGTGATCTGGCCGCCCTTGATGAAGATCTTCCCGTCCGCGCCGTCGCCGGAGAGCGTGAACACGCCGGTCTTGCCGGAAACGCTCACCAGCTGGATCACATCAGGTAGTGCGATGTCCGAGAGCGAGCCCTGGAGCGCCATGCGTGCTCAATCCTGCGCCGGGATCCCGGCCTCGAGATCGCCATGCAGGCGCCGATTCGTCCAATGGCAACGGGGCATGTTCGGCGGTCTCACGCTCATGGAAACTAACACACGGCCGACAACAGCGTCAAGGCAACGCGCCGCGGATGTGACACAGCGCCAGCGCCAGGGCGTCCGCGGCGTCGGCAGGCGGTTCCTGCTCGAGACCGAAGGTGTGGCGCACGACGTACGCGACCTGTCGCTTCTCGGCTCGCCCGTTCCCGACGACTGCGGCCTTGACCCGCGCAGGCTCGATCTCGACCACCTCGCCGCCCCAGCGGCCGAGGACGGCAAGCAGCGCGCCGCGGGTCTCGGCGAGCACCAGGGCGGCCTTGGGAAACCGGCCGGCGAACGGCGTCTCGACGACCACGACGTCGGGCGGGAGCCGCACTAGAAGATCCTCGAGCTGGGCGGAAAGCGACGCGAGGGCGAGCGCGTGGGTGGAGCCGCGGCGCGGCGAGAGGCAGCCGAACTCGACCGCCCTCACCCGCCGGCGGTCGCCCTCGACAAGCCCCCAACCGGTGGACCTGGATCCGGGGTCGAGACCGAGGATGCGCGCCAGCTCAGCCAACCTCGAGCAGATTCGCGTCGATGTCGAAGTTCGCCCAGATGTTCTGGACGTCGTCGTGGTCCTCGAACGCCTCCATGAGGCGAACCATCTGCTCGGCGCGCTTGTCCTCCAGGCGGACCTGGACGGTGGGCACCATCTCGACCTTGGCCTGCTCCACGGCGAGACCGTGCGTCTCGAGCGCCGCCTTCACCTTGTGGAGCTCCTCGGGCGAGGTGTAGATCTCGTACAGGTCGGGGTCGTCGGCGAAGAAGTCCTCGGCGCCCGCATCGAGCGCCGCTTCCATCACCTTGTCCTCCTCGCCGGCGCTCTTCGGCACGATGAGGTAACCCTGCTTCTTGAACAGAAACGCGACGCAGCCGGATTCCCCGAGGTTCCCGCCGTGCTTGCCGAAGAGGTGGCGGAGTTCGGCGGTCGTGCGGTTGCGGTTGTCCGTCAGCGCCTGCACCATCACCGCGACGCCGCCGGGCCCATAGCCCTCGTACGTCACCTCCTCGTAGGACACGCCCGGGAGTTCGCCCGTGCCGCGCTGGATCGCCTTGTTCAGCGTGTCGCTCGGCATGTTGGCCGCCTTGGCGGACTGAATGGCCGCGCGCAGGCGCGGGTTGCCGTCGGCGTCGCCGCCGCCCTCACGCGCGGCGGTGGTGAGCTCGCGGATGACCTTGGTGAAGAGCTTGCCGCGCTTGGCGTCCAGCTTGCCCTTCTTGTGTTTGATCGTGCTCCACTTGTTGTGGCCCGACATGAGAACCCCCGAGGCGACCAGCTGGTCCGCTCCATCGGATTGTACACCGCTGCCGGACCCGCAAGCGCCGGCGAGCGGGCCAGAAACCTATTGACTTGCGGGGTGTGGCCCACCACAATGACCGCGAGGTATCGTGAGACTTTCCGAGGGAATGAACCAAATTATCCTCCTCGACTACGAACCGCGTACCACGGTGCGCGTGACCGAGGCGCTCACCCAGCTCGAATGCGAGGTCGTCGGGGCCAAGGACGTCGACGCGGCCGTGGTCGCCTGCGCCAAGGTCGAGCCGAGGATGGTCCTGATCACGTCCGCCCTGCGCCACATCAAGGTCGAGGACGCGATCACGCAACTGCGCGCCCGCGCCGGCCTGCGGAACACGCCGTTCCTGGTGATGATGAGCGGCTACACGGGCCATGACCCGGAGGCGGACGCGCTCCGACTCGGCGCCCAGGACATCGTCGCCAAGCCGTTCTCGAACGAGGACCTCCTGGCGCACGTGCAGGCGCTGCTCGCCAGGCCGCGGCAGGACGCGACCGTCACAGCGGCCACCAGAGCCGAGATGATCGAGGCGTTGCGCCGCGGTTCCGGCAAGGACGCGGGCACCGTGACCTCCGAGGAACTCTTCGGCGACCTGCTCGCCGACGAGCCCACCCCGAGTCCGGCCGAGACGCAGCGGATCGCGGTTCCTCCGCCGACCGCGGCCACCGCGAAGTCGGCCGCGAAGGCCGCCGCATCCGCGAGCGCCGCGGACGAAGCCGTGGCGCGCGCGCTCGACGGCACGCTCGCCGACCTCGGACTTTCGACGCCGAAAACGGCGAAGCCCCGCAAGGAGCGCACCGAGGTCTCGGTGGACAAGCTCCTCGAGGACACCCTGTCCGGCCTGGAGGTCGGCGCGCGGCACGACACGGCGACGCGTCCCGCCGCGGCGCCGGGTGCACCCGCGGCCGAGGGCGCGCAGCCGAGGCCGGCACCGGCCGAACCGGAGTCGGGCGCGTCGGCGCCGGGCGTGCGTGCGCCTGCGGTGCCGGTCGCCCCGCTCCCCGGCGGCACGCCGTTCGGCCAGTACGAGCTGATCGAACCGATCGCCACCGGGGGCATGGCCGAGGTCTACCGCGCCCGCATGCGGGGCGTGGAGGGGTTCCAGAAGATCGTCGCCATCAAACGCATCCTGCCGCACCTGAGCGACAACGACGAGTTCGTCACGATGTTCGTCGACGAGGCCAAGCTCGCGGCGCAGCTCCAGCACCCCAACATCATCCACATTTACGACCTCGGCAAGATCGAGCGCTCGTATTACATCGCGATGGAGTACATCGACGGCAAGGACCTGCGCTCGATCCTGCGGACGCTCGACGAGAAGAAGTCGCGCCTCCCGCTCGGTCTCGCCCTGTTCATCGCCTCCCGCCTCGCCGCCGCCCTCGATTACGCGCACCGCAAGAAGGACCTTCAGGGCAAGGCGATGGCCCTCGTGCACCGCGACATCTCGCCGCAAAACGTCCTGATTTCCTTCGACGGCGACATCAAGCTGTGCGACTTCGGCATCGCCAAGGCGACGTCGAAGGCCTCGCACACCCGCGCCGGCGCGCTCAAGGGCAAGCTCCAGTACATGTCGCCCGAGCAGGCCTGGGGCCGGGACATCGACCACCGGTCGGACATCTTCTCGCTCGGGCTCGTGCTGTACGAGATGCTGACCGGCCGCAAGGGGTTCGCGGGCGACTCCGAACTCTCGATCCTGGAGCAGGTGCGCGCACCGAAGCTCGTCCCGCCGCGCGAGATCGACCCGGCGATCCCTCCCGAGGTCGAGCGCGTCGTCCTGAAGGCGCTCAAAGAGGGCTGCGAGCAGCGCTACCAGACCGCGGCCGAGTTCGCCTCCGAGCTCGGCAACATCCTGCAGGTCATCAGACCGGCGCCGGGCGCCTCCGAGCTGGGCTCGTTCCTGGCCGACCTGGTCGGGCGCGAACGGCCGGTCAGCTCCGCCACCGTCCCCGCCGCGCGCCCGGCCATCGCCCCGCCGCCGGCCGCGGCCGCGAAACCCGCCCCGGCGCCCCGCATCCCGGTGATGGAGCCCGTGGCCGAGCAGGCGCCGGACGGGCCTCCGCCGTCGCGGCTTCGCCTCGCGCCGATCGCCGCGGTCGCCGTCGGCGTCCTCGTGATCGTGGCCGCCGTCATGCTCTTTTCGCGCGCCAGGCACCCGGCGGCCAGCCCCACGGCCCAGACGACGCCGGCGCCCGAGACGGTCGAGATGGCCCGCGAGGCGGCGCGGCGGGAAGTCGCCAAGCAGGCAGCGGCGATGAAGGGGCGCCTCGCCGGCGAGGCCCCGGCGCCGGTGGCGACGGCGCCAACCGCCCCGACCGTGCAGCGTGCGGCAGTCCCTGCGGCCGCGCGGCCGGCGGTGGCGCCCACCCAGCAACCTCGGCAGGCGCCGGCCGCCAAGGCGCCGGCTCCAACCCCAGTTCCGGCTCAGCCGTCGCCGGTTCCGACGGAGGCGGCGACCCCCGCACCGGCAGCCGTCCAGCCGACCGAGCAGCCGCCGACGCCGGCCCCCGCGACGCCGCCGGTCGCTCCGACCCACGCACCGCTGGTGGCAGCCCAGCCCGCCGTGAAGCAAGGCGACCTCGTGGAGATGGGGAACGGTGTCGTCCCGCCGGAGCCCATCTACAGTCCGAAACCCCTGTATCCCCCGCTCGCCGAGCGGCAACGCATCAGCGGCACGGTGTTGCTGGCCGTCCTGGTGGACGAAAATGGCGCCGTGCAAGACGTCCAGGTGTTGCGCCCAATTACGCCCGACCTCGGCCTTACCGCGGCCGCCGTCGCCGCCGCACGTACGTGGCGGTACAAGCCGGCCACCAAGGACGGCGTGCGGGTCAAGGTGCGAATCACGCAGGCGATTACGTTCCGATTCTGACCATGGAGGAGGCATTCATGTCGGTTCTCACAGACCAGCAGCGCAAGTTTTACGAGGACACGCAGAAGGTGACGAAGCAGGAGATCGGCGAACTCGAAAATCAAATCCAGGAAGAGCTGCAGCACGTCAAGCAGCGGATTGCCGAGCTTCAGGCCGCACAGAAGGCGGCGCGTCAGATGTACGACGCCGCTTGCCAGCGTCTGGGGGTCCCCAACGACCTGGAAGAGCAGGGAACCGAGTAGCCTGCGTTCGCGCGTCGTCCATCATCGGAGGACCCACACCTTCTGGTGTGGGTTCTTTGCTCTCTTGCTGCTGTTCGCGTGCGCGGGGCCGCCGGCGTCGGGCGCCGTCGACCAGACCGGGGCGACGGTCGCCCCGGGGCCGGTCCGCCGGGTCGTCCCGCTCGCCCCTGACGTCACCGAGCTCGCCTTCGCCCTCGGCGCCGGCAACCTGGTGGTGGCGGCGCCGACCGCGGCCGATTTCCCCCCTGAAGTGGAACGGTTGCCGCGCGTCGCGCCTGCGGACCTCGAGTCGATCGTCGCGCTGCGCCCCGACCTCGTCCTCGCCACCACCGCCGGCGGCGACCCGCGCGCCGTCGCGCGCCTGCGCGAGCTCGGCCTCCGGGTGTTCACGGTGGACGTCACCTCGTTCGACCGCCTCGCCGAGGCGTGCCGCGAGGTCGGCCGTATCCTCGGCCGCCGCGCCCAGGGCGACCGCCTTGCCGCCTCCGTCGAGGCGCGCTGCGCCCGGGCCGGAGCCGCCGCGGCCGCGCTCCCGCGGCGCGGAGCGCTCTACGTGGTGTGGTGGGAGCCGCTGATCGTGGCGGCCCCGGGGACCTTTCACGACGACCTGCTGCGCCGCGCCGCGCTCGCCAACCTGGCGCCGGCCGGCGCGGGGCGGTACCCCCGGGCGGACCTCGAACTCCTGCTCGACCCCCGCCTCCAGGTCATCGTCGCGGCCGACGAGCCAGACCTGCGCGCCGGCTTCGCCCGCACCGAGGCCGCCCCCGCGGGAGCGAGGATCGCACGCGGCGAGGTCCGGGTGATCTGGCTCCCGGCCGACCCCGCGAGCCGGCCCGGTCCGCGTCTCCCGCTGGCGCTCGAGGCGTTGGTGGCGGCGCGGGAGCGGATGGAGATACAGGGCACGGGGCACAGGGCGCAGGGGGCGGCGGTTTCACCGCGGCGGCCGATCGCCCTCGCGGCGAGCGGAAAGGGGGCGCGGTGAGGCGCGCGGCCGATGTCACGCTCGTCCTGGTGTTGCTGCTCGCGTGCGCGGCGGCGCTGCTCGCGGGCGGACCCGCCGCGACCCCGGCCGATGCGCTCGCCGCCCTCGCCGGTCACGGCACGCAGGAGGCGCGCACCGTCGTCTTCGGCCTGCGGCTGCCGCGGCTGTTGCTGGGGATCGGCGTCGGCGCCGCGCTCGCGCTCGCCGGGGCGGCGCTGCAGTCGTTGCTGAGCAACCCGCTGGCCGACCCGTTCCTGCTCGGGATCTCGGGGGGCGGCGCGGCGGCCGCCACCGCCGCGTTCGCGCTCCTCCCCGCGGCGGCGCTGGGCCTCGTGCCCGCGGCGGCGATGGCCGGGGCCGCGGGAGCGACCGCACTGGTCTGGTGGATGGCGCGCGGCCCGCTCGGGCCCTCCTCGACCCGCATGATCCTGGCCGGCGTCGCCGTCAACGCGGCGGCCTCGGCCGCAATCCTGACGATCCTCGCCATCGCGCCGTCGCCGCGCCTCCCCGGCGCTCTCGCCGTGACGATGGGTTCGCTGGCGTCGGCCTCCGGCGCGGCCGTCGCGTGGCTGGCGCCGTACCTGTTCGTGCCGGCGTTCGTGCTCCTCCTGCACGGGCGCGACCTCGGCCTGCTCGCCACCGGCGAGGAGTCGGCGGCGGCGCTCGGCGTCGAGGTGGGAACGGTGCGCCGGCGGGTGTTCCTGGCGGCCGCCGCGCTCTCCGGCGGCGCCGTCGCGTTCGCGGGTGTGATCGGCTTCGTCGGCCTGGTGACGCCGCACCTCTGCCGCATGATCTGGGGGCAAAGCACGCGCCGACTGCTCCCCCGCGCCGCGCTCGCGGGCGCGGCGCTCATGGTGCTCGGCGACCTGGTGGCGCGCCGGGCGCTGGCTCCGGCCGAACTCCCGGTGGGCGTCGTGACCGCGCTGCTGGGCGTGCCGTTCTTCGTCGTCCTGCTGCGGAGGACGCCGTGACCCTGCTGGCCGCCAGCAAGCTCTCGGGCGGATACGGCGGCGCCGAGGTCGTGCGCGAGGTCGACCTGGCGGTCGCCGAGGGCGACTGCGTGGCCGTGCTCGGCCCGAACGGCGCCGGCAAGAGCACGCTGCTGCGGCTGCTCGCCGGGATCCTCCCCGCCACGTCGGGGGCGGTCGAGCTGCGCGGGCGGCCCCTCGCCGCATGGCGGCGCCGAGAGGTGGCGCAGGCCGTGGGTTTCGTCCCCCAGAGCGTGAGCTTCGCCTTCCCGCTCACGGTGGCAGAGGTGGCGCAGCAGGGCCGGGCGCCGCACCTGGGACCGTGGCGGCCGCCCTCCCCCCGCGACCACGCCGCGGTCGCCGCCGCCCTCGAACGCGTCGGCCTCGCGGGCCGGGAGGGCGCCGCCGTGCAGCGCCTCTCCGGCGGGGAGCGCCAGCTCGTCCTGCTGGCCCGGGCGCTCGCCAGCGAGCCGCGCGTGCTGCTGCTCGACGAGCCCGCCACGGCGCTCGACGTGCGCCACCAGCTCGACCTGGTGGCGATCCTGCGCGAGCTGACGGCCAACGGCGTGGGGGCGGTCGTGGTCGTCCACGACTGGAACTTCGCCCTGCGCGTCGCGAACCGCGTCGCCGTGCTCCACGGCGGCCGGCTGCGGGCCGCCGGAACGCCCGAGGAGGTGCTGCGCCCCGAGCTGTTCCGCGCGGTCTTCGGCGTGGACGTCGAGCTGGTCGAGCGGCCGGGCGGCGTGCCGTTCCTCGTCCCGCACGCGTAGGGGACGGGGTCGGGGCCGAAGAGACGTGGTCCGTGGTCCGTGGTCCGAGGTCCGAAGGGAACGTGAAGTCGAACCAGGGTCGCCGTTCCCACGCAACCGGGGTTCCGGTCGCACCGACGAGGGGCACGACCTGGATGCCCGCGTTCGCGGGCATGACGGACGCGGGCCGGGGCCACCGCGGCGGCTCTTCACTGGACGGTTTCTTCCGTGGGCAGGCCTTCGAGGAGTTGGAGATCAGCGGGAGGCCCTTACCTCTGATTACGGACCACGGACCACGGTCCACGGACCACGGGCCACGCGTCTCCTGCGCCCGGTCCCCGGGGCCCGGACCCGACCGGTGTACCATAGGCACCCTATGGTTTGGTTCCGTCGCCCCGAAGGGGCCGAGCGTCCGGCCAGCCGCGTTCCCGAGGGGTTGTGGGTGAAGTGCGACGGCTGCCGCGAAACCCTGTACCGCAAGGAGTTGGAGCGCGGTCTGTTCGTGTGCCCGCGCTGCGGCCACCACCACCGCGTTTCCTCGCGCACGCGCCTCACCCAGCTTTTCGACGACGGGAGCTGGAAAGAACTCTTCGGCAACGTCCACTCCGCCGACCCGCTCGAATTCACCGACACCAAGCCTTACGCCCAGCGGGTAAAGGAGTTGCGCGAGAAGGGCGTCCGCTGCGACGCCTTGCTCGTCGGCGTGGGGCGCCTCGCCGGCATCCGCGCCGTGATCGCGGCGATGGAGTACTCGTTCATGGGCGGCTCGATGGGCTCCGCGGTCGGCGAGAAGCTCACCCGCGCGATCGAGCGCTGCCTGAAGAACCGGCTGCCGCTGATCGTGGTCGCCTGCTCCGGGGGCGCCCGCATGCAGGAGGGGATCCTGTCGCTGATGCAGATGGCGAAGATCTCCGCCGGCCTCGCCCGCCTGCACGCGGCGCGGCTGCCGTACATCTCGGTGCTCACCGACCCCACGACCGGCGGCGTGACTGCCTCATTCGCGATGCTCGGCGATCTCAACATCGGCGAGCCGGGGGCGCTGATCGGGTTCGCCGGCCCACGGGTGATCGAGCAGACGATCCGGCAAAAGCTTCCCGAGGGGTTCCAGCGCGCCGAGTTCCTGGTGGAGCACGGCATGCTCGACCTGGTGGTGCCCCGACAGGAGCTCAAGGAGACGCTGGCACGGTGTCTGGCGCACCTGCTCTAGGTGCCGAGGCGCTGCTGGCGCCGCGCCTCGAACAGCGCATCCTGCCGGGGCTCGACCGCATGCGGCACGCGCTCGCC
The DNA here is from genome assembly GCA_963727205.1 of uncultured Acidobacteriota bacterium. Lineage (GTDB taxonomy): Bacteria > Acidobacteriota > Thermoanaerobaculia > Thermoanaerobaculales > Thermoanaerobaculaceae > RBG-13-68-16. The sequence goes on along the minus strand of CAVSFQ010000008.1, from coordinate 157,266 downwards.
GCGCTCGGCCACCCGGAGACCGCGTTCCCCTGTGTGCTCGTGCTCGGCACCAACGGCAAGGGCTCGACCTCGGCGCTGCTCGCCGGGGTCCTGCGGGCGCACGGCCTGACCGCCGGCCTGTACACCTCGCCGCACCTCGTGGCGGTCGAGGAGCGCATCCAGGTCGGCGGCGCCACGATCGCCCGCGGCCGCATGGCCGAACTCGTCGCCGCGCTCGCGCGCTTCCCCGATCTCTCCTACTTCGAGACGCTGACGTGCGCCGCCCTGCTCGAGTTCGCCGAGCGGAAGGTGGACGTCGCGGTCATGGAAGCCGGCCTCGGCGGGCGCTGGGACGCGAGCGCCGCGGCGCCGCCCGTCGTGGCGCTCCTCACCAACGTCGGCACCGACCACATGCGCTGGCTCGGGCCGACGCGGGCCGCGATCGCCGCGGAGAAGGCGGCCGCGCTCTCCGGCCGCGAGGCGATCGTCGGAGCCTGGGACGACGAGGTGGAGGCCGTGATCCGCGCCAACGCCGCACCGGGCACGCCGGTCTCCCTCGCCTCGGAGTGGGCAAGAGTGCGAGGGCACCGCGCGCCGGGCACCGGGCACCGGAACAGAGGCCAAGGTGCGGCTGCCCCCTCCGCCCCGTTCGCGGCCCCCTTCGGGCAGGCCGTGGCGTTCGAGGTAGGCGGGATCGGCGGTGAGGCGAGCTTGCCGCTCGCGGGCGAGCACCAACTGGCGAACCTGACGCTCGCCCTCGCCGGGGCGGCGGCGCTCGCCAGGCACGGCGTCGGGCACGCCCTCGACGCCGATGCGGTGCGCCGCGGCATCGAGGGCGTGGTGTGGCCGGGACGGCTGCAGTGGTGCCGGGCGTCCGGCCGCGAGTTGCTGGTGGACGGGGCCCACAACCGCGAGGCCATGACCGCCCTCGCCGGCGCACTCGACGCGATGGGCCTGTCCGGCAAGGTCCACCTGCTGTTCTCGTGCCTCGACGACAAGCCGCTCGACGCGATGGCCGCCCTGCTGCGGCCGCGCGTGACGGGCGTTACGGTGACACGGATCGCCTCGTCGCGCGCGACGCCGGCGGCGACGCTGGCCGCCGCCTTCCCCGGGTGCCGCCGGGCCGCCAGCGCCGCGGCGGCTCTGCTCGAGCTGCCGGCCGACCTGCCCACGCTGGTGACCGGCTCGTTGCGTCTGGCCGGCGAGGTCCTCGCCGCCATTGGAGGTGACCATGCCTGAGACGGCCAGGATCCAGGTCCGCACCCGCGCCCGGCTGGAGCAGGCGGAGGCAACCGCCCTCGCCTTCTGCGCGTTCCGCTCCAGCGAGGCGACCCGGCGCCTGCCGCTCCCCCGCGAGGGGCGCCACTTCGACTACCGCACGCAGTTCCAGCGCGACCGCGACCGCATCCTGCACGCCCGCGCGTTCCGCCGCCTCAAGCACAAGACACAGGTGTATGTGCCCTACACCGGCGACCACCCGCGCACGCGGCTGACGCACACCCTCGAGGTGGCGCAGGTGGCCCGCACGCTGGCACGGGCCCTCGGCCTCAACGAGGACCTCGTCGAGGCGATCGGGCTCGCGCACGACATCGGTCACACGCCGTTCGGACACTCCGGCGAGCGGGTGCTCGCCAACATCCTCGCCGGGGGGGAGCCGGCCTGCCCGCTCCCCGAACGGGTCGTGAGCGAGGCCGGCACCTTCAAGCACAACTACCAATCGGTCCGGGTCGTGGACCTCCTCGAGCGCCGCTACGACTACCCCGGGCTCAACCTCACCGACCAGGTGCGCGAGGGGATCATCAAACACACGGCCTGGAAAGTGCGCTTCCCGTTCCCGCTCCCGACGCCGGAGGGGCTGCGGCTCGACCGGCCGTGCCACCTGGAGGGACAGGCCGTCGCCCTGGCGGACGAGATCGCGCAGCAAACCCACGATCTCGAGGACGGTCTCTACGCCGAGGCGGTTTCGCTCGACGAGGTCGAGAAGCTCCCGGCCGCCGCGGCGGTGATCGCCCGCTCGGGCGAGGCCTACACGCGCGAGCGGCGGCGGTGGCGCAAGACGGCGCTGCTGCAGCGCGGGTTGATCCACCTGTTCGTCACCGACACGGTCGAGAGCACCGCCCGCAACGTGGCGCGGATCGCGGCCCGGCACGGCGTTGCGGACCATGACGGCTGGGTGGCGATCGCGGACGAGATCCCGGCGGTCACGGTCGCGATGTCGAAGCGCGTCGCGGTGCTGTTCGCCGACCTCAAGGCGTTCATCTACCGTTTCATCATCAACCACCAGGAGGTCAACCGGCAGGACCACAGGGCGCACCTGGTGATGACCGGGCTGTTCCGCGCGTTCTACTCGAACCCGCTCACGCTGCCGACCTACGCGTTGCTGCGCTTCCACGAGGAGACCGGGCGCGCCTACTTGCGCGACCTGCCGATCCCGAAGATCCCCGCCGAGGTCGCGACGTACTACCACTCGGACGCGCGCTTCGTCCGCTTGATCGTGGACCATCTCGCCGGCATGAGCGACAGCTACGCCATCGAGGAGTACGAGGCGCTCTTCAACCCGCGGGCGTAGTACTATCGCCGCGCGGCCCCGGACGTCGTCGGGGCCGGGAGGATCCGCCGTGCGCATCCTGATTGCTTCCGACCACGCCGGTTTCGACCTCAAGGCGCTCCTCGTCGGCCATGCCCGCGACGAGGGCCACGACGTGCTCGACCTCGGGACCGCCACGCCCGCGAGCGTGGACTACCCCGACTTCGCGCACGACCTCGCTCGCCGCTTGCTCGCCGGCGAGGGTGAGCGGGGGGTGCTGATCTGCGGCACCGGCATCGGCATGTCGATCACCGCCAACCGGCACCGTGGCGTCCGGGCCGCCCTCTGCCACGACGCCTTCACCGCCGAACTGGCGCGCCGCCACAACGACGCCAACGTCCTCTGCATGGGCGGGCGCACGACCGGGCCCGGCGTCGCGATCCAGATGCTCGACATCTTCCTCGCCACGCCGTTCGAGGGGGGCCGGCACCAGCGCCGCGTGGACAAGGTCGAAGAACAGGGCGCAGCGAACACTGGGTTCGGGGCTCGGGGCTCGGGGTCCGGGAACGACAAGACCGAGAGCGCGGCCCCGTCGCCCGCGGACAAGGAGCGGGAGTCATGAACCAGCACGAGCGAACGGCTTTCTTCAACTTCCTCGAGACCGCGGTCCGCCAGACCGATCCGGAGATCGCCGCCGCCCTCGGCGACGAGCGCCGCCGCGAGAACGACGGGCTCGAGCTGATCGCGTCGGAGAACTTCGTCTCGCCCGCGGTGCTGGCCGCGATGGGCTCGGTGATGACCAACAAGTACGCCGAGGGGTACCCCGGCAAGCGCTACTACGGCGGCTGCGAGTTCGTGGACGTCGCCGAGAACCTGGCGCGCAGCCGCGCCACGCAGCTCTTCGGGTGCGACCACGTCAACGTCCAGCCGCACTCCGGCGCGCAGGCGAACATGTCGGTCTACCTCGCCACCTGCCAGCCCGGGGACACGGTCCTCGGTCTCGACCTCGCCCACGGCGGCCACCTCACCCACGGCCACCCCCTCAACTACTCCGGCAAGACGTTCAAGGTCGTTCCCTACCTCGTGCGGCCCGACACCGAGACGATCGACTACGACGCCCTGCGCGAGCTGGCGCGCACGCACCGGCCGAAGCTCATCGTGTGCGGCGCGTCCGCGTACCCGCGCATCATCGATTTCAAGCTCATCGCCGAGATCGCCCACGAGTCGGGCGCGCTTGTCATGGCCGACATCGCCCACATCGCCGGGATGGTCGCGGTCGGGATGCACCCGTCCCCGGTGCCCCACTGCGAGTTCGTCACCACGACGACGCACAAGACCCTGCGCGGCCCGCGCGGCGGCATGGTCATGTGCAAAGCCGAGTTCGCCGAGGCGCTCGACAAGGCCGTGTTCCCCGGCGTCCAGGGCGGCCCGCTCATGCACGTGATCGCGGCCAAGGCGGTGGCGTTTGCCGAGGCGCTCGCGCCCACCTACCGTGACTACATCGCCAAGGTGCTCGAGAACGCGAAGACGCTGTGCGGCGAGTTGCAGGGCCTGGGCTGGCGGATGGTCTCGGGCGGCACCGACACCCACCTCATGCTCGTCAACCTCGGCACCGACGGGATCTCCGGCAAGAAGGCCGAGGAGCGTCTCGGCAAGGCCGGGATCACCGTCAACAAGAACACCGTGCCGTTCGACACGCGCAAGCCCTACATCGGGTCCGGCGTGCGCATCGGCACGCCGGCCGTGACCACGCGCGGCATGGGCCCGGCCGAGATGAAGGCGATCGCGGGCTTCATCGACCGCGCGCTCAGGAGCGAGGACGAGGCCGTCTGGGCCGCGGTCAAGGCCGAGGTCGAGGCGCTCGCGAGGGCGTTCCCACTGTACGGCCAGGCGTAGGGGCAGGGGTCCGGGCACAGAGAAGACGTGGTCCGTGGCCCGTGGCCCGTGGCCCGTGGCCCGTGGCCCGTGGCCCGCCATGGTCCGTGGTCCGTGGTCAGCGTGGTCCGTGGTCCGAGCCGGCCGCGCCGGCCGCAGGCCGCGCGGCCTCTCGCCCTCCCTCGAAGACGAACATCCCCACGAAGGCAGGGCGTCGCAGCTTGGGGCGTGTAGCCGCGCCGCCGAGAGTGGGCCAGCCGCAAGGCGCGCGAACCCCGCCGCGCCGGAGTGTAGCCGGAGGCTACATGAGGACGCGAGCGGGGCGAGCGCAACGCCGCGGATGGTCCGCTATCGGCGGCGCCCGCCGGCGGCGCCCGAAGGCACGAGCGGGGCCTACCGCGGGAAGAAGATGAGCGCGGTGAGCACGCACCCGACCACGAGCGAGAGCCAGACGTTGGAGACGAAGTAGCCGTACGCCATGAGTGCCACGCCGAGCAGCATCGGCCGCACCTCGCCGTCCTTCTTGCCGTAGCGGAACGCGGCGAAACCCACGAGGCTGAAGAAGACGACGACCAGGATATTGCCGAGCGACATGAACTCATTCTACGCCTGCTGCTCTTGCTCCGCGGGCCGGCCGTGGCGTCTGTCAAGGTCCCCGCGGATCCGGGGTCAATTTTGGTCTACCATCAACGAGTCGCCGGACTACTGCACAGCGACTGGGCTCCTCGCGGGACCAAGCCTGGCGTCCGCTGGTCCCGGGCGGAGCGAGGAGGCGCCATGACGACGATCACGACCACATGCGCGGGCTGCGGCCGGACGCTGGCGATCCCGGAACGCTACCTGGGCCGCGAGCTGAAGTGCCCCGACTGCGGCCATCAGTTGCGCGTTGCCGCTCCCGAGGCGCCTCCAGTCCCGCCGGAGCCGCCGGCCTCGGTGCCGGCGTTCTCGGACCCCGCCCAGCCCGGGACAGGGCCGGTCCCGACAACGCCATTCGAGGAGTTCGACGCGCCCCCGTCCGGGGACACCCCGCTGCCCACCGCCGCCGTGTACTGGCGGGTCAAGCGGGTCGGACTGCTCTCGGCGGCCACGGTGAGCGCCGTCGTCTACGCGCTATTCGGGTTGCTCATAGGCATCGGCGTCGCGATCGCCTCGCTCGTCGCCCCAGTCGCCGCGATCCCTTTCCTGCGGGGTCCACTGCTGGGGGCGGTGGCGGTCGTCGCGCTGCCCGTGGCCTATGCCGCGATCGGGTTCGCACTCGGCCTGGTGGGGGCGGCCGTATACAACCTGGCCGCCCGGCTTGCCGGCGGGATCACGCTGTTGCTCGAGTAATCGGACAGGCCGGTTCCCTACGAGCCCCAGCCCCCCCGCAGCGTCACCGCGGCGAGGCGGACGTGGACGCGGCCGAGCACCTTCACGCTGCCGGTGATCTCCACCGGCAGCCGCCGGACCGGGTCCCAGACGAGCTCGACGTCCCCCCCGAGGCCGAAGATCCGGAACGCGCTCCCGGACGAGGGATCCACCGGCTGGCTTTGCGCCACCAGCCGCAATGCGGAGAGCTGCTCGTGAACCTGCCTGACGGCGTTTCCCCAGCGTTCCTCAACGTCGAGCGTCACCGTCTCGGTGCGGTCGACCCGCAACGTCACCCGTTCCACGTGGGTCTGCACGAGAACCAGAACGGTGAGGGCGTCGCCCGGCGCCGTCAAGGACGCGGCCGACGCCGCGTAGAGCAGCCCGATCGGGCCGGTGATCACGGCCCCTTCCGCGAGCCCGCGCGGGTACGGCGTGAACGAGCGCGTCTCGCGCGTCCAGCCCCCGGGCGCCAGCCTCAACTCCGAGGCGGACGCCGGCTCCAGCATGTCCAGGAGCAACCCGTGGGCCGTCAGGGTGTACGTCTTGCGGTGGAACCTGGCGCCGGTCTCGGTGTCCACGATCCGGCGCGCCCTGGCGTCCACCGGGTCGATGCGCTCGCGCGCGAAGAACACTCGCCCGGGCAGGTGGGTCGTACTCTCGAGGACGAGTTCGCCGCCTTTGGGCACCGTCGAACCGGCCGCGGCGGCGCGCTCCGGCACGGCGCTCTCGTCGAGCCGGACCTCGACCGTGGCCGACATCCCCATCTTGTGCGCGGTGTACCGCAGCTCGCGCCATACGACCCGCTGGCCGGCGAGCCCGCCGGAGGTGGGTTCGTCCGCCCGCGCCGGGAGCTGCGCGACCCCCAGCACACACGCGACTGCAGCGAGAGCGTACCGTCCCACCATCGCGGCGCGATTATGACAGGGGCCCACCTCGCTCAGCGACCGAGCCAGAGCCAGAGGCGGACGCGGAGGGCGTCGCGCAGCATCTGCACGCCGTGACGCAGCGGGCGCACCCGCGAGGCGTCCACATGGCGCCAGCGCACCGGCACCTCGGCGATCGTCGCGCCGGCGTGCTCCGCCCGGGCCAACATCTCGATGTCGAAGGCGAAGCCGTCGAGGCGCATTACCCCCGCCAGCCGCCGCGCCAGCGGACCCTCGAGCAGCTTGAAGCCGCACTGGGTGTCCTGCAGGCGGGTGAGGCCGAGGGCGCGCAGCGCGAGGTTGAAGGTGCGGCCCATGACGTCGCGGGCCGGCGGCTGGCGGCGTGCGATCAGCTCGCGCCGCAGGGCCCGCGAGCCGACCGCCAGGTCGGCGCCGCTCGCCAGCAACGCCTCGACCTCCTCGATCGGCGTCGCGAGGTCGGCGTCCGAGATCAGGACCCGCTCGCCCCGGCTCGCTTCGAGGCCGGCCCGCACGGCCCCGCCCTTCCCCAGGTTGCGACCGAGCCTGATGACCCGGACCCCCACGCCGGGGAACCCACCGGCTGCGTCCGCCACGGCCGCGGTGCCGTCGGTCGAGCCGTCGTCCACGACGATGATCTCCGCCGGCAGGAGCGAGGCGCTCTGCGCCAGGTAGCCGCCGATACGAACGAGCGTCGCCGGCAGGCGACGCTCCTCGTTGTACGCGGGAACTACAACGGAAAATTTGAGTTGGCCGCTCATCGCCCCACCCCTCGATGGTATACTGCACGACAGCCACCGTGCAGAAAAAGACGCCGGGGGGGCGGGGAGGCCGGCATGGCGCGCGTCGTCTGGGAGTACCGTATCATCAACGTCCGCTCGGAAAATTACCGCCTCGATCCGATGAAGGAATCGGACCTCAACCGTCTCGGCGAGGACGGCTGGGAGCTGGTGGGGATCACCGCGATCAACTTCAAGACCGGCGCCACCGACCACATCGGCATGGTGTTCAAGCGCCCTCGGGAAGTGACCGGAAGCTGAGCGTCCCGCCGGCCAGCTTCTCCGCGACGCTCTCCCCCCGCCGTCGGAGCAGCAGCGGCAACCCGAGAAGAGGCAGCGAAGCAAGCCAGAGGAGCCACAACCTACACGCCCGCGCGAACGGGACCGGGCTCGAGAAGCACACCCCCAGGAGCAGCATGCCCGGGGTGGCGCGCCACCCCCACAGGCAACCGAGGGCGACGACGCTCACGCCCTCCATCCCCGCCGCGCTCGCGAGCGCGAACTGCGCCGGCGCCAGGCCGGACGCAATCAGGCCCGCGACCCCCCAGAACACGCCCAGCGCCAGCACGACGACGCCTCCATCCGCCAGCACCGCAAGCCACAACCTCACGGTGCCGGCGAGGGGCGCGAGTTCGCCCTGCGGTTCGGGCCGCAGCGCGGGCGCACCGCGGCCGGCTGAAGCCGGCTCGGTCTCCCAGACCAGCGGGATGTCGAGCTGCCCGGACGGGGGCGTCCGCGGTGCCGTCATTGGGCCTGCCGCAGCTCCACGTTGCTGACGAAGATCTGGTAGCGGGGATCCACGGGCCGCGAAAGGTAGCTCTTGGCCAGCTCCCGCAGGCGTTCGACGTCAGGGTCCGTGGCGCGCTTGGAGAGCTCGACGAGGAGTTCGTGCCCGTCCGCCACCTTGTACTTGCGCAGCTCGATCACCGCGAGGTTGAAGGTGGCGGCGGACCATAGCCGCAGCACCTCCTCGTCGCCCGGGTGGCTCTTGAGCACCTGGTCGGCCAGGGAGCGGATCGAATCCCAGTTCTTGTTCTCGACCGCATCGGCGAGAGGCGACAGCGCGGGCGCGTACGCCGTGAGTTCCGACTCGAGCCTCGCCAGCTCCGGGTCGCCGGGGACCTTGGCGAGCCCTGCCCGGACCAGGCCCATCGCCTTGACACGCAGGCCGGCCGCGATTGCGTCCTTGACCGCCTTGCTGTCGGTCGCGGGCGCAGGCGCCGCCTTTGCCTTGAGCTTGCGCTGGTACTCCAGGATGCGTTGGTTCACGCGGTTGGCCTGTTCGCCCTCGACCTGTCCCTGGAGGCTCTGGAGGACCTCGATCGCCGCCTGCAGCCTGCCCTGGTTCGCCAGTTGCTCCGACTCCGCCAACGCCTCGGTCACCGCCGCTCCCGGGCCGGAGAAGATCTTGCCGCGGAGCACGAACGCGGCGCCTCCCGCGATCGCCAGCACGGCCACTGCGACGCCGATCCACATGAGCGGCAGCGCGGCCAGCCGCTGGGCCACCGCCGGCACGGCGCCGGGCGTCCGGCGCTCGCCGGGCGCCCGCTCCTGGGTTGGCGCCTCCGGCCCGCGGACGGCAGGCACGCTTCCCGAGGACGAGATCGTCGCCGGGACGAACTCGTCGCGGAACAGATCCTCCTCCTGGGCGAGGCTCGGCGCCGGCGCCGGGGGGGAGGGGGCGGCGCGGCCGGGGTTTCGAGCCGCTGCAGCAGGTCGTGGGCCTCGAGATGCTGCGGGACGAGTTTCAAGACCTGCTGGCAGAGCAGGCGGGCGTCGTCGAAGCGCTTCTGCTCGAACGCTTCGTGCGCCTCGTAAAAGTTCTGCTCGGCGAGCCGTTCGACCTCCTCGCGCCGCCGGCGCGCCTGCTCGATGCGGCGATCGGCCTCGGCGTTCGAAACGTCGACCAGGTAGATCCGCGACCAGGTGTCGACCGCGGCCTGGAAGTCGCCGGAGTCGAACTCGCGCTGGCCCTGGTCGAGCAAGGTCTGGACCCGGGCGGCGGCGCTCTCCGCAGAGGCGGGCGGAGCCCCACCGGCGGAGAACGCACCGGCCGGGCCCGCGTGGAACTCGAACCCGCCGTCGCCGGCCGGCTCGTCGAAGCTGAACGCCGCTGCGGCCGGGGGCGCGGGCGACGGCGGGGGGGGGGCGGGCGGCGGTGGCGCGGCCAACGGCAGGACTGGCGTGGCCGGTTTGGGCTGCGGCGCCGGCGCGACCGGCCGCGACGGAGTCGGAGGCGGGGGGGCGGCTGAGACGGTGAACGGCTGCGCGGGTTCAGACGAAGGCGGGGCGGGCGGAAGTTCGGCGGGCTGGTCGAACACCTCGAACTCGAATTCGGGCTCCGTCTCGGCTTTGGGCGGCTTGGCGGCGAGCTGCAGACGCTGCTCGAGCAGCGCCAGATCGGGATGGCCGGGGTCGAGCGTCTTCGCGACCGTGAGAAAACCCCTGGCGTCCTCGGCCAGGCCGGCGTCGAGAGCTTGCCGGACACGGCCCAGGTGGGTCTGGATCTCGGCCGCGGCCCGCAGCCGGTTCTGCGCGTCGAAAGCCAGTTGGCGGGCTTGCGCGTGGCCCGGCATGTCCCGCAGCACGGATTGCGCCAGCGTCAGCGCCCCCTGGAAGTCACGGCCGGCGAACGCCTGGCCCGCCTTGGCCATCGTTGCCGCGGCGTCCACGCCGCCCTGGGCGGTGACCTCCCCGATCAGCTGGCCGAGGTCCACCGGCGCACCGGCGGCGATCGCCTGCTCGAGGCGCTGGGCCGGGGTGAAACGCGGGTCGACATCGGTGATCGAGCGCAGGATGGTGCGCGCCTCCTCGCCGTGCCCGTCGCGGTACAGGCGGACCGCCTCCTTGAAGGCGGTGAGGATGCGCTGCTGGACGGCCGGATCGAGGTTCGCGTCGCCTGGGTACCCCATCCGTTCATGCTAGCGCCCGGGGGGGTCACGGTCAACGCGACCGCAGCCCCAGGGCGCGCCGCTTGCGGTAGAGGTGGGAGCGCTCGAGACCCAGCACCCGAGCGGCGCGCGACATGTTGCCGCCGCACGCCGCCACCACCCGCTCGACGTACCGGCGCTCGAACCGCTCGCGCGCCTCCTTGAGCGTGGTGAACTCGCCGTCGTTGGCGACGAGGGCCGCGCCGGAGGACAGGTCGAGCGCCGCCGGGGCGATCGTGTCCTCGGTGACCATGATCATGAGGCGCTCGACCACGTTCTTGACCTCCCGGACGTTGCCGGGCCACGAGTACGCCTGCAGGATCGCCATCGCCTCCGGGTTGACGCGCTTGGGCTTGACCCCGGTGCGCTGGGCGTACTGCCGCATGAACTCCTCCACGAGCAGCGGGACGTCCTCGCAGCGCTCGCCGAGGCCCGGCACGCGGATCGGGATGACGTTGAGCCGGAACAGGAGGTCCTGGCGGAAGCGGCCGGCCGCGATCTCGTCCTCGAGGTTCTTGTTGGTGGCCGCGATCACGCGGACGTCCACCCCGACCTCCTGCGAGCCGCCGAGACGGGTGAAACGGGACTCCTGCAGGACGCGCAGCACCTTGGCCTGGGTGAGCAGGCTCATGTCGCCGACCTCGTCGAGAAAGAGCGTGCCGCCGTCCGCCAGCTCGAACTTGCCCCGTTTGTTCTCCACCGCCCCGGTGAACGCCCCTTTGAGGTGGCCGAACAACTCGCTCTCGATCAACTCGGCCGGGATCGCCGCGCAGTTCACCGCCACGAACGGATTGCCGCCCCGCCGCGAGTTGCGGTGCAGCAGGCGCGCTACGACCTCCTTGCCCGCCCCGTTCGGCCCCGAGATCAGCACCCTCGAGTCGGTGGGTGCGGCCAGCATGATCTGGCGCCTGAGCTCGACGACCGCCGGCGAGGCGCCGGTCAGGAGCGGCTCCTCCTCCTCGCGCTCGGCCGCGAGGCGCTCGGTCAGACGGGCCCGCGCCAGCGCGTTGTTCACCGTGACGAGCACGCGCTCGAGCGCCAGCGGCTTGTCCAGGAAGTCGATGGCGCCCTCGCGCAGCGCCCGCACCGCCTGCTCGGCGCCGGAGTGGCCGGAGATCATCACCACCGGCACCAGGTGCCCGGCGGCGCGCATCCGGCGCAGCGCTTCGATCCCGTCCATCCCCGGCAGCGCGACGTCGAGCAGGACGAGGTCGTAGAGCTCACGCGCCACCGTGTCGAGCGCCTCTTCGCCGGACCCCACCGTCGTGACCGCGAAGCCCTCGTCGCGCAGGATCCCGCCGAGCTGTTCCAGGATGCCGCGCTCGTCGTCCACCAAAAGGATGTGCGCGTGGCTCAAGGCTCGCCCCCCGGGAGGCGCACGACCGCGACCGCGCCGTGCGGCCGGTTGGGCTCGAGCCGCACCGTGCCTCCGTGGTCGGTGACGATCCGTTGCACCATCGCGAGGCCGACGCCGGAACCCCTCCCCTTGGTCGAGTAAAACGGCTGGAACAGCAGGTCCGGGTCGTCCACCTTGAACCCCGAGCCCTCATCGGACACCGTCACCACGGCCTCGTCCCTCTCCCATCCGATTCCGACCGTCACCGCGCCGCCGGGAGGCGACGCCTCGACGGCGTTGTCGATGAGGTTGGTGAGCACCTGGCGGAACTGGTCGGGGTCGAGCAGGACCTCGCGACCGCCGGAGCCGTCGACGAGCTCGACGCGGAGCCCCTCGCGGACGCCCTGGTAGAGCGCGACCGCCTGGCCCGCAAGCTCCCCGATCTTCACCGGCCGCCGCGCCAGCGGCGGCATCTTGGCGTAGCGCGAGAAGCTGTCCACCATCTCCTGCATCGCCTGCACGTGCTCGACGATCGCCCGGCTCCCCTGGGTGACGACCTCGCCGAGCTCCGGGCTGTCGCGCTCGAGGTGGCGCGCCATGCGCTCGGCCGCCAGCCGGATCGGCGTGAGCGGGTTCTTGATCTGGTGCGCGATGCGCCGGGCGACCTCGCTCCACGCCGCCAGGCGCTGGGCGCGCTGCAGCTGGGTGAGGTCCTCGAGCGCCACCACCCACCCCTCCGGACGCTCCTCCCCGCCCAGCGGCACCACGGCCATCTCGAGGTGGCGCGCCAGCCCGCCAGGGTAGACGGTGAGCGACCCGCGCACCGGCCCGGTCGCGGTCCGGATCGTTTCCGCGATGCGCGCCAGTCCCGCCGCGTCCAGCGCGTCCAGGGGCAGCGCCGCGGTCGCCAACTCCGGCACGCCGAGCATCGCGGCCGCCGCCGGGTTGCCGCGCACCTGAGCGCGCTGAGCGTCGAGCGTGAGCACGCCGGTGCGCACCGCGCCGAGCACGGCGTCGAGCTGGCGGACCGTGGCGTTGAGCTCCTCGTCGCGCTGCCGCAGGCGCTGCACCATCGAGTTGAACGAGCCGACGAGCATGCCGACCTCGTCCTCGGCCGGGAGCGGGACCGGCTCCAGCGACTCCCCTCCTGCGATCCTCTGCGTTGTCGCCGCCAGGGCGAGCAACGGCGCCGTAAACCTCCGCGAGAGGTAGAGGCCGAGCCAGATCGCGGCGAACGCCACGAGCAGGGCCAGCCCCCCGAAGCCCAGCACCACCGTCGCGGTGATCGTGGGACGTTCGATCTTGAGCCGCTCGTAGGCGACCCCGCCGGCGGCGAGCCGGGCCTGCGCCTTCGCCAGGTCGGCCGGAAGCGCCTCGCCGACCAGGACGGCGGAGCCGTCCGGCAACCGCCGCCAGGCGCGCACGACCAGCGTCCCGCCGAAGCGCTCGCCGCGCACGCCGTCGGCCTTGAACGCCTCCGCGGGGAGCGGCGGCAGCTTCTGCAGGATGCGCTGGCGCGGGTCGACGAACTCGACGACCGGAATGCCGTTGCGAAGCAACCCGGTGAGGTGGTCGCCGAGCTCCGCGTGCAGCCGCTCGATCTCGGCCAGGCGCGCGGGCTCGGAGGTGATCCCCCGCACCCGTTGCGCGATCACGCCGGCGGCGCGCGCGGCGCGCGCCTCGGCCTCGGCCCGCATCCCGTCCGCGAGCTCGACCCCGGCGTGCGCCATGCGCTCCACCGGCTCGGAGAACCAGGCCTTCGCCGCCCCGGAGAGGAGCGCGGCCGAGAGCAGGAACAGGAGCGAGGTCGGGACCAGGATCAACCCGAGGTAGGAGAGCAGCAGCTTGGTGCGGAAGCGGGAGCCGAGGATCCCGTAGTGGCGCTCGAGGCCCAGCTTGAGGAAGTTGCGCAGGAGGATGAAGAGCAGGATCGCGATCAGCGTCAGGTCGAACCACCAGAGCAGGAACGTCAGCAGGCGGTTGGTGAACTGCTCGGCGGGAAGCCCGGCCATGCGCGCGAACAGCGCGTAGGCGCCGCCGGCGAGCACGAGCAGGCCCAGGTAGACCGCAGCCAGGAACCGGTTCTGCCGCCGGTAGCGCTGCCAGCGTCGCCGCCACTCCTTCACGGCAGCTCCGGCACCGAGAGCTGGACCCAGTCCGTCCCGACCGTGGTCGGGATCACGAGCAGCTTGTATCGGGTCAGGAAGTCGGCGCGCACGAACAGCAGCAGCGGCTCGCGGCGCAACGGCACCGCGACCTCGGACGGCGGCGGGTGCGTCACCCAGCGCACCGCCTCCTCGAGAGTGCCGACCTGGCCCGAGGCGAGGATCTCGCCGTCCAACTCGGCCACCAGGGAGAACACGCCGGTGAGGGGATCGCGCTGCGCCTTGACGACGAGTTCGTGGGCGGCGACGCGCTGGTCCCAGAGCCAGTGCCGGTTGCGGTACAGGCGCAGCCGGTAGGTGATGCTGACCGGGGCCCCCGCGGCGAGCGCCTCGGTCCACTCGCTGGGGAGCGCCCTGCTGACGACGACCTGCACCGCCAGCCGGCCAGGCGCGGGCGTCAGGAGCACATCGAGGTCGGGCGCCGCCACCGCGGCCAGCAGGATCGCGGCCAGAAACATGGTGTGGCAATCGTACCACACCAGCCCAAAACCGCAGTCACAGGCGACGGCGCGCCCGCCGCGTCCGCAGCCGTCCGGGCGAGTTCATGTCCGGCCGTCGAGCGCCGGCCGGTGAGGCCGTTCAGCCCGCCAGCGCGGTTTCCGTTTCCACCTCGCCGGGGTACGGGCGCACGCTCAGCGGCGCGAGCCGGTCTGGCTCGACGAGCTCCCACGCCTCGGGGGCGGCGAGCAGCTCGTTGACGGCCGCCACGTGCAGCGCGTGACCGGCCTTGTGCGCCACGACGTGCGCGAGCAGCGGGTACTCGAGCAGGGCCAGGTCGCCGATGAGGTCGAGCACCTTGTGACGGACGAATTCGTCGGGGAAGCGCAACTCGCCGGAGAGCACCCTCCCCTGGTCCACCACGATGCAGTTCTCGAGCGACCCGCCGAGGCCGAGCCCGCGCTCGCGGAGCACCGGCACCTCCTCGAGGAAGCCGAACGTGCGCGCCGGCGCGATGGCGGCGGCGAAGCGCTGCGGCGTGATCGCGCCGGCGAAGCGCTGCCGTCCGACGGCGGGCGAGTCGTAGCTCACCCGGTAGTCCACCATCAGCTCGTCCCCGGGGCGCAGCTCGATCCAACGCTCGTCGTCGCCCACGCGGACGACCCGCCGGACCCGCAACTCCGGCTGACTGACCTTCTGATCCTCGAGGCCGGCGCGTTGCAGCATCTCGACGAACGGGAGCGCCGAACCGTCCAGGATCGGCACCTCGGCCCCGGAAAGGTCGATGAAGAGGTTGGTGACGCCCGTCCCTGACACCGCAGCCATCAGGTGCTCGACGGTCCGGGCTTCGGCCCCGCGGAGGCGCAGCGTCGTCGCGTACGCGAGATCGCGGGCGTTCTCCGCTCGCGCCGGGATCGCGATCCCGAGGTCGGTGCGCACGAAAACGACGCCGGTGCCCGGCGGGGCGGGGCGCAGGCGCAGTCCCACCTGCTCGCCGCCGTGGATGCCGACCCCGTTGGCGCTCGCGGTTCGGAGAATCGTCCTCTGCCAGGCCATTACTCGCCTCCGGGCTCCACCAAGCGAGGAGCGTGCCAGCTTCGGGGGCGGCACCGGCCGGTGCCCTGTGGCGCAGGCGCCGCGCCGTGTGGTTCGGCGACCACACATCGCGGTGTTAGACTTCAGCGCGGGAGCCAGCATGCTGCCGGCATGGGACAACGAACGCGAGAAACGCGCCAAGGAAATCCTCTACCGTTGCATGGAGGAGCTCCAGGCGACGAAGGCCGCGCTCTACCTCGAGGGGAGCGACGGCGCGTTCGAGCTTGCCGCCAGCTACGGGTTCGGACGCCGGGATGCGCTGGCGCCGTCCCTGCCTCTCGGTCACCCACTCATGGACTGGGCCCGGCGCAACCGCACCGGTCCCGCGTACCTCAACGCGCCGCAGGAGTTCCCCGCTCTCGGACCGCTCCTGGAGAGCGCCCTCACCTCGCGGCTGATGACGATCCCGCTCGCGGTCGCCGGCCGCATGGTGGGGCTCGTCGATGCGCGGGACAAGTCGCGCAGGGCCGCGTACGGCCCCGAGGACGTGGTCGTGGCGCGCAGCATCGGCCATGCGCTCGAGCGCTTCGTCGCCGAACTCGGCGGCTCGCCCCCGCGCGCTGAGGCGCCGGCGCAGCCGCCGGGGCCGGCGCGGGCCACGGTGGAGGTCGCCGCCCTCTCCCACCGCCGGATCATCGAGGATCTCACCGGACTGGTCCGGTCCCTGGCGCGCCTCCCCGAACTTGCGGCCGCCGTGCTCACCCTCACCGACGGGCGCAGCGCTCGCGCCCTCGCGCTGCACGCCGCGCCCCTCGACCAGCAGCGCCGGGATGCGGTCGCCGCGCACCAGGCGCGCGCGTTCCTGGAATCGGGCGTGAAGGCGCCGGCGGCGGAGCGCTGGGGCTGGGACGACCAAGCGACCGGCGGCAGCCAGGCGCGCGCCGAAGAGATCCGGACCGCCGTGCTGATGACCGGCCCGCCCGTCTGGGTCGCGCTCTCGCTCGTCAGCCCGACAGGCGCGGCCGCCCCCGACGCCGTCTTCGCCGCCGCGGCCCACAGCCTGGAACTCGCCCGGTCGCTGCGGGACTACCGACGGGCGGCCCGCAACCTCGCCCGCGTCCTGCTCGAGCCGGGCGAGACCGCGTTCCCGCACCTCCGACAGCACTCGCAGGCGACGTCGGAGGTCGCGCAGCGGATCGCGGCCGCCCTGCACCTGGCCGACGACCAGGACGAGCTGGTCACGGTCGCCGCCTACCTCCACGACGTCGGCATGCGGGAACTCGACTACGCCCGCGCCTACCGCCTCGAACACCCCGGCGAGGCCGAGCAGCGCCTCTACCGCCGCCACCCGGTCGTGGGCGCCCGCATCGTGGAGGCCTCCGAGTTTCCCGGCGACCTCGCGGGGGCGATCCGCCATCACCACGAGCGCTGGGACGGCGGCGGCTACCCGCAGAACCTCGCGGGACGCGCGATCCCGCTCGCCAGCCGCATCATCCACCTGGCGGAGGTCTACGACGTCCTCACCTCGCCGTCGTCGTACCGCCACCCGCTGCCACGCGAGGCCGCCCTCGACGCCATTCGCGCCGAGGCCGGCCGCCAGTTCGATCCCGAGCTCGTCCCCGCGCTCGTCGAGGCCGTCCGCCCATGAAGGTGCTGGCCTCGAACCGCAAGGCCCGATTCGAGTACGAAATCCTCGAGCGCACCACCGCCGGCATCGTCCTCACCGGCGGCGAGGTCAAGTCGATCCGGGAGAGCCACGCCAAGATCCAGGAAGGGTGGGTGGCGTTCGAGGCCGGTGAGGCGTTCCTTGCCGACGTCCACGTCCCCCCCTACGAGAACGCGGGGTACGCCACCCACGACCCCACGCGGCGGCGCAAGCTCCTCCTCGCCAAGCGCGACATCATCCGCCTCGCCAGCAAGGTTGCAGAGAAGGGGCTCACCGTCGTGCCGCTCGCGATCGTCGTCGAGGGCAACTGGATCAAGGTCGAACTCGCGCTCGTGCGCGGCAAGAAGCTGCACGACAAGCGCGAGACGCTCAAGCGCCGCACCCTCGATCGTGAAGCCGCCGCCGCGATGAAGGACCGCCGTTAGAGAGAGCGCGGTACCATGCCGCCGATGAGGGGCGGGGCTCTGGCGCTCGCAGCTGCGTTGTCGGCCGGCCTGAGCGCGGCCGCGTGTTCGCCGTCCGGAGGGACGCCGCGCCGGCCCGCCGTCGCCACCGCGTCCCCGGGCCGGCTGGTTTTTCTCGCCGAGACGTGCCCGACCTGCCACGGCCACGGCCGCGAGGGGACCAACACCGGGCCCGCCTTGGGCGGGTTGCTGGCCCATTGGGACGAGGACACGCTCGTCCGCTTCCTGCACAACCCCGCCGCCTTCAAGCTGGCGGACCCGCGATTGGCCACACTGGCGCAGCGCTACAAATCGGACATGCCACCACTGTTCTCCGCGGACGACGGGCGGGTCCGGGCGCTGGCCCGCTACCTGCTGCACGAGTGATCCGACGCCGGTCGCGGGCACGGCGGCCGGGCGCAAACGCGCGGTGGACGCTGCCTCCTGCGCCGTAGTAGCATATTCGTGCATGACACCATCAGCCCGATCGTGGCCGACAGGTCGCACCGCGCCGGCGTGCAACCCCCCGGCGGCCCGCGGCCGGAGGAACCCGGAGAGGAGCGCGCCGCGGCCGTGATCCCTTCCGGGACCGACGCCAAAGGGAGCCTGACCGCGCGGGCCGCGCGCATCGCCGGCTTGCGGAGCTTGGAGACCCCGACGCTCGAGGCGGTCGAGCATCGCCGCCTGCAGCTGTGGCTGTTGACCCTTTCACTCCTCATCTCGGTGGTCGTGGCGCTGGTCACCGTCACGTTCTGGCACGACGTCCGGCCGCCCGCATGGGTCCCGCCGATCGTCCTGCAGGCCGGTCTCCTGGGGACCGTCATCCTCTTCTGCGCCTACGCCATCGAGAAGGAGCTCCAGCTCCGGCGCCTCACCAAGCTGCTGGTCGACGAGCGGGTCCTCACCGCGGCCCTCACCAACCGCTTGCGGGAGGTGAGCACGCTGCTCGAGGCCGGCAAGGCGATGAACCTCGTCCTCGACCTCGAGGAGGTGCTCGGGACCATCCTGGAGTGCGCCAACGAGCTGCTCGACACCCACGACGGCTCCATCATGCTGGTCCACGGCGACGGCGAGCTGCGCACGGTCAGCGTCTCGGGGAGCAGCGGGGCGCGCGGGGCGCGGCTCAAGTTCGGCGAGGGGGTCGCCGGACAGGTCGCACAGACGCTGGAGCCGGTGCTCGTCACCGGCGTCCTCGATCCCGATAAGTGGTCCACCGACAGCGGGGCGGCGCAGCCGCCGACCAGCTCGATGTCGGTCCCCCTCGTGTACCGCGACGCGCTCCTCGGCGTGCTCAACGTCAACGCCGCGCCGGGTCGCGTTTACACCCGCCACCAACTCCGCGCGCTCAGCCTGTTCGGCGAGCACGCGGCGGCCGCGATCGCCAACGCCCGCCTGTACGAGGAGCAACGGCTGCTGGCCTCGCAGAACGTCTATCAGGCGCTTCACGACCTGCTGACCAACCTTCCCAACCGCGCCCTCTTCCTCGACCGCGTCAACCACGCCCTCTCGCGCCGACGGTCGTCCGGACAGCTCGTGGCCCTCCTCTTCCTCGACCTCGACGACTTCAAGCTCATCAACGACAGCCTGGGTCACGCCGCCGGCGACGAGGTGCTGATCACGTTCGCGGACCGCTTGCGCACCTGCGTGCGCTCCGGGGACGCGATGGCGCGCTTCGGCGGCGACGAGTTCGCCGTCCTCCTCGAGGACGTCGTCTCGCCGGCCGACGCCATCGCCAGCGCCGAGCGCATCCTCGCGCTCTTCGCCGAGCCGTTCGGCGTCGGCGAGCGGCGGGTTTGGCTGCGCGCGAGCATCGGCATCGCACTGGAGGGGCTCGGCGCCTCGAGCGCCGAGGCGCTGCTGCGCAACGCCGACACCGCGAAGAACGTCGCCAAAACACAGGGCAAGGGGCGCATCGTGACGTTCGAGGAGACGATGCACGCCGACGCCCTGCAGCGGCTCGAGCTCGAGGGCGAGCTGAAGCACGCCCTCGAGCACGGACAGCTCGCGGTCCACTACCAGCCGATGTTCTCCCTTGCCCACGGACGCGCCATCGGCGTCGAGGCGCTCGTGCGCTGGGAGCACCCCGCCCGCGGACTCATGCCCGCGTCGGCGTTCCTCCCTCTCGCCGAGCAGGCCGGCCTCATGGTCGAGATCGACCGCTGGGTGCTGCGCCATGCCTGCGAGACGCTGCAGGCGCTCCGCCCGGGGGTGGAGCTGCCCACCGGCTTCCTGTTGAGCGTGAACATCTCGCCTACCCACCTGCAGGACCCGGCGCTCGTCGACGAGGTGGCGGAGATCCTCAAGGACACCGGCATCGAGCCGGAGCGCGTCGTGCTCGAGATCACCGAGGGGGCGATCCTGCTCGATTCGGAGAAGACCGCCCTCCACCTCAACCGGCTCAAGGCGCTCGGCGTCAAGCTCGCCCTCGACGACTTCGGGACCGGCTATTCGTCGCTTTCGCACCTGCGGCGCTTCCCGGTGGACATCGTGAAGATCGACCGCGTCTTCGTGGACGGGATTACGACCGACAAGGGGGCCGGCGCGCTGGTACAGGCGATCGTCCGCCTGGGCCGCGGCCTCAACATCGAGGTGATCGCCGAGGGCATCGAGCATCAGGCGCAGGCGGACGCGCTCGCCGCGCTCCAGTGCCCCTACGGCCAGGGGTGGTACCTCTCGGTCGACTTCCCCGCCGAAGGTCTGGCCGAGTTCCTGCGACGCTCCTGCTGAATCCGCCGGGCCATGCGCCGGCGAGGGCCGGAGCGTGGCGCCGCCCACCGGCCCGGAGCGCCCGGGCCGGTTGCGCGCCGGGCGCTGGTGGGGCTAGGGTTCACGCTGCGCGGTCACACGGGAGGATCACGATGAAGAGCCTCGAACTCGCACTGGCGTTCACGTTGGCGCTGGCGGCGCCGTGCGTCGCCGTCGAACCCGGGCGGCAGCCGGCGCCCGCCGGCTCCCCGAAGGCGGACATCATGTCCGCCGAGACATTCGCCGGCCTCACGTTCCGCGGCATCGGCCCCGCGCTCACGTCCGGGCGTATCGGCGATTTCGCCGTCGATCCCGCGCGCCCCGAGCGCTACTTCGTCGCAGTGGCGTCCGGCGGCGTCTGGAAGACCGAAAACGCCGGCACGACGTGGACGCCGGTGTTCGACCACGAGGGCTCCTACTCGATCGGGTGCGTGACGCTGGACCCCAACAACCCGAACTCGGTCTGGGTCGGGACCGGGGAGAACAACAGCCAGCGCTCGGTGTCGTGGGGCGACGGCGTCTACCGCTCCGACGACGGCGGGAAGAGCTGGCGGAACGTCGGGCTGAAGCGTTCCGAGCACATCGGCCGGATCGTCATCGACCCGCGCGACTCCAGGGTCGTGTACGTGGCCGCGCAGGGACCGTTGTGGGGACCCGGCGGCGACCGCGGCCTGTACAAGACGAGCGACGGCGGCGCGACCTGGACGGCCGTGCTGACGATCTCGGAGAACACCGGCGTCAGCGACGTCGCGATCGACCCGCGCAACCCGGACACCGTCTACGCCGCGGCCTACCAGCGCCGCAGGCACGCCTGGACCATCATCGACGGCGGCCCGGAGTCCGCGATCTACAAGTCCACCGACGCGGGCAAGACCTGGCGAAAGCTCGGGAACGGGCTGCCCAAGGACGTGGACCTCGGCCGCATCGGCCTGGCGGTGGCGCCGTCTCGACCGGACGTCGTCTACGCGATCGTGGAGGCGGCCGGCGACAAGGGCGGCTTCTTCCGCTCGACCGACCGCGGCGAGTCGTGGGAGAGGCGCAGCGCCTACATGACGAGCTCGCCGCAGTACTACAACGAGTTGTTCTGCGACCCCAAGGACCCGGACCGCGTGTACGCGATGGACACGTGGCTCCACGTCACCGAGGACGGCGGAGCGACATTCGTCAAGGTCGGCGAGAAGACCAAGCACGTGGACAACCACGCGATGTGGATCGACCCGGCCGACACGGACCACCTCCTCGTCGGCTGCGACGGCGGCATCTACGAGACGCGCGACCGCGGCGCGACCTGGGAGTTCAAGTCCAACCTGCCGGTGGCGCAGTTCTACCGCGTGGCGGTCGACGACGCGCGGCCGTTCTACAACGTCTACGGAGGAACCCAGGACAACTTCTCCCTGGGCGGGCCGTCGCGCACCACGTCGGTCAACGGCATCACCAACGCCGACTGGTTCGTGACGACCGGCGGCGACGGTTTCTTCAGCCGCGTCGACCCGGCCGACCCGGCGATCGTGTACGCGGAGGCGCAGTACGGAGGCCTCGTCCGCTACGACCGCAAGAGCGGCGAGGAGGTCGACCTCAAGCCGCAGGAGGGCAACGGCGAGGCGCCGTACCGCTGGAACTGGGACTCGCCGCTGATCATCTCTCCGCACTCGCACACGCGGTTGTACTTCGCGGCCAACAAGCTCTTCCGCAGCGACGACCGAGGCGACACGTGGAAGACCGTCTCGGGCGAGCTCTCGCGCGGCATCGACCGCAACACGCTGCCGGTCATGGGCCGGGTGTGGCCGGTCGACGCGGTGGCGAAGAACGCCTCGACGTCGTTCTACGGCAACGCCACGACGATTTCGGAGTCGCCCAAGGTGGAGGGGCTTCTCTACGTCGGGACCGACGACGGCCTCGTCGACGTCAGCGAGGACGGCGGCGCCTCCTGGCGGCGGGCGGAGTCGTTCCCCGGCGTGCCGCCGAGGACCTTGGTCAGCCGCGTCGAAGCGTCGAAGCACGGCGCCGACACGGTGTACGCCGCGTTCGACAACCACAAGAACGGAGACTTCAAGCCGTACCTCCTCCGCAGCAACGACCGCGGCCGGACCTGGACCTCGATCGCGTCCGACCTGCCGCACGGCGAGGTCGTCTACGCGGTGATCGAGGACCCCGTGGGCCCCGGCCTGCTCTTCGCCGGGTGCGAGTTCGGCGTCTACTTCTCCTCCGACGCCGGCGGGCACTGGATCAAGCTGAATGGGGGCCTGCCGACGATCGCGGTGCGCGACCTGACGGTCCAGCAGCGCGACGGCGACCTCGTGCTGGCCACCTTCGGGCGCGGGTTCTACATCCTCGACGACATCGCGCCGTTGCGCGGCCTCACCCGCGCCATGCTCGAGCGACCGGCGGTCCTCTTCCCGGTGCGGGACGCCGCGGCCTACATCGAGAGATCGCCGCTCGGAGGAAGGGGGAAGTCGTTCCAGGGCGACGCCTTCTTCACCGCCGCCAACCCCCCGTTCGGCGCCCTCCTCACGTACCACCTCGAGGCAACCGTCAAGACCGCCAGGGAGCTCCGCCACGAGACCGAGAAAGAAGCCGCGAGCAAGGGCGTGGCGCCCCTCTACCCCACCCCCGAGCAGTTGCGGGAAGAAGCCCGTGAGGAGAAGCCCGCCGTCGTCCTGACCGTGGCCGACAGCGAGGGGAACGTGGTCCGTCGCATCGAGGCCCCGGCCGAGAAGGGCTTCCACAGGGTCGCGTGGGACCTCCGCTTCCCGCCCTCCACCCCGGCGAAGCTCCCGTCCGAGAAGAAAGAGGCGGACCCATGGGACGCGCCCGACCGTGGGCCGATGGCCGTGCCCGGCGTCTACACGGTGCGGCTCGCCACCCGGGTCAACGGGGTGACCACCGAGACGGCGGGGCCGCAGCAGTTCCGCGTCGTCCCGCTCGGCCTGGCGACCCTCAAGGCCGAGGACCAGGCCGCCGTCTTCGCCTTCGAGGCGAAGACCGCCCAGCTTCAGCGCGCCGTTCTCGGCGCCGTCGAGGCCGCAAAGGAGGCGCGCGGGCGCCTCGCCCGGATCCAGGTGGCGCTTGCCGACACGCCGGCGGCGGTGGCGGCGCTGGCCGAACAGGCGCGCACCCTCAACGAACGGCTCGCCGACATCCAGCGGGTGCTCTCCGGTGACAAGGTGATGGAGCGCTACAACGAGCCAGTGCCGCCCTCGATCGTCGACCGTGTCCAGGGGATCGTGAACTCGCAGTGGGCCACGACCCAGGCGCCGACCGCCACCATGCGGAAGGCGTACGACGACGCCAGTGGCGCGTTCGCACCGGTGCTCGCCCAGCTGCGGGCCATCCTCGACGGCGATCTCGTCAAGCTCGATGCGGCCCTGGACTCCGCCGGCGCTCCCTGGACCCCGGGCCGCCTTTGAGGTACCAGGTACCTCAAAGTTGCACTTTTGGGGTACCGGGTACCTCAAAGTTACGTTTTTGACGCCTTGGCGAGCGGGATGAGCTGGGTGCCGGTGTTGAGCAGGAGGACGCGCTCGCCGGCGCGAACGCCGCCGGCGGCGAGCAACGCCTCGAGCGCCGCGAGCGTCGCGGCGCTCTCGAGGCCGGCGTTGACCCCCAAGGCGCCGTAGCGCTCGAACGCCGCCTCGATCGCCGTGTCGGCCACGGCCACCGCCGCGCCACCAGAGGCGCGCAGCACCCGCAGGATCCCGTGCCCCATGATCGCGCCCGGCACGTCGAGGCCGTCCGCGATGGTCCCCCGCGAGGTCACCGGGATCACGTCCGCGAGACCTTTCTCGAACGCCTCCACGACCGGAGCACAGTTGGCCGACTGCACCGCCACCATGCGCGGCAAAGGCGTCCGGACGGGATCGAGGAGACCCAGCCCAGCGAGTTCCTCGAACGCCTTCCAGATCCCGACCAATCCGGTGCCCCCTCCCGTGGGGTAGATGATCACGTCCGGCAGCGCTTCGCCGCCGAGGTCGGCGGCGATTTCCAGGCCCATCGTCTTCTTGCCCTCGAGACGCCCGGGCTCGAAGAACGTCGACATGTCCACGGTCGCGCCACTCGTGAGTTCGTCCGCGAGGTCCTCGCGCATCGCCCGCCCGGCGGCCGCGATGTTGGCGCCGACGAAGCGCACCTCGCCGCCGAAGAACTCGCACGCCCGGTGGTAGATGCACCCCCGGTACGACTCGGGCATGTAGACCAGGCAGCCCTGCATGCCGAGTCGGGCCGAAAACAGGCAAGCCGCAACCCCTGCGTTCCCCTGGGTCGGCACGCAGAACCGCCGCGCGCCGCACGCCCGCCCGAACGCCACGGCCACCGCGAGACCGCGGTCCTTGAAGCTCCCCGATGGGTTGGTCCCCTCGTTCTTGAGGAGCACCTCGACGCCGAGGCCGGCGCTCAGCCGCTCGTGCCGCACGACCGGCGTGCCGCCGACGTCCGCCGCGTATTCCTCGGGGACGCCGAGCACCGGCAGCAGCGGTGCGAACCGCCAGATCCCGCGGCCGCCATGCCCTCCAAGCGGGGCCGATGCGAGCTCGGCGCGCACCCGCTCGAGGTCGTACTCGACCACCACCGGCTTGCCCGGACGGGGGCAGCACGGGCACAGGCCGACCGGCGCGGCGAAACCGCGCGCCGGGACCTCCTTGCCGGAGTTCGAACAGACCAGCCGCGCCACGTTCGGGTTGATGCGGAGTTCCATCTCGGTGTTCCTCCCGTCAGCCGCCACCGCGCGATGATACCCGTCCCGGCGCCCGGGGCGCTTGGCCGCTCCTCCGGTTGGTGCTATACGTGGCCGACAACCACGGCGGGAAAGGCGGGGACGATGGCGATGCTTCGGGTCTCCGTGGTCTCCGACGCGACCGGCGAGACGGCCGAGCGCGTGGTGCGGTCGGCCCTCACGCAGTTCGAGGGGGCGCCCGTCTCCATCGTCCGCTGCGGCGGCGTGCGCACCCCCGAGCAGGTGCGCGCGGTCGTGGCGGAAGCGGCGCTGCGCGACTCCGTCATCCTCCACACTCTGGTCTCCGACCACCTGCGCACCGTAATCCTGTAGGAGGCCCGCATCCACGGGGTGGACGCCATGGATCTGCTCGGTCCCGTGCTCGACCGGCTCGCCACCCACCTCGGGGTCTCGCCGCAGGAGAAGCCTGGGCTCTTCTCGCAGCTCGTGGAGGCGACCTCGCGGCGGATCGAGGCGGTCGAGTTCGCCTTCCGCCACGACGACGGCCAGCGCGCGGACGAGCTCGAGGCCGCCGAGCTCGTCCTCGTCGGCGTCTCGCGGACGATGAAGACGCCGACCACCCTGTACCTCGCCTACCACGGCTGGTTCGCCGCCAACGTGCCGATCGTCCCCGGCATCCCCCCGGACCCAAGCTTGCTCGGGTTGCCGCACGAGCTGGTGTTCGGCCTCACGATGAGCGCGCCGCGCCTGGTGGAGCTGCGCCAGGCGCGCGCGGCCCATCTTGGCATTCCGGCCGAGAGCTACGCCTCGCTCGCAACCGTCCGCGACGAACTCAGGCTGGCGCAAGCGCTGTGCCGGGAACAGGGGTGGCGCCAGATCGACGCCACGGGCAAGTCGGTGGAGGAGATCGCTCGGGAGATCCTCGTCCTCGGCCACCACGAGGGCACCCCCGTCCACGGCGGCGGCTGAGCCCGCCGGCGGCGGGGGCGCCTGGTACCATCACCCACGGCGGCTCACAAAGCCGGGAGGTGCGGCACGCCGAAGCGTACATGGCGCTGGGGAGCGGCGGTCATCGCGGTGGCGGCGTGGTGGGCGGCGGCACCGGCTGCGCACTGCGCCAAGGTGAGCCCGCCGCCGACGGCGACCCCGCCGGCGTCGCTGCAGCCTCCGCCCATGCCGGCCGGCGGACCCGTACCCACACCGGACCTGCCGGCGCCGCCGCCTTCGCCGACGCCCGCCGGCGGGCCGGCGCCGACGGCCGTGGCCCCGGTTCCCGAGCCGTCCCCAGCCGTCCCCTGGACGGAGCTGCGCTACGCCGCCCACAAGCTCTTCCTCTCGGCCAGCACCACGATCCAGACCGAGTGGGTCCCCGCCGCAGAGCTCGCGACGCTCCTGCGGCGCCCCGAGAAGGGCCGAGCGGTCGCGGTCCCCGCCGACGGCGCGGTGGCCGTCTCGCTCGCGAGCGAGCTGCCGTTCGGGCGCGACGAGCGGGTCACGCTCTGGCTCGACCCCGCGAGCGGGGCGGCGCTCGGGGGCGAGAAGACCACGCGCGGCGGCAGTGCGTACCACAAGCTCATGCGCTTCACCGAAGGGGGCCTCTACACCTGGCGCAGCTCGCCCAGAAACGCGAGCGAGGCGGCGCGAGGACCGGAGGGCTGGACGGACCGCTCGCGCTACCTCGTCGAGCCGGCCCTGAGACCGCCCCAGGGGACGCCGATCACCGACCCGTACGCGCTCCTCTACCTCGTCTCGGCCGCCCGTCTCGACCGCAAGGACAGCTCGCTCCGGCTGGTGCTGCTCAGCGGCGACCGCTACGTCGAGATCGCGTTGGCCGGCGGCGGCCTCTCCTACCAGCGGCAGAGCTTCCAGGAGTCGTGGCCGGGCGGCAGCCGCCGCCGCGTCGGCAACGTCCTCGTCCGGACCGTTCGCGGCACCGCCCGCGCCGTCGGCGCCACCGAGACCGCGAACGACGTGGACCTCGGCTTCCTCGGCATGCGTGGCGCCCTCACGCTGTTCGTCGAGGTCGGCACCGGCATTCCGATCGCCTTCTCGGGGCGGGCGGACTACATCGGCAACTTGACCGTGAGGCTCACCCGGGCCGTGCTCGTCGCCCCGCCCGATGAAGCCTCCGGTGCCGAGCCCTCGCCCGGCCCGCCTCCGCTCTCGCCGCCTTGAATCGTCCCCGGGCGAGGTCTAAGGTCTCCCCCTATGGACATCCCCCTCGCCCGCCTGCTGCCGCTGTTCCTCCTCCCCGCGTTCCTGGCCGCCGCCCCACCACCGCTCCCGGCCCAGGCGCCCGGGACCACGGACGCCGCCGGGCCGCTGGAGCAGCACCCCGAGTGGGACGCCCCCTACACCCGGCTGATCCGCCAGGCCACGACCGCCCCGCAGTTCTCGACCGCCCTGGTGGACCACCTGCCGGCCTCGGCGACGGTGCCGACGCCGCTCGCGTTCCTCGGCTATATCGCCGGCGCCCCCGACCGGCTCACCTACGCTGAGGACGTCCACGCCTACCTGCGCGCCCTCGCGGCCGCGTCGCCGCGCGTCAAGGTGTTCTCGATCGGGCGCAGCGAGGAAGGGCGCGAGATGGTCGCCGTCGCCGTCGCCGACGAGGCCACGATCGCTTCCCTCGACCGCTACCGCGAGATCACGCAGCGGCTGGCCGACCCGCGCCGGGTGAGCGAGGCGGAGGCGCAAGCGATGATCGCGGAGGGTAAGCCGATCTACTGGCTCACCGGCGCCATCCACTCGCCGGAGACCGGCAGCCCCGAGATGCTGATGGAACTCGCGTACCGGCTCGCCGTCGAGGACACGCCGATGGTGCGCGCGATCCGCGCCAACGTGATCACGCTGATCACGCCGGTGCTCGAGGTCGACGGCCGTGACCGCATGGTGGACCTCGTGCGCTGGCGCCAGGCCAACCCGACCTCGCCGATGCCGCCGCTCGCCTACTGGGGGCACTACGCGGGCCACGACAACAACCGCGACACGCTCGGCCTCGGCCTCGCCCTCACGCGGAACGTCCTCAAGGCGTTCTTCGACTGGCACCCGCAGGTGTTGCACGACCTGCACGAGTCGATTCCGTTCCTCTACATCTCCACCGGCACCGGGCCGTACAACGCCTGGCTCGACCCGCTCACGATCGCGGAGTACTCGCGGATGGCGGACCTCGAGGTGCAGGAGTTGACGGCCAGGGGCTTGCCCGGCGTGTGGACCCACGGCTTCTACGACGGCTGGTCGCCCAACTACATGTTCTGGGTCGGCATGGGGCACAACGCGATCGGCCGCTTCTACGAGACGTTCGGCAACCTCGTGCCCTCCACCGAGGACCGCACCGTCCGCGGCTGGAGCGAACGCGCCTGGTTCCGCCCAAACCCCCCGCTGCCGGCCGTGCGCTGGTCGCTGCGCAACAACGTCAACTACCAGGAGAGCGGAGCCCTGCTCGCCCTCGCCGACATGGCGGGGAACCGGAAGCATTTCCTCGAGCAGTACTGGACGCTCGGCAAGCGCGCGGTCGCCAAGGCGCGCACCGAGGGGCCAGCCGCCTACGTCTTCGACGGCGCCCAGAAGCGGCAGGGCCAGCTGCGCGACCTCGCGCGCCTGCTGCAGGCCGACGGCATCGAGGTCCAGGTGGCGGAGAAGGCGTTCGCCGTCGCGCCGCTCTGGCCGCCCCCGGCGGCCGAACGCGCCGGCGACGACGCGAAGCCGGGGAGCGGGCGGCCGCCGGAGAACCGGCCGCCGTCCGGTTCGAAGCCGGTCAGCTTCGCCCCCGGCAGCCTCGTCGTGCGGATGGACCAGCCGTACTCGCGCCTCGCCGACGCCCTCCTCGACACCCAGTACGTGCGCGGCGACGAGCGCGTGTACGACGACAGCGGCTGGACGCTCGGCTTCGCGAAGAACCTCGAGTTCAGGCGGATCGTCAACCCCGACGTGCTCGCCGTGCCGATGCACCCGTGGCGCGAGGGCGGCGCCCCCGCCGTGCTCAAAGGCGCCGCGCTCGCGGTCGCCAACTGCGCCGACACCGACCTCGTCCGCCTGCGCACCCGCCTGCCGGACACGCACATCCTCGTCGCCCTCGAGGCGATCAAGGGGCCGCGCCAGTGGCCGGCGGGAACCGTCCTGGTGCCTCTCGACGGGGCCGACGCCGCCGCGGTCGCCAGGACTCTCGCCTCCCTGAACCTGCGAACCGAGACGCTCGCGGCGATGCCGCCGGTCCCGACCCGCGAGTTGACCGTGCCGAGAATCGCCATCCTGCACACCTGGCTGTCCACCCAGCAGGAGGGCTGGTTCCGGCTCGCGTTCGAGGACCTCGGCATCCCATACGCCTACATCTCCACGCAGCAGGTTGCCGGGGAAGGCGACCTGCGGGCGAAGTACGACGTGATCGTCTTTCCGCCCGCCGACGCGTCGCCGCAGGAGATCGTGGACGGCCTGCCCCCGGGGCCGCCGCTGCCGTGGAAGAAGACCGCCCTCACGCCCAACCTGGGCGTGGACTCGACCGACGACATGCGCCCGGGCCTGGGCGTCGCCGGGGTGGCGAGCCTGGCGAGCTTCGTCGAGCGCGGCGGCCTGTTGATCACGGTGCAGGACACCGCGCGCTGGGCGGTCGAGTTCGGTCTCGTCCGCTGGGTCAAGGTGCTGGACACGCCCAAGCTCAAGGCGTCGGGGTCGCTCCTCAGGGCGGTCGTGACCGACCGCGCCAGCCCGATCGCCTGGGGTTACGACGACTCCGTCCCCGTGTACTTCGACGGCGCGCCGGTCTTCGGAGTCGGCGCGTTCGCCCGCCCCGAGCGCGAGCCGGCGCGGCCGAGCGGGCGCGGCGGCGTCGACGACCCCGACGTGCCGCAGGGGCGGCCGTACGTCGGCCCGCCCGAGCGGCCGACGCCGGCGCCGGGCGAAGAGGGCTTCCAGCCCCCCGAAGACTACCGCGCCTTCGCCGAGGCCTACCTTCCGCGACCGGCCGACCGGCCGCGGGTGATCGCCGCGTTCCCCAAGAAGGCCGATGAGATCCTGCTCTCCGGGATGCTGGAAGGCGGCGACGAGATCGCCGGCAAGGCGCTCGTGATCGACGCTCCGCTCGGCCGCGGCCACGTCCTCCTGTTCGCCTGCAACCCGATGTGGCGGGTCAGCACGCAGGGAACGTACGCTCTCGTCACCAACGCGATCTTCAACTTCGACCGTCTGGGACTGGGCTGGCCGCCGCAGAAGTGACGCCGGCCGCCGCACCCGTGCCGGCGGCGGTCGCCCCGATGGCGGCCGGCCCCGGCCGCCGCGATGCCGTATGCTCGGCGTGACGATGGAGGGACCCCACGCCATGATCAGCAAGATCGAGTTCGGACCCGCCGCCCACCGGGAGATCTTCGCGGAACCCACCCCCTTGGGACTCATCGGCCTCGCGCTCGGGTGCGCGGCGTTGACGCCGATCGCCTTCGGCTTCCGGCTGACCCCGGCCGGGCTTTCGACCGCGGCGGTGATCTGCCTGCTCTTCGGCGCAGGCTGCCAGCTCCTCGCCGGCCTGATGGGCTTCGCCAACAAGAACCTCTACGGCGGCACGCTGTTCACCGCGTTCGCCTTCAACTGGACGCTCAACTGGTGGGCGCTCAATTCGCTCGCGCGGGGGTTCGTCCCGGACGCCGTCGTCATCCACGCCGTCGAGGCCGCGTCGCTCGTCGTCTTCCTCGTGATCACGTACGGCTTCGGCTTCTACAGCACGCTGCTGTTCGCCTTCCTCGCGGACATCGACCTCCTGTACGTGTGCAAGCTCGCCAACACCCTGTCCGGCACGCGAATGTTCGACCTCCCGATCGCGGTCTTCACGGTGGGCCTCGGCGCGCTCTCGCTGTGGATCGCGTTCGCGCTCCTCGTCAACCCCACCGCCGGAAGGGTGGTCTTCCCGATCGCCGGGCCGCTCTTCGCCGCCGCCCCCAGGCCCTCGTTCGACACCTCGCGCCGGCGCGCGATCTTCGCCGAGCTCTACCGGCACTGGCGGGAGCAGGGCTTCCGGCCGGTCGGCCTGGACGAACTGGAACACGCGCTCGCCGAGGGTGCGGCCGGACGGAGCATCCTCCCCGACGTGCAGTACCTTGCGGAGCTCGGCGGTCTCGTCCTCACGCACCGGCCCGGCGAGCCGGACGCGCCGGCCGGGGTGCGCCTGTCCGCCGCGGGAATCGACTTCTTCGAACAGGTCGTGCTCAAGAAGGACCAGTTCGCCTGAGGCGCGAACGGAGGCGGCGGTGCTCGCGAGGTGGCTTCGCGCGCTGGCGGCGGTGGTCGCGGGCAACGCCCTGTACTTCCTCCTCGTCGCCCCCGCTCTGCCCGTGCCGCTGCGCCACCGGCCGTTCGCCCTCGACGCCGGGCTCGGCCTCGACTTCCTGATTTGCCTGGCGCTCTACCTCGCGCTCGGAGGGTTGGCCGGCGCCCGCCGCCGGCGGTAGCCGTCAGAACCCGGTGCTGCGCCGGCGGCGAGGGGTCCAGCGGTCGTGGAACCAGAACCAAAGGTGGGGACGCGCCAGGATCTCGCGCGACACGCAATCGTTGTACCGCTGGGTGAGGGAGACGACGGTGTCGCCGGGCTCGACCCCGAGCGGCGGGTCGAGCCTGAACCGGTAGCCGGTCCCCTCCGGGTAGGAGAAGAGCGGGACCACCGCCGCGCCGGTCGCGAGCACGAGCTTGGCGAGGGACGGCGTCGTCGGCGTCGGGATGCCGAGGAACGTCACGATCTCGCTGTGCTCGAGGTCGGCCTTCTGGTCGAGGAGGATGTCAACGACCCCCGAGCGCCGCATCGCCTTGATCGCCCCGCGGCCGGCGCCGTCCTTCGCGATCAGCCAGTTGCCGAAACGGGTCCGCGTCCGCGCCAGCTCGGCCTCCATCAGCGGGTTCTCCAGCGGGCGGTACACCATCCCCTGCGGGAAACCCGCGAGCGCCAGCCACTGCGACGCGACCTCCCAGTGGCCGAAGTGGGCGGAGAGGACGAAGCACCCCCGGCCTTGAGCCAATGCGGCCTTCAGGTTCCCGATCCCGTCGCAGCGCACCTTTCTCGTCAACGTCTCGGGCGAGACCTGCGACCACTTGATGAAGTCGAACGAGATGCGACCGAAGTGAGCGGCGCACCGCAGCGCGATCCGCAGACGTGCGAGCCGGGAGCGCTGCGGGAACACCCTGGTGAGGTTGCCCAGTACCGTGCGGCGGCGCTTAGAGACCAGCAGGAAGAGCACGCCCAGCGCCGCTCCGATCCTCTGCAGGAGCCAGAACGGAGAACCCCGGCCGAACGCCCGCGCCGCCTGGTAGAGCCGGTACTCCCGGCGGTTCGTGCTCTCGCTTCTCATTCCGGTACCAGGTACCTCATAGTTTCATTTTAGTCGACGAAGGTGGCG
The DNA here is from genome assembly GCA_963727205.1 of uncultured Acidobacteriota bacterium. Taxonomy (GTDB): domain Bacteria; phylum Acidobacteriota; class Thermoanaerobaculia; order Thermoanaerobaculales; family Thermoanaerobaculaceae; genus RBG-13-68-16. Next base: position 125,054 of record CAVSFQ010000008.1, on the reverse strand, counting down.
CCGCCGCCCAGGATCGCCTCGTCCGCGAGCGGCAGTTCACGTGGGAAAGCGGCCTCAAGGCCGGCGGCCAGAGCTTCGACGCGCGCGCGGAACGCCGCATCCTCTTGACGTCGCTGCGCCGCAGTCGTTCCCCAGCGGCTGACGACGGCGGAGGTCCTCCCGAACTGCCGGGCCAGGTCTTTCACGCGGACGCCAAAGCGCTCGCCGGCGACCAGCGCCAGCGCCTGCCGCACACGGGTCTGCTCCCGCCCGAACCGAGGCGCCCGGAGTTCCTCGCGCGTCGTGCCCAGCAGCGTCGCGGCTGCGGCAAAGATCTCCTCGATGCGGGCGCTCGGAGGGCTGGCACTGCCGGCCCCCAGCGCGTCCAACCTCGGCCGCCCGGACGGCAGTTCGATCTCGCCCTCATTCCGAGAGGTCGTCCACCACGGCAGACGTCCCGGCGCGAGAGAGCGCCACGGCGCCGCGCCGGCGCCCTTCACCGCTTGCATATAACTCCCGCGAGCGTCGAGCCTCGTGCCGCCGAATGCGACCAGCATCTCGTCCACGTCCAGCAGGACGTCCGCCCTCCCCGACTCGACCTCTCTGTGGCCGCTCCACCGGAACGCGCCCGGCGACTTGGCCAGCTTGGCAGCCACTGGATTGAGATGGACGTATACGATTGCCTGCTGCAGGTGCCGCTCTCCGACGATCAGCTTTGCCTTGTAGCGTCCCTGCCACACCGACCCGCACACCGCACGGCGCCGGTTGAAGGACTTCGCGAACCGGCCCTGGACCAACCTCATGCTCCGCCACAGTGGCACCGTCCCCGTGCGCACCACGATGTGGTAGTGGCTGGGCATCAGGCACCACGCCAGCACTGCGAGGTGGTCCTGCCGCTTGATCTCCGCGAGAATTCCGATGAACTCGCGGCTTTCCTCGGGCTGGCGAAAGACCGGCTCGCTGCGACCGATCCTGCAGTACACGTGGTAGGTCGCACCGTCGACGAATACCCGCGGCCGCCTTGGCATCCCGCCTCCCCGGTCGTCAGCGCACTTCTTAAAGGTCAGTCTACATCGAAAATGCAACAATGGGGTACCAGGTACCAGAAAAATGCCGGCGCCACCGAGCGCCGGCATTCGGACCTCGGCGAAAAGTGATCAGTTGGAGCCGAGGACGCGAACGAGGGCGATCTTGCTCCCCGACGACGCAGGATGGTACGAGAACTCGACCTTCTGGATCGCCTTGGCCGTCGGCAGGTCGATGACGCGGCTGCTGCCGGCGCCCATGTACTTGTTGAGGGCGACGTCGAACGACTGACCGTCGTCGAACACGACCTTCACGTTTTGAATCTCGATGTTGGTCTGCTTGACCTCGATCTTGATCTTGGCAAACGTGGCTTCACTGACCTTGGCGACAACGGTTTCGGGGTTCGTCCGGAAGTCGACGATGCACTCACCCAGCGCCTGCCAGTCGGCCGCCATCGCCGGGACGATCGACGCCGCCAGGCCAACCACCACCAGACACACCACGCGAGCTGCTAGCTTCATGACCTCTCCTTTCGCTGCCGGCTCTTTGCCGGCTGTTGGGGTTGTGTGAGGCGGGTCCACCTGCGCTCGGCCACCCGCTTCCACGAGTTCATACGCACGTCGAGGACGAAGGTTCTGCCCTCGCGTGCGGCACCGGTTCGCGCCGCGCGGCCGGTCGGGGCGACCGGGCGCCCCGCCCGAGGCCGGGCCGCGACCCTAGATACGGCCACCCGCGAGCGAGAAGGCGAGCACCCCGAGCACGATCAGCGTGATGAGCACGTAGGCGTGGTCGCGCTCGAGCGCGAACCCGAAGATGGAGAAGACGACGCGCGCCACCGGGGTGGCGATGAGCAGCAGCAGCCCGAGCTGGATCAGGCCGCGGGCGTGGCCGGAGAACGCCTCGGCCACGATCCCGCCCACATGGCGAAGGTTCGAGGGCTCGCCGCGGAAGATCTTGTACTGTGGCGGCTCGCCGCCGTGGCGGACCAGGAACACCACCGCGCCGACCGTGACGACCCCTGCAGCGATGATCACCCCGATACGCAGCAGGTTACCCACAATCTGTTCGATCCGAAAGTCGCTCCAGGGCCGCGCCATCTCAGAGCCTCCCGGAGAAGCCGTTGTAGATCATCTCCACCGCAAGGACGAGGATGACGAGCGCAAAGACCCGGCGGAGAATGTGGGTGCGGGCGTTGACCAGGACCCGCGCCCCCAACATCGAGCCCGCCAGCACCCCGAGCATGACCGGCATGGCGAGCCCGGGGTCGATGTAGCCGCGGCTCAGGTAGACGCCGGCGCTGGCGGCGGCGGTGACGCCAATCATGAAGTTGGAGGTGGTGGTGGAGACCTTGAACGGGATGCGCATGGCGTGGTCCATCGCCAGCACCTTGACCGCCCCCGAGCCGATCCCGAGCAGCCCCGAAAGCGCGCCGGCCACCGCCATCAGGCTGAAGCCGGCCGGCACACCCTGGACGTGGTACGACCGCTCGCCGCCCAGACTCGGGAAGCTCCCGTCGAGGCGCAGCCGCATCGCGAGGCGGTCCGGCTTGGCCGCGAGAGCAACCTCGTCGTGGGGCCGGCTGGAGAGGAACGCGGAGTACAGCAGCACGACGCCGAACACGACCGCGATCACCGAGGTGGAGAGCCGCGTCGCCAAGGAGGCCCCCAGCAGCGCGCCGAGCGTCGTCGCGATCTCCAGGAACATGCCGATCCTGATATTCGAGAACCCCTCCTTGACGAACGCCGCGGCGGCCCCCGACGAGGTGGCGATGACGGACACGAGCGAGGCTCCGATGGCGTACCTGATGTCGACGCCGAACGCAAGGGCGAGAAGGGGCACGATGACGACGCCGCCGCCGAGACCGGTCAGCGAGCCCAGAAAGCCCGCCGCCAGCGAACTGGTCCCCACCAGCAACGTGAAGATGAGGTTGTTCACGAGCCACTCCTCTCGTTGGTCCGGCCATCTCGAGGGTCACGCCCATCGTAACGCACCGGCCAACGCGGCCCGTATCTTACCGTAGGCCGAAGCTTACGGCCGCCGCGGCGGCGCGGCCCACGTCCGTCCCCCTTCCCGAGCGGCGACAGGAGTCACCTCGCCAAGCCTCGGGACCGCGCCGCCCCCTTGACGGCGCGGCCGAAGCTGGAGAAAGTGGCGGGGATGAAGAAGCGCCCGCAGTTCGACCAGTTCGAGGCGACCGAACTGTTCTGCCCGCGCTGCCGGGCGGCGCAGCCGGTGCGCCGGCAACTCCTGCTCGTGCTGCCGGGCGGCAACAAGTACGAGTACCGGTGCTCCGTGTGCGGCACCGCGGTCGGCGGCAAGGACGACAACGACTCCACCGAGTTCGCCGAGATCCTGCGCCGCACATGATCGGTGGCGCGCCGCGGCCCCCACGGTTTTCCGCCCGCTTGCGTCTTGCTACCCTGGTCGGCGGGACTCCCGCTGCCGGCTGCTCCCCAAGGCGTCCCGGGGGGGAGGCGCCCCGATGACCGGATACCGACATCTGCGCACGTTCGTCCTCGCGCTCGCCGCAACAGTTGCGGCCGCGGGCGCGGAAATGTAGCTCGCCGCCATGCCGCACGCCACCACGGCCGCCTCGCCGGAGTTCTTCCGCGCGCTCCTCGACAACTTCTCCGACGGCGTCTACTTCGTCGACGCCGAACGGCGCATCACCTACTGGAACCGAGGGGCCGAGCGGATCTCGGGCTACGCGGCCGATGAGGTCGTCGGATCGCTCTGCTTCGACGAGATCCTCATGCACGTGGACTGCGCCGGAACCCGCCTCTGCCAGCATGGGTGCCCGCTCGCCGCCACCCTTGCCGACGGCGAACCGCGGGAAGCCGAGGTCTTTCTCCATCACAGGGACGGTCACCGGGTCCCGGTCCGGATCCGGGTGGCCGCCGTTCGGGACCGGGACGGCCGTATCACCGGCGCCGTCGAGACGTTCAACGACAACACGGCGGGGATCGCCGCGCTGCAGCGCATCGAGGAGCTGCAGGCCGCGGCCTACATCGACGCCCTGACCGGCGTCGCCAACCGCGCCTTCACCGAGATCACCCTGCGCGCCAAGCTCGAGGAGCTGGAGCGCTACGGGTGGCCGTTCGGCGTCCTTTTCATCGACATCGACCGCTTCAAGACCGTGAACGACAACCACGGTCACGACATCGGAGACCGCGTTCTCGCCACGGTCGCCCGCACGCTGTCCGGCAACGCGCGCTCCTTCGATCTCGTCGGGCGCTGGGGGGGCGAGGAGTTCCTCGTGGTGGCCGTCAACGTGGACGGGCCCAAACTGCTGGCGCTCGCCGAGCGCTTCCGGCTGCTGGTTGCCGACTCCGCGGCCCGAACAGCCGGCGGCGGCGTTTCCGTCACCATCTCGGTGGGGGCCGCGCTGGCGCGCCCCGGCGAGGATGCGGGCGCCGTGGTCAGACGCGCCGACGCCGCGATGTACGAGAGCAAGCGGTCGGGGCGCAATCACGTGACGCTCGCACCCTGAGAGACGCGCTCCGACGGGCCCGGCCTCACCCAGCTGGCTCCCCCGCGGGCCGTTCTGCGGGTAGAATGGAGAGTTCCGGGCCGCGGCAGCTTCGCGCCCCGGGAACACCCCGGCGGCACGCGGGGTTTCGGAGCACGATGCGAGAGACGATCGCGATCCGCGGCGCACGCGAGCACAACCTCAAGAACGTGGACCTCGACATCCCGCGCAACCGGCTGGTGGTGATCACCGGGGTGTCGGGGTCGGGCAAGTCGACGCTCGCCTTCGACACCCTTTTCGCCGAGGGGCAGCGCCGCTACGTCGAATCCCTGTCGGCGTACGCGCGGCAGTTCCTCGAGCAGATGGACAAGCCGGACGTGGACACGATCGAGGGGCTCTCCCCCGCGATCTCGATCGAGCAGAAGACGACCTCGAAGAACCCGCGCTCGACGGTGGCCACGGTCACCGAGATCTACGACTACCTGCGCCTCTTGTACGCGTCGATCGGGCAGGCGTTCTGCCCCGACTGCGGGATCCCGATCCAGGGGCAGACCACGCAGCAGATGACGGACCGCATCCTGGCGCTGCCCGCAGGGACCCGTTTCCTGCTCCTCGCCCCCCTCGCCGAGAACCGCAAGGGCGAGCACAAGAAGCTTTTCGATCAGATGGTCCGCGAGGGGTTCGTGCGCGCTCGCGTCGACGGCGCGCTGGTCGACGCGGCCAGCCCGCCCGAGCTGGACAAGAAGCGCAAGCACACCGTGGAGGTCGTGATCGACCGCCTCGAGGTGCGCGCGGACCTCGGCAACCGCCTGGCCGACTCGCTCGAGACCGCACTCAAGGTCGGCGACGGCGTCGTCCGGGTCGCGCCCGCGCACGGCGAGGAGTTCGTCCTCGCTTCGCGGCACTCGTGCCCGAAGTGCGGCTTCGCCCTCGCCGAGCTGTCGCCGCGCCTGTTCTCGTTCAACTCCCCACAGGGCGCGTGCCCGACCTGCACCGGCCTCGGCGTCGTGCAGGAGGTCGACCCCGACAAGCTGATCGCCGACCCCGAACGCTCGCTCGCCGCGGGCGCCATCGTCGGCGTCCAGGAAGGCCGGCGCTCGTTCCGCTGGCGGCAGCTCCAGACCCTCGCCGAGGCGATGGGGTTCTCGCTGCGCAAACCGTGGCGCTCCCTGCCCGAGAAGGTCCGCCGGGCGGTGCTGTACGGGACCGAGAACGAGCTCAACTTCGCATTCGTCGGCGAGCGCTCACGGTGGGAGTACCGCGGGCGGTTCGAGGGCCTCATCCCCAACCTCGAGCGCCGGCACCGCGAGACCAACTCGGCCGAGACGCGCTCAGAGATCGAGCGCTTCATGTCGATGCGCCCGTGCGCCGCATGTGGCGGCAAGCGATTGCGGCGCGAAGCGCTCGCGGTGCGCGTCGCGGACCGCACCATCCACGACGTCGTCCACCTCCCGGTCAAGGACGCCGTGCGGTGGTTCGGGGGACTCGCGCTCACGCCCCGCGAGCAGACGATCGCCGCCAAGATCCTCAAGGAGATCTCCGACCGGCTCGGCTTCATGGCGTCGGTCGGCCTCGACTACCTCACCCTCGCGCGCGCCTCGGGGACGCTTTCCGGAGGCGAGTCGCAGCGCATCCGCCTCGCCACCCAGATCGGCTCCAAGCTCATGGGCGTGCTCTACGTCCTCGACGAGCCCTCGATCGGCCTCCACCAGCGCGACAACCGCAAGCTGCTTCGCACGCTGCAGGGGATGCGCGACCTCGGCAACACCGTCCTCGTGGTCGAGCACGACGAGGAGACGATGCGGGAGGCCGACTGGATCGTGGACCTGGGACCGGGCGCGGGCATCCACGGCGGGGAGGTCGTCGCCCAGGGGCCGCCTGCGGCGATCATCGCCTCGAAGCGCTCGCTGACCGGTCGCTACCTCGCCGGCGCCCTGACCATCGAGGTGCCGGCCGTGCGCCGCGGCGGCAACGGCAGGCAGCTCGTCATCCGCGGCGCCCGCGAGCACAACCTCAAGGGGATCGACGTGGCGTTCCCGCTCGGCACGTTCACCTGCGTGACCGGCGTGTCTGGATCGGGCAAGTCGACGCTGGTCAACGAGATCCTTTACAAGGCGTGCGCCCGCTCGCTGTACCGCGCCCTCGACCGTCCCGGCGCCCACGCCAAGGTGGAGGGAATCGCCTTCATCGACAAGGTCGTGGACATCGACCAGTCCCCGATCGGCCGCACGCCGCGCTCCAACCCGGCCACGTACACCAAGGTGTTCGACCCGATCCGGGAGCTGTTCGCGATGACCCCGGAGGCGCGCTCGCGCGGCTACAAGCCGGGGCGCTTCTCGTTCAACGTCCGCGGCGGGCGCTGCGAGGCGTGCGGCGGCGACGGCCAGATCAAGATCGAGATGCACTTCCTCCCGGACGTCTACGTCACCTGCGAGGTCTGCAAGGGCCGCCGCTACGGGCGCGAAACGCTCGAGGTCCGCTACAAGGGCCTCGACATCGCCGAGGTCCTCGACCTCACCGCCGAGCAGGCGCGCGAGTTGTTCGCCGCGCACCCCAAGATCGCCCGCGTCCTCGACACCATCGTGGACGTGGGCCTCGGGTACATCACCCTCGGCCAGTCCGCCACGACGCTCTCCGGCGGCGAGGCGCAGCGCATCAAGCTCTCGCGCGAGCTCGCCCGCCGCGCCACCGGCGCGACCCTGTACATCCTCGACGAGCCCACCACCGGCCTGCACTTCGACGATACCAAGAAGCTGCTCGCCGTGCTCCACACCCTGGTCGAGCGCGGCAACACCGTCGTCGTCATCGAGCACCACCTCGACGTGGTCAAGACTGCCGACTGGGTGATCGACCTCGGCCCCGAGGGCGGCGACGGCGGCGGCGAGGTCGTCGCCGCCGGCACCCCCGAGGAGGTCGCCCGCGTCGAGGCGAGCTACACCGGCCAGTACCTCGCCAGGATCCTCGGCATCCCAACCGCCAAGGTGCATTGACTCGGTACCTGGTACCTTATTGTTTCATTTTCTAACTCAAGTCAAAGCGGACGGATTGTGACGACGCGGGCGAATGCGGAGCCGGGGGAAAGGCGCACGATCCCCTCCTTGTCCTCAAGATGCCCGGTCGCATCCGGCGCATCGGAGATCCCGCACCACGGCTCCAGGCAGACGAACGGCGCCCCCGGCTTCGACCACACGCCAAAATATGGAAATCCCTTGAACTCCAGTTCCACACCCGGCCCCGGCGTGCGCCCGACGAGACGCACGCGGCGCGACGCCAGATCCTTGAAGACGAGCGCGCCTCGGGCAAACAGGTCAGCACCGATCGGTAGAACTCTGTCACCACAGAGCGCGGGTTCGCCCCGCCGGCTCACCAACCCGTCTTCGACCAGGAAGCGGTTCACCGTCTCGGCGCGCTCGAACTCGAGCGCATACGCTTCCGTCCCCTCCCCGCCCACCAATGGGCAACTGAGCCCGGGGTGGGCCCCGATCGAGAACGGCATTTCGTCATCCCCGGGGTTCTCGACCTCATATGCGATCTCGACCGCGCCGCGGTCAAGGCGGTAGGTGACGGCCAGACGAAAGTGAAACGGGAAACAGGCCAACGTCGCGGCGTCGTCCTGCAACACAAACGTGGCGGCGGCGCCGGCCGCCTCGCCGACAGCGAACACCCGGTCACGAGCGAAGCCGTGCTGACCGAGGTGGAAGGTTCGTTTCCCGTACACGAAGGCGTCGCTCTTCAGCCGGCCCACAATCGGAAACAGGTGCGGGGCGCGGTGCGGCCAGACCGCGGGATCCCCCTGCCAGAGGTACTCGAAGGGCGCCTCATGGCGCCGCAGGCTTCGCATCTCCGCGCCGAGGGGCGCCACCTCCAGGCGCAGTACGCCATCGTCGAGGATGACCATCGCTCCGCCTCCCTCTGCAAGGTGCAACAATGGGGTACCAGGTACCAGAAAATGAAACAATAAGGTACCTGGTACCTCAGGGACGCCAGGCGGGAGGGATGACGGCCGCGAGTTCGTGCAGGAGTTCGTCCACCGGCTTGGAGCGGTCGAGGATGACGCGCTCGTCGCCCGCGATCTCGTCCGGCGGCTCGAACTCCGCGAGCTGCCCGCTGTAGATCTCCCAGCGGCCGTCGGAAACCGTGCCGTTCTTCCTGGCACGGCGCTCGAGCCGCTCGCGAATGACCTCCTCAGACGTCCGGCACTCGAGCAGGAGCAGCGGCACGCCGAGCCGCCGCGCGAGTTCGACCGCCCCTTTGCGCTGGGCGCGCTTGATGAAGCACCCATCCAGCACGACGGAGTGGCCGGCGATCAGCAGCTCCTCGGCGCTTTCCAACATCGCCGCGTACGTGCGCTCGGTCATCTCGGGCGCGTACTCCCCCTGGTCGAACGGCAGCCACCGCCTCTCCTGCGGCGCAATGCCGATCAGTTCCTTGCGCACGACGTCGGAGCGGACGAGCTGGAGGGCGTACGTCTCGCCGAGCTTGCGCGCGAGCGTGCTCTTGCCGCTGCCGGTGAGGCCGCAGGTGACGAGCAGTCGGCGCGGGTTGCAGGCGGCTGCGAAGTGGGCCGCGAGCTCGTAGTAGCGCTTCGCGGTGGCGCGGCTGGCCACCCGCGCCGGCTCCGGGATGCTCGGGTCGTCGGCCGCAAACGAGTTGACCTTGGCACGCACGTAGGCCCGGTACATCTTGTAGAACGAGAGCAGCTGCAAGAGCTCGGCGTCCGCGGAGGCCTCGACGTACGCGTTCACGAACGTCCGGGCGAACGGAGCGTAGCCGTGGAACTCGAGGTCCATCGCCAGGAACGCGACCTCTTCGGCGACGTCCTGGATGCGGAAACGGTCGTTGAACTCGATGCAGTCGAAGATGCAGACTGGCTCGGTGGCGCAGATCGAGTCGAGGTGCAGGTCCCCGTGGCCGTCGACGATGTGGCCACCGCTCACCCTGCGCGCGAACAGGGCGGCCCGGCGCTGAAAGAAGAGGGCGGTCGAGTTCTTGATGAATTCGTACGTCGCGCGCGGCACGAGCGCGTCCACGTACTTCTCCGTCTGGGAAAAGTTCTCGTCGCAGTTGAACTTGACCCCGTCGAACCCCTTCATGACGGCGGTCGCGGGCGGCGCCGCAGCCCTGCGGTGGAAGTCGGCGACGATCGCGGCGATGCGTTCGAACAGCGCGTCGTTGCCCTCGCCGCGCGCGAGCACCTGGCGCAGCATGCGGTCGTGAGGCAGGCGCAGCATCCTGACCGCGACCTCGACGGTCTCACCCGGCCCGTCGATCGCGAGCGCGCCATCGTGCTCGCGCAGCTCGACCACGCCCAGGTACGTCCTCGGACAGAGGCGCGAGTTGAGCGCGACCTCGCGCTCGCACATCGTCCGGCGGCGTTCGAGCGTGGTGTAGTCGAGGAACCCGAAGTCGACCGGCTTCTTGACCTTGTAGGCGTAGCGATCGGTCAGGAAGATGTACGAGATGTGGGTCTGGACGACCTCGACCGCGGTCGTGGGTTCGGGATAGAAGGCAGGGTCCGACAACTGCTCGACGAGCCGCGCAAGGTCCATGAACTGTCTCCCGTTGCGGGATTATACGGGATTCCCGCGCCTGGCCAAGGGGCCGGCGTCCGCGTGCGGCTACGTGCGATGCAGCACTCCGCGCGGGTCGTGGCTGAAGTGGTACAGCTTCGCGACCCGGATCTCGAAGCGGCGCAGCCACGTGCCGCCGTGGATCCCGACCGCGGCGAGCGCGCCGGTCACCGGTCCCACCAGGTACACCCACCAACCGCTCCACACGCCGGCGACCACCGCGGGGCCGAGGCTGCGGGCGGGGTTCGTGCTGGTGCCGGAGATCGGCCCCTCCAGCCAGACCATCGCGGCGTACAGGGCCGGGAAGAGCAGCGGCGTGAACGGCCGCAGCCGCGGGGCGCCGAGGAACGTGAACACTCCCAGCACCAATGCAAAGGTGGTGACGATTTCGCCCACCAGCGCTGCCGCCGTGCTGAAACCGGCGCCGGGAACGGTCGCGCCGAACCCGACCGACCCGCCAAAACGTCCCCACGCGAGCAACGGCAGCGCGCCCGCCACGCCGCCCGCGAGTTGCGCGGCGATGTAGCCCAGGGCGTTCCGCCAGCCAATTGCGCCCTTGAGCCAGAACGCCAGCGTCACGACCGGGTTGATGTGGGCGCCGCTGACTTTCCCGAGCACGGAAACCGCGATCAGCGCCCCGACGCAGCCGAAGCCGAAGCCGGTCAGCGCGCGCCGCAGCGCCGCCGACGGCAGAGTGGCGGCGACCGGGCCCCCGGCGCCGAAGTCCACGATCACCAGCGAGACGCCGGCAGCGACCAGGAGCGCCGTGCCGGCGAACTCGCAGGCGAACAGCAGCCACGGGACCCTCGAGGCTTGCAGCCGCCGAGGCGCGCCACCGGTCGTCTTGGGCATTCGCTTGCGCTCAACCGTCGCGGCCGGGACCGAGCACCGCGGCGAGCAGTTCCGGCAGGCGCTGGAGGAACACCGAGCGCGGGAGCACCACCGCGCCGGCGGCGCGCGCCGCGGCCAGCCGCTCCCCCTGCACGTGCGGCCCAAACGCCAGCACCGTTGCGCCCGTCGCGGCGATGGCACGGATCGCGGCCGCCGGGTCTGGCCCGAGAGCTTCGAGGTCGGCGATCACGACGGCGCACCCGGCGATCACCGCCGAAGCGGGGTCGGCGAGACCGAACACCTGGCCGCCGCCCGCCTGCACCGCGGCGTCCATGCCGACGCGCAGGAAGAGGTTGGGAACCAGCACGCCGACGCGCGGGCCCTCAGCCACGCACCACCTCGACGGCGAGCGCAGGCTCGTTGGTGGTGATCGAGGCGACCCCGAGGCCGGCCAGTTCGCGCATGCGCCCGGGCCGGTTGACGGTCCACGGGTGCAGCTCGCGTCCGCTGCCGAGCAAAGCCTCGACCAGCGTGTGTTTGAGGGCGAGGTCGAGGCCGTTGGGCAGCCAATGGGGCAGCTCGCCAAACACCCAGGAGCGGGGGACCTCGGGGAGCGCGTCCTCGACGGCCGCGAGCACCGGCAGCGACGAGGAGATCACCCGGGTGCGGGCGGCACGCGGGGCCAGCAACCCCGCGAGTTCCGCAAGGTGAGCGGCGAGTTCCCCGGCGGGAAGCGGCTTGACCTCGACGAACAGCCAGCCGCCGCCGGGCGCCGCGTTCACGACTTCGGCCAGCGTCGCCACTCCGTCGCGCCGCAGCGCCGCCTGCGACCAGAGCGCCACCTGGCGGCCGTTGCGCACGCGGTCGTGGTGGCACACCCAGGCGCCGTCGGCGCACGGCCGCACATCCACCTCGACGCCGTCGGCTCCGGCGGCGAACGCAGCCCGGACGCCCGCGAGCGAGTTGTCCGGGAAGCGGGCCGCGAAGCCGCGGTGGCCGATCACGAGCGGCATCGTCATGCCACGATCGAGTAACCGCCGTCCACGACCACCGTCTGCCCGTGAATCATGGAGGCGTACTCGGTGCACAGGAAGACGACGGCGTTCGCGACATCCTGCGGGGTGATCAGACGCCCGGCCGGCGTGCGCCGGGCCGACTCGTCGAGGAGCTGCTGGCGGTTGGGAAAGTGCTTGAGGGCATCGGTGTCCACGGTGCCGGCGGAGACGGCGTTGACGCGCACGCCCGCGGGGGCAAGCTCGGCCGCCAGGTGGCGCACCATCGACTCGAGCGCCGCCTTCGAGGCCCCCACCGCGGTGTAGTTGGGGATCGCCCGGATGGCGCCCAGCGACGACACCGCGACGACGCTCTTGGTCCCGGCCGACGGCATCGTCATGAGCTGCTGCACCAGCGGCAGCAGCGCCGCGGCGTTGATGTCCATCGTCCAGTGGAAGTGGTGCAGCGTCAGCTCGGAGACCGGCTTGAGCACGCCCGAGGCGGCGTTCGAGACCAGGATCTCCAGGCCTCCCCACGCTTCGCGGATTTCGGCGAACATGCGCCGGACGTGCTCCTCGTCGGCGACGTTGCCGCGCACCAGCAGCGCCCGGGCGCCGCGCGCCTCGATTTCCTTGACCACCTCTTCCGCGGGTCCCCGGTGGCGAAAGAAGTTGATCGCCACGTCGACCTTGAAATCGGCGAGCGACAGCGCGATCGCCCGGCCGATGCCGCGCGAGGAGCCGGTCACCAGGGCGCGCTTGCCGCGCAGTCTCAGATCCATCACGTTCCTCCGCATCCGACGATACCCGGATTTCGTCTCAGCGACAAGGGAACGCGGCCCGCCGCGCCGGGCGAGAATCCGGCCGCACCCGGGCGCCGGCGGGTCCCGGTGTTATACTTTCTGGCCCCGGCGCGAGTCGGGGGCGGAGGCGTTTCCATGCAGTTGGTTGCGACGGAACTTCGTGCCGGCAACATCGTGGTCTACAACGGGCAGCTGCACCGGGTCCTCCAGGTGGTCCACGTGACCCCGGGGAACTGGCGCGGCATGGTCCAGTGCAAGCTGCGGAACATCAAGACCGGCAACCAGATCGAGCACCGGTTCCGATCCGAGGACCGGGTGGAGAAGGCAAGCCTGGACACGCACGACATGCAGTACCTCTACTCCGACCCCTCGGGGCACCACTTCATGAACACCGAGACGTTCGAGCAGCTCTCGCTCGCCGACGAGGTGCTTGGCGAGTCGATCGGTTTCCTGCTGCCGGAGACGGTGATCACCGTGGACTTCTACGAGAGCCAGCCGGTTGGTATCGAGCTGCCCAACACCGTGATCCTCGAGGTGGTGGAGACCGACCCGCCGCTCAAGGGCGCGACCGCCGCCGGCGGCGCCAAACCCGCCAAGCTCGAGACCGGGATCACGGTCAACGTGCCGCAGTTCATCGGCACGGGCATCAAGATCGTCGTGGACACCCGCACCGGCGAGTACCTGTCGCGCGCGTGAGCTCGCGCCGCCGCTTCAGAACAGTGAGTCTCCGGACACCAGGTAGAGCGGCTTTCCGCCGTTGTCCGGAAACGCCACCTCGATCCTGATCACGCGCACCAGCGAAGCGCGGGTGGACTCGATGAGCAGACCGACGCCGGCGTCCTTGCGCACCCCGTCGGTGGAGGGACCGACGCGGGGGTTCCAGGTCTTACCCGCATCCGCGAACACGACGCCGCCGATGATGCCGAGGTGCAGCACCTCCCCGGTGAGCACGTGCCGCCACTCAAGGTTCGTGACCACCCGCGAGGTGCCGTCGAAGGTGTCCGGGTTCCAGCCGCGCAAGCCGGCGTCGGCCCCCAGCGTCAGCTGACGGTCGCCGTCCAGGTTGTGGCCGAGATCGAGCGCGACGCGGCCGCGCCAGCCCACCGGCCCGGTGCGCGCCGTGCCGAAATCCACGTGGGTCACGGCGTTGCCGACTCCCCCGCTCTCGACCCTGCCCGAGGCCGCGAGGTTGAGCCACGAGTACTGCCTGCCCCGCAGCATCCCCACGTTGAACAGGCCGTCCAGCTTGACGCGGGTGCGGTCGCCACCGAACGCCGGCAGCGAGAACCCGGCCGATACGGTCCAGTTGGGGCCCAGCGCCACGTCCTCCTGGCGCTCCCACGCGCGGAACCCGCGGACGACTTCCCAGTGATCCACCTCGTGGTCCCAACCGACCTGGACGCCGCGCATGTCGTGGCCCGCCGGGGTCGGGTACGCGCGCCCGTCGGACCACTGCCACCTCGAGAACTCGGCCCGGTCGTAGAACACGCCGAGGGTCAGCCGGTTGGTCGTGACGGCGTTGCCGGGGAGCCGTAGGCCGCCCCAGAGCAGGAACGACCGGGTCCGGGCGGAGCCGGAGACGGCCTTGTCGCCGTTCGTGTACAGGTACTCGGTCAGGGTCACGCTCTGCCAGTCCACCGCCGCGGCGCGCGGGGTCGCGAGCGCGAAGAACGGGTACTCGAGGTGGAACCCGTCGCTCTTGCCGTCGGAGGCGTTCTTGTGCAGGAGATTGAGCTGCCAACGGCTGCCGAGCAGGAGGCTGTCCTTGTACTGGAACGTCGTCGTCGTCCGCTCCGAGGTCGAGTCGTACTCGACGTCGAGCTCCTTGCCCCAACCCAGGAAGTTCTCCTCGGTGAGGCTCCCGCCGGCGTGCTTGCGGTTGCCGAACGCCCCGAAGGAGAGCCCCACCTCGGTGGTCCACTGGTCGTGCGTCCGCACGACCACCTCGGCCCCGCCCGGAGCGGGCCGGGCCGTGATGGTCACCGGGCTCAGGAAGCCGGTGCCGCGCAGCAGCCTCTCGGTCTCCGCCAGGAGGGCCGGGTCGAGCGGGTCACCGACCTTGAACAGCAGCAGCGAGCGGATGAAGCGCTCGCGCGTGAGCACGTGGAGGTGGTTCGCCCAACGGTACGGCCACGCCGACGTCCCCGGCTCCGAGGTGTCGAAGATGTCGTCGCGGACGATCGTGATCGCCACGATCGGAGTGCCTGGAGGGACCTCGGCGGGAGCTGCTGCCGCCGCCGCCGCGGCAGCCACCAGGGCGATCTCGAGGATCATGGGCACGCATTGTACGTTGGCGTCCCCTTCGCCCGTTGCGACCTCAGTCACACCCTGGGTCTCGCGGCGTCGGCGCCGCCGGACTCACACTCCGGCGAGCTCGTGCGCCAGTCGGTGGTAGCGCTCGTGGACCCCGGGACCGATCTCCTCCGTTTCGACCTCGTCGAACTTCCCGGCGAGCCGCGTCTGCTCGTCCGCCGGCAGCGCCTGTTCGGCCATCGGGAAGAGGACGTTGTCCTCCTTGAAGATGTGCGCGCGCAGCAGATCCGCGTAACCCAACAAAGCGTCCGCCAGGTCCGTCGCCGCCTTCCGGTCGCCGGCCCGCGCCCCCGGCAACGCGGCGGCGATCGCCCGCACCGCGGCGCGCCCCTGCTCGTGCTCGTGGAGCATCACCGCGACCGGCCCGGATTCGGGCGAGAACCCCTTCGCCGCGAGCGCCGGGAACAGGTGCTTCTCCTCCTTGGCGTGATGGCAGCGGTCGACGAAGTTCTTGAAGAAGTCCACCATCTGCTCGACCTTCTCGGTGCGAACCGCAGCTCCGCCCTTGATCGCTGCGGCCTCGTGTTCGGCGCCCTCCAGCACCATGAGGACGATCTTGTGCTCGTGCTTCAGCGTTTCGGTTGGTGACATCTCCATCTCCTTTCAGCGCCGCCGGCTGGTGTCGGCGGCGCGTTCGACATCGTCGAGCAGCGCGGCAAGGCCGATTCCGTACGACTGCGCGACGTCGCGCAGCGTGTCGAACGGCGCCATCGCGCAGCCGGGGCACGCAAGCTGCCGGCGCAGGAAGACGCCCGCGAGTTGCGGCCAGCGCCGCAGCGACTCCTCCACGGTCAGCATCGGGCTTGGGGCATCGGGCATTTCCTTCCTCCGCGGACCACGGTAGGGGAACGCTCGCGGCCCGTCGTTGCGCCAGCGCAAAGAGGCAGGGACTGGAACAGACGTGGTCCGTGGTCCGTGGAAGAACGATGGCGTGGCGTCAGTGGGTGTAGGGGCGGGGCTTGTCCCCGCCCGATTGGGGGCGACCGCAAGGGCTGCCAACGCCTCCCGGAACCCAGGGAGGCGACCTGTTCAGGGAGCAGGGTTTACGGGCGTTCCCCGCCGGGGCGCGAGGGAGGGAGGTCCTCGGCGAGTGCGACGAGGCCGTGCGGGCGCTTGATCACGACGCGCTCGCGCCCGCTTTCGATGATCCCCTGCGACTCCCACTCCGAGAGGACGCGGCTCACGGTGAACAACGTCGTGCCCGTCATCGCGGCGATGTCCTGGCGCGACAAGGGCATGTCGATCAGGACCCCGCCCTCGATCTTCCTCCCGGCCTGCCGGACCAAGCGCAGGAGCGCCCGGGCGATCCGCTGGGCGACGCGCTCGCTCGCGAGCTCCCGGAAGCGCTCCTGGACCTCGCGCAACCGCTCGGACACCAGTTGGAGCGCGTTGAGCGCCAGAACGGGGTGTGTGCGCAGCAGCGCCTGCATCGTCTCTCGGGACCACACCAGCATGCGGGTGCCGCCCTCGGCCCATGCGGTCGCCGGGTATACCGCGCCGTCGAACACCGTCAGGGCCGCCGTCGCCTCGCCGGGACCGACGAAGCGCAGGATGACCTCGGCCCCGTCGGACCCGAGCTGCGTCAGCTTGAGCCGGCCCGTCACGACAATACAAAGCCGTTCGGCGGGCTCGCCCTCGCGGAACACGGCACCTTCCGCCTCGGCGCGCTGCTCCCGGGCGCACGCGATCGCCTCCGCGAGCACCCCGCGGTCGGCCCCCTGGAACAGCTTCGAATCGCCCAGGAGATCGAGCAGCCGCACGTCAACCGACGGTCCCACCGCAGCTATGGTGCCACACCCGCCGCGCGCCGCCAGGTCGCTCTCGCCACCGCACTTGTGCTCGGTGGCCGTCCGGATGTATCATCCTGCGCCCAGCTGTACCGGGGCGTGGAGGCACCGATGAAAGAAGGAATTCACCCGGCGTACCAGGAAATCGAGGTGCGGTGCGCGTGCGGCAACGTCTTCAAGACGCGCTCGACCAAGAAGGACATCCGGCTCGAGATCTGCTCGGCCTGCCACCCCCTGTTCACCGGCAAGCAGAAGCTCATCGACTCCGCCGGCATGGTGGAGCGCTTCCACCGCCGCTACGACAAGATCGAAACCAAGACCGAAAAGGCGTAAGACGCCATCCGAGGCGTGCGACTGCCGCCGGCCGGGGGAACGTCCCCCGGCTGGCGTTGTCTTGGGCCGGGCGGTGCGGCTTGCCGGAACTGGTTGCGAAAGGTAGGCTTGCGACGTGAACGGGATGATGCAACGCCTCGAAGAGGTGGCCCGCCGCTGGCAGGAGCTGCGCGACGAGCAGGCGAGCCCCGAGGTCCTCGGCGACCGCAAGCGCCTGCTCGAGGTCACCAAGAAGCTCGCCGAGATCGAGCCGGTCGTCGAAGCCTACCAGGCGTACAAGAAGCTGGTCGACGAGGAGCGCGACGCGAGGGAGATGCTCGCCGGCGACAGCGATCCCGAGATGAAGGGGATGGCCGAGGAGGAAGTCCGCCGCCTCGCCTCCGAGCTCGCCGAGCGCGAGCGGGCGCTCAAGCTCCTGCTGCTGCCCCCCGACCCCAACGACACGCGGAACGTGGTCCTCGAGGTCCGCGCCGGCACCGGCGGCGAGGAGGCGGCGCTGTTCGCGGCCGAGTTGCTGCGCATGTACAGCCGGTACGCCGAGGGGCGGCGTTGGCGCGTCACCGTCACCGACCTCTCCGAGGCCGGGATGGGCGGCATCCGCGAAGCCGTGGCGCTGGTCGAGGGCAACGGCGCGTACTCCCGGCTCAAGTACGAGTCGGGCGTGCATCGCGTGCAACGCGTCCCGGCAACCGAGGCCTCGGGACGGATCCACACGTCGGCGGCGACGGTGGCGGTGCTGCCGGAGGCCGAGGAGGTCGAGGTCCAGGTCGACGCCAAGGACTTGCGCATCGACACGTTCTGTTCCTCGGGCGCGGGCGGTCAGTCGGTCAACACGACCTACTCCGCGATCCGCATCACCCACCTGCCCTCCAACATCGTCGTCCAGTGTCAGGACGAGCGCAGCCAGCAGCAGAACCGCCTCAAGGCAATGCGCATCCTCAAGGCCCGCCTGTATGAGGCCGCACGGCAGCAGCAGCAGGACCAGGTCGCGGCCGAGCGCCGCTCGATGGTCGGCAGCGGCGACCGCTCGGAGAAGATCCGCACCTACAATTTCCCGCAGTCGCGCGTCACCGATCACCGCATCGGCTTCACCAACCACCGTCTCGCCGAGATCCTCGACGGCAACCTCGACCTCCTCCTCGACCCGCTCATCGCCCAGCTCCAGGCCGAGCGGCTCGAGCGTGAGCTGGCCTCCACCGGATGAGCGCCCGCGAAGACCGCCGGGCCGCCTCGGGCGCCACACCACCGTCCCCCGCCACTCCCACGCCGGAAGTGGGCGGCTGGCGGCGCCTGTTCCACCGTCCTCGCATCCTCGCCGAGGTGAGGTTCGCGTTCGGCGCCGCCCTCATCATGGCCGCGGCCGGCGCGGCACTGGCGTTCGGAATGCCGCCGATCAGGCTGCTGCCGACCGATGCCGTGGCGACGCGGCTGTTCGTGCAGGGGTCCGTCGGTTTCGGCCTCGGCTGGTGGGGCGGGTTGTTCTGGAGCACCGCGCTCGTCTTCCACGCTCGCCGCTTCCGCCCGCTGCCGCCGCTTGCGGCGATGACGAACGCCACGTGGGTCGCGGGGGCGCTCCTCGCGGCGACGGCGCTCGCGCTGCGCGCCGGAGGCGCCTCCGTGGTCTTGAGCATCGGCGCCGGCATCGTCGTGGCGACCGTCGCCGCCCGCCTCGTCGTGGCCCGCGCCGCCCACCGGGAGGGCGAATGACAATTGCTCAGCTGCAGGCGGAGGCGGCAGCGGCGTTGACCGCCGGGGACGGCTTGCCCGACCCGCGCCGCGAGGCGCGCTGGCTGCTCGCCCGCGCCCTGGGACGCCCGGAGGCGTGGCTGCTCGCGCACGCGGAGGACCCGGTCGCCGAAGCCGCGGAAGCGCTCTTCCGCGCGTGGGTCTCGCGCCGCGCCACCGGCGAGCCGGCGCACTACATCGTCGGCACCTGCCCGTTTTGGGGCCGCCTCTTCGCCGTCACCCCCGCGGTCCTGATCCCCCGCCCCGAGACCGAGTTGGTCGTGGAGTGCGCCCTCACGGTGCCGGAGCCCGCGCGGCCCCGGATCCTCGACGTCGGCACCGGCTCCGGTTGCCTCGCGGTGACGCTTGCGCTCGAGTTTCCGGGCGCGGCCGTCGTCGCGACCGACGTTTCGGCCGAGGCGGTCGCGGTCGCGGCCGGCAACGCGCGCGCCCTGGGCGCGAGCGTCCGCTTCGCCGCCGGCGACCTCGCGGCGCACGTGCGCGGCGAGTTCGACCTCGTGGTCGCGAACCTCCCCTACGTCCCCGCCGACGAGATCCCGGGGCTCGCCGTCGAGATCCGCGCGCACGAGCCGCACGTCGCCCTCGCCGGCGGCGAGGACGGCGCCGACCTCCTGCGGACGTTCATGACGGACCTGCCGCGGCTGCTGGCGCCCGGCGGTCATGCGATGCTCGAGATGGGCCCGCGCCAGCGCGCGGGGCTGCGGGCCGCCGTCGCCGCGAGCGGCCTCGCCGAGGTCAACCGCGGCCTCGACCACGCCGGCATCGAGCGCGTCCTCGTCCTGCGCAAGGCGTGAGACCGTGGTCCGTGGTCAGTGGTCCGTGGTCCGAGCCGGCGGCGCCTGACTACCCGCGGAGGGCTTCGACGGGGGTCAGGCGGGCGGCGGCCAGCGAAGGGAACACCCCAGCGAACAGCCCGACCGCCACGGCGAACCCGATGCCCAGCAACAGCCCGAGCGGCGCCAGCGGCAAACCGGCCTCGAACGCCCCCGAGACAAGCCGCGTCACGACCACCCCGGCCATACACCCGAGCAGGCCGCCGAGCGCCGACAGGCTCGTGGACTCGACGAGGAACTGCACCAGGATCGCCCTGTCGGACGCCCCGATCGCCTTGCGCAAGCCGATCTCGTACAGGCGCTCGGCGAGCGAGATCTTGAGCACCGAGTAGATGCCGACGCCGCCGACGAGGAGCGAGATCCCGGCGATCGCCGCCATGACGATCGTCCAGTTGCGCAGCATCTCGCGGATCCGGGCCTCGGCCTTGAAGATCTCGTCTGCGACGTTCTCGACGTGGAAGTCGCCGACGCCATGGTGGGCGCGCCGGACCAGTCGCTCCGTCTCGGACTGCACCGCCGAGAAGTGCTCCTCGTCCGAGCTCTTGATCATCAGGAGGGCGATCCGGTCGCCGCCGCGCAGGTACGCGCGGAACGCCTCGAGCCCAACCAGGACGCCGTTCATCTCGCGCCGCCCCGAGCCGCCGTCGTTGACCTGGTTGTTGCCGATCCTGGCCTCGACACCGATCACCCGGAAGATCGCGCCGCCGAGGCGGATCTCGCGGCCGATCGGGTCCGCCGTCCCGTACATCGCCTCGGCGAGCTCCGCGCCGAGCACCGCGACCCGCCGCCGAGCGTCCTCGTCGCGGGCGTCGAAGAAGCGCCCCGAGCTGACCTTCCGGTTGCGCACCTCCGCGTAGGACGGGGTGACGCCGTACACCCTCACCCGCCGCTCCTCGCCGCCGCCCTTTGCGATCGTGTCCAGCGCCGACATGGCCGCCACCGCGTCGTAGTCGCTGCCCCACGCGGCGAGGGACTTGACGTCGCCGATCGCAAGGCCGTTGGAGAACTGCACCTTCTTGCGCTCGAGCGGCGTCTGCGGCGCCCGCTGCGAGATGAACATGACGCCGTCGTACCCGAGGCCCTTGATCCCCTCCCACACCATCACCTTGATCGCCTCGATCATCGTCACCATCACGACCACCGCAAGGGTGCCGAGGACCACGCCGACGAGCGTCAGCCCCGAGCGCATCCGGTGGCCCCAGATCTCGGCGAACGTCGTGCGGACCGCTTCCCAAAACGCCATCACTCGTACCTCAGCGCGACGACCGGGTCGAGCCGCGCGCCCCGCACGGCGGGGTAGAACCCCGCGACCAGTCCGACGACCGCCGCGGCGGCCACCGAGACGACCAGCATCGCCGGCGTGAGGGCGGCGGTCTGACCGAGCAGCGCGGCGATGCCGTGCACGAACCCGATGCCCACCGCGAGGCCGAGGACCGCCCCGATGCCGGTCACGACCAGCATCTCGCACATGAACTGCACGGCGATGTGCCACCCTTTGGCGCCGAGCGCCTTGCGCACCCCCACCTCGCGCATCCGCTCGGTGAACGAGGCGAGCAGGATGTTGGCGTTCACGATGATGCTCACGATCAGCGAGATCAGCCCGCAGATCATGAAGGTGAGGTCGTACACCTTGCCCTGCTGGTCCATCTGCTGCAGGCGGTCGATGCGGGCATAGACCTGGAAGTCCTCGGCGCCGTGGCGGGCGAGCAACAGGCGCTTCACGGCGGGCACCGCCTCCTTGGCCGCCTTGCGGTCGGCCAGGCGCATGGAGATCTCGTCGATGGACTTCGAGCCCGCCCCGACCTGGCGCGCCTGCAGCGCGGTCACCGGGACCACGATCAGCTCGTTCATCCACTCCAGCGAGTTGTAGGTCTCGGCCTTGTTCCAGTAGAACTCGCGGTACTTGAGGACGCCCGCGACCCCGTACATCGTGTCCCCGAGCCGGATCGTCCGGCCGACCGGGTCATCGCTGCCGAAGTACTCGCGGGCGCGGGTCGCGCCGAGCACGCACACCGCGCTGCGGGCGGCGACATCCTCGGCCCCGATGAAACGACCGCGCTCGACGAGGAGTTCGTGCAGCTCCTGGTAGCGCGGGGCGACGCCCGAGACGCTCTCGTTGCGGGTCAGCCGGGCCGTGCGCACCGGCAGGTAGCGCTCGACCGTGGGTTCGACCAGGTCGAACCCCGGCACCGACGCCCGCACCGCTTCGACGTCGTCCATGGTGAGGCCGAGGCTCGCCTTCTCGCGCGCCGAGGTGCGAACGTTCTCCAGCGGCTTCGACCACACCATGCACTTGAGCACCCCGCCCGACTCCGCGTAGTACTTCAGGCTCTGCTGCTTGCCGCCGGCCGTCAGCCCCATCGTGCCGATCACCGAGCCGACGCCGAGCACGACCCCGAGGGTCTGCAGGGCGGTGCGGCCGGCGTGCGCGCGCACCTCGGCGAAGCCGTCCGCGACGGCCATGGCGAGGTTCACGCTGCCGCCATTTCTCCGCCCTCGACGAGCCCGTCCACGATCCGCACGATCCTCTTGGCGTGCCGCGCGACCATCGGGTCGTGGGTCACCAGGATCACGGTCTGCCCGGCGCGGTTCAGCTCGTCGAACAGCTCCATGACCTCGCCGCCGGTGCCCTGGTCCAGGTTCCCGGTCGGCTCGTCGGCCAGCAGCAGCGCCGGACCGGTCACGAGGGCGCGGGCCACCGCGGCGCGCTGGCGCTGGCCACCGGAGAGCTGGCTCGGCAGCGACCGGCCCCGGTCGCCGAGGCCGACCCGGTCGAGGATCTCGCGCGAGCGCGCGCGCCGCTCGTCGCCGCCGACGCCGCCGTACAGGAGCGGCAGCTCGACGTTACGCTGGAGGCTCGCCCGCGGGAGCAGGTTGAACGCCTGGAAGACGAACCCGATGAACCGGTTGCGCAGCTCGGCCAGGCGGCCGCGGGAGAGATCGGCGACTTCCTCGCCGGCGAGACGGTAGCTGCCCTTCGTGGGCGTGTCGAGGCAGCCCAGGATGTGCATGAGCGTGGATTTCCCCGAGCCCGACGGTCCCATCACCGCGACGTACTCGCCGCGCCCCACATCGAGGTCGATGCCACGCAGGGCATGCACCGCGACGTCGCCCGCGTCGTAGGTCTTCCAGACGCCGGCGAGCTTCAGCAGGGGATCGCTCACGACTGGTCCTCCTTCTTCTTCGGCTTGCTGGGATCCTCGAGCGCGACCTCCTCGCCGGCGACGAGCCCGGACACGATCTGCACCTTGGCGAGCGAGGCGATCCCGGTCTCGACCTTGCGCTCCTCGAACCGCTGCTTCCACGCCTCGCGCGGGTCGGGGGTCGCCTTGGGCGCCGGCGGTTTGCCGTTGCCGGCGGCGAGCGCGGCCTTCCTGACGTACACCACCTCCCCGTCCTCGCGGTGGAAGACGGACTCGACGGGCACCGCGAGCACGTGGACCGCCTTGTCGCCCTTGATCGAGACGTTGGCCGTCATGCCCGTGCGCAGCTCTTTGCCCTGGGAGTCGAGGGAGATCTCCACGTCGAACACCTTGACCTGGTCCGCGAGGCGCGCGGCCGGGGCGATGCGCGACACCTTGGCCGGGAAGCGGACCTTGGGGTACGCGTCGAGGGTCACGATGGCCGGAGCGCCGAGACGCACCTTGCCGATGTCCACCTCGTTGATGCCGGCCTTGACCAGCATCGTCGAGAGGTCGGCGACGGTGGCGATCACCGTCCCCGCGTTGAACGACCCGGCGCCGGTGACCGCCTCGCCGAGCTCGACCGGGCGGGTGATCACGACCCCGCCCATCGGGGCGGTGATGTTGATGCGCTGATCGGCGTTCGTGGTCACGGGGACGCCCGACGACGCCATGATTGCGGACTTCTCCCGCGCGGCGTCGAGTTCCTCGCGCGTGGTCTTGTAGCGCGTCTCGGCCGCCCGGTGGGCCTCCTCCGAGATCAAACCGTTCTTGAGCAACTCCTGTTTGGCCAGATAGTCCTTGTCGGCGTCGGCGAAGTCGATCTCGGCCTGGTTCACACCGCGGCGCACGCCGGCGAGCGTCTGCGCCTGGTTGACGTCGGGTTCGATCGCGGCGAGGAGCTGGCCCTTCTTGACCACGTCGCCCTCGCGGACGGGCAGGTCGACGACCTTCCCGGAGAGCGCCGACTTGACGTCCACCTTGACCTCGGGCTCGACCGTGCCGACGTCGAGCACCTCGACCTGCACGTCGGCGAGCGCAACCTTGCTGACCGGGGTGTCGTCCTTGACGGGAGCGGTGTTCCTGGCCCGGGCGGCAAGCGCCACCGCCGTCCCGACCACGACAACGCCGACAACCGTCCCGATCACCCAACGCTTCCGCTTCGCCGTCATGAACCCCTCCCAACGTGACACCTTCCACTACGCACCAAAGCGGACAAGGTTCTCTCGCAGCCCTACCTACCGGCCCTGCGGCGACCGCCTACTCCTCGGGCAGGAAGCGCTCGAGACGGGCCTGGCTGAGGGCGGCCAAGGCCCGGCCCAGCGTCTCGTCGGGCACCAGGAAGTGGTCGGTGTCGTGGCTCGAGAGCACCATCAGCGGGACGTCGACGTCGGCCAGCGCGCGGCTCACGACGGCGAGCAATCCGATCGTCGTCAGGGGGAACGTCGCCTCCAGGGTGAGCGCACGCCACCCCGTCGCCACCCGGTCGACGAGCCCGCCCTGCGCCTCCACGACTTCCTCGGGGGCCATCAGGCTCACCTCGTCATGGTCGATGATCAGTGCGATCGGGGGGCCACCGGCCGGCGGCGACGGCAACGGGTCCGGCACAGCGATCAGCCGGGCGATCGCGTAGCGCTGCGGCCATAGCCGCACACGGATCGCGGCCCGGGCTGTTGGCGCCATCGTGTGCTCGCCAGGGACTGCCGTCAGAAGGCGTCGAGGATGTAGTACAGCGGGTTCTCTTTCTCGCCGTCCTTCCACACCTCGTAGTGGAGGTGCGGGCCGGTGGTGCGGCCCGACATTCCCACCTTGCCGATCGGCTCACCACGCGTCACGTGGGCGCCTTCCTTGACCAGGAAGCGGTCGAGGTGCCCGTACATCGTGGTGTAGCCGTAGCCGTGGTTGATCTTCAGCAGCCTCCCGTACCCGGCGTCGCGCTCGGCGTACACCACGACCCCGTCGGCCGGCGCCGTGACGACCGTGCCGTAGGCGACCGAGATGTCGAGGCCGTCGTGGAACGCCGGCTTGTGCGTCAGCGGGTCCATCCGGGGCCCGAAGCCGTCGGTGATCACGCCCACGACCGGCGCCACCACGGGGGTGTGCGAGAGCATCATCGCCTGGTCCGAGAGCCGTTGCTCGACCTTGGCAAGCTCTTTGTCCAGCTGGTCCTGCCGCCGCAGCAGCGCCCCAGGCTCGGCCGCGAGCTTGTTCAACGGCCCGCCGCTGCCGACCACGCCCAGGCCGGGGTTCGAGGTGTCCGAGAACAGGTTGGCGACCCCGGCGGCGATCGCCAGCGCCTTGGTGCGCTGCTCGAACTGCGTCAGGCGCACCTGCACCTGACCGACGGTCTCCTCGAGGCGCTGGTTGTTGTTCTTGAGCTGCTTGTTCTCGCTCTGGAGGGAACGGTACATCGCCCGCTGCCGCAGGAAGCTGCCCGAGGCCACGAGTGAGACGATCGCGAGGACTCCAACAGTAATCCCAAATACCATCAATGACTTGAGCAACACAGGGGAGAGCTGGATCTTGAAGACCTTGCCGTGGGCGTGTGGGACGATGATGATGGTGCTGTGCCGTTTTTCAGCCACGCCTCGCACCTCCTTCAAAGTAGATTCGAAACCTAGCCCACGCACCCGAGCACGCTGGACCTGTTGCGGGGCCGAATGCTGTCATAACCGTTCGGCCGCTGTCAAGGCGAGGAGTGTAAAATGAACATGGATCTCAACAAGGCGGCCCGGCGCCGGCCGCCGTGCGGACTGCGGGAACGCCACGCGCCGGGAGGAAAACATGCTGCTGGCCGAGTTCACGATCTCCCCTCTGGACAAGGGCGAGAGCCTCTCGCCCTGGGTCGCGCGCGCTCTCGACCTCATCGACCGGTCCGGCCTTCCCTACCGGCTCGGACCGATGGGCACCACGGTCGAGGGCGAATGGGACGAGGTGATGGCGGTGTTAAAGGCGTGCTTCGAACGCATGGCCGAAGATTGCGGGCGCATCAGCCTCGCCTTCAAGGGCGACTGGCGCCGCGGCGGCGCGGGTCGCCTGATCGCCAAGGTCGAGAAGGTGGAGGCGACCCTCGGGAGGAAGCTCAAGACCTGACGGCTGTCGCGCCGCAAAGACCGGGTAACTGGCTCCGGGCACGGAGAAACGTGGTCAGTGGTCCGTGGCCCGGGCCGGCTGCGCCGGCCGCAGGCCGCGCGGCCCCGAGCGTCCGCCTCGACGACGGGTATCCCGCGAAATCGGGTGGAGGGGCGGGGCTTGTCCCCGCCCGCGGTGGCAGCGCCCGTGTCTCCCGCCACCCGCGGGCGGCCGCATGGAGCCCGTCGTTGTAGGCGCGGGCTTCAGCCCGCGGGGCGGGCGGGCGGCCACGTTGGACGACGGAAAGACCGCAGGCTAAAGCCTGCGCCTACAAATACGGGTGTGGGTGGGTGGCTCCGTTGGACGATGGGTGGCGGGCGGCCGCATGGAGCCCGTCGTTGTAGGCGCGGGCTTCAGCCCGCGGGGCGGGCGGGCGGCCACGTTGGACGACGGAAAGACCGCAGGCTAAAGCCTGCGCCTACAAATACGGGTGTGGGTGGGTGGCTCCGTTGGACGATGGGTGGCGACCGGCATCATGGAGCCCGTCGTTGTAGGCGCGGGCTTCAGCCCGCGGGGCGGGCGGGCGGCCACGTTGGACGACGGAAAGACCGCAGGCTAAAGCCTGCGCCTACAAATTCGGGTGTGGGTGGGTGGCTCCGTTGGACGATGGGTGGCGACCGGCATCATGGAGCCCGTCGTTGTAGGCGCGGGCTTCAGCCCGCGGGGCGGGCGGGCGGCCACGTTGGACGACGGAAAGACCGCAGGCTAAAGCCTGCGCCTACAAATACGGGTGTGGGTGGGTGGCTCCGTTGGACGATGGGTGGCGACCGGCATCATGGAGCCCGTCGTTGTAGGCGCGGGCTTCAGCCCGCGGGGCGGGCGGGCGGCCACGTTGGACGACGGAAAGACCGCAGGCTAAAGCCTGCGCCTACAAATACGGGTGTGGGTGGGTGGCTCCGTTGGACGATGGGTGGCGACCGGCATCATGGAGCTCGTCGTTGTAGGCGCGGGCTTCACCCCGCGGGGCGGGCGGGCGGCCACGTTGGACGACGGAAAGACCGCAGGCTAAAGCCTGCGCCTACAAGTGCGGGGGCAGGCGGTGGAGCGGCCGCGGGACCCCCCGCCCGGATAGTGCCCCGACGCCGGCGGCGCCCTGAGCGGGGCCGGTCACATCGTGGGCAAGTAGAAACAGATCACCTTCGGCTCCGTCATCTCCTGCAGGGAAAACTTCACCCCCTCCCGGCCGAGGCCCGAGTTCTTGATCCCGCCGAACGGCATCGAGTCGAGGCGGTAGTCGGTCGAGTCGTTGATCATCACGCCGCCCGCGTCGAGGCCGAGTGCGAGCTTGAACGCCATGTCCACGTCGCGGGTGAAAAGCGCGGCGTGCAGCCCGAACGGCAGCGAGTTCGCCTCGGCGAGAGCCTCCTCGGCGGTGGCCACCGGGTAGAGGTTCACGGTCGGCCCGAACACCTCCTCGCGGTGGATCGTCGCGGTCGAGGGCACGTTCCCGATCACCGTAGGCTGCATCAGCGCCCCCGAGCGGCCGCCGCCGATCAGCACCTTAGCCCCGGCCTGCTTCGCCTCGGCGACCCAGCGCTCGACGCGCTTGGCTTCGCCCTCGGTGATCATCGGCCCCATGTCCGTCTCTTCCTTCATCTTGTCGCCGATCTTGTACTTGGCGGTGAACTCCACCATGCCGTCGCGGAACGCGGTGTAGACGTCCCGGTGGACATAGATGCGCTGGACGCCGATGCAGTTCTGGCCCGCGGCCCAAAACGCCCCCGACACGCAACTCTCGGCCGCCCAGCGGACGTCGGCGTCGTTCCACACGATCACCGGGGAGTTGGAGCCCAACTCCATCCCGATCTTCTTGATCCCCGCGAGCGTGGTGATGCGCTGCCCGGCCTCGAGACCGCCGGTGAACGAGATCATCCGCACCCGCGGGTCGGCCACCAGCGCGTCGCCGATCTCGGCGCCATGCCCGGTGATCGTCTGCAGCACCAGCGGCGGCAACCCCGCCTCGACGAAAGCCTCGGTCAGCTTGAGCGCGGACAGCGGCGTCACCGTCGCGGGCTTGAGCACGACCGCGTTGCCGGCCGCGATCGCCGGGCCCAGCTTGTGCGCCACCAGGTTCAAGGGGTCGTTGAACGGGGTGATCGCCAGCACGACCCCGACCGGCACCCGCTGGTAGTACCCGACGCGCTTCTCGCCGCCGGGGAACGAGTCGAACGGGATCGTCTCCCCCGTGATGCGCTTGGCCTCCTCGGCCGAGATCGTCAGCGTGTTAACGCAGCGCCGGGCCTCCTTGCGCGCCTCGCGGATCGTCTTGGAGCCCTCCCGGGCGATCGTGACGGCGAACTCCTCGAGTCGGCCCTGCACGATCGCGGCGGTCTTGGCCAGCACCTGCGCCCGGTCGTAGACCGTCATCCTGCGCGCGACCTCGAAGCCCTTGACGGCCGCCGCAAGCGCCGTCTCGACGTCGGCGGCGGTGGCGCGCGGCACGGTGTCGATCACGCCGTTGTCGAACGGGTCGCGGACCTCGATCGCCTTGTCGCGGTCCACCCATTGGCCGGCAAGCAACATCTTCATGAGCGCCTCCGAACGATCGCCAGCAGGTCGGTGAGCATCGCGAATCCGGTTTGCGCCTTTCCCGCCCCCGGGCCGACGACGGTGACTTCTCCGAGGGCCTCGGTGGTGATCGCGACCGCGTTGGTCGCGCCCATCACCCCGGCGAGCGGCTGCGTGAGGTCCACCAGGCGCGGCGCGACCGCGGCCTTGACCTTCCCGCCCTCGCGCCAGACCCGCCCGATCAGCTTGTACCGCTTGCCCTCGGCCTTCGCCCGGGCGATGTCGGCAGCCGTGATCTTGGTGATCCCCTCGCACGGGCTGTCGGACGGCGTGAGCGCGGCGCCGAACACGACGTTGGCGAGGATCGTCACCTTGGCGAGCGCGTCCCAGCCCAGCACGTCGGCGTCGGGGACGGCTTCGGCGTACCCCAGCGCCTGCGCCTTGGCGAGCGCGTCCTCGTACGACAGCCCTTCCTCCATCCGCGTCAGGATGTAGTTCGTCGTGCCGTTGAGGATCCCCTGCATCTCGAGAACCTCGGCGCCGGCCAGCGTCTCGCGCACGAGGTTCAGCACCGGGGTGCCGCTCATCACCGTCCCCTCGAATAGGAACTCGGCGCCATGCGCCTGGGCGAGGGCGGCCAGTTCGCGGTAGTGGAGGGCGAGCGGCCCCTTGTTGGTCGTCACCACGTGCACGCCGCGCTCGAGCGCCGCCCGGATGTGGCTGGTCGCCGGCTCGCCGGTCTTGATGTCGGTGTAGGTCGCTTCGAGCAGGGCGTCGGCCTCGGCCTGCCGAGCCATCGCCAAGCCGTCCCACCTCTGCCCACCGCGGTCGAGCGCCGTGAGCGACTCGCCCTTGGCCGCGCGCGCGAGCGCCTTGGCGAGGTCGATCCCCTTCGGGTCGTACGCGCTCCCCTTGAGGGTGTCGGCGATCCCGGTGACCGTCCACTCGAAGCCGTAGCGCCGGGCCAGCTCCTCCCGCCCGTCGAGCAGCAGCTCCGCCAGCCCCTGTCCCACCGTCCCAAACCCGATGAACACCAATCGCATCTCATCCTCCTCCGGTTCCCGTCTCTCACAACTTTGCCGCCCGTCGTAGAGGAACGGCTCGCACAAGTGTAGGTCGCCGCAACGGCGGGCGGGAACAGGCTCCGCGCCTTCACGGCAAAGGCAGCTCACGTCTTGTGTAGGGGCGGCCCTTGCGGCCGCCCGCGGATGGAGAAGGCGTGCGCTGCCATCGCGGGCGGGGACGAGCCCCGCCCCTACTTCTCCAACCCGTGCGATGCGAGCATCGGCCGCTACAGGGACCCTGTGTCCGCTTGTAAAACCTCAGCGCACGAGCGCGGGCGTCTCGGCGGCGACGGCGGCGAGCGCCTGCTCGAGGTCGGCGCGCACGTCCTCGAGGTCTTCGCACCCGACGGCGAGGCGGACCAGGCCGGGCGTGATCCCCTGCCGGAGTTGCTCCTCGGCCGCCACCTTCGAGTGCGTCATCGAGGCCGGGTGCTCGATCAGCGATTCCACGCCGCCGAGCGACACCGCCAGGGTGATGAGCTTGACCGCGTTCATGAGGCGCCGGCCGGCGTCGACGCCGCCGCGCAACTCGAACGCGATCACCGCGCCGGGGCCGTCCATCTGCCGCTTCGCGAGCTCGAACTGCGGGTGCGAAGCCAGACCCGGGTAGCGCACCCACTCGACGGCCTCGTGCCCGTCGAGCCACGCCGCGAGCGCCCGGGCGTTGGCCTGCGCGCGCTCGACCCGCATCCCGAGGGTGCGGATCCCGCGCAACACCAGCCACGCCTGGTGCGGGTCCATCGTGAAGCCGAACGAGCGTGCGACGTCCGCGAGCGCCGCCAGCACCTTCGGCTCGCGCGCCACCACGATCCCCGCCACCACGTCGGCGTGGCCGTTGAGCGACTTCGTCATCGAGTGCAGCACCACGTCGGCGCCGTGCTCGATCGGGCGCTGCAGGTGCGGCCCGGCGAACGTGTTGTCCACGACCAGCAGGGCGCCTCCCGCGTGCGCGGCCTTCGCCGCGGCCGCCAGGTCCACGAGGTCGAGCGTCGGGTTCGCCGGCGTCTCGACGAACACCATCTTCGTCTCCGGCCGGATCGCCGCGGCGAGCGCCGCGTGGTCGGCGGCCGGCACGAACGTCGAGGCGACGCCGAGCCGCGTGAAGTACTTGTCGAGCAGGCCGCGCGACGGGCCGTAAAGCGGGTGCGTGGCCACCACGTGGTCGCCCTGGCGCAGGAACGCGAGGTACGCCGTGCTCACCGCCGCCATCCCGGTCGCGGTCCCGACCGCGCCGCACCCCCCCTCGAGGTGGGCGACGCACTCCTCCAACGCCGCGATGGTGGGGTTGCCGAGGCGGGTGTAGATCGGCCCCGGCGAGGTGCCGGCGAAGCGCGCGGCGCCCTCCTCGGCGGTCGGGAACGCGAACGTGGACGTCTGGTAGATCGGCACCGACACCGCGCCCCGGTGGTCCGCAGGGTCGAGTCCGCCGTGGATTTCCTTCGAGTGCCGCCCCTTGAGCTTGGAAGTCATACCGCCTCCCCCGCGCAATCTAGCACCGCCGGCGTCCCCACGTCATGCGGGGCTCAGCGACGGCGTCTCACGCCCTGGCGACAGCCCGCTGGTCGCGCAGCACCAGCGTCACCCCGGCGAACACCACCAGCGCGCCCGCCACCATGCTCCAGGTGACCGCCTCGCGCAGCAGCAGCGCGCCGAGGATCACCGCCACCACCGGGTTGACGTAGGTCGAGGTCGCGACCCTGGTCGCGCCCCAGTGCTGCAGCAGGTAGAAGTAGGCCGCGAAGGCGATCACCGAGCCGACCACCACGAGGTACGCGAGCGACGCCGCCGCGCGCACCGTCAGCGGCCCGACCATCGCCCGCCCCTCGACGAGCGAGACCGCGAGCAGCACGACCGCGCCCGCCGCCATCTGCGCCACCGAGATCGCCATCGGTTGGAACGCCCCGCGGATCCGCCGCGCCCAAAGCGAGCCGACCGTCCACGTCACCACCGACAGCTCCGCTGCCACCGCCGGCACCAGCGGCACCGCGCCTGCTCGCCACGGCTCGAACATCACCACCGTCCCCGCGAAGCCGATCACGATCCCCGTCCACCCCAGCGCGCGCGGCCCGGGCTCCCCGGGGAACAGAGGCGACAGCAGCGCCGACCACAGCGGGCTCGTGGTCAGCAGCAGCGCGGTGAACCCGGAGTCCAGGCGCGTCTCCGACCAGAACACGAGCCCGTTGCTCACCGCGATCAGCAGCACCCCGATCCCCGCCACCGGCAGCCAGCGCCGCAACGGACCCGCGAACGTGACCCCCGACACCCGCGCCACCGCGAACGCGAGCGCCGCCGCGAGCGTGTACCGAACCCCGGCGTAGAACAGCGGCGAGAAGCTCTCGAGGCCGACCTTGATCGCGAGGTACGTGCTCCCCCAGATGACGCAGATCGCGCCGTACGCGAAGCCGAGACGGAAGCGCGATGGTTCGCTCACAGGGGCGCATCGTACGCCCTCCGCCTACCGGCCCGGCCGCCGTCCGGCGGCCGGGCGGGGGCGCCCGGACGACGTACGCGGCGCCAACGATAGGCCCGCGTCGTTCTCCGACCACGGACCACGGACCACTGACCACGTTTTCGTTCTGCGCCGCTCCCGGCCACACGGCCCTCCAGGGGGCCTTCCCTCTTGGCGGCCGCCCGCCCCTGTGCTACCTTTCGCCGGCTGGGGCCAACGTAGCTCAGCTGGTAGAGCAGCTGATTCGTAATCAGCAGGTCCGCGGTTCAATCCCGCGCGTTGGCTCCAATAGACCAAACCACTTACGAAAGAGTGCTCTATTCCGCAGTCTCTTCCGGCTCAGCCCCGGCTCAGCCGAGGACAAAGAACGAGCGCGCTCACCCGGAGAGATACCACCTCCACGTGTATCGACACTATTGGCGGCGAGCCGCGCGGCGGCACAACGTCAGAACGCGTGGACGAGGTATCCATGCAATGGGTGTCAGGTACGCAAGCACCTGAAGCATGGAGCTCGCCGTTGCGCTGGACAAGAGCCGCCTCTGCGCACGTCGCCGGGTTCGCCGGGCCGGCCGCCGGCGGGCGGGAGTGCCGGCGTTCGCGCGTCGACTCGACGAGCTCGATCGGAAGCCGGCCGGGAAGGTCGGGCGGTGAGCGGCGCGCCCGCTATTCCTGCTGCCTGCGTACCTGACACCTGTTCGCCTGGATGAAGCGGGACGCCCGACGCCGGCACGTCAGAGCGACGCCACAGGGGCCGGCCGCCCATCCGGCCGAACCGGGCCGCCCATGTCGCGCCGGGCGCCTGCGGTCGGGCCTAGGAGGACGTCCACGGGGGGTGGTACAACAGGCACAGGCAGCTCGTGCGGCGGCGGCGCCGCGCTCGCGGTCGCCGGGAGGGATCGTGATCATCCACCAGTCGCACGTGACGACGACCTCCGAGGAGTGCCGCGTGGAGGCCGCGGTCGAGCTCGAACGGCGCGACGCGACGGCCCCTCCGGCGCTCTGGTTCGCCTTTCCGCGGGCGTACGAGCGCTTCCTCAGCGACCGGGCCGACGGATTCGCCACCGGGCTCCTGCCTCTCGCGATGGCGCTGGGCGAGCGGATGACGGTCCGTGGGACGCTCTCCTACCGCCTCGCCGCGGGGATGCGCGACTACCAGCGGATCCAGACCGCCTGGAAGCCGGAGACCTTCAGGGAGGTCGCGATCGACTGCGACGGCCTCCGACTCGCCGACCCCGGCGAGGCCCCTGGAGCGGTCGGCATGGCCTTCTCCGGAGGCGTGGATTCGTTCTACACGCTCTGGGCCCATCTCCCGGAGAACGAGCCCTACCCGCCGTGCCGGGTCTCCCATTGCGTGATGATCGACGGCTTCGACGCGGACACGGACCTCGCCGACCCAGGCTCGTTCCGGACCGTTCCGAGGGTCTACGAGCCGATGCTCGCGTCCCACCACGTCGAGTTGCTGGCCGCCCGCACCAACCTCCTGCAGTTCCTGGGGATGCATGTCCGCGCCCAATCGTTCGCCGCGTTTCTCACGGCCCCCGCTCTCGTGCTGGGCCGCCTGTTCTCGCGCTTCTACGTCCCATCGAGCCTGAAGTTCACCACGATGGGGCTCCACCCCGACGGATCTCATCTGATGCTCGACCACCTCCTGTCCACCGAGACGATGGAGACCTCGCACGAGGACGCGCACCTCTCGCGGTTCGAGAAGACCGTCACGCTCTCACGTTGGCCGGACACGTACGATCGCCTGCGCGTGTGTTACAGGTCCACGGGTCTGCAGCAGGGGCGGGACGTCATCGCCAACTGTTGCGCCTGCGAGAAGTGCCTCCGCACGATGGTGACGCTGCACGTGGCCGGGGCGTTGGCGAACTACCGGTGCTTCCCGCGTCCCCTGACACGGCGGGACATCCGCAGCATCCCCTTCTTCGACTCGGTGAGAGGCCTGTTCGGGAAGGAGATCATCGAGTACGCCGTGCGGGCCGGCCGCAGGGACGTCGCCTGGGCCGTGCGCCTCTCGCTCCTCAAGAGCAGGTTCGTCCACCCGCGGATAGGCCCGGTCGCGTGCGCGAGCGCCCGGTTGGAGGGGCGGTCGAAGCTCTACGGGTGGATCGTGCGGCGACCCAAGCGGCTGCTCAAACGCCTCGGGTTCGGCCGCGGCTGGCTGTACTGAGGGGACGCACGCTTCGAGTACGCGACCAGCGGGATCAGGCCACCCGTGCGGCGCCATCCCGAATGGGAACCGGGATCACCCTGTCACCGTTCGGCCTTGGCCGCGTTCCGCCCCCACGCATCGGCGGATCGATCGCCACCTCGCCGAGGCCGTCGCATCGGCACCAGGCGTCACCTTCTCGCCTTTTCGGGGTGGTGACGCTCGCGCTCGCACACCAGCGAATCCACCATCACCTCGCTGCGGCCGCCGCGGAGCAGCGTACGGTCGTGACACCCAATGTGGCGCCACAACCGCGCTGCCGATACGACGACCCTCCGCCGCACGACACCGCATCGTTGATCCGCGCCGTCGCCCGGTACAGCGGAATCCAAACCCAGGCGGATAAGGCGCGAGGACGGGCGTCAGGGACGCATTCAGTCGAACTTTTAGGTACCCTGGTACCTCATAGTTGCATTCTTGTAGGCGCGGGGCGAGGCGGCGGCGGGGGGCCGGGCCGGCTCGGCGTTGGCATCTCGCCTGAGCGGCACGGCGGCCGCGCGGCCGACGCCTGCAATCTGGTGGAGAATGACGACTGGAGGTGTACATGACCCGCCACTGGTCACTCGCCCTCGCCGCCGTCGCGCTAACGGCGGCGTGCCACAGCGCCGCACCCGCGCCAACCCCGAGCACCCCGGCCCGCGCGACGCCCCAGGCTGCCGCGGCTGCGTCGCCGCAGGCGTCCCCCACCCCGGCCACCGTTCGCCTCCCCGAGGCGTTCCGCTGGGTCCGCGACTCGGCCGAGCACCGCGCCATCTACCTGCAGGTCTACCGGCAGGCGACCGAGCGCGTCGAGCGCGAAGCCGCCAAGCTCCCGGCCGGCACCTGGGCGGTCGTCCTCGACGCCGACGAGACGGTGCTCGACAACTCGCCGTACGAGATCGAGCGCATCGAGCAGCGGCTGCCGTTCAACTCGGCGAGCTGGCATGAGTGGACCGAGAAGCGCGCGGCGGTGCCGCTGCCCGGCGCGGCGGCGTTCCTCGCTCGCGTGCACGAGCTCGGCGGCAGGATCGCGATCGTCACCAACCGCGCCGCGAGCGAGTGCCCGGACACCGAGGCGAACTTCCGCGCCGACAAGCTCCCGTTCGACGTGATGCTGTGCAAGCCGGCCGGCGGCCCGAGCGACAAGAACCCGCGCTTCGAAGCCGTCGCGCACGGGACGACGCCCGCGGGGCTGCCGCCGCTGACGATCGTCGCGTTCCTCGGCGACAACATCTTCGACTTCCCCGGCCTGAGCCAGGCGATCGCGCGCCAGGGCGACGATGCGTTCGCCCAGTTCGGCAGGGAGTTCTTCGTCCTCCCGAACCCGATGTACGGCAGCTGGCACTGAGCGACTTGACGCCTGGCAGCAGGGTCCTTGTTGACAAACCCGCGAGGCCGTACTACCAGGGACCCGCGGTGACTGGGCGGGCCGGCCCAGTCGAGGAGGAGACCCCATGGACGCGAGCACCAAGACGAGGATGGCGCCGGAGCCCCGCTGTGCGCTTCGAGGATGGGCCCGCGCCGGGCTGCCCCTGGGCGTCGCCCTGCTGATGGCCGGCGCGGTTGCGGCGCGCGCCGAGGGACCGGCGCCGACACCCACGCCGACGCCGACGCCCGCCGAGCAGGCGATCCCGCACGGGGCCGCCACCGAGATCGTCGTCACCGCGCCGCGCATGGACATCCCGCTGAAGGAGAACCCGGCGGCGACCACGGTGATCGAGGGCGAGGCGCTCGCCACCCTGCCGCGGACGATCGGCGCCGAGGAGGCGCTCAGGCTCGTCCCCGGCGTCAAGGTCGACAACCAGGCCGACGAGGAGAGGGTGCACCTCTCGATCCGCGGCCAGGGGATCCTGACGGAGCGTGGCATCCGCGGCATCAAAGTGGTGCTCGACGGCCTGCCCCTCAACGACCCGACCGGCTTCGCGCCGGACCTGTTCGACGTGGACTGGGCGACGGTCAGGCGCATCGAGGTGTTCCGCGGCCCCGCCTCGGCGTTCTACGGCGGCGGCGCCTCGGGGGGGATCCTCAACATCGAGACGCGCGACGGCGGCCCCGACCCGGTGGACGGCAGGGTCTCGGCGAGCGGCGGCTCGCACGGCTTCTGGAAGGCGCTCGCCGAGGCGGGCGGGACCGACGGCGACCTGAACTACCGCGTGTCCGCGTCCCGCATGACGGAGGACGGCTACCGGGTCCACACCGCGGCCCGCGCGACCAACCTGTATGGCAAGTTCAACTTCGACCTCGGGGAGGGCAACCGCATCACGGCGATCGTGGCGGGCACCGATTTCTTCAACCAGAACGCCGAGGGCCTCAACCTCGAGCAGGTTCACCAGGACCCCCGGCAGGCCAACCCCGACGCGCTGACGTACAACGAGTTCCAGCGCACCAAGCGGGCCACCGTCGGCGCCACCGGCATCTTCGCCCTCACGGCACGCTCCGAGCTGGCGTTTGCGGCGTACACGCGGTACACCCGCTGGACCGAGTCCGTGCCCTCGTCGGTGGACCACCGTGACTACCAGTCCCCCGGCGGCTACCTCCAGTACCGCACCAGGAGCACGATCGGTTCCATGACCAACGACCTCAGCATCGGCGCCGACCTCGACGGCCAGCGCTTCGACGAGATCCAGCGGCCCAACCTGGGGGACGCCGTGGAAGGGACGACGGTCCTCACGGACCAGGTCGTGCACCAACGCGGCGTCGGCGTCTACGTCCTCGACCGGCTCGAAGTCGCCCGGGGTTGGAGCGTGATGGCGGGCGTGCGCCACGACTCGGTCTCCAACACGCTCGACGACAACCTCGCCACGCCAGAGCTCAACCTCTCGGGACGGAAATCGTTCTCGAAGACGACCGGGCGTCTCGGGGTGGCGTGGAACCCGGTGCCGGATTTCGGCGCCTACGTCTCGTGGGCCCAGGGGTTCCTGCCGCCGGCGACGGAGGAGCTGGCCAACAACCCCGACCGCTTCGGGGGGTTCAACGAACACCTCGTCCCCGCCACCTCGCACGGCGAGGAGGTGGGGGTGCGCGGCTCGCTCTCGGGCAAGCTCACGTACGACGTGGCGGTCTTCCGCCTGCTCACCGCAAACGACTTCGGCCGCTACCGC
This sequence comes from uncultured Acidobacteriota bacterium, assembly GCA_963727205.1. Lineage (GTDB taxonomy): Bacteria > Acidobacteriota > Thermoanaerobaculia > Thermoanaerobaculales > Thermoanaerobaculaceae > RBG-13-68-16. The sequence continues at coordinate 87,748 of CAVSFQ010000008.1, read as the reverse complement.
GTCGAGTCGAGGCCGCTGGAGACGTTCTACGACAACGCCGGGTCGAGCCGCCGCTACGGCGTGGAGACCGCGCTGGGCTTCTTCCCGAGCCCCAGGCTCTCGATGGAGCTGGCCTACACCTACTCCCGCTTCCACTACGACCAGGTGCTCTTCAACGACGCCACCTACTACGACACCTGGCTGCCCAACTCGCCGCAGCACCAGGCGGCCCTGGACGCAGAGTACCGGGTCACGCCGGACTTCATGATCGGCGTCGGCGCCGACCTGCAGTCGCGCGCCTACATCGACCCGACGAACACCACATGGATCGGCGGCTACACGCTGATCAGCGCCCGGGTGTCGTACAAGACCCGTCTCGCCGGGACGGCGGCCGAGTTCCTCCTGTCGGGCCGGAACCTCGGCGGCAAGAAGTACATCGCCTTCACCGAGCCGGACCCCGACGGCAACTCGTACCAACCCGGCCCCGACCGCGAGTTCTACGGGGGCGTGCAGCTCAAGTTCTAGAGCGTTCCACGCTTCGTCTCATCGCCTCCATGGCTTGCCCGGCCCTCGAGTCCGCAACCGGGGGTCCCTTGACCAGGCGTCATTATGAGCATATGCTTGCAACATGGCGCGACCGCCCAACCTCAGGCGCATCGGCATCGGCTGCGAGACCCGGGTCTTCAAGCCGGTGGGGTCACCGCTGCAAGCCCTGGGCGTGGTGAGGCTCGACCTCGACGGGCTCGAAGCGTTGCGCCTGGCGGACCTCGACGGGCTCTACCAGGAAGCCGCGGCCGAGCAGATGGGCGTTTCCCGCGCGACGTTCGGCCGCATCCTGACCGAGGCGCGCGCGCGGGTCGCCCGGGCGCTCGTCGAGGGGAAGGCGCTGCGCATCGGCGGCGGGAGCGTGGTCGGTGGCGAGGCCGAGGCGTTGCCGTGCCCGCTTCACTGGGGCGGCCCCCGCCGCGGCCGCGGCTGCCGCTGCCGGGGCCGGTGGGCGAGCGACACGCAGGGAACCGTCGGCGTTGAATCAGCGGGCGATCCGCCCGCGGGAGGGACACATGAACGCGAGGAGAGGTGAGCGCGCAGGGGCGTGCGGCGGCGGCAACCGCCGCGGCCGGCGCGGGTCGGCCGAACCGGTTGAGGCTGCCGGAGCCGCCGGCCCCGGCCGGTACGGTCGGGCCGGAGGTGGCGGGCCCCACGGCGCGGGGTACGACGGCGGGCCCCAGGGTGGCGGCCGCGGCCGCTGCCACGGTGGCGGTCACTTTGCCGCGCCCGGCGGGGTCAACCAAGGTGACGCGTCCGCCCGGCGGCTCGTCGAGGATTTTCGCCGCAACGTGGAGACCACTGAACACCCGCTGGAGGGCCAGGCCCCCGAACGGGAGCTCTTGCCGAAACCAAACGTGCCGTGACGACCCCGGCCGGGCATCGGGTCGCGAGCATCGCACTGTCGGCCGGAAGGCTGACGAAGGGAGATCGTTCATGCTGAAGATCGTCGTTCCAACAATTGACGGGCGTTTCTCGTCCCATTTCGGCGGCGCCGACCGGTTCGCCATCTTCGAGGTGGACGAGGACTCGCGCACCATCACGTCGCAGGTCAGCGCCGCGCCGCCCCCTCACGAGCACGGGTCGTTCCCGATTTGGCTCAGGGACCAGGGCGCCAGCGTCATTCTCGCCGGCGGCATGGGACCTCGCGCCGTGCAGATGCTCGAGCAGTTCGGGGTCAAGACGGTAATCGGCGTCGGCGGGGGGGAACCCGAGCAGCTCGTGCGCGCCTACCTCGACGGCACACTGTCGGCCACCGGCGAGGGGTGTGGCGGGGGCGGTCTGCACGACTGCGCCGGCCATGGCGACGGGCACTGACCCCGCCGGCACGAAAGGGGGAGTCATGCAACGGAGCGGAGGGATGGGTTCGACCGGTAACTGCGTGTGCCTCGGTTGCGGCGCCAACGCGCCTCACTCGCCCGGGGTGCCGTGCCGGGAGCAGCGCTGCCCCACGTGCGGGAAGGCGATGGTGCGGGAGGGTTCCGCGCATCACCAGGCCTACCTTGCGAAGCGCGCCGGCGCCAAGAAGAACCAGTGAGAGCAGGGGATATTGCGGACTCCGCCACCCCCCTCGAGCACGCCTCGGAAGGCTGAAGGGGGAACCGCCCGCGAGTTGGCGTTCTGGACGCGGACCCGCCAGTACCTCCGGGAGGGCTACGACCGCTTCGCGGCCGCCCGTTTCGTCGCCGACGCCGCGGGCGCTTTGGAAGGGCCGGCGCTCGACGTGGGCACCGGCAGGGGTCTCCTGGCCATGGCGCTGACGAGGCGGGGCCTGGATGTCGCGTCGGTGGATCTCGGCGCCGAGGACTTGGCGTTGGCCGCCGTCCTGGCCTGCGGCGCCGGCCTCGCGGGCCGGATCCGGTTCCTGCTGTCGGACGCGGCTTCGCTTCCTTTCCCCGGGGGTCACTTCGGGAGCGCCGCGATGATGAACGTCCTGCACCACCTGGACGGCGCCGCGCCGGCGCTCACCGAGATGGCTCGGGTGGTGAAACGGGGGGGCCGGATCGTGGTGGCCGACTTCACCGAGGAGGGTTTCGCCCTCGTCGCGCGCGTCCACTGCGCCGAGGGGAGCAGCCACCCGCGCAGCGAGGCCACGGCGGACACGGCGCGTCGCATCCTGGCTGGCCTGGGCTGGCGGCTCGGCGGCGAGGCGCAAGGGCACCTTCAGCGCGTGGCCTGGTTTCACGACAGGCCATAATCTGTCGAGAGATGAGAAGACGAGGAGGCGACGATGGGAACCATGGGTCGAAAGATCATCGGGATGGACGTCGACGAGTTGCTCCGGCTGCTCAACGCGGCGTACGCCAGCGAGTGGCTCGCCTACCACCAGTACTGGCTCGGCTCCAAGGTCATCAAGGGACCGATGAAGGACGCCGTCGTGGCGGAGCTGACGTTGCACGCCACCGAGGAGCTGAACCACGCCACGCTGCTCGTCGGACGCATCATCCAGCTCGGCGGCACGCCGGTCACCGACCCGAGAAAGTGGTTCGACCTCAGCCCATGCGCCTACGACGCACCCGACGACTCGTACGTGGTCGTCCTGCTCGACCAGAACATCGCCGGCGAGCAGTGCGCCATCGATACCTACAAGAAGCTCATGGATACGACCAAGGACAAAGACATGGTGACCTACAACATCGCGCTCACCATCCTCGAACAGGAAGTCGAACACGAGGAGGACCTCCAAAGCCTCAAGGAAGACCTCGACCTCATGGTCTCCCGCGGCAACATGTAATAATCAGGTACCAGGTACCTTATAGTTTCATTTTGAGGAGGTGGCGGCCGTCGCCGGCACTTCGAGAGGCGTTCGCCTCGGGCGCCGATACGTTCCAGTGCTAGGCTTACGCGAGGCCAGCATGGACGACGTCTTCAAACACCTCGCGGCCAAGCTCGACGAGCTCCCTCACGGTTTCCCGCCGACTCAGGGCGGGGTTGAGCTGCGCATCCTCGAGAAGATCTTCTCGCCCGAGGACGCCGAAATGGCGTTGCACCTGCTTCCGCTCCCCGAGACCGTCGAGGCGGTCAGCCTGCGTGTCGGACGGCCAGTCGAGCCGCTGCGGACCGTGCTCGACGGCATGGCGGAACGCGGACAGATCATCGTCGTCCGCCTGGGCGGGAGGAAGCACTACATGCTCGCCCCGTTCGTCATCGGGATCTATGAGTTCCAGCTCAACCGCATGGACGCAGAGCTTGCCACCCTGTGCGAGGAGTACGTCCCCACGCTCCTCCGGACCGTCGGCGGGCACAAGCCTGCCCTCGCGCGGGTGGTTCCGGTCAACGCCCATATCGACGCGCACGCGACCATCCTCCGCACGGACAGCCTCCGCGAGATGTTGGCGCACGCCCGTTCGTTTCGCGTCGCCCCGTGCATCTGCCGCCGGGAGCAGGCGCTCCTCGGCTCCCCGTGCCGCCATACGAGCGAGACGTGCCTTGCCTTCTCCAACCTCGAAAACGCCTACGAAGACATGCCCTCCTGGGGCCGGACGATCGGCCGCGACGAGGCGTTTGCGGTCCTCGACTTGGCCGAGCGCGAAGGGCTCGTGCACTCCACGTACAACGTGCAGCGCGATCAGATGTTCGTCTGCAACTGCTGCTCCTGCTGCTGCGGCTTCCTCCGCGGCGTGAAGGAGTTCGGGGCGCCGCACTTGCTCGTCCGCAGCAACTACGTCTCCGCAATCCACCCCGACGATTGTTCCGGCTGCGGCGAGTGCGCCGCGCGCTGCCCGATGGATGCCATCGTGGCGCACGGCGACGTGTATGCCGTGACGGATGCCCGCTGCATCGGTTGCGGCGTCTGCACGGTCTCCTGCCCGACCGCTGCAATCGCGCTCGCACCGCGGCCCCGCCCGCAGCGGACGACGCCGCCCAAGAGCTTGGTTGCATGGGCGGTCAAGCGTTCATGGCACAGGCGCGGGCTGCTGCGAACGGTGGCGCAGACCGGCGGGCTCGCGGTCCGCGCCATGCGGGCACGGCGCGCCTCGTCGCGCCCCGCCCCGATCGCGCCTCGTCCCGCCAGGTCCTGACTGCCGGGGCCGGCTACGGCGGCGGTCGTCACACGCGCCGCGATGCCAGACTCCGGCGGCACGCTGGAGCCGCCTGGCAGCCCCGAAAACGCCCCCCGCCGGTCAACGCGGCGTCCCTTCTCAATCAGAAAATGCAACTATTAGGTACCTGGTACCGCAGTTGTACGAAATGCTCAATTCGACAGGGGGAGGACTGAGACGGAGAGCGGGTGAGGTTGATGCTATCCTCAGTCTCAGGGAGGGTTTCGATGGCACCCGGGGGAGGCATGGTGGAACCCCGTTCGTTGCTGCCGGCGTTCGATCCCGCGTGGGCCGTGTTCCTCGATGTGGACGGCACGCTGCTCGATCTAGGTGAGCGTCCGTCCGACGTCACGCTCAGGCCGGGCCTGACCCACACGCTCGGCGCGTTGCGCCGCGTCGTGCCTGTGGCGCTGGTCAGCGGGAGGCCGATCGCCGAGCTCGACCGGCTGTTCGCGCCGCTCGCGCTGCCCGCAGCCGGCCAGCACGGCGCCGAACGCCGCAGCGCCGACGGCCGGACGCACCGCGCCCCGGTCTCCCGTTCGGCTCTGGAGCGCGCCAAGGCGCTGCTCGCGGCCTGGACCAAGGATCACCGGGGGACCTTGCTCGAAGACAAGGGCGCAACCCTGGCGCTGCACTTCCGCGGCGCCGCGGACCTCGAAACCGAGGCCGGACGCGCGTGCCACGACGCGCTGCAACTGCTCGGCGACGGCTTCCTTCTCGGGACGGGCAACATGGTCCTGGAGATCCGGCCCCGGGGCTGGGACAAGGGGAGGGCGCTCACCGAGTTCATGCGCGAGGCGCCGTTCGCCGGCCGTGTGCCCGTATTCGTGGGCGACGACATCACCGACGAAGACGGGTTCCGCGCCGCCAACCGGCTTGGCGGTCTTTCGGTCAAGGTCGGCAACGGGCCCTCGGCGGCGTGCTGGCGGCTCGAAGGCGTCAGGCAGGTGCTGGACTGGCTCGACCGCTTCGTACAATGGGCCGCGTCATCCCCCCCCGGAGGGTAGACCCATGGGCAACCTCGAACTCGGGATGATCGGGAATTGCAACATCAGTGCCCTCATCGACCCTCAAGGGCGGATCGTGTGGTCCTGCATGCCGCGGTTCGACGGGGATCCGGTCTTCTGCGCGCTGCTGGCCAACGAAAGCGGCGGCCGCGGCGCTTTTGCGGTCGAGCTGCAGGACTTCGCCCACTCCGAACAACACTACCTGCGCAACACCGCCATCCTACTGACCACGATGCACGACCGCGCCGGCGGGGTCGTCGAGATCACGGACTTCGCGCCGCGCTTCAAGCAGTTCGGGCGGACCTTCTACCCGATGACGATCGTCCGCCGCTTGCGCCCCCTGGCCGGCAGTCCGACCGTCCGCATCCGCCTCGAGCCGGTATCCGAGTACGGCGCCGGCACCCCCAGCCACACGTTCGGCAGCAATCACATCCGATACGTGTCGCCGCAACTGGTCCTGCGCCTCACCACGGATGCGTCCATCACGGCGGTGATGGAGCGGACGCCGTTCGTTCTCGACCGGGACATCACCCTGCTCCTCGGTCCCGACGAGACCGTGCCCGAGGCCCCGGGCGAGGTCGGGCAACGGTTCTTCGGTGGGACGCGGAACTACTGGCACGACTGGGTGCGACACCTCGGCATCCCGTTCGAGTGGCAAGAGGCTGTGATCCGCGCCGCCATCACCATCAAGCTCGCCGCGTTCGACGACACCGGCGCCATCGTCGCAGCCATGACGACGTCGCTGCCCGAGGCCCCCGGCAGCGGCCGCAACTGGGACTATCGCCACTGCTGGCTGCGCGATAGCTACTTCGTGGTCTCGGCGCTCAACCGTCTGAGCGCGACGCATACCATGGAGCGCTATCTCCACTACATCGTGAACATCGCCGCGAACCCTGCGCTCAGGCGCCTGCAGGCGGTGTACGGCATCAACGGGCGCGCCCGCCTCGAGGAGTCGATCGTCGAAAGCCTTCCCGGCCTTCACGGCATGGGCCCGGTGCGGTCCGGCAACGCGGCGTACAGGCAAGTCCAGAACGACGTCTACGGCGCGGTCGTCCTTTCGGCCACGCACATCTTCTTCGACCAGCGGCTCGACAGCCCCGGCACCGAGACGCATTTCCACCGTCTGGAATCGCTCGGCGAGATGGCGCGCGCGGTGTACGGCCGGCCCGACGCCGGCATCTGGGAGCTGCGCAATACGCAACGGGTCCACACCTTCTCCGGCGTGATGTGCTGGGTCGCCTGCGATCGCCTGGCGCAAATCGCGGCCCACCTCGGCCTCGGCGAGCGTGCCCTGTACTGGAGGGGGCATGCGGATGCGATCCACCGGGGGGTCTGCGAGAACGCCTGGGATCCGGCGCAGCGGAGCTTCGTCGCCAGCTTCGGCGGGCAGGAACTCGACGCCAGTCTCCTGCTGCTCAACGAGCTCGGGTTCCTGGCCGCCGACGATCCGCGTTTTGCCGGCACGGTGACGGCGATCGAGCGGCAGCTCCGGCGCGGCGATTTCATCTTCCGCTACGATCACGAGGACGATTTCGGCCAACCCCAGACCGCGTTCATCGTCTGCACCTTCTGGTTCGTCAACGCCCTCGCGGCGCTCGGGCGCCGCGAGGAAGCGCGCGCGTTGTTCGAGAAGCTGCTCGCATGCCGCAACTCGCTGGGCCTTCTTTCGGAGGACATCGATCCGGTCACCCGCGAACTCTGGGGCAATTTCCCGCAGACGTACAGTATGGTGGGCCTGATCAACTCGGCGATGCGCCTGAGCGCGAGTTGGGAGGGCGTGTCTTGAGGACCTCGAGGTCGGGACCAACCTAGACCCGGCCGCGTCCGGGCGGGTTCGAGAACAAAGGAGGCGTCATGGCGAGGACCCGACGACCACAACTCGCGCGCTCGTTGCGCCTCGGGTTCCTGATCGCCGCCATCATCGGGGTTGCCACCGGCTTCCTCGCCTGGCATCAGGTCGAGCAGGAGCGCAAGATCGACCTCGACGACGTGAACCGCCGCGCTCAGGTCCTGGCGCAACAGCTTTCCGTCGCCGTCGGGAACGCCCTGGCGCTCCCGGATCCGGCCGCGCAAGAGGCTGTGAAGCCGAAGCTCGAAGGCTATCGCGCGCTCCTTGGCTACGCCGTCTTTCGTTCAGATGGCCATCTGGTGGCGGCGGGCGATGGGGTGGCGGATTTCTCCGACCGTCTCGAGCCGGCGGTCACTCGCGCGGTGCAGCTCGGCGCGGACGCTGTCAGGCTCATCCGGTTCCAGGGCACGCCAATCGAGGTCGTTGCGGTACCGCTCAAGAACCAAGGCGGTTTGCTGCAAGGCGTGCTGGTGGTGGCCCAGGACGTATCCTTCATCGACGACCGCGCCACCGAGCGCCTGGTCCAGTTCGGCTTTTGGATCCTGATCCTGACCTTGCTCACCGTGACCCTGGTCGTGGGCGCGACGTGGTTGACCTACGAGCGCCCGCTCCACAAGCTTGCCGACTGGATGCGGCGCCTGCGCACCGAAAACGTCGGCGAGGCGCCCCCCTCCGGGCTCCCTTCCGAGATGCTGGTCAGCGAGACCGGCCGCCTGGCGGCATCGTTCCGCGCGGCACGGTCGACCGGCCAGCGGCTCTCCCAGGCGGCGATGCATGCCGAGCAGGTCTGGACCAGCGACCGGTTGCGCGTCCACGCGATCGCGGCTCTTGGCGAGGGCCGCCAGCTCATCGTGGTGAGCAACCGCGAGCCCTACATGCACCAGATGCGCGACGGCAAGGTCCAGATGATCATGCCCGCCGGGGGTTTGGTCACCGCCCTCGACCCGGTGCTCCAGACGTGCGGCGGGGTGTGGATCGCACACGGGGCCGGGGACGCCGATCGGCAGACGGCTGACGCATCCGGCCGGCTCACGGTGCCGCCCGACGACGCACGCTACACCCTGAGGCGCGTGTGGCTGACGCGCGAGGAGGAACAGGGCTACTACTACGGCTTTTCCAACGAGGGCATCTGGCCCCTGTGCCACCTCGCGCACGAGCGCCCGGTCTTCCGGGCGCCCGACTGGGAGTACTACCGCAAGGCGAACCTGCGTTTCGCGGAAACCGTGCTCGACGAGATCGGCGACGGCAACGCCGTGGTGCTCGTGCAGGACTACCAGCTCGCGCTCGTACCGAGGCTGCTGAAGGCCGTTCGCCCGGATCTGCTGGTCGGCATCTTCTGGCACATCCCCTGGCCGAACCCGGAAGCATTTCGCATCTGCCCGTACGGCGCCGAGCTCCTCACCGGCATGCTGGGGGCCGACCTGGTGGGTTTCCACCTCCAGCAGCACTGCAACAGCTTCCTCGATACGGTGGACCGCATGCTGGAATCGCGCCTCGACTGGGACCATTTCTCGGTGGAATTCAAGGGCCACGCGTCGCGGGTGCGGCCCTTCCCCATCAGCGTCCAGGACTGGGCCGAGCGCAAGGTCCCGGCCGGCGAGGAGCTGGAGCGGCAGATCGCGGAGCTGAAGCAGGAGCACAACCTCGGGGACGCCTTCATCGCGGTTGGCGTGGACAGGATCGACTACACGAAGGGCTTGCCGGAGCGCTTCCGCGCCATTGACCGGTTCCTCGAGAAGTACCCGCAATACCGCGGGCGATTCACGTTCGTGGAACTGGGGGCTCCGAGCCGGACCCACATCCGCCGCTACCGCGATCACATCGCGCAGCTCGAGACGATCGCCGACGAGATCAACTGGAAACACCAGACCGGCGACTGGCAGCCGATCCACTTTCTCGTGGCCCATCACGACGTGAGGGCTGTCCACGCGTTTCTGACCATGGCCTCGATGTGCATCGTCAGCTCTCTGCACGACGGGATGAACCTGGTTGCGAAGGAGTACGTCGCGGCACAGGCCGCGCGCGAGGGCGTCCTGGTCCTCTCGGAGTTCGCGGGGGCCGCGCGCGAACTCGCCGACGCGATCATCATCAACCCCTACGACACGGAGCAGTTCGCGGAAGCCATCCATTCCGGGGTGGAAATGAAGGCCGCGGAGCGGCACGCGCGCATGGACCGCATGCATCAGGCCGTGCAGGAGCACAACATCTATCGCTGGGCCGCGGCCTTCCTCACCACGCTCGCCGCCACCCGAAATCAGGTACCTGGTACCTCATAGTTGCATTTTCTCGCGGCGAAGAGGTCGGCGGTCCGGCTAGGTGGGGGGCGGCTGCGCAAATTGCGTCGAAGCCGTGGCCGCTCCTGTGATAGCCTTTGCCCTGTCGTAATTGATGTGAGACGTAGCCGGACGATGACGAGAGGCCCGCGGCGCGCAACCGTGCCGACGGGGCAAAGTCCGGCGGGGACATCGAGCACGGTTCCCGCTGCAGGGCGCGGCGCACGGAGGTGACGGCGAGATGGACTTCCCCATCTTCCACCTGGACTTCGCAGGCAACCGCCTGCTCATCGCAGGGATCGCCGTGCTCCACGTGGCGATCAACCACGCCCTGGCGGTCGGCGCGATGCCGCTCGTCACGATGATGGAGCTGCACGGCCTGCGCCACGGCCGGCCGGACTGGGACCGCCTCGCCTACCACACCCTCGCGGTGTGTTTCATCATCACGACCAGCGTCGGCGCGCTCACCGGGGTGGGGATCTGGTTCGCCACGTCGCTGGTGAATCCGGCCGCGATCGGCAGTCTGACCCGCGTCTTCTTCGGCGCCTGGTTCGTCGAGTGGATCGTGTTCTGCCTCGAGGTCATCGCGATCATGACCTATTTCCTCACCTGGAAGCACATGGGACAGCGGCACAAGAGCGCTCACATCGCGCTCGGCGCGGCGCTCTCGCTGCTCTCCTGGCTGACCATGGCCGTGATCGTGGCGATCCTCTCGTTCATGATGGAGCCGGGGAGCTGGCTCTCCCAGCGCAGCTTCCTCTCGGGGGTCTTCAACCCGCTCTACCTTCCTCAGCTCGCCTTCCGCGCCCCGGTGGCGATGCTCGCGGCTGGGCTCTTCGCGCTCGGCCTCGCCTTTTTCCTCACGCGCTCCGAACGCGATCTGCGCGCCGAGGCGGTGCGGCTGCTCTCGCTCTGGGTGCTCGCCTGGACCCCACTCGCCCTGGCCGGAGGGTGGTGGTACCGCGCTCGCGTGCCCGCTTGGATGCTGGCGAACGTGCCGGTCGCCTTGGCGACGCAGGCTTACCAGGGCTGGTACCGGGACATCGCCGTCACCCTCGCGGCGATGGGCACCGTCGTGCTCGCGGTCGCGGCGTGGGGCGCGCTCGCCCCGCGCCGCCTGCCACGCGCCGCGCTCCTGATCCCGTTCTGCCTCGTCCTCGTGATGCTGGGCTCGTTCGAGCGGGTGCGGGAGTTCATCCGCAAACCGTTCGTGATCGGAACCTACCTGTACGCCAACGGCATCCGCGCCGACGTCGTGCCCCTGCTGCAGGAGGAGGGCGTGCTCGCTCACGCCGCCTACGTCTCGTCGCGCACGATCACGCCGGCAAACCGCGAGGAGGCCGGGCGCGAGTTGTTCCTGATCTGCTGCACCCGTTGCCACACTACCTCGGGCGTCAACTCGGTGCTTGCCAAGCTGACGAACCTCTACGGCGCAGGCCCGTGGGACCGCGACGTGGTCCAAGGGTACTTGCGCACCATGCACACCGTGCGCCCCTACATGCCGCCGTTCCCGGGCACCGAGGAGGAGGCTGGCGCCGTCGCCGACTACCTGCTGGCGCTGCGCCGCATGCCCGCCGAGCTCGACGGTGCCCAGACCGCCGGCGTGCGGGTACCGCCGGACGGCGCGCCCGCGCCGGGGAGCCGCTGAGCCATGAGCCCGCTGCCAGCACCGCACGACATCCCGTTGCCGCTGCCTGTTTCGCCGCTCTTCCTCGAGGTCGCGATCGTGTTCCTGTTCCTCATCCACATCTTGTTCGTCGCCCTCATGGTCGGCGGCTCGCTGCTCACGCTTGCCTTCGAAATCCGCGGCCGGCGGAAGCCCGAGTGCGACACCCTGGCGCGCGAGATCGCAGCCACGGTGACGGTCAACAAGAGCCTCGCCGTCGTGCTCGGGGTCGGACCGTTACTGGTCATGAACGTCTTCTACACTGTGTTCTTCTACTCCGCCAACGCCCTCACCGGGGCGGCGTGGCTCGCCATCATCCCCCTTGTCACAGCGGCGTTCCTTCTCACCTACCTGCACAAGTACACCTGGGAGCGTCTCGCCGACGCCAAGGGCCTGCACATCGCGATCGGCGCCCTCGCCAGCGTGCTGTTCCTGATCGTCCCGTTCATTTTCCTCACCAATATCAACCTCATGCTCTTTCCCGACCGCTGGACCTCGGTGCACGGGTTCCTCACGGCGCTGGTCCTCCCCAACGTCCTGCCGCGCTACCTCCACTTCGTGACCGCCTCGGTGGCGCTGACCGGTCTGTTCCTGATGGCCTACTTCGGACGCGCGAGCTACCCGGTTGAAAAGGTGTTCCACGAGTTCGATCGGCAGACGCTTCGCCGCCGGTTCGCCTCGGTGACGCTCGGGGCCACGGGGCTGCAGCTCTTCCTCGGGCCCCTGCTGTTCTTCACGCTCCCGGCGGCCGGAGTCTCCTGGGCGCTGGCGTTCAACATCCTCGCCGGGGTCAGCCTCGCGCTCGTGGCGATCGTCCTCCTGATCCGCGAGGTGACGGCGCCCGCGGCTCGCCTCGGGGTGCGCTACCTGGCCACGGCTACCGCGCTCACCGGCACCGTGATCTTCATGGCGTACGGCCGCCACCTATACCGCGAGCGGGCCCTCGAACCCCACCGTGCGGCGATGGCGGCGCGCACGGCCGAGTTTGGGGAAGCGGCCCTGGCGGCGCAGATGCGCGCGAAGGCGGGGATCCACCGCACGAAGGGGGAAGCGCCCCTTTCCCCGGGCGAGCAGGTCTTCAAGTCGATCTGCAGCGCCTGCCATGCGCGCGACACCCGCCTTGTCGGACCCCCGCTCACCGAGGTCGACCGCATCTACAAGGGCAACCCGGCCGCCTTGATCGCATGGGTGAAGGCGCCGGGGAAGAAGCGTCCCGACTACCCCCAGATGCCGGCGATCAAGTTGACGGGAGCCCAGTACCAGGCGGTCGCCGAATATGTCCTCTCCGTCGGTCGCTGACCGGTGCCGGGCGCGGGCCGGGCCAACGCACCGCAGCGGGTATGGCCGGACGGTAACGCGCTCCGATCGTGGACCGTGGCACGAAGGGCAGGCGCGCACAGCGCCGACCCCGCCACGCAACTGAAAGTCAGAATAGCTCGGTACCCGGTACCCCATTGTTGCGTTTTTGCTGGGGGTCAACGCGGCTTCATGTCCCGGAGCTTGCGCAGCGCGGCCTTCGCGTTGGCGTTGTCGGGGTTGATCGCCAGCGACTTCTGGTAGAAGCGGATCGCGGACCGCACGTCGCCGTCGGCGGCATAGGCCTCGGCGAGGCTGTCGTAGACGTTCCACGATTTGGGGTAGAGCTTGACGTTGCGCTCCAGCACCAGGGCCGCCGCCTCGGGCTGCTTCTTCGCGAGCAGCTCGTAGCCGACCGTATTGAGGAGCGGCTCGGTGAACGCCTGCGGTGGATAGGTTCGCTCGAGTTCCTTGAGCGTCCGGTACACGCCGCGTTCCCCGTTGGCAACCCCCGCGCGCACCAGTCGCTCGCGGATGGTGCGCGCCGGCGAGTCGTAGGGCTCGACCTTGAGCCACGCGAACGCGGGGTGGGTCCCGCCCAGCACCGAGGCGACGATCGGCTCCGCCACCGACAGGCCGTTCTCGCTGTTGGTCAGAACGACCACGCCATCGCCCGTCTCCCGACAGCCGATGGCGAACCCCCGGGACGCGACGTTGTCACCCCAGTGCCAGAAGAACGACCCCGCCCCGGCCCCCTCGATCCCCCACCCGAGCCCCCAGGCGAGGCCTCTGGACACCTCGACCTCCGGCCGCAGCATCTTCGCGACCGTTGCGGGATCGAGGAGCGTGGGGTGCGCCACCTCCGCGAGGAAGTGTGCATAGTCGGACGCGGTGGTGTAGAGGCTCGACGCCGCGTTCGCCTTGGCGGGCGCCTGCCTCGGGACCGGCTGCTGCAGGTAGTCGTGACCGACCGCGGCCGCCGTCTCGTACGCCACGCGCCAAACGTAGCTCGAAGCGGCCATACCGAGGGGCCCGAAAACCTCCTTTTGGACGAACTCGTCCAGCGGGAGGCCGGTGACGGTCTCGACCGCCTTCTGCAGATAGGCGTAGCCCTCGTCCGAGTAGGAGAACCTCTCGCCCGGGTCGAAGTCGATCGTCAGCTCCGAGCCCCGTCGCCGGTTCGGGAACCCGGTCGTGTGGCACAGGACCCGGCGGGCCGTGACCCTCTCGATCCGCTGGTCGCCATTGACGTCATAGTTTGGAGCGTACGCCGGCAGCGCGCGGTCGAGGTCGAACCCCCCGCGCTGGGCAAGGCGCAGCACCGCGTAGGCGAAAATGGGTTGTCCGAGGGAGGCCGCCTCGAAGACCGTGTCGGCGGTCACGGGCGTCGCGCTCGCCGCGCTGGCGACGCCGAAGCCCCGGATCCAGACGACGGCCCCACCCCTGATGACCGCCACGGCGAGCCCGGGCACGCCACCCTTCGCCATTAACTCGGGGATCATCGCCTCGAGCTTCGCGCCGCCGGCGTTGGCGGTGGCGACGAGGGCCGGCGGAGTCACCGCCGCGGCCGGCGGGACGGACTGCGCCGCCGCGCCCCGCACGGCCGTCGCCGTCATGACGACGGCGATCGCCCGCTTCGCGCCTGGGATCATGCCTGACCTCCCGGCCGCCCGGCACGGGACGGCGAAACCCATGCTAGACCACACGCGGACGGGCGACCGACCGACCTGTCCGGGGACCACGGCGCGTCGAATCCCAGTCTCCAATTGAGGTTGCGTCGCATGAGCTTGACAGGCCGGCGCTTTCTCTGGGACGATGCGCGAGGGGTGCGATTATGTTCGAAGGCGCGTTCTCACCGTTCCACTGGCTCATCGTGCTGGCCATTGCACTTGTCGTATTCGGCCCGAAGCGGGCCCCCGAGATCGGCAAGAACCTCGGCACCGCCATCCGTGGTTTTCGGGAAGCGCTCAAAGGCGACGAAACGGCGCCCGTGACGCCCACCGCAGCCCGCCCCGCGGATCCGGGCGCCAGCGCTGCCGGTAACGGACCCAAGGCCCAGTAACGACGCCCGCAGCCATCCCCGTGTGACTCCTCCCCGTTATGGCGGCGCCGCCCCCCGGCATCGCAGCGGCGGACGCGGGCCGTGCGGTTCACACCAATTTGCCACCTGTCGTAGGGCAATGCTTGTCCCTGCGAGGAGCGGAGCGACGAAGCCGTTTCGTGGCCCAGTGAGGTTGGCGGACACCGGGTTGGGGTCGGGATCGCCTACCCCCACCGCCACCCCCACGCGGGCGCCGTGCGCCCGCCCGCGGCAGGCTCTGGCGCTTCGCGCCTCCTCGGGGCAGGCTCTATCCCGCCTGCGGCGGGACTCCTCGCGACGACACCAATTCCTCCACAAAAGAAGGTGAATTGGTATCAGGCCTCGTTGCTCCAGGCGCGGCCGTCGCGCGCCAGCAGCTGATCGGCCTCGTCCGGGCCCCACGTGCCGGCCGCGTAGTTCGGGAACTCGCGCGGCGGCAGCGCCCGCCACACGTCCAGGATCGGCGTCACGACGCTCCACCCGCGTTCGACCGAGTCCGCCCGTTGGAAGAGGGTCGCGTCGCCGTTGATCGCATCGTAGAGCAGCGTCTCGTAGCCGGTCGAAGGTTGCGACCCGAAGTAGTCGGCGTAACAGAAGTCCATGTTGACGACGCCGATGCGCACGGCGGCGCCGGGCACCTTCGCCGAGAAGCGCAGGGAGATCCCCTCGTCGGGCTGCAGCCGCAGGACGAGCCGGTTGGGGCTCAGGTGGTCCACCGGGGTCTGGCGGAACGGGCTGAACGGCACCCGCTTGAACTGGATGACGATCTGCGTCGTGCGCACCGGCAGCCGCTTCCCGGTCCGCAGGTAGAATGGCACGTCCGCCCAGCGCCAGTTGTCGATCACGAGCTTGACCGCCGCATACGTCTCGACCGGCGAGCCGGCGGCGACGTACGGCTCCGAACGGTACGCCGGGACCGCCGCCCCGTCCGGCATCGTCCCGGCACCGTACTGGCCGCGCACGGTCCGCTTCAGGACCTCCTCCGAGCTCATCGGCTGGATGCCCGAGAGCGCCTTCCCCTTCTCGTTGCGCACGGCTTCGGGATCGAACGACGACGGAGGCTCCATGGCGATCAGCGAGAGGAGTTGGAGCAGGTGGTTCGGCACCATGTCGCGCAGCGCCCCCGCCTCCTCGTAGTAGCGCCCGCGGTGCTCCACCCCGAGCTGCTCGGCGACGGTGATCTGGACGTGGTCCACGTAGCGGCGGTTCCACACCGGTTCGAAGATCCCGTTGGCGAAGCGGAAGATCAGGATGTTCTGCACCGTCTCTTTGCCGAGGTAGTGGTCGATCCGATAGATCTGGCGCTCGGCCAGCACCTGTGCGATCTCGCTGTTGAGGGCGCGGGCCGAGTCGAGGTCGTGCCCGAACGGCTTCTCGATCACGACCCGGCGCCAGGCCGCTCCGTCCTCGCGGGCGAGGCCGGCCTCGCCGAGCCGGCGCACGACCTCGCCGAACAGGGAGGGCGGCGTCGACAGGTAGAAGAGCGCGCTGCCGCCGGTGCCGTGCGTCGAGGCGATCTCTGCGAGCGTCGCCTGCAGGCGCCCGTAGGTCTCGGGAGCGCGCAGATCCCCCGCCACGAAGTAGAGCCGTTTGGCGAGCCAGGCCCACAGCTCCGGGGAGAAGGCATCCCCCAGCCGCTCCCGCACCGCCTGTCCGAGCGCGTCCCGAAACGCCTCGACCCCGAGGTCTCTGGTCGCGAGCCCGACGACGGCGAACGCCTCGGGGAGCAGGCGCGCCGCGGCCAGGTTGTACAGAGCCGGCAGCAGCCTGCGCGCCGCCAGGTCCCCGGAGGCCCCGAAGATGACCAGCACGCAGGGAGCGAGCGGTGCTGCGGCCGCGCTCCCGGTCGTCTCGGTCGCTTCCCTCATGGCTCGAACCCCCCCCTCGTCTGTTCATGGCACTCTAGTACAGTACCGCGGCCGCCCGCCGCGGCCCGGGGCTCCCACCCGACGGGGGCAACCCGACCGGCCCGAGTGAGGCAACACCGGCGCGGGCGGGGCGTCTTCCCGGACCGCGCCGCTCTCCGACGGCAGCGCGCGCAGCGCGAGAAATGCAGTCTCGTGCCGCTGTTTCACAAGATCGGGCGGGAAATGCGCGGCCCCCTTGACAACGCAACCCCCACAGTCTCATATTGTCGGCCGCGCGGGAGGAGGGCTGGGAACCGAGACGGCACGAGGGCCCTACACTCTACGAAACCCGAGGAACCGGGTTCCACCCTCGCCGGCCCATGGGCCGGAAGTTCGAACTGGGAGGCAAGCCACCCGGGTGCGTGTTGAGAACAAGAGACGCCAACGAGCTGACCGTAGGGTGTGGGTCAACTCTCCAGGTTTGACCTGAACCTTTCTCAGCAAAACATCCGCTTGGCGCCAGCTGGAGGAACTTTCTTATGCGCAAAGTCGCTGTACCCCCAATCTTGTTGATCCTGGCTGCAGGGGTGCTCCTGAGCGGGTGTGACAAATTGCAGGCCCGGATGGAGCTGAACAAGGGCAACTCCTACTACAAGAACGAGAAGTACCAGGACGCCCTGATTCAGTTCCAGAAGGGGTTGGCGCTCGACCCGAGCCTGAAGTTCGCGTGGCGGTCGGTGGCGCTCTCCGCGATGACCCTGTACCGCCCCGGCGTCGACACTCCGGAGAACACGCGGTACTTCTCGACCGCGATCGACGCGTTCAAGAAGTACCTTGCCGCCTTCCCGCAGGACACCAAGGCGCAGGATTTCATGGTCTCGACGTACATGAACGCCAACAAGTTCGACGATGTCCTGAACTACCTCAGGGACGCCGTCCGGAAGAACCCCGGCGACGTCAAGGCCAACAAGCTCATCGTCACGATCTACCTGCGCACCCAGCGGATCAAGGAAGCGTACGACTGGATCGTAGCCCACATCCCCAAGGCCGACGCGGAGCCGTACTACCTCGTTTCGGTCTACTGCTGGGACAAGGCCTACCGCGACGCGTCGATCACACCGCAGCAACGCGGCGAGTACATCGACCTCGGCCTGACGGCGGCCGACAAGGCGCTGCAGATGCAGCCCGAGTACTTCGACGCCATGATCTACACGAACCTCCTCTACCGCGAGAAGGCGAAGCTCCAGACCACTGAAGCCGCCAAGCAGCAGTACTTCGACAAGGCCGAGGAGTGGCGCACCAAGGCGTTGGCCCTGCGCGAGAAGCTCAAGAAGCAAACGTCGCTGGCCAAGTCGTAACCGGGGGAGCCATGTTTGAGAACACGCTAATCGCATCGAAGAAGCAGAAGCGGAACACGACGCTCCTGGCCGTCCTGCCGATCGCGCTGCTCCTTCACGTCGTCGTCCTGGGCGGGTACGTCGTCGCCCAGATGTGGTCGGTTCCCGAGGTGGCGGACCCGCCGATCCAGGTGAGCTTCTATCAGGCCCCGCCACCACCACCGCCGCCGCCGCCGCCGCCCAAGCCGGCAGCCGCGGTGCCGAAGCCGGTGATTCAGGCCGCGCCGGTGACCCAGGTCGTCCAACCGGTCGCCATCCCAGACAAGATCCCCGAGAAGTCCTCCGGCAACAGCGGTGAGGGCGTCGAGGGCGGCGTCGAGGGTGGCGTCGAGGGCGGCGTGGCCGGCGGCATCCCGGGCGGCGTCCCGGGCGGCGTCGTCGGCGGCGTCCCGGGCGGCGCGGCGGAAGAAGCTCCGATCCGCATCGGCGGCGAGGTCGTGCCGCCGGAACTGGTGACCCGCATCCAGCCTGTCTACCCCGAGATCGCCCGCAAGGCGCGCGTTCAGGGGGTCGTGATCGTCGAGGCGATCATCGACAAGCAGGGCAACGTGACCGATGCCCGCGTGCTGCGCGGCCTCCCGATGGGCGTCTCCGAAGCCGCGACGGCCGCAATCCAGAAGTGGAAGTACAAGCCGGCCACGCTCAACGGCAGGCCCGTGAGCGTGTACCTGACCGTGACGGTAAACTTCACCCTGCAATAGGCGATCAGGCCTTGAGAGCCTAGAGAGAGATAGGAGGAAAGTGTAATGGAATTTGGACTCGTAGGACTGTGGACGTCGATGGGCTTCATTGCCAAGGCCGTTGTGCTCCTCTTGGCGGTCCTGTCGATCTACTCGCTGACCCTTTCCGGTGAGCGTTACTGGCGCTACCGCACGGCGAAACAGCAGTCGCTTCAGTTCGCCCTGTTGACCACCCAGTACCTCAAGCAGAACCGCCCGCAGGAGGCGATCGCGGCCTCGAAGAAGTTCAAGAACAGCCACCTGGCGAAGGTCGTCGCGGCCGGCCTGCTGGAGTTCATGGTCGAGGAGCAGAACAGCCCGCTCTCCGGCTACGACGTCATCGAGGCGGCCCGCCGCGCCATCGAGCGCGCCACCCTGATGACCACCGCCGACCTCAAGCGCGGCCTCGGCGGCCTCGCCACGATCGGCGCCACCGCGCCGTTCATCGGCCTGTTCGGGACCGTCGTCGGCATCATCAACGCGTTCCGCGGCATGGCCATCACCGGTTCGGGCGGCTTGGGCGCGGTTTCCGCCGGCATCGCCGAGGCCCTCGTCACCACCGCGATGGGCTTGTTCGTCGCCATCCCGGCCGTGTGGCTGTACAACTACTTCCTGAACCAAGTCGAGCGCTTCCAGGTCGAGATGGCGAACTCCTCTTCGGAGCTGATCGACTTCTTCATCAAGAAGCACGGAGGAAGCGATGCAATCGGCTCGGCGGCACGCTGACCACGAAAAGCCGACTGTAATCGGTTCGGGTGACGTGAAGTCCGACATCAACGTCACGCCTCTGGTCGACGTCTGCCTGGTGCTGCTGATCATCTTCATGGTGGTCACACCGCTGTTGCAGTCCGGCGTGCCTGTGTTGCTGCCCGAGACCAACAACCCCGACAAGTACCCCGAGGGCCAGAAACAGGTCAAGGTGGCGATCCAGGAAGACGGCAAGATGTTCATCGGCCAGGACTGGATTCCGACTCGAGCCGAGCTGATCAGGCGAATGGACGACATGTTGAAGGCCGACCCCCAGAAGGAGGTCGTCATCAAGGCGGATCGCCGGCTCAAGTACAAGGACGTCCGTGAGGTGATGAAGGCTCTCAACGACGCGGGCTTCAGCAAGGTCGGCCTCATCACAACGAAGAAAGGGGCGAGCTGACGCTCGCGGCGAGCCCGCTTTCGGCTGAAGGAGAAACACCATGGCAATGACCGGCGGCAAGATGGGGGACATGAAGAGTGACATCAACATCACTCCCCTCGTGGACGTGGTGCTGGTGCTCCTCATCATCTTCATGGTCGTCACGCCGTTGCTCCAGCGCGGGTACGAGACCAAGGTCCCACCCAAGCAGGTGACGAACACTCCGCCCCCGACCAACCTCGACCAGATCGTCGTCCGCCTCAGCGAGGACGGCGGGATGTTCATCAACAAGGAGCAGTACACCGAGAGGGACTTCCTCAACAAGCTCGAGGAGATCACCCGGGGCCGCGAGAACAAGGTCGTCTTCTTCGCGGCCGACGGCAACCTCTCCTACGACAAGGTGGCCCGCTTCATGGACATGTGCAACGACCACGGGGCCAAGAACCTCGGCATCGTGCTCGACGACATCAACCCGACGGCCACCGCGGGCGAAGCCCCCAAGTAACGACCGGCCCGAAAGGTTTCGAGCCCGTGCCCCGGAGGCGGCTGCCCTCCTTCGGCGCACGGGCTCTTGCTTTTGTCGCCTCCACGCGCGCCGTCGCAATTGCCGGAAATCGTTGTATCATCCCCCAATGGCGCAGCACTTGAAGATCGCGCTGGGCGCTGATCACGGCGGCTACGAGCTCAAGCGACAACTCCTGGACCACCTCGCCGGCCTCGGCCACACGGTCGAGGATTGCGGGACGAACGACACCAACCCTGTCGATTACCCCCGCTTCGCCCAGGCCGTGGCGCGGTTGGTCGCCTCGGGGAAGTGCGATTTCGGCGTCGTCGTGGACGGCGCCGGCATCGGCTCGGCGATGGCCGCCAACAAGGTCCCCGGGGTGCTGGCGGCCGCGTGTCACACCGTCGCCCTGGCGCGCAGTGCCCGCGAGCACAACGACGCCAACGTCCTCGCCCTCGGAGCCTCGCAGGTGGATGCGGCGACCGCGAAGGCGATCGTCGACGCGTTCCTGCAGGCGAGTTGCACCGTGGAACGCCACCGCAACCGCGTCCGCATGATCAGGGAGATCGAGCGCGCCGCGCTGGCGTCCGGGCCCGCGGACGGCGCTGTGGCCGACGGCGATATCGAGCGCATCACCCGGAGGGTCAAGGAGCTGCTCGGGCACGCGGCGCCCGCCGACGGGCAGGCCCCGGCAATCCCGCCCGGGGAGCTCGCCAAGCTCATCGACCACACCCTCCTGAAGCCGGAAGCGACCGACAGCGACGTCCAGAAGCTGTGCGACGAGGCCCGGCGGTTCGGGTTCTTCTCGGTGTGCGTCAACCCGTCGTACGTGCAGCGGTGCAAGATGGCGCTCCGCGACTCGCCGGTCAAGGTGTGTTGCGTCGTCGGGTTTCCCCTGGGCGCCCAGCCGCCGGAGATCAAGGCTCTCGAGGCGCGGCGCGCCCTCCGCGAGGGCGCCCGCGAGATCGACATGGTCGTCAACATCGGCGCGCTCAAGGGTGGCGATGACGACCTCGTGCGCCGCGACATCCGGGGCGTGGTGGAGGCGTGCAAGGAGGGACGCGCGGTCTGCAAGGTGATCCTGGAGACCGCGCTTTTGACCGACCCCGAGAAGATCCGCGGCTGCGAGCTCGCGATGAAGGCCGGCGCAGACTTCGTGAAGACCTCGACCGGCTTCTCCAAGGGCGGCGCGACCGTGGAGGACATCGAGTTGATGGCCCGGACCGTGGCCCCCAGGAAGCTGGGCGTCAAGGCCTCGGGCGGGATCCGCACCTACGCGGACGTGGTCAGGATGATCCGGGCGGGAGCGACGCGGGTCGGGTGCAGCAGCAGCGTGGCGATCATGGAGGAAGCGCAGGCGCTCGCTGCGCGGAAGGGATAACCCGATGGCCGAGCTCCGTTGCTACGTCTTCCTGGACAGCCTGCAGCCGCAGTACGCCTCGTTCCTGGGCACGGTGGCGCAGGGCTTCCTCCCCACCCCGGGGCAAGCGTCGCTGTTCGTCGAGATCGCGCCCGGGATGGAGATCATGCGGGTCACCGACGTGGCCCTCAAGGCCACCGACGTCAGGCCCGGAATGCTGATCATCGAGCGCCTCTACGGCATGCTCGAGATCCACTCCGACTCCCAGGCCGACGTCCGCCAGGCGGGGCACGCGATCCTCGATGCCCTCGGCCTCAAGGAAGAGGACCGGATCAAGCCCCAGCTCGTGTCGAGCCAGGTGATCCGCAACATCTCGCCGTACCACACGCAGCTCATCAACCGCACGCGCCACGGCGACATGATCCTCCCCGGCCACACGCTGTACGTGCTGGAGGTCGCGCCGGCCGGGTACGCCGCCATCGCGGCCAACGAGGCGGAGAAGGCCGCCAACATCAACGTCCTCGAGGTGCGCGCGTTCGGCAGCTTCGGCAGGGTGTACCTCGGCGGCGAGGAGCGCGACATCGACGTCGGCTACCGTGCCGCGGAACAAGCGATCGCCGACATCCGCGGCCGCGAGGCGCGGATCGGCGGGGCGTGACGACCGAACTGGAGAGCCGCGCTCCCGCGGGGGCGCCGGAACAAGGAGGCAGCGAGATGACGGAAGCGTTAGGCATGATCGAGACGAGGTCCTTTCCGGCCGTGGTCGAGGCCGCGGACGCGGCCGTGAAGGCCGCCAAGGTGGAGCTGGTGACGTACGAGAAGACCGGCGGCGGCTACACGACGATAATCGTCAGAGGCGACGTGGCCGCCGTGAAGGCGGCGTGCGAGGCAGGCCAGGTGGCCGCCGGCCGGGTCGGCGAGGTGGTGGCCGTGCACGTGATCGCCCGCCCGCACGTGAACGTCGACGCCGTGATGCCGCTGGGCCAGCAGACGGCGGCCAAGGCCGCGGTCAAGAAGTAGCGGCCCGCTCCGGGCGGCCGAGCGCGACGGCCCGGAGGCGCGGCCCGGAGAGGCACGCCCATGCAGCTCGCCAAGGTGGTCGGGACCGTGGTGGCCAGCCAGAAGGAGAAGAGCCTCGAAGGCCTCAAGCTCCTGCTCGTCCGCGGCGTGGATGAGCAGGGCCGCGACACCGGGGCGTTTCTCGTGGCCGCCGACGCCGTCGGCGCCGGCCCCGAGGAGATGGTCCTCGTCGCGTCCGGAAGCTCGGCCCGCCAGACCCGCGTCACCGACAAGCGGCCGGTGGACGCGGTGGTGATGGCGATCGTCGACTCCTGGGCCGTCGGCGGCGAGACCAAGTACAAGAAATGAGCACGGCCAGACTCTCCGAGAAGGACGTGGAGGCGATCGCCCGTCGGATCGCCGCCGACCTGGACCGGGGCGGCGAAGCCGGCGCTCGCGACGCGGGTCCCGCCGCCCGCGGTCTCGGCGCCTTCGCCACCGTGGGCGACGCCGTGCAGGCCGCGGCGGCTGCGCAGCCGGCGTTCGTCGCGCTGCCGCTGGCGGTCCGGGCGGGGATCATCGCGGCGATCCGGGCGAGCATGCTTTCGAACTCCGAGGCCCTCGCGCGCGCCGCGTGGGAGGAGACCGGGCTCGGGCGCGTCGAGGACAAGGTCGTCAAGAACCGCCTGGTCGCCGAGAAGACGCCAGGCATCGAGGACCTCGCCCCGGCCGCCGTCACCGGCGATCACGGCCTCACGCTCACCGAGCCGGCGCCGTTCGGCGTGATCGGCGCCATCACCCCCTGCACCAACCCGACCTCGACCATCATCTGCAACGCGATCGGCATGCTCGCCGCCGGCAACGCCGTCGTCTTCAACGTCCACCCCGCCGCCCGGGGCTGCTCGCTGCAGGCGGTGGCGCTGCTCAACGCCGCGATCACCGCCGCCGGGGGCCCGCCCAACGTGGTCACCTGCATCGCGGACCCAACCATCGAGAGCGCACAGGAGCTCATGCGCCACCCGGCCGTGCGGCTCGTCGTCGTCACCGGAGGCGGCGCCGTGGTGAAGGCCGCCATGAGCTCCGGGAAGCGCGCGATCTGCGCCGGTCCGGGGAACCCGCCTGCGGTCGTGGACGAGACCGCCAACATCGACAAGGCCGGACGCGACATCGTGGCGGGGGCCTCCACCGACAACAACATCATCTGCGTCGACGAGAAGGAAGTCATCTGCGTCGACATGGTGGCCGACGGGCTGATCAAGGCGATGACCCGCAGCGGCGCGGTGCTCGTCGACCGCCATCGTCTGGCGGCGCTGGAAAAAGTCGTCTTCACCCAGATGCGCGGCCCGCGGCAGCACGCGGAGATCAACCGCAGCCTGGTCGGCAAGAACGCCGACGTCATCCTGGCCAAGCTCGGCATGAACGTGCCGCCGTCCACGCGTTTGGGGATCGTCGAGGTGGACGAGGACCACCCTCTCCTGTGGACGGAGCAGATGATGCCGATCCTGCCCCTCTGCCGGGTGCCCAACGCCGGCTACGCCATCGAGCTCGCGGTCAAGGTCGAGGGCGGGAACCGCCACACGGCGGTGATGCACTCGAAGAACCTCGACAACCTCTCGCGCATGGCCAAGGAGTGCAACTGCAGCATCTTCGTCAAGAACGGCCGCTCCCAGGCCGGGCTCGGACTCGACGGCGAGGGGAGCTGCTCGTTCACCATCGCGAGCCCCACCGGGGAAGGCATGACCTCGGCGCGGTCGTTCTCGCGCCAGCGCCGCTGCGTCCTGGTCGACCACTTCAGGATCACGTGATGAAGAAACACCCCGCCATCGCCGTGCTGGAGTTCAGGGACATCGCGGTCGGGCTGGTCGCGACCGACGCGATGCTCAAGCGCTCCCCGATCGCCTTCCTCAAGTGCGGCACGATCAGTCGGGGCCGCTTCCTCACGCTGCTCGGCGGCACCACCGCCTCGGTGGAGGAAGCGTGCCACGAGGGGCTCCTCCAGGGGGGCGACAGCGTTCTTGACCACGTGCTCCTGGCGGACGTCCACCCGCAGCTGTACGACGCCATCCTCGGCCACCGGCGGCCGGTCGGCGCCGGGTCGATCGCCATCATCGAGACCTCCACGGTGTCGTCCAACGTCCGCGCCGCCGAGCTGGCCCTGAAGGGAACGCCGGTCGACCTCGTCGAGCTCCGCCTCGCCGACGCCGGGCTCTCGGGCAAGGGGCTCTCGATCTATCACGGCGAGCTGCACGACGTCGAGGCGGCGGTGGAGATCGCGGCCGGCTTCCTCCGCGAAACCGGCGTCGAGGCGGGTTTCAAGATCATCCCGGCGCCCCACGAAGCGCTCGCCGACCATGTTGGCGCAGGCACCCGCTTCGGCTCGGCGGCGCTGCTCGAGCTCGACGGCGAAGGAGAGGAGCGCTGATGCTGCTCGGACGGGTCATCGGTGTCGTCGTGCCGTGCTCGGTCACCGAGGGCCTTGCGTCCACGCCGATGCTCCTGTTGCAGCCGCTCGACAAACGCGGCGCGCCGGAGGGGCGGCCCCTCGTCGCCGCGGACGGCACCCGGATGGCAGGCCACGGCGAGCTCGTCTACTACGAGGGGGGCCGCGAGGCCGCGCTCGCCCTCGACCCTTCCTTCGTCCCGGTGGACCACGCCATCATCGGCATCGTCGACGGCCTCCACCTGGCGGAAGACGAGGCCGCGCCATGATCCTCGGGCGAGTCAGCGGCGAGATCCACTCCACGATCAACCACCCGTTCTACGACGCCAGGAAGCTCCTGGTGGTGGAGAAGACCGACCCCGATGGCACGCCGGCGGGCGGCTATGTCATCGCGGTGGACGCGGTGGGGGCCGGGGTCGGCGAGCGCGTGTTGGTCCTCGACGAGGGCAACGGCGCCCGCCAGGTCCTCGCCTCCCCCGACGCCCCCGTCCGCTCCGTCGTCGTCGGCATCATCGACGCCGTCACCCACTAAATCTGCAACTTTCAGGTACCTGGTACCTCATAGTTTCATTTATGCGGGGGCGGGTGCGAAGGCGGCGCGAAGGAAGCGGGATGCCATGGCGTGGGTGCCGGGGGACTCGCTCTCGCGGGGACCGGCGACGTTGAGCGTGCGCACCCGTTCCCGGTCGAGCCAGGCACGGACATCGGCGGTCCCGGGAACGCCCCCGTCCAGGTCCACGACGAGCACGGGCTTGCCTGCCTTGCGCGCCAAGCCAATGGTGAGGGCGGTCCCGCCCCGCGGCTTCCCGAGCGTCAGAACGAGAGTGGCATCGGAGTCCCGGACGTTCCAGGCCGTGCGCTCCGGGTACGCGTTGCCGGGCGTCTCCCGCAACGGGTAGCGCGACGGGATGGGGCCGTCCTCGGCGCGCCGGCCGCGCGGGCACCAGCCGCCGCACGCGAGGCCAAGGGCCATTGCGGCGTCGAGGGCCGCACGATCCACCCCGGTCTGGCCGCCGGACACGACCCGCTCCACCATCATGCCCTCCGAGATCCCCCGCGCCGCCGGAACCGATCGGCGCGGCAGCCGCGTTAGAACGCAAATGATGTCACCCGGAAACTTTGGCCGATTCGGTGCGTACCGTCAACCGTGAGCGACCTTTCCATCAGCTTCGGCGCTCCGTTCCGCCACCCGGCCTGGCTCCGGCGCGTCCTGGTGGGCGCCGCTCTGGAAGGGTTGCCGGTCCTGCTGTTCCTCCCGACCCTGGCAGGGTTGGCCGGCCACGCACACCGTCGCCTCCCTCACCCTTCGCTGGCGCTCCTTCCCCTGGCGGTCCTGGTCGCGCTCGCGGCGCGCTTCCTTGTCCTCGGCTACCTGCGGCGTGTGGCCCTGGATGCGCTCGAGGGCGGGTCGGCCGGCCTCCCTCCCTGGGACCGGCCCGCCGAGGACCTCGTCGAGGGGCTCAAACTCTGCCTCGTGGCGATGGCGCTCTGGCTGCCGGCGGTGGCGGTCACGGCCGGCCTGGCGCTGCTGGTGATGTCGCTGACCAACCCTGCAATGGCGTGGCTGCCGGTGATCCTGGTGGGGCCGCCTGCGGCGCTGGCGACGATCCTGTATCTGCCGGCCGGCCTGCTCAGCGCCATCGCCGGCCGCAACGCAGCCCATGCGTTCGACGTGGACCGCGTCGCCACGGCGATCGGGCGCAACCTCGGACCCTACCTGCTCGCCTTCCTCATCGCCATCGCTGCCGAGATCGTCGCGCAGTTCGGGCTGCTCCTGTGCTGCGTCGGGATCCTCGCCACCCGCTTCGTGGCCCACTGCGTCGGCGTCTATGCCTTCGCGACGGCCTACCGGGGCGCCACCCCGGCTTCCGCCTCGGCCGCGGCGGCCCCCGCCGGCGCCACGACCGCGCCGTAGACGGCGAGACCCGCGGCCGCCAGCGCACCCATCAGCATCACGCCCGCGAAGAAGTGGATGAACTGCGGCGCCAGGTGCGCCCCGACCCGGTCGGTGACGCACCTCTGGTAGAGAAACCCCGCCCACGGCCCCGAGTAAATGTTGCCGAGGAAGATCGAGAAGAAGGAGTAGCCGAGGTACACCGCCACCTGGTCCCGGGGGGCGATCGAACCGCAGTACTCGAAGAAGCGGGCGGAGCAGACCATCTCGCCGAGCGACCAGACGGCGATCCCGAGGGCCACCACTGCGGCGGCCCGCGACACCGCCGGCATCGCCCAGGCGGCCGTGCAGACCGTCGTCCCCACCAGCATCGCGCTCAACGTGCGCCAGCGCCGCGTCGCGAAGCTCACCGCCGCCTGCAGCAGCACGATCAGGAGGGCGTCGAGGGAGACGAACACCTCGGGGTTGAGCCAGTGACCGGCCCACGGGGTGACCGGCACGATCCGGTCGATCGCCGCCTCGACCGCGGCGAGGTTCGAGAAGCTGTCCACGAACAGCGGCATGAAGCCGAACAACACGTTGATCATCCCCCAGAAGCCGGAGAAGATGACGAGCAGGAGGACGAAGCGCCAGTTGCCGAGCACCAGCACCATGTCCGCGAGCACCCGGCCGACGCTCTTGCCGCTTGCGCGCTGTTCGGGGGTGACCGGTTCGCGGAAGGCGACGAGCGCCTGCACGAGCATGAGCGAGCAGGCGGCGGCCGAAACCCAGAACACGTAGCGGAACTCGGTCCGGTTGCGGACCTGGGCGGCGATCACGGGCCCGATCAACCCGCCGGCGTTGATGACCATGTAGTAGAGCCCGAAGCCGACCGGCCTCGTGGTGCCCTCCTCGGTGGTGCGCGTCACCGTCCCGGAGATCGTCGGCTTGACGATCGAACCCCCGACGGCGATCAGACCCAGCGCCACGCAGATGAGCGGGAAGCTCGCCGTGCTGCCGAGGAGGACGTAGCCGCCGGTGAGCGTCGCGAACGCGATGGCGAGCGCGGGCTTGTAGCCGAAGCGGTCCGCGAGCGCCCCGGCGAAGAGCGGCAGCAGGTAGAGCGCGCCGGTGAAGACCCCGTACACCGTCCCGTAGAGGTCGGGGCGGATGCCGATGCGCTGGACCAGGTAGATCCCCAGCACCAGCACCATCCCGTAGTACGCTAGCCGCTCGAACAGCTCCATGACGACCGCGGAGTAGAGCGTGCCGGGAAGTTGACGGAAAACTCTCGCGTGCACCGGCGGATTGTACCCCCCGCAGGCCGCGCCCCGACCCGTCCCTTACGGGCGTTCCCCCTCGCGGCGTGCGGGCGCCGCGGGCAGCTCCCGCCAGACGGCCGGCATCGCCGCGAACGGGACCGAGGTCTGGCTGGCAACGGCGAGGTCGCGGACGGTCACCGTTCCCGCGGCCAGTTCGTCATCCCCCAGCATCGCCACCACCCGGAAGCCGTCGCGGTCCGCCCGCTTCAGGGCCGCCTTGAGGGAGCGTCCGGTGATCTCCAGCTCGACGGGCACGCCCTCCCGCACCCAGCCGCGCGCGAGCTCCAGGGCCGCGGCCTGCGCCGCCTCCCCGAGCGGCACCAGGTACACCGCCGGACGGGCCAGCGCCGCATCCTTGAAGCGCGCCGGCAGCACCTCGATCAGACGGTCCTCGCCGATGGCGAAGCCGACGCCGGGAACCGCCGGGCCGCCGAGATCGGCGATCAGGCGGTCGTAGCGGCCGCCGCCGCACAGCACCGCGTTGGTGCCGAGCTGCGGCGAAACCACCTCGAACACGGTCCGCAGGTAGTAGTCGAGACCGCGCACCAAGCGGCGGTTGCGCACGTACGGGATGCCCAGCCGCTCCAGGTGGGCCTCCACCCGCGCCACGTGCTGCCGCGACGCGTCCCCGGCCACGTCGTCCAGCGCGGGGACGTCGGCGGCCGCGACCTGGCACGACGGCACCTTGCAGTCGAGGACCCGCAGCGGGTTCTCGTCCAGGCGGCGCTGGCAGTCGGCGCAAAGCTCGCTGCGGCGCGGCTCCAGGGCGGCGCGGATGACCTCCTGATAGCGGGCGCGGTCTTCGGGGTCGCCGAGGTTGTTGAGGTGGATCTCGAGGTCGGCGAAACCCAACCGCAGGAAGAACTCGTGCATCGCCGCCAGCAGCTCGGCGTCGGCCAGTGGCGTGTCGGCCCCGACGATCTCGAGGCCGATCTGGGAGAACTGGCGGTACCGCCCGTGCTGCATCCGCTCGTACCTGAACATCGGGCCGAGGTAGTACAGGCGCAGCGGCTGAGTGCGGTCGCCGAGGCGGTTTTCCACCCACGCCCGGGCGACGCCGGCCGTCCCTTCCGGCCGCAGCGTGAGCGAGCGCCCCTTGCGGTCGGGGAAGGTGTACATCTCCTTGTGCACGATGTCGGTGGTCTCGCCCACCGAGCGCACGAACAGCTCGGTCGGCTCGAAGACCGGGGTGCGGATCTCCTCCCCGCCGAAGGCGCCGAACACCTCCCGGGCGACCGCCTCGACGGCCTGCCAGAGGCGGCTCTCTGGCGGCAGCAGGTCGCGGGTCCCGCGCGGCCGCTGGATCATCCGCGCCTCCCCCAGTCGCCGGGGTCGTCCAGCGAGATCTCGTCGTCGTCCGCCATGTACCGGCTCTTGAGCTGCAGGTAGCTGCGCACGCCGCGCCGCATGTGTTCGACCTCCTCTGCGGTCACCTCGCGCCGCACCCGGGCCGGGACGCCCGCCGCCAGGCTGCGGGGCGGGACCGTCATGCCGGGCGGCACGAGGGCGCCGGCGGCCACCACCGCCTCCTCGCCGATCACCGCGCCGTTGAGCACCGTCGCGTGCATCCCCACCAGCGCCCCGCGCTCGACGCGGCACCCGTGCAGCACGGCCGCATGCCCGACGGTGACGTCCTCCGCCACGTGGACCGGGAAATCGGGCTCGTCCACGTGGACCACCGCGTTGTCCTGGATGTTCGAGCGCGCGCCGATGCGGATCTCCTGCAGGTCGGCGCGCAGGACGGCGCCGTACCAGATGCTGACGTCGTCCGCCAGCTCGACGTCACCCAGCACGGCCGCGGTCGAAGCCACGAACACGCGCTCCCCGAAGCGGGGCGACTTGCCGGCAAAGGGTCTGATCTTCACCGCTCCCTCCGTTCAGGGCGGTCACGCTAACACACACAGCCGCCTTGGGCAACGAGCCACCGCCGCGCCCGCGTCGCAAAGTCCTGTGGAACGGCCGCCCGAGCCAAAACGGGCAAGTGGCACAGTCTCCAGACAATACACGCAAGCCGTTTACCTACAATAGCTTGTACAGCCGCACTAGCGGCAGTGCACGATGCATAACCCGTTGAGACAGGGGGGCTTTGCGGGCGCCAGGCCGGGTTTTCCGCAAGCTTTTCCGCAAAATCTGCGGAAACTTCAGGCCGCCTTCACACCCCAGCTCTCCGGCGGCCTCCATGCGCCCGCGCGCAGGACCACGGGCGGGTCCGCGGTGAGGTCGAGCAGCGTGCTGGCCGCGCCGCCGGGCGTCTCGCCGCCGTCGAGCAGCAGCGCGAGGCCGTGCCCGAGGGTGCGGGCGACATCGTCGGGTCGCGTACACGGGGGCGCCCCACTGGCGTTCGCCGACGTCGCCGTGAGCGGACCCAACTCGGCGAGCAGCTCGCGCAGCAACCGGTGCGCCGGGACCCGCACCGCCAGCGTTGCAGCGCCCGCCGCGGCGCTCGCACGCGCGCTCGGCAGCACCACCGTCACCGGCGCCGGCCAGACCGCCTCGAGCCGCGCCCGCCACCGGGAGGCGATGCGGACCCACGACGCGAGTTGGGCCACCGAAGCCGCGACGACGAGGAGCGCCCTGTCGGCAGGCCGGCCCTTGAGGGCGAAGACCCGGCGGACCGCCGTTTCGTCGTCGGGGCGCACCGCCAGGCCGTAGAACGTCTCGGTGGGGAGCGCCACGATGCCGCCGCCGGCGAGCACGGCCCGCACCCCGTCCGCTGCGCCGGCCAGGTGGCTCTCGACGGTGAACGGCAGGCGGTTCATCCGGGTATCTTGAGCAGCTCGCGCGCGTGCTGGCGGGCCGCCGGCGTCGGCGCCCCGCCCCCCAGCATCCGCACCAGCTCCTCGATGCGGGCATCGGCCGTCACCCGCTCGACCTTCGTCACGGTGCGCCCGCGGGCCGTTTCCTTGCGCACCACGAAGTGCGCGGCGGCCCGGCCCGCGACCTGCGGCAGGTGGGTGACGACCAGCACCTGGTCGCGCCCCCCGAGCGAGGCGAGGAGCTCGCCGAGCTCGTCCGCGACGTTGCCGCCGATCCCCGCGTCCACCTCGTCGAAGAGCAGCGTGAGCGCCCCGCGGCGCGCCAGATGGTCGCGCAGCACCGTCCGCATCGCGAGGTGGATGCGCGACAGCTCGCCGCCGGACGCGATGCGCGCCATCGAGCGCAGCGCCTCGCCGGGGTTGGTCGAGAGCTCGAACTCGCCGGCGTCGATACCGTCGGCCGCCGGCTCGACCTGGACCCCGTCCACTTCGAGCGGTCCCGTCGGGGACGCGCGCAGCCCGAGCGCGAGCCGCAAGCGGGCGCGCGGAATGCCGAGGCCCTTGAGTACTTCCGCCACCCGCGCCGAGAAGCGCTCGGCCGCGGCGGCGCGCTTGTGCGACAGCCCGCGCGCCAGCTCGAGGTAGCGCGCCGCCAGGGCGCCGCCAGCCTCCGCCAGGCGCGCGATGTCGTCCTCCACGCCTTCGAGCTCCTCGCGCTCCGCCTGCAACCGGGCGCGGTGCTCGAGAACCGCTTCGAGCGTGCCGCCGTACTTGCGCGCCAGCCGTTCGAGCGCCGCCAGCCGGGTCTCGACCTCCTCCAGGCGCTGCGGCGCCGGGCGCACGCGGCCGGTGAGGCCCTGCACGGCGCGCTCGGCGTCCTCGGCGAGCACCTGCGCCTGCTCGAGCTCCGCCGCGGTGTCGCCGACTCCGATCCCGAGTCCCTGCAACTCGCGCACGGCCCGCGCGGCGCGCGCCAGCGCCACCGCGCCCCCGTCGCCGCCGAGCGCCGCCACCGCGGCGGCCACCAGCTCGCCGATGCGCTCGGCGTGCTGCAGGAACGCGCGCTCCTCCCGCAGGGCATCCTCCTCGCCCGGCTGTGGGCGCGTCTCGTCGATCTCGCGCGCCTGAAACGCGATCACGTCGAGGCGATCGCGGCGAGTCGCGAGGGCGTGGCGCTGCGACTCGAGGCGCTGCCGGGTCTCCTGCCACGCCGCAAACGCCGTGGCGACCTCCTCCCGCTCGGCCGCAAGGGCGCCGGCGGCGTCCACCAGCGCGATGTGCGTGGCCGGGTCGGTCAGGCCGCGCTGCTCGTGCTGGCCGTGGATCGCCAACAGGTACGGCGCGATCCGCTGCAACGCGCCCACCGTGACCGTCACGTCGTTGACCCACGCGCGCGAGCGCCCGGAGGCCTGAACCTCGCGCCGCAGCACCAACTCCTCGCCGCGGTCGACGCCGAGCTCGGCCAACAACTCCCGCGCCCCCGCGTCCGGCGGCGCGACGAAACACCCCTCCACCAGCAGCCGGTCGCTGCCGGAGCGCACCGCGTCGGCGTCGGCGCGCTCGCCGGCCAGGAGCTGCAGCGACTGCACCAGCAACGACTTCCCGGCGCCGGTCTCGCCGGT
The DNA here is from genome assembly GCA_963727205.1 of uncultured Acidobacteriota bacterium. GTDB lineage: Bacteria > Acidobacteriota > Thermoanaerobaculia > Thermoanaerobaculales > Thermoanaerobaculaceae > RBG-13-68-16. Next base: position 55,040 of record CAVSFQ010000008.1, on the reverse strand, counting down.
GAGGACGATGAAGCCCGCAGGGAACTGCAGCCTGACCTTCTCGATGATCCCGAGGTCGCGGACCTCCAACTCGCGCAGCATGGTGCGACGATGCTAGCGGGGGGCGATGGGGTTTGCAACGAGCCCGCCGGCGACCGCCAGGCAGAGGCGCTCCGGGACGATGTGGCGGCGGACCGCCGCCGCGACCTCGGCGCGGTCCGTCGCGAGGACCCTCTCCGGGATCCGGTCGATCTCCTCGACCGGCAGCGCATGGCGCGTCAGGCGCGCCAGCTCCCGCGCCTGGCCTCCGGGGGTGGCGAGGCCGACGCGGTACGACCCGGCCATCGCCGCCCGCTCGTCGGCGAGTTCCTGCTCGCTCGGCCCCTCCGCCGCGAACCGCGCGATTTCCTCGCGCGCCGCCGCCACCGCCTGTGCCAGGTTGTCGGGGGCCACCGAAAACGTCGCCGCCCACGGACCGTCGAGCAGCGCGGCGCCGAAGAAGCGCGAGATCACCCCGTAGGTCAGCCCCTCGCGGTCGCGCAGCCGCATGCCGAGGCGCGACGAGAGCGTCGACTGGCCGAGCACGGCGTTGCCGAGCGCGGCGGCGAAGAAATCGTCGTCGCCGCGCCGCAGGCCGCCCGGATGGCCCAGGAGCACGTCGAGGTTCGGCTTGTCCGGGATCGCCTCCCTGGCCTCGTCCGGCGCGACATCCTCCGGGGCCCGGCGCGGCACGGCGGGGATCTCGGCGCAGCCCGCCTCACCCTGCCGCAGCAGGCCCTCGAGGCGCTTCATCACCTGCCGGGGATCGAAGTCGCCGACCAGCGCGAGCACCAGCGACGCGGGGCCGTACAGCCGGCGGTGCATCGCGGCCAGGTCGTCGCGAGTCGTCCGCTCCAGCCCCGAGCGCCGCTCGGCGAGCGGGCGCCGGTGGTACGGATGGCCCGGCGGGTAGGTGAGGCGGGTGAACGCCTCGAACGCGCGGTGGAACGTGTCTTCCTGCGCCTGCGCCAGCTCCCCGAGGCGCAGGGTCCGCAGCTTCTCGAGCTCCTCGGCCGGGAACGACGGCCGCTGCAGCATCTCGGCCAGCAGGTCGAGGACGAGCGGGAGGTGGTGGGACAGGCACCGCGCGGCGCAGAACACCTCGAGCGGGTTGAAGCCGTCCCCCGACACGTCGAGGTCGATGCCGCGGTCCTCGATGATGCGCGCCAGGTCGAGGCGGCTGTGCCTGGCGGTCCCGCGCTCGAGCATGTCCGGGACGAGCGACGCGGCGGTCCAGGCCGCGGGTTCGACCAATCCGTGGCCGGCGAGCAGCGAGCCGTGCAGGTGGACCGTGGTGTTCGTCCGGCGCGGCAGCAGCAGCACGCGGCTTCCGCCCGGCAGCTCGGCCTGGACGACCCGGGCCGAGATCTCGCTCCGCCAGTGACACGGGCGGGGTGCGGGCGCGGCGTGCCGCGCCTGGGCCGCCGCGCCGCCGCCGTTCTTCGGGATGAAGTACCCCACCGACACGCTGTCGTCCACGAACGTCTCCGCCGCCACCCGCTGCACGTCGTCGCGCGTGACCGCCTGGATCCGGCCGGGGTAGTCGAGGTAGAAGCGCCAGTCCGCCGCCGAGATCGCTTCCGTCAGAGCTGCCGCCACCTGCGCCGGCGAGTCGCGGTGGAACGCCGTCTGCGCCTCCACCTGCGCTCTGGCGCGCTCGACTTCGGTCTTCCGCAGCCCCTTCGCCACGACCTTCGCGAGCTCCGCGCGGATGATCCTCTCGACCTTCGCGTGCCCGGTGGGGGGGTTGAGGGTCGCGAACACCTGGAACAGGCCGGGGTCGCGCAACTGCCACGCGAGCGCCTGCGCGTCGAGGCACAGGCCGGTCTCCACCAGCCTCTGGTGCAGCCGCGCCGTCACCCCGCCGCCGAGGGCATCGGCCAGCACCGCGAGAGCGTGGGTGTCGGCGTGCGCGGCCTCGGGCACGCGCCACGACACCACGACCCACCCCACCTCGCCGGACCGGCGCACGACGAAGCGGCGCTCCCCCTCCTGGCGCGGCTCGCGCGTCACCACGGGCGGCGCCGGCCGGCTCGCGCGTGGCAGCGGCCCGAAGTGCCGGGCGACGAGCGCCAGCGCTTCGGCGCGGTCGAACGAGCCCACCAGCACCAGCGACGCGTTGTCCGGGTAGTAGAAGGTGTCGTAGAACGCCCGCAGCCGCTCGATCGAGGTCGCCTCGATGTCGCTCTTCCACCCGATCGTCGGGTGGTGGTACGGGTGCTCGCGGAACGCGACCGCGAACGACTCCTTGAGCAGCACGTCGAAGGGGTCGTTCTCGCCGCGTTCGAACTCGTTGCGGACCACGGTCATCTCCGAGGCCAGGTCCGCCTCGCGCAGGAGCGCGCCGCGCATGCGGTCGGCCTCGAGCTCCAGCGCGAGCTCGAGGTGTTCCGGCGGCAGCGTCTCGTAGTAGTTGGTGCGGTCGAACCACGTGGTGGCGTTGAAGGAGGCGCCGACGCGCTCGAGGACGCGCGCGATCGGACGACCCTGGGCGGGGTCGAACTTCTTCGACCCCTTGAACATCAGGTGCTCGAGCAGGTGCGTGGACCCGGTGTGGCCCACCGCCTCGTTGCGGGACCCGACGTGGTAGACGACGCACGCCGCCACCACCGGCACGCTCGCGTCCGGCACCAGGAGGACCCTGAGCCCGTTCGCTTCGAGGCGAAGCTCCTCGACGCCGCGCTCCTGCACCACTACGTTGAAGGCATCATGCATGCTCGACTCTCCGAACCGCTATCATACCCGCCATGATCGACCTCCGCTCCGACACCGTGACCCGCCCCACCCCGGCGATGCGCCGCGCCATGGCCGCCGCCGAGGTCGGCGACGACGTCTACCGCGAGGACCCGACGGCGCGCCGCCTCGAAGAACTGGCCGCCGCCACTCTCGCCTTCCCGGCCGCCCTGTTCGTGCCCACGGGAACGATGGGCAACCAGGTCGCCGTCCACCTCCACACGAAACCAGGCAGCGAGGTCATCATCGAGGCGCGCGGGCACATCGCCAACTTCGAGATGGGCGCGATGGCGGTGTGGTCGGGGGCGCTGCCGCGGCCGGTCGTGACCGAGAACGGGCTGCTCGAACCGGCGCAGGTCGAGGCCGCGATCGCGCCGAACGTCTCGTACCGGACCCCGACGCGCCTGCTGGCGCTCGAGAACACCCACAACCTCTGGTCCGGGCTGCCGATGGACGCGGCGCGCACCCGCGCGCTCGCCCAGGTCGCACACGCCCGCGGCCTGGCGGTGCATCTCGACGGCGCCCGCATCTTCAACGCCGCCGCCGCCCTCGGCACCACCGCGGCCGAACTCGCCAAGGGTTGCGACACCGTGATGTTCTGCCTGTCGAAGGGGCTCGCGGCGCCGGTCGGCTCGATGCTGTGCGGCTCGCGCGAGCTGATCGAGGAGGCGGTGCGGGTGCGCAAGCTGTTCGGCGGCGGCATGCGCCAGATCGGCGTCGTGGCGGCCGCCGGCATCGTCGCGCTCACCGAGATGGTGGACCGCCTCGGGGAGGACCACGCCCACGCCAGACGCCTCGCCGAGGGGCTCGCCGAGCTGGCGGCGGTCGAGATCGACCCCGCGCGCGTCCGCACCAACATCGTGGTGTTCCGGCTGCGCGCGGACAGGGTCCCCGGCGACCCGGCGGCGGCCCCGTCGCAGCGGTTCGTGGCGGGCCTGGCCGAGCGCGGCGTGGCGTGCGGCGCCTTCGGCGCGACCGAGGTGCGGATGGTGACGCACTACGAGGTCTCCGCCGCCGATGTCGAGGCGGCGCTCGTGGCGGCGAGGGAAGCGCTGAGAAACTAGAAGTCGAGAGTGAAAACGGAAAGGGAAGAGGGGAAACGAAAGACCACGCCCGTCTCCCATTTCACGTCTTCCCTTTTCCCTTTCACTAACCCTGGCCTCCCGCCTACGCGGCGCGTTCGCCCGGCGCCGGGCGGTCCTTGGCGGCCCGCACGAGCGCCCAGACCATCAGCCCGATGCACAGCACGAACACGCCGAGGAACAGCGCGAGCGGCCCGATCTGAGGCGCCACGACCACCTGCTCCCCGGCCCGTGGAGGACGCCAGGTAGAAGGCTCGCAGCTGGTGCCGCGTGACGATCATGAAGATCATCGCCCCGACCACCAGCTCCGCCACGTGGCGCACCCGGGCCGGCTGCGTCAGCGGGTCGGAGATTCCGGCCAGGACGACGAGCAGGAGCACCCCGGCCATGATGCCGACGCCGAGCGGCGCCATCGTCGCCGCGCCGCCGCGCATGAACGACCGCAGCACTTCCTCCGGCAGCGCCAGCAGGAGCCAGAAGCCGTCCATGAGCTGGAGGAGCGTCGCCACGAGCGCCGCGCGGATGCCGAACCGGGCCATCCCGCGGCACGCGGCGGCGTCGCCGCCCTTCCCTGCCCGGCGCACCGCGACAAAGGCGGCGAGCGCTCCGGCCATCGCCACCGCGGCGAGCAGGAAGTGCAGGTAGCGCGGCGCGAACGTGCGGTCAGCGAGTGCGGCCCAAGCGTTGCCGGCGACCAACCCCCATCGCCCGGGCTGCATGTGCAGGAGGTTGACGGTCACCTGAATGCCGGCGATCACCATGAAGCACGCGGCCTCGACGACCAGCACGACCCCGGCGCTCCTTCCCGGCACGCAGGCGGAACTTCGCGATGTAGTTCAGGTAGTACCCGACCATGAGCAGGACGAGCATGCCGAGCCACGCCCACGCCACCAGGATCGTCGCCGTGTAGAAGAAGCGCCCGAGCACGACCTGGATGAACAGCAGCGGGGCGATCCCGAACGTGATCGCCAGCGCGATCGCCCACGAGTTGACCTCGACGAACAACGTCCTCGTCTCGCGCCGCCCGCCGCGCGCGAAGCCCGCGAAGCGCGGCCAGCAGCGTGCCGCCCAGCACCGTGTTGACGAGCACGATGTGGATGAAGAACGTCAGCACCCACAGCACCTGGAACAGCCAGGGCGGCCCCGGCAGCGGGGCCGGGTCGAGGGCGGGGATCAGGTTAGTTGGCATGGCTCGCCTCCGCGACGTGCGACGGCTTCAGCGTCAGCAGGTAGGCCGCCAGCGCCTCCTGCTCCGCATCGGTCCCCACCAGGGGCGGCATCAACGGGTAGTCGAGCTTGTCGGTCGAGACGTGGCCCTGGTGCGTGTACGTTCCCGCGGCGTACTCCTTCCCCTCCTCGTGCATCGTGGCGAGGATCCCGTTGAGCATGTCGGGATCGACCGGGGCCACGAGTTTCCGGATCGAGAGGTAGCCGTCGATCGTGTGGCACGACGCGCACTCGGCGCGGAACACCGCGCGCCCCTTCGCCTCCTGGCTCGCGTCGCTGCCGCGCGCGGCCCAGACCGCCTTGGCGAGCACGCCGCGTTGGTCGAGGTCGGCGATCTCGCTGACCAGGATCCCGTTGGAGAACATGAAGTCGCGGATCACGAACGGCTTCCGGGCACCCTCCCGGAGCCGCTCGTAGCCGCCGAAGAACGCGAACCCTGCGAGCATCGCGACCACCGCCGTCGGCCACAGGTGGAGCCGCGGCGACGCCGCCGCGAAGAGCGCGACGACGCAGGTACGCCGCCAGCGCCCACAACACGCAGGTGTCGGGTCGAAGCCAGCGCGGGGAGGAGCGGGTTGGCGCCGAGGAAGATCGCCCGCACCGAGCCGGGCAGCACGTGCTCCCACCAGCGGTAACCGCCGTAGGCGAGGAGGATCCCGACGACCTGGAACACCGCGAGCAACCGGACCATCGGCGACCCGCGCCTGACGGTCACGCTCGCGCAACGCCGCGAGCGTCAGGTAGGCGCCGGCGAGGAACAGGCAGATGCCGGTCCGCAGCACGATGCCGGGGAGGTAGCTGGGGTTGAAGATCCCGTCCCAGAACGAGTGCGTCTCGAGCCAGCGTCCTGGAGTGAGCATGAACGAGAGGATCCCCTGGATGATCACCAGCGACATGTAGGCGGCGAAGGCGTACAGCCAGATGATCACCAGGTGGGTCCGCGGCCGCACCTTGTCCCAGGTGGCGTAGTAGAGCAGCGCGGTCACCACCTCGAGGATGAAGAACCCCCACTCCGCCGCCCACCCCCAGACGTAGTTGTGGATCAGGGCGGAGGTGGCCGCGGGCTGGACGAGGCCGATCGTCACCCAGATGCCGACGCCGGAGATCGCGCCGAACACCGTCGAGACGAGGATCAGCATGAGCGAGCTGCGCTTCGCCAGGGCGCGCAACGCCGGGTTGCGGCGCCTGACGGCGAGCGTCTCGATGACCGCGATCGCGAGCCCGCCGCCGACCGCGAAGTGGGAGACGAGAACGTGGGTGATCGCCACGATCCCGATCAGCACGCCCCCGCCCATCGCGAGGTTCCAGATCGGATAGTCCACTCCCGCCCCCTTTCTCCACCCTGACCGAACGCTGCTGGAATTTTACCATCCGGCGCCAGCGGGAACGGCCGCGCGCACAAGGAAAGGGGCCACCCGAAGGTGGCCCCAAGATGGTGCGAGGAGTCTCGAGGTTACGGGTTCAGCTGGCCTGCCGGGCTGCGGTCCGGCCGCTCCGCGATGTGGCGGCGAACAACGTGAGTTCCGACCTCAAGCTTGTCCATCAGTGCGTTCGGTGCGAACAGCTTGATGGTGGCGATCGCAGCCTCCTGGCTGAACTGCATGCTCTTGGCCGAGACGGTGGTGAGAGAGCCTTCTCCGGTGAGGAACGGGCGCAGGTCGACCTGCGGCACCTTGGTCCCATACGCCACGTTGAGCACCTTGATCATCTCGTTGGCCAGGACCGCGTACCCCAGCCTCTGCGGGTGGACGCCGTCGTAGCCGAAGATCCCGCCCGTGAGGAAGGCGGGGCCGAGCTCGATGCCTCCGACCATGACTCCGTGCGTCACGATGTTGGCGAAGATCGCGTTGACGTCCACGACCTTGGCGTCGAACTGCGCGGCCGTGGCTTTGATGATCGTGTTGATGTCCCCGGTGCGGGCCTGGATCGCCGCGATCTCGCCGGCGCGAAGGATCGACGCCGGTGTGACAGGCCGGTGGCGTCGACGGACCCCTCCGGCAGCGGCAGTCCGGTGCCGCCGGCGGCCTTCGGGATCCCGATCCCCTGAGCCAGGAGAGCCGAGGCACCGAGCGTCACGTAGTCGCTCTCGGTGAGCGGGCCGGCCTCGCCGATCAGCGGGATGTGCGAGCCGTCGGCCGGGTTCACGAGGTACGGCTTGATCGTGGTCACGAACGGGATCGCCGTGACGTCGGGAACCGTCGCGACCACGATGCCGGCGCTGGGGAGGTACTGCCGCAACCCGCCGATGAGCGTGGTGTACTCCTGCTGGAACGACCGCCTTCGGCGTGAGCGTAACCCCCTCGAGCGCGACGCCCGCCAAGGCGGCGCCGAGGACGTCGTTGTTGCCGATCCAAACGGTGACGAACGTGGGCGACAGGCTGATCGCCTGCTCGAGCGCCGTGTGCTGGCCGTCGCGCAGGACGATGTCGAACATGAGGGTAGCTCGGGTTGATGTGGCCGGTGAGCAGGTTCGTGATGTTCCCAGTCTTGGTCGCCAGATCACCGGCGAGCGCCCCCGGGATGCCGAGGTTGTTGTACGGCGTCGCCAGCGTCGCGTTGATCGGCTGGCCGGACGCGCCCGGCGTCGGGCACGATCACGGGCACCACGCCGGTCGGCCCCAGCGTGAGCGCCGTGAGCCGGAGCACGGTCCCGTAACTCCCGATGCCGGGGTCGGAGATCGTCGGTTGCTGGAACGATGTGATGCCGAACTGCTTGGCGAGGATCTCAGGGAACGAGTAGTCCTGGTAGTACTTGGTGAGCGCGCCCGCGGAGTAGCCCGCCGTCAGCGAGTCGCCGAGCGCCACGTAGTTCGAGTAGTTCACCTGGGCTGTCGCGGCACCCCCGACAAGGGCGGCCGCGAGACCCAGGAGCAGAGCCTTGCGTGCGTGTCTCATCGTCGCCTCCCTAGAACCTGTGCACCACGGTGAAGCCGAACAGGTTCGCCGTGGTCTTGTAGGTGCCCTCGTAGTTGTCGTAGTTCACGCCCTCGGTGCTGCGGTCCTTGAACTTCAGGTACATGTAGCTGACGTCGAGGGTTGTCTTCGGGGTGAGGCCGATCGAGGCGCCGATGCTGGCGCCGCGCCGGTCCGCGTCCGGCAGCAGCGGCGATACCGAGATCGTCGGCACCGGGCTCTTGTCGTACAGCGCGCCGATCTGCCACGCCAGCGACGGCGACGCCTTGTACTCGACGCCGAGGCGGTAGCTGTTGCTGTCCTTGTAGTCCTCGGGACGGACCTCGGACAGCGCCGGTTCGCTGGGCATGTCGATCGCGAGGCTCTTGAAGCTGGACCACCCCATGCGGATGACGTCGCCCTCGATCCCCCACTTCTGCCCGTGCCAGGCGAGGGCGACGCGCACCTCGTCGGGGAACTTGATCGAGGTCTTCGCGCCGACCTTGCTGCCGAACGGCACCTGGGAAGCCACGATCGCGTCGAAGTCCGCGTAGCCGGTCGGGAACTGGGTGAACGACGCCTTGCCGGTGTAGTTCACCTTCACGTCCGAGCGATAGGTCGCGCCGATCGAGAAGCCGCCGTCGAGCTTGCCGAGCAGACCGACGTTCCAGCCCCAGCCGCCCTTGTAGTCGGTGTAGAGGTGCACCTGCCCGACCTCGGCGGCCTGCTGGGTGTATGGGTTGATCACGCCGATCGAGCGCGTGAGGTCGACCGCCGAGTAGAAGTAGTCGACGCCCGCCGCGATCGCGAAGTTCTCGGTCAGCTTGTACGAGAGCGTCGGGTTGACGTTGAACACCTGCAAGCCGATCCGCTTGCTGATGTACTTGCCGGCGTACTCGTTCGGCCACCAGGTGCCGAGGCCGAACGGCGCGTAGGCGCCGAAGCCCCAGTGCAGGTTGGGCGTCAGTTCGCCCGTGAGGTAGAAGTGCGGCGGGTAGAAGATCTGGCTCTTCATCCCCACCGAGTACCCCTGGCCGGGGTACGGGTTGGCGCCGTACATCTTGCTCGACTCGGTGATGAAGTAGACGCCCATCGCAACCTGAGTGCCCTGCAGGAACGCGATACCAGCAGGGTTGAAGTAGATCGCGGTGGGATCGTCCGCCGTCGCCCCGAACGCGCCGCCGAGCGCCACTGCGCGGGCGCCGTGCTCGAAGAGCGCGAAACCCGCCCCGTGGCTTGCGGCCGGCACCAGCAGCAGACACGCCGCGAGCGCCAGAAGCCCTGTCCTTCTCGCCATTCTCATGCCACTCTCCTTCCCCTGATCCGCCATCGTCGCGGGTTGTTGAAGATCACTCTATTGAACGGCGAGTCAGTCGTCAACTTTGTTGCGAAACATCACAAGCTGGCAGGAAGAAACCGGGGAATGGGAGTGAAAGATCGTGGGTCGTGGCCCGACCCGGCCGCACCGGCCGCAGGCCGCGCGGCCTCGAGCGCCCCCCTCGAAGACGAAGAAGCGCGCCCGGCGGGCGCGCCCCACATTAGAACCAACGACGCCGACAGGCAGGGCGCTGCAGCTTGCGGCGTGCAGCCGCGCCGACGAGAGTGGGCCAGCCGCAAGGCGCCCGAGGCGGACGCGGCGGAGTGTGGCCGGAGGCCACATGAGCACGCGAGCCGCCGAAGGGCAACGCCGCGGATGGTCCGCTATCGGCGGCGCCCGGCGGCGCCGGGCAAGAAACTGGCGCCCCTGGGTGGGGGCGCCGGAGGAAGGAGAAGACGGTCAAGTCGAATCTACGTCCCGTCGCGCGGCTTGTCGGTGACGGGCGTCACCTGGCGAGGCGCCGGGCGGCGAGCACGGTGCGGTCGTCGTGGGGCGGCGCGCCGCCGGTGTGCGCCGTCACCGCCGCGAACAACTCCGCGACGAGCCGCTCCATGGCGTCGCCGCGGCGGGCGACCGCGCGCGCTTCGATCCCCTCGATGCCGAAGTCGGCGCCGTCCTCGCCCGGCGCTGGGGCCTCCGAGAGGCCGTCCGTGTACGCGAGCAGCACCGAGCCCGGGGCCATGACGGCCCGGCTCGACGGGTAGCGCGCATCCTCGAGCAGGCCGAGCGGCGGGCCGACCGCCATGAGGCGCTCGCACCCGCCCGACGGACCGATCAGCAGCACCGGGTTGTGGCCGGCGGAGACCCACTCGAGCCCGCCGTCGGCGGCGAGGTAGGCGAGGAACACCGTTGCGAACTTGCTGTCCGGCGTGGACGCCAGGACGTGCTGGTGGAGCCGCCGCGTCAGCTCGTCGAGAGGCGGCGACTCCTGCACGAGCAGGCGGACGGCCGCTTGCAGCGACGCCGCCATCAGCGCCGCCGGGATGCCCTTCCCCGCCACGTCGCCGAGCATGAGGAAGAGCCCTTTCGGGGTCGCGATCACGTCGTACACGTCGCCCCCCACCCGGCGCGACGGCTCGCTCTTGGCGGCGATGTCGAAACCGGCCGGGGTGGGGATCGCGGCCGGCAGAAGCTGACGCTGGATCGCGGCGGCGAGCTCGAGTTCGCGCTCCGTGCGCTCCTGCTCGAGGGCTTCGCGGTGGAGCGTCGCGTTCTCCAGCGCCACCGCCGCCTGAGAGGCGTAGAGCGCCAGCGTCTCGGCGTCGGTGGTGGCGAACGGCGCCGTGCCGCCCCGGACCTCGCGCTCGGCGAGCGCCAGCACGCCGAGACGCCCGCGCCGGCCCACCACCGCAACCGCGAGCCTCCCGGGTTCGAGCAGCCCGTTGTCGGGCAGCGCCGCCGCCTCGTCCGCGCTCAGCACCGCGCCGCCGACGCGGGCGGCCATGACGCACTCGCCGGCGGCGCACGCCGCGGTCGTCCCGGCGCCCGCCAGCCGCACGGCCGGGCCCTCGGCCCCGGTGGCGGTCAGCCACACCTCGCCGCGGCGCGCGTCGAGGAGCGCCGCGGCGTGCATCAGGAGTTCCTCGGCGATGCGCGCCGGCTGCAGGGTGCCGCCCAGGGCCTCCGCGATCGCCCGCAACGATTCGATCTCCCACAGCCGGCGGCGCTCGGCGAAACGCGCCTGCTTGAGCTCTTCCCGCAACATCCAGTTGCCGAGCACGACGCCCGCCGCGACGCGCACCGGCTCGGCCGGCTCAGCGGCGCCGTCGAGTTCGAGCCAGAAGGCGTCGCGCCCGGCGGGCAGGACCGCGCGGCGCGGCTCGGTCGGCACCGCCCCGGTCCGCGCCAGCACCTCGTTCCCGCGCCCGATCGCGCCGCCGCCCGCGCCCGTCTCCCGGAGCAGGCCTTCGAGCACGGCGTGCGGCAGGGGGGCGCCGCCCTCCCTCGCCGCGCCGAACGCCAGTTCGAGCACGCGCAGGACGTCGCTCATCGGACCTGGGCGAGCTCCGCGAGGGCCGAGGCGCGGTCGGGGAAGATCCGCGTGTACTGGGCCAGCCCCATGATCTGGAACGTCTTGGCGATGCTGGGGGTGAGGCAGCAGAACGCCAGCGTGCCCTTGATCTCGATCGTGCGCTCGAGCACCTCGAGCAGCAGCGAGATGCCGATCGAGTTGATGATCCGGGTCGCGTGCAGGTCGAGGAGGAGCGTACGGCAGCCCGCGTCGAGGAGCGTGCCGGCCTCGCGGGCGATCGCCTCGCCCCCCTCGTTGTTGATGTAGCCGACCACTTCGAGCACGGCCAGTTCGCCCTGCCGCTGTGCGATCGAAAGCTCGAACGTTTCCACCGTCACGCTCCTCCCGTCCGCCGGATCATGTGGATCCTGGTCAAGCCCGGGCGGGACGTGATCTCCACCTCGTCCATCAGGCGCCGGATCAGCTCGAGTCCCCAGCCGCGCTTGCGGCGCGAGTGCAGCTTGGTCTCCAGCACCGGGCGAGGCTGCTCGCCGGGGTCGAAGCCGGGTCCGTGATCCACCACGGCGGCCTCGATCCAGGGGTAGGCGCTGTCCGGATGGGCCGCGATCTCCACCACGACCTCACCGGCGCCGTACTCGAGAGCGTTCAGGCACGCTTCCACCACCGCCAACTTGACCTCCGCCAGGGTATCACGGGGAAAGTCGACGCGCTTCCCGAGGTCCTCGACCGCATCGCCCGCGATCAGTTCGGCGCGGGCGACCTGCGGAAGGACGAGGCGCAGCCGCACGGGCTCAGCCATGAGTGTCGTCTCCAAGCGGGCGCATCACAGCGCCAGGAGAAGGCAGAGGAGGCGCCAGGCCAGGCGCGCGCCGTCGCCGAGTGCGCCGGAGAGGAGCGTCCCACCGCCGAGCAGCCCGCCTCCCACCACCGCCCAGGGGCGGCTGAGCGGCTCCAGGAACCGGTTCGCGAGCACGCTTGCGGAGGGGAACGGCACCATGCCCGCGAGGCGTTGCAAACCGTGGGCCAATTAATATAAGTGATTCACATTCAGTATGATAAGCCAAAAACACAGGGCCTTGGACCCGCCCCTGCCGATGCAAAACGCAACAGTACGCGGTCGTCACGACTTCGCCCTCCGTCGAGAGCGTCGCCCCGGCGCGCCCCGCACCGGTTTTGTGCGTTTTGCATCAGATGTTGCATTCCACCTCATAAGCATCCGGTACAGCGTGGTGCGGTCGATCCCCAGCGCCCGCGCCGCCGCCACCCGGTTGCCGTCGCTGCGCTCGACGGCGCGCAGCACGTGCGCGCGCACGGCCTCGTCCAGCGTCCCGGTGGGCGCCGCGGCCCCCGCTCGTCGCGCGCCCATTGCGAGGCGGAGGTCCTCGACCTCGACCCGGTCGCCCGACGCCAGCGCGGCGGCGGCCTCGAGGAGGTTCTCGAGCTCGCGCACGTTGCCGGGGAAATCGTGGCGGAGCAGCAGTTCGAGCGCGGGCCGGGCGAGCGACAGCCCCTCCCGCCCCATGCGCCGCCCGTGCAGACGCACGAAGTGTTGCGCCAGGAGCGGGATGTCCTCCCGCCGTTCGCGCAACGGCGGCAGCGTGAGCTCGACCACCCGCAGCCGGTAGTAGAGGTCCTCGCGGAACTCGCCGTCGGCCAGCATCGCCTCGAGGTCGCGGTTGGTCGCGGTCACGAGCCTGACGTCCACTGTGATGCGCTGCCGGCCGCCCACCCGCTCGACCTCGCGCTCCTGGACCACCCGCAGCAGCTTGGCCTGCAGCGCCGGGGTGAGGTCGCCGATCTCGTCGAGGAAGAGGGTGCCGCCGCCCGCCAGCTCGAACTTCCCGAGCCGCGCCGAGACCCCGGTCGCCACCCCGCGCTCGATGCCGAACAGCTCGGCCTCGAGCAGCGTCTCCGGCACCGCCGCGCAGTTCAGCGGCACGAACGGCCCGGCGTGGCGGGGGGAGAGCGCGTGCAGCAGGCGCGCGAGCCGCTCCTTGCCGGTGCCGGACTCCCCGCGCACGAGCACTGTGACGTCGGTCGCGGCCACGCGCCGCGCCAGCTCCACCACCCTGCGGAACGAGGGGGCCTGGCCGACGAGACCGGCCTCCTCGCCGGCGCCGAGCCGCAACGCCCGGTTCTCCTCCTCGAGCAGCAGCCGGCGGCGCTCGGCCTCCTCGAGCAGGCGCGAGGACGCGATGGCGGGCGCCGCCAGCAGCGCGAGCGAGCGCAGGAACGTGACGTCCTCGTCGTCGAAGCGGGCCAGCCCCTTGCGCGCCTCCTTGTCGGCGACCGCCACGATACCCATCAGCTCCTCGCGCCAGAGGCACGGCGCCGCGAGCACCTCGGCGAAGGGGACGCCGAGGAGACTCCCGGAGACGCGAGCAACCTCGCCGGCGCGGACCTGCTGCAGCGCGGCGGAGGCCACCAGCCGCGCCGCGGCGCCCGGCTCGGCCGGCCACCCGACGGCGACCACGGTCGCCGGCACCAGCGACGGCAGCAGCGACACCGCGATCCCGGCGCGCGCGTCGAGCAGGCCGACCGCGCGTTGCACCAGCTCCTCCACGACCTCGCCTTCCTGCCGCGGCCCGGCGAGCGCCAGCGAGAGGTCGAGAACCGTCTCGAGCCTGGCCCGGCGCCACCCCTCGCGGGTGCCCGCCCTCACGGCCGCCCCCCGCTCCAGCGCACCGCCACCAGCGTGATGTCGTCGTACGGCTCGCCGCCGAGCGTGAACGCCTCCACCTCACGCAACATCCCGTCCACGACCGCGGCGGGATCGCCGTCGCCGCGCGCGAGGATGGCCGCGACGCGCTCGTCGCCGAACGGCTCGCCGTCCGGCGTGCGCGCGTCGGTCAGCCCGTCGGAATAGAGCAGCACCGTATCGCCCGGGCGCAGGGCGAAGTGGAGCAGGTCCCAGCTCGCCTCGCGCAGCGCGCCCACCGGCAACCGGTGCAACGGCGAAGGCAGCTCCTCCACGTCACCCGAGGCCCGGCGCAGGAGCGGCGTCGGCTGGCCCGCGAGCACGTACGAGCCCGACCCGCCGGCGTTCACGAGCAGGTACGCCAGCGCCACGAACATCCGGCGCCCCGGCGTGTACAGGCGCTGGTTGGCGATCTCGAAGATCTGCGCCGGCGTCGCGCCGCCGAGCGCGGCGGTGTGCAGGACCTCCCGGGCCGCGACCATCACCATCGCGCCCGGCACCGACTTGCCGGCCACGTCCCCGACCACCAGCGCCACCGAGCCGTCGCCGTTCCCGGCGAGCGCGTCGTAGAAGTCGCCCCCCACCTGGCGGGCGGGGACGCAGCGGGCCGCCACCTGCCACCCCGGCGGCGCCGGCAGCGCGGCCGGGATGAGGGAGAACTGCACCCGGCGCGCAATCTCCAGCTCCTTCTCGAGCTCGACCTGGCGGGTGCGGTCGCGCAGCAGGCGGGCGTTCTCGAGGGCGACCGCGCCCTGGTTGGCGAGCGTGCGCACGAGCTGGAGGTCGTCATTGCCGAACTCCTCCTCGGAGCGCTTGGGGCCGAGCGAGAGCACGGCGTGGAGCTGGCCGCGGGTGCGCAGCGGGACGAGCAGGCGGGCGCCGAGCGCGGCGAGCTGCTCGAGCAGCCGGCGCGAGTCCGGGTCGAGCGTCTTGAACGGTTCGAGCACGCCGGGCCTCACCGGCTCGTCCAGGCGGGCGAGTTCCTCGATCACCGACGCTCCCGCCGGCAGCTCGCGCGCCAGCGGCGGCGGGGCGGTGCGCGACACCAGAACCTTGCCCTCGCGGACGTGGAGGGCGGCCCACTCGAGGTGCATGATCTCGGAGAGGCGGGTGGCGAGCAGCGCCTCGAGCCCGTCGATCGAGAACTCGCGCACCACGGCGGCGCTGACCTCTTCGACCGCGCGCCTGGCGTCGTACACCTCGCGGAAGAAGAACCGGTCCACGGGCTCCTGCAGGCGGCGGCGCAGCGGGTCGAAGATCGCCAGGACCGCGAGAGCGAGCAGGAGCGGGAAGTACGGCGAGGACCCGGAGAACAACAGGGTCGAGGCCGCGATCCCCAGTCCGTAGATCCCGGCCACCACGGCGGTCGCCAGCGTGTACAGCAGCGACTTCCGGACGATGATCCTGATGTCGAAGAACTGGAAGCGCACGATCGCGTACGCGAACGTGAGCGGGATCAGCGTCAGCGGCACCTCGCCCCAGAACAGGAACCGGTCGGTGCGCAGCAATGACGGGAGCACGACGCCGAGCACCAGGAACGGCGTCACCCCGGCCACGGTGCCCACGAAGACGGTGGCGATCTGGCGCCGCTCCCGTCCCTCCTCGGCGCGCAGCAGCGAGCCCAGCAGCGCCAGCAACCCGAGCACCAGGTAGTCGCCCATCAACACCCAGTTCGAGATCGGCGCGCCCGACACGACGCGGATGTGCACGGCGAACACCGCCCCGATCAGGAGCGTGACGACGTAGAACAGCGGCGGCAGCAGGTAGAGCAGGCGGAAGAAGTTCGGCGATTCGTTGACGAACCGCTCCGCCGCGCGCAAGAACCGCCCCCTCGAGCCCTCCCCCGGCGCCGCCGCGCCGGCGAGCGCCAGCTTC
Organism: uncultured Acidobacteriota bacterium; assembly: GCA_963727205.1. Classification (GTDB taxonomy): domain Bacteria; phylum Acidobacteriota; class Thermoanaerobaculia; order Thermoanaerobaculales; family Thermoanaerobaculaceae; genus RBG-13-68-16. The sequence continues at coordinate 39,165 of CAVSFQ010000008.1, read as the reverse complement.
AGGCGCCGGGGAAAAACGAGGAAGAAGTGCAAAAACGCAGCCGGCAGCACGAGCAGCGAGAGCGTCCCGGTGGTCAGCACGACCCCGTCGACCCACGAGTACGAGGCAGGCCGCAAGCGGCACACGAGGAAGAGCAGGAACAGCGTGCACAGGGTGAAGAAGACGCGGCTCGGCCCGCCCTGCGGCTCGTCGGGCCGCTGCATGAGCACGTACAGCCCGATGAAGAAGAAGAGGAACCCGGAGAAACAGGCGTACAGATACGAGGCCGTCCCCAGCTGTCTCGGCCCCAGCCGGACGTCGCGCTCGAGGAGGCCGCCGTCGCGTTCGATCAGGTAGGGCACGCTCTCACCGACCCGGTGCCGCTGCAGCAGTTGGGCGACATCGGATGCGCTGCGCACCACCTCGCGCCCGACGCCCGCGATGCGGTCCCCGGGCTGCAGCCCCGCCGCCGCCGCGCCCGAGCCCGGCGCGACCGCACGCACCACCAGCTCGCTGCGGTCCGGGTCGAGGATGACGCCGTCGTAGGGGCGCGGCAGGAACATGTCGAGGATCGACAGGCAGGCCACGAGGAAAGCGACCGCGCCGAAGGTGAGGACCGGGACCAGCCCCGGCGAGCGTGGATGCGTCATGTACGGCACAACGATACTACGGGGCCGGGCCGGATGAGTTCCTCTTGTCCCCGTCGCCTCGTTGCTGCGGGTGGCCTTGATTCCCTTCTTCACTGCGTGAGGCCTCCTCTTTTGCCCCGCGGGCTGCGGCCGTGTCGCTCGGGCGGCGCATCGAGCGCCGCCCTCGGACGCGCCTGCGCGTGCGACCGAGCAGGCCAGAGCGGCGGGCGGACCCTCGCTGTCCCCTTCGCTTCGCTCAGGGTCAGCGTTTCCACCCGCCGCTCTGGCCGCTCGGGACCCGCACGCTCCGGCAAAATCGGCCTTCGCCCGCTGGGCGGTCTTTGATCACCCACCCCCCGCTAGTCGGAGATCCTGCTGTTGACTCTGGGCATCGTCAGGCCTTTCGTCCTCCTGCAGGACCTCCGGTTCGTGGGCGGGGGTGTCGTCCATCCGCCGGTGCCGCGGGTGGCCATTCGCTCCTGCGCCCGCGGGTCCCGGACGGGCGAGCCGCGCCGGGGTGTCGATGGCTCCGACCGAGCGTCTCATGCGAGGGAGGAGAACAGCGAGGGGCCCCGGCGCGGATCGCCCTGTCCGGTCGCGGGCGCAGGAGCATGCGGGCTCGGCCGCGGGGGCGCCCGGGCCCGCATCCGGCCACCCGCGGGACCGGCAAGCAAGAGGCCTCACGCCGTGAAACGGACGAAAGAGAACACCCACTGGGCGAGGGGAAGCGAACTGCCCTCGGGATGGCAATCGTCATCCCCGTTGGCGGCGGCCGGCCGGCACGGGCGACTCACGAGCAATCCAGGCTAGAATTGCGCCGTGTCCGGCGGCCGGTTAATCACGTTCGAGGGGGTCGAGGGGTGCGGCAAGAGCACCCAGCTGCTGCTCCTCGCCCGCCATCTGCAGCAGCGCGGCATCGCGTTCGTGACGACCAGGGAGCCCGGCGGGACCCCGCTCGGGGAACGGATCCGCGAGCTGCTCCTCGACCCCCGCCTGGTGCCGGTGCCCGCGGCCGAGCTGTTCCTCTTCGAGGCGGCGCGCGCTCAGCTCGTGGCCGAGGTCATCGAGCCGGCGCTGCTCGCCGGCACGACCGTGCTATCCGACCGCTTCGCCGACTCCTCGCTCGCCTACCAGGGCGGCGCCCGCGGCATCCCGCCCGAGACCGTCGCGCGCCTCAACGCGCTCGCCTGCGCCGGCCTCGTGCCCGACCGGACGCTGGTGTTCGACCTCGACGTCGAGCTCGCCTTTCACCGGGCGCGCCGCCGGCCGACGACGAAGGCGGACAACCGCCGCTTCGAGGACGAGGCGCTCGCGTTCCACCAGGCGGTGGCCGCGGGGTACCGGGCGCTCGCCCGCTCCGAGCCCGCCCGCGTGACGGTCGTGGACGCGAGCGGGACGCCGGAGGGGGTGCACGAGCGCACCAAGGACGCGGTCGCGGACCTCCTCCCGTGAGCACCAGCCAGCTCCCGTGGCCGTCGTCCACGCTGCTCCCGGCGGAGTGGGTCGGCGTGCAGCGCCTGCTCGCCCGCTGCCTCGAGCTCAACGCTTCGGGGACGTTGCCCGGGACGCTCCTGGTGGTGAGCCCCCCAGGGCTCGGCCGCGAGGCGTTCGCCCTCGAGCTGGCCGCGGCCCTTGTCTGTCGCGAGCTCGGCGGCGCCGGCTGCGCGTGCGCCGCCTGCGAGCGCGTCCGCCGCGGCGTGCACCCCGACGTCGAGGTCATCGCGGTCGCACCCGACAAGACGCAGATCTCGATCGAGCAGGCGCAGGGCGTGGTCGAGAACATCACCCAGCTCCCCTACGAGGGGAGGCGGCGCGTCTTCATCGTGGACTCCTGTCACACGCCGCCGCTCGGCACCGATGCGGCCTCGGCGCTGCTCAAGACGCTGGAGGAGCCGCCGCCGCACGTCACCTTCGTGCTGCTCGCCGCCAACCCGGGGCGCGTGCTCCCCACCATCGCGTCGCGGGCGGTGCAGCTCCGCGTCCCGCCGCCGACCCCCGAGGAGCTGGCGGCCGTCGTGGCCGCGGCGCAGCGCTGCAGCGACGCGCGCGCGGCGGAGCTGGTGGCGGCCGCCGGCGGCGACGCCGAACTCCTCCTGTGCGAAGGCGGCGAGCGCCTTCCGGAGACGCTGCTGGCGCTCGAGGAACTGGTGGCGGCGGCGCTGGCCGGCGACGGCCTCGCGATCCTGCAGACGGCGGCGGCGCTGCGGGAGGTCCCGGACGGCAGCGGCCTGGCGACCACAGTCATGCTCCGCCTCGCGAGCCGCGCCGGCGGCGCCGGCGCCGAGGGCTTCCTCGACGCCGCAGCGGCGCTGCTCGTGGCCGACAACCGCCGCGTTGTGCTCCACCTCGACCCCGAGAGCGTCATGGTCGGCGCGCTCGCGCAGGCCGCGAACCGGCGTTCGCCGGGCTGATCCCACGTCGCGCCCAGGCGTCGTGCGATCGCCGCCAGGAGACCGTCGAGTCGACTCGGGCGGAGAGGCCGGCCGCCCAGCGGGCGGCCGCTACGGGCGTGTGGTGCGTGACCGCCGGGCGCGATCGTTGTGGTTGTTCTCGGAGGGCACGGGACCGCCGGACGCGCCGAGGCCGCAGACAGAAAAGCCGCCGGGATGTGATCCCGGCGGCAGGGAAGAATTGGGAGGTCGGTGGTTCAAGTCAGATTAGGTTGGCCTTTGCAGGCAGGTCTAGTTTGATAGGTCAAGCGTGATAGGCTCTTTGTTTGGCTGGTTGCAAGAGTGGTTGCTTGACCGCCGCCTCCCCTTTTGTTCTTACTGCTATTGGGAGCATACGACCTTTCCCTAGCGTTGTCCAGTCCCTTCGTCGAGCTCCACAACCACTTGCTGGCGCTGGCCTTCCGCCATATCGACGTCGACGCTCCGAGAGGCGTGGCCGGGCGCCGCGACTTCGATCCGGTGGTGGCCCGGCGAGACCGCGAGCCCGCGTTCGAGACGGCCAAGCTCCTCGGCCGTCCCGACCAGCCGGCCATCGAGGTAAACCGCGGCGTTGGCGGGGGTCACCCGCAGCTCCAGCGCCGCCCCGCCGACCGCCGCTTGCAGGCGCGCGCCCGTGGCGGCGCGGTCGCGCAGCTCGGGCCGCAGGCTGGAGTCGGGGCCGGGCATGGCCGTGGCCGTCCCGGTGGCTGGCGGCGGGCCGAAGACCCGGCTCACCGGCAGTCCCTTCGGCCGGTCGTACCACGGCGCCGCCTTCTCGCCGGGGATCCTGGCGAGCTCGAGCTTGACCGGGACGTAGCGCCCGGGCGCCGCGTCCACCTCGACCTTCTCGCTGCTGTACCCCTGCAGGGTGAAGTCGAGCGTGTAGTGGCCGGGCTCGAGGTAGAGGTACCCCGGGGAGCCGTCGAAGTCGTCGGCGACCCCGATCAGCTCGCCGTTGAGGATGACGCGGGCGTACTCCGGCTCGACGTCGGTATCCACCGCGGTGAGGTCGGTCCTCGCGGGCGCCACGTAGGCGGGCTCGTACCACGCCGGCGCGCCCCACTCCGCTCCCCACCACGCGGGCCCGATCCCGAACCCCACGGGCCCGATCCCGAACCCCCAACCGAACCAGCCGCGGCCGTGCCAGTGGCCGGCGAACGCCGGCGCCGCGCCGAGCGCCGCCACGGCGATCACGAGTGCGAGTACGAGAGCTTTCGTGCGCATCGTCCCGTTCCTTCCCTCGCTCAGGAGAGCAAAAAACGTGCCTGGCCCGAGATCAATCGCAGTGGCCCACGGGCGGATGCGACGTCCCCGGGCGAGGACAACACCCCCAATAGCTTACCCGCGACCTGGTGCCGCCGGAGCGGCGCCCATCCGCGCCGCCCAGCCGCGTCCCGACAGGAGCGCCACGCGCCCCGCCGGGAGCAGGTGCAGCGCCTCGGCGCGCGCCACGCCGTCGAGCGTCAGGGCGCGCAGCATCGCGAACGCCTCCGCGACCTCGTCGTAGCGGCGGAACGCGAGCTGGGCGGCGTAGCAGGCGCCCGCGCGGCGCTTCGCCTCCCAGCCGCCGTCGGCCGCCACCAGCAGGTTGGGGGCGAGCGGCGCGCTGACCTCGTACGCCGCCACCCAGCCCGGCGGCCGCTCGCGCAGACCCGCGAGCGCCGCCGCGCGCACGGCGCGCTGCACCGCCAGCGCCAGGGCGCGGTGGTCCGGGTGCAGCTCCACCGGCGAGGTCACGAACACCACGTCGGGGGCGAGGCGCGCGAACGTTTCGCGCAGGCGGCGCCGCAGCGCCGCGTCGGCCGGGCGCAGCGAGCGATCGGCGAGACGCCAGAACTCGGGCGGCGGCACGCCCAGGGCGGCGGCCGCCGCGGAGGCCGCGCGCTCGCGCTCGGCCGGATCGCCCTGCGCGCCGCCGTCGGTCACGACCGCGACCCGCACCTCGACGCCGCGCGCCGCGGCGATCGCCAGCGTCGCGCCGAGCCCGAACACCTCGTCGTCGGGGTGCGGCGCCAGGACGAGCCAGCGGCCACCCGGCGGGAACCCCGCCGCGTACGGGATCAGGTCGCTCTCGACCGGGAACCGCGCCTGGCTCATCGCCGCCTCCGCGGTGATCGTACCGCGAAGGCCACGGCTCCGAACAACCCCGCGAACGTCAGCAGCAGCCCCGGCACCAGCAAAGGCGGCGTGTAGACCCAGAGCAACGCGTGCTTCCCGCCGGGCACGACGATCGCCATCGCGCCAATGTCCGCGTCCACGGCGGCGACCGGCCGCTCGTCGAGGTAGCACGCCCACCCGGGCGCGTACGGCACGTGCAGCACCGCCAGCACGGTGCCGAGGACCTCCGCCTGAGCCTCGTGGCGCCACGGGCGGTCGTCCAGCATCCGCAGGGCGCCCTCCCCGGCCACCGGCACCGGCGACGCCGTCACCGCGGTGGACGCGAAGTCGACCCCTTCCCAGGCGCCGGCGCCCGGGTCGCCCGGAGGGGGCACCGAACGGGTGGCCAGGCGCACGACCGGGAGCGCCCGGAGGTTGCGGTACAGCCGCCCGCCCGCGTCGCGGTACGCCTCCTGCCACCCCACCGCGGCCGGACCTGGGATCCCTTCGGGCGGCGTCGCCAGCCACCGCACGCCCCACGCCCCGGCGAGGCCCGCCCACGGCGTGGTCACCGGCCCCGGCAGGTCCATCCCCGCCGCGCCGAGCGCCTGATGCAGCCGGGCGAGAGCGAGCGGCCGCACCGGATCGGCGCTGCGCAGGTCGGCGAGACCGAGGCGAGCCGCCAGGTTGGGGGGCAGCGCGTCACCCAGGCCGAGCACCCGACCGCCCTCGGCGGCGGCGAAGCGATCGAGTTCACGGACGATTGGCGGCGCGGCCGCGGGCGCGAGCGAGCCCCCGATCACCCTCCACCCGTTCGCGAGCGCCTCGACCCCGACCAAGACAGGCACCGCCACCGGCCCGAAACCGGCGGCGGCCGCAACGGCGACCGCCGCGGGCGCAACCGCCACCACCACGCCCTCGCGTCGCACCGGGACCGGGCCGCTGAGGGCCAGCGCCAGCACCATTCCCTCTACCACGAGCGCAGCGACCACGAGGCGCCGGCGCGACGGCCGGCACAGCCAAGCGTCGAATGCCAGCGCACCGAGGCCGGTGACCGCGAACCCGAGGAGGAAACCGGCGCGCACCCAGGTCATCACCCCGAGCACCGGCAGCCGCCCCACCAACTGGGAGAACACCGGCAGCTGGTAGACGAGGCCGGCGGCGGCGAGGCCGATCGCCGCGAACCCCACAGCGGCCCGCCGATTGCGCCGGCGCACCCCACCAAGGAGCAGCAGCGCGACCGGGATCGCGCCCACGCTCACCGCCACGGCCGCGTTGGGAAACGGCCGGTCCCACGTGCCGTCGCCGGGGTTGCCCTCGCGCCACGGCGCCACGATCAGCGCTGCCATCCGCGCCTTGAGCGGCCACGACAACGCCGGGTCCGGGTACATCGCCCGCCCGTGGCTCGCGGCGAGCTTTGCCGTTCCGGCAACGGTCGCGACAACCGGCAGCGCGCCCACCGCCGCGATCGGCAACGCGAGCAGGAACGGCGCCGCGAGGCGGCGCAGCCGGCGCGCGCGCCCCCACGCCAGCGCGGTCCCCACCAGCGCGAGGGCGAGCCAGAGGAACGCGGCGGTCTCGGGATGCACCGACCAGCCGGCCAGCGCGCCGAGGAGCACGGCGAGTGCCGCCGTGTGCCGGCGATCGCCGCGCAGCGAGGCGATTAGCGACCAAACCGCCCACGGCGTCAGCGCCACGACCCAGGCCATCCCCTGGACCAGCCACGAGAGCTGGTAGAGGCCGAAGGCGTACGGGAGCGCCCCCGCGGCGGCCGCGAGGGGCCGCGCGCCGAACCGGCGGAACAGGAGGAACCCCCCGAGGGCGGCCAGCTCCAGCTTCCATACCGACATCACGTCGTTGCCGCGCTCCGGCCCCAGCACCCACACCGGAAGTTGGAACGGGAACGGCAGGCCGGTCTGGCCGTTGGCGAACAGCGGCGCGCCGCCCCCGATCCGGTCGGAGACCCAGGGCGGCTCCCCGGCGGCCACCAGACGCCGCACCTCGGTCCACCACGGCTCGAACTCGAGCGGAAGGTCGGTCTGCTCCGGCGATCCCGTCACCGTGACGGGGCCGCCCCACTCGAGCGCACCGGGCGCCCCCGGCCCGATGTGCAGCCCCTGGAGCAAGAGCCGTCCGGGCAGCAGCAGGAGCATGACGTCCACCGCCACCTGGAAGAGCAGCAGCGCGCGGGAGCGTCTCGCGAGGACGTGGACGAGAGCGAGGGGGACGATGATCCAGAGCGCGGTCGCAACGTCCATCGCGCTACACCAGATCCGCGTCGCTCATGGTGACGTAGAAGCGCCCAGGGACCGAGGCGGGCGGCAGACCAGGGTGGAAGGAGTGGACCACGAGCTTGATCGCCGGGTGCGGCGCACTTTCCCAACCAAGCCCGGTCAGCGCCTGCGCCGCTTCGGGATCGCTGTCCAACCACATTTCGACCGCCTCCGCGCGGTGGAGGCGTGCAAGACGAGTCACGGCACGATCCAACGCCGAGAGTGCACGGCGGTCCTCCCCGTCCCATACGAGGTCGGCCCAGTACACGGTCGGGGCGCCGGCCCGCACGACCGCCCAGGCGTGTGGGGCGCCGCGACGCCAGGCGGCGAGGTGGAGATACTCGACGCCCGGACGCCCCTGAAAGCGGCGGCCAAGCCACGCCCGGTCGCGCACCGCGGCCAGCGGATAGCGGCCTCGCGAGCGCGCCCACAAGGCGTCGAGCGCCTCGCCGTCGAAGCCGGTGCGCACGGCGTGGCCAATAAGCAACCTGGTCCGATCGGCCGCCTTACGGCGCCACAGTGTAACCGGTTGCGGCGGCACCTGATCGTAACCCGACCGCCTGACGCCCAGCTTCAGGGCCCGCGTTCCAGGAAAGCCATAACAAAGGGCGAGCTGCTCGGGGTTGCAGTACCGTTCGATGAACGTGGAAACCGTCTTGAGGAAGATGCGCGCGGCGCCAAGCCCCCGGTGCGCCTCCTCGCGCGAGTAGACGTCCACGATCTGCCCGGCCCGCACCGACAACCCGCCGGCTTGCACCCGCGCCGGGACGACCCCGTAGTGCGCCAGGATGCTCCCCCCCGGCGCGACACCCAGGAAGATCCACCGCCCCTCCGGCTCCGCCGGAAACTTCCACTGCCACTCCGACAGCGGGCGCGCAAGCCCGAAGACATGGTTGAAGCCGTCGTTGATCGCGACCTCGTCGCCGGGTTGGAACGGACGAAAGACGACGTCATCCATCGCGAGCCTCCCACGACCAGGCGCCGGCGAGCGCCGCGCTCTCAGGGTCGGCGGCGACCACTAGATAACGCCCCCGCTTACCCCTCGCCACCACCACCCTGTGCAGCGCGCGCATGAGGTCATCTGCGGTCGCCACAAGCCCTGCCGCCGGGAAACCCAGTCCCGTGGGCGACAGCAGCCATTGCAACCGCCCTTGAGGCAGCGCGCTCGCGCGCGTCGGTAGCTGGTTGAGGTCGAGGGGGGCCGGCCGCGGGCGCAGGCGCAGCACCAGACGGCCCCGCCACCCGAACCAGGCCGTGAGGTAGCGCGCCCGCGATGCCGTGAAGATCTCGCTCGACGCCGCTGGATCCGCGGCGTGCCCCCACGCGTGCTCGACCGTGGCGGCCGGAACCTGCGCAACGCGGAGGCCCACCCCCACCGCGCGCCGCAGCCAGTCGGTTTCCTCGAAATAGAGGAAGTACCCCTCGTCCCAAGGGCCAACGCGCTCGAACGTCTCGCGCCGGAACGCGAGCAACGCGCCCGACAGCGTCGGCACCGGCGCCGGCCGGGCCGCATCCCAGACCGCCCGCCAGCGCCCGAGTTCGCGGTGAAGCTGGCAGCTCCAAACCCTCCTCGACCGACCCGCGAGGCAGCGGCGGAACTGCTCGCCGGGCGTCTGCAGATCGGCGGGCGGAAAGCGCAGTCCCGCGAGCACGAACTGCGGGCCGACGATGTCCCAACCCTCGTCGAGCGCCGCCACCAGCGCTGCCACCGATCCTTCCTGAAACGTGATGTCCGGGTTCCCGGCGAGAACCGTGCGCCCCGAACTCGCCGCGACGCCCGCGTTGACCCCGGCGGCGTAGCCGCGGTTGGGCCGCACGAGCAATCGTTCGGGAGCCAGCGCGTGCAAAAGCGCCGCTTCTCTGGGGTCGTCCGAGTGGTCCACGAGGACCACCTCGGGCGAAACGCCCAGCCGCGCCGCCTCGGCGCGGAAGCTCGCCACCGCGGCGGGCGCCACCGTCGAGGACCGGTACGCCACCAGCACGAGCGAGACGTCCGCGCTCATGCGGATGCGCCGTGGCGGGGCCGAGGCAAAACGCCCGGTCCGCCGGTCACGGCTGGCTCCTCCAGCGCCCTTCCGCAATCCAGTACAACGCATCCTCGGCGATGGCCGCGATGCGGGCTTCCGAGAACATCCGCGCCGCCTCGAGCTGGCGGCGTCGCACGGTGCGCCACCGCCGGCCAAAGCCCAGGAGCTCGGCCGCGCCTGCAGCGAAGCGATCCGGGCGATCGAACGGCACGAGCACCGCGGCGCCGCCCGCAAAACTCCGGAACGCCGAGATCTCCGAGGCCACCACGGGCACCCCGCACCCCATCGCTTCGAGCACCGGCAGGCCGAACCCTTCCTGCTCCCAGGAGGGGGCGAGCACGAGATCAACTCCGCGCATGAGCCTCGCGACCGCCTGCGGAGCGAGTCCCTGGTGGAACTCGTCCGGCGCGAGCAACGCGCGCTCGGCATCGGACAGCGGCCACTGGGAAAGCCGGACCAGGCGGCACGGCAACCCTTGCCCGCGCAACAGGCGGACCGCTTCGAGACCGGTGGTCACGCCCTTCCAGTCGATCTCGAACGGGTTGACGATGAGGACTCGTGACGCGCGCCGCGGGCCAAAACGCCACGCCGGCCGCCAGTACGGCGCCAGCGCCGGCGGCACGACGCGACCCGGCCGGCCGAACCGTTCCGCCACCAGCGCCCGGAGGTGAGGGGAAAGGGCAAAGTGCGGAATCGGCGTCCGGTATGCGTCAAGGATCGCAGGGTGCTCGGCCACGTTGTGGGTGTAGCTGGCCTCGAACCCCTGGCAGTAGTGCACCGCCGCGCCCGAGCGCACCGCCGCCGCAGCCGCGATCGTCGTCCAGAACGTGGCGACCGTGACGTCGGCTTCGGGGAGGTGCTCGGGCGCGAAGTTGGGAACGCGCTGGAAGCCGGTGCGGAGGGGAAACCACGCCGGCCGCTCCCCTTTGCTGACCACGGTCACCTGGTGACCCCGGCGCGCCATCAGTTCGGCCTGATGAAGCACAATCTTGACGCCGCCGAACAGCGTGGTGTCCTCGAGCAGGTAGACGATCGCGAGGGGCCGCCGCATCACGCGGGCACGATCCATTCGTGGTCGAGTTCGAGCAGCGCCGGGGTCCAGCGAGCCCCCTCGACGCATAGCGCGGCAGGCACCACGACCTGGTCGTAGGTGTGGAGGCCGTGCTCGTCGAAAAGGAACCCCGACACCGCGAACGTGCCCGATGCCACCGGCAGCGCCGGGACGCGCAGGCGCATCTGGTACCTCATCGAGCCGGCAAGCGGCGCGACCCCGTCCAAGTGAGTCGTCGCCGCGAAGACGCAGCGCCCGTCCTGGGTGTCCACCGCGACCCCGACGTGAAACGCCGTCGCCGGGTCGGCGCTCTCTGCGTCGATCGCCACCTGGAAGCCACTCCCGGGAGCGACGGCCTGGGCCGGCGTGCCGTCGAGCGCGAGCACGCGCACGGCGGTGAGGCGCCCGCGCCGACCTCCCGCCATCGCCGGAATCCACGCCGCATCGGATCCGGGCGCCAGCCGGCGCTTCTCGCGCTGCATCAGGTAGCTCTCGTACGCCTCCACGACCGCCTGCGATGAGCCCTGGCTCTGGACCCGCCCGTGGTGCAGCCACACCGCGCGCTCGCAGAAGCTGGTAACCAGGTACATCGCGTGCGAGCAGAACAGCACCGTGCGCCCTTCCTCTTTGAAGCGCACCATGCGGTCCACGCACTTCTTCTGGAACGCGCCGTCGCCGACCGCAAGCGCCTCGTCCACCACCAGCACCCGCGGGTCCACGTTGGTTGCGACCGCAAACGCCAGGCGCGCTGTCATCCCCGACGAGTACGTACGCAGGGGGCGGTCCACGAACTCCCCGAGTTCTGCGAACGCCAGCACGTCGTCGAGACGCTCAGCCATTGCCTCCTCGGGGATACCAAGCAGCGAGCCATAGAGCAGCGCGTTCTCGCGCCCGGTGAACTCAGGGTGGAACCCCAAGCCAAGCTCGAGAATCGGCGCCACGGGTTGGGCGACGCGGATCGTGCCGGCATCCGGGGTGGAGATCCCCGCAATGAGGCGCAGGAGCGTGCTCTTCCCCGAGCCGTTCTCGCCAACCACTCCGACCGCCTCGCCGGGTCGCACCTCGAGGTCGATCCCCTCGAGCGCGGTCACGGTGTGCAGGCCGCCGGTGCGGCCGAGCAGCGCGAGCGCGCGGTCGCGGCGGCGGCCGAACAGAAGGTAGCGCTTGGCCAGCCCGTGGATCTCGACGCTGAGGCGTGCGTCCGGCGCCGTCGGTGCGATCTGGCTCTCCACGGCGCGAGGCTAACACAGACCCACCCCTGCGCGCGGGCGAAGGTGCGGGGGTGAGGTCGCCCTCGCCACGGGCCACCCTCCACGTGGGGCGGGCGCCTCGCCCGCCCTGCGATTGCAGTGCGGCCCGCCGGTGAGGGCGGGCCGCCAGGATGCGTCACGCGAAGCGATGCCTACGGCGCGGGCTGCGCCAGGATGAAGTTCGGGTCGCCGGTCTGCGAGTCGATGACGGTGGCGTAGGCCGTCCCCGGCCCACCGCCCGTCACCTCGATTACCGCCGAGATGACTTTCAGGTTGGCGCCGAGCACCGGCCAGCCCGTGCTGTTCTTGAACCGGTTCTCCAGGAGGTCCTGGTCCCACCCGCCGACGCCGAGCGAGATCGTGTACGGGATCGGGTTCCCCTGGCCGTCCTTGGGGTTGAGCACGTTGCCGCCCTCGTCGTAGAACATCACCGAGAATACGACACTCGAGGTGTCGGAGAGGTTGACGAAGCCGAGGTTGGTGCGGGCGACGTCCTGGCTCGACATCCCGGTCAGCAGCAGGCGCTCGCCCTGTCCCGCCGCGACTCCCATGTCAGGAGTGACCGGCGTGATGTTCTGCCCGAACGTACCGTTCGCCGTCTGGTTGAACGAGCGCGCCTGAACGATCGGGTAGACCGAGCTGCCGTCGGCGGGCGCGATGCGGACCAGGCCGCTGGTCTTGTCGGTGTCGCTGAGGCTGCCGTTGTAAACCCAGGAGAGCAGGTCGCCAAAGTACTGGGTGGCGCCCGCAGAGAGTACCAACGCTCGCGCGACGTATGGTTGGCCGGATGGCCAGTATCTGATCTCCCAGGTGTGAGCCGCGCTGTCGGGGTTGGTGATCTGCATGTCGCTGCGCCACAGCGTCCCGTTCAGACCTGGTGTGTGCCCCATCGCCGGGAGGAAGACCGGCGAGGTGGGGGGCGGCACGGCCGGGATGAGCACCGGGTCGCCGGTGAGATTGTCCATCACGGAGACGTAGGCCTGGATGTCGGAGCCGGTCGGCACGTCCACCCTGATGGCGAGGGGGTCCGGGCTGACCGCCGCAGCGGCCCCACCGAACAGGTTGGCGAGCGAGTCCTGCCGGTACTCGAGGGTGTTCATGCTGGTCGTCTGGGTGGCGACCGCCGTCCCGGTTGCATCGAAGAGCGTGAACTTCAGGTTCTGCACGCCGGCGTCGCTGCGCAGGTTGACGAGGCTGTAGTTGGTCCTGAAGCCCGTCGTGATGCCGTTGTTGCGGATGCCGGCGATCCACAGCACGGACGGCGTGGTATTCGGCACCACCTCGATCCCGGGGGTGAGCTCGCCGTACCGGCCGCCGCCCGACGGCGACGAGGTGTACGTGTCGCTGATGACGATCGGCGCCACGTTGTCCACGTTGTCGAAGGTGGCGCGCAGCGCGGCCTTGGTAACGCCGTCGCCGACAAAGCCCTGGCTTAGCGCCGTCCCCAGGACGTCGTCAAACACCCAGGTGGCGTTCGGCGGGAGGGTCGTGGAGGTGCCCGGCCCCGAAGGCGAGCCCGCGTTGACCGGCACGAACTCCAACGTCACCTTCGACGACTGCGCGGAGGGGTTGAAGATCCGCACGTCGGTGCGCCACGAGGTGCCGTTGAGGCCGTTGACCTTGGCGGCGTCCACCGTCATCACCGCGAGTGGCGCGCACTGTGGCTGGCCGGTGACGGCGAGGGTGTGCGTCGCGGCCGCGGTGGCGGCGGTGTCGTTGCCGCGCGACGCGGTGAGCGTCACCTTGTGCGGGCCGGCGCAGGTGAAGGTGTGGGTGATCGACACCAGGGCGCCGCTCTGCGGCGCGGCACCGTCGTCGAACGTCCAGGTGAACGTGTCCGGGTCGCCGTAAGACGGACCCTGCGCGGCCGCCAGCGTGACCGGCGCGCCGGTCGTCAGCGGATCCGATCCCCAGGTGAAGTCGGCGAGGACGGGGCGAATGTCCGGATAGACGTGGACGGCCTGGAGGTCCTCCGCAGAGGTCCCAAAGCAGTTGGTGGCCGTCAGACGCACGTTCTTGTCGCCGGGCTGCGTCCACGTTGCGGTGAAGGTCGGCACCCTCACCGTCGTGGGCTGGATCATCAGCTCCTGGAAGTCGTGCCAGGTCCACGATGTCGGGCTGCCGGTCGAGGTGTCCGTGAGCGTCACCGTCTGCCCGACGTAGGGCTGCTGCTGTGCCGGGTAGCTGGTCAGCGCCCCTTGCGGCGCCCAGGTAAAGCTCGCCGCCGGCACCGCCGTCTGGGTGCACGCGGAGACCACCGTCACCTGCTGCGTCGTGGTGCTCGAGCCCTTGCAGTTGGTCACGGTCAGCGTGACCGTGTAGGTGCCGGCGTTGGCGAACGTGTTGCTCGGGTTCTGCTGCGTCGAGGTGTGGTTCGGGATCAGCGGCGGAACCCCGTCGCCGAACGACCACGCCCACGATGCCGGCGACCCGCCCGAAGCGTCGACGAATTGCACCTGCTGCCCGACGGGCACCGGCGCCGGCGAATAGGTGAACGCCGCGGCCGGAGCGGCCGGGGCCGTGCACACGACCTGCACCGTGACCGACGTCGAACCGGAAACCGAGGCCCCCCCGGCGATCCCGCTGGCGCTCACCGTGAACGACCGCGTGCTGGTGTTCGAGTACGTGTGCGAAGCCACGTTGCAGACCAGGCAGGGGTAGCTCACCGTTTGCGACTGACCGTCGCCGAAGTAGAAGGTGAGCGAGTCCCCGGCGCGGTTGAGCGGCGGCGAGAACGAGACCGTCACGATCTGCCCCGCGGTGGCCGGGTTCGGGCTGGCGCTGACCGAGAGGTTCCCGCTCGGGGGCGGCGTCGGGGTGGGGGTCGGCGTCGGGGGCGGACTGGCGGTCGTGAACGACGTCGGCGTGGAGGCGGAGGTCGCGCTCCCGCACGAGTTGTGGGTGATGACCTGCCAGGTCAACGTCGCGCCCGCCGGCACCGGGTACGTGCACGAGGTCGTGGTCCTATTGGCACAGAGTGACAAATTCAAGGGGTTGGGCGTCGGCTTCACGTCGTAGGTGAACGGCCCGGTCCCGGTCGAAGGCGCGGTCCAGGAAAACGTCACCGTCCCTGCGGTCACGTTCTCGGCCCCGTTGCCCGGGGCCGTGTTGGTGGCCTGGCCAGGCGTCACGCAGTCGGTGATATTGAAGGAAACCGGCGTGACACTCCTCGTCAGGTCGACCGGGCTCCCGCTCGCCGGCGTCGCGATCGCCTGGAGGAACTCGGCGTTGTTCCCGGTGCTGATGGGGAGGGTATTGGCCGGGATCACGCCCTTGACGGTCCCGGGCGTCGACGTCCAGTCCGCCGCCGGCGCCGGCGCGGTGGAGACGTTGTTGAACCCCCACGCGAAGCTCGGCGTGTAGGTGCTCGCGGCGCGGTACGTCGCGGAGAACGTGATCGGGTTGCCGCGCAGGAGCGTGGGCGGGTTGCCGTTCGTGGCCGAGGTCGCGGTCGTGGTCCCGTCGCTGACGGTGATCTGGCTGACCGAGAATGGGTTCGACGGTAGTGCGAGGGCGGCACACGAGGTGTAGTTGGTGGTGCTCAGGGTCACCGTCGCGGGAGCGCCGGCGCAGGTCGTCGGGTCGGGGACCCCGGGAAAGCCGTACTGCACCGCGACGAAGGCGTTGTAGGTCCCGGGCTGCGGCAGGGGCACGTTGACGCTCGGCCCGTTCTGTGCCGTCCCCCACGTCTGGGTCAGGGCGTCCTGCACGCTCCACGTGTAGACCGTCGGGTTGCCTTGCGAGTACGTCGGCGCGGCCGCCGAGAGCTGAACGGTGTCGCCGGTCAGGTAGGTGAACGGCGGCGTGGTAATCCACCCACCGGTCGAACCCGGCTGCACGCCGGCCACCTGGGCCGAGGCAACCGGCGCAGCGCACAGCATGATCTCTTGGCTCGTCGAGGCGGGCGTGGCGGCGGGGGTGAAGTTCCCGAGGACGACCGTGTAGTCGCCCGGCGCCGCCGCCGGACCCGGGGTCCACGTCACCACCTGCCGGGGCGTGATCGTCATCGGGAACGAGCCGCCGATGCTCTGCCCCTGGAACTGGATG
The DNA here is from genome assembly GCA_963727205.1 of uncultured Acidobacteriota bacterium. Classification (GTDB taxonomy): domain Bacteria; phylum Acidobacteriota; class Thermoanaerobaculia; order Thermoanaerobaculales; family Thermoanaerobaculaceae; genus RBG-13-68-16. Next base: position 23,383 of record CAVSFQ010000008.1, on the reverse strand, counting down.
TCGAGCGTCGCGGCTCGTCCACTGGCCGCCCGACGCGTCGGTGATCGTGAACGTGTCGCCGGGGAACCCCCTCGCGTCGGGGGTCCCGCCGGTCACGAGCAGCAGCCCGCACGGCCTCGCCCCCACCCACCGTGAAGCTCGGCACCGGGGTGGTGGACATGCAGGCGCCGCTGACGCCGACGACATCGGCGTCAACCTGCATCGCGCGGGAGACGTAGTAGCTCCCGCCGACCATGAACGCCTTCACGTTGTTGTACGTCTCCACGTACCCGTTGTCGAGGCACACCCGGCCCGACAGGCCGGTGAACGGCACCAGCGCCGGCAGCAGCTGCGGCCCGGACCCCGCCAGGCCCAGGTAGCCGACGACGCTGGCGCCCGCGACCGCGAGCAGGTCGCCGGCGGCGCTCATCGACCCAGTGAGCCCGCTCAGCGGCGCCCCGGCCGCGTTGTAGTTGACGCTGGTGTATTGCGGCTGCAGGAGGAGCGGCGAGGCCGCCGGGAGGTTGGCGGCGTTCAGGGCGTACCCGTTCACGACGGTGCTGGAGGAGCTGCCGACCCAGAGCACCGAGCGCTTCCGGTCGAGCGCCCAGGGGCCGCCCGTCAGCGTCGCATCCCTGACTACGGCGAGCGGGTTCGGGGCGTTGGGGCTCGAGATGTCGACCACCAAAGCGGCCGTCGTGGCGGCGGTGCGCGCGATGAGGATGCGCCGCCCGCCGAGGTCGTTCATCACCCCGACCCAGAGGCCGCCGCTGACCGAGAAGTCGGTCCCGGTGAACCCCACTGGGTCGGTCGCCGAGCCGACCGGGACGCGCGTGCCCCGACCGATCGTGGCCGGGGTCAGCGCGGCCGTGGTGATCGTGCCTCCGAGAGGCGACGTGCCGCCGATCGCGTAAATCCTGAGCGACCTGTCGCCCGAATTGATGCTCGTCTGATCGAGCATCTGGGCCACCGCGTAGATCGTGTTGCCGTCCTGGAACAGCGCCGCGGCGGTGTAGCCGCTGCCGGCGAGCTTCGTGTCGGGATGGTAGCCGTTGCGGAGGAAGCCCGACCCTGCGCCGTTGAGCGAGAAGAAGTCCCAGCCGTACGGCCCCAACATCACGAGAGCGTACTGGAAGCTGTCGAGCGTCGCGATGTTCGAGAGGTGCGTGATGTACGGCTCGTGCGTGCTGCCCGAGACGTTGATGTTCGACCAGTCCCAGGGGATGTGCACCTGGGACCCCAGAGCAACGGGATTCGCCGGGTTGGTCGCGTCGAACACCGTCAGGTCGTTGCTCTTGCAGAGGAGGAGGTAGGGGCGGTCCGCCTCCGCGACGAAGTAGCTGCTCTTCGCCGGGTACATCTCGTAGGGTTGGTTGACCGTCGCGGTGCCGCAGAGGTCGTAGGTCGAGGCCGGCCCGGTGTAACACGCCCCCTGACCGTGCGCCGGGGCTACGGCGCCAAGGAGCAGCAGCGCGCCCGCGAACACAACCCGGCCGTTCCGAATCAGAGCTTGAACCCGGACAAGGACTTCCTTCATTAAGGCCTCCAACCTGCCCATCATAGTGCCCCGCCTCCGCAAAGTCGAGCGGCGCGGTGTGCGCCCGCGCACAAATGAAGCGGGCGGGCCGAAGCCCGCCCGCCGTGGTGCATGCAACGTTAGGAGCTACTCGAACACCATCGTGGAGCCGTCGTAGGTGTTGAGGGACGGCATCACCTGCGACGGGAACATGTACGGGTTCGACATCGTGGTCGCCTCGACCGAGGTCGAGTACGTCCCGAAGTTGTACTTCGCGAACACGTACGTCATCAGGTCGGCCGGTTCCGTGTCGTACTCCGGAACCCCATGGGTAAGGTACGGGATGGACGGATCGAAGACGAGCAGCATCCAGCCGTTCCCCGCCATCAGACCGTCGAAGTTGGTCTGGTTGACCGGGACCATCTGGGTCTGGAACGGGAACACGTTCGGCTCGGGCTGCAGGCAGAACGTACCAGACGGGCAGTTCGGCGTGGTGCTGGCCTTGGAGTTCTCGCTCTCGTCGAACGCGTAGTAGATGTACGGGCGGCAAGCGAGGACGTAATCGTAGGTCTTGCTGCTCTCGAAGTCGTCGTAGTTCTTCCACACGGCGACCTGGGTCGTGACGCCGCCGGCCTGGAAGTAGTTGAACGCCCACGCGGTCGGCAGCGGCTCGCGCGCGGTGAGGTCAACCGGTGTGAAGGTGCTCATCGCGGCGACGCGGTTGGCGGTGTAGAAGCCGACGTTTCCGGACCACGAGGCCGACGCTTCGAGGTTGACGGTCGGCAGCGACTCGGAGTAGTTCTGCGACGGGTTCATGTAGAAGTCATAGCCCGTGAGCACGTTGGTGTCGCTCAAGTAGGACGCGCCATTGTTGCCGGTCCAGAAGCTGTCGTCGCCCGGGAAGAACCCGTTGCACGCCTGGACGCTGTCGATGAGCGCGTAGAAGAACAACGGCTGAGTGCTGAGGCTGGACAGCCAGCCGCCCCAGGCCGGGATCTCGGCGCCGTTGAGCGGGTTGCAATCGGTGTCCTGCGACGGCCACGCGACGAGCGGGCTCTGCAGACCCTGGACGATCAGGCCGGCGAAGACGGACTGGTTGCCCCACGGGAAGCCGCAGCTGGTCCCGGTGAGCGGAACCTGGGTGCTGTCGATGTCGAACGGAGCGACGAGGCCGTTGAACGTCGGCTTGTTGTTCTCGGTCGGGCCCCACGGCTGCGGAGCGTTGGTCGCCTGGAGCGCGGTGTACGTGGTGGGGTTCCAGAACCCCTTGAGGCCGCCCGGGGTCACAGCGCCCACGGGGTTGGTCGCGGAGCCGGTGTCGAAGTTCTGGAAGTCGCCGGTGACGAGGTCGCGCCAGTTGATCGACCAGACGTCGTAGCCGGAGAGGACTTCGTCGAAGTCGATGACGGCCTCAGAGGCCGCGTTGAACACCGACACGTGGATGATCTGCTTGGCACTCGACACGTTGGTCACCACGGTCAGCGTGGTGTAGCCGGTCGGGTTGGGAATGCCGGCGGAGCTGGCATCGACGACGATGTACGGCACCAGCAGCGTGGCGGACGGGACCGTGTCCCGGGCACCGAAGTTGGCGTAAGCCGCGCCGCCCAGAAGGGCCACGGCCAACGCTAGAATGATGGTCTTCTTCATATCCTAGTTCCTCCTTTGTCCTTCACAACGAAACAACTGCGTTCCTGTGCCACTTTGGCTGGGAGCCAACAACCGCCGCAACCGCGCATCCAATGGCATCACCTCCCGCAAGGTATTTTTCAAACGAGCCTACCGTCCAAAACCTCTGTTGATATGCTGCATCGGCATTAGCGTAGGTCGAGAAACTCTCTCTGTCAAGACCCCCACTCCGTACGTAGACACGGGCGCAATGTAGCAGGCGGTTGTGCCCGTGTCAAGGCATCTTGGCCACCGTCGCGGGCGCCCCGGGCTTGACCGGCCTGTACACCCAGATGCCGCCGCCCGCACCCTCGAGCGGCGCGCCCGCGAACACGACCTCGCCCTTGCCGTCGTGGTAGAGGTCTGCGATTCGGACGTCGAAGATATCGGTGCCGGGCTGGTCCATCCCCGGGTGCTGCTGCTCGTAGAAGGCGCCGTCGGCGCCCTGGAAGAAGACCCGCACCCGGCCCGTGTTGCTGACCACCACGATGTCGTCGCGCCCGTCGCCGTCGATGTCGCCGATCGCCGCCGCCTTGTAATTGGTGTCGGTCGACTTCTCCTGGAACAGGACGGTCGGGGTCGGCGTCAGGCTCGGCGCGCCGTTCGCGTCGTGGAACCGGTAGATCACGCACGCCTGGGTCGGCGCCTCGCTCTGCCACGGGTTGTGCTGCTCGAAGCACTCGAGGAGGTCGGGTTGCTTGAAGCGGTCGAGCTGGCCGGTGGCGTTGGCGAGCACGTAGGCGTAAACGGGTTGCTGTGCGCTCGCGAACGACTGCCAGCTCTCCCCCCCTCCGAGGTTGCGGAACAGGAGGTCCATGACGTTCGAGGCGTGCGACGTGAGGAGCAAGTCGGGGTTGCCATCCATGTCGATGTCGGCGGTCGTGAGGCGGTCGCCCATGAGGTACGCGGGGAAGCTCTTCTCCCCGACCGACTTCCATCCCGACGGCAGGTTCAGGGCGACGTTGACGAGCCCTGAAGCGATCCGCGTGGCGTGGCTCATGTCGACGTCGAGCTCGGCGTACGAGGCGATGTCCGGGCGGCCGTCGTGGTTGAAGTCCGCGACCGTGAGGGCGCGCGCGCTCATGATGGGGTTCGCCTGGGGGATCGTCACGAAGCGGGTGAAGTCGCCCTTGCCGTTGCCGTAGAGTACGTACGTCTTCGAGAAGTGGCACGCGATGGCGATGTCCTGGTTCCCGTCGCCGTCGAAGTCCGCGACCCGCACCGTCCCGTAGTCGAGCTTGATCCCCTTGGTCGGCCACCGGGCGGCCGCCTCCGCCCAGGTGCCGTCCTTCTGCTGAAAGAAGATGTGAGGCACGAGGTTCTCGGCGGTCCGCGCCGGCCCGAACACGAGGTCGGGAACCCCGTCCCCGTTCATGTCGGCGATGTCGAACGAAATCTGCCAGCGCCCGCTCCTGGGCAGGCCCTTGTCGGCCTCGACAAACCGCACCTTGTCGGTGAACGGCGGCGGCACGTCCGGGTTGTCCACGATCAGGTACTTGTCCCGCAGATAGTCGAGCTTGGCCCTGCGGCTGATCTCGGACCTCTCGTTCATGATCCAGGTGATATGCCCGGCCGCCTCACGGTCCTCGGGCGACAGGTTGCGCACCAGATAGTCGTCGCCCTTCTCGCCGACGATCTCCACGACGGTCTGCATCATGGAGTTGGGCCGCACCCGCATGCCGCCGACGTGCACCACCGTCTTCTTGGGGATCTCGTAGATCCTGTAATACCATTTGAGCCAGTCCTCGTAACTCTGCGGGCGGGTGCTGGCTTGCGGCAACCCCGCCGGCGCCTGGAGCACGCCTTGGCCCTGCGGGGGTTGGGCGGCGCCGGCCGCGGGCTGTGGCGGCACGGCCGGCACCGGCGGCCGCTGCAGGGTTTGTCCAAGTCCAAGAACCGGGAGCAGCACCGCCCCGGCGAACAGCAGAACAGATCTCCGATTCATATCGCTTCCTCCTAGCCGGCGCGCGGCCGGCCGCTTTCGAACTAGGCTACGTCGGGCACCTGGCGGCGCCGCGCCTCGAAAACCAGCGACCCGGCGACGAGCATGACGACCGCAGCGGCCGCAGCGATCGCGAGCGAGGCTCCGTCCGGCGGCTCCCCTACCAGCGCGGCCCGGAAACAGCGCAGGATGCCCCACAGCGGATTCAACGGCATGTAGCGGGCGAGGGCGTGCGGCACCTGGGACGCCGGGTAGACGATCGGCGTCAGGAAGAACAACACCATTGTCCCGGTGCCCACGATCTGCACGAGGTCGGGCAGGAACGCCCCCGCGACCACCAGGGCGAGGGCCAGGCCGAATACCCCCGCCGCCATCACGGCCATGCCACCGAGCAACCACGGCGCCGCCGCCAGCGAGGCCGTCCCCCAACCGACCGCCACCCCGACGACGAGCAGGAGCGCCACGCCGTTGCGGGCGAACACGGCGGCGAGCGTACCCGCGAGCAGGACTTCGAGCGGGACGTTGACGTGGCGGACGAGCTGAGCGCGCTCGCGGGCGAGCCCGGTGGCGCGCGACACCGATTCCTGGAACGCCGCGAACGGCACGAGGCCGCTGATCAGGTAGAGACCGAAGTTGCCCACGCCGGCCCGTCCTTCAAGACGCATGCCAAGGAAGACGCCGAAGACGGTCAGGTAGAGGCCGAACTGCACCAGGGGCTCGAGCACCGACCACACGCCGCCTAGCACCGAGCCGGCGTAACGCGCCTTGAAGTCGCGGCGCGCCAACTCTCCGACCAGGCGGCGCCACCGCCACAGCTCTCGGATGATCCGGATCACGGTTTCGCTTCCTTCACCGCCTTGACACCACCCTTATGGGGCCTTAGCATAGCCGTGAGGTCCCGGCGCACACTAGCAGAACGGCTTTGGGGCCACAAGGCGACCGTGAAAGGCCTGACCCGCTCCTCGCTCCCCGCCGCAACGGTGGGGCAACGCATCCGCCAGCACAGGCAGGAGCGCACTCTCACTCAGACTGAATTGGCGCGTCAAATCGGCATCCAACAGTCTGACCTGTCACGGATCGAGAAGGGTGAGTACCGGGTCTCGCTTGATGTCCTTTTCCGCTTGCTGCAGGTGTTCGAAACGTCGCTCGGGGAGTTCTTCGGCGACCTCGCGGCACAGAGCTTGACGACGCGCGAGGCGAGCCTGCTAGAATCGTTCCGAACGTTGCCACGCGAGAAGCAGGACGAGGTCGTGGAGTTTATCGAGTTCAAGCGCGGCCGGCAGGAGGAGCGCGACCAGTGACGGGTGCAAGCGAACGGTACCTCCGCCTGACGAAGGTGGCTCAGCGCGCGTTCGCTCGCGGCCGGCTGGAGCGCGCCCTCTCGCTGTTCTCCGCCGCCGAAGACGACGCCAGGCGGGCGGGCGATCGCGAGCTGACCGACCGGGCGTTCTGCAACCGGTGCGTCGTGCTGCTCGAGCTGGACCGGCTCGACAGCGCCGTCGGCGAGTTGAAGACGGTCCTGATGCGCGCCCGCGATCCGTTCACCGCCTGGATGGCGGCGTACTACACGGCGCAGGTGTACAAGGCCGAGGGGAACATCCCGCGGGCGCTCGCCTACGCCCGCCGCGCCAGCGAGCTGGCGCCCACCTCCGGTCAGGAGCGCGCGGTGGCGGCGTCGGCGAACGAGCACGGCACGCTCGCGCTGCTCGACTCCCACTTCGCCGAGGCGGCCGAGAGGTTCGAGCAGGCGCTCGGGGTCGAGAGCAGCCTCGACGCGCTCGGGCGGGCGATCGTCCGCGACAACCTCGGCTACTGCCTGATGTGCACCGGCCGTGTGGACGAAGGCCTTGCCCTCAGCCGCGACGCGGCGGCGGCGATCGAGACGATCGGCGCCCGGCAGTACCTTGCCGAGGTTTACCAGGACCTCTGCTACGGCGCGCTCCAGCAGGGTCTGTTCGAGGAGGCGCGCGGCTGCGGCGAGAAGGCGCTGGCCCTGGCGCGCGAGTTCGAGCACCCGACGGTGGCGCGCAACACGCTGATGCTGCTCGCCGACGCCGCGATGGACCTCGAGGACGAAGCGGCGGCCGACAGCTACCTGCAGGCGCTTTCCGAGCACTATCCTGACTTCCATGGGATGAAGTCGTTCCTGCGCGCGTTCAACGTGCGCGATGTCATCAACCTGAAAGCGTGAGAGCCATGCGCCGATTTGCACTTGCCTGTCTGGTCCTCCTCGGCACCCACGCGGCGCTCGCGGCGAACCCTTACTTCCTGGATCGCAACGGCGTGCTGTGGCAAGCGAGCGCGACCCCCGGGGGGCTGGTGCTCACCGGGCAACAGGACGGTAGTCAGATCGTGTCCAGCGTGGTGCCATTCCCGCTCGCGATGCCGGGCACCTCCGACACCCAGATGCAGGTGGCGGCCGACGACCTGACCGGCAAGGTCACCGTGGTCTGGCAGCGCACCTGGGCGGCCCAGGCGTCCGAGATCATGATGGCGGTTTGGCACGGGGGCGACTGGGAGCGGGTCGTTCGCCTCAGCACCGACCTCATGGCCAACCCCCGCAACCCGGAGATCCAGCTAACCCAGTCGTCAACGTCCGTGCCAGGCCCGAGCGCCCCGGACGACACGAGCCAGGCGATCGTGGTGCAGGACAGCTTCCTCCACGTCGTGTGGTGGGAAGGCATCAACCAGGGTCACGGCGGTTACGCCCTGTTGCGGTTGACCGCCGACCCCACCGACGCCGACGCGCTGCAGGAGCATAACCTCGACGACTTCACGCGCCTCGGCATCGGGTGCACGACGCCAATGCCGCCTGCGGTGCTCGAGCACCCCACGTTCGCGGCTCAGAGCGCTCATGACCGTGCGCTCATCCTCTTCGGGTCGCAACGCCTGTGCCTGTTCCAGCTCCTGGAGGTCAGCTTCGCAGTGCAGACGACGCCGGTGGTCGGGAGCGATGGGATGACCGTGGTCGCTCAGCGTCGCCGCAGCGTGCCGATCTTTGGCCTGAAGAAGGTGTTCCCCATGACCCAGGACTTCAGCATGGACAACGTCCGGGTCGTGCTGGGCAGCAACTTGATTCCCGTCGCCTATCGCGTGAGCGACGGCACGGTTCAGTATGTGACGTTCGGCGATCAGGGCTGGAGCCCGCTGCAGAGGCTCGCGGTCGCCAACGGCCTCACCCTCGACCAGGCGATCCCACTGGTCGAGAACCTGGCGCGCTGAGTCAACACCCGGCGATACCTCCCGAGGGGGCTGCGGCCCCCTCGCTTCGTTTGCACCGCCTTTTGTCGTCGTTCTTGCGCCTCTGTGGTCGTTCCCGCGCACGCGGGAACGACGGACGACCCTTGGTGCCCACTCCCGCGGCGTTGGCCGTCCACTCCCATGGTGCGGCTGCCGACTCCCGTGGCGCGGGCACCCTCGCCCGAGCACAATGACCTTCCCTCTACCCGGCTCTCACAGGGCGGGCGAGGCGCCCGCCCCACGACATGAGAACCCCGGTTCGACGGGCGGCAAGACCGGCCGCCCGGCGGGCGGCCGCTACAACGAGCGCGGGAGGTTGGCGCGGGGGTCGCCGGCGCCGGTGTACAGGTCGGCGACCTTGCGCGCGGCGTCGCGGCCGGCGGGCGACACGACGCGCGGCACCGTCACCTGCACCGCGTAGTAGTGGTCGCCGTTGACGCCGGTCTTGACGTTGCGCACGCCCTTGCCGCGCAGCCGGAAGCGCTGCCCCGACTGGGTGCCGGCCGGGATCTTGGCGCGCACCGGGCCGTGGATCGTGCCGATCTCCACGTCGGCGCCGAGGTATGCCTCCGGGAACGTCACCGGCACCACCGTGTGGATGTCGTTCCCCTTGCGCTCGAAGAAGGCGTGCGGCCGGACCTTCACGACGACCGCGACGTCGCGCCTGGCGCCCGCCTTGAGGCTGGCGCGCACGCGGTCGCCGTCCCCCACCCCGGCGGGGAGCTTCACCCGCAGGCGGTCGGTCCGAACGAGGATGCCGGCGCCGTGGCAGCGCGGGCAGACGCCGGACCGGGTGTGGCCGCTGCCGCCGCACTCGGTGCACGCCACCTCCCGCCGCACCGGCACCACCACGCTGACGCCGCGCACCGCCTCGGCCAGGTCGAGTTCGACCGCAGCCTCGACGGGGGCCTCGGGCGGGGGCGAGCCCGCCCGGCCGAAGCCGCCGAACATGTTGCCGAAGATGTCGCCGAGGTCGGCGAAGCCGCCGAACCCACGGAAGTCGAAGCCGCCGGGCTGCTGGCCACCCTGGCGGGGGTGCGGCCCGCCCGGCGCGCCGACCTCGCCCACGGTGCCGAACTGGTCGTACTGCGCCCGCTTGTCGGCGTCGGAGAGCACGGCGTGGGACTCCTGGATCTCGCGGAAGCGCTTGACGGCCTCGGGGTTTCCCGGGTTCACGTCGGGGTGGTAGCGGCGCGCCAGCTTGCGGTAGGCCTTCTTGATCTCGTCCGCGCTGGCGCCTCTTGCGACCCCGAGCACCTCGTACAGGTCTCTCATGATGCCTCGTTCCCTGCGGCGCACGCCGCGTCACAAATATGAGCGCATCCTTGTAAACTTTCAAGCCCCCTCTCGGCCCGCGATGGACCCAGTTTCCGCGCACGGTGGGGGTGGCGGACGATGCGCGCACTCTCATCCCCGCAGTTCTTGCTCTTGTCGTCGGTTCCGCGAACGCGGGAACCCAGGCCTTGGTGCTCGACCCCGGAGGTCCTGGATCCCCGCTTCCGCGGGATAACGACAAAGATGAAACGACAACCTGGATTACCGCGTGCGCGGGATTGACGGCAGAGCACATCGGCATGCCCGCGAACCGGGTAGCCGGCCGCGCTAGAATGCGCGCATGCCGTTGGGCCCCGGAGTTGCGTTGACGCCCGTCCTTGGCGTGCTCGTCACGCGCGGCAGCCGCAGCCTGACCGGCCTGGCCGCCGCAGCGTTGCTCGTGTGGCTGAACGTGTGGTGGCTGGTGCCGTTGCTGGGCCCCAACGCCCTCGACGCGGCCCTGCCCTCCTTCCTCGCCGCCGCGCACTCCGCGCTGGTCATGACCGCCGGCCACCTGCTGGCGGCCGCGCTGCTGCTCGCGGCCTCCGGCCTGTTCTCGCCGCGCGCCGGCAGCCCCACCGACCTCGCGGTCAAGTCGGCCCGCCGCGGCGATCACCGCGCCGCCGGGGAGTACTGGCTGGAGGCCGGACGCCCGCGGCGGGCTTTGCGCAGCTTCCTGCGCGGCCGGGCGTGGGGACGGGCCGCCGAGCTCGCCCGCGGACGCGGCCAGCTCGCCCGCGCCGCCGAGCTGCTGCAGCGCGAAGGGGGCGATTCGCTCGCCGCCGCCGGCCAGCTCTTTGCGCGGGCGGGGCAGGAGGATAAAGCGAGCGAGGCATGGCTGCGCTACGGCCAGCACCTGATCGACCACGGGCGCCCGGAGCAGGCGATCGACCCGTTCGTCCGCGCCGGCGACGCGCGCCGCGCACTGCACGCGGTCGAACTGGCGCTCGAGGGGCGCCGTCTCGGGGCCGCGCAGGCCGAGGTCGCGATCCGCACCGCGCGCGACGCCAAACGGCCTGCGCTCGCCGCCGCCGTGGCGCTGGCGTGCGGGCGGCACCGGGAGGCCGGCGACCTGTTCCTGGCCGCCGACCAGCCTCTCGACGCGGCGCGCGCGTTCGAGCAGGCGGGCGAGACGATGCGCGCCGCCGAGGCGCTGCGCCAAGGCGGGCAGGCCGGCCAGGCCGCCCGCCTGCGCGGCACGGCGCTGGCGGCCACCGGCAAGCTCGAGCAGGCGCTGCAGGAGTTCCAGACCGCGGGGATGGCGGCCGAGGCGGCCGCGTCGCTGGAGCAGTTGGGACGCCATCAGGAGGCGTTCGACGCCTACCGTGCGGCGGGGATGCCGCGCGAGGCAGCGAGGCTCGCCCACGAGCGTCTCGACCCGCGCGCGGCCGCGGCGCTGTACGCCGAACTCGGCGAGTGGGGCGAGGCGGGGGCGGCGTGGGAGGCGGCCGGCGAGTTCGCGGACGCGGCCCGCTGCCACGAGCAGGCGGGCGACCTGCTGCGCGCCGAAGAGGCGCTCGCGCGCGGCGGCCTGACCGCGGAGCGCGCCCGCCTGCTGGCGCGCACGGGCCGGGTCGAGGAGGGTTTCGCCGCGCTGTACGGCAGCGGCGACATGCGCGCGGCGTGGGAGTTGCTGTCGGGGTACGGCGGCACGTTCCCCAACCTCGCGGACCCGCTCGCGGCGCTCGGTTCGTGGCTGGCCGAGCACGGCGAGACCACGGCGGCGATTAGCGCGGTGCAGCGCGCGGTTGCCGGCGTGCCGCTGCGGCGCGAGCTGCTGCCCGCCGCCTACACGCTCGCGGAGCTGCTCGAGCGCCACGGCGACCTGCGTGCCGCCGAGGCCGCTTGGCGCCGGGTCGTCGAGTTCGACTACGCCTTCGGCGACGCCGGGCAGCGGCTGCAGCGAGTGGCAGCGCAGCGCGCCGCCGAGGACTCCGCGGCGGCCTCCGGCGCGCAGGCGGCGCCCGGCCGCGAGCCGGCCGCTGGCGGGGTCACCGACCCAGCCGCGCGCTACGTCCTCGAGCAGGAGCTGGGGCGGGGCGGGATGGGGGTCGTCTACCGCGCCCGCGACTCCCGCCTCGGACGCACCGTGGCGATCAAGATCCTGAACCCCAGGCAGCACACGCCCGAAGCGATCCGCCGCTTCGAGCGCGAGGCGCGCGCCGCCGCCGCGCTCTCGCACCCGGGGATCGTGCACATCTACGACTTCGACCGCGGCTTCTCCTCGTTCTACATCTCGATGGAGTTCGTCTCCGGCCCGACGCTGCTGCAGCTCATCCGCGAGGAGCCGCCGTTCGTGCGCCGCCACATGCTGGCGCTGATGCGGCAGATCATCGACGCGGCGAGCTACGCGCACGAGCGCCACGTCGTCCACCGCGACCTCAAGCCGGCCAACATGATCCTCGCCGACCGCCGCCAGGTGAAGATCCTCGACTTCGGCATCGCACGGCGCCTCGACGAGCTCGACCTGTCAGCTTCGGGCGCCACGGGGACGCCGTTCTACATGGCGCCGGAGCAGGTGCTCGGCGAGAGCCCGGACGAGCGCACCGACATCTACGCCCTAGGCGTGACGTTCTTCCAGATGGCCACCGGGACGCTGCCGTTCGCCACCGGCAACATCCTGCGCGCTCACCTCGAGCAGCCCGCGCCGGACCCGCAGGCGCTCGCCCCCGACCTCGAGCCCGCGCTCGCCCACCTGATCCTGCGCTGCCTCGCCAAGGACCCGGATGCGCGCCCGCGCGACGGCGCCGCCCTGCTCACCGCGCTCACCTCGGTCGAGGGCGGGGTGGCGACGTGAAGGTCGCGCTCATCGGCACGCACGGCGTCGGCAAGACGACGCTGTGCTTCGAGCTGGCGGCCCGCCTCAAGCGCCGCGACGTGGACGTGGAGCTGGTGCGCGAGGTGGCGCGGCGTTGCCCGCTGCCGATCAACCGCGAGACCTCGCTCGCCGCGCAGGGGTGGATCCTGCACACGCAGATGGCGTGGGAGCTCGAGGCGGCAGCCGGCCACCCGCTCGTGCTCTGCGACCGCTCGGTGCTCGACAACTACTGCTACCTCCTCCACGCCGCCGGGACGCAGCCGAGCTGGGAGCCGCTGCTCGCCGCCTGGCTCGCCACCTACGACCTGCTGGTCAAGGTGCCGATCTGGACGACGCCGCGCTGGGACGGGGTGCGCGACACCGACATCGCGTTCCAGCGCGACATCGACGCGCTCCTCGACGAGCAGCTCGACCGCCGCGGCCTCGCCGCCCTGCGCCTGACCCCCGGCGACCACCCGTCCTGGGGCGACGTCGTCATGGCCCGCCTCGAACCGCTGGTCTGCCCGCAACCCACGCTGTTTCCCGAAGAAGACGCGCCGTAACCGGACGGCCGGCCGGCGGCCGGCCGCTACAGAGACGGCACGCCATCACCGTAGCGGCCGCCCGCTGGGCGGCCGGCCCTGGTCTCTTGCCGCCCGCCGGGCGGCCGGCCTTCGTCTCTTGCCGCCCGCCTTGTTTGTCCACCCACCGACGAGGTGGCGGCAAGACGGCCGGCAACGATCAGGCACGGCCAAACGACCGGCCGGCCAGCGGCCGGCCGCTACAAAGACCGCACGCCATCACCGTAGCGGTCGCCCGCTGGGCGGCCGGGTTGGGCGGCCGGCCGCTGCACCTTCAATCCAACCGTGAGAGAATTAGGCACGCTTAAAGTTGCCACAGGCGGCTCTTGGAGGGTCTGACGATGGTCGTCATCCGGCCGCGCCCGCCCGCCGACCCGATGAATCTCCGGGTTCCGATTCTCGACGGCCGGCGAACCTGGCGGCGCTCGCATGCGATACGCCTGGAAGGGCCGAACACCGGGCCAGGAATCGCCGCCGTCACGATCGTTGCCGCAGAACGCCGCGCGGTCCTCGGGCCACCGCGCGACATCGGCGGCGCACTCGAAGAGGACCTGGGCCACGGATCGCGGGACGGCCACGCCCGTATCCTCGTCGCCTGCACCATGCCGGACCACCTGCACTTGATGGTGTAGCTGGACGGCGGGGGCCTGCCGCTATGGCAGTACGTCAACGTGTGGAAGGGACTCTGGACGCGGCGCCTTGCGCTCCCTCACGAGCGGCCGTTCTGGCAGCGGACCTTCTACGACCATTGGATGCGGCACGGCGAGGAGCGGGAGTACGCTCTCTACATCATCGCCAACCCCGTCAGGCGTGGGTTGGTGAGTGAGTGGCCGCAGTGGCCCTGGACCCGCGTTTTCATCTCGCTGCCGTAACGACCGGCCGGCCGGCGGCCGGCCGCTACAGAGACCGCGCGCCATCACCGTAGCGGCCGCCCGCTGGGCGGCCGGTCTTGGTCTCTCTGTGGCGTGACGGTCGCTACGGCGTTGGGGTGGGTCCCTGGGCCATCGGGGCGCCGCAGGCGGGGCAGAAGCGCGCACCGGTAGGGACCGGCTTCTGGCAACTCGGGCACGCCGAGGCCGCCAGCGGGGCGCCGCACGCCGGGCAGAAGTGAGCGCCGGCCGGCACCGGGGTGCCGCAGCGCGCGCACGCGACCGCGGGCGCGGCGGCGCCGCCGCCCGCGGCACCGGCGCGCATCGCCTCGGCGAGCGCCCCCGCCATCTGGACGCCGAACCCCGCGCCGAGGCCGATGCCGAGGCCGCCGGACGCGCCGCCGCCGGCCTGGCCGTCGGCGCGCGCCGCGTCGCCCATCGCCACCGCGGCCTTGAAGCGCGTGTAGGCGGCGAGGTCGCCGACGGCGCCCATCGAAGCGCGCTCGTCCAGGCGCGCCAGCACCTCGTCGGGCGGCGTGACCGAGTTGACGTAGAAGTCGGAGAGGTCAACGCCGTACTTGCCGAAGTCCTCGACGAGGCGGGCCTTGGCGAGCTGCGCGAGCTCGTCGTAGTGGGCGGGCAGGTCGAGGATCGAGGTCAGGCTCTCGCCGAGCAGGTCGTTGAGGCGGGCCACGATCATGTCGCGGTAGAAGTCGGCGAGCCGCTCGGTGTCGAACTGCCCCAGCGAGCCGACCACGGTGTTGACGAAGGTGCGCGCGTCGCGGATCCGGTACGCGTACGTCCCGAACGCGCGCAGGCGCACCACCCCCAACTCGCGGTCGCGGAACACCACCGGCTCCCGCGTCCCCCACTTCTGGTCGAGGAACGTGCGCTTGGAGACGAACACCACCTGGACGCGGAACGGCGAGGTGAAGCCGAACGGCAGCGCCAGGACCTTGGTCAGCACCGGGACGTTCTGCGTCGTGAGCGTGTGGCGGCCGGGGCCGAACACGTCGAGGGCGCGGCCGTCGCGGTAGAACACCGCCTCCTGCGCCTCGTGCACGACGAGCTGCGCCCCGAACTTGACCTCCGCGCTCCCCTCGGGAGGGTAGCGGAAGGCGATCTCCTCGCCGCTGGGGTCGTAGTGCTCCAGAACTTCGAGGAACTGGCTCATCGCTCACACCCTGCGCCGGAGCGCACCCCGAAGGCGCCCAACACGGCCCGCTCGCGGCCCGCGACGGCGGCCTGCACCGCGGCCACCGCCCGTTCGAGCCGGTTGATGGTCTCCTGGTCCGCCCCGAGCGCGGCGGCCGCCTCGCGGGCGGCGTCCACGCGCTCGACGAGGTCGAGGTCGAAGCGGTAGAGCGCTTCGAGCTGCTCCTCGCCCACCTTGACCGCGTCGAACATCCCAGCGTAGCCGGAACCGGCGTGCCGGAGCGCGTTCGCCGCCCCGTCAAGCGACTTGTCGAGCGATGCCAGGCGTTCCAGGCGTCCGGCCGCCCCAAGGTGGAGCGTGCGGGAAAATGCCGCCACGGCGGCGCGGGCGGCGTCGAGCCGGCCGGCGAGATCCGCCCGCAGGAGCTGGTCTATCTCCCGGCGCAGCTCGCGCTCCAGGTAGCCGGTAAAGCCCGGCACGCGCGCGCCCAACCGCTCGAGGAGGTTGCGTGCTTCCCGCGCCGCCACCGTTGCGTCGTCCATCCCTCGCCTCCCTCGGTCTCCGGCGATCGTATCATGCGAGGATGGCGTGGAGGCTTGCGTGCAGCTTGTGATCGGCTTCGGCGGCAACCGCGGCGACGTCGCGGGCGCGTTCGCGGGCGCCGCCGCGGGGCTGGCGTCCGAGCTGCGCGTGCTCGCGCGCTCGGGGCTCTGGCACAGCGCCCCGCAAGGCCCGCCGCAGGACGACTTCACCAACGCCGCGCTATTCGTCGAGACCGCCACCCACCCGCTGGCGCTGCTCGCCCTCTGCCAGCGCCTCGAGGCCGCCGCGGGCCGTGACCGCGAGCACGAAACCCGCTGGGGGCCGCGCACCCTCGACCTCGACCTGCTGCTCGCGCCCGGGCTCGTCATCGAGTCGGCCACGCTGGCGCTGCCGCACCCGCGCCTGGCCGAGCGCCGCTTCGCCCTCGCCCCCGCCGCCGAGGTGGCGCCGGGCTGGCTCCACCCCCGTCTCCACCGCACCCTCGCCGAGCTCGCCAACACCCCGGCGATCCTCGCCCAGCGCTGCGAGCGCGTCGGGCCGTTCCCTCCCGGGACCGGGTAGCGGGCCGGCCGGCTCAGGCGGCCGGTCCGCTCACGCGATGCGGACGCGCACGTCGACGGCGACGCAGCCGCGGCCCGCGTCGAGCACGAGCAGAGGGTTGACGTCGCACTCGGCGATCTCGGGGTGGGCGGCGGCGAGGGCGGCCATGCGCACGAGCGCGCGCTCGAGCGCCGCGACGTCGCCGGCGGGCCGGCCGCGGAACGCGCCCAGCAGCGGAGCGCCGCGGAGCTCGGCGAGCATCGCCTGCGCGTCCGCCTCCGTGATCGGGGCGACGCGGAAGCTGACGTCGTGCCAGACCTCGACCGCGACGCCGCCGAGGCCGGCCATCACCAGCGGGCCGACCGCCGGGTCGCGGGTGATCCCGAGGATCGCCTCGCGGCCACCCAAAATCTGTCGCTGGACCACGTAGCCGTCGGGGAGCAGGCCGGCGGCTGCCAACCGCGCCCCCATCGCCGCCAGCGCGGCGGCCAGCGCCGCTTCGTCGCCGAGACCGACCGCGACCGCGCCCAGCTCGCTCTTGTGCACGAGCGCCTCGCCGAACGCCTTGAGCACGACCGGATAGCCCACCGCCGCCGCGGCCGCCGCCGCCTGCGCCGGTCCGGCGGCCACCCGGAACGGCGCCACCGCGATCCCCGCCTCCTGCAACAGGGCGAACGCCTCGTCCGGGGGCAGATACCCGGGACCGCGGCGGACCGCGCGCTCGATGATCCCGCTCCGCGTCATGGCAACGGGCTCGGCGTCAGCCGGCGGCGCCACCGCCCGCTCGGCGTGGCGCACCACGCCCGCGAGAGCCGCCACCGCCGCCTCCGGGTAGCGGAACAGCGGCGGCAGGCCGGGGATCGAGCGCGCCTCGGCGAAGAAGCTCGGCGCGGTCATGAACACCGAGAGGACCGGCTTGGCGGCGGGGGGCCGCGCGGCCGCGATCCCGCCGGCGATCGCGAGCGGCGTGACCATGATCGGCGTGACCGTGATCGTGAGCGCCGCGTCGACGCCGTCGTCGGCGAGCACGAGCTCGACGGCCCGGCGGAAGTTGTCGGGGGTGGCGGACGGCAGCATGTCCACCGGGTCCGCCACGGCCGCCTCGGGCGGCAGGAACTCGCGCAGCGCGCTCTCGGTCGCCGGTGTCAGCGCCGCAAGCGCCAGGCCGCGGTCGGCGAGGGCGTCGGTGGCGGCGATGGCGGGCCCTCCGGCGTTGGTGACGACGGCCACCCGCCCGCCCCGCGGCAAGGGGCACACGGCCAGCGCCAGCGCCAGACCGAACATTTCCTCCAGGGTGGCGGCGCGCAGCGCGCCGGCCTGCCGGAGCAACGCGTCCACCGCGGTGTCGCCCGCCGCGAGCGCGCCGGTGTGGGAGGAGGCCGCGCGCTGACCGGCAGCTGTTCGCCCGCCCTTGAACACGACGATCGGCTTCGACCTCCCGATCCGCCGTGCGAGGGCCAGGAAACGTTCCGGCTCCGGCAGCGACTCGAGGTACAGCATGATCACCCGCGTCGCCTCGTGCCGCTCCCACGCCTCGAGCAGGTCGTTGACGTCCACGTCTGCGCTGTTGCCCAGCGACACGAAGTGCGAGAAGCCGAGCCCGACGTCGCGCGCCGCCTCCAGCATCGCGACGCCGAGGGCGCCGGAGTGGGAGGCGAACGCGACCGCGCCCGGCAGCGCCGGGGCGGGCGTGAACGACGCGTCCATGCGCACGTCCGGGTCGGTGTTGATCACTCCCATGCAGTTGGGCCCGACCATCCGCACGCCGGCGGCGCGAACGCGCTCGAGCAGCGCGCGCTCGATTGCGGCGCCCACCTCGCCGCCCTCCCGGAACCCCGCGGTGATCACCACGAGGCCGCCGGCGCCCACGGCGAGGCACTCGTCGATCGCAGCCGGGACCGCGTCGCGCGGGACCATCACCACCGCGAGGTCGGGCGGGCCGGGGAGCGCGCGCAGGTTCGGGTAGCACGCGAGCGAACCCACCGCGGAGGCCTTCGGGTTGATCGGGTACACCGCACCGGTGTAGCCGGCGGCGAGGAGGTTGCCGAGCAGGCGTCCCGAAAGCGAGTCGGCGCGCGAGGATGCGCCGATCACGGCCAGCGAGCGCGGCCTCAGGATGGCGTCGAGCGAACCTCGCACGGGAACCTCCACCGCGCCGGATGCTAACACGCGGGCGGCGAGGGAAGTTGGGAGTGAGTGAAAAGACGGAAGAGGGGAGAAGGGAGAGGGAAGACCGGCGCCGCTTCCCGCTTCGATTCACTTGTTCTTCCTCTTCCGTCTCCCTTCTTCACTTCTGAGTGCCTCTACCCGCCGGGAACATCACGAAGAGGCGCTCGTCGGAGGCGCGGGCGGTGACCGGGAGGTGGCCGGACGGGTCGCCGTCGAGCTGGTAGGGAACGCCCTCGCCGGTGAGGCGCACCTCGGCTGCGGGCCGGCGGTCGACGCCGTCCCGGCGCAGGTGGTGCCCCGACGGGATCGCGAAGAAGAACGGCACCGTAGCGGCGCGGCCGTGGCGCTCGAGCGTCACGACCTCGAAGCCGGTGGCAAAAGGGTCCGCGCCGGGTGTCGCCGAGTACGGCCCGCCGTAGCAGCGGCCGTTCCCGACGATGCACCAGGAGGCGTCGAGGCTGGCGCCGTCCATGCTCACAGCGAAACGCGGGAGCCGGCCGTGCAGAAACTCCACTACCGCCTGCGCCGTGATCCCCGCCTTGCCGGCCCGCCTCTTCAGGAACGCCGGCAGGTTGGCGAGGATGAGCGCATCGGGGCCGGCCGAGAGCATGAGCAGGAAGAGCTGACCCGAGTCCGTGCGCCCGATCGCCATTCCCCGCCGCTCGCCGTCGAGCTGCCCCGCCAGCGCCGCGGCCGGATCGCGGGGGATGCCGAGCTCGTACGCAAGCACCGAGGTCGTGCCCCCGGGCAGCGCCACGAGCGCGGTCTCGCTGCCGAGGAGGCCGCGCGCGGCTTCGTTGTACGTCCCGTCCCCGCCCCACACCGCGAGCAGCGGGTCGCGGTCGCGGGCCGCCCGCGCCGCCAGTTCCGTGGCGTGCCCCGGGGCTTCGGTCGCCCACCACTCGAGACGCCAGCCGCGCTCGGCGGCCACGGCCGCGAGCGCGTCGCGGGGCGCGCTCTTGCGGCCGCCGCTCGCCGCCGGGTTGACGACGACCGGCAGCCGCCTCACCGCCCCTCCGGCGGGAACAGCTCCTCCTGGTCGCCGGTTAGGGCCGGGTAGCCGAGGTGCTTGCGCGCCCTGTCGGTGACGACGCGGCCTCGCGGAGTGCGCTGCAGGAAGCCGAGCTGGAGCAGGTACGGTTCGTAGATGTCCTCGATCGTGCCCTCGTCCTCCCCGAGGCTCGCGGCCAGCGCCTTGAGGCCGACGGGACCGCCGCGGTAGTGCTCGATCGCGATCGCGAGCAGGCGGCGGTCGAGGTCGTCGAGGCCGAAGCCGTCCACCTCGAGGCGCTCGAGGCCGAAGCGGGCGGTGTCGAGCGAGATGGCGTCCTCGGCGCGGGCGTGGGCGAAGTCCCGCACCCGCCGCAGCAGCCGGTTCGCCACGCGCGGGGTGCCGCGGGCGCGGCGGGCGATCTCCTCGCCGGCGGCGTCCGCGAGCGGGATGCCGAGGAGCCCAGCCGAGCGCCGGACGATGGACGTGAGCGCGCCGGCGTCGTAGAACTCGAGGCGGTGCACGATGCCGAAGCGGTCGCGCAGCGGCGCCGAGAGCAGCCCGGCGCGCGTGGTCGCGCCGACCAGAGTGAACGGCGGCAGCGGCAGGCGCATCGTGCGCGCCCCCGGGCCCTGCCCGACGACGAGGTCGAGGGTGAAGTCCTCCATCGCGGGGTAGAGGATCTCGGCCACCGTCGGCGCCAGGCGGTGGATCTCGTCAACGAACAGGACGCCGTGCGGCTCCAGGTTGGTGAGGATCGCGGCCAGGTCGCCGGCGCGCTCCAGCACCGGCCCCGAGGTGATCAGCAGCGACGCGCCCATCTCCGCCGCGATGATGTGGGCGAGGGTGGTCTTGCCGAGGCCGGGAGGACCGAAAAGCAGCACGTGGTCGAGCGACTCGGCGCGCGAGCGGGCGGCGGCGATGAACACGCCGAGGTTGGCGGTGACCTTCTCCTGGCCGATGTACTCGGCGAGGTTCCGCGGCCGCAGGGTCTCCTCGAACCGGGCCTCGGCGGGATCGCGGGTCGGCGTCAACACGTCCTCGTGCACGGGTCCATGGTACCCCGCCCCCACGCTCCCGCGCCTTTCACTCCCGCCTCCGCACGCTGGGGCTCATACGGCTGCGCGTTCAGACGCGGTGCTATTGCTGTCGCGAGGCCCCCGAGTGCAACGAGGGGGCCGTGGCGATCTCGAACGGCACGCAAAGCGGCGGGCAGGAGGGTTGGGGACGGGATTGCTTCGTCGCTCCGCTCCTCGCAATGACCGCCTTTCCTTTACGGCGGACGGCGAATCGGCATCAGACCGCCGCCGGGCCGAGAAGCTAGACACCTGCCTTCGCGAGAAAAGCGGCAGAGGTTGGCGTTGCGCCTTGCCTCTTCGAGCCCCGAGCCCCGGCCGCTCAGCGCACGAGGGCCTGCAGCGCCCGCCGCAGCAACTCGTCGAGTTCCATCTCCGGCCGGGAGCGCAACAGGTCGCTCACCGCCTGCTCGGCGGCGCGCGCCGGGTAGCCGAGGTTGACCAGGGCGGACACGGCGTCCTCGCGCGGGCTCGCGGCCCCGCGCGCGGTCGCTTCGATCTTGCCCTTGAGCTCGACGATGAGGCGTTCCGCCGTCCGCTTCCCGATCCCCGGCGCCGCCGCGAGCCGCCGCCACTGCTCGGACTCCACCGCCGCACCGAGCTCGTCGGGCGTCAGACCGGAGAGCAGCGCCAGCGCCGTTCGCGGCCCGACCCCCGACACCGAGAGCAAGAGTCGGAACGTGTCGCGCTCCCGCCGGGTCGGAAAGCCGTAGAGCGCGAGCTGGTCCTCGCGCACGTGGGTGTGGACGAAAAGCGCGGCGCGCTCGCGGCCGGCCAGGAACGGGTGGGCGGACACCGGCAGGTGGACCTCGTAGCCGACCCCGCCCGTCTCGAGCACGACCAGGCCCGGCTGCAGCTCGAGGACGCGCCCGTCCAGGTGTCCGATCATCCGCGCTTGGGCTTGAAGCGGTCCACGACCTCGGGGTTGATGGTGACCGGGTTCTCCCGCTTGGCCTCCGCCAGCATCGAGCTGATCATCCGGTTCATGGCCTCCTGCACCATGCTCTCGCGCAGCGCCGCCTTGGCGGCGGCGAACGCCTGCGGGTCGAACGCCTTCTTGGCCGTGACCTCGGCGACCGCGACGCCGCGGTCGCCGACGGTGACGGCGGGAGTGAGGGCGTTGACGGCGGTCGCGAACACGGCGTCGTCGAGCGCGGCGGCCGGACCGATGCCGGGGATGGGGGCGCCGCGGCGGTGGTCGGTCACCGTCTGCGCCGTGCCGCCGAGGGCGGCGGCCTGCGCGGCGAGCGGTCCGGACGCGAGCGCGGCGCGCTTGCCCTCCAGCTCGATCCGCAGCGCTGTGAGCGCCTTGAGGCGCCTGGCGCCGTCCATCGCCTCGCTGGCGGCATCGGCGAACGGCGTCGTGCCGGCCGGCCGGACCTTCGCCACCCGGTAGACGATCCAGCCGCGGCTGGTGCGCCGCGGGCCGCCGACGAACCCTTCCTTCGCGGACCCGACCTCGGCGAGCAGCTCGGGGTCGCGGCCCAGACCCGGGATCGTCTCGTCCTGCGCGCCGAAGAACGGCGTGACGTTGGAGGTCACGACGTCGTCGGCGAGGGCGCGCCACTGCGCGTCGGTCGTCAGCTTGGCCGCGTCGATCTTGTCCCGCAGCGCGGTCGCGCGGCGGTTCCCCTCGGAGTCGGCGAGCCCCTCGACCAGCTTCGCCTTGATCGCGTCGCGCACCTCGGCGAGCGGCTGCTCCCCCGCCGGGCGCCGCCCCTCGACCTTGAGGATGTGATAGCCGAACTGGCTCTTCACCGGTTCGGAGACCTCGCCGGGCTTGAGCGCGAACGCCGCGTCCTCGAACTCCTTGACCATGCGGCCGCGGGGGAACCACCCGAGGTCGCCGCCGGTCGCCTTGGAGCCGGGGTCGTCCGAGTACTGCTTGGCGAGCGCCGCGAAGTCGCCCTTCAACGCCTTGGCTCGCACTTCCTTCGCCTTGGCGAGCGCTGCGTTCCACCCCGCCTCGTCCTGCGTCGCCGGGCGGATCAGGATGTGCCGCGCGTGCACTTCCTCGGGAACGGCGAACTCCTTCTGGTGAGTGTTGTAGTACTCAGTGATCTGGGCCTCGGGCACGGTCAGGGTGCGGCGGAGCTTGGCGTCGTCCACCAGCAGGTAGTGCAGCTGCCGCTGCTCCGGGTGCGTGAAGCGCGCCTTGTTCGCGTCGTAGTACGCCCGCGCGTCGGCCTCGGTCGCGGTGACCCCGGCGAGCGCCCGGTCCACCGGCACGAACAGCATCTCGAAGGACACGGCCTCGTTGCGGCGGCGGTACTCGCGCTCGACGTCGGCGTCCGGGATCACGATGCCGGCGGCGAGGGTCTCCTGGAACTTGGCCATCGCCAGGTCCTGCCGCAGCCCGGCCTCGAACTCCTCGGGGGTGGTCTGGTTGGCGCGCAGGATGCGACCGTAGAGGTCGTCGCCGACGAAGCTGCCGTCGCTGCGCTTGAACGCCGGGTAGGACATGATCTTGGCGAGCAGTTCCTTGTCCGTGACCTCGATCCCCATCTTCTTCGCCTCGGCCAGGAGCAGGTAACGGTCGACGAGGTTCTGCATGGTGATCGAGCCGAGGTCGATCTGGTCGCGCACCTTGTCGAACTGCTGCCCGTACATCTGCTTGTAGCGCTCCTCGGTTGCGCGCACTTCCTTCATGAATTGCGCCTCCGAGATGCTGACATTGCCGATGCGGGCGGCAAGGCCGGCGAGGCCCCGGGTGCGGGCCCGGCCCGTGCCCCAGTCCACGAAGATGAAGAATACGAACAGGAACACGACGAACCACAGGATCCACTTGAGGTGTGTGAACTGGTCACGGAGCGTCTTGAGCATCTCGCCGCCTCCATCGCGCCCAAAGGCAGAGGATTCTAGCCCACGACCTCGCCGCGAGCAAGTTGCACACCGCTCTCTGGTTGCGCTCGGTCCATCCGGGATGCTAAGGTTTGCGGGGCCAGACAATGCGTTCTCCGTCATCGAGTCCCTCCGTGCGCCGCTTCGAGGTCGACTGGGTCATC
>CAVSFQ010000007.1:0-110561 GCA_963727205.1 uncultured Acidobacteriota bacterium | reverse complement strand
ATAGACAGCAACCAACTGACTCGCAGTTCGCGCTCACGGAGGAGGCACCGTCATGGGAAGCGGATCGGCGTGGCGGATCGACGGGCCCCGTCGTGCTCGCACTGTTCGGGGCGGCCATCGGGGGACCCTGCTTGCCCAGGAGGACGGGCAGACGGGAAAGGAGGCGGTGAAGGAGGCGCAGCATTTAGGGCTGTAAAATCCTTGCAACCCGAAGGAAGAGCAGGTGCAGCCGAAGAAGGAAGAGCCGGTGGGACGAGCCGTCGAGGAGATCGTGGTCACGGCGCAGAAGCGCCCGGAGGACGTCCAGAAGATTCCGGTCGCGGTCTCGACGCTCTCCGGCACGGACCTCAACATCATCCTCACGGCGGGCCCTGACATCCGCGCGATCTCGGGCCGGGTGCCGAGCCTCACGCTCGAGTCGTCGTTCGGGCGTGCGTTCCCCCGCTTCTACATCCGCGGCCTCGGCAACACCGACTTCGACCTCAACGCGTCGCAGCCGGTGTCGATGGTGGTCGACGAGGTGGTGATCGAGAACCCGATGGTCAAGGGGATGCCGCTGTTCGACCTCGACCGCATCGAGGTCCTGCGCGGGCCGCAGGGGACGCTGTTCGGGCGCAACACGACCGCCGGGGTGGTGAAGTTCGACACCAAGAGGCCGACCAAGGAGTTCGAGTCGGACTGGACCGCCTCCTACGGGTCCTACGACAACGTCGACGTCACCGGCGGGATCGGCGGGGCGCTCTCCGACACCTTGTCCGCGCGCTTCTCGGCGTTGTGGCAGTCCGAGGGCGACTGGGTCTACAACAGGTGGTCCGGGTACACCGGCAAGAACCCGGCCCTCGGTGGGCACGAGACCGCCGCCGCCCGCCTGCAGTTCCTCTGGAAGCCCAGCGCGGACTTCACCGCCCTGTTCAACGTTCACGGCTGGCACCTCGACGGCACCGCGCGGATCTTCCGTGCCAACATCATCCAGAAGGGCAGCAACGACTTCGTCCCCGGGTTCCAGCAGGACACCGTCTACCAGGACGGCAAGAACAAGCAGCTGATCAGCGCCCTGGGCGGCGTGCTCAAGATGGACTACAACCTCGGCTCCGCGACGCTGACCTCGGTCACGGGCTACGAGCGGATCAACAACATGTACAGCCGCGGCGACATCGACGGCGGCTACGGAGCGGCGTCCCTGGGCGAAGGCCACTACGGGCCGGGTTTCATCCCGTTCTCCTCCGAGAGCGCGGACGGGATGCCGTACCTCGCGCAGGTCACCGAGGAGTTGCGCCTGGCCAGCAACGGCGCCGAGGTGTTCAACTGGATCGTCGGCGCGTACTACTTCAACGAGAAGGTCGACATCGACTCGTTCAGCTACGACAGCCTGACGGCCGGGAACCCGCAGAACGGCTACGCGACGCAGTACCAGAAGACCGACAGCTACGCCTTTTTCGCCTCGGGCAACGTCAACCTCTCCGAGCGCTGGTCGCTCCGGGGTGGGCTGCGCTACACCAACGACAAGAAGGACTTCTCCGCCGACCGGCCGCAGCCGCTGTTCCAGCCGCCGCTGACCCACCCGATCACGAGGCACACGTCGGACAGCAACGTGAGCTGGGACCTGAGCGCGTTCTACGCGGCCGCACCCGACGTCAACCTCTACACGAGGGTCGCCACCGGCTACCGCGGCCCCAGCATCCAGGGCCGCATCATGTTCGCGCCCGACTTCTCGGACGGCCAGGACCCGGCGACCAACGGCGTCTCGGTCGCCAAGGCGGAGACGATCACCTCGCTCGAGGTCGGGATGAAGTCGATCGTGGCCGATCAGAGGCTGCGGCTGAACCTCACCGCGTACGTCTTCCAGATGGACAACCAGCAGCTCACCGCGGTCGGCGGCCAGTACAACGTCGCCACGCTGCTCAACGCCCACCGCACCAACGGCCACGGCTTCGAGGCCGACGTCGAGTACATCCCGACCCCCAACTGGTTCGGCAGCGTCGGCTTCTCGTGGAACTCGACCAAGCTCGACGACAGGAACCTCACGGTGGCGGCGTGCGGCGGCGGGTGCACGGTCACCAATCCCGGCGGTCGTAACGGCACGACCGTGGCCCTTGTCAACGGCAACAGCCTGCCGTACGCGCCCGAGTGGATCTTCTCCGGGCTCCTCAACTACCAGTCGGACCCGCTCAACCGCGGGTACTTCGCCAGCTTCGACTGGGCCTACTCCAGCGACAAGAGCTTCTTCCTCTACGAGTCCAAGGAGTTCCACTCCGACAGCCTGGAGTTCGGGCTGCGCGTGGGGTACGGCTGGAACCAGGGCAAGTACCAGGTCGCGCTGTTCGGGCGGAACATCGCCAACAAGAAGATCCTGCAGGGCGGGATCGACTTCGACAACCTGACCGGCATGACGAACGATCCGCGGATCATCGGCGTGGAGTTCGGCGTGAAGCTCTAGGCCCGCGCGTCTTGCTCGAGGTCGGCGGGCGGGGAACGATCCCCGCCCGCCTCGTTGCGGCCGGCCACGATCGGTCGCACGGTTGAGTACAGGGGAGGCTGGGATGGCACGCCATCGGGTTGCAGCGCTCGTCATCGCCGCGGTGTGGGTCTTCGCGACGCCGGCCGCGGCCGAGGACGTGTGGCTGGTCGACGGGGGCCTGGTCGTCGCGATGGACAGGGCGGGGACGATGATCCCCGACGGGGCCGTGGCCGTCCGCGGCAACCGGATCGAGGCGGTGGGTTCTTCGGCGGAGCTCGCGATCCGGTTTCCCGGCGCGCGGCGTCTCGACGCCTCCGGCCGGATCGTCCTGCCGGGCCTGATCAACGCCCACACGCACGTGCCGATGACGCTGTTCCGCGGGGTGGCCGACGACCTGGACCTGAAGGGGTTCCTGTACCGCCGCATCTTCCCGCTCGAGGCTCGCTTCGTCGACGAGGAGTTCGTGCGCTGGGGGACGCGCCTGGCCTGCCTCGAGATGCTGCGCGGCGGAGTCACGACCTTCGTCGACATGTACTACTTCGAAGGCGCCATCGCCGAGGAGGCGGCGGCCTGCGGGATGCGGGCCGTGGTCGGGGAGACGCTGATCGACTTTCCCGCTCCCGACAACAAGAGCTGGGCGGATGCGCTGGCGTACACCGAACGGTTCGTGACGAAATGGCGCGGGCACCGGCTGATCACGCCGGCGGTCGCGCCGCACGCCACGTACACCGTGTCGTCCGACCACCTGCGGGAGGCGCACGCCCTGGCCGCGAAGCACGACGTGCCGATGCTCATGCACCTGGCCGAGGCTCGCTCGGAGGTGGAGTTGATCCGCGAAAAGTACGGCAAAGGGCCGGTCGAGTACGCGGCGGGGCTCGGCATTCTCGACCATCGAGTGGTGGCGGCGCACATGATCTGGCCGACACCGGCGGAGATCGCGCTGCTGGCCGAGCGCAAGGTCGGGGTGGCGCACTGCCCGCAGTCCAACATGAAGGGGGCAGCCGGAGTGGCCCCGGTGCCGGCGCTGCTGGCGGCGGGGGTCGCGGTCGGCCTCGGCACCGACGGCGCGGCCTCCAACAACGACCTGTCACTGTGGGAGGAGATCGACACCGCGGCCAAGCTCGCCAAGGTGACGAGCGGCGATCCGACGGTGCTCGCCGCCCGCACCGCGCTGGCCATGGCGACGCGCCTGGGCGCGGAAGCCATCGGCATGCAGCAGGCGATCGGGTCGCTGGAGGTCGGCAAGCGGGCCGACCTGATCCTGGTGCGCACCGACAGCCTCCACCAGATCCCCTCCTACGACCCGTACTCGCTGCTCGTCTATGCGACCAAGGCCAGCGACGTGGACACGGTCGTCGTCGACGGCGAGGTGGTGATGGCGGCGGGTCGCGTCCTCACGGTGAACGAGGCGGCGGTGCGGGAACGGGTGGCGGCGTACCGGGGACGCATCCTCGCCGCGACCCGCGAAACCAGGAAGTAGAGCCGACCGAGCGCCGCAACCCAACCCGTAGGTCTCGACGCGCACGCTACCTCAGGCGGGTCAGCCGTGGGAGGACCGACCCAGGAACCGGTGCCGTGACCTTGGGGGCAGGCCACAAGGGCAGCGGTCGGGGAGAACTGGCGTCAAGGCTGGGGTCAAAACGGTACGTTCGGTATATACATTGGCGGGGCTGAGAGGACTTGAACCTCCGACACGCGGTTTAGGAATTTTTTTTTTTCTTTTTTTCTTTCTCTCTCCTCTTCCCGCGCGCTCGTCGCGCGCTGTCGCGGCATGCGGAGCGACGGTCAGCGCAGAGGTCGCGGAGCAGGCGCGGGGATCGTCCGGGCCGCGTCGATTCGCTGTAGCTCACGGAACGTCGCGCATACAGCGCGTCTTGCGCGCATTCCGTCGAGGTCGGCTCGCGTCGCCGCGACGAACGCGGCCAGCGCCAGCGAGCCGTCTACTCTCCCGGCTGGAGGGGTGGGTCAATCACGTCGCCTCGCCGGCGGCCGTGAGAGTCGAGGTAGCGCTGCCACACGCGGGCGATGGCCAGGCCCGCGGGGTCGGGGCGGTGGTCGCGCCAGCGCCACGGCAGCGAGCGGATCGGCCGTTCGCGGCCCAGAAGCACTCCATGCCGTTGGCGGCCGCACGACGCAGCCGGGCTCGCCGTCTCTCGGGTGCGTGGTGGCCGCGACGATCATCCAGCCGCTGGGCAGCGGGCCGGTCATCGCGGCACCCCCTCGAGGCGGCGCGCGAGCAGCGAGAATGCCGTCACCTCGACGCGCGCGGCGAGCGAGCGCGGCCGCGACCGCCAGGCGGACGGGCTCGCGGCGCCAGCGCGGGCCAGCTCGGCGCGGCGGCGACGGAGGTGTTGCAGGCGCAGGTGCGCGTCAGCGTGGTTGATGGCGTAGAACGGCGACGTGCGGGTTGCGGTGCTCATCGGGTTTCCTGTCTGCCCGCCCCGCGGTACAATGGCGCAGGACGGCCTTAGCTTCACGGCTCGTTCTCGGTGCTAGCCTCGCCCGCAGGACCTGCCAAGGATCCGCGGGCGGGCGCTCTCCTGGCCTCAGGAGCCCTCGGGCCACCTCCCCTTGGACTGCGGTAGACGATGCGCCAATCACCCAGCCTGGCGCCCTTGCGCACCGGCACGGTGCACTCAACACACCATCGGCCGGCCAGCGCTACAGGTGCGTGTCGCCGCGCTGATAGCAGCAGCCGGCGCGCTCCGCCAGCTCCCCCGCAGTCACGCCACCACGGCGCCGCGGCCGCAACGCTAGGACGATGGTGTTCGTATCGGTTCATGCCGCGACTATGCCGCATACGTGCGCGTGTCAAGCCCCAAACGAACAGAAGCGCCCTCTAGAGCCCAGCCCCCGTGCCCTTCAGACGTGAAGCCAATCCACACCTGTATCTATCGCACACCGCATCCTCTCCTCCTTCGGCCCCCCCAGCCGGGGTACTAGAGCCCGGTGACAAGCCGGGCGCTCAAACTCTCTACGCCGGAGGCGTCGGAGCCTCGACGTTGTGCAGCCTGTAGAACGAGGTCGGCCGTGCGGCGGCCGCGTCGGCTCTCAGAGTAGCCTCTGAACAAAAATCCCGAGCTCGTCGAAGGCGTGGTCGGTCGCGTCGCTCCCCTGCCTGCGAAACCTCCAGGGTCACAGCCGTCCTCACCCCGATGAGCAGGTTGGCTCCAGTCGGCAAGCCAGAATTCCGTGCACGCCGGCTGTGCTCGTCGGTACGGCCGTGCTGGTGAGGATGCGCAGCTTGTCGAAAGCCCGCGGGCGGCCCATCGGGTCGCCGAGCGAGTTCTGCAGCGCGTCGATGTAGCCCGAGGCCGGTGGGCGAGGTGACCATCACGACCTTCGAGAGATCAACGTTGGCGTTGCCCAGCTCGACGAGGCCGTCGATGAACGGCACGAACGACGGCAACGGCGTCGCGCCCGTGCTGGTGTCCACCGGGACTCCGGTTGTGGTTGACAAGCCCGATCGGCGATCCAGGTCCGCTGCCGTACAAGCAGGCGTAGTCCAGAGCGGCGGCGAGGCTGGCGCTGATCGAATCCATCCACGAGCTTGCCCCAGTCCTGACAGTCCTCGGCGGCCTGGATGGAGGAGAGCGTCAGACAGCCGAGCGTCTTCGCCGTCAGAGTCACGGCGTCGAACGTCGGCGCGGAGCGGGTGATCGCCGTCAGCTCGGTCGCCTGCCACTCGCTGGTCGGGTCGGTGAGCTGGCGCGCGACCTTGAGCGTCGGCGCCTCCATCTTCACGGTCCTCGCGCCGGCCGCGACGCAGACGGATGCCGCCCGCGCCATGTCGATGATGGTCGCGGAGAGCGGCTCGCTCACGAGGTACTGCCCGGACCCGGAGAGCGCCAGGTCGCGGTGCTCGGCCTGCTCGCGCTCGGCGCCCTTCCAGTTGCCGGTTGCGAGGCCGCGGACCAGCTTGCCGAGACTCAGGCGTCTGCTCCTGGATCGAGGTTGCCGTCGTGCTGCGCGATCTTCTCGCCGGCTCGTAGAAACGCAAGCTCGCCGAGCTCGGTCCTCGCGCTGGCGGCCCGGTGCGTTGCCGCCGGCCGGGAGGTCGCCGATCATCGAGTGCATCTCGGCCTCGAGCGCCTGAACCTGCGCGGTGATGCCTGAGATCTTCGCGTTCTCTCTGGTGGTGAGCGCGCGCTTTTCCGAGCGGCGAGCTCCACTGATCTCCGAACCCCTGCGCCTTGAGACCGCGGATTTCGTCACTGAGGGTCAGCACCGGGTTGCCGGTGTCCCTTCGGTTTTCACTCATGTGTCGTTGTTCCTTTTCGCTTCGGGAAGCTACCCTGGCCGCCCGAGCGAGATCACGCTGCACCCGTAGGTGATGCAGTTCGTCGCAATGGCGCCAGGCTGAATCCAGCCAGGCAGATCCGGTGGTTCGAAACCACCTTTGCCTGTCACTCGGCGACCAGCGCATTCGGGTGAATCCACCCGCGCGAGCCGTCCAGCTGTTGGAAGTATGACGCGCACACACTGACATTGCAAGCGGTTCGCTGTGACTTGCCGCACGCCGGAGGCGAGGTCGCAGGTAGATGCCGGGCAGATCATTCGTCGTCGTCCGGGTCGTCGGCCTGCGCGCCACCGTAGGGCCAGACGGTGATGTACTGCCCTTCCGGCGCCGACCTCCATGATCCCGCCGTCCACGACGTAGCGCGGCTCGCCGGACGCCTCGGCCAGCGACCCAGCCTTCGACGATCAGGGCGGCTGAGAGCATTGACGGTGGTACCAGTCCGCGCGGCCCGGATGGCGAGTCGCGGTGGGACGCCCCAGAGCTTCTCATGCTCCATCGGCCCACGCCTTTGCCCGGGGCTGCTGGCGATCCACTGGCGCGCAGAGCACGAGAACCCCCCGCCGAGCGGAGTGTCGAGGTCGCCGCCGTCGAAGCACTCGAGGTCAAGAGCCATGAACGCATTCCTCTGCTCGATCTCTTCGAACGTTGGGTACACGCCGGGCGTGCCCTTGCGGGGTTTCGCTTGCAGTCTGAGTCTCGCCATTCCTACCTCCCGGGCGGCCGGCCGTTCGGCCCAGCCGCTACTACGTCAAGCCCCAGGTCGCGGCACGCCGACAGGAACAAGCGCCGCGAGTCGCGCTCGGTCGCGCAGGCGGGGTTGCTGCGGACCTGCCCCCACCTGTCCTTGAAGGTCTCGCCGTCGCGGTCAATCGCCGCACGGCAGGCCTCGGCGCGGTCCCAGGGCCAGGCAGGCCGTTTCCGAGAACGTCGAGGTGGTGCAGTTCCAGCTCGAACGTTGAGGTCACGCGAGCCCAGAACCGGCGGCCGGCCGGGCCAAGAGCCTTCGGAGCTTGCTTACCGCCTTTTCGTGCCATTCGGTCCCCTTTTCAGGCCAACTATTTCAAAGTCGAGTACACGCGCGTGGAAATTCGATCCATGCGCCGCTTCGTGCGGCTGTCGATCTGGCTACTTTTGATGCCGCGGCACCCCCTGCCCTTCAATCACTCGCGTCGTCCTCGTCGCGCGTCATCCGCGTCGATGGCGCCGCGCAAGTGCAGGTCGGGTCCGCGTTCATCAACCAATGAGGCGAGCGCCGCGACGCGAACGAGCATCAACCTACAGGTCGTCGTCCTCTCAATCGTCAACCACTCGGACGTGGACGCCTTGAGCACGCCTCTGATGCAGTTCCCGTTGAGCGTCCGCGCCTCAACGTCGCACCCCTTGAGCCGTTCGAGTACGTCACCCGGCGCCACCTTGATAGTTCCTCTCGGCATGATCTGCCTCCCTACTGTTGGACCGTTGTGGCGTAGCGCCGATTGATCTCCTGGTCGATGGGGCGACGGAGTAGGCGCAGGAGTTCGTGCCCGCGATCGGTGTTGAGTTCGGCGAGTGCGTCGCCGGCTTCCTCGAGCAACAGCGTCGCGTCGATCAGTTCGCCCTCTGGTACGTCGGCGAGGTTGACCAGCACGGCCCTATCCGCAGGCGTCGATGCCTTTGGCAGCGATGGCACAGGCGCCGCCCAGGAACACCAGCAGCCGACACGAGCTCCAGGTGTCACTTCGCGCTCGGTCAGTCTCGCCCGAGCTGGGCGAGCAGGAGCGCCGCAGCAGTCCAGCATCGGATCGGATCGTGCCAGCGGTCTAAGTCAAGCAGGAAGGGTTCACGTTCCACTCGTCACCTCTGGCCGCGGGTTGCGCGGCTCGTCTTTCTCTTTTACTCGTTTGACGATGATGTCGGGGTTGCAGTCGCAGGGACCACGGCCCGCCAGGAACGCGCACCAGGGGTCGTGCTTCACCTCGGCGGTGTACCCTCCGGCCCCAGCTCGAGCAGCAGCGCCTGGAGTTCGTCTTGCCAGGCGGCGCTCACGCCGCACCCCCCACCGCCCCGGCGCCGCGCCGGGCTTCCTCGCGCCGGGCGAGTTCGGCGGCGATCTCGCCCCGGAGCGCCTCGCCGTCCGGGCACAGCGCCGGCGCTCCGTCCAGGCGGCGGGAGTGCAGTCGAGCATCCGCAGTGGTCGAGGCGGCGTCAAGTAGGCGTCAAGCGCTGGTTGTCGGTCAAGCTTTTCACTAGAGCTCGAGCAGTACCGCACCACTCCCTCCCCTCATAAGGGGGGTCGGGAGTGGTGCGGTAGCTCTCCGCTTCCCGGCGGGAATGGTCGGGACAGGTCGGGAATGGTCAGTTCCTGGCCCTTGTAGAAGTGCAGCCGAAGCTGCCCCGTTTCCCCGGCATCGCGCACGATCAGCCCCGCGTCGACCGCCGCTCGAGCCGCCCGCCCCACTCGCCCCGCTGCGTCCCGAGCCCGCCTCCGCGCAAGAGCGTCCCGAGCCGCCCGGTCGTGGCGCCGGACTCCGCTTGGCCGTCCTCGACGATCGCCTCGACGAGTTCTTCCGTGTGCGCGCCACTCGACGCGCCCGGCTCCCCTCGCCGGTCATCGTGAGCCGTCGAGTCGCCGGGTCGAAGTTAAGCCGGTCCTCGTCTACCTCAACGTCGCGACCCGATCGCCCGGAAGAAGCGGAGCTTCTCGTTCTCCTTGTCGCGCGTCAGGTAGACCACCGCGTCGGCCCAATCCTCAAGCGCCGAGCTTCCGCGCGTCCGCTCGCCGTCCCATCCCGCGTGCGCCGTCAATACCAGTTCCGAGACGCCGGCCGCCTCGGCAAAGCGGTCAAGCCCGCACAGGAACGCGCCCACCTCGCCGGCGTCGTTCTGTGATGTTCCGGTGTACGCCCGGCCGAAGGGGTCCACCATCAGCACCTCGACGTCGGCAGCCCGCAGTAGATCGGCGAGCCGCGCCGTGTCGTCTGCGTCGCGAACGGGTTGCGCCGACCGCGAAGGTGCACGGCAAAGAAACGCTCGCCGCGGTACGCCGCCTCCCGCGCCCACAGGCACAACTGCGAGCGCGATACCTCGAAGTTGAGGAAGCCGACGCGGCCCACGATCCCGACGACGTGGAAGCGACCAAGATGTCGCCGTCCAAGCATTAGGTCGCGGGCCAGGTTGAGCGCGAGTGTCGTCTTGCCGGACTTGCGTTGCGCCGGCTACCAGTAGGCGCCCTTGCGCCGGCAGCAAGCCCTCGACGCGCCAGCGCACCGGCTCAATCACCTCGTCAGCCAGCAGCGCCGCGTCGAACGGGTTGCTGCACCGTGCCCTCGGCAGCGATCCGGCGGTGCGCCTCCGCTCGCACGCGAGCGGTGAATGCCGCCTCGCTCACGGCTCCTCGAATCGCTGGCGCTGTTCGCTCGGCGGCGAGCTCGGCGGCTCTCTCGTCAACCTCGTTGCGGGTCGCGTCGCTCATCGTCCACCTCCCGCGAAGCGGCGCGCCTCGAGCCTCACAGCGTCGCGCAGGATCCGCTCGACCTCCGGCTCGGGCAGCGGCGGCATGCACCGCGCCTCGAGCCCACGCGCGGGCGAGTTCCACGGCGACCGTCGCGTCGTGCCGACGCAACAGCAGCCCGGCCACGCGCAAGAGCGTCTCGTGCCGGTGGCCCTCGGTCGCGGGCTCGCGGAGCATCGCCACCCACTCGGACGCCGGTCGCGCCTCGCCCGGTTTGCGTACCGGCGTACACCGCTCGAGCAGCCACTCTGGCGCGTCGGCGATCTTCTCCATGTCGAAGCCGTCGGCCCAGGTGTACGGGCCGAACACTGACCGCGACGGCGGGACGATGACGTAGCCGCCGAGCGCACGGGTGTCAACGCAAGGCAGCAGCCCCTTGACGCAACCGACCGTCACGCCATCGGGCAGGCGATACCACAGGTGACGGTGCCACTCTCCGCGCCCCGTGATCGCCGTCAAGGTCGTGGGCAGGGTGTACCCCTCGGCCTCGAGCGCGGCCCAGCCCTGCGGGCCGTCCACGTCCACCACGACGTAGCCGCCGGGGATCGCCACGCCGATGAGCGCCGACGGGAACCGCCGCCACCATGCGGAGATCATGTCCGGGTCGGTCGTGGCGTCGAGGAATCCGTGCTCCGTGAGCGGTGTCCTTGTCGCGGTTGCAGGGGAAGACGGCCAGCCCGGCCTCGGCGTAGACGTGCACGGCGGCGGCGCTCATCGCAGCACCAAGGATCAGGAGCGCCGCCACGGCGATCACGCCGAGCACGAGCAGGAGCGCAACGCCGAGACGCCTCGTCAAGCAGGCGTCGCGTCGCTTGCCAGCGGCTTGCCGGTAGCGTATCGTTGAGGCGTCGATGGTCCTGTTCCGCGCCCCGGGTTTCGCTCCCCGGGTTCGTTCGTCTAGGGCTCATATCCTTCACCGCCTGCCGCCGCCGGCAGAGACGCCAGCCAGGCGCGCAGGTTCTCGGCTCGACACGACCAGCGCGCGCGGCCCCTTGTCTTCACGGCCGGCAGTTCGCCGCTCCTGATCGCCTCGTAGACTCGGCGTGCGGACAATCCCGGTCGCCGCAACGATGTCGCGCGGGCGGTAGGCGATCCGCTCGATCTTGACTGTTGGTACTCGCTGTTCTTGTCGTTTCGCATCGTCGGTCACCTCACGATTGCGAGCGTACGGCCGGGCTTGACGTATGCCAAGAGGTACAATATGCTTTCAATATGACAGGCGAATTCCAGGGATCGGACAGGCCAATCGAGCGCGGTAGCCTTCTCTCCCCCGCATTCATTGAGGTCAGGAACGGAACGCCTGTATAGCTCGTCTCGGACATGCCCGGCTGATCAGCACGCCATCCGACTCTGCTCGACCGCTTCCTGGCCCTCAGTCTCGGCGATGACAGCGAGTTCGGCGCGTTCGCGGGCGCGTTCGGGATTCTCGGCCTGTGCCGCCGCCACGGGATGCCACACACCCACCTAGCGTCCGGCCGTCCCTGTCCCCTGTCCCGCTTGCAGCCGCAAGCGGCCCGACGGCACACCGATCCTTGCGGAGCGCCTCGCCGACTGGCGCTCCATCATCGACGTGTTCGTCGCCGTCCTCGACGTCGCGGAGAACCTGCACCGCCAACGGCCGGGCCCGCCGGCAGCATGGGACGCCCTCGCCTATTTCGAGGAATGCCTGTCCGGGCCGTCCATTTGGACGCGCGACCTTCGTGGGCTCAACGGTTCCGGGTATGAGGGAGCTCAGAGTCCCGAAAATGTGCCCGCCCAACGTCACGACTTCGGCCTCGTTCTCACCCACTTCGCATAGGTCGTCACAGGTCCGGCTTGACGTAACGTGGGGTCCGTATTTGCCGCCCGAGAGTGCCACGCCCCGATTGACGCTCGGATCGGTCTCGCTGTTCTCCGCGCTCGTCGTACAGCTCATCGAAGCGGCCAGCGGGGCGCGCGGCATCGTGAAGTGTTCGGCCTGCTCCGCCTGGTACGCCCCCGCCGACAAGCACGGCCGGCCGCGGTGGCCGCAGGCGGGACGGCGGCACTTCTGCCCGTCGTGCCGTGCCGCCGGAGTGCCCGTCAAGATTGCGGCGCAGGAGTACCGAAAGCGTCAGCGCGAGGAGGATCGCCATGTCAAAGGCAAAGCCCAAGGCACGTCGCCGCGGAAACCGTGAAGGTAGCATCACCCAACGCACCGACGGCCGCTGGCAGGGCCGCGTGAGCCTCGGCGACGGCCGGCGCAAGACGGTCTACGCCCCGACCCGCGAGGCGGTCGCCGCCGACGTGGCGAACGCTGCTCGTCGAGGTCAACTCCGGCGTCACCGTCCCGACCGGGAAGCTCACCGTCGAGGCGTGGTTCACCGGCTGGCTCGAGAGCGTGAAGGGCACGGTGAAGCCTCGCACCTGGCAGCGGTACAGCCAGCTCCTCACCACCCACGCGATCCCCCGCATCGGGAAG
The DNA here is from genome assembly GCA_963727205.1 of uncultured Acidobacteriota bacterium. Classification (GTDB taxonomy): domain Bacteria; phylum Acidobacteriota; class Thermoanaerobaculia; order Thermoanaerobaculales; family Thermoanaerobaculaceae; genus RBG-13-68-16. The sequence continues at coordinate 97,873 of CAVSFQ010000007.1, read as the reverse complement.
ATCTGCGCTTGACCCGTCTGAGCCCGGAGCGCCTCGAGCGCCTCTACCATGAGAAGGTCGCGGCGGGCCTCTCACCCCGGACCGTGCATCACCTCCACGTCGTCATCGGGACCGCACTCGCGAAGGCGCTCAAGCGCCACAAGGTCGCGCAGAATGTCGGCCCGCCTCGCCGATCCTCCCCGCGGTCGGCGAAGTACAAGCCGCGCGCACTCAACGCCCGAGGAGTGCAAGGCGCTCCTCACCGCCGCCGCTGGCGACCGGTTCGAGGCGCTGTACTACCTCGCGATCTACACCGGCGCCCGGCCTCGGCGAGTTGCTCGCGCTATCGTGGGATCACATTGACCTAGACTCGGGCACCATCGAGATCACCGGCACGCTGCAGCGCCACACCGGCGAGGGGTCCGTTGTCGAGGAGACCAAGACGGAACGCTCCGCCCGGACGATCCGGCTCGCGCCGGCCGCAGCTCGAGGTACTCGGCCACCACGGCGTACGTCAGCTTCACCGAGCGCCTCAAGCTCGGGCAGTTCGTGGGCCAACTCGAGCCTCGTCTTCGCGTCGGAGATCGGCACGCCCGTCGAAGCCCCCAACCTCCGCCGTCGTAGCTTCTGGCCCATCCTCGCGAAGATCGGCCTCGCCAAGAAGATCACCACCACAGAGACCCAGCTCCGCCGCGGCAAGAACGTCAAGGTCAAGCGGGTGACGCTGCACCCGTTGGTGCGGTTCCACGACCTCCGGCACTCCACCGCGATGATGCTCTTCAAGGACGGCGAGCCCATCTCCATCGTGTGCGCGCATGCTCGGCCACGTCGCGGACCACACGACCACCGACGTCTACGGCCACGTCCTCGAGGAGTTGACCGGCTCGGCGGCGGGGCGCCTGCAGGACTTGCTCGGCGCCAACAAGCCCCCGGGCACCGGCGGGAAAAACTGGTGTCAAAGCTGGTGTCAGCTCGGCGACGTTGAAACTGTTCCACCGTTCGTCTCGTGTAGTGCCTTATGTCCTGGTGTTGGTGGCGGGGCTGAGAGGACTTGAACCTCCGACACGCGGTTTAGGAAACCGCTGCTCTATCCAGCTGAGCTACAGCCCCGCGCCGATCGGATGCTAATCGGGCAGCGTCGAAATCACAACCCCGGCGGCGCAACCGACCTCGTCACCACGGCGTCGGCAGCACCCGGAACTCCGGCGTGGCGGGAGGCTCGGCGTCCCTGCCGTCGACCTCGCTGACGCGCGCGTGCGGCGGGCCGTGCCACAGCCGGCCCTCGAGCGCATCGATCAAGCCCGGCTCGCCCGCGGCGAGCACCTCGACGCGGCCATCCGGGAGGTTGCGCACCCAACCCGCGAGCCCGAGCGCCTGCGCCTCGCGCATCACGAAGTAGCGGAAGCCGACGCCCTGGACCCGACCCCCGACGATAAAGCTCTTCGCGGTCATCTGTCTCTAGAACCCGTCGCGCCCGACGAGCGGGACGAACGTCGCGGGGCCGTGCCGCGAGTCCTCGAAGCGGTCGCCGCGACGGATGACCCGCACCAGTTCCTGCCGCCGCAGCTCGCCGATCGGGATGACCAGACGGCCGCCATCGGTGAGCTGCTCGACGAGCGCCTTCGGGATCGCCGGGGCGGCGGCGCTCACGACGATCACCTCGAACGGCGCCTGGGCGCGCCACCCCAGGGTGCCGTCCATGACCTGCACCGACACGTTCCGATACCCGAGCTCCGCGAGGCGGCCGCGCGCCGCCTCGGCGAGCCGCGGCAGGCGCTCGACGGTGAACACGAAGCGCGCGAGCTGCGCGAGCACCGCCGCCTGGTAGCCCGAGCCGGCCCCGATCTCGAGCACGCGGTCGCGCGGCGTCACCTCGGCAAGCTCCGTGATTCGCGCCACCACCGAGGGCTGCGAGATCGTCTGCCCCTCGCCGATCTCGAGCGGGTAATCCTCGTAGGCTTGATGGCGGAGCGCCGCCGGCACGAAGTGTTCCCGCGGCACGGCCGCCATCGCGGCCAGGACGCGTTCGTCCGCGATGCCGCTCTCGCGCAGGTAGTCGATCAGCACCCTGCGGCGCACGGGAATCGCGACGCTCACTCGAGGGAGCCCTCGAGGTCCCATGCGGCGACTTCGCTCTCGAGCAGCAAGAGCTGTTCCCGGTCCGTCATGTCGAGGTGCAGCGGCGTGATCGAGGTGAAGCCCGCGCCGACGGCCGCGAAATCGGTGCCCGGGATGTCCTCCCACACCGGGTCCCCGCCGCCGATCCAGTAGCACTTCCTCCCGCGCGGGTCGGTGTCCTCGACCACGCCCTCGCCGTACGTGCGCTTCCCGAGACGGGTGAAGCGCACGCCCTTCGGGCGGTTCGGCGGGACGTTGACGTTGAGCAGCACCCCGGGAGGGAGGCCGCGCCCGAGCACGCGCGTCGCGATCAGGCGCGCGAAACGCCCGGCGAACGCGTACGAGAACTCGCTCCAGATCACCTGCGATACCGCGATGGCCGGGACCCCGAGAATGACCGCCTCGAAGGCGGCCGAGACCGTGCCCGAGTAGTGGACGTCGTCGCCCATGTTGGCGCCGAAGTTGATGCCGGAGACCACGAGGTCCGGCGTCCTCCCCTTGAGCACCTGGCCCACGCCGAGCGTCACGCAATCGGTCGGCGTGCCGTCCACGGCGAACCCCCGCTCGGCGAGCTGCGTGAGGCGGAGCGGACGCGACAGCGTGAGGGCGTGCGACACCGCCGAATTCTCGCGGTCCGGTGCGACCACCCACACCTCGCCCAGGCTCTTCAGGGCATCGGCGAGCACTTTGATCCCCTCGGAGTGGTAGCCGTCGTCGTTGCTCACGAGGATCAGGGGAGGCGTCACGCGGGCAGTATAGCGGGGCTGGAACGATGTGGTCAGTGGTCCGGGGTCCGGGGTCCGAGAGGGACGAGGCACAGAAGAGACGAAAGGCGTGGCTGGGGGCCCGCAAAGAGAGGCGGCGTTCCCCACCTGGAACTCCTGCGCGGCCGCTTCCGCACTTCGCAGCCGTCTTTTCCGACCACGGACCACTGACCACGGACCACGCCTCTCCTGTCCCCTGCCTCACCGCCAGGCGAAACCCTGGCGTTCGAGGGCGCGACGCAGCGCCGGCTCGCGTTCCTCCATCGTCCCGCCGGCGGCGAAGTAGCGCTCCAGCACCGATGGCCAATCGCTGCTCCGGGTGATCGGTGCCATCGCCGTGACGTCGGCCGCAGCCGCTTCCGGCGTCAGCTCGTGGTACGTGTCCGCGTGCAACACGGAAGTCAGCGCCACACGCGGCCGCGCGACCGGCGCTTCCCCCGGCCACCCGACGCACAGGCCGAACAGCGGCAGCACGCCGCGGGGAAGCGCCAGGAGTTCGATGAGTTCCTCGACGCCATTGAGGATGCCGCCGATGCACACGGTACCCAGTCCGATCGCCTCCGCGGCGTCGATGAGCCGCTGCGTCGCGAGCGTGGCGTCGATGGCCGCGAAGTGCAGCCCGGTCGCCGGGTACTCTCCCGGCACGCGGCCGTGCAGCTCGAGCACCCGCACGAGCCGGTGCAGGTCCGCGCATGCGACGAGGAACTCCGCCGCGTCGAGCACGTGCTGCTGGTCGCCGGAGAACTCGGCGATGCGCCGCCGCCGAGCGCGGTCGAGGACTCGCACGAACGAGTACATCTGCCCGGTGGCGTCGGTAGGCGCCCGCTGCGCCTCGGCCACGAGTCTTCCGATCGTGCCCTCGGGCAGCGGGTCGGCGCGGAACAGTCGGATGGATCGGTGCGGCGCGAGGATAGGGTCGGTGCTCATGTCCCCACATTAGCCCCTTGCGCAAGAGCCGGATCAGGTCATCGCCAAGTCGCCGTCCTGGCCCGGGTGAGCGGACGCTGGCATCCGGTCAATCGCGGCGATCGCGCTCAACTCGTGGGGATCAGCAGGGCGAGGACCACGTAGAGGATCACGCCCGGGATGATTCCGGTGACGAACGCCGCCACCGCGAACACGACTCGGACAAGGGTGACGTCGAGGTCGAAGTACTCCGCGAGACCGGCGCACACACCCGCGAGCTTCTCGTTGTCTCGGCGCCGGCGCAGCGGCCGAGGCTCGCCCGCGACTCGTGCGCCGCAGACCGGACAGAAGCGCGCGTCCCCCGGCACGTCCCTCAAGCACCGCTGGCACTTCTGGGCTGCCGCTGCCATCGTGCACCTCCCGACCCACTGTACGCGCGCCGACCCGCGAAGGTTCTCGAGGAGCCTACTTGACAGAGGCGCTGCCGTCGCCGACATTATCACCAGGACACGCGGCACGGAGGAACGGGTTTGCAGACGCGGCGCCGAGCACGAAGACGGTTGCGGCAAGGACTCCAGCCAGCGGCGCCCCCTTCACCTCGACACCAGTCTCCTCCCCACTCTCACAGAATGAGCGTTACCTCGCGGCTCGCCGCGCGGCGATGCTCGCCGCACTCATCCCCTTCACCGACGAGCAGGACCCACCGCTCGACCACGCGCGTGCAATTCGTTCGACTCTTGCCCCTGCGCCGTTCGAGGTCGGAGGAACTCTCATTCGGGAAGGCACGCCACTCTCGGACCGTCACCGCTCTCGACGAGCGTCTGCGCGCGAAACACTCGGGGGACGACGTGGTCGGACTCGCGGCATCGTGCCGTGGGCTTGACAAACGCGCTCCGTGTGTATAATCGAAATAAGGAGGAGCACAATGGCAACGAAGAAAGCTGCACCGAAGAAGGCGACTGCTAAGAAGGCTGTGAAGAAGGCCGTCAAGAAGGTCGTCAAGAAGGTCGTCAAGAAGGCCGCTCCGAAGAAGGCCGTCAAGAAGGTCGTCAAGAAGGCCGCTCCGAAGAAGGCCGTCAAGAAGACCGTCAAGAAGGCCGCTCCGAAGAAGGCAGCGAAGTAAGCGTTCTGCTCGCGGGCCCGCGAGCGCCGCGCGCTTCGTCTTCTCGCCGGCGCACGCGGTGTCTCGCGCGGAACGGACTCCTCCGGTGGCGGGGTGCTCCCCCGAGAGACACCGGAAGTTTCCGCGGATCACTCTTCAGTTTCGGCATCACAGGCGGCCACAGGCCGCCTTCGCCGTCTCCGGCGACACCACTCGCACCGCGTCGCTCCCGCGAAACCGGAGACGTCCTCCCCGCAAAAGCTGAAACGTCATCGTCCAGAACGTCCCCCGGATGACGCGCTCCGACTCGCGCACGTGCAGGTCCCCACAATAGCGGGCGGGGACGAGCCCCGCCCCTACACAGCAATGCCAGCTCACTTCCTGTGTAGGGGCGGCCCTTGCGGCCGCCCGCCTGGACCTCCCAACGACGCGACACCCTTCGAACCCTCCACCTTCATGGCCCGGCGTGTGCCCACGGCAGATGAGAATTTCCGCGAAAGCGGGAGTCCAGTCTCCTCCGTACGTGGCGCGCAACCTGCCGGCGCGAGCATCGGCCGCTCCAAGGCGTCATCTTCATCGCAGGCGCGAGCCCTTCCTTGACGCTGCGACCGAACTGAACTAACGTGCGCGCGGATGGGACTTGGTCGCAGCTTCTTCGGGCGGACGTTGAGCGCGCCGGTGGCGATGCTGGTCGTGGCGCTGCTGGCGCCACCGCCCACGCACAACCACGGCGCGCATCGCGCCAGCCTCGTGTCGTACCTCGCCCATCGTTGCACGGCCGGCAGCGACGCGCCTCACCTGCACCCCGCCCGGACCTTGCCGGCGCCCCAGTGCCCGGCGTGCGCGGCCGGCCCGGCCGCGGCCGGCACGCTCGCGCACGTTTCCCTCGAGGTGGCTTCATGCCCCGCCGTCCGCGTGACCGCGCCCGCGACCCAGATGTCCGCGTCGTGGGTCGCGCCCGGCTGCGCGGCGCGCGCCCCACCCTGCGCCCCTCTCGACATCTGAGACACCGCTCCCGGTGACGGTGTTGAGGTTTGCCCTCGAGATGAGAGAAGGAGGCGTCGTGATTCGAACCCGTGTTGTTCCGGTTCTCGCCATGACCGTTGCCTGCGCCGCGTGGGCGGCGACGTCCGCGCCGGCCGGCCTTTTGCCTGCAGAAACGCTGCGCGTGTCGCGGGCGCAGGCCGTGGAGCTCGCGACCTCCGCCAACCCGGCGGTGGCCGCCGCCGTGGAGCAGGTGGCGCAGGCCCGCGCCCGCGTTGCCGAGGCGACCGCGCTTCCCGATGCGGCGATCGCCACGACGCTCGAGCAGGAGCAAGGCTTCCTCCAGCCGCGCACCGCGACCACCAAGGACATCGGGTTGGCGCTGACCCTCCCCTTCCCCGACAAGCTGCGCCTCTCCGGCAAGGTGGCGAGCGCGGCGCTGCGCTCGGCGGAGTTCTCGCTCACGCAGCTGCGCGAGCAGATCGCGTTCGCGACTGCGCAGGCGTACGACGCCGTCCTGGTCGCGGCGCGCCACCGCGAGGACTTTCGCGAGGCGAAGGAGCTGGCGCAGGACTTCCTCGCCAAGACCGAGGCCCGCTATCGGGCCGGGACCGTCGCGAAGCTCGACGTGCTCAAAGCCAAGGTCGATCTGGCCCAGTCCGAAAACGACCTCATCGCGAACGATCGAGCCGTCGCCACGGCGCGCGCCGGGCTGAACCGGCTGCTCGCCCGTCCGCTGGGCGCGGCGCTCGAGGCCACCGACGAGCTCACCGTGCCGAGGCGCGTGCCCGACCTGGACGCCATCGAGCGTTCTCGCGCTCGCCTCGCGCCCCGAGATCCGAAGCCTCGCCGCCGGCCGCGCGGGCGCCCACGACGCCACGACGCTCGCGCGCCGGTACTGGCTCCCCGACCTCAGCGTGACCCTCTCGCGCAACTTCACCGCCGGCAGCCCGCCCGCCTTCACGACCGCGGCGTCGGTCAACATCCCGCTGTTCTTCTGGCAGCACGAGAAGGGGTTCATCGCCGAGGCCCGCCACCGCGAGGCCGAGCTGGCGGCCACCGCGGACGATCTGACCGCCGAGGTCAGCCTCGACGTCCGGACCGCCTACGCCGCGGCCACCACCGCTTTGCGCCAGGCCGTCTTCCTGCGCGACGAGCTGCTCCCGGAAGCCGCCGAGGCGTACCGGATCGCCTCGGTGAGCTACGGCCTCGGCGGCTCTTCCGCCCTCGACCTGTTGGACGCCAAACGCACGATGGTCGAAGCCAAGAGCCAGTACACCGACGCCCTCGGCGCCGCCAACGACGCGCTCGCCGACCTCGAGCGCGCCGCCGGGGCGCCGCTGCCCGCGCCGTCAGGAGACTCCCATGACCAGTAGCCTTCGCACCCCCCTCGCCGCGCTCGGCGCCGCCGCCGCAGCTTGCCTGCTGACCGCATGCCCACACGGCCGGACGGCACCGCCGGACCCCGCGCCGCGGCCGTCGGCGTTCACGCTCCCGGCCGGACAGCGCGAGAAGATCCACGTCGAGGAGGCGAGCCTCGCGCCGTTCCGCCGGACCGTCGAGGCCACCGGGACGGTCGAGTTCGACAGCGACCGCGCGACGCAGGTGCTTGCGCCGTTCTCCGGTCCGGTGTCGCGCATCCTCGTTCCGCTCGGCGCGCTCGTCAGGCGCGGGCAACCCCTGGCCACCACCGTCTCGCCCGACTTCGCCGCCGCGGTGAGCGCCTACCGCAAGGCCGCGGCGACGGCGGGCAACACCCGCCGCATCGCCGACCTCGACGCAGCAGCTCTTCGCCAACGACGCGATCGCGCGGCGCGAGATGGAGCAGGCCGAGACCGACGCGGTATCCGCCGAGGCGGACCGCGACGCCGCGCTGCAGCAGCTGCGCTCCCTCGGCGTCGGCGACAAGGAGATCGGGGAACTGCAGGCCGGCCGCGCGACGGCCGCGCCTCAGGGGGTGATCCGCTCGCCGCTGGCGGGAGCGGTCGTGGAGCGCCTGATCACGCCGGGCCAGCTCCTCCAGGGGGGAGCGACGCCGTGCTTCACGGTCGCGGACATGTCCACCGTGTGGGTGATGGCCAACATCTTCGAGAGCGACCTGCCCTTCGTCGCCGTCGGCGACCCCGCCGACGTCACGAGCCCCACGTCGCCGGAGACGCTCCCGGGCACGGTGGGGAACATCTCGGCGCTCGTCGACCCGAACACGCGTGCGATCGCCGTCCGCATCGTGACGCCGAACCCGGAGCAAACGCTCAAGAAGGACATGTACGTCCGGGTCGCGATCCACTCGCGGCAGGAGAGCACCGGCATCATGCTCCCGGTCTCGGCGGTGCTGCGCGACGACGTCGATCTGCCGTTCGTCTTCGTGGAGAACCCGGACGGCAGCTTCGGCCGGCGCCGGGTCACCATCGGGTACCGCGCCGGCGACCGCCAGGAGATCGCGTCCGGCGTTTCCGCCGGCGATCGCGTCGTCGTGGAGGGCGGACTGTTCATGCAGTTCGCGCAGAGCCAATGAGCGAGAACCTCCCGGTCCGGCCCGAGGGCCGTCCCCCTGCGGGCTCCTTCGTCCACCGCGTCGTGGCGGCGGCGCTGCGGCAGCGTTTCCTCACCGTGCTCCTCGCGGCGCTCCTCGCCGGCGCCGGCATCTGGTCGTTCTCGCGCCTGCCGGTGGACGCGTACCCCGACCTCTCCCCGCCGATGGTGGAGTTCATCTCCCAGTGGCCCGGCCACGCGGCCGAGGAGGTGGAGCGCCTCATCACCGTGCCGCTCGAGGTGGAGATGAACGGCATTCCGCACATGGCGACGCTGCGCTCCATCTCGCTGTACGGCCTGTCCGACGTGCGCATGACGTTCGACTACGGCAGCGACAACTACCTCGCGCGCCAGCTCGCGTTCGAACGCATCGCGGGTGTGTCGCTGCCCGGCGGCGTGACGCCCTCGCTCGCGCCGCTCTTCTCCCCCTCGGGCCTGATCTACCGCTACGTCATCGACAGTCCGGACCGCACCCCGATGGAGCTGAAGACGATCGAGGACTGGATCGTCGAACGGCAGTTCAAGCGCGTTCCGGGCGTCGCCGACGACTCCGGCTTCGGCGGCGAGACGATGCAGTACCAGGTCGCTTCTCGACCCAACCAAGCTCGCCGGCGCCGGCCTCTCCGTGCCGGCGGTGGGGGCGGCGCTGGCCGCGAACAACGGCAACGCCGGCGGCGGCTTCTACTCCCAGGGCGGCCAGTTCTACTACGTGCGCGGCCTGGGCCGCGTGCACACGCCGGAGGAGATCGGCGATGTCGTGGTCGCGGTCCACAACGGCACGCCCGTGTTGGTGAAGGACGTCGGCCGCGTCGTGATCGGCCACGCCCCCCGCCTCGGGCAGTTCGGCTTCGACGGCCGCGACGACGCGGTCGAGGGCGTGATCCTGATGCGCAAGGGAGAGCAGGCCCAGGTCGTGCTCAAGCGCGTCGAGCAGAAGACCGACGAACTCAACCGGTCGATCCTTCCCAGGGACGTCAAGATCCACCCCTTCTACGACCGCAGGGACCTCATCGCGCTGACCACCCGCACGGTGGAGGACAACCTGCTGCGCGGCATGGTGCTGGTCGTCGTCGTGCTCATCTTCTTCCTCTACAACGTCCGCTCCGGCCTCGTCGTGGCGGTGACGATCCCGCTCTCGCTGTTCTTCGCCTTCGTCTGCCTCGACCTCAGGCACATCCCGGCGAACCTGCTGTCGATCGGCGCCATCGACTTCGGCATCCTCGTCGACGGCGCCGTCGTCATGGTGGAGAACATCTTCCGCCAGCTCGCCGCCCGCGCCGGCCAGGAGTTCAAGGTGCGGGAGGTGATCGTGGCCGCGGCGGCCGAGGTCGACCGGCCGATCTTCTTCGCGGTCGCGGTGATCGTCGCCGGCTTCCTGCCCATCTACGTCCTCTCGGGGCCGTCCGGCGAGCTCTTCAAGCCGATGGCCGACACCATGATCTTCGCCCTGATCGGTTCCCTCATCGTCACGCTCTCGCTGCTGCCGGTGCTGTGCTCGTGGGCGCTGCGCAAGGGGGTGCGGGAGAGGCGCAACGCGGCGTTCGAGGCGGTGAAGGCCGCCTACGCGAAGGGCCTGGACGTCTGCCTCGCGCGCCCCTGGACCACCGTGCTGGCCTCGGTCGTGCTGCTCGGCGGCTCGCTGCTGCTCATCCCCGGGATCGGCGCCGAGTTCATGCCGCACCTGGACGAGGGCGCGCTGTGGATCAGGGGCACGATGCCGTACACGATCTCGTTCGAGGAGTCGCGAAAGATCGCGCCGCAGGTGCGGGCGATCCTGCGGTCGTTCCCGCAGGTCACGGTGGTCGCCTCCGAGCACGGCCGCCCCGACGACGGCACCGACCCCACCGGGTTCTTCAACGTCGAGTTCTACGTCGGCCTCAAACCGTACCGCGAGTGGAAGGGACCGTACAAAACCAAGGACGAGCTGACCCGCGCCATCATGGACAAGTTGAAGGCGTTTCCTGGAATCGTCTTCAACCACACCCAGCCGGCCGAGGACGCCGTGGACGAGGCGGAAACCGGCCTCAAGAGCGCGCTGGCGGTCAAGGTCTTCGGTCCCGACCTCGCGGTCCTCGAGGAGAAGGGCAAGGAAATCAAGCGCGTGCTCGAGGGCGTCCGCGGCATGGCCCACATCACGCTGGTTCAGGAGCTCGGCCAGCCCAGCCTCACGGTCACGGCCAACCGCGCCAGGCTCGCGCGCTACGGCCTCAACGTCGCCGACATCAACGGCCTCATCGAGGCGGCGGTCGGCGGCACCGCCGCGACCCAGGTGGTGCAGGGCGAGAAGCTCTTCGACCTCGTCGTCCGCCTGGAGCCGCAGTTCCGCCGCACGCCGGAGGAGATCGGGAACATCCTGGTCGCCACGCCGGGCGGCCAGCAAGTCCCGCTGAAGGAGCTTGCCGACATCAAGGTGGTGAGCGGCGCGTCGTTCATCTACCGCGAGAACAACTCGCGCTACATCGGCGTGCAGTACTCGGTCGAGGGGCGCGACCTGGCCGGCGCGGTAGAGGACGCCGAGCGCCAGGTGGCGGCGAGGGTCACCCTGCCCGAGGGGTACCGGATCGCATGGGGCGGCGAATACAGAGAGTACACGGCGGCCCGCCGGCAGCTGGCCATCGTCCTGCCGCTGACCCTATTCGTCATCTTCCTGCTCCTCTTCGCCCTGTACAGCAACTTCAAGTTCCCGGTCATCACCGTGCTCGGCGTGCTGCTCTCCGCGCCGATCGGCGGCCTGGTCGCGCTGTGGCTGACCGGGACGCCGTTCTCGGTATCGAGCGGGATCGGGTTCATCGCCCTGTTCGGGGTTTCGGTGCAGACCGCGGTGGTCTACATCTCGTACGCCAACGAGCTGCGCCTCGCCGGCATGGGGATCGCAGGAGCGGCCAGGGAGGCGGCGCTGCTGCGGCTGCGGCCGATCATGATGACCGCCCTGGTCGCGGCGCTGGGCCTCCTCCCCGCGGCGATGGCGACCGGCGTCGGCACCGACTCGCAACGTCCGTTCGCGCTGGTCATCGTCTCCGGCCTGTTCTCCCGTCTCCTCGTCAGCGTCTTCCTCATGCCCGTCCTCTACGCCCTCGTCGCCAGGCAAGGCGACCGCCTGGAGGTCTGACACCACGTTGACATCAACCGATGAGCGCAGGCCGGCACTCTGTCATCCACTGCGTGGAGGCTCTTGCTTGCCCCTCGGGTGAAGCGGCGTTCGGGCTTTGCTCGCCCCCGCGGAATGGGTTTCCTTTTCACTGCGTGAGGCTGTCTTGCTTGCCGGTCCCGCGGGTGGCCGATGGCCACCCGCGGCACCGGCGGATTGACGACGCCCCCACCCCCATGTCGGAGGTCCTGCTCAAGGCCGAGAGTCCTGACCAAGCCGAAGGTAACCGGCAGTGCCTCCACCGGGCGCGGGGGAGGGTGGCCAGAACCGCCCAGCGGGCGAAGGCCGATGGCGCCGGAGCGTGCGGGTCCCGAGCGGCCAGGGCGGCGGGTGGAAACGCCGGCCCTGAGCGCAGCGAAGGGAACGGCGAGGCTCCACCCGCCGCTCTGGCCTGCTCGGTCGCACGCGCAGGCGGGTCGGAGGGCGGCGCTCGATGCGCCGCCCGAGCGACACGGCCGCAGCTCGCTGGGCAAAACAAAACAGGCCTCACGCAGTGAAGAGAATCAAGGTCGCGCCGGCGTGCTACCTTGAGACCATCGAGTTTGCCGCGGGACGCGGCGTCAAGGAGGCGAGCCGGCATGGACCACGCGGGTGATGACGCGCGCAGGGTCAAGATCGTGGCGACGCTCGGGCCGGCCTCGGCCACCCCCGAGACCGTCGGGGACCTGGCGCGGGCGGGAGCCGACGTCTTCCGGCTCAACGCGGCCCATCTTGCCTCCGACCAGATCGCACCGCTGGTCGCTTTGGTCCGCGCCGCCGAGGCGGCGATCGGCCATCCGCTCGCGGTCTTCTGCGACCTCGCCGGACCCAAGCTCCGAGTGGCGAAAGGAACGACGCCGGCCGCGCTCGTCGAGGGGACGGCCGTCACCGTCGGCGCCGGCGGCAGCGGCGCCACGCTCCAGGTCGAAGGGATGGACCCCGTCCGTGAGTGCCCGCCAGGCTCGCGCGTGCTCGTGCACGACGGCAAGATCGCGCTGCTCGTCACCGCAGCGCTCGCGACCACGGTCCGCGCCGAGGTCGCCCGCGGCGGCAGCGTCGGCCCCGGGATGGGCGTCAACCTCCCCGACGTCGAGACGTCGCTCCCCTCCCTCACCGCGCACGACCTGCGCTGCATCGCGGCCGCGCTCGACGCCGGCATCGACGCGTGTTCGCTGTCGTTCGTCCGCCGCGCCGAGGACGTCGCCGGGTTGCGGCGTCAGATCGCCGCGCGCGGCCGCGCCGTGCCCGTGATCGCGAAGCTCGAGAAGGCGCAGGCCGTGGCCCCGGATGCGCTCGCCGCGATCCTCGGCGCCGCCGACGTGGTCATGGTCGCGCGCGGCGACCTCGGCGCCGAGACCTCGCCGGAGATGGTGCCCGTGCTGCAAAAGCGCATCCTCCGGGCCGCGCGCGCCGCCGGCGTCCCGACGATCACCGCCACCGAGATGCTCGAGAGCATGATCCACGAGCCGAGGCCGACGCGCGCCGAGGCCAGCGACGTCGCCAACGCGGTGTTCGACGGCTCCGACGCCGTGATGCTCAGCGCCGAGACCGCCATCGGCGACCACCCGGCGCCGGCGGTGGCGGCGTGCGCCCGCATCGTCTGCGAGGCCGAACGCCACCCCGAGTTCCGCACGAGCTGGGCGGTTTCTCCCCCGGCGTTCGATGTGGCCGATCCGGTTGCGGATGCCGTCGCCGAGGCGGCCGCGGCCGCGGTCGAGCACCTCGGCGCCGCGGCGATCGTCTGCTTCACTCAAAGCGGTCGTACCGCACGCCTTCTCGCCCGCCACCGGCCGGTCAGGCCGGTCCTCGCGCTCACGCCTCGCCCCGAGGTGGCGCGCGCCCTTTCCCTCGTCTGGGGCGTGGCCTCCCGAGTCGTCGCCGAACAACCCGAGGACCACGAAGAGGTCGTGCGCCTGGCCGAGCGCGAGGCGCTGCGCGAGGGCCTGGCCGCGGCCGGCAGCCTTCTCGTCGTCACCCACGGGGCCCCGGTGGTCGCCCGGCCGCTCACCAACCTGATGCGGGTGCACCGCATCGGGAGCTGACCGGCGGGCCCACGCCGGCGGCGAGGAACGTCATCCCGAACCGTCGGGCCGGTCCGCGCCCACGGCCGCCCCATTGCGGCCGCTCCCGCCTGCCGCTCCCGGATCGGCCGGTCCGGCTGCGGCCATGTATACGGTGGGGCTCTGGAGCGCGAACGCTGTTCCCGAACGCTGCACGATCGCGGCGAGCGCAAAGTTCAACTCCTCGACGACGGCGGTGTACTCGAGGAAGTCCCTGGTCGCGATCCAGCACCAGACCTCGACGTGGAGCGCGCTGTTGCCGAACGCGGCGAACCGGACGCGGTGCTCACCCTGGAACACCTTCGGGTGCGACTCCAGGAGCCGCTTGGCGCCGCCGATCACCGCGTTGAGCTGCGCCTCGCTGGCCGAGTAGACCAGCTTGAGCACGGGGTTGTAGAGGATGCGGTCGCGCGCGGTGTAGTTCTCGATCCGCCCGGCGGCGATCACGCCGTTCGGGACCGTGACCCGGGTCCGCGCGACGGTCCGCAGCCGCGTGGAGCGGAACCCGATCTCCTCCACGGTGCCGGTGTCCTGCCCGATCGCGATGAAGTCTCCGACCTCGAACGGCCGGTCGCCGGCGATCGCGGCGGTGCCGAAGAGGTTCTCGAGCGTCTTCTGCGCCGCGAACGCGAGCGCGACGCCGCCGATCCCCAGTGCGCCGAGCCCGGCCACGACGTTGACCCCGATCACGTCGAGCGCCGCGAGCCCCAGCAACACCACCACGAACGCCTTGGTGATGCGGACCGCCACGGGAAGGAAGCCGACCAGGCTCCGATCCCTTGCGGTCTCACGTACGCGACGGGCGCCGTGGTCCACGAGGCGCACGAGGAACCACCCGACGCCGGCGAGGGCAAGCAGCTTGCAGAGGTACCGCGCGACGACCCACGCCGCCGGCGTCAACCCGAGCCAGCGCGCGACGAGCACCAGGGTCCCGGCCCAGAACAGGAACCCGGCCGGCCCGTCCAGCGCCAGCGCGACCGCGTCGTCCCACTGCATGACGGTGCGTCGAGCGAGATGCCCCAGCAGGCGGACGGCCCAGCGCCCCAGGTACCGGCTCACGAACCATGACACGAGCAGGCCGACCAAGATGCCGAGCCACTGCCAGAGCTGCAGCTCGGCGAGGCTGACCGAGAACAAGGCGACCGGAGCGTGATCGCCGAGCCAGCCATAACCGTGGGCCTCATACAACCGGTCGATCTGCGCCACCGTATCCTGCGAGACGGTCCACACCTGACCGAGCTCCGCATCGAAGCGGTGGGCCAGCAACAGCTCCACGGGCTGGTGGCCGACCTTGACGACCCCAAGGAGCTGCTCGTTCTCGGGCACGCCGCTCTCCGGGGCGCCGAGCGGATCGTTGGAGAGCTTGTCCAGGTCGACCCAGCCGGTGCGCTGCAAGGTCAGCATCAGCCGGCGGGCGAGCCGTTCGCCTTCGGCCCGCTGTCGCTCGGGAGGGATCTCGCCGAGGTCGAGGTAGAACGAGGCAAGGTCGAAACGCCCCGCCTGGCAGGCGGCGAGCAAGCCGGCAACCGCCTCCCGCGGCGTCCCGCGCTGGACGCCGTCCGGGATCGGCCCCAGGCCGATGTCGAGCGGTTCGGCGCCCCGCGCCGGCTCCCCCTTGACGAGCACGCGAAACCAGAACGGCACGCTCGCCACGGTCTCGCGCGAGAACAGCCACGCCAGCTCGTACGGCGCGGCGCCGACCGTGTGTCGCAGCCGGACCTCGCCGCTGATGCCGCTCCTCTCGAAGCGCACCGCAATCACGGCGTTGGTCGCCTGCCCGCCGATGGTGGGGCCGGCCTCGTTCTCGGTCGTGACCGCGTCCTCGCGCGCCTTGAGCAGCACCAGCAACCGGTAGAGCTGCTCCGCCCTCTCGGCGCCGACCTTCGGCTGCTGCGCCGGCGGCGTCTCGCTGAGGTCGAGCAGGTGCGCGGCAAGGTCGAACCTCCCAGCCCCGCCCAGGCTCAGGAACGAACGCCAGGCGGCGGCCGGCGAACTGCGGAGCACGTCCGCCGGCGGCGCGCCGAGGCCCCGGTTGATCGCCTCGTAGCGGGCGATCTCGTACCGCGATGCCGCCCCCGCCGTAGGGCCAAGGAGCAGCGCGGCCACGAGCGCCGCCGCGAACCGCGGGGCTCGCCAGTCTCCCCGCCCTCCGGTCTCCACGCGTTCGTGCCATTGTTCCGTTCTCCGCGATCAGGATAGCAAGTCCAGTGGGCGGGAGGCTCGCCCGCACCCGCCTGCCTTCTCTTGTTCTGCGAGCTGCTGGCTCTCGTTCTCTTCCCACCGCGTGGAGCCATCTCTGTTTGCCGGTCCCGCGGGTGGCCGGATGCGGGCCCGGGCGCCCCCGCACAACTCTCTTCCTTTCACTGCGTGAGGCCTTCTTGTTTTGCCCGCGGGCTACGGCCGTGTCGCTCGGGCGGCGCATCGAGCGCCGCCCTCCGACCCGCCTGCGCGTGCGACCGAGCTGGCCGGAGCGGCGGGCGGAGCCTCGCTGTCCCCTTCGCTTCGCTCAGGGTCAGCGTCTCCACCCGCCGCTCCGGCCGCTCGGGACCCGCACGCTCCGGCGCCATCGGCCTCCGCCCGCTGGGCGGCTTTGGCCCCCACCCCCCCGGAGAGTTGAGTTTCTGCTGTGCTCGTTCCCCTTCGCCAGACCTCACGGCTTCAGCAGGACCTCCGAGTGGTGGGCGGGGGGCCTTCCATCCGCCCCTCGGGTGAAGCGGCTATTGCTCCGGAGGCCGCGGGGCCCCCAGCGCGCGCCTCGCCGCCGGGAGACGCTGGCCCTGAGCGCAGCGAAGGGAACAGCGAGGGACCCGGCGGCGAGGCGCACAGCTGGGTCGCGACCGCAGGAGCCTCGGGCCGCAGCGAGCGGGGGCGAGCAAGGCCCGAACACCGCTTCACCCGAGGGGCAAACCGAGAGACCCCACGCAGTGGAACAAGAACCGGTGAGCCCGAGGGACGAGCGGTACCAGCGGGGCAAAACAGAGACAGGCCTCACGCAGTGAAGAGGAGGTCCGGGGGTCGCCCCCGCGGTCACTCTCGGCCGAGCGCCCTCAGGAGTCCGGCCCGCGCCTGCGAGAGGTTGTAGTCGGACTGCACCTTCTGCTGCGCCGCGCTGGTGAGGGCGACCTGCGAATCACCGAGCTCGATGATGCTCCCGACGCCGGTCTCGTAGCGGCCCTCGGCGAGGCGGAGCTGCTCCTGCGCGTTGATCAGCGCCTCGGCGCTCGCGCCGAGCGCGGCCTTGGCGGCGCGAACCGCCAGGCGCGCCTGTTCGATCTCGAACCGGACCTGCTGGCGTTCGGCGTCGGCCTGCGCCCGGACCGCCGCGAGGTTCGCCTCGGCCTCGACCACCCGCGCTTTCGTCAGGCCGCCCTGGAAGATCGGTACGGTCAGCCCCATCGCGACGTTCCAGTTCCAGGTGAGGCTGGAGACGTGTACGCCCGCGTCGGAGAAGCCGGTGGACATCCCGAGCGTCGGAGCGTAGGCGCCGCGCAGCGCCCGGACGGTGAGCTCCTGCGCGCGCACTTGCTGCGCGAGCGCGGCGAGCTCCGGCCGCGCGTTGATCGCCTCATCCAGCAGCGTGTCCGTCGAGCCGTCTTCGCCGGCGATCGGAGGCAACGTCTCGTCGGCCACGTCGTAGTCCGTCGGCCCTTCGACGCCCATCGCCTGGTTGAGCTGGGCCTTGGCCGTCGCGTAGCCGTTCTCCGCGGTAATGAGCGCGACATCCGCGTTGGCAACCGCGGTCTTGGCCTGCGCCAGGGCGATCTCCGCCTGCGTCCCCACCTCGACGAACCCCTGGGTCTGGTCCATGTGCTTCTGTTGGTTCGCCAGCGTGTCGCGCGCGACCGTGACCAGGCCCTTCGCCGCGCGCGCCTGGAAGTACGCCGTGCGTACGGAGAACAGCACCTGCTCCATCGTGGCGCGCTCGCTGTCCCGTTGCGAGGCGGCGCTCGCCTGCAAGGACCGCCACTGGTTGCGCGACTGTCCGAAATCGTAGAGCAACATGCTGGCGTTGAGTCCGAGGTTGAAGTAGTTGGAGGTGGCCCAGCTCTGGCTGGAGCTGCCCCCTGAGATCTGAGACGGCAGCGAACCCGGGCGGCTGGCGTAGTTGGCGGTGGCGCGCTGGTAGTTGGCGTTTCCGCTGACCTGCGGCAGCATCGGGGCGAGCGCCTCGTCGGTGCGCGCGAGCGCAGCCTGGGTCGCGGCGGCAGCTTGCCGCACCTGGGGCTGTTGGGCGCGCGCAGTGGCGAGCGCCTCGTCGAGGGAAAGGATGCGCGGCGGCGCGGCCGGGACCGCCGCCGCGAGCATGATCATGGCAAGGTTTGCGATCATCACTCGAACCTCAAGGCCTCGATCGGATCGAGGCGGGATGCCTTTCGGGCCGGATAGAGCCCGAAAATGACGCCGACCAGCGCGCTGAACACGACGGAGATGACGATGATGTCGGGACGGATCAACATCGGCCAATGGAACCGCGCGGCCAACCACTGGGCGGCCACGACGCCGAGGACGACGCCGATGAGGCCGCCCGCGAACGAGAGGGTGAGCGCCTCCACGAGGAACTGCGCCAGGATGTTGCGCGGCTTGGCGCCAACCGCCATCCGCACGCCGATCTCGCGCGTGCGTTCGGTGACCGACACCAGCATGATGTTCATGATCCCGATCCCGCCGACCAGTAGCGAGACCGCCGCGATGCTGGCGAGCAGCGTCGTCAGCGTCTTGGTGCCCTGCTCGCGAGCGCTCGCGAGCTCGGTCAGGTTGCGAATCGAGAAGTCGTCGTCGGTCCCGGCGGCAAGGTGGTGGCGGTCGCGCAGCAGGGCGCGGATCTGCGCCTCGGCCCGCACCGTCCCCTCCGGCGAGGTGGCGCCGACGAAGATGACGCCGGAGATGAACTGGTGCAACCCGCCCTGGATCTTGGTCTGGAACGTCTTCAAGGGGATGAACGCCGCGTCGTCGTAGTCCTGGCCCATCGGCGACTGCCCCTTCTTCGCGAGCACCGCCTGGACCTGGAACGGGATGTTGTTGATCCGGACCAGCTGGCCGACCGGGTTGGTGTTCGGCCCGAACAGCTTGTCCACGACCGTCTGGCCGAGGAGGACGATCTTGCTGCCGCCCTCCGCGTCGGACTCGCTCATCGGCGCGCCCTGCGCCACCGGCCAGTCGCGGATTGCGAAGTAGTCGGGGGAGGTGCCGTACACGCCGGTGCTCCAGTTCTGGTCCTCGGAGACGATCTGCGCCACAGTCCGGAGCTGCGCCGCGGCGTACTTCACGCTCGGCACCTCGGTCTGGATCGCCTTCAGGTCGTCCCACGTCAGCGTCGGCATGCTGCCGAAGCCGCCATGCTGGCCGCCGGCGGTCGTGCTGCCGGGCAGGATGATGAGCAGGTTGGAGCCCATCGCCGCGAACGACTGCTCCACCATCGCCTTGGCCCCCTCGCCGATCGCGACCATGGAGATGACGGCGGACACGCCGATGATGATGCCGAGGGTGGTGAGGAACGAGCGCATCTTGTTGCGGAGCAGCGCGCGGATCGCGACCCGGAGTGTCTGCAGCGGGTTCATGCGTCGCCTCCCGAGGCGGCGTCGGCGAGACCCGGGACTGCCCGCTGCGACTCCTGGCGGCGGTCCGACTGAAGCTTGCCGTCCTTCATCACCACGACTCGCGCCGCATACCTCGCGATGTCGGGCTCGTGAGTCACGAGGACGACCGTGATGCCGGACTGTCGCAGCTCCTGGAACAGGGCCATGACCTCCACGCTGGTGACCGAGTCGAGGTTCCCGGTCGGCTCGTCCGCGAGGATGACCTTGGGGTTGGAGACCAGCGCCCGCGCGATCGCGACCCGCTGTTGCTGCCCTCCCGACATCTGGTTCGGGTGGTGGTGGATCCTCTCGGCCAAGCCGACGCGCTCAAGGGCGGCTTGGGCGCGCTCGTGGCGCTCGCGGGTGTGTGCGCCCGCATACAGCAACGGCAGCTCGACGTTCTCGATCGCCGACGTGCGCGAGAGCAGGTTGAAGTTCTGGAAGACGAATCCGAGCGTGCGGCTACGCTTCTCGGCGAGCGCGTCGCGGTCGAGCCCCGACACGTCCTCTCCGGCGAGCAGGTAGCGCCCCGACGTTGGACGATCGAGGCAGCCGATGATGTTCATGAGCGTCGACTTCCCCGAGCCGGAAGCGCCCATGATCGCGACGAACTCGCCCTCCGCGACCGCGAACGACACGCCGCGCAGCGCGTGGACCTCGACGTCGCCCATCCGGTAAACCTTGGTGACGTCCTCCAACTGCAGCAAGTTCGGCTCGTTTGCCATCGCGGCCTCAGAACATCCGCCCGAAGCCGCCCGCCTGTTGCTTGCCGCTGCCTCCGGACACGTCGGTGATCACGCTGTCGCCAACGGCCAGGTCGCCCTCCACCAACGCGCTCATGATGCCGTCCGTGACGCCCGTGCGGATCGCGACCCGCACGGGCTTGCCGGCGCGCAGCACCCAAACCGTCTTGCGGTCGGCGCTGCCGCCAGCCTTCGCCGGCATCCCGCTCCCCGCCCCCGCGGCCTGAGCACCCGCCCCGCGTGTCCCTCGTCCGCCGGCCGGCGCCCCGGGTTGGAGGCTGGCAACCAGCTCGGCGGGAGGATGGAAGCGGAGCGCGGCGTTCGGAACGCGCAGGGCGTCATCGTCCTCGGCGTAGACGAACGTGCAGTTGGCGGTCATCCCCGGCTTCAGCTTGAGATCGCTGTTGTCGACGTCGATCACCGCGTCGTAGGTAACCACGTTCTGCACCGTCTGCGGCGCGTTGCGGATCTGCCGCACCGTGCCGACGAACGTTGCCGTTGGATAGGCGTCCACGGTGAACGTGGCGGGCATCCCGGTCCGCAGCTGGCCGATGTCGGCCTCGGCCACGCTCGTGTCCACCTGCATCTTGCGCAGGTCCTCGGCGATGAGGAAGAGGGTCGGCGCCTGCAGCGAGGCCGCCACGGTCTGGCCGACGTCCACGTTGCGGGAGATCACGACGCCGTCGGTCGGGGAGATGATGTCCGTGTAGGCCAGGTTGACCTCCGCCGAGTGCAGCTGGGCGTTGGCCTGCGCGACCGAGCCGACCGCGGCGTCGACTCCGGCCTTGGCGGCGTCGGCGGTGGCTTGAGCGGTATCGAGGTCCGCCTGGGCGATCAGCTTGCGCTCGGCGAGGGTCACGCTGCGCTTGTACTGGCGCTCGGCGTCCAGCGCCTGCGCCTTCGCCTTGGCCAGGTTGCCCTGCGCGGCCACGTAGTTGGCGCGCGCCTGCGCCACGCTGGCCTCGAACAGCTGCGGGTCGATCTTTGCGATCAGCTCGCCCTTCTTGACCTTGGAGTTGAAGTCGGCGTACAGCGCGGCGATGCGGCCCGAGACCTGGCTGCCCACCTGCACCGTGACGAGCGCCGAGAGCGAGCCGGAGGCGGTCACCTTGGCGACGACCTTGCCCCGGTCGATCTTGGCGGTCTCGAAGTGCCACGTCCCCTTGACCTTGGCCTCGTGAACCCGCCACCAGCCGATACCGCCCGCGACAACCGCGACAGCCACCACGACCCAGAACCACTTGTTCTTGAACATTGATCTCCTCACGCGGACACGGCGCGCGCGGCCGGCCCGTTCCGTTCGGCGCTAAACCGCTTGCGCCGTTCAACTCTGCAGTGATGGCGCCGGCCTCGCCGAACGCTCATCGGTTGTCGATCCCCGCCAAGGGGCTGCCCTCGGCGCTCCCAGCCTGGGAGCTCTCGAGGTTGGCGATGACTTTCCGCAGCCCGGCCACGACCGCGGTCCGCTCGGACGGCGTCAACCCGGCCTCGACCACCGACCGGACCGCCGCCGCGATCGGCGCGAGCCGCTCGGCCAGCAAACTCCCGGAGGGCGTCAGCACAAGACGCGACCGCCTGCGGTCGGCAGGGTCCGCCCCGCTGTGCACCAGACGCCGCCGCGCCAGCGCCGCCACGACCCGGCAGGCGGTGGGTTGGTCCATCCGCTGCAACTCGGCGAGCTCGCGCAGCGACACGCCCTCGTGCTTGGCGATCGCGACCAGCGTCCAGAACTGCTGCGGCGACAGGTCGTGTTCCCGCACCATCGTGCTCACCGCCTGCTTGATGCGACGCCGCACCACCGCCACGAGCAGCCCGATCGGTTCTTGCATCGGCAATTCCTGCCTCCGCAATCATTGTCATACGAATAATTCGCACTGTCAAGATTACAGAACCCCCACAAGGTTGGATACGCAGGAGCGCGGCGTTTGGTTACACCCCCCGGCCGCCGCCGAACAGGTCGAGATGGAGGCGGGGCGAATAGCGGAATCCGTAACGCAGGCACAGACGCGCGACGGCGGCGGCGCGGGCCGCCACCTCGCCCGAGGTGCGCCCCTCCGGCATCAGCAGCACCCGTCCCCGCTCGGCGCCGACGCGTTCCACCAGCTCCAGGACCTCGCCGATGTCGCCCTCGCCCCGGACGACGAACTTGAGCTGGTGCTCGGGGTGGCGATCGAGCAGCCTGATGAGCGGTTCGAGGGCGCCGCGCAGCGCGCGGTGCCTGGCCCGGACCCCTCCCTCCGGGTCCGAATTGGAGGTCTTCGGGGAAACCGAGAGCAGGTCGCACGCGAACTCTGGAGCGAGGGTCCCCGCGGTCTCGACCGTGGTGTGGTGCCCGGCGGAGGCGAGGGCTTGGGCCAGGTCCGGCAGCTCGCGCTGCAGCAGCGGCTCGCCCCCGGTGATCACCACGTGCGTGCACCCGGTGGCCGCGGCCTTGGCAACCAAGTCGCCCACGCTCCGCCGCGACCCTTCGGGGCGCCACGATGCGTACGGCGTGTCGCACCAGGCGCAGCGGAGGTTGCACCCGGAGGTGCGGATGAAGAACGAGGGGACGCCCGCGAGCATCCCCTCCCCCTGGATCGACGTGAACGTTTCCGCGATGACCATACCTAGCCCGCCGGCGACGCCGGGCTCTCGCCCTGGAGAAGCAGGCGACGGGACCACACCGCGCCAAGGACGGCACACCCGAGCAGCACCGAGCCGCCCGCCTGGTGGAGGGTGGTGAGCAGCACGTCCCACACCGCGCGCGGCGCCCCCACGACCCTCGTCTCGACGGCGAACAGCGCCGCCAGGCCCAGCATCACTTGCACGGTCACCGCCGCCGTGATCACGCGTCCGAGCGTTCCGAGCAGGGACCGCTCGCCGCCCAGCCTCGACAGGCGCGCGCCAAAGGTCAGTGCCATGGCCAGCACCACGACCGCGAACCCGACGTGGGCGTCCAGGCCGCGCGCGAACTGGCGCTGGATCGCTCCGAGCACGATCTGCACCAGGACGGCGCCGACGAGCAGCGTGCCGAACGCCTGCAGTGAGCGAGCGTGCGAGTTCGACAGCGGCCCGGCGCCGGAGGCCCACGCCGTCGAGGTGACGGCCGCGAGCGCGACCATCAAGCCGAAGAACGCCGGCCCCAGCACGCCGTGGACGACCGCCAGCGTGGACGATGGCTCCATCGCCGACCGCGAGGTCGAGAGCGTGAGGCCGCCGGTCACGCGCAGGCCGCCGAGAATGCCCTGCACGATCACGGCGGCCACCGCCGCCAGCCCGAGCCGCTTGACCCACGTCCGCCGCTCGGCCACGAGCAGGTGCGCCGCGAACACGACGGTGGTCAACCCGACCAGGCTTCCGAACAGGCGGTGGGCGTGCTCGTAGTAGACGCCGCCCGTCATGCGCGAGAGCGGGTAGAGAAACATGTTGTAGCCGAACGAATTCGGCCAGTCCACGACGGAAAGACCCGCCCCTTCGCTGGTGACCAGACCGCCCACGAGCAGCTGCAGCAGGGTTGCCGACGCCGCGACGCCCGCGAGCGCCCCGGTCCAGTTCACGGGTCGAGCCCCGCCGGCGCGGGTCGCAGCGCCGACCGCGGCCCCCGCGCTGCCCAACGCGGCGCCGACGAGCAGCGAGCCCGGGAGCCACCACAGGGCCGATGGGACGATGTGGTCCGCCCGCGCCCCGCCGAGCAGGCTGCCGAGGATCAGCAGGTTGACCACCGACGAGAGCAGCCCGGCCGCAAGGCCGCTCCGCCACCCGCGCGTTCCCAACCGCCCGGCGACGAACCCGCCGCCGGCGAGGCAGCCAAGCAGCAGCAGCGCGAGCAGCCAACTCGGCACGACTGCGGGCGGCATCCGGCAGAGGTAGCCGACGAACCACATTGCCACACTTGTCCCGAACCCGAGCGCCAGCGTGTCCGCGCCGCAGAGCCTTGCCCTCCCGTTCGCCCCCATGCGTGACTCCCCTTCCCAACCGACCCGCCTCAGTATGAGCCAGGCCGCGACAGGGTTCAAAGGCGCCGGGGAATGTCCGCGGAGTCTCGCTGTTTTGCGAAGACAACGGGCTGGTGCGGTCGATACCGGCGGCCGAGGCGGCGGCGAGACCGGACCAGACCTGAGGGGTGCGAGGAACGCTGGCATGAGAAACGATGTCCCAACCGGAGCCCGGACGAACGGCGCGGGCGCGCGGCGCGCGCTCGCGGTGTTGCGGGCATACCCCGAGCTGACCAAGATCCGCCTCACCGGCCTTGTCGTTGCGACGACGGCGGTTGGGTTCCTGATGGCCGGTGGCGGCCGGCAGGAGGTCTCGAGGCTCGCCTGGACGGTCCTCGGCACCGGCCTCGCGGCCGCGGGCGCGATGGCGCTCAACCAGGTGATGGAGGTCGGGCGCGACGCCCGCATGGAGCGCACGAAGCACCGCCCGCTCCCTGCCGGCGTGCTCACGGCGCGTCACGCCCTGGTGTTCGGCGTCGTCGTGGCCGGGGCCGGTCTCGCGGTCCTCGCGGCCGAGGCCAACACGCTCACCGCCGTCCTCGGCCTCACGGTGGTGCTCGTGTACACGCTCGTCTACACGCCCCTCAAACCCCGCTCGCCGCTGTGCACGCTCGCCGGCGCCGTCTGCGGCGCGATCCCCCCGATGATGGGGTGGACCGCGACCGGGACGCCGCTGGGCTTCGGCGCCTGGCTCCTCGCCGGCGTGCTCTTCCTCTGGCAGATCCCGCACTTCCTCGCGCTCGCCTGGCTCTACCGCGATGACTACGCGCGCGGCGGCTTCCGCATGCTCTCGGTCGTCGATGCCTCCGGGCGCTCCACGGGCCAGGCGGCGGTGCTCTACTCGATGGCGTTGCTGCCGGTCGGCGTGCTCGCCGCCCTCGGCGGCATGACGGGATGGGGGTTCGCGGCCGGGTCTCTAGCCCTGACCGGCGTCCTCGTCGCCCTCGCGCTCGCCCTCGCGGCGAAGAAGAGCGACGCCGTCGCCCGCCGTCTCTTCCTGGCCACGCTCATCTACCTGCCGGCGCTCCTCGGTCTTATGGTCGCCGACCGGCTCCCGTCGCCCCAGGGCCTCGCCGTGGCGTTGCAGGCCGCCGGCCGATGACCGCACCCGGCCCGCAAGGGGCGGGTTTCCTGCGCCGGGGGGGCTGGATCGTGGTGGCGGCGCTCGCGCTCGCGACCATCGCCTTCGCCTTTTACGCCGCCGGGCTCGTGCGCCACCGCGCCCACCCGGTGGGCGACGGGCTTCGCGTCGCGACGTACGGCTTCTCGCTGACGTCATGTCTGGTGCCGCGGGAGCTGCTCGTCGCTTCTGGGATGCCGAAGGACGGCCTGTCCGCGCTCGAAGACCCGCCGCTCTGGACGGTCGCCCAGGCCGACGCCGCCACGGTCGGGCACGGCAGGTTCCTCGTGCCCGGCGACCGCGTCATCGGGGTGCGGCTCGGGGCCGCCGCCCGTGCCTACCCGCTGCGCGTGCTCGTCTGGCACGAGGTCGTCAACGACACCCTGGGCGGCGTTCCGGTCGCGGTCACCTACGACCCGCTCTGCGACAGCGCCGTGGCGTTCCGGCGCGAGGTGCGCGGCGAGCGGCTTACCTTCGGCGTCAGCGGCCTGCTGTTCGACTCGAACCTCCTGATGTACGACCGGCAAACGGGCGGCAATGTCGAGAGCCTGTGGAGCCAGCTGCTGTTCCGGGCGGTGGCGGGGCCAGCCGCCGCCGCAGGCGTCGCGCTCGAGGTTCTGCCGATCTCCGTCGAGACCTGGGCCGACTGGCGCCGCGAGCACCCCGACACCACCGTACCCGCCCCCGACCCGCGCATGATGGAGCGTTACGCCAGCAATCCTTACGCCAGCTACGTCGCCAGCGACCTGCTGCGGTTCCCGGTCGCGCCGCTCCCGGCGTCCTCGGCGCTGGCGCCCAAGACGCCGGTAGTGGCGCTGGGTGGCCCCGGCGGCTGGACGGCGTTCCCGCTTCCGACGTTGGCCGCCGCGGCCGCCTCGCCGACCACGCCGGCCAGGCCGCCGCTTGTTTCCGCGACTCTGGCGTCGTCGCTCTCCTACCGTGCGCAAGGGCCAGCTGTCGCGGTGAACGCCGACGTCCTCCCGCCCGGCACCGCCGTCGTCTACGCCTCGTACTTCGCCTGGTACGCGATGCACTCGGCCGAAACGACCTGGGCCATCGCCCCGCACTGAAATCGGGGGCGTCGGAAATCGACGGTCCTACTTCCCGTCGGCCAGTCCAACGCCCACCCTGTAACCGCCTTGGCCATGCCTCTACCCCGGGTATCATCGATCAGGGTGAGAGAGGGAATTCCCATCCATTTGGGCGGGCGTGCCATGCGGCCCTCTCGCTGGGCATCGATGCTCCTGGCCGTCGTGTCCCAGGCGGCATGGGCCGCACCCCCAGCCGGCGCGGCCCTCCCCGAGGCTGCCGTAACCACCGGGGACAGAGAGGCGCCATCCGCTGCCGCCGTGGGCTGGGTGGTGACGATCACTGCCGAGTCGGTCACCAACTTTGCCGGTGGCGTAAAGCGCGGGACGGTGTTCGACGACAAGGTCCTGGCGGCGCTCTCCCTCAACACCGGCTCGCTCGGGCTCTGGGACGGCGGGTCGCTCCTGGTGTCCTTTCTCCAGATCTCGAGCGGCCTGCCGTCGCAGCGTTTGGTCGGGGACATCCAGGGGGTGAGCAACATTGCGGCTCGTTCCGCTTCGCGGGTCAACGAGCTGTGGTACGAGCAGTCCCTGGGCCGTCCCCGCCTGGTGGTCCGGGGCGGGCTCATCGACCTGAACCGCTTCTTTGCGGTCGTCGAACCCGCGCGACTGCTCGTCAACTCGTCGTTTGGCATCCTGCCCACCATCTCCGCCGACGTCCGGGCGTCCATCTACCCACAGGTCGGGCTAGGCCTGATGGCTGGCGGAGCGCACGGTCCGTGGACGGCCCAGGCGGCCGTCTTCCAGGGGGACCCGGCGCGCAGGGGCGTCCCCTTCGGTGAAGGCTACCTAGCGATCTCCGAGGTGGGTCACGGTCCGCGGGAGCCATCCCGGGGAACGATCGCCTGGAAGGTGGGTCTGTGGACGCGGCGCGGGGCCTCGCGGTCGGTCCCGGCGGACGTCGACGGCGTGTACGCGATCGCCGAACGCCGCTTGAACCCCGGGGACCTCCCGCCCCTGGCTCTCTTCGCGCAGGCGGGATGGACGCGCGGTCACCTCGAGCCGGTGTCCTCCTTCCTCGGCGCTGGAGTCGATGTGGAGGTGTCACGAGCCAACCGGCCCCCTGATCACCTCTCGATCGGACTCGCACGGGCGGCGCTGCGACAACCTTCGCGGTCCGCAGAGATGAGCTTGGAAGTTGCCTACTTCGTGCCCCTCCTCGGCCACCTGGCCGTTCAGCCGGACATTCAGTACGTGGTCCATCCCGCCGGGCGCTACGCGAACGCGCTCGTCGCCATGTTTCGCGTTCGCCTCGTCGTGCGGTAGGCCACGCCCGAGGCGTCCCGAGCGCGGCGCCGGCTTGCGGCGACAACACGTTCGTGCGCGCGGCGGTCGTCCCGACATCAGAGGAAGGAGCGCCGGCCGCAGGCCGCGCGGCGTCCAGTTGTCGTCGTTCCCGCGCACGCGGGAACGCAGCGACCGCCTCACAAAGACCACAGTCTGGATCCCCGCGTTCGCGGGGATGACACCTGAGAAATCGAACGCTCCGCCGATAGGCAGGGCCTCGCAGCTCGGGGCGTGTAGCCGCGCCGCCGAGAGTGGGCCAGATGCAAGGCGCCCGAGGCGGACGCGGCGGAGTGTGGCCGGAGGCCACATGAGCACGCGAGCCGCCGAAGGGCAACGCAGCAGATGGTCCGCTATCGGCGGCGCCCCTAGGAGGAGAGCATCAGTATCGCGAACATGACGAGCCACACCACGTCGAGGAAGTGCCAGTAGATCGCGCAATACTCGACCCCCGGGTGAAACTCCGCCGAATACCTGCCGCGGAACGCGCGCGCGGTGACGACCGCGAGGGGGATCAGGCCGCCGACGACGTGGGCGGCGTGGAGGCCGGTCAGGATGTAGAAGGTGAACCCGTACAGGTTTGCCTTTGCCGTGAGATGCGCCGCAACCAGCGCGAACCAGTTCAGCGTCTGCGACACGAGGAAGAGGACACCGAGGAGCGTGGTGAGCAGCATGCCGGTGCGCAGCGCCCGCTCGCGGCCCGCTCGGGCTGCGCGGACCGCCGCCTGCATCGTGACGCTGCTGATGAGGATGAGAATCGTCGAGATCCACAGGGTGCCGGGGAGGTGCGGCATCCCCGCCGGAGGCCAGACCGCCGCGCGCGAGCGGATCAGGCCGTAGGCCACGAGGCTGGCCGCGAACAGCATCGAGAGCGCCGCCACGAGCAGACGCATCCCGAACCTGCCGGTCTCGATCGGGGCGGGCTCGTCGCGGCCGGCGCTCCGGGCGTCCGCGGTCATTTCGGGAGCGCCGGTCCGTACCCCGGGATCAGCTGGTGGGCGTAGGCGTGGGTGTCGAGCAGAGCGATCGACACGAACAGGGCGACGAACAGCAGCGCGGTGACGAACACGATCGCGAGGATCGGCCGGTCGTAGCGCAGGTGCATAAAGAAGAGGAGCACGAGCGTCGCCTTGACCGTCGCGATCAGCATCGCGACGCCCAGGTTCAGGTTCCCGAGGTCCACTCCGGCCGCCGCCACCGTCGTCACCGTGAGCACGAGCAGCACGCCCCAGACGGTCGCCAGCACTCGCACCGGAACGACGTGCACCGCGGGCGCCGCCTCGCCGCTCCCTACCGATCCCGGATCCGTCGTCTCTCTCATCGTTCCCCCGCGCCCCGTGCCCCGCGCCCTGTCCCCGGCCCCTTCATCGGACCAGGTACAAGAGCGGGAAGAGGAAAATCCAGATCAAGTCCACGAGGTGCCAGTAGAGGCCGGTCAGGTCCACCGGAGTGAAGTACCCCGGCGAGAACTCGCCCCGGCCCGCGCGCACCATCATCCACGAGAGCAGAGCCATCCCGATGATCACGTGGATGCCGTGAAGCCCGGTCATCAGGAAGTACACCGCGAAGAACACCTGCACGTCGTGCGGAGGCCCTTCGGGGCCCTCGGCCACGGCCCGCTGGCCGGGGCGCGCGAGACCGGCCGGCCCGACCGCCGCCGGCGGGATCAGCGAGCGCTCCTCGCCGGCCGCCGCCGGGACCGGAGGCAGCGTCTGCGGCAGCGCCGGCGGCGCCGGCGCCAGCTTCGCGTGGAAGTGGGCGCCCCAGAGCAGCCCTTCCTTCCACTTCTTCTCGTACTCGATCCCCTTGACGCCGAGGAAGCACGCCGCGAGCACGATCGTTGCGCCGAGCAGGCCGACGAGCTGCCGCCGCCGCCCGAGCTGGGCGGCGCGCACGGCGAGCGCCATCGTGAAGCTCGAGCAGATCAGAACGGCGGTGTTGAGCGCGCCGAGCCCCTCGTCGAGGAACCGGTGGGCGTAGATGAAGACCTCGGGGTGGTTGGAACGGTACACCGCGTAGGCGCAAAACAGCCCTCCGAACAGGAGGATCTCCGTTGACAGGAAGATCCACATCCCGAGCTTGCCCGATTCGAACTGCTGCTCGGCGTTGTCGAAGTGATGCGCGACGCGGTGCGTCCGCGCCCCGGCCACGGCCCCCTCCCCGGTTGTCCCCGCCGCCACGCCCGCCTCCTACGATCCCGCCGGCTGCCCGGCCGGCGCCCTGCGCACGAACCCGCCCACCGCGCCGTCCCACGTCCACGCCTCCACGTCGTACGGGTCGCCCACAGCGGGTGTGGACGCGAAGTTGTCGTGGGGAGGCGGCGAGCTGGCCTGCCACTCGAGCGTCGCCCCGCCCCACGGGTTGGCGGGCGCCGGGCGGCCACGGAGGAGCGAGTGGATGAGATAGACCGCGATGACCACGAACCCGACGCCGAGGATGTACGCGCCGATCGTGGAGAGACGGTGGTACACCTCGAACTGGGGCTGGTAGTGGTACGAGCGGCGCGGCGCCCCGTGGCTGCCCATGACGAACTGGGTGAAGAACGTCGTGTTGAAGCCCACGAACACGAGCAGCGCGCCGATGCGCCCCCAGAACTCGCTGTACATCCGGCCGAACATCTTCGGCCACCAGTAGTGAAGGCCGCCGAGGAACGCGATCACGGTGCCGCCGAACATCACGTAGTGGAAGTGGGCGACCACGAAGTAGGTGTCGTGGAGGTGGACGTCCACGGCGAGCGCGCCGAGGAATAGACCGGTCAGGCCCCCGATCCCGAACAGGAAGAGGAACGAGAGCACGTAGAGCATCGGCGTCGCCAACCAGATCGAGCCCTTGTACATCGTGGCCAGCCAGTTGAACACCTTCACGGCCGACGGGATCGCCACCATGAACGTCAGGAACGAGAAGATCATGTCGGACAGCGTCGACTGGCCGGCCACGAACATGTGGTGGCCCCAGACCAGGAACGAGAGCACCGCGATGGCGATCGACGACATGGCGATGAACGAGTAGCCGAAGATGTGCTTGCGGGAGAACACCGACACCAGCTCGCTGATCACGCCCATCGCGGGCAGGATCATGATGTACACGGCGGGGTGCGAGTAGAACCAGAAGAAGTGCTGGAACAGCACGGGGTCGCCCCCGAGCGCCGGGTCGAAGATGCCGATGCCAAAAGCGCGCTCCGCGATCAGCAGCAGCAGGGTGATCCCCAGGACCGGCGTCGCCATGATCTGGATGATCGCCGTCCCGTAGATCCCCCACAGGAACAGCGGCATGCGGAACCAGGTCATCCCCGCCGGGCGGAGCTTGTGGATCGTCACGACGAAGTTGAGGCCGGTGAAGATCGAAGAGAACCCGAGCACGAAGATCCCGGCGACCATCATGATGACGCTGGTGTCGGTCGTCGTGCTGTACGGCGTGTAGAACGTCCACCCGGTGTCGACCGCCCCCGTGATCATCGAGACGAGCGCCAGCGTCGCCCCCCCACCCAGAGGTAGAAGCTCGCGAGGTTGAGGCGCGGAAAGGCCACGTCCTGGGCTCCCAGCATCAACGGCAGCACGAAGTTCCCGAGCGAAGCCGGGATCCCCGGGATCACGAAGAGGAAGATCATGATCGCGCCGTGCAGCGTGAACATCTGGTCGTAGGTCTTGGCGGTCATCAGGGCGCTGTTGCCGGGGGTCAGGAGCTTCGTCCGGATCAGCTCCGCGAAGATCCCGCCCAGGAAGAATGAGGACAGGATCACGACCAGGTACATCACGCCGATGCGCTTGTGGTCGCGGGTCAACAGCCACGACTTGATGCCGCGCTCGTGGTTGAGGTAGTTGTCGCGTCCGAGGGCGTTCCCCCCCACCCCGAAACCGGCCGTCCCGCTCTCGCTGCCCGTCATCTCCGACCCGCCTTTCCGCCTACTTCAACGTCTTGATGTACTCGATGATGGCCGTGATCTCGTCGTCCTTCAACCGGCCCTTGAACGTCGGCATCACCGGCTGGAAACCCACCGGGACGTTCTTGGTCGGGTCGAGGATGCACGTCCGGATGTAGTCCTCGTCCGCGACCATCACCCGCCCGCCCTCGATCGGAACGTGGCTGGCGAACAGGCCCTTCCAGGTCGGGCCGGTGCCCCCGGACCCGTCCACGCTGTGGCACTGCGCACATCCGCGGGTGCGGTAGAGCAGCTCGCCCGCCTTCGCCGGAGGCATCGTCTTCATGAAGTTGCTCGCCTGCTGGAGCCAGCGCTCGAAGCCGCCTGGCCGGTGCACGACGACCTTCGCCCACATGTCCGAGTGGCCGGTCCCGCAGTACTGGGTGCAGTAGATCTGGTACTCGCCGGGCTTGAGGGCACTGAACCACACCTTGACGTAGCGCCCCGGCACGACGTCGCGCTTGAGGCGGAACGCGGGGACGTAGAACCCGTGAATCACGTCCTCGGAGGTCATCACGAGCCGTATCGGGGTGTCGACCGGCACGTGGAGGTTCTCGTCCACGTGGCCGTTGGGGTAGGTGAACAGCCACTTCCACTTCTGGCCCGTGACCATGACCTCGTAGGCGTTCGCCGGAGGGGTGTTGACGTCGAGGTAGACCTTGAACCCCCAGATGAAGATCACGATCGTGATCGCGATCGGGATCACGGTCCAGGTGATCTCGAGCGGCGTGTTGTGCGTCGGGCTCGGCTCCGCCTCCAGCCGATCGGGCCGCCGCCGGTAGCGCACGACGAACACGACCATCAGCGACACGATCAGGACGAAGAAGAACACCGACACCCAGAGGACCAGCGAGAAGATGTGATCCACCGCCACGGCGGTGGTCGACCCCTGCTCCGGCATCCAGAACCCGCCGGCCGCCTGGACCCCCCCCCAGTTGAAAAGCCTGCCCAAAGCCTCGCGCCCCAGGTTCAAAGTGCCGCTCCCCCGCCCGGCGCGGCTCCCGCAACCACGTCGCAGGAGCCTGCCATCGAGCCATGACGTTGTCCTCGCTCAAACGTCGGAGACATCTGCCTCCGACCTCGAATGTGCGTGCTGTTTCGCGCCGCGCCGCCACGCCACCCCCAACCAGACCCCGACCACGAGCAAGGTCGCGGCGCCGCCAAGCCGCATGAGGTTGCCGGCCGCGACCACGTAGTGCCCGGCGTTGGAGTCGTAGTGGAAGCAGTACAGCAGGATCTGGTCCCCGGCCGAGCCGACCTTACCCTCTCCGGCCTCGGTCAGCGCCAGCTTGAGCGTGGAGGACGGGAAGCTCACGCCGTAGAGCACCCGCGTGATCCGGCCGTGCGGCGACAGGAGGAAGATCCCGGTGGGGTGCGCGTACTGCTGGAGCTTCTCGTCGTACCGGTAGGAGAACCCTACGGCCTCCGTCAGCGCCTTGATGCTCGCTTGGCTCCCGGTCAGGAAGTGCCAGCCGGCGGCGGCCGCCGGCCGGCCGAGCTCGGAGATGAAGCTCTCCTTCTTGAGCATCGCCAGCGTGTGCGTCTCCAGCGGGTCGAAGCTGAGCGTGACCATTTCGAACTGGTTGCCGGGCGTCCAGGGCAGGCCCTTGAGGCCGTCCACCAGGCCGTTGAGTTCCAGGCCGCACAGCATCGGGCAGCGGTAGTAGTTGAGGGTCAGGATGACGGGCTTCTTCCCGTCGAAGTAGCGAGAGAGCCGGACCGGCGTCCCGTCCTCGGCGGTGAATTCCAGCCCCAGCGGGATCCGGGCCCCGAGGTGCTCGGTGATGCCGACCCCTTCGAGCGCCTTCGGCAGCGGCTCGGCGCGCTGCACGGCCGCCGCCGAGCTTGCCAGCCCGGCCAGCACCGCTGCCGCGACAACCGCCGGGATACCGCGCCGCACCGTCATTCCCGTCCCCCCGGGGCGGCCAGCCAGATACCGCCCTCACAGATGAGAAACGCTTCGGGCCCGGCGCAATTCCAGCTATCTCTTCGGCGCCGCAGGGGACGGTGGGGGCGCGATCGGCGGACCGGGGGGCGGCGGCTGCACGGACGGCCACGGCGACCTCCCGCCGTCGCGCACCACCAGCTCCATCGCGCGGCCGATCGGGATCGCGACGACACCGGCCTTCTCGTCCACCCAGCGGTAGCCGTGAAGCTCCCCGAGCTGCTGCGACCTCAGCTGCGAAAGCTCCTGCGGGGCCACGGCCACGACCTTGCGGGCGTTCTCCGCCTGCCGCTCCCGATAGAAGAACGCCTGCAGGAAGACCACGACCACGAACAGGCCGATCGCGAAGACGATGCCCACCAGCGC
This sequence comes from uncultured Acidobacteriota bacterium, assembly GCA_963727205.1. GTDB lineage: Bacteria > Acidobacteriota > Thermoanaerobaculia > Thermoanaerobaculales > Thermoanaerobaculaceae > RBG-13-68-16. The sequence goes on along the minus strand of CAVSFQ010000007.1, from coordinate 64,286 downwards.
CGTCAGCGGGGTGTTCGGTTCGCCGCCCTCTCGCACGCTTGCCTCCGTCCTCAGGCGTTCTCGAACGCGAGCGACTCTTCCAGGCGCGGGTCGCCCTCCGGCACCAGCGCCCGGCCGCGGGCCAGGAACGCCGCCGCCGCCACGAGCAACGACACCAGGCCGAGAAGGACCGTCACATCCACGACGTGGAGCGCCGGGCTGCCGGGGCTCGCCGCCGGCATCACGAGCCAGTACAGGTCCACCCAGTGCATGGCGAGCACCCACGCGGCCACGGCCGCGAGGAACCGCGGGCGGCGTTTCGGCGCGCGGGAGAGCAGGGCCGCGAACGGGATCAGGAACTGCCCGAACACGAGAGCCAGGCCAACCCACCCCCAGCCGTGCTGTTGCCGCACCACGAACCAGTGCGTCTCCTCCGGGAGGTTCGCGTACCACTGCAGCATGTACTGCGAGAACGCGATGTACGCCCAGAACACCACGAACCCGAACAGCAGCTTGCCGAGGTCGTGGTAGTGCTCGACGCTCACCGACCGGCGGATGAATCCGGCACGCTGCAGCAGGAACGCGACCAGGGGCAGGAGCGCGTATACGCCCACCGCCGCTCCGGCGAAGTAGTAGACCCCGAAGATCGTGCTGTACCAGCCCGGGTCCAGCGACATCAACAGGTCGAACGCCGCGAACGACAGCGTGAGGGCGAACGCGATCATCGCCGGGCGCCGACCACCGCCGCATCGTCACCGAAGGCGAGGGGTCGCCGGAGACGTCCTGCGCCGAGGAGCGCCGCAGGTAGAAGCCGCCGAGCGCGCCCCAGACGGCGAGGTAGACGACCCACCTGGCGGTGAAGAACGGCACGTTGAGGTAGGCCGCCTTGGCGTGCCCGCCCGCGTACCCCGCCCGCGCCCACGGGTAGAGCTCCCCCATCCCGAACAGCAGCGGCAGGCCGAGCACAGCCAGGAACGGAAGCGTCCCCGCGAACACCTCGGCGATCCGGCGCACGACCACGCTCCATCCCGAGTTGGTGAGGTGGTGGAGGAGCACGAAGTAGAGCGACCCGAGGGCGAGGCTCGCGACGTACGCAAAGGCGAGGAGGTACGCGAAGAAGAAGCGCCGCCACCCGTCCGGCGTGGCGGCGGCGATCCCGAGGCTGACGCCGATCGCGATGACCCCGGCGAGCGCGGCGCCCCGCCACAGGCGCTCGCCCACGGCCCCGAGGCGGCGCTGTTCGGAGACGGGTCCGGGAACCTGGCTCATCATCCCCCCACTGCTACCTGAGCTGCCGCTGCAGCGCGGGCGGCACGTCCGTGATGTGCGCGTCCTGGCTGCGCTCCAGAGCGCGGACGTACGCCACGATCGCCCAGCGGTCCGCCACCGGGATCTGCGGGCCGTACGCCGGCATGTTGCGGATCCCGTTGCTGATCGTGTTGAAGATGAACCCTACCGGCCGTTGCCGCACGAGGTCGGTGTGGTACGAGGACGGCGGCGTCCACGTGCCCTCCTGCAGCGCGTCGGCGCGCTTGGCGACCGGGCCGTCGCCGTACCCGGCGAGTCCGTGGCACGGCGCGCAGTAGATGTCGTAGCGCTCCTGGCCGCGGCGCATCAGCGGGTCGGTGACGGCCACGGGAAACGCCGTCACCCACCCGTCGGCGGTGCGCCCGGTCCAGAAGGCGGCGTCCGCGTGCAGCTCGCCGCGCGCCACGGTGCCCGGCACCTCCGGCCGCATCGCGCGGCCGTCGGCGAACATCGGGTTGGCCGACTGCGTCTTGAACTTAGGCTGCCGGCCCATGTCCTGGATCAGCTGGATCCGCGGCACGTCCGAGGTGGTGACGCGGGCGCGGGCGATCAGCGCCAGCGGGATGAGCGCGAGCGCGGCCAGCAGGATGGCGCCGTAGAGGAGGCCGCGCGGCATCACTCGTCCTCCAGCTCTTCCACCTGTCGCGCGCCCGCGCCTTCGAGGAGCGCCCGGGTCCCGGCCGGGTCGAACCTCGGGTCGTCGGCCTGCACCGCGACGAAGAAGGAGTCGGTCGTGGCCCGCGCGCGGAAGCGGGCGCTCTCGAAGACCGGGTGGTAGAGCTCGGGCAGCCGGTTCGCGACCCACAACCCGAGGAACCCGCCGATCGACGCCAGCAGGATCGTGAGCTCGAACGTGATCGGGATCGCCGCCGGCAAGCCGAAGAACGGCTTGCCGCTGATGATGTAGCGGTAGTCGAACGCGTTCATCCACCACTGCATGAGGAGCGCCGCGGCGGCCCCGGTGACGCCGCCGCCCAGGACCACGAGCGGCAGGCGGCTCGTCCGGATCCCCATGCTCTCGTCGAGGCCGTGGACCGGGAACGGCGCGTACGCGTCGAACTTGACGAACCCCGCGTCGCGCACCTTCTCGACCGCGGCGAGCATCGCGCCCACGGATTCGAACTCCGCCAGGTACCCCCAGCGCCTGGGACCGGCGGCCGCGGTGACGGCGCGTGGCTCGCTCATGGGCGTGCGTCCTCCCTCTGGCGGTCGTGCTGGTGCGGGATTTCGCCCCAGTACTGGCCGTGGCCGTGGTGGGGGCCGCGGTCCAGGCCGGCCGCCGGCATCACGCTCTTGACCTCCGCCATCGCGATCATCGGCCCGAAGCGCAGGAAGAGAAGGAAGAGGGTGAAGAACAGGCCGAACGACCCGGCCAGCGTCCCGAGGTCGACCCATGTCGGCTTGTAGTACCCCCAGCTCGACGGCAGGTAGTCGCGCGACAGGGAGGACACCACGATCACGAAGCGCTCGAACCACATCCCGACGTTGACGGCGAGCGCGACGACCACCAGCATCCACGGCGTCGTCCGCACCCTCTTGAACCAGAACGCCTGCGGCGCGACCACGTTGCCGGCGATCATGATCCAGAACGCCCAGGCGTACGGCCCCAGCGCGCGGTTGACGAGGGCGAACCGCTCGAACTGGTTGCCGGAGTACCACGCCATGAAGAACTCGATCCCGTACGAGTACGCGACCATCAGGCCGGTCGCGAGCGTGATCTTGGCCATGTTGTCGAGGTGGCGCGCCGTGATCAGGTCCTGCAGGCCGAAGTACGACCGGGCCGGCACGATCAGGGTGATCACCATGGCAAAGCCGGAGAAGATCGCGCCCGCGACGAAGTACGGCGGGAAGATCGTCGAGTGCCAGCCCGGCAGCTGCGCGACCGCGAAGTCGAAGCTCACCACCGAGTGCACGGAGAGCACCAGCGGCGTGGCGAGCGCCGCCAGCATCATGTAGACGCGCTCGTAGCGGTGCCAGTGCCGGCCCGACCCGCGCCAGCCGAGACTCAGGAGGCCGTAGGCGATTTTGCGCACCCGGGTCTTCGCCCGGTCGCGCAGTGTGGCCAGGTCCGGGATCATCCCCATGTACCAGAACAGCAGCGACACCGTGAAGTACGTCCAGACCGCGAAGACGTCCCACAGCAGCGGGCTGCGGAAGTTCGGCCAGACGTACATCTGGTTCGGGTACGGGAACAGCCAGTAGTCGAACCAGGGGCGGCCGATGTGGATCGCGGGGAAAAGCCCGGCGCACATGACGGCGAAGATCGTCATCGCCTCGGCGAAGCGGTTGATCCCGGTGCGCCACTTCTGCCGGAACAGGAACAGGATCGCCGAGATCAGCGTCCCGGCGTGGCCGATGCCGACCCAGAAGACGAAGTTGACGATCGCGAACCCCCAGCCGACCGGGATGTTCACGCCCCAGACCCCGATGCCGACGAGGAACAGGTACGCCATCAGCGCGAGGAGCAAGGCGGTGAACGCCGAGGACACCGCGAACGCCACGTACCACCAGCGCGGCGGCCGCGGCCGTTCGACGATCCCGCAGACCTTCTCGGTTACGGAGGCGAAGTCGTTGCCGCCGAGGACGAGCGGGGCGCGCGTGCCCGGGGCCTCGATCGTGTTGTCGGGGAGGTAGGGCGCCGCGCTCATCAACCCTCCTCGACCTTGGGCGACGGGTTGCGCAGCTTGGCCAGGTAGGTCGTGCGCGGCTTCGTGTTCAGCTCGCCAAGCACCGAGTACGCCCGGTTGTCCGCCCGCAGCCTGGAGACGCGGCTGGCGGCGTCCTTGATGTCGCCGAACACGATCGCCCGGGTCGGGCACGTCTGGGCGCACGCCGGGACGATCTCCCCGTCGCGGATCGGCCGCCGGTCGTTCTTGGCGGCGATCTTCACCGCCTCGATGCGCTGGATGCAGTAGCTGCACTTCTCCATCACGCCGCGGCCGCGCACCGTCACCTCGGGGTTGAACACCATCTTCTCGCTCTGCGGCACGTTCTTGAAGTAGTTGAAGAAGTTGAACCGCCGCACCTTGTACGGGCAGTTGTTCGAGCAGTAGCGGGTGCCGACGCAGCGGTTGTACACCTGCTCGTTGAGGCCCTCCTCCGAGTGCATGGTGGCGGCCACCGGGCACACCTGCTCGCACGGCGCGTTCTCGCACTGCTGGCACGCCATCGGCTGGAAGGAGACCTCCGGCGTCTCCGGCTTGCCGGAGAAGTAGCGGTCCACCCGGATCCAGTGCATCACCCGGCCGCGCATCACCTGGTCCCGCCCGACCACCGCGATGTTGTTCTCGGCCTGGCACGCGATCATGCACGCGTTGCACCCGATGCACGCGGAGAGATCGATGCTCATCGCCCATTGGTGCTCGCCGGTGAGCTTCGGCGACGCGAAGATCGGCAAGGACACCGGCGGCTCGTCCTGCTTGCGCACGAACTCCGGGTCGGCCAGGAACTCGGCGAGCGTCCCCTCGCGGACGACCTCGGCGATGCGCTGGCCAAGGGCCTCGTACCCGACGCGGTCGATCGCCTGCTGGTCCTGCGTGCAGGCGAGCGTCTGCGTGCGGCCGGTCTTCTCCAGCGCGACCCCGCCCACGAAGTGGAGCCCCTCAGGCGCGCGCAGGACGTACGCGTTGCAGCCGACTCCGTCGCCCACCCTGCCGGCGGCGGTCCGCCCGTAGCCGAGCGGCAGCACCACCGTGCCGTCGGCTTGTCCGGGCATCACGTACACGGCGATCTCCACCGCCCTGTCCCCGCGCGCGACCCTGACCACATCGCCGCGCTTCACCCCGACCGCTGCCGCCGTCGCCGGGCTGAGCAGCGCGGCGTTGTCCCACGTGATCTTGGTGAGCGGGTCGGGCATCTCCTGCAGCCAGGCGTTGTTCGCGAAGCGGCCGTCGTAGACGCTCGCGTCCGCGACGAACACCGCCTCGAGCCCTGCCGCTGCGCCTCCCTCCGGCGGCGGCGCCGTGGCACCGCCACCCGCCTTCGGTGCAACGGCCTCGACCTCCGGGAACGCGCTGTCCGCGAGCACGCCGTCGTTGAGCGTCCTGCGCCACTTCTCCTCGAAGCCATCCCCTCCCACCAGCCCCTCGAACGTCGCGCGGACGAGGTCGTACCCCGCGGCGCTCTTCTCGCCCAGCAGCAGCGCCACCACCTCGATCGGCGTGCGGCCGCCGTAGAGCGCCTCGATCAGGGGCTGCTGCACACCGTATGTCCCGTCCCAGGCGCGTGCGTCGCCCCACGTCTCGAGGTAGTGGGCGCGCGGCAGGTGCCAGGTGGAGGCGCGCGACGTCTCGTCCTCGAAGAGGCTCACGTGGATGCGGACGGGGACTCTTGCATAGCGTTCGAGGAAGCGCTGCGACGGCAAGGCTGCGTACGCCGGGTTGCCGCCGAGGATCAGCGCCGTACCGGCGCCGCCCCGCTCGACGTCGGCGAGGAACGCGTCGAGTCCGCCCCCGGCGGATGCCGGCGCCGGGAGCCCGTCTCGGACATAGACGACCGTCTGGCCGACGTTGCCGAGGGCAACATTGATCGCCGCAGCGATGTCGTGCGCGACCGTCTGGCGCGGGCCGGCGACGACCAGGCCGCGGCCGCGGGCCGCCGCCAGGTCCGCAGCGGCAGCCGCAGCGAAGGCGGCCTCTCCGGGCTCGGCCGTCGCGAGCTGGGCGAACTCGCGCCCCGCCGGCGCAGGCACGCCGAGCCTCTCGAGCTCGACCAGCACCCGCGCGGCAACCGCGGCGACCCGCGACGAGGCCACGGCCAGACGGTGGTCGGCCGCCGCGGCCGTCAACGACATCACCGCGCCGGCCGAGTAGACCCGGCTCATCGTCCCGCCCTCGCCGCGCCGGCGGGCGGCGAAGTCGCGAGCGTGGGCCACGGCGGCCGGGTGGTCGAAGATCGGATCCGCGTCGAGACAGAGGACCACGTCCGCCCGGTCGAAGCGCAGCACCGGCCGCAGCGGCTCGCCGAACAGGCGCGCCGCCGCGAGACGGCCGTCGTCGCGGGGGATCGCCTCCCACGAGACCCAGGTCGCCTCCGGGAACATCTCGGCGAAGCGCGACCGCAGCCGGGCGAGGCTCGGAGAGGAGCTGTCCTCCGACAGGACGGCGAGGCCGGCGCCCTTCTTCGCCCGCAGCGCCGCGAAGTGCGGGCCGGCGAACGCCGCGAACTCGTCCCAGCTCGAGGGGAACGTCTGGCCGCCGTCGCGCCGAACCACCTGTTGGCTGCGGTCGGGGTCGTAGAGCTCGAGCAGGCTCGCCTGAGCCAACGCGCTCGCGGCGCCACGGCTGACCGGGTGCAGCGGGTTGCCCTCGATCTTCACCGGCCGCCCGTCGTAGCTCGTCACCAGCAGGCCGACCGCCGCGCCGGCGAGCTCCATCGCCGTCGCGTACTGCTGCGGCACGCCGGGGATGCGGTCCTCGGGCCGGTGGGCGAACGGGAGGATCGTCTCCTTGGGCCAGCGGCAGGCGGCGAGCCCCGCGACCCCGAGCGACGCCCCCATGACCTTCAGGAACGCCCGCCGCGTCCGCGGCGAGAGCAGCTCCTCGGCGAGGCCCGGGAACTCCTTCTCCACCACGGCGCGGAACTCCGGCGTGTCGGCCAGCTCTTCCAGGCTCCGCCAGTACGCCTTCCCCACGTGCGTCCGGTTCACGACTTCACCCGCTGCCTCATGGTCGTCAAGCGGCAGCTCACGCGCTTCGCTTCTCTCCCCGGATCCCGGGGCCTGGTGCCCGGACCCCTGTCTCATCGGTGGCACGTCCAGCAATCCGTCGGCGGGTTGATGTTGTTGGCCAGGCGGAGCTGCCGGCCGTATTTCTCGGGGTCCTCGGGCGCGACCCAGTCCATCTTGGTCACCATGTCCGGCGGCCGCAGGTGGGGCTCCGGGTGCCGATGGCAATCGAGGCACCACCCCATCGAGAGACGGTGGACCTGGGTCACCACCTCCATCGTGTCCACCCGGCCGTGGCACTCCACGCAGCCGACGCCGCGCCGCACGTGCGCCGAGTGGTTGAAGTAGACGTAGTCGGGGAGGTCGTGCACCCGCACCCAGGGGATCGGCAGCCCGGTCGCGTAGCTCTCCCGCACCGGCAGCAGCTTCGGGCTCGTCGCCCGGATCTTCGTGTGGCAGTTCATGCACGTCTGGGTCGGGGGCACCGCCGCGTCCGCCGCCACCTCGACGGTGTTGTGGCAGTAGCGGCAGTCGATCCCGAGCTGGCCCGCGTGCAGCGCGTGGCTGTACGGAACCGGCTGCACCGGGCGATACCCCACGTTCGTGGTCCGGGGTGAGGCGCCGTAGCCGAGCAGCACCACGAGGTACGCCGGCACGAGGACCAACACCGCTGCGAGAACGGGCCTCAGCAGGTTGGTCCACTTCGGGAACACGAACCCGCCCCAGTCCTTGCCGCGTGTCATGAGACAAAATCTTAATCAGCGCTTCGAGACGAGTCAAGCCCCCGCCCCGCCGAGCCCATCGGGCGGCCCTCTATTTATCTACGTGATCTCAATACGGCTGCGCCTGGCGGGGCGGCGCCGGCGCGGGGCGCGCGATCAGAGGCCCGGCTCGATGCGGTCCACGGACCATGCCGCGCCATCGAAGCTGACCGCGTCGCCCACCGCCTTTTCGAGCAACAACTGCGCCGCCTCCGAGCCGTGCGAGAGGATCCCCCGCTCGGGGTCCCCCTCGTACGGTCCGAGGATCACGATCGGCCGCTGCTCCCCTCCCGCCTGCGGCCGCAACCAGACCCGGGTGCCGACCCGCACGCGGGTGGTGTCTACCGAGCGGGGGTCGATGATCCGGACCTTGCCGAGATCGGCCTGGAGCTCCGAGGCTCTCGCCGAGAGGAACTCCTGCCGGGCGCGCGCCGCGTGGTACTCGAAGTTCTCGGAGAGGTCGCCGTGGGCTCGCGCCTCCTGGATCGCTCGCAGCGTCTCGGGGATCTCCTTCTCGAGGAGGTTCTTGAGCTCCGTCTGCAGCCGCGTCACCGTGGCCGGAAGCGCCGGGACCACATCCTGCTCGGGGGCCTGCCGCAGTTCGGGAAAGCGCGCCGTCGCGGCGCGGCGCAGCCAGTTCCGCTCGTCGGCGAGTTCGCCCGGGTGCTCGAGGATCTGCACGACCCGCCGCGCCTGGTCCACGGTGAGCCGCTCGGCGACGATCCGGCCGGCGAGCCCGCCGGCCGACAGGATCTCTTTCAGCCGCGACCGGTACGGGCTGAACGTCCTGCGTTCGGCGAGTTCCACGAGGCGAACGAGCAGGGCGCCGCCGCGGCGCTCCTCGAGAAGAGGCCGCAACGCTTCGCCCTCCTCCTCGCACAGCCAGACCAGCGCCGACGGGTGACGCGCCGGCTGCAGCAGCGCCCGGTCGAGGAACGATTGCACCCTGGCGCTTTCCCCGGCCGCGACCAGCGTGTTCGCGATCGTCGAGAGCAGCCTCGGGCTCGGCTCATGGTCGAGCCAACCTTCGTACACGCCCGCCCACCCGGCCGCGTCGTGCTCGCGCACGAACTCGAGCAGGATCTCGCGCTGCTGGGCGTCGCCCACCTCGCCGAGAAGCGCGAGAGGCCCGAACCGCGCCAGGACGGCGGCGCGGGCGGCTTCCACGGCGTCCGCAGGCGCCCCCGTGCGCGCGGCCAGCATCAACGCTTCCCACACCTGCGCCGGCGCCGTGCCTTCCACCGCCGCCCGTTCGAGCAGCGCCGCGCCGAAGAACGCCGCCAGCTCGCGGCCGCGCCCGCCGTGCCGGCGCACCAGATCGAGCTGTTGCGGCAGGGCGGCCGCGGCGAACTCCGCGCGGATCTCCTCCTCGGCGCCGGCGCCGGAGGCGAGCCGGTACTGCACCCGGGTGCCGCTGCCGGAGGCGAGGATCCGCTGGTTCTTCTTCGCGCGGTTCCACCAGCTCGTCCACTGCTCCTCCGCGACCACGCCCGCGAGCGCGGCCTTGATATCCGGGACCGCCATCGGAACCGCGTAGCTCTCGAGGATCGCCGCGAGCGTTCCCTGCGGGTCGCTCGCGGCTTCGGCGGCCAACGCCGCTGGCTCCTCGAGGCGCCTCCGCAGGAAGTGGCCGGCCGGCAGCGGCGTCAGGTACTTTCGCGCCGCGTCGATCGGCATCGGGACGCGCTTCTCCCTCTCGAAGTCGAGGCGGAGCAACCCGAGCTGTGGGTTGGCTTCGACGACGCGCCCCGGGCCCCGGCCCGCCATCGCGAACACGCCGCCGACATCGAACGCGAGCCAGGTCTCGATGGTCTCCAGGGTCTCGAGAGGCTTCCGCGCAGCCGAAATGGCGAAGTGCCTGAGCAGTTTCTCGAGCGAGGGAGAAGCCGCCCATAACCGGCGCAGGCACTCCACCAAGCCGGCCCGCCACTTCTCGCCGTCCCCGAGCCCGAGGCGGATCAGCTCGACGAGGAAGCGCTTGCGGGCCTCCCAGGCGCCGTCCGCGAGGGCCTGGTCCGCCGCGAGCTCGAGGAGCGTCGCGGCCAGCGTCTTCTTGCCGGCCGAACGCATCCGTTTCAGCGCCTCGACGAAGGCGGAGCCGTCGCCCACACCCTCCTCCAAGCGCGCCATCCAGAACTCCTCGATCGCCGCGGAGTCGCCTCCGGAGATCAAATCGTCCCACCGCTCGGTCCAGCTGGCGTCGCTCACGGTCGGTAACGATACCAGCGTTGCACGTCTCCGCGCCAGGCACCTGGCCAAATCGGTCGCCCCCGTGACGGATGTGTCACAATCCCCCGGCTCCGGTCCCGAAAACCGGAAGGAGGATGATCGATGCGACCTCTCTCGAGGATCCTGGCTGCGGCGGCGCTGACCGTGGCGGCGGCCGCGCCCGGCCGCGCCGACGAGGGGATGTGGATGTTGCACCAGCTCCCGGAGCTGGATGCCCATCTCCGCGCCATGGGGTTGCAGCTGTCGCCGAAGCAGATCTGGGACCCCGCGACCAACACGGGCCTCGCCTCGGCGATCCCGTGGCTCGGCGGTTGCACGTCCTCGTTCGTGTCTCCGGACGGCCTCATCATCACCAACCACCACTGCGCGTTCGGCGCGGTCCAGATGAACTCCACGCCCGAGCACGACTACATCACCGACGGGTTTCTGGCCGCCGGCCGTGCCGACGAACTCCCAGCTCGCGCACAGCGCGTCTACGTCTTCAAGGGGTACGACGACGTCACCGCCCAGGTCAGGTCGGCGATCCCCGCCGACGCGCCGCCGGCGCAGCGCATCCAGGCGCTCGAGTCCCGCGAGAAGGCGCTCGTCGCGGGGTGCGAGAAATCGGGGCTGCACTGCAGGATCGCCGAGATGTACGGCGGTAAGAGTTTCTACATGTTCCGCCAGCTCGAGATCCGCGACGTCCGCCTGGTCTACGCGCCGGCGCGGGCGATCGGCGAGTTCGGCGGCGAGGTGGACAACTGGATGTGGCCGAGGCACACCGGCGACTACTCGTTCTTCCGCGCCTACGTCGGCCCCGACGGGAAGCCCGCCGACTACTCGCCGGCCAACGTGCCGTACAAGCCGGACCGCTACCTCAAGCTCGCCGAAGGCGGCGTCAAGGACGGCGACTTCACCATGATCATCGGCTATCCGGGGCGCACGATGCGCTACCGCATCGCCGCGCTCGTGGCGCAGGACACCCAGTTCAACTACCCCTACCAGATCGACCTGCTCAAGAAGTGGATGGCGGTCCTCGAGGGGCGCGCAGCGACCGGCAAGGACGTCCAGATCAAGGTGGCGTCCGCCGTCAAGGGGCTCGCCAACGCGATGAAGAAGGACGAGGGGATGCTCGAAGGGTTGACAGCAGCGAACCTCGCCGGCCGGCGCAGGGCGGACGAGGCGAAGCTGCAGGCGTGGATCGACGCCGACCCCGCGCGCAAGGCGAAGTGGGGCGACGTCCTCGCCGCGCTCGACGCCCAGGCGGCGGCCGACGCCGCGACCCGCGAGCGCGACCTCCTCGCCGGATACCTGCCGCGGGCCGGCTCGCTGCTGCCGGCGGCGCTGACCCTCGTGCGCTGGAGCCAGCAGAGCGGCAAGCCCGACGTCGAGCGCGACTTCGGCTATCAGGCGCGCGACGAGCGCACGATCCGCATGCGCCTCGCGACGATGCAGAAGAACCTCGACGTGCCCACCGACCGCGCCGTGCTCACCTACTTCTTCCGGCGCGCGGCCGCGCTGCCGGCCGGCCAGCGCCTCGCGTCGCTCGACGCGGCGCTCGCGGCGACCGGGAAGACCGGCGACGGCGCCATCGCCGCCCTGCTCGACGCAACCCTCAAGTCCACGCTGACCGACGAGAAAGTGCGCATGGCGCTCCTCCGGCTCGACGAGGCCGGCGTGGCCGCGACGCACGACCCGATGCTCGCGTTCGCGTTCGCCCTGCGCAAGGACCTGAAGGCGATCGAGGACCACAAGAAGATTTCGGAGGGCGTGCTGCTGGAGCTGACGCCGCGCTACATCGACGCCCTCTCCGCGTTCCGGCAGGCGCCTCTGTACCCCGACGCGAACTCCACGATCCGGTTCACGTTCGCCACGGTGAAGGGCTACTCCCCGCGCGACGGGGTCTACTACGAGCCGTTCACGACGCTGTCGGGCGTTATCGCGAAGTGCACCGGCGTCGAGCCGTTCAACTGTCCGACCAGGCTCGTGGACGCCGCGGCGCGCCGCGAGTTCGGCCCGTACCTCGCGGCGCCGCTCGGCGACGTGCCGGCGTGCTTCCTCTCCACCAACGACATCACCGGGGGCAACTCGGGCTCGCCGATCATGAACGGCAAGGGCGAGCTCGTCGGTCTCGCCTTCGACGGCGACTACGAGTCGATGACCTCGGATTACATGCACAGCGACGCGCTCTCGCGGACGATCAACGTGGACATCCGGTACGTGCTCTGGTGCATGGACTACGTGGACAGGGCCCACTGGATCATGCGCGAGATGGGGATCGAGCCCAGCAACAGGTGAGGCACAGGCCGATGCGCACGGGCAACACGCCGGGAAGTTCGGGCAGGAGGCCGCGAACCGTTGTTTCTCTTGAGGTTCGCGGGTCGATCTGGTACAAGCTACGGTCCGCGCGAGAGCGCAGGGAGCGGTGATGACGAACGTCGTGGTCGTCGGGGGTCAGTGGGGTGACGAGGGCAAGGGCAAGGTCGTCGACCTGCTGTGCCCGGCCTTCGCCAACGTCGTCCGCTTCAACGGCGGCAACAACGCCGGCCACACGGTCAGGTTCGCCGACCGCCACTTCGCCCTCCACCTCATCCCGTCAGGCATCCTCCAGCCCGGCTGCCGCTGCCTGGTCGGTCCGGGCGTCGTGATCGACCCCGCCGCGCTGCTCGAGGAGATCCGCATGCTCGAGGACCAGGCCGTGTCGGTGCGATCCCGGCTGCTGATCTCCCCCCGCGCCCACATCGTGCTCCCCGGCTACCGCGCCCTCGATCTCGCGCGCGAGGCGGCGAGCGGCGCCGCCAAGCTGGGAACGACCGGCCGCGGGATCGGGCCGGCGTACGAGGGGCGGGCGCGGAGGACCGGCGTCCGCCTCGGCCTCGCCCGCAACCCGCGGCGCCTCAAGGAAGCCGTTGCCGCCGCGAGCGCCGACCTCGAGCAGGCGCTCGCCCGCTACCCGGGGTCCCAGGCGCCGTCTGCGGAGGACCTCGATCGGACCATCGAGGCCGCCATCGCCGTCGCACCGATGCTCGGCGACGTCTCGCGGGCGCTGGCGGACGCCGACGCCGCCGGACAGTCGATCCTGTTCGAAGGGGCGCAGGGAACGCTCCTCGACCTCGACCACGGCACCTACCCGTTCGTGACCTCCTCGGGATGCCTGGCGGGGTACGCGGCCCCGGCGTGCGGCCTCCCCGCCCGCGCCGTCGGCGGCGTGCTGGGGGTGTTCAAGGCGTACACGACCCGCGTCGGCAGCGGCCCGTTCCCCACCGAGCTCGCGGACGGCACCGGCGAGCACCTCCGGCGCCGCGGCAACGAGTTCGGCACCACCACCGGCCGTCCCCGGAGGACCGGTTGGTTCGACGTCGTGGCGGCCCGCGCCGCAGTGCGCTGGAGCGGCATCGAGGCCGTGGCGCTCACCAAGCTCGACGTCCTCGACGAGCTGGCCGAGATCCGCGTGGCGACGGCCTACCAGGTGGGGGGCCAGACGACATCCGATTTCCCCGACGACGCCGAGGATGTCGGCGCCGCCTCCCCGGTCTACGAGAAGCTCCCAGGCTGGCAGGCCAACTCTTCCGCGGTCACCGCGTCCGAGAAGCTCCCCGAGCTGGCGCGGCGCTATGTGGCGCGCCTCGAGGAGCTGGTCGGCGTCCCCGTGGTCGTGATCTCGACCGGGCCCCGGCGCGAGGAGACGATCGTGCGCCGGATTGAGCCCCTTTCCCGCTGGAACGTCGGGCTCTGATACCGATTTGCCATCCGTCGTAGAGGGATGGCTGTCATTGCGAGGACGCCGAGCGCAGCGAGGCGGACGAAGCAATCCCGTCCCCAACCTCGTGGCCCAAGCCTTTCTTATTCCTCGAGATTGCCACGGTTCCCTCGCTCCGCTCGGGAACCTCGCAATGACGGCAGGAAACCACGAATTGCGTTGCCTCGCCGGCGGCGGGATACCTCGCGACGAAGCTGATTGCTCTACATCTTTCGGTCGAATGGTATGAAGGCTACTCGTACACCTTGCCGGCCACCCGCAGCCGGCGCAGGTAGAGGATCTCGCAGGAGCCGTCGCCGGTGTCCTCGCGCGACAGCGACGACCTCCACCTGACCGTCTGCCCGTCCTTGCGCCCTTCGATCGCCACCAGGTCCCCGGCGAGCTCGGCGACATCGCCCTCCGAAAGGGAGCGCGCGGCGCGCGCCAGGTTGGAGTCCGCCGGGACGATGTGCGTGTTGGAGGAGTCCCGGACCACGGTGGCGTTCGGGAACGGCTCCTCGCCGCTCCAGCGCCAGAAGTACCAGCGCCCGCTCTGCGACCAGTCGAGCCGGCGCCACGCATCGCCGGCTTCCAGGTCACCCCAGACCATCGCGACGTCGCACGGCGAGAGACCGGTGTTCCAGTCGAAGCGGTAGTTCTCCCGCGACACCACCACCCCGCGCAGCACGTAGCTCGCAAGCGGCGTGATCACGAACTCCCAGCCTCCGTCGTTGACGCGGACCGGCTCCGCCCCTTCGAGCGCCGCCTGCTCCGGCGGCAGCGACACGTCGATCGGCGTGGGGTCCTCGGCGCTGGGCCGGGGCCCGCAGGAGGACGCTGCCAACAACAGCACCGACCCCAGCACTCCGAGCGCGCGCCGCCGACCGTGGAACATCGCGGCGATCATCGCACCGGCGCGAACCTCCGGCAACCGCACTGCCGTCGGCGTGCCGGAGGTGCGGCCAGCGCCGCGATTCCGCCTTGACGCCCGCTGCCCCCGCCGCTACCCTCCATCCGGGCCGTTAGCTCAGCTGGCAGAGCAGCGGGCTTTTAACCCGTCGGTCGTGGGTTCGATCCCCACACGGCCCACCAGCCCGCCCGTTCTTCCAGGGCACCGGGCGGGGATCCAGGCACCGGGAGACGAGACGACCGAGGTCAGGTTCGCCTGTGGTAAGCTTTCTGGCCCGCGACGGCCCTGTCGTCTAACGGTTAGGACACCGGCCCTTCAAGCCGGCAGCACGGGTTCGATTCCCGTCAGGGCCGCCAATCCACTCAACAACTTGCACGGAATGGCTGCGACTCGTCTCCGGGGTGGGCGTAAAGATGGGCGTAACCAAACCCCGGTGGTGGTTTCCCCATGCCCATGTCCCCCGTCGCCGTCCGCCACTCCGAAACCCAGCCTCTGGCGTGCCCCAGGATCGACGATCGTCTCGCGGGAGGACACAGTGCGGGGATGGATGCCCCGGCTCCCCCGGCAGCGCCCTGGTGGATACCTCCCCTCCCCGGTGGGAGATCGCGGCTCCTACCACTTCGTAGCGAGGGTGTCGGACACATGCTGGGCCTGGCCGAAGCGCGGCCAACGTCGCTGACCGCGGGCGTGCTGCCTGGACTGGACACCAGAAACCAGCTTGCCGTTGGACAAATCTAGCAGCCGGAGCTAGCATCCTCTCAAGACAATCCGAGGACCGCGCGCGGCCGTATCGGGCACACACACGTCGCCCCCCCAACGCGGCCTTCACAACCTGCGAGGAGGTCGTGATGCTCAACCGTCGAACGGTTGTCGTGGCCCTGATGATCGTGTGTCTTGCTGGTTTCGCGGTCGCTCAGGACGAGGAGCTGCCGCTGTCCAACTGGGGTGCACCGCCATACTGGACGCCGGCCCTGACACCACAGGCCGAGCGTGGCGTCGGGGGCGGCATGCTCGCCCGAGTCCAGGGGATGACCGCCCAGGCCGAGGCGCTGCCGTCTTCGCCCCTCCCCTTCGTCGCCATCGCCCCCTGCCGCATCGTCGACACCCGCGTGGCGACCTCCGACGGCTTCCACCAGCCGAATTTCGCGGACGGCGAGGCCAGGACGTTCAACCTCTCCGCAAGCACCGACTGTCCTGGACTGCCGGCCACGGCGGGCGCGTACTCGGTCAACATCCAGTTCCGCCCGATGACCCAGCTGGCCTTCCTCACGGCGTACCCCACCGGAACGACGATGCCGCTGGTCTCGACCATTGTGGGTAACCCTACCGCTTGGACCACCAACGCGGCGGTGGTCCCCGCCGGCACCGGCGGCGCGATCGACATCTATTGCCAGTACGCAGGCCGAGTCGTCATCGACGTCAACGGGTACTACGCCTCCGCCAGCCTGGTCTCCAGCCTCAACACCCTCACCGGCGACCTGACCTTGGCGCCAGGCGCCAACGTGACGATTACGCCGTCCGGCAACACCCTCACCATCGCCGCGAGTGCCGGGTCGCTGCCCGCCGGATCAGCGGGCCAGACGCTGCGGTATGGTGGCTCCGGGTGGGTCGCCTCGAGCGCACTCACGAACGACGGAACCGATGTCAGCCTCACCGGGGACCTGAACCTCGCGTTCAATAGGCTGATCACGCTCAACGGAACGAAGTTCCTCCATGCGTTTTCCCCATCGGGTTGCCTGGGGCGCAATGCTTTCTTCGGTCGCAACGCGGGCAGCACCACCATGGGGTGCCCGGATGGCAGCTACCAGGCCTCGGACAACGCGGTCGTCGGGGACGGCGCGATGGTGGTGGGCACCACCGCGTACCAGAATACGGCCATCGGGAGCATGGCCCTCAGGCTCAACGAGACTGGCAACCTGAACGTCGCTGCCGGCTATACCGCGCTGTACGCGTGCACGGCGGGCGAGTTCAACGTTGCAGTCGGCGCCAAAGCTTTGGACTTCACCGATAGCGCGTCGGACGACACCGCCGTGGGCTACCAGGCGCTGACCGCCGACACCACCGGCTGGGAGAACACTGCCGTCGGCTCGAACGCGCTGAGCGCGACCACGACGGGC
This sequence comes from uncultured Acidobacteriota bacterium, assembly GCA_963727205.1. Taxonomy (GTDB): domain Bacteria; phylum Acidobacteriota; class Thermoanaerobaculia; order Thermoanaerobaculales; family Thermoanaerobaculaceae; genus RBG-13-68-16. The sequence goes on along the minus strand of CAVSFQ010000007.1, from coordinate 47,599 downwards.
TTGCAGAACACGGCTGTCGGGGCGAAGGCGGGGGCCCGCGGCGGGACCGTTCCCGCGTACGCGGGAGGGACCGTCAGCGTGGTGACCAACCAGACCGGGTCCTACAACACCTTCTTCGGACGCGGCACCAGCTCCACCACCCAGGTCGACAACTGCACGGCGCTCGGCATCGACGCCTACTGCGACGGCGACAACCAGGTCCGTCTCGGGAACACCTTCGTGAGTTCGATCGGCGGCAAGGTCGCCTTCAGCGCCCTGTCGGACCTCCGGGCGAAGACCGACGTCCGCGACCTCGAACTCGGCCTGGACTTCGTGCTCGCACTGCGCCCGGTCGCTTACACGCTGCGCACCGGCAACGGCAAGACGGACATGGGGTTCGTGGCGCAGGACATTGAGGCGCTGCTCGGCGACGGCTACAACGTGCTCGGCATCGGCGGCGACGCCGAGCGCACGCTGTCGCTGCGCCACACTGATCTCATCGCTCCGCTCGTCAAGGCGGTGCAGGAACAGCAGACATCGATCGAAGCCAAGGACGCTCGCATCGCCGCACTGGAGAACCAGCAGACGGCACAGCAGGCGCAGATCGAGGCGCTGAAGGCGGCCCTCACGGCACGTTTGGCAGCGATCGAGGCGCGGATGGCTGCGAAGTAGCCACGACGCTCGGCCTGCCGCACCGCGATGCCAACCGGGCGCGGAGTGGACAACGGGGGTAGGCCGACTCAGGAGGGGCGGGTGCGGTTGGCCCGCCCTTCCGCATCTGGGCTGCGCCGCTGGGTCTGAGGCGGGCGATCTCGTTGTTGGAAAGGCAGGAGTGGTGGGGCGCTCCGTTCGCGCAGCCAAGGGGGTGCCGTCACCGGCCAAGGCCGCAAAGACCCTCGGCGATCAGCCGCCGCCATCCCCGCGTCGGATCGTTCACGGCGTGCCAGCAAGCCAACGCTGCCGCCAGCACCAGGTCGTCATGCTCGCCCTCGCGCCATGCGGACGCCGGGCCTGCACCGTATGAGTCGTGGCCCGTGGTCGGGTTGACCGTCACGCGAAAATTGCTCAACTCGCTCTGCAAAATCTCGGAGCCTGGAATGCTCGCACACTTCAAGCGGCCCTCTTGCAGCAACACCTGCAACACCGCCACGAGGTCGCGCTTGGGAACGCGCAGGTCGTCTCCGTCGCGCACGACCGCATCCCCGCCGGTGATGGTCACCGCCACCGGGTTGACGCCGTACCGCCGGAGCAGGTCAACGACAGGCCGCCCCACGCCGGTAGCGTCAACCACGAGGTCGGCGTCGCCGACCAGCGGCTCGCCTGTGAGCAACCCAGCGACGTACTCCGCGATTCGAGGGTAGGACGTGGCGAGCGCCATTCTCTGAATGTGCCGGATGCGCAGCTCGGGTTCAGCGTCGTGCGGTGCCTCGACTGTTTCGACGATCACGAGCGCGGTGTAGTCGGACGTCTGCCCGAGGTCCAGGCCCAGGGTGTAGCTCACCGTTCACCTCCATGCGCTGCGATCGGCAGCACGTCCGCAAGCTTCGGCTCGGCGTCGGGACCGAAGAGCGGCACGATGCTCGCGTCCACCAGGCCCGCGACCAGGTCCGCGCCGAAAGCAGCATCGGCGAGGTCTTCGAAACTGCACTCGTACTCCTGCCGATACCACCGCGCGGGCATGGAGCGGCGTTCCTGGTCGAGGAAGTCCGCCTTGATGCGCGGGCAGTCCGTCGCGGTCACCTGCGCCCGCTGCCACTCACTCGCGCCCTCGATCCAGGCGTTGTAGAAGAAGCCCCGCTTGCCCCACGGCGTCGTCATCGCGACGATGCGCCCGCCACTGACCGCGAGCATCGGACGGATGGAGAAGTAGAGCGCGTCCTCGACGCGGGACGCCTCGTCTACGATTAGCAGCGCGACGTTGGAGAAGCCGCGCACGGTCGTCTCGCTCCCCGGCAACGACACGATCCGGCTGCCGTTCCGCAGTTCCAGCCGCAACGCGCTTTCCGCCGCCACGGGCGCGGCGTCCTTTTCGACCTTCACCACGAAGCTCGTCACCCTCCTGAACAGCTCGCCCGACTGGCGGAGCGTCGGGGAGAGTAGGAGCACGAGCGAGCCAGGATGGAAGACGGCGCGATGCAACGCGAGGACCGCGCCGATCGTGGACTTGCCCGCCTGCCTGCACGTCAAGATTGCCGTCTGCTGTGCTTGTGCCCGTAGAACCTCAGCTTGCCAGGGGTCAGGTTCGATCCCAAGGGCGCGGGCAAAGATCGCCTCGTCGAGAGCGCACGCGAGATCATCCCGTAGCATCACCGGCCTCCAATGCCTTCACGACGGCCTCGCGGGCCTCGCTGTAGGGCTCAAGCGCGACCAGGATGCGACCTCGCAACGCCGTCCACTCGGGCGCGATCGCGATGTTGGCGACGGGGTTCGCCTGTAACTCGCCGGTCATTCGCGCCAACGGTTCAAGGCAACCCCTCGACTCCCTGATTGCACTCGCGGCTCCCCTCAAATCGCCCGCACGCTCGGCTCGGGCCAGGAGTCCTCGCGCCCGATCGGTGAGTCCGCGCAACTCGCCCAGGAGATCGTCCGCCCGAGCGACCTCGCTGGCCTCGTGCGCTTTCACGATCACCTTGAGGACGTGGTTGTCGTGCTGGTGTCTCCAGACGCTCATCCTGCCGACGCCGAAATCGTCGGCGACTCGCTTGAACGACGTGCCACGCACGAGCGCCTCGTCAATCGCCGACCGACGCTCGTGCTGGCAGAGGCTGCATTTCGTGCGCTTCTCAGCCATGCTCCCTCATCTTCACAAACCGCCCGCCCGCATCCCTTAGCCGTTGCCATCGCGTAGGCAAGACGTTCGCCGCCGAGAGCAACAGCGCCCGAACCGCCTTCGCTTGTGCCGGACTCTCGGAGCCAATTCGGACGGCCTCGCGGGTAGCCGCGCGGAGGTGCATCCTGAAACGGGTGCACGTCGCGTGCTGTAGCCGTGGCCTACCCTTCGGTGAGCGCGGGACCGGACCTTCAAGCCGGCAGCACGGGTTCGATTCCCGTCAGGGCCGCCAATCCACTCAACAACTTGCACGGACTGGCTCCGACTCGTCTCAGGGTTGGGTTCATAGTCGGGCTCACAAACGAGGTGGCAGGGTTAGGCAGTATCGGTAACGTCCCCACTCCCGCCAGGTCCGCGCATCCCGCCCGACCGCTGTCTCGGTACCGCACCCTCGCCACCTGCCTGCGGAAAATGATCCGCGCGCTTGTCAAAACCGGATCGGGAGCCTACACTCCGCGTTGTGAAACGGTTCACGATTTGAACGTGGACCGGATCGCAGGTTCCGCCCCCCGGAAGGTTCGCACGATGCGGAGCGGTACACCACTTAAGGAGGAACGTCATGTCCGAGAGACGTATGGTCACCCTGGACGGGAACGAGGCGGCGGCGTCGGTCGCCCACCGTACCAATGAGGTGATTGCCATCTACCCGATCACTCCCTCGTCGAACATGGGCGAGTGGGCCGACGAGTGGTCGGCGCAAGGCAAGAAGAACATCTGGGGCACGGTGCCGCAGGTGACGGAGATGCAGTCCGAGGGCGGCGCTTCCGGCGCCGTCCACGGCGCGCTCCAGGCCGGGGCGCTGACCACCTCGTTCACCGCCTCCCAGGGGCTGCTCCTGTTGATCCCCAACATGTACAAGATCGCCGGCGAGCTGACGTCGTACTGCATGCACGTGTCGGCCCGGACGCTCGCCACGCACGCGCTCTCGATCTTCGGCGACCACTCCGACGTGATGGCGTGCCGGCAGACCGGCTTCGCGCTGCTCTCCTCGGGCTCGGTCCAGGAGGCGCACGACTTCGCCTGCATCGGCCAGGCCGCGACGCTGCGCGCCCGCGTCCCGTTCCTGCACTTCTTCGACGGGTTCCGCACCTCGCACGAGGTGGCGAAGATCGAGGAGCTGGCCGACGACGACCTGCGCCGGTTGATCGACGACGGCCTCGTCGCCGCCCACCGCGGCCGCGCCCTCACGCCGGACAAGCCGGTGCTGCGCGGCACCGCCCAGAACCCCGACGCGTTCTTCCAGGCGCGCGAGGCGTGCAACTCGTTCTACACCGCCTGCCCGGGCATCGTCCAGGACGAGATGGACGACTTCGCCAAGCTGACCGGCCGCCACTATCACCTGTTCGACTACTTCGGCCACCCCGAGGCCGAGAGCGTCATCGTCATCATGGGCTCGGGAGGCGACACCGCCACCGAGTACGTCGAGTGGGCGCTCAAGGCCGGCCACAAGGTCGGCGTGCTGAGCGTCCGCCTCTACCGCCCGTTCGCTGTCGGCGACTTCATCGCCGCGCTGCCGAAGACGGTGCGGACGATCGCGGTCCTCGACCGCTGCAAGGAGCCGGGCGCGATCGGCGACCCGCTCTACCTCGATGTCGTCACCGCGCTGCGCGAGGCGGCCGACGCCGGCGAGTCGGCGTTCGTCCGGGCGCCGCGGGTGATCGGGGGACGCTACGGTCTTTCGTCCAAGGAGTTCACCCCGGCGATGATCAAGGCGGTCTACGACGAAACCGCCAAGGACAAGCCCAAGAACCACTTCACGGTCGGCATCATGGACGACGTGACGCACACCTCGCTCGCCGTGGATCCCGAGTTCGACATCGAGCCCGACGACGTCAAGCGCGCCGTCTTCTTCGGCCTCGGCTCCGACGGCACGGTCGGCGCCAACAAGAACTCGATCAAGATCATCGCCGAGGAGACGGACAACTTCGGCCAGGGGTATTTCGTCTACGACTCGAAGAAGGCGGGCGCGGTCACGATCTCGCACCTGCGCTTCGGGCCCCGCCCGATCCGCTCCGCGTACCTGATCCGGAAGGCCAACTTCGTCGCCTGCCACCAGACCGAGTTCCTCGACAAGTACGACATGCTCGACTTCGCCGGCCCCGGCGCGACGTTCCTGCTCAACACCCCGTTCGGACCCGACGAGGTGTGGGACCACCTGCCGCGCGAGGTGCAGCAGGCGATCGTCGAGAAGAACCTGAAGCTCTTCGTGATCGACGCCTACAAGGTGGCCAAGGACACCGGCATGGGCGTGCGCATCAACACGATCATGCAGACGTGCTTCTTCGCGATCTCCGGCGTGCTGCCGCGCGACGAGGCGATCGAGCAGATCAAGAAGGCGATCAAGAAGACCTACGGCAAGAAGGGCGACGTGGTCGTGCAGAAGAACTTCGCCGCGGTGGACCACACCCTCGCGCACCTGTTCGAGGTCAAGGTGCCCGGCAAGGTCACGGCGACGCGCCCGATGCCGCCGACCGTCTCCGACGCGGCGCCCGATTTCGTCAAGCGCGTCACCGCCGTGATGATGTCGGGCAAGGGCGACCTCCTGCCGGTCTCGGCGTTCCCGGTGGACGGCACCTGGCCGGTCGCCACGACCCAGTGGGAGAAGCGCAACATCGCCCTCGAGATCCCGGTGTGGGACGCGGCGCTGTGCATCCAGTGCAACAAGTGCGCGATGGTCTGCCCGCACGCCGCGATCCGCGCCAAGGTGTACGACCCGGCGCTGCTCGCCGGCGCGCCGGCGACGTTCAAGTCGATCGACTACAAGGCGGCGGACTTCAAGGGCGGGAAGTACACCATCCAGGTCGCCCCGGAGGACTGCACCGGCTGCACGCTGTGCGTGATGGTCTGCCCCGCCAAGGACAAGTCGAACCCCAAGCACAAGGCGATCGACATGGCGCCGCAGATGCCGATCCGCGAGAGCGAGCGCGCCAACTACGCGTTCTTCCTCGACCTGCCCGAGGTCGACCGCGCCGCGATCAAGATCGACGTCAAGGGCGCCCAGTTCATGCAGCCGCTGTTCGAGTACTCCGGCGCCTGCGCCGGCTGCGGCGAGACGCCGTACATCAAGCTCCTCACCCAGCTCTTCGGCGACCGCGCGCTGATCGGCAACGCCACCGGGTGCTCGTCGATCTACGGCGCCAACCTGCCGACCACGCCGTACGCGGCCAACCGCGACGGGCGCGGCCCGGCGTGGAACAACTCCCTGTTCGAGGACAACGCCGAGTTCGGCTTCGGCTACCGCCTCGCGATCGACAAGCACATCGAGCAGGCGCGCGAGCTGCTCGCGGCCCTCGCCGGCGCGCTCGGCGACACCCTGGTCAAGGAGACCCTCGATGCGGACCAGAGCGACGAGGCCGGCATCGCGGCCCAGCGCGCGCGGGTCGTGGCGCTCAAGGCCAAGCTCGCAGGCATGAAGGAGCCCGAGGCGGCGCGCCTCGCGCTGCTCGCCGACTACCTGGTCAAGAAGAGCGTCTGGATCGTCGGCGGCGACGGCTGGGCGTACGACATCGGCTACGGCGGCCTCGACCACGTGCTCGCCCAGGGCCGCGACGTCAACGTCCTCGTGCTCGACACCGAGGTCTACTCCAACACCGGCGGCCAGGCCTCCAAGGCCACCCCGCTCGGCGCCGCCGCCAAGTTCGCCATGGCCGGCAAGAGCATGCCGAAGAAGGACCTCGGCATGCTGGCGATGACCTACGGCCACGTCTACGTCGCCCACGTCGCCCTCGGCGCCAAGGACACCCAGATCGTGCGGGCGTTCCAGGAGGCCGAGTCGTACCCCGGGCCCTCGCTGATCATCGCCTACTCCCACTGCATCGCGCACGGGTACGACCTCGCCTACGGCCTCGACCAGCAGAAGCTGGCTGTGGACACCGGCTCCTGGCCGCTCTACCGCTTCGACCCGCGCCGGATCGCCCTCGGCGAGAGCCCGCTCAAGCTCGACTCCGGTGCGCCGAAGGTCGATCTTGTGACCTATATGCGCAACGAGACCCGCTTCCGCATGGTGGAGCAAGCCAACCCCGAGCGTTTCAAGCACCTCGTGGCGGCCGCGCAGCGCGAGGCGACGAACCGCTTCGCGGTCTACGAGCAGCTCGCCAAGGTCACGATGCCGGTGAAGATGGCCGCCGACCAGGCCGCCGCAATCAAGGAAAGCTAAGGGGGACACGATGGACCTCTCGACCACGTACCTCGGCCTCGCCCTCGCCAACCCGCTCGTCGCCGGCGCCTCGCCGATGGTGGACGAGCTGGACACCGTCAAGAAGCTCGAGGATGCGGGTTGCGCCGCGATCGTGATGCACTCGCTGTTCGAGGAACAGATCACCCGCGAGCAGCTCGGCACCGTCATGGACATGGAGTCGCACGCCGACTCGTTCGCCGAGGCGCTCTCGTACTTCCCGGAGCCGCAGGAGTTCCGCCTCGGGCCCGAGGCCTACCTCGAGCAGATCCGGCGGATCAAGGCGGCCGTGAGGATCCCGGTGATCGGCTCCCTCAACGGCACCAGCCCGGCCGGTTGGCTCGACTACGCCAAGCTCATCGAGCAGGCCGGGGCCGACGCCCTCGAGCTCAACGTCTACTACCTGGCGACGCAGGCGTGGGAGACGAGCGACGCCGTCGAGCGGCGCGCGCTCGACGGACTCAAGACCGTCAAGCAAGGCGTCAAGATCCCGGTCGCCGTGAAGCTGTCCCCGTTCTACTCCTCGCTCGCCCACCTCGCCAAGCAGCTCGACGAGGCGGGCGCCGACGGCCTCGTCCTGTTCAACCGCTTCTACCAGCCCGACCTCGACGTCGAGGCGCTGGAAGTCGTCCCGAGCCTGAAGCTCTCGGACTCCTCGGAGCTGCTGCTGCGGCTGCGCTGGCTCGCGATCCTCTCCGGCCACTTCAAGGGCTCGCTCGCCTGCTCCGGCGGCGTGCACACGCCTCTCGACGCGGTCAAGGCGGTGATGGCCGGCGCGCAGGCGGTGCAGGTCGTCTCCGCCCTGCTCCAGCGCGGCCCCGCGTACCTCGCGACCCTCCGCGACGGCATGGCGAGCTGGATGGAGGAGCACGAGTACGCGTCGATCGAGCAGATGCGCGGCAGCATGAGCCACCAGAACTCCCCCAACCCGCAGGCGCTCGAGCGCGCCAACTACATGCGCATCCTGCAGGGGTGGAAGCCGTAACGACAGAGACGTGGTCCGTGGTCAGTGGTCCGTGGACCGAAAAGACAACGACAAGCACACGAGGGGCGGCCGCGAGGCCGCCCTTGCCATACCCGGGCGGTTCGCACAGCCGAACCTCAGTTACCCGGGACCTTGTACCAATTCACCGTCTCCCATCGAGGAATTGGTGTCATCGCGAGGAGTCCCGCCGCAGGCGGGATGACGACGCGATCTCGTCCCCAACCCTGTGCCTACCGCCCTCACTGGGTTACGAGACTGCTTCGTCGCTCCGCTCCTCGCAGTGACAGGCATTCCTCTACGACAGACTGCAAATTGGTATCAGGGGCGGTCGCCGCGGAGGAGGCGCTCGACCTGGGACGGGAACGAGGCCGAGAAGTCGAGCACCCACCAGCCCCGCCTGCCGTAGAAGGGCTTGGTGACCTCCTCCGGGGGCGGCTGCAGGTCCATGACCTCACCTCTGGAATTGGAGGTCCGGACGACGCGCGTCCCGGACGGCGCCTCGATCGCCGGCACGCCCTTGAACCGCAGCGCCGACGCCGGCAGATCCGCGCGCCACACCAGCGTCTTGTAATCGCTCGCCTTCCCCATGGCTGCGCGGACGACCGCCAGGATGCCGAGGACGCGCTCGATCCGCTTGCACGGCGCGCCGTCCAGGTTGTCCCACATCCGCGCGAGCGCCGCGCCGATGTCGTCGTCGGTCGCCCCCTCGGGTAGGAGGTCGCGTTGGCCGTTGACCTCCGCGACGGCCCGCGTCTTCGCGGCGACCCGCTTGCCCTCTTCGCGGATGCGGCGCTCCAGCTCCTCGTCCGCCGCCTGGTCCCGCTTGACCTTGTGATTCGAGTCGAACATCGGCTGGAACAACTTCTGGAAGAGTTCCGGAAGGTCCGAGGGTTTACCGACGTGCTCCACCGCGAGGTACTGGCCGCTCTCCAGGTCCTCCACCACGACGGCATCCGAGCCCGTCGGGCTCGAGAGCAGGAAGTCGACCCGAACGACCTTCTCGTCGGGGAAGAGGAACCGGCAACCCTCCTGGGCCACGATGGCGCCCGGGGCCGCGTCGTCGGCCTGCGAGAGCGCTCGCGTCGAGGCGCAGCCTCCCCTTCCACGTCTCGCCCTCCCAGCTCGAAACGACGCGCCGGAGGACGTCCTCCCGGTACTGGCGCTGCGCGTCCGTCATCAGCGAGGGATCCACGCCGCTGGCCGAAACGCACAGAACCCGGGCCGTCACCTCCGACCCGGCGCGGACCTCGGCCGTCTGGTAGCCCACCGTGAAATGCAGGGGCTGCGCCGCAGCCAGCAGCAGCAGAGTCGCAATCATCGTTCATTGCGATAGTACACCGCACCGCGGGAGCGGCTCCCACCGGCACTGGTGCGATGTACCTACATCCCCATGAGGCGAGAATTCGTCCGCACCAGCACATGCCCGTCGCCTTCGTCCCCGTGAGGCGACGGGTTCGGAAACGAAGCCGCAGGTTTGCAAAGACTTGATAATTGGAGGATTATTGTTCAATAGGAGTTCAGCTTCCGCTGCCGAACATGAACAGCCAGCCCCCACCGCGAGACTTCGGCGACCACGATCATGGTCCGGCCGAACGCGCTGAGGGAGGTCGCCAGCGGCCGTTGCGCGTGCTGATCTTGGAGGACCGCCCCGCCGACGCCGAACTCATGGTCGCGGAGCTGCGGCGCCGCGGCTTTGAGCTCGAATGGCAGCGGGTCGACACGGAAGCTGCGTATGCGGCCGCCCTCGACCGCCCAACGGACGTCGTCCTCTCCGACTACTCGATGCCCGGCTTCGAGGCGCCGAGGGCGCTCGAGATCCTGCAGGCGAGGAAACTCGACATCCCCTTCATCGTGGTCACCGGAAGCATCAACGAGGAAGTGGCCGTCGATTGCATGAAACGGGGCGCCTCGGACTATCTGCTCAAGGACCGGCTCGTCCGCCTCGGACCGGCCGTCGCCGGGGCTCTCGAGCAGGCCCGCCTCCGCGGCGAGAGGGCGCTCGCCGTCGAAGCGACCAGGATGAGCGAGGAGCGGTTCCGCCGCTACTTCGAGCTGGGCCTGATCGGGATGGCGATCACCTCGCCGGCGAAGCGCTATTTGGAGGTCAACGACAAGATCTGCGAGATCTTCGGGTACGAGCGGCAGGAACTCCTGCGGATGACGTGGGCCGAACTGAGCCACCCCGACGATCTCGCGGAGAACCTCGACGCCTTCAACCGCGTCCTGGCCGGCGCAATCGAAGGCTACACGATGGAGAAGCGATACGTCCGCAAAGACGGGCAGACCGTCCACGCCCTGATCTCGGTGAAAGCCGTGCGCAGCGCCGACGGCTCCGTCGACAACTTTGTCACGCTGGTGCATGACATCTCGGAGCGAAAACGCGCGGAAGCCAAGGTCCTCGAGAGCGAGAGCCAGCTGGCCGCCATGTTCGAGCTGGCGTCGGTCGGCATCGCGCAGGCCGACCCGCGCACCGGCCGTTGGCTCCGCGTCAACCGGAAGATGTGCGAGATCACCGGGTACGAAACCTCCGAACTGCTCGCGATGCACGTTCCGGACATCACGCACCCAGACGACCGGCAGGGCGACTGGGAGCTGTTCGAGCGGGTCGTGCGGGGCGAGGCGCCAGCCTATCAACTGGAGAAACGCTACATCCGCAAGGACGGCACGCCGGTCTGGGTGAACGTCAACATGACCGTGATCCGCGACGCCGCCGGTGAGGCCGTGCGGACGGTGGCCACGATCGAGGACATCGACGAGCGCAGGCGCGCGGAAGCGGCGCTGCAGTTTTCGGAAGTTCGCTATCGCCGGCTGTTCGAATCCGCCAAGGACGGGATCCTCATCCTCGACGGCGAGACCGGCCAGATTGAAGATGTGAACCCGTTCCTGGCCGAGTTGGTGGGCTACTCGCACGATGAGCTCGTCGGGAAGAAACTCTGGGACCTCGGGCTATTCAAGGACGTGGTGGCCAACCAGGAAACCTTCTCGGAGCTCCAGGCGATCGGCTACGTCCGCTACGAGGACCTCCCGCTGGAAACCAGGCACGGCCGCACCGCCGCCGTCGAGTTCGTGAGCAACACGTATCTGGTCGATCACAAAAAGGTCGTCCAGTGCAACATCCGCGACATCAGCAGCCGCAAGCGCGCCGAGCAGGCGCTGCACGAGAGCGAAGCGCGCTACCGCGGCCTGTTCGAGAAGTCGCCGATCGGCATCTACCGCACCACCCCGGCCGGCGAGATCCTGGACGCGAACCCGGCGCTGCTCGCCATGCTCGGCTACGCCACGCTCGACGAGTTGCGCCAGCGCAACCTCGAGGAAGCCGGGTTCGAGCCCGAGTATCCGCGCGCGCGGTTCGAGGAGGCCATCCGGCGGGACGGACACGTCCGGGGGCTCGAGGCGAGGTGGAAGCGCAAGGACGGCGAGGTGCTGGTGGTGCGCGAGAACGCCCTTGCGATCCGCGGCAGCGACGACAAGATCCTCTTCTACGAGGGCGCCGTCGAGGACGTCACCGAGCGCACCCGCGCCGAGGAGGCCCGCCGCCGCCTCGCCGCCGCCGTGGACCAGGCCTCAGAGGCGGTCGTGGTGACCGATGCCGCGGGCGCGATCGAGTACGTCAACCCGGCGTTCGAGCGCATCACCGGCTACACCCGGGACGAGGCGATCGGGCGGAACCCCCGGTTGCTGAAGAGCGGCAGGCACGACGAGCGCTTCTACCGCGAGCTGTGGGCCACGATCACCGCGGGACAACCGTGGAAGGGCCGCCTCGTCGACCGGCGCAAGGACGGCACGTTCTACGAGCAGGAGGCGACGATCTCGCCGGTGCGCGACGAGCACGGCGTCATCTCCAACTTCGTCGCCGTCGCGCGCGACGTCACGCACGAGGTCGCCCTGCAGCAGCAGCTCGACCACGCGCAGAGGATCGAGGCCATCGGGCGGCTCGCGGGCGGGATCGCCCACGACTTCAACAACCTGTTGCAGGCGATCCTGAGCCAGCTCGCGGTGCTGGAGCTGCGCCTCCGCGGCACCGCGGGCGCCCAGAAGCCGCTTGAGGAGGTGAGCCAGCTGGTGCGGCGAGGCGCCGCGCTGACCCGACAGTTGCTCCTGTTCGCGCGCCGCGGGACGGCGTCGCGCGAGCCGCTCGACCTCAACCAGGTGGTCGAGGGCGCGGCCACCCTGCTGCGGCGCGTCGTGCGCGAGAACGTCGCGGTCGTCACCGAGCTTTCGGGCGAGCCGCTGTTGGTCCTGGCCGACCACGGCCAGCTCGACCAGGTGCTGATGAACCTCGCGGTGAACGCGTCCGACGCCATGCCCGAGGGCGGGCGCCTCACGTTGCGTACGGCGGGCGACGCCTCCAGGGTCAGCTTGTCGGTGACGGACACCGGGCGCGGGATCCCGGAGGAGGTACGCTCCCACCTGTTCGAGCCGTTCTTCACCACCAAGGGGATCGGCAAGGGAACCGGGCTCGGCCTCTCGGTGGTGCACGGCATCGTCAGCTCCCACGGCGGGACGATCGAGGTCGCCAGCCCGCCCGCGCTGGGCGCGACGTTCACCATCGTGCTGCCGCGTCAGACCGCGGAGGCGCTCCCCGCAGCGCGGGCCGGCGCCGAGCCGGTTGAAATGCCGGCCGGCCGGGGCGAGCGCGTGTTGCTGGTCGAGGACGAGGACGGGGCCCGCCAGGGGTTGCTCGAGATCCTCGGCGCCCTCGGCTACGCGGTCACGGCGGCCGCGAGCGGCGAGGAGGCGGGCACGATCCCGAGCGAGCCGGGGTACGACCTGCTGCTCACCGACCTCATGCTGCCGGGGATCTCCGGCGTCGATCTCGCCGTCGGGCTGCGCGCGCGCTGGCCGCAGCTCAAGGTCGTGATGATGTCCGGGTACGCCGAGGACGAGATGCTGCAACGCCTCGGGCCGACGACCCCGGCGGGTTTCCTGCAGAAGCCGTTCGGCATGCGGGCGCTGGCGCGCACGGTCCGGCACGCCCTCGGCGACGAGCCGCCGCCGGGGCACGGATAGCGGGCCCGCCAAGCGTCGGGCCAGCCGAAGCCCGAACCCCTCGCCTGATCTTCGGCATCGTTCCCTTTCGGACCACGGACCACCCGGCAACGGACCACGCCGTGCCCCTGTGTTACGCTCCGGCGCGGAGGTGGGATGGAGAACGTTTCCAGCGTCATCGCCACGGTGCACGAGATCGCCCTCAAGGGCGGCAACCGCGGCTGGTTCGAGCGCATGTTGATGCAGAACGTCCGCGCCGCGCTGCGCGGCTTGCCGGTGGCGCAGGTGTCGCTGCCGGCGCGCGTCGTGGTGCGGTTCTCCGAGCCGGTTCTTTGGGACGAGGTGTTCGCGCGCCTTTCGACCGTCTTCGGGTTGAACGGGATCATGCCCGTCGAACGGGCCGGCGCGACGTACGACCAGCTCGAGGCGTTCGTCGGCGAGCATCTCGGCGACCTGCAGGGCGCCACCTTCGCAATCCGCGCCAAGAGGTCGGACAAGCGCTTCCCGATCAGCTCCGGGGAGATCAACCGCCGGCTCGGCGCGTTCGTCAACCAGCGCACAGGGATGGCGGTGGACCTCTCGAACCCCGATCTTACCCTGCACGTGCTGGTGCAGAGCGACGGCATCTGGGTGTACCGCGACCATTTTCCGGGTCCCGGCGGTCTGCCGGTCGGCAGTTCGGGCCGCGTGCTGGTGCTGCTCTCAGGAGGGATCGACTCCCCCGCCGCGGCGTACCTCGCCATGAAGCGCGGCACCAAGGCGCACTACGTCCACTTCCACTCCGCGCCCTACACCTCGGACGCCTCGGTCGCCAAGGTCGAGCGTCTGGTCCGCGTCCTCGTCCGCCACCAGGGTTCGTGCCGGCTCGCGGTCGTCCCGTTCGGCGAGTGCCAGCAGGAGATCGTGGCGGCCTGCCCGGAGCGCCTCCGAGTGGTGCTCTACCGCCGCATGATGCTGCGCGCCGCCGAACGCATCGCGCGGCGCTGGCGGTGCGAAGCGCTCGTCACCGGCGAGTCGCTCAACCAGGTCGCGTCGCAGACACTCGAGAACATGGCGGCGATCGACCGCGTCGCGCATCTGCCGGTGCTGCGCCCGCTCGTCGGCCTCGACAAGCAGGAGATCATCGCCTTCGCCGAACGCGCCGGGACGTTCGAGCTGTCGATCCTCCCTCACCAGGACTGCTGCTCGTTCCTGCAACCGCTGCACCCGGCGACGCGCTCCACGGCCGCGGCGTGCGAGGAAGCGGAAGCCGGGATCGATGTCGAGGAGTGGGCGCGCCGGCTGCAGCACGATGCGGAAGTCACGATCGTGCAGCACCGCTGGGACCCGGAAGCCGCGCCCACCGCCCGCTAGCGCGGCCAGCCCCTCATTCCATTGCCCCGTCGCACCAGCTTCGAAAATGGTGCCCTCTCATCCTCGAGGTCGCCCTCGCTTTCGTTCCGCTGCGTAAAGGCTTCTCTGTTTGCCGGTCCCGCGGATGGCCCGCTCTCTTCCTTCACTGCGTGAGGCCTCTTCTATTGCCCGCGGGCTGCGGCCGTGTCGCTCGGGCCAAGGTTCTGCGTCCACTGCGTGGAGGCTCTCTCTTTGCCCCTCGGGTGAAGCGGCGTTCGGGCCTTGCTCGCCCCCGCTCGCTGCGGCCCGAAGCTCCTGCGGCCGCGACCCAGCAGCGCGCCTCGCCGCCGGGTCCCTCGCTGTTGCGGGCAAGCCACGGTTGTGGCCGGTGTTCGCCAGGAATCATCCGGCTGACCTCACCCCCGCTTCGCTGGCTGGCGTCGCGCTGTATCCCGCGTCGCGCCCCCCACCCCCCACCCGCGCGGTCTCCTCCCTCGCAGGAGACGCTCGGTCGGAGCCAGCGTCTCCCGGCGGCGATGCGCGCGCTGGGGCCCCGCGGCCTCCGGAGCCATGGCCGCTTCACCCGAGGGGCGGATGGAATGCACTCCGCCCACCACTCGGAGGTCGTACCGAAATCAAGAGTCCTGCCGAAGCCGAAGGCCATCGGCAGCGCTTCCGCCAAGGGGAGGGTGGGGACAAATCCGCCCAGCGGGCGAAGGCCGATTGGGCCGGAGCGTGCGGGTCCCGAGCGGCCAGAGCGGCGGGTGGAAACGCCGGCCCCGACCGAGCGGTGCATGCGAGGGAGGGGAACGGCGAGGCTCCGCCCGCCGATCTGGCCTGCTCGGTCGCACGCGCAGGCGGGTCGGAGGGCGGCGCTCGATGCGCCGCCCGAGCGACAGGCCGTAGCCCGCTGGGGAAAACAAGGCAGCCTCACGCAGTGAAGGAAGAGACCACCACCGCGGGACCGGCAAGCAAGACAGCGTCCACGCAGTGGTGCCGTCCACGTCCCGCCACCCAATCCCGTCGTTGTAGGCGCAGGCTTCAGCCTGCGGTCGTTTCTTCTTCCAACCGTTCGCCACCCACCCCGCGGGCTGAAGCCCGCGCCTACAAAGACAAGACTTCAACCACGGAAATGTCGACCTTCATCGCCGGGGGCGGCGGCGAGCCCCTACGGACGACTCACTTGCCGGCGTTGAGCTTCGCGAGGTCCGCCAGCACCTGGCCGGCATGCGTGCCCGGGTTCACGTCGGGGTACGCCTCCAGCACCTTGCCATCCGGCCCGACCAGGTAGGAGATACGGCGCGCCCAGAGCCGGTGCGTCGAGTCCGCCGCCCCGACCTCAACGGCGAGCGTCTTGTCTGTGTCCGAGAGCAGGCGGAACGGGAAGTGGTCCTTCTTGACGAACTTGGCGTTGGTGGCCGGGGCGTCGAACGAAACACCGAGGACCTGTACGCCGGCCTTCTCGAACCCCGTGTAGTTGTCGCGCAGGGTGCAACCTTCCTTCGTGCAGCCGGGCGACAACGCTTTGGGGAAGAACCACAGCAGGTAGGTCGTACCGGCCAGCTCCGTCGAGGAGACTTCCTTCCCCGCCTGGTCCGTGAGCTTCCACGCCGGGAACGCATCGCCGGGCTTGAGCATCCCCGCCGCCAACGCCGAACCGGTAAACCCGAAGACCGCCATTGCCATCGCGAGCATTCTCATGATCAACACCCTCCGCCATACCCCAACCTCGCCGCCCGCGGCGGGATTCCGCCCACCCGCCACGAGCGCGGGAATGGCGGCCTTGACGCCGTTTGCCTTTCGCGCAGATTTTGAGTATATTGACGCTGCGGATGACACTATTGTTGAGATGAGCGACAACGCGAACAAACCTCGAGGGGCGCTGTCCGGCCCGGAAGCCAGCCGCGAGAAGCGCTCCGCGGCCACGAGTTCCGTACTCGCGGCGGTTTTCCTGACCACGATCAAGACCGTGGTCGGCGCGACGACGGGCTCCCTCGGCATCCTCTCCGAAGCGGCGCATTCGGCCCTCGACCTGGTCGCGGCCGTCGTGACGCTGTTCGCGGTGCGCGCATCCGGCAAGCCCGCCGACCGCGAGCACACCTACGGCCACGGCAAGGTCGAGAACCTCTCGGCGCTGTTCGAGACCCTCCTCCTGCTCGTGACGTGCGTGTGGATCATCTACGAAGCGGTCCAGCGGCTGTGGTTCAAGACCGTCGAGGTCGACGCGTCGGCGTGGGCGTTTGCCATCATGGCGGTCTCGATCGCCGTGGACGTCACGCGCTCCCGCATGCTGGGGCGGGTCGCCAAGAAGTACGACAGTCAGGCGCTCGAGGCGGACGCCCTGCACTTCTCCACCGACGTCTACTCCTCGGCCGTCGTGATCCTCGGCCTCGTCGGCGTCTTCTTCTCCAAGCGCCCGGGGTTGGAGTGGCTCGTCAAGGCCGATGCGGTCGCCGCCCTCGGGGTCGCCGCAATCGTCGTGTGGATATCCATTCAGCTCGGCCGAAAGACCGTCGCGGTCCTGTTGGACGAGATCCCCCCGCAACTCCGTGACGGTCTGGTCCGAGCCGTCCGGGTCCCCGGCGTCGTGCACGTCGGCCGCCTGCGCGTGCGCACGAGCGGTCCCGAGACGTTCGCCGACGTCACGCTCACGGTCGAGCCCGGCACCGGCCTCGCCCGGGCGCACGCGATCGCCACGGCCGCCGAAGCCGCGGCACGCCATCTCTTGCCCGGGGCGGACGTGGTCGTCCACGTCGAGCCCGCCGAGGCCGACGGGCGGATGGAGAGCGAGGACATCCCGGCGTTGGCTCACGCCGTGGCGACGCGGCTCGGGCTCGACGCGCACGAGATCCATGTCCACGACGTGCGGAACGCCCGCTCGCTGGAGCTGCACCTCGAGGTCGACCCCTCGCTGTCGCTTGCCGCCGCCCACCTCCAGGCGACGGAGTTCGAAACCGCGCTCCGCCGGGAGATCCCCGGCCTCGCCCAGATCGTAACCCACCTCGAGCCCCGCGGCGCCGCGGTCGCCGGGCCCGTGCGCCCCGAGGATATGGGGCAGGTGCTCGCGGTCCTCCACGAACTCGCCTCGGACGCCAACCTGCACTGCCACCCCCACAACGTCACGGTGGACCGTGCCGAAGAGGGGGGGCTGGTCGTCTCGTTCCACTGCGCGCTCGACCCCGACACCGGGATCCAGGCGGCGCACGACCTGACCGAGCGCATCGAGCGCGAACTCCGCGAGCGCCTCCCGAGGATCGGCCGCGTCGTCATCCACGCCGAGCCGCTCGTGGAAAAGTAGTCGAAAGTCAGGAGTGAAGGGGGAAAGTTTCGAAGGACACAAGGCTCGTTTGACTTTTCACTCTCATCCCATTTCTTCGCTCAAAGGTAGCGTTTTCGTTGTCATCGCGAGGCCCCTGAGCGCAGCGAGGGTGCCGCGGCGATCTCGCGGTTTCACGGGACTGCTTCGCCCCGCCGCCGGCGGGGCTCGCAGTGACCGTCATTCCTCTACGACAGACTGTGAATTGCTATCACTCTCAACTCTTCACTTTCAACTGTCTCTCGGCCTACGCGCCGTACTTCGCAACCTTGCCGGCGGCGGCGAGCGCCTCGGCGAGCAGGAAGCGCAGCGGCATCCGGCCGAACCCCCCGGCGATGCACTCGCTTTCGGAGAACGCCGCCACGCCGTCGCGGAACACGCGCCCCGGCGCCCACATCAGCGCAGGCACCGGGTGCCACGAGTGCGCCTTGAGCGCCACCGGCGTCGAGTGGTCGGCGCTCACAACCACGACGTCGAACCCGTCGCCCAGGATCTCCGGCAGCAGGGCGTCGACCTCCTCCACCACCGCGCACTTGCGGTCGAAGTCGCCGTCCTCGCCGGCCTTGTCCGTGTACTTGACGTGCACGAACAGGAAGTCGTGGCCGTCCCGGGCCGCGCGCACTGCCGCGGGAAACTCGCCCAGGACCGGGGGCGCCGGCGGCATCTCCATGCCGACGAGACGCGCCAGGCCGCGGTACATCGGGTAGGTCGCGACGCACACCGGCCGCAGGCGGAAGCGTTCCGACAACGACGGGATCTCGGGCAGCGAGTCGAAGCCCCGCAGCAGGATGCCGTTCGCCCGCGGCTCCTCGCGGAGGACTTTGCCTGCGGCCTTGACGAACGCGCCGACGACCGCGGCCGTGGCTTTGGATGCGGGGTCGAGAGCCTTCACCGCCAAGGGCGGCACGCCGGTGTGCTGCGGATCGGTGTCCGCCAGGCGATGGCCGAGCTTGGCGCCGCGAACGATCAGCGCGCCGCGGTGCTCCGCCTCGGTCTCGACGAAGACCTCGACGCCTTTGGGGGCCGGGATCTCGCGCAGCCGCGCCACCAGGCGGCGGTTCTCCTCGGTGGGGATCCTCCCCGCCCGCCGGTCCGCGATCTTCCCTTCGGCGTCGAGGGTGCAGAAGTTGAAGCGCGCCGCCACGTCGCCAGGTTGCAGGGCGAAGTCGATCCCGACCGCCGACAGCACGCCGCGGCCGATCTCGTACTCGCTCGGGTCGTAGCCGAAGAGGCCGAGGTGGCCGGGACCGGAGCCGGGCGTGATCCCGGGCCCCACGGGATCGAAGCGGCCGCAGCAGCCGTCCCGCGCCAGCCGGTCGAGGTTCGGCTTGTGCGCGGCCGCGAGCGGCGTCATGCCGTCGCCGTAGCGCGGCAGGTCGCCGAGCCCATCCATCACCAACATCAGGATCTTCGACGGCGTCTGCTCCGCCTGAGCTTCGACAATCCGCATCGAGTCCATCGACCCCTCCCGGCCGCCCGGCGGCGGCCAACGTACTAGGACCGGCCGCCCTTTTCCCGGGCCGGCGAGCCCTCGCGGGCCATCCGTTCGACCACCGCGTTGAACAGCAACGGGAACGCCGCCTCGGTCTGGCCGCGGAAGTACGGCGCGAACGCGAACAGCACGGCGTGGCCGCCGCCCCGCGTCACCTCGACCACCGCGGCCCGCCGCCGCAGCTTCTCCGCGCCGCGCACCCACCCCGAGAGTACGAGCGGCCCGTCCGGGAAGTGCGCCGCCACGGTCCGCGCCTGGTCGCCGACCACCGGCTTGGTCTGGAACGCGGTCCCCCACTCCACCATCGCGGCGATCCGGTCGGGAAGCCCCGTCCCGAGCGGCGACGCGCCGTCAACCGCCAGATCCAGCAGCGCGCCGGGGCAGCGGAACTCGTCGCGCTTGACGCCTTTGAGCGTGTCGGTCACAGGCAGGTCGAGCGTCTCCGACAACCAGTCTGCGGCGGGACCGAACGCGATGACCGTGCCGCCGGCGGCAAAGAACCGCCGTACCGCCTCGATGCCGTCCTTGCCGATCCCCCTGCGGTACTCGGGCGGCACGGGCGCCGGGCCGTGTTGCTGCGGCCCCTCGACGAGGGTCTTCCCCTCCAGAGGCGGCAGGACCAGCACCTCGACGCGCTTGGCGAACTCCCCCGAGGCGACCGCCGCGCTGTCCACGACCTCGACGTCGAACGCCGCGTTCTCGAGCACGAACCGCAGCCAACCCGCATCCTCGAGGCCGAAGTTCGGGTGATAGACGCCGACGCGGACCCGACGCAGCGGCACCGCAGACTCGGGCATTGAGTCCGCGAGCAGACCCGTGACGCCCGAACTCGCCGCGATCTCGTCCCGCGCGCCGGCGGCGAGTCCCTCGATCACGAACGAACCCGCCGCAACAGTCGTACCGCCGGCCGAGGCGGGCGCCGCCAGGCGGGCCACGCGCGCCCCTCGCTGCAGCGCCCGGTTGGCGACCGTAAAGCCTCCCAGTTGCCCCGGCGGGACGATGAGCACGCCGCCCACCCCGCCGGCAGCCGGCATCGACGGGCTCCAGTCGGCCCCGACCTTCACCAGCTTCCCGGCCACCTCGCCTTCGACCGGCACCGTTCGCACGCCGAGTTCGAGCGGCATCGTCCACGCCGTGACGTCGTAGGGGAGCAGGATATCGGCGTCCGGCGCCGGCGCGATTTCCGGGTAGCGCTGGCGCGCCATGACCTCGAGCAGGTACTGGCGCAGCGGCTGCGCCGCGGGAAAAACCACCGTGCCCGCTGGGTACGTGATGCCGTCGGCCTCCACCGGTCCGGTCGCCGCCGACCCCTCGACGCCAGCCTCGAGCAGCAACCGCACCAGGTGCGCGCGCCGCCCGGGGTCGCCGTCGGGCGGTACGAGGTAGGCGCGCGGCGCCTCGCGCGCGCCCCGCTCAACCGCCTGCGTGGCCATCGTTGCGACATCGCCCAGCACCGCTGCGCGCTCGGTCGCCGCGAATTCCACCACGGCGTCCATGATGACGAGCTGGTAGCCGACCGCGTCGGCGAGGCCCCACATCCCGCCGCGCCACGGGTTGGGGAAGTTGATCTGCGGCCGGTAGTCCACCAGCCCCTTCCCGCCGCCCCGCAGCTCGTTCCCGTCGACCTTGATCGGAGTCGCCAGCGCCGCGCTCGCGGTTTCCGTGAGCACGCCGAAAACGTTCTTCCACCAACCCGTGTTGCGGGTGCCGCCGATCCAGCTGCCGTCGAACGTCCACCCGGACACCACGCCGGTCTTCCCCGCCTCCTCCAGACGCAGCGACATCAGCGTCCCGAGGTGCGAGGTTACGCGCCACACCAACGGGTGGACGTTGGGCGCGATCGGGTCGGCGAACGGCGGCACGAACTGTCTCGGCCCGGTCGGGCCCATCATGTGGAGGTCGAGGAAGAGCTGTGGATGCCAATCGCGGTACACGAAACTGTTGAGCGCCCGGCTCTCGGGCTGAGTGAGGTAGACGAAGTCGCGGTTGTTGTCGTGCCCCGCGTACCGGTGGAACAAGAACGGCGGCTGCGAACCCTCGTACGGCGTCCCCAACCACTTCCGGTGCCACGCGACCGTCGCTTCCTGACCGTCGGGGTTGAGGGAGGGCACGATCAGCAGGACCATGCGGTCGAGCCACCGCGCCTCCCGGCTGCCCTCGGGGGCGGCGGCGAGCCGATACGCCAGCAGCAGGGCGGCCTGCGGCCCCGCCACCTCGTTGGCGTGGATCCCGGCCGTGATCAACGCGCAGCTCGGCAGCGTTGCGATCAACCGCTCGCGCGCGGCGGGGTCGAGCCCGCGCGGGTCCGCGACCCGCGCCCACCCGGCCCGCAGCTCGTCCAGCCGGGCCAGGTTCGCCGCGCTGGTCACGACCGCCGCGACCATCGTCCGTCCTTCGACGGTCGGGCCCAGGCCGACCACGCGGACGCGGTCGCTCGCCTGCGCGAGGGCGCGCAGGTAGCGCGCGCTCTCCGTGTAACTGGCCAGCACCCGGTTGGCACCCACCTCGATGCCCAGCACGTCGCGGGGCGACGGGGGAGCCGCAGGCGTGCCCGCGCGAGCCAGAACGCCGTTGAGAACGAGCAACACGCCAAACGCGAACGCCGACCGTCGTGCCGTCATCACGCCTCCGCGGCGACAAGGGTACACTCTTCCAGCCCGCGCGGAACCCGGACAACGGGCCTTTCTCCTCCGGCGTTCGCGCTTGGGACTGCACCGGCCGAACTGCTAGACTCGGGACCCTGAGCGAGGTGCTCACGCTTTGCCTGCCACCGCGATCCGCCACGCCTCGAGCCGGGAGCGCTTGGTCGGCCTGACGCTCCTGGGCCTCGGCCTGCTCCTGAGGCTTCCCTATATCTGCCGCTACCGCTTCAACTCGGACGAGGCCCAACACCTCCACGTGGTCTGGGGGTGGACGAAGGGCCTCGTCCAGTACCGCGACCTCTTCGACAACCACACGCCGCTCTTCCACATCCTCATGACCCCGGTCCTGGCGCTGGTCGGTGAGCGCGCCGACGCGCTCGTCCTCATGCGGTTCGCGATGGTGCCGCTCTACCTGCTCTCGCTGTGGCTCACGTATGTGCTGGCGCGGCGGCTCTTCGACCCTCGGATCGCGCTCGGGGCGGCGGTTCTCGCCGGACTCCACTACGAGTTCTTCTTCAAGTCCATCGAGTTCCGCACCGACAACCTGTGGACCGTCGCATGGCTCGCCGCGCTGGCGGTGGTGGCGGGCGGCCCGCTCGACGCCGGCCGCGCGTTCGCGGCCGCCGCAGCGCTCGGTGCGGCGTTTTCCGTCTCACAGAAGACGTTCCTCCTCGCCGCCGCGCTCGCCGCGGCGGCGCTTTTCGTCGCCGGGCTCTCGGCCGAGGTCCGTGGGGCGTTCCCGGCACGGCGGATCGCGACGCTCGCCGCCGCCGCGACCGCTGGGTTCCTCCTGCTGCCTGCCGCCCTCACGGCGTTCTTCGCGGCGCAGGGCGCCCTCGGACCGCTCGCCTACGGCGTGATCGGCCACAACATCCTCTTGGGACTCGGCGACTGGAGGGAACCCTGGCGCCTGGCGATACTCCCTCTGGGAGGAGTGGCGGCGGCGTGGGCGACCGCGCCGCGCCTGCGCGCCGCGGGCGGCGACCGCATCCGGGTGCTGCGGGTGTTCGTCCTGCTAACCGCCGCGCTGTACGTCCTGGCGCTCGAGGGGCTCTGGCCGCTAGTCACCGGGCAGGACTACCTCCCGGTGTGGCCGCTGGCCGCCATCTTCGCCGTTGCGGGCTTCGAGCGCTGGGAGGGCCGGCGGACCGCACGCGGCGCACGCGGCCGGGCGCTCCCGGCCATCGTCCTGCTGGCCGTGCTCGCGGCCGAACTCGGCGTGATCGTGCTCAAGGGGCCGGTCTGGCGCGACCGCGGTCACGCGCAGACGGCCCTCCTCGCGGACGTCCTGCGCCTGACCGACGGCGGCGACTACGTAATGGACGCCAAGGGCGAGACCGTGTTCCGCCGCCGTCCGTTCTTCTGGGTCCTGGAGACGATCACGAAGGCGAGGCTTCGCCGCGGGCTGCTTCCCGACACGATCCCCGAAGCGATCGTCCGCACGCGCTGCCACGTCGCCGTCCCGGACAGCGCTTGCTTCCCCCGGCGCGGCCGCGCGTTCCTCAACGCCAACTTCGTCTCCGTGGGTCGCCTCCGCGTGGCGGGACGGTTGCTCGGTCCTCCGCCCAGCCCCGGGGCGCCGCTGTCGTTCGCGATCGCGGTTCCCGGGGAGTACACCGTGGTGACGCCGGCGGGTCCGGCCGCCGGCGAAATCGACGGGACAGGCGCGGCCGGCCCGCGCTTCCTCGCGACGGGGACGCACGAGTTCAAACTCGAAGGCGCCTCGCGTCCGCTGGCGGTGGTGTGGGCGAAGGCGATCGCGCGGGGGTTCTCGCCGTTTACCCCGCGTCGGGGTTCGCCGTGATCCCGTCCCTCGCGCTCGGCCCGGCCGACCGGCTCCTCGTCCTCCTCCCCCACCCCGACGACGAGAGCGTCGCGGCCGGCGGGCTGCTGCAACACGCCCTCGCGGTCGGCTCGCAGTTGCTCGTCGTGTTCTTCACCGACGGCGACAACAACCCCTGGGCGCAGCGGGCCAGCGAGCGGCGCTGGCGGATCGGCCCCTCCGACCGCGCCCGCTTCGCCGCCCGGCGGCGTGGCGAGGTCCGCGCCGCCCTCGGGCGGCTCGGCGTGCCGCTCGAAGCGGTCCGATTCCTCGGTTTCCCCGACCAGGGGACCACCGATCTCCTGCTCCGGGGCAACGAGGTGGCGTTCCGTGCCGTCCTCGACGCGATCGGCACATGGCGGCCGACCGTGGTCGGCGGCCCGTCGCTGCTCGACCTCCACCCCGATCACAGCGCGCTCGCGGTCGTGGCCGAATTGGCGCTCGCGGCCCTCGGGGAGACCCTCGCCGTGCGCCGCCAGGTCCGCTACCTGGTGCACAACCCCCGACTGCGCTCGCGCGTCGACGAGGGCTCGCTCGTGCTCCCGCTGTCGGAGGCGCAGCAGCGACGAAAGAAGGCGGCGATCGCCTGCCACAAGACCCAGCTCGTGCTGCGCGGCTCGTGGCTGCTCTCGTTCGCCGCCGGCGACGAGACGTACTACCTCGACGAGTCCGCCTTCGGCCTCGGACAACACCCGGTGGTCGGCTGCCGCCGCGAAGGCTCCTCCGTGGCGATCGAGGTCGCGTCGGCCGAGCACCTCCGCGCCTTCGGCCGCCGCACTCTGTGCCTCGTCGGGCGCGGCACCGGCGTTCTCGGTTGCACCGTCGAACTGCCGCGGCGCGGCGGCCGGGTCACGGCCCGCGACCCGCGCAGCGGCCGGTACCTCGGCGAGGGCGAGTTCCGCGGCGCTCGCGGCCGCGGGACCGTGCTCCTGCCGGCCGGGCTCGTGCCGCCGGGTTCGACGATGTTCGCCAAGGTCGAGCACGCGCACGGCTTCTTCGACGAGGCGGGCTGGAAGTTCCTGCCGCCCGCTGCACCTTCGGGGGACGAGAAATGACCCGGGGCGAGGGTTCCGCCGCCTGGCGTGAGGGCGGCCGGCCGAGGATGCGCGGGCACAGCCTGCGCGAGCGCGGCCCGGCGCCGCGCACGATCCGGCCGCGCCGGGTCCTCGACCTGCTGCGCCGCGTCAGCGAGGTCCTCGAGACCGTCGTCGACCCCGAGGTCGCGGGGTGGAGCGTCCTGGTCGCGTTCACCGCCGGCGAGGGGCTCGGTTTCAACCGCGCGTTCCTGCTCTTGGCGGAAGGAGAGGAACTGCGCGGCTGGTTCGGAGTCGGGCCGCGCACCCGCGACGAGGCGCGCAAGGTGTGGACCGAGATGCGCGGCGCCGGCGTGTTCCCCTTGAGCCAGCTCCACGAGCCCGACCACGCCGCGATCGCGGCGGAGCAGCGCCGCCACGCGTCGACACTCACCGCGCTCTCGCACGTCCACCTGAAGGGATGCGGCGCGTGGCGCCGGGCGTTCATCGGCCGCGCCAACCACCCGAACGCGGGCGTCCGCCACTGGGCCGGCGTGCTCGACTCGCGCGAGCTTGCGGTCGTCCCGCTGATGGCGAGCGGGCGCCCATGGGGCGTCGTCCTCGCGGACAACTTCGTCACCCACGCCCCAATCCACCGTGCCACGCTCGAGGCCGCGGAGACGCTCGCCCACTACCTCCGCGCCGCGCTCGAGCGCACGCAACTCCTGCAAGGCCTGCAGACCGAGCGCCGGCGGCGGATCGTCGCCGAGCACGCCACCGCCCTGCTGGAGACCGCGCGCACCCTGGCGCACGACCTCAAGAACCCGCTTGCGCTGGCCGGCGGCCTGGCCAGGGAGCTGGTGGCGGCGCCGCCGCCCGAGCGCGAGACGCTGGTGCGGCAGCTCGGCATCGTGGCGGGGGCAGTCGGCCGCGCCGAGCAGCGCGTCGGCGAGCTGGTGGACGGGCTCGCGAGCCGCGCCGGCGGGATCGCGGTCGAGCCCGTTCGTGTCGGGGTCTTGGCCGACCGGGTCGTGGAGGCGTTCCGCCCGCTTGCCCTCAGCCGCAACGTGCGCCTCCTCTGCTACCACCCGGCGCGCCCGGTCACTGCGGCCGCAACCACCGCCTCGCTCGAACGCTGCATCGAAAACCTGATCGCGAACGCCCTCGATGCGCTGTCGGGGCCGGGGGCCGAGATCCACATCGTGGTCCGCGAGGAGCCCCATTGGGTCCGCATCGAGGTGGCCGACAACGGCCAACCGCTGCCGACCGCGCTCCGCACCGACCCGTTCGCGGGCGGCGTCACCACCCGCCGCGGCGGTAGCGGCCTCGGCCTCACGTCGGTGCGCACGCTCGCCGAATCGATGGGGGGGAGGGTGGAGTACGATGAGCGAGAGGCGGGCTGGGTGCGGTTCACGGTGGTCCTGCGGAGGTGGTCGTGACAGGCTCACGGTTGCTGTTCGTGGATGACGAGGAAGGTTTCCTCGAGCTGTACCGCGCCGCCTTCAACCGCGATGGGTACACGGTGGACACGGCGATCGGTGTCGACGACGCCCGCGCCCGCCTCGCAGCCGGGGGGATCGACCTCGTCGTGCTCGATATCCGCCTCGGCGAGAGTTCCGGCCTCGCGCTCCTGCGCGAAATCAAGGCTGCCGACGCCGACCTCCCCGTCGTGCTCGCCACCGCCTTCGCCCGCTACCAGGACGACTTCTCGTCGTGGCTCGCCGACGCCTACATCGTCAAGTCCTCCGACCTCGGCGAGCTCAAGCAGGCGGTGGCGCGGTGCCTGGAGACGGCGCAATGATCCCGGTCGTCATGGCCGGCGGGTTCGGCACCAGGATCCGGCCGCTCTCCGCCAACCGCCCGAAGCCGATGCTCCCGATCGTCAACCGCCCCATCCTGGAGCGCGTCCTCACCCACCTCGCAAGCTTCGGCATGCGCGAGGCGATGCTCCTGACCTACTACGACCCGGACAAGATCAGGACCGCGTTCGGCGACGGCGCGAGCCTCGGCATGCGCCTGCACTACTGCAACGGCGACCAGGACTTCGGTACGGCCGGCGCGGTCGCGCTGGGCGCCGACCAGCTACCGGCCGACGAGTACCTCGTCCTGTCCGGCGATGTCATCTGCGACTTCCCCCTGGACGCCCTCCTCGCGGCCCACCGCGAGCGCGAGGCGGTGGCGACGATCGGCCTGACGCGCGTGGCAAACCCCCTGCAGTTCGGAATCGTGATCATGGACGGCGAACTCAGGGTCAGGCGCTTCCTCGAGAAGCCGACCTGGGGCGAGGTCTTTTCCGACACGGTCAACACCGGCATCTACGTCCTCCAAGCGGAGGCGCTGGCCCAGGTCCCGCGCGGCGAGCCGTTCGACTTCTCGCGCGACCTCTTCCCGCGGCTGCTCGCCTCCGACGCCAGACTCCTCGGCCACGTCATGCGCGGCTACTGGCGCGACATCGGCGACCCGGAATCGTACCTCGCGGCGCACCGCGACTACTTTCAGGGCGCCCTGCGGCTGACGCCCCCGGGCGAGTTGCGCCAGATCGGCGGCAAGCCCTTTTGGATCGAGGACGGCGCCGAGATCGACTCCAGCGCCGAGGTCCGCGGCACCGTCGTGATCGGCCCGGGTTGCCGGATCGGGGCCGGAGTGCGCCTCGAGGACGTCGTGCTCGGCCCGGGCACGGTCGTCGAGGCGCGCGCCGAACTCCGTCGCACGGTCACCTGGGAAGAGGCCCTGATCGGCGAGGGCACGCGCATCGAGGGCGCGGTGCTGGGAGCACGCGTCCAGGCGCGCGCCGGGACGGTCGTCGAGAAGGGCGCCGTGATCGCGGACGATACCGTTCTCGGCGAGGAGGTCAGGGTCAAGGAAGGCGTCAAGATCTGGCCCGCCAAGGTCGTCGAGGACCACGCGGTGGTCTACTCGAACCTCGTTTACGCGGAGCGCTGGCGGACCTCGGCGTTCGAGGAGGGCGCCGTCACCGGCCTCACCAACCTCGAGCTCACCCCCGAGGTCACGGCCCGCCTCGGCGCCGCGTACGGAACCCTGCTGCAGCCGGGGAGCACGATCCTCACCGTGCGCGACGACCATCCGGCCTCGCGCATGCTGCGGCGCGCGTTCGTCGGAGGGATGAGCTCGACCGGCGTCAACGTCGTCGACCTCGGTGTCCTGCCGGTGCCCGTGATGCGCCACAAGCTGGAGGGGTTCGGGGAGGTGGGCGGCGTCTCGTTCCAGCAGGTCCATCTCGTGCGCGGGATGACGTCGATCCGTTTCTTCGACGACCACGGCCTCGACATCTCGACCGGCTTCTCCAAGTCGGTCGAGCGGATCTTCTTGCGGGAGGAGTTCCGGCGCGCCCAGCACCAGGAGATCGGCGTCATCTTCGAGCACCCGCGGTTGGTGGACTTCTACGCCGAGTCGTTCCTGAAGGCGCTCGCGGTCGATTCGATCAGGGCGCAGCGCACGCGCGTCGTCGTCGACTACGCGCACTCCGCCGCGGTCGTCGTGCTCCCCCGCCTCCTCTCCGAACTCGGGTGCGACGTCGTCACGCTGAACGCCCACACCGGCGGCGTCCACGAGGCGCTGCTCGCGAGCGAGATCACGCTGGCGCGAGGGCGCCTCGCCAAGATCGTGGCCTCGCTCGAGGCGGACATCGGCGTCTGGCTGCACCCGAGTTGCGAACGGATGGTGCTGGCCGACCGCAATCAACGCCTGTGGTCGGACCTCGACCTCGCGGCTTTGATGGTTGCGGCGGTCTGTGCGGCCGATCTCCCCCCCGGTGAGGTCGTGCTCCCCGCGTACGCTCCGTCCACGTTCGCGGCGGCGCTGACCGCCGCGGGTCACCGGATGCGCGAGACGCTTTCGGCGCCGCGGGCGCTCACCGAAGCCTCCCGGCAGAAGGGGGTCCTGTTCGCCTCCGCCGGCGAGGGCGACTTCATCTTCCCTGGCCTCCACCACGCCCCCGATGCGCTGTTCGCGCTCGGCAAGCTGCTCGAGCTGCTGGCGCGCGCCGGGCGCCCGCTCGCGGAGGTCGCGAAGACGGCCCCGTCGGTGCCCGTGGCGCAGGCCACCGTGGCGTGCCCCATGGAGCGCAAGGGCGAAGTGATGCGGCGCTTCGCCGAGGGCGTGCAGGGGCAGGAGACCTCCTTCCTGGAGGGGATCAAGGTCGCCGTGGACGGGGGTTGGATCCTGTTGCGCCCCGACCGGGTCGCAGCGACGCTGCACGTCCACGCCGAAGCGAACACGGCCGAGGCGGCCGGCAAGTTGCTCCGCTCTCACCGGGACGAGGTACAGCGGCTGGTGAGGAGCGCCTGAACCCGCGATGCCGAAGCTGACGTTCCTCTGGCACCTGCACCAGCCCCAATACCGGACCGCCGACGGGGTGGTGCACGCGCCGTGGGTGTTGCTGCACGCCGCCGGCGAGTACCTCACACTCGCTCACGCCCTCGGCTCCTCGGGGGTCGGCGGCCAGGTCCTCAACCTCACCCCCGTCTTCCTCGACCAGCTCGCGGCATACCGCGACGGCAGCGCCCGCGACCCGCTGCTGCAGGCGCTCGCAACCCCGGCGCGCGAACTCACCCCTGAGGCGAAGCGGGAGTTGCTGCGCTGGGGCTTCCTCCTCCACCCCAATCAGCTCCGCCGCTTTCCCCGCATGACCGAGCTGGCTGCGACGGCGGGCGGTGGGACCGGCGAAGACGTTGCCCGCCGCTTCACCGCCCAGGACCTCAACGACCTGCAGGTCTTGCTCGTGCTCGCGTACGCCGCCCCGAACCTCCCCTGGGAACCCGAACTCGCCGACCTGGCGGTCCAGGGCTCGGGGTTCGGAGACGGCGCCCGCCGGCGCGCGGCCGCGTGGCTGGCGGCGTGTCCCGGCCGCCTCCTCGATGCATACCGCCGCCTCGCCGCGACCGACGGGATCGAGATCGCCACGTCGCCCTGGGCGCACCCGATCGTCCCGCTGCTCATCGACACCCGAATCGTGACCGAGTCGTGGGCGCCCCACCCCGCGCCCGCGGCCCCGGTGTTCACCGCGCCCGACGACGCGGCGGCACAGATCCGGGCCGGCCTGGAAACCGCGAGGTCGTTCGGCTTCGAGACCACCGGGTGCTGGCCGCCCGAAGGTTCCGTGTCGGAGGCGGCGGTGGCGCTCTACGGGGCGTACGGCGTGCGCTGGCTCGCCACCGACGAGGGGATCCTGGCGGCATCGCTCGGACGCAACCTTTCCGGGGAGACCGGAGTCGGCCACGAACTCTTCCAGGCGTGGCGCCTGCCCGGCGCGGGCCCCGCCCTCTTCTTCCGCCACCGCGGCCTCTCCGACTTCGTGGGGTTCCAGGCCGCTCGCTTCCCCGACGAAGCGGATGCGGCCCGCGAGTTCGCCGGCCACCTCCGGCGCACCGCAGCGCACCTCGGAAGCGACGCCGGCATCGTGATCGCCCTCGACGGCGAGAACCCGTGGACGAGCTATCCCCAAGGCGGCGCGCGGTTCCTCGCCACGCTGGCGCACGAGATCGGCCGCTCCTCGCAGCTGCGGCCGGCGACGCTCGCCCAACGCCTGCAGGAAGAGACGCCCGCGGCTCTCCCGCGGCTGCACCCTGGCTCGTGGATCGGCGGCACGTTCGGGACGTGGATAGGTCACGACGAGAAGAACCGGGCGTGGGAGACCCTGGCGCGGGTGCGGGCGCTCGGCGCGTCCCGCGGCGGTCGCGCGTGGCTTGCCGCCGAGGGGAGCGACTGGTGGTGGTGGTTCGGCGACGACAACCCGACACTCCTGGCGCCGCTGTACGACGAACTCTTCCGCGCGCACCTGCGCGATGCGTGCGCCGCCGCGGGGATCGCCCCGCCGATGGAACTCGCCGCGCCGGTCCGCGCCGCCTCGACCCGCCTGGCCGTCCCCCTCTCCCGGGTCTGGCCGCCGCCCGTGCTCGACGGCCGGACCTCGAGCTTCTTCGAGTGGTCGGTGGCGGCATGGGTCGAGGCGCCGGCAGCTGCGAGGCGTCTCGCGCGCGCCGCCCTCCGGGCCGACGGCGACACCCTCTGGTTGCGGGTGGAGGCGAAAGCGGGCACCGGCCCGCCGGTGCCGCTCGTCGTCACGATGGTCACGCCGGGTTCGCGCGCCGGGTGGAGGCTGCCGGAGGAGCTGCCCGGCCGCTGCGCCGTCGACCGCGTCCTCGAGGCCGCGCTGCCGCTGCCGCAAGGGAGCGTCATGCTCGGGCTCGAGTGCGGCGGCGAGCGGCTCCCCGCCGAGGGGCTGTGGCGGCTCGAGCTGGTCGAGGTGGACGAACAATGAGATGCTGCGTCGAGAACAGGAGCAGCGAATGTCCGAACTGAGGTTCGACCCGATCCGCAGGCGCTGGTCGATCATCGCCACCGAACGCCGCTTCCGGCCGCACGAGTTCAAGCGCCCCGGGCCAGACAAACCCGGGGACGTCGGCGCCTGTCCGTTCGAGTACGGCAAGGAAGGCGCCACCCCGGACGAGATCTTCGCGATCGCGAAGGAACCCCGCCAGCCCAACGGGCCCAACTGGCAGGTCCGCGTCGTGGCCAACAAGTTCCCCGCGCTCAGGGTCGAGGGCGAGCTGTCGCGCGAGGCGGTCGGCATGTTCGACCGGGTCAGCGGCATCGGCGCGCACGAGGTCATCGTCGAGACGCCGGACCACAATCGCCCCATGGCCGACATGAGCGCCGAGGAGATCGCGCTCGTCTTCCGGGCGTGGCGCGAGCGGCTCCTCGACCTGCGCCGCGACATCCGCATCCGCTACGTGCTCATCTTCAAGAACCACGGCCGTGAGGCGGGGGCATCGCTGTACCACCCGCACTCCCAGCTCATCGCGACGCCGATCATCCCGACGTACCTCGTCGAGGAGCTCAACGTGGCCCGCGAGCACTGGGCGCACAAGGAACGCTGCATCTTTTGCGACCTCATCCGCCAGGAGAAGGCCTTCGCCGACCGGGTGGCGCTGGAGACCGAGCGGTTCGTGCTCCTCGAGCCGTTCGCCGCCTCGTTCCCGTTCGAAACCTGGCTGCTCCCCAAAGACCACTGCCACGACTTCGCGCTCTGCAGCGATCAACTCCTCGACAACCTCGCGCACCTGGTGCGCGACTTCCTGCGGCGCGTCCGCACCCTTCTTGACGACCCGCCGTACAACTTCGTCCTGCACACCGCCCCGAGCCCGCACCCGCGCCCCGGGCAGCCGCGCTACTGGACCACGATCGAGTACGACTACCACTGGCACCTCGAGTTCATCCCACGGATCACCCGCATCGCGGGGTTCGAATGGGGATCCGGCTTCAACATCAACCCGACGCCGCCCGAGGAGGCGGCGCGGTTCCTCCGCGAGGTAACCGTGGATGGAGACAGCTGAAGGAAGAGAGTTGGAAGTTAAGAGTCGATTGCCGGCGGTCAGCTGCAGATTGGGAGTGGCGCATGCGCATCGCACATCTGGCTTCGGAGGTGGTGCCGTTCTCGAAGACCGGCGGATTGGCCGACGTCCTCGGCGCGCTGCCTCCGGCGCTCGCAGATCTCGGCCATGACGTGACGGTGGTCGTCCCGGCCCACCGCAGCACACTTGATGATCCGGTGCCGGGGAAACCGACCGGCGAGGTCAGCGCCCTCGGGTATACCGCCAAGGTCGGCGTCCTGCCCCATCGCGGCGTCCGAGTCGTGTTCCTGGACTGCCCGGCGCTGTACGTGCGCCCGGCGCTGTACTCCCTGGCCGGCCAGGACTACCCGGACAACCCGGTGCGCTTCGCGTTTTTCGCGCGGGCCGCGCTGGCCGCGATCGCAAAGCTCGGCGGCGCGGAGATCATCCACGCCCACGACTGGCAGGCTGCCCTGGCGCCGCTGTTGCTGCGCCACGACGGCAGGACGCGGTTCGCGATGCCCGCCGCCAGGACCGTCCTCACCGTCCACAACCTGGCCTACCAGGGCGGCTTCGCCCCCTGGGCGCTGGAGGCGTGCGGCCTGCCCCGGCGGCTCTTCACCATGGACGTGCTCGAGTTCTACGGCGGCGTCAACTTTCTCAAGGGGGGGGTGGTGAGCGCCGACGCCATCACCACCGTCTCTCCGACCTACGCCCGCGAGGTGCTGTCGCCGGAGTTCGGATGCGGCCTGGACGGGGTGCTCGCCGCCCGCGGCGACGCCGTGTCCGGAATCCTCAACGGTCTCGACCTGAACGAGTGGGACCCTGCGCGCGACGCGCACCTGGAGCGGACGTACGGCGTGGACGGCGCGGCCGAGGGCAAGCGGGCCGCGCGCGACGCGCTCGCCCGCGAACTGGGCCTGGCTGCGGGACGCCGGCCGCTGCTCGGCATGGTGTCGCGCCTCGCCGAACAGAAGGGGGCCGACCTCGTGACGGCGACGCTCGACGAGATCGTCGCGAAGGGCTTCGACGTCGTCGTCCTCGGCTCCGGCGAGCGGCGCTACGAGGAAGCGCTGCGCGCGGGTCAGGCGGCCCACCCCGGTCGGGTCGCCGCGGTGGTCCGCTTCGACGAGCGCCTGGCGCACCGCATCTACGCCGCGAGCGACCTGTTTCTCATGCCGAGCCGCTACGAGCCGTGCGGCCTCGGCCAGATGATCGCGATGCGCTATGGCGCCCTGCCGGTGGTCACCCGCACCGGGGGCCTCGCCGATACCGTCGTCGATGCCAACGCCGACGAGGGCACCGGTTTCATCCTCGCGGAGCTGACGCCGGCCGCTCTCATGGCCGCCCTGGCGCGCGCCCGCAAGGTCCTCTCCTCGGCGCGCCGCCTGCAGGCGATGCGCACGGCCGGCATGGGGAGGGATTTCTCGTGGAGCGCCTCCGCCCGCGAGTACGTCGCGCTCTACGAGCGCCTGCTCGCTACCCCGACCCGGCCGGCGGGATAGGAAGACCGGGGGCCGGCCACCGGGCACCGGATCGACGTGGTCAGTGGATCGTGGTTCGTGGATCGAAACGGCTGCGCCGGCCGCAGGCCGCGCAGCCTTGAGCGCCCCCCTCGAAGACGAGCACCTCATCGAAGGCAGGCCCTCGCAGCTTGGGGCGTGCAGCCGCGCCGCCGAGAGTGGGCCGGATGCTAGGCGCGCGAGCCGGCCGAACCGGAGTGTAGCCGGAGGCTACATGAGGATTCGAGCCGGCGAGCGCAACGACGCAGACGGTCCGCTATCGGCGGCGCCACGGGAGGAGCCCTCTCAGCTCTCTTCGACCGGGCGCTTCTTGCCGAAGATCCACGCCACCAACACGCCGAGGAGGTAGAGGCCGATCATCGGGAGGGCGAACACGCACTGGGTGGGAATGTCGGGGGTCGGCGTGATGATCGCCGCGACGATGAAGATGATCAGCACCGCGAAGCGGAAGTACTTGAGCAGGAACTTGGCGGTGACGATGCCGAAGCGGGCAAGCACCATGATCAGAACCGGCAGTTCGAACACCAGGCCGAGGCCCAGGATCACCTTGCTGGCCATCGAGAAGTACTCGTTGATCGTGATCACCTGGCGGAAATCCTGGCCGACCGAGAGCAGGAACTTCACGACCATCGGGAACGCGATCTTGTAGCCGAAGTAGCCGCCGCTCATAAAGAAGATCGTCGTGAGAATGACGAACGGGACCGCAATCGAACGCTCGTGGCGGTACAGCGCCGGGGACACGAAGAGCCAGAACTGCCACAGTACGACCGGCGAGGCGACGAAGATCCCGGCGAGCAACGCCACCTTCATGTACAGCATGAACGGGTCGACGAGACCGGTGAACGCCAGCTTCTCCCCCGCCGGCAGGAACTGCGTGATCGGGACCGCCATCCAGGCGAAGATCTTAGGCGCCCAGTACCAGCAGAGCAGGAACCCACCGATAACCGCCGCAATCGACCACATGATGCGCTTGCGGAGTTCCTCGAGGTGCTCGAGGATCGTCATGCGGTTGAGCTCTTCGCCGCTGTCGCCGGAGCGTTGCGAAACCTCGGCCATCGCCTACCTGGGCTCCGTGGGCTCGGGCTTCTTCACCTCGGGACTGGCTTC
Source organism: uncultured Acidobacteriota bacterium (assembly GCA_963727205.1). Taxonomy (GTDB): domain Bacteria; phylum Acidobacteriota; class Thermoanaerobaculia; order Thermoanaerobaculales; family Thermoanaerobaculaceae; genus RBG-13-68-16. Next base: position 13,043 of record CAVSFQ010000007.1, on the reverse strand, counting down.
TGCCGCGCCGGAGGCGACGGGGTGCTGCACCGCGACCGGCTGCACCGCCGGGGCCTGCGCAGCGGGGGGTGTCAGCTTCGCCGCCTCCTCGACCTCGCGCTTGGTTTGCTTGAGCTCGTCGACGGCGATCTCCTCTTCGAGCGACCGCTGGAGGTCGTTCGTGGCGCGCTTGAACTCGTTCATCGCCTTGCCCAGGGTCCGGCCGATCTCCGGCAACTTCTTGGGGCCGAACAGGAGCAGGGCGACGACGAAAATCATCAACAACTCGGGCAGCCCCAACGATCCGAACATGCACACCCCCCCGTGGCGGCCGGCCACCTCCGGCCGTCCGAGTATAGTGTGCTACAGTCTCGATCCCAAGGGGGCAGGATGACGGGTCTGCGACGGGGACTCTTGGCGGCGGTGGTGATCGGGGCTGGAGCGCTGGCGGGGGCCGTGGCCGGCCAGGCGACACGCACCGAGTTCGCGTCTTCCGACAAGTTCATCGGGCGTTACACCGCGCTCTTGCGGCTGGTGATGGCCAACGCCCCGCAGAAGGTCGATCCCGCCGACATGGTGTACTCCAGCATCGACGGGATGCTTGCGTTCCTCGATCCCCACACCAACTTCCTGCGGCCCGACACCTGGGCTCAGATGCGCCAGCACCAGCAGGGAGCGTTCCACGGCATCGGGGTCATCATCTCCCTGCGCGGCGGCAAGATCACCGTCATCACTCCGGTGGAGGGCACGCCGGCGGCCCGCCTCGGCCTGCGCGCCGGCGACATCATCGAGAGCGTCGACGGCAAGTCCACGGAGGGAATGGACATCGACGAGGCGGCGCGGCGGTTGCGCGGGCCCGAGGGCTCGACGGTCCGCATCACCGTTGCGCGCCAGGGACTCGCCGCCCCGCTCGAGCTCACGATCCAGCGCGCCCGCGTCCCCTCCGACTCGGTGCGCTACTCGTTCATGATCGACAAGGACACCGGCTATATCAGGATCTCCGACTTCATCCGCACCACCGGCGACGAGGTGGGGCGGGCGCTCGCGCGGCTGCAGAAGGAGGGCGCCACCCGCCTCCTCCTGGACGTTCGTGACAACCCAGGGGGCCTCGTGGACTCCGCTGTCGCCACCGCCTCGATGCTCCTGGAGCCCGGACAAGAGGTCTTCTCGACGAAGGGGCGCACCGCCGACTCGTTCCAGGACTACCGCGCCGCCCGCGACGGGCTGCACTTCACCGGGCCCGTCGTCGTCCTCGTGAACCGGGGGTCCGCGTCCGCCGCCGAGATCGTCGCCGGCGCCATCCAGGACCACGACCGGGGCATCCTGGTCGGCGAGACCACGTTCGGCAAGGGGGTCGTCCAGACCATCTTCCCGGTGCGCGACGCAGCTCTCGCGCTCACCACCGCCAAGTACTACACGCCGTCGGGGCGGTGCATCCAGCGCGATTGGGATTCGTTCTTCACCTACATCCACCCGCCCGAGGAAAGCGACGGCAAGCAGGCGCCGCCGCAACCCAAAGGGCCCGTTTTCTACACCGACTCCGGCCGGAAGGTGTTCGGCGGTGGCGGCATCACGCCCGACCACGAGGTCCACCTCGGCGAGTACTCCGAGCGGATGGCGCGCCTGCTCGCCAACTCGGCGTTCTTCCACTTCGCGGTCGACTACCTCGCCGACAAGCCCGACAAGGCCGCGGCGGCGCTGGCGTTCGTGGTGACCGACGACACGGTCAAAGCGTTCCGCGCCCAGGTCATCGAGAAGAAATGGCTCTCAACGGCCGAGATCGACGCCGCGATCGCGAACCCCACCGACCGGCGGGAAATCGGGATCGCGCTGCGCTCCGAGGTCCTCAACGCCGGCGTCTCCCTCACCGCCGGGTACCGCGTCTTCCTCGAAACCGACGAGCAGGCGCAGGCGGCCCTCGGTTACTTCGACGAGGCCGCCAAGCTCGAGGCCACCGCGAAGGCCGACGACGCCAAGCGGGCCGAGGCCGCCGGTCGTGGCGGCGCCGCGTCCGGTTCGTGACGGCGACGCCGGGGTCCTGACCAGCGGCGCGAGCACGGACGCCCGTCCCGGAGAAGCACGGAGGAAACCGTGAGGACGATCATCGAGCCGTTCCGCATCAAGGTTGTCGAGCCGATCCGCATGACCACCCGCGAAGAGCGCGCCGGCCTGATCGCCGCTGCCGGTTACAACCCCTTCCGGCTCAAAGCCGAGCACGTGTTGATCGACCTCCTGACCGACTCCGGCACCGGCGCGATGAGCACGCACCAGTGGGCCGGCATCATGGAGGGCGACGAGTCGTACGCCGGCGCCCGGAGCTTCTTCCGCTTCGAGGCCGCGGTGCGCGGCGTGTTCGGCCACACGCACGTCATCCCCACGCACCAGGGCCGGGCCAGCGAGCGCCTGCTCTGCCGGGCGGTCGTCAAGCGGGGCGACGTCATCCCGGGCAACACCCACTTCGACACCACCCGCGCCAACATCGAGGACGCCGGCGCCGAGGCGCGCGACATGGTGATCCCGGAGGGGCTCGACCCGGAACTCGACCACCCGTTCAAGGGGAACATCGACCTCGCCGCGCTCGAGCGCTGCCTCGCCGAGGTCGGCCCGGAGCGCGTGCCGTTCGTCCTGATCACCGTCACCAACAACTCCGGCGGCGGCCAGCCGGTCTCGATGGCCAACCTCGAGGGCGCGCGCGCCGTCTGCGACCGCTTCGGCGTCCCGCTGCTGCTCGACGCGGCCCGCTTCGCCGAGAACGCCTACTTCATCAAACTGCGCGAGCGGGGCTTCGCGGACAAGAGCCCGCGCGAGATCGCGCGGGCGATGTTCGCCCTCTCCGACGGCGCGATGATGTCGATGAAGAAAGACGCGTTCGGCAACATCGGCGGCGTGATCTCGATCAACTCGGACGCCTGGGCCGACAAGGTCCGCACGGCGCTCATCCTCACCGAGGGGTTCATCACCTACGGCGGCCTCGCCGGGCGCGACCTCGAGGCGCTCGCGATCGGGATCGACGAGATCCTCGACGAGGAGTACTTGAAGTACCGGATCGCCTCCACCGCGTACGTCGGCAACCACCTCACGGCGGCCGGCGTCCCGCTGCTCAAGCCGATCGGCGGCCACGCCGTCTATCTCAACGGCCGTAAGTTCTGCGACCACATCCCGGACGAGCAGCTGCCGGGGTGGGCGCTCTCGGTGGCGCTGTACGAGCACGTCGGCGTGCGCGCCTGCGAGATCGGCAACGTCATGTTCGGCACCCAGGACCAGAAGACCGGCAAGTGGCAGTGGCCGGCGCTCGACCTCGTCCGCCTCGCGATCCCCCGCCGCACTTACACCCAGAGCCACATGGACTACGTGGTCGAGGGGATCATCGAGCTCCACCAGCGCCGCCGCGAGATCCGCGGCCTGCGGTTCGTCAACCGCCCCACGGTCCTCCCCCACTTCACCGCCACGTTCGAGCAGGTGTAGAGGCCGGGGTTCGGGGCTCGGGGCTCGGGGTTCGGGAACCGAAAGACGTGGTCCGTGGTCAGTGGTACGTGGTCAGAGCCGGCCGCGCCGGCCGCAGACCGCGCGGCCCTGAACCCCGCCCTCGAAGACGAGACCGAGGCCGACAGGCAGGGCGCCACAACTTGGGGCGTGTAGCCGCGCCGCCGAGAGTGGGCCAGCCGCAAGGCGCGCGAACCCCGCCGCGCCGGAGTGTAGCCGGAGGCTACATGAGGACGCGAGCGGGGCAAGCGCAACGCCGCGGATGGTCCGCTATCGGCGGCGCCAGCGGAGTGTTACAGGGACTTGGAGTAGATGCGGTAGGTCTTGCTGTGCTCCGCGTCCATCAGCCTCACGGTCCGCTTCGCCAGCTCGTTGTCCTCGAGGATCCACGAGTACTCGCACCAGCTGTAGCCGTGGTCGAGCGCGGCCTTGAGCCCCTCGTAGAACATCACGCCCTCGATCCCGCGCAGCCGGTACTCCTCCTTGACGCCCATCGTGATCAAGCGCAAGCCGACGCGGCGACGGCCGATCAGGATCGCCCGCAGCAGGCGGATCGGGTTCGCCATGCTGCCGTTGAGCGCGGCCAGGGCGGGGTTGGCGTCCGGGATCGCCAGAAGGAACCCGGCAGGGTCCTTCCCGATGAACCCGATGCGAAGCAGGGGCGGGTCCACCAGAGGTTTCAGGTCTTTCGCCAGCCAGGCGAACTCGGCCTCGCTGACGGGAATGAACCCCCAGTTCTTCTCCCACGCCCGGTTGTAGATCTCCCGAATGATCTGCACCTCGCTCGAGAACTGCTTGAGGTCGACGGAGCGGATGAACAGGTCGGGCTCGCGCCTGCGCGTGCGGTCGGCGAACTTCTCCAGGCGCTCGAGCGACTTCGGGTGCACCGGCGAGGCATAGGCGAACAGGTCCTTGGCTTTGGCGAGTCCCGTCGCTTCGAGCAGCTCGGCGTAGCGCGGCGGGTTGTACGTCATCATTACGGACGGCGGCGTGTCGAACCCGCGCACGAGGAGCCCTGCCTCGTAGTTGGTCGACGGGCTCATCGGACCGACAAGGGTGTCGCAGCCGCGCGCCTTGACCCATGCCGCCGCCGCCTCCACCAGCGCCGCGGCGGCCTCCGGGTCGTCCTCGCACTCGAAGAACCCGAAGAACCCCCACTTGTCGTTGTGGTAGGCGTTGTGCGCCCGGTTCGTGATCGCCGCGATCCGCCCGGCAACGCGGGTTCCGCGCCAAGCGAGAAAGATCTCCCGATCGGCGGCTCCGTCGGCATAGAACGGGTGCTTCTTGTCGAGCGCCCCGCGCACCTGCTTCTTCAGTGGCGGCACCCAGCACGGATCGCCGGCGTATAAACGCCAGGGCAGGTCCACGAAACGCCGCAGGTCGCCGGACGTCCGCACCGGGACGACGCGGAGCGCCGGCGTGCTCACTGGATGATCCCGACTTCCCTGCCGACCTTGGCGAAGGCGGCAAGCGCCCGCTCGAGCTGCTCCCGGGTGTGGGTCGCCATGTACGAGGTGCGCAGCAGCGCCCGTCCAGGCGGCACCCCCGGCGACACCACGGGGTTCACGAACACGCCCTCCTCCTGCAGCCGCTTCGCCATGACGAACGCGACCATGTCATCACCGACCAGCACCGGGATCACGGGGGTGACGGACTCGCCGGTGTCGAAGCCGAGGGACTTGAACCCGGCGGCCATGAAGCGCGTGTTCTCCCACAGCCGCTCGCGGCGCTCGGGCTCGCGCTCGATGATCTCCAGCGCCTTGAGCACCGAGGCCACCGAGGCCGGCGGGGCCGCCGCCGAGAAGATCATCGAGCGGGCGGTGTGCTTGATGTAGTCGACCACCTTGGCCTCGCCCGCGATGAACCCGCCGACGCTGGCCAGCGACTTGGAAAACGTGCCCATGATGAGGTCGACATCGTCCTCGAGGCCGAAGTGTTCGGCGGTGCCGCGGCCGTGCTCGCCCAGGACGCCGATGCCGTGCGCGTCATCGACCATCACGCGGCAGCCGTGCGGTTTCACGGCCTTGACGAGGTCGGGCAGGTTGACGAGATCCCCCTCCATCGAGAACACGCCGTCCACCACCACCAGGGCGGCCCTCTTCGAGTCGTGGACCTCGAGCCTTCTGGCGAGGTCGTTCATGTCGTTGTGGTGGAACTTGACCACCGACCCGAACCCCAGCCTGGCGCCATCGATGATGCAGGCGTGGTCGAGCTTGTCGAGGTACACGACGTCGCCGCGCTCGACCAGGCACGAGATCACGCCGAGGTTGACCTGGAAGCCGGTGGAGAACGCCAGCGCCGCCGGCTTGTGCATGAACGCGGCCAGCTTCTCCTCGAGTTCGACGTGAATATCGAGGGTGCCGTTGAGGAAACGCGAACCTGCGCAGCCGGTGCCGTACTTCGCGATCGCGTCCTGGGCCGCGCGCTTGACCTCGGGGTGGTTGGTGAGGCCGAGGTAACTGTTGGAGCCCAGCATCACCACCCGCTTGCCGTCGATCACGACCTCCGGGTCCTGCCCCGACGAGATCGTGCGGAAATAGGGATAGAGGCCAGCTCTCTTGATCGCGTTCGCGGTGTCGAATTCGTAGCACTTCTCGAAGATATCCACGCCGCCTCCAGGCCCTTCGCGGTTCGACCGTTACGTCGCGGGCATGGTAACACGCTGCTAAATCCATCCGTGACGGCGGTACCACGCCCAGGTCTCGGCGGCCCCGGCCGCCAGCGGGACGAACCCTGGCAGGCCGAGCGCTGCGAGTGAGGCCGCCGTGCGCGCCGACCAGTGGCGCGCCAGGAGTTCCCGCGCCTTGTCCGAGGTCAACGCGATCCGCGCTCATCCCGAGCCTCTGCAGGACGTCGCCCCCGAGTCCCAGAAGGCGGACCACCGCGCCGGGAACTTCGACGACCCGGACCCGCAACCCGCCGCTCGCGGCAAGAGCGCGCACGAGATCCGTCATGGCCATCGGCTCGGGCTCTCCGAGGTGGAGCACGCGGCCGTCGGCGTTGCCGGCGGCAGCCGCAAGGACCCCCCGCACCACGTCCGCGACATACGCCACGCTGACCCACCGCTCGCCGCCGGGGATCGGCACCAGGCCGCGCGCCACCATGCGAAAGAAGTGCAGCACGTCGATGTCGCGCGGGCCGTAGACTGCCGGCGGGCGAAGGATGACCCAGTGCCCGGCGTGCGCCCGCGCGGCCGCCTCTCCCGCCAGTTTGGAGCGCCCGTACGCCGAGATCGGGTGTGGTCCGTCTTCGGGCGCCGAGCCTGCGGGCTCCCGGCTCGGCCCCACAGCCGCAAGGGACGACACGTGGACGAGGCGGGCCGCAGGGGCCACGCGGCCGAGCGCCGCGACGAGGTTCTCGGTCCCGACCCGGTTGACCCGATCGAAGCGCCCCTCGCTCGCCGATCGCACCAGGCCCGCGAGGTGGATGACGGTGCCGCACCCCGCCACCAACTCGCCGAGCGCGCCGAGGTCGTCGAGGCCGCCGCGAACCGCGTCCGCCCCGGTCCGGTGCCCTTCCGCGAGACGAGCCGCATCGCGAACCAGCAGGCGCGGCCGGATCCCCGCCTCGATCAGCGCCGCGACCACATGGGTCCCGACGAAGCCGGTTGCCCCCGTCACCGCGACCGGCAGCGCCGCGGCCGGACACCAGGCGGCAAGCTCCTCGGGGCCGATCGCCGGCGGCAGGGCGCACCACGGCGACGCCCCGCTCCCGTTCATTCGCCCGTCCCCGGTCCCCTGTCCCCGGCCCCCTGCTCCTCGCAGTACTCCCCCCAAGTGTGGGGGGTCTCCCAGACGCGGACCCGTTCCAACCGCACCGTTTCGGGGACACGGTAGGTCGCGCCGCCCGGCGTCCGCACCTCCATGCCCGGCCGGAACGCCCGGCCGATCGCGTGGAACAGGTGGTTGGCCAGCACCTCCGTGGTTGGGTCGCCTTCCTCGAGAAGGACGACCCGCTCGGCGAACGGCGCGAACGCGTCCCTCAGGGGGTCGCTGGCCGCGAGCAGCATGGCGTGGTCGAAGCGTTCCAGTTCCCGCACCACGACGGTCTTGAGCGCCTTGTAGTCGCACACCATGTCGTTGGCGTCGAGCGCGTCCGCCCGCAGCACGACCTCGATCCTCCGGGTATGCCCGTGGGGAAAGCGGCACTTCTCCGGGTGCTTGGACAGCCGGTGCCCCGACTCGATCTCGAAAAGCCTGGCAATTCGGTACGTTCCCAACTCGACCCTCCGCGCAGCCGGAAGTCTACAGGAACGGCGTGGCCCGTGGTCCGTGGTTCGTGGGTTGTAGGTCCGTGGGTCCGTGGCCCGAGACCGGCTGCGCCGGCCGCAGGCCGCGCAGCCCTGAGCGCCTCCCTCGAAGACAAGAGAAGCGCGCCCGCCGGGCGCACCCCACATTAGAACCAACGACCCCGATAGGCAGGGCCTCCGCAGCTTGGGGCGTGTAGCCGCGCCGCCGAGAGTGGGCCAGCCGCAAGGCGCCCGAGGCGGACGCGGCGGAGTGTGGCCGGAGGCCACATGAGCATGCGAGCCGCCGAAGGGCAACGCCGCGGATGGTCCGCTATCGGCGGCGCACTCAGTAGGCCAAGAGCTGCTTCATCGCGACCAGGATCGTCTCCACCTGCGGCAGGATCACGTCCTCGAGCACGGGCGCGTACGCCACGAAGCTGTCCTTCGCCGCGACCCTGCGGACCGGCGCGTCGAGGTCGAGGAAGAGCTCGTCGGCGATGCGCGCCGCGATCTCGGCGCCGTAGCCGAAGGAGAGGCAGTCCTCGTGGATCACCAGGGCCCGCCCGGTCTTCTTCACCGAGGCTGCCACCGCGTCCCAGTCGTACGGCGAGAGGCTGCGCAGGTCGAGCACCTCGACGCTGCCGCCGCCGGTGTCGGCGAGCCGTTTGGCCGCCTGCAGCGCGCGGACGACCGTGGCGCCGTAGGTGATCACCGAAAGGTCGCTCCCGTCGCGCACGGTCGCCGCCTTGCCGAACGGGACGGTGTACTCCGGCCCGGGGTACGGGGCCTTGTTGTGCGTCTGCCGGTAGAGGTGCTTGTGCTCCAGGAAGATCACCGGGTCGTCGCAGCGTATGGCCGTGCGCAGCAAGCCGTTGGCGTCGAGCGCGTTGGAGGGCATCACCACGCGCAGGCCGGGGATGTGGGTGAACAGCACCTCCCCCGATTGCGAGTGGTAGGGCCCGCCGCCCTTGAGATAGCCGCCCGAGGGCACCCGGATCACGACCGGCGCGCTCCACGTGCCGCCCGAGCGCCACCGCAGGTTCGCGAGCTCGTTGCGGATCTGCATGTAGGCGGGCCAGATGTAGTCCAGGAACTGGATCTCGACGACCGGTTTGAGCCCGCGCATCGCCATACCCACGGCACGGCCCACGATATTGGCCTCGGCCAGGGGCGAGTTGAATACGCGCCGCCCGCCGTACAGCCGCTGCAGGCCGAACGTGACCTTGAACACCCCGCCCTTGCCCTTGACCTCGGCGAGCGCCGACTCGTGCGAGGCGTCGGCGACGTCCTCGCCGAAGACGACGATGCGCTCGTCGCGGGCCATCTCGTCGCGCAGGCAGGCGTTGAGCAGGTCGACCATCGTCTTCGGGGAGGGATCGCCCGCTTCCGGCAGGCTCGCGAAGCGGTCGGATGTCGGGTCCGGCTCCGACGAGTAGATCCAGTCCGCCCAACTCTCCGGCGCGGGCTGGGGCTGTTGCAGGGCGCGCTCGGCCGCCTCGTTGACCTCGGCTTGGACCTCGGCGTCGATGCGGTCGAGCTCCTCGCCGCTCACGCCGTAGCTCTCGACAAGCAACCTCGCCGTCGACCGGATCGGGTCGCGTTCGGCCTCCCGTTCGCGCTCGGCGGCGGGCTTGTAGAGCCGCTCGTCGTCGGAGAGCGAATGGGAGTACGGCCTCACGACGTGGGCGTGGACGAGCGCCGGACCCTCCCCGGCCCGCACCTTCGCGACCGCCTGCCCCGCGACCCGGTACGACTCGACGAAATCGCAGCCGTCCACCTCGAAGATCGCGAGGCCGGGAAACCCGCTCACCAGCTTGGAGATCGAGCCGCCGGGCGTTTGCACGTCCACCGGGACGGAGATCGCATACCCGTTGTCCTCGATGACGTACAGCAGCGGGAGCCGCATGCTGCAGGCGGTATTGAGCGACTCCCAGAACTCGCCCTGCGAGGTGGTGCCGTCGCCGAGGGAAACCCACACGACCTCGTCCGGCGCGACCTGCGCCCGCTCCGCCGCCTTCCCCATCGCGCGGATGTACAGTCCCGCCTCGGCAAACCCCACGCCCTGCAGGCACTGCGTCCCGGTGGGCGAGGACGGGCCGGCGAGGTGGAGGCGCTTTTGCCCGAAATGGTTGGGCATCTGGCGGCCGGCGGAGTCGGGGCCGGCGGCGGCGCCGGCGGTGCCGAGGAAGATCTCGTATGGGGTCATCCCGAGGGCGATCGCGAGCGCGCGGTCGCGATAGTAGGTGAAGAACCAGTCCTTCTCGGACGAGAGGTGGCGGGCCGCGGCCGCCAGGAAACCCTCGTGGCCGACGCCGTTGATCTGAAAGAAGACGAGGTTCTGCTGCTTGAGCTGGATCTCCTTGTCGTCGACCTTGCGCGAGGTGACCATCACGCGGTAGGCGCCCAGAACCTCGCCCAGCGGCAGGGGCCCGGGATCGTTCTTCGCGACCGTCGCCATCTCCACCCTCCTCACTGCGCCCCGGCGTCCGCCCGGCGGCCGAGAACCTCCTCGCGTGGGGTCCCCATTGTACGCAGAATTCCTCCTCCACCCGCTGCATTCCCGGCCACTTGCGGCTTCCCGGCCTCCGGGTTACCTTGGACGCGAGGAGGCGCGCCATGGTCAAGCACATCGCCGTTGGCCTCGACGGATCCGCAAACGCCGCAACCGCCCAGCGGCTGGCGATCGGGCTGGCCGGCCGGGTGGGCGGCGTGGTGCACGGCGTCCACGTCATCGACGCCACGTTCCTCGAAGGCGCCTTCATCACCGACATCTCCGGCTCGATGGGCTTCGAGCCGTTCCTGAACCTGCAGTCCCAGATGCGGGCCACGCTCGACGACGTCGCCGAGGTCATCCGCACCGACTTCAACGAGCGCTGCGCCGCCGCGGGCGTCGAGGGCCACTTTCACCTCGAGCGCGCCGGCGTCGCGCACGGCGTCCTCACCGCCTCCAAGCTGGCAGACCTGCTGGTCGTGGGCCAGCGCGGCGTCAACGCGCGCTTCCACGAGGAAGCCCTGGGCGCCACGGCGGAAACGCTGCTGCGGCGCTCGGCCGTCCCGGTGCTGGTCGTGCCTACGGAGGCCGGGTTGCCGGTCCGGCCGCTCGCCGCCTACGACAGCAGCCCGAAGGCCGTGCGCGCGCTGCAGCAAGCGGCGGAGCTGGCGAGCGCGCTGGCGCTCGGCCTCACGGTCGTTGTCGTCGATCTCCAGGAAGAACGTGGCCGCGCCCGCCTGAGCGAGGCCGAGCGCTACCTGGCGCCGTACGAGGTACGGGCGGAGTACACGTTGGTGCGCGGCGAGGCCGTCGAGCAGGAGCTCCTGGGGCTGCTCGGGCCCGACCGCCACGACCTCGTGTTCCTGGGCGCGCACGGACACCGCCGCATCGTCGAGCTGGTGCTCGGCTCGACCAGCCAGTACCTGGCGAGACGGTCCCCGGTTCCGGTCTGGTGCGTCACCCGCGTCTGAGCGGGCGGCGCCTGAGATCGACATCCCCTTCGCACCGCGGACCGCCGTCGTTCAGAGGCCCGGCCGCGCCGGCGAGCCCCGTACGAGAGGCTAGAATGCGGCCCGGAGGGTGCCATGGGAGAACTCGAGAACGCAGCGCTGATCGCCGTGCGCGATTGTCTCGGCGTCAAGCCGCACGAGACCCTTTTGGTCGTGACCGACCCGGCTCTGGCGCAGCTTGCGCACGTCCTGGCTGCGTCCGCCCGTCCTCTGGCCCGCGAGGTGCTCGTGCTCGAGTACGCCGAGCGCGAGCTCAACGGCCAGGAGCCCCCGCCCCCGGTGCCGGCGGCGATGGCGGTGGTGGACGCCGTGCTGGCCGTGACCACCAAGTCGGTGACGCACACCGCGGCGCGGCGCGCCGCGACCGCGGCGGGCGCGCGCGTCGCCACGATGCCCGGGATCACCGAGGCGTGCCTGGTCCGCACCATGAACGCCGACTACCGGGCGATCGCCGAACGCACCATGCGCGTCACCGAGCTGCTGACCCGCGCCCGACGCGCACACTTGACGACCGCGGCCGGCACCGACCTGGAGCTGCCGATCGGCGACATCGCCGCGATCGCATCCACCGGGCTGATCCGGGAGCGGGGCCAGTGGGGCAACCTGCCGTCCGGAGAGGCATACCTGCGCCCGGAAGAAGGCAAGTCGGAGGGGGTGCTGGTGGTGGACGGCGCGCTCGCCGGCATCGGCACCGTCGGGGAGCCGGTCCGCATCACGGTGCGCGCCGGCCTCGCCGCCGACGTGAGCGGCGGCAAGGAAGCGGCGGCGTTCGCCGCCATGCTCGATAAGGCAGGCGCCGCGGCGCGCAACGTCGCCGAGTTGGGGGTCGGCACCAACGACCGCGCGGTGCTGACCGGCAAGATCCTCGAGGACGAGAAGATCCTAGGCACCGTCCACGTGGCGTTCGGCAACAACGCCTCGATGGGCGGCAGCGTCGATGTCCCCTTCCACGTCGACGGGATCGTCCTCAAGCCCACGCTCACCCTCGACGGGGAGGCTTTGCTCCGCGACGGGCGCCCGCTCTTCGCGTAGGTTTCGCGCGCGACCTGCGTCTTCCCTGGCGGTTCGCCGCCACGGGGCACAGAAATCGCCATTCGCAGGACAAACTGCTTTCTTCCACTGCGTGGAGGCTGCTTTGTTTGCCGTTCCCGCGGGTGGCCGGATGCGGGCCCGGGCGCCCCCGCGCCCGAGCCCGCATGCTCCTGTGCCCGCGACCGGACAGGGCAATCCGCGCCAGGGCCCCTCGCTGTTCTCCTCCCTCGCATGAGACGCTCGGTCGGAGCCATCGACACCCCGGCGCGGCTCGCCCGTCCGGGACCCGCGGGCGCAGGAGCACGATGGCCACCCGCGGCACCGGCGGATCAACGACACCCCCACCCATCAGGCGGAGGTCCTGCCTAAGGCCGAGGGTCCTGGCCAAGCCGAAGGTAAGCGGCAGCGCCTCCACCAGGCGCGGGGGTGGGTGGCCAAGACCGCCCAGCGGGCGGAGGCCGATGGCGCCGGAGCGTGCGGGTCCCGAGCGGGCGTCCCGCGGTGGGGTGTCGATGCTCCCGCCCGAGCGCAGCGAGCGGCGGGAGACAGCGAGGGGCCCCGCCGCGGGACGTCCCTGCTCGGTCGCACGCGCAGGCGGGTCGGAGGGCGGCGCTCGATGCGCCGCCCGAGCGACACGGCCGCAGCCCGCGGGGCAAAACAAAGCAGCCTCACGCAGTGAAGAAGACAAGGCAGGCCACGCGCGGGGCTGGATCACCGGGGATAGAGAATGGACATCCTCAGAGCAGAGCCGCGAGTCGGGATGGACGAGGATTTGGATGAGGCGGCGTCACGCCTGGGAGAGGCGGCGGACCAGCGCGGC
>CAVSFQ010000006.1:0-71554 GCA_963727205.1 uncultured Acidobacteriota bacterium | reverse complement strand
GAAGCAGGCGCTGTACAACGGCGACTTCGTCAAGACCGGCCCCGACGCGTTCGCCGAGGTGCTGTTCTCCGACGGCGCGGTCTACAAGATCGGTTCGGACTCGCTGCTCGAGGTGCACCGCGAGGCTCGCGGCGGCCGCTCGCCCTCTCCCGGCGAGGTCAAGGTCAAGGTCGGACAGGTGAACGTCTTCACCGCGGCCAACCCGTCGTCGGTGGTCACCGACGCGGCGCGCGCCGACGTGGAACGCGACAGCCGCATCGGCGTCGAGGTGGCGGAGGACAGCGGCACCCTGGTGTCCGCGTACGCGGGCCGGGCGATGGTCACCGGCGTGACCGGCGGCCAGGTCGAGCTGAAGACCCGCCAGGCCGTGAGCGCCGCGCCCGGCGGTACGCTCGGCCAGCAGCGCGCGGTCCCGGACGTGCCCTTGCCCGTGAAGCCGCGCGTCAACTACCTCCTGAACATGGACGCCTCCGACCGGCTCGAACTGGGCTGGCGCGGGGTCCCCGGCAGCACGGGGTACGAGCTGCAGGTCAGCCGCTCGCGCCTGTTCGCGCCCTCCACGCTCGAGTTTCCGGCCCACCGGCTCGACTCGACCTCGGCCGTCCTCAAGATTCTCAAGCCGGGCACGTACTACTGGCGCGTTGCGGCGCTTGGCCCGGATCGGGTACGCTCCGAGTGGAGCTCCCCGCGGTCGTTCAAGGCGTTCGCGGGCCAGAGGGTTGAGGCGTTGACCGATACGACGCCGCCCAGGCTCGAGGTGGCGAAGCCCACGCAGATGGGGAATTTCTTCATCGTGCAGGGCACGACGGAGCCGGGCGCGACGGTCACCGTCAACGGGGAGACAGTGGAGGTCGCCGGGGACGGCACGTTCAAGAAGACCGTCGCGCTCAACCGCGAGGGCTGGAACACGATCGTGATCAAGGCCACAGACCCGGCCGGCAATACGGCCGAAGATCGCAAGCAGGTGTACGTGGAGGTCGACTAGAAACGTATGGGACTCGCCTCGATTTTTTCGCTCTTCTCTTCCGATCTCGCGGTCGACCTCGGGACCGCGACCACCCTCGTCTTCACGCACGCCCGCGGCATCGTCGTCTTCGAGCCGTCGATCGTCGCGGTCAACCGCATCACCAACCGGGTCGAGGCCGTCGGCCAGTCGGCGAAGGACATGCTCGGCAAGACACCGGGCAACATCGTCGCGATCCGGCCGATGAAGGACGGGGTGATCGCCGACTTCGAAGTCACCGAGAAGATGCTCGAGTACTTCATCCGCAAGGCGCACGGACGCAACCTGTTCGTCCGCCCGCGCATCGTGATCTCGGTGCCGTCGGAGATCACCCCGGTCGAGAAACGGGCGGTGAAGGACTCCGCGCTGCGCGCCGGCGCGTCCGAGGTCTACCTGATCGAGCAGGCGATGGCGGCGGCGATCGGCGCCGACCTGCCGATCACCGAGCCGACCGGCAACATGATCGTGGACATCGGCGGCGGGACGACCGACGTGGCCGTGATCTCGCTCGCCGGGATCGTGTACGCGCGCTCCGTGCGCATCGCCGGCAACGAGATGGACGAGGCGATCATTTCCTACATCAAGCGCAAGTACAACCTGCTGATCGGGGAGCGCACGGCCGAGATGATCAAGATCGAGCTCGGCAACGCCTGGCCCGGCGGCGAGCCGCGCACGATGGAGATCAAAGGCCGCGACCTCGTCGAGGGCATCCCGAAGATACTCACCATCAACGACGAGGAGATCCGGGAGTCGCTCGCCGAGACGGTGAACACGATCGTGGACGCGGTGCGAACCGCACTCGAACGCACCCCGCCCGAACTTTCGGCGGACATCATCGACAAGGGCATCGTGCTCGCCGGCGGCGGTTCCCTGCTGCACAACCTCGACCAGCGGCTGCGCGAGGAAACCGGCATGCCGGTCACCCACTGCGACGACCCGGTCTCCGCGGTCGTACGCGGCACCGGCAAGATGCTCACCGACATGGCGCTCCTCAAGAAGATCGCCATCAATTGACGTGACCCGCATCAGGCTCCGCCCCGACCTTGCGCTCGTCCTCGTCTGCGTGGCGCTGTACGTGGGGTCGGCGGCCCAGGTCCGCTCCCCCGGGGGTCGGACTGCGCTCGCGACGGCTGTGGCGGCGGTTGCGGCGCCTCCGCTCGCCTTGGCCAACGCCGTCGGCAGCGCCTGGGAGGACTTCAGGACCGGCCAGCGCGACCTGCGCGCCACCCTCGGCGACCTCACGCGCCAACGCCGGGAGAACGGCGAATTGCGGCGGGCCAACCAGCTCCTCGGCGCCGAGGTCGCGGCGTTGCGCCAGGGTTCGCGGCTTCTGGCGGCCTACCCGTCCCTCGCCGAGCACGCGGTCCTCGCCCGCGTCGTCGCCAGGGACCTCCCGCGCACGCATACCCTGCGTCTCGACCGGGGCTCGGCCGACGGCATCGTGATCGACAGCCCGGTGCTGGCCGAGAGGGGGCTCGTGGGCCGCGTGGACCAGGTCCTCGCCCACTCCTCCCGCGTGCAGCTGCTCACCCACCCGGCCGCCGCCGCCGCGGCGGCGATCGCGGGCGTGCAGCCCGAGGGCTTGCTGCTGGGCGGCGACCCGCCGCGCGTCAGCGGCCTGCCGCCGTACACCCAGGTCCCCGTCGACGCGCCGGTGGTGTCCACGGGCTCGGAGGGGATCTACCCGCCGGGGTTGCTGTTCGGCACCACGATGGAGGCGAGGAACGACGGCCTCTTCACGGTCGTGCCGGTGCGGCTGGCGGCCCCGCCGACCGATGTCACGGTGGTGCTGGTGCTCGCCCCCGCCTCCCGGAGCGCCTCGTGAAGCTCGCCGCCGCCTTCGTCCTCGCCCTCCTGCTGCAGCTCGGGCTCACCGCCAGCCATCTATGGTGGGGGCTGGCGGCGTGCCAGCCGATCCTCCTCGTCGTGGTCGCCAGCGCCCGACGCTTCGACCCGCTTGGGGTGGCGTGGACGGGCCTCGCCGCCGGGCTCGCGACGGACCTGATGACCGAGCGTATCATCGGACCCGGCGGGATCGCCGGAGCGGTCGCGGGGTTCGTGGTCGCGGCGGTCGTGCGCCGGTTCGAGATGGAGGGACCTCTGTACTGGATCGTCGGCTCGTTGCTGGCCGCCGCGTGCAGCGAGGCGGTCTGGATGCTGTCGCTGGCCACGCTCGGCGTGCGGCCCGACCACGGCTTCGCCGGCGGGCTCGCCACGGTGGCGATGACGAGCGCCGCCGGGCTGCTGGTCGCCGCGGGCGAGCGGGTTTGGCGCGCCTGGAACTCGCCGACGCACAAGCGGCGGCGCGTGCTGCGGCACCTATGACCTTCGTCCGCGATGACCTCCGCCCGTTGCAGCGACGGGTGGCTGCGCTGCTCGCCGCGGTAGGCCTCCTGTTCGCGCTCATCGCGGCGCGGCTGTGGGTGCTGCAGGTCGTGCAGGGCCCGCGGTGGCGGACGGCCGCCGAGAACAACCGCCTGCGCCGGCTCCCGCTGGAGGCGCCGAGGGGGATGGTCACCGACATCCACGGCCAGGTCATCCTCGACAACCGCCCCACCTACCAACTCCTTCTCTTCCCGGAGGAGATGACGAACCGCGCCCGCACCGCGGCGTTCCTCACCGCGCTCGGCATCGCCCCGGCCGAGGAGATCGCTGCGCGCCTCGACAAGGCGTGCCGGACCTCCCACCTCCCCTCGGTCATCGCGGACAATCTGACCTGGCCGCAGGTCGCCGCCGTCGCCGCGCACCGCGCCGAGTTCCACGAGCTCGACGTCCACCCCGCCACGCGCCGGTCGTTGCCCGACGGGGCTGCAGTCGCGCACCTGGTCGGCCAGCTCGGCGAGGTCTCCCCCGAACAACTCGCCGCCAACCCCGGCCTGCGGTCCGGCCAGCTCGTGGGCCGCTCCGGCCTGGAGCGCGCCTACCAGGACGTCCTCGGCGGCACCCCCGGCAACCTGGTCGTGGTCGTGGACGCGTTCGGCAAACAGGTGTCGGCGCTGAACGAGGAGCCGCCGGTGGCAGGCCGCCCGCTGCGGACCACGATCGACCTCGACCTGCAGAAGGAGGCCGCCGCCGCGATGGCCGGACAGGTCGGGGCGGTCGTCGCGCTCGACCCGCGGGACGGCGCCGTGCGCGTGCTCCTGTCGCAGCCGGCATTCGACCCCGAGCTGTTCGCCGGCCACCTCGAGCCGGCCAAGTGGCACGAGCTCATCGAGGACCCGCTCAAGCCGCTGCACGACCGCGCCCTCCAGGCGCTCTATCCGCCCGGCTCCACGATCAAGCCGCTGTTCGCCGCCGGCGCCCTGCGCGACGGCGTCCGCACCCCCGCCGACAGCGTGTTCTGCACCGGTTCGGTGAACATCTACGGCCACCTTTACCGGTGCTGGCAGAAGGGCGGCCACGGCCGCGTCGCGCTCGAGGATGCGATCGAGGTCTCGTGCGACTCCTTCTTCTACCACCTCGCCCACGACGCCGGCATCGACCGGCTGGCGTCGTGGGCACGGACCTTCGGCCTCGGGTCGGCGACCGGGATCGAACTGGGCAGCGAGAACACCGGCCTCGTGCCCGACGACGCCTGGAGCCGCAAGGTGCGCGGCCACCCGTGGTACGGCGGCGAGACCATCTCAGTGGGGATCGGGCAGGGCCCGATCCTGGTGACGCCGATCCAGCTCGCCGTCGCTTACTCCGCGCTCGTCAACGGCGGGCTGCTGGTCCAACCCCACCTGGTCGAGGGACGCGGCACCCCGCCACGTCCGACCGGCCTCCCCGCCGCGGCGCTCGCCACCGTGCAAGACGCGATGGCGCGGGTGGTTGCCGGCAGCCGCGGCACCGCGCGCCGCCTCGCCGCCCTGGACGTGCGCATCGCGGGGAAGACCGGGACCTCCCAGGTGGTGCGCAAGCAGGAGGGCGTCTCCTGGCAGCAGTTGCCGTGGGACGAGCGCCACCACGCGCTCTTCGTCGGCTACGCCCCGGTCGGCGCGCCCGCGCTCGTGGTCGTCGTGGTCGTGGAACACGGCGGCGACGCCGCGTCCGTGGCGGCGCCGATCGCCGGGCGCATCCTCGAACGCGCCTTCGGGCCCAAGACCGAGAGTCAGGCCGTCACCGCTTCGGTGGCGCCCGCCGGGTGGCCCGCGCCGCCGGGCGCGAACCGCGCGCCTTCCCCGGCCCCGCCCGCCGCGGCCGCGCCGGCGGCCGGACGGGGTGCGGGGACCCCCATCGTGCCGGCCGCGGCTCCGAGCCGGATCGCAGCCGCGCGCAACCCCACGCGCCGATGAGAAGGCTCGACCCCTGGCTGCTGCTTGCCGCACTCGCGATCTCGGTCGGCTCGTACCTCGCCCAGGGCTCGACCGCCAAAGCGCTCGCGACACCCGGCTTCGCGAACCGCCAGATCGTCTGGCTCGCCGTGGGCGGCGTCCTCATCCTCCTGTTCGCCTTCACCGACTACCGGGTGCTGGCTCGCCTCTCGCCGTTCCTCTACGTCGCCTCGATCGGCGTGCTGGCCGCCATGTTCGTGATCGCCCCCGTGCGCGCGGGGACCCACAGGTGGCTGCTGTTCGGCTCGTTCACGGTGCAGCCCTCGGATTTTGCACGCATCGCCACGATCCTCGCGGTGGCGGCCTTGGCCGGGGAGCACAGGAACGACCTGCTCGACCTCAGGACCGTCGCCCGCCTGGCCGCGATGGTCGGCCTCCCGGCGCTGCTCGTCCTGGCCCAGCCGGACCTCGGGACCGCGGTCACGTTTGGCCCGATCCTGCTCGCGGCGCTCTGGCTCGGAGGGTTGCCGTGGCGCGCATGGGTCGGCCTGACCCTCGCCGGCCTCGTCGTGGTCGGCTGCGCCTGGTTCTGGGTGCTGCGGCCCTACCAGCAGGAGCGCATCCTCACGTTCGTCGACCCGGACCGGGCGCCGTACAGCTCCGGGTACCAGCAGCGCCAGTCCAAGATCGCGGTGGGCTCCGGCGAGGTCACCGGCAAGGGGCTGCAATCGGGCACCCAGTCGCAGCTCCGGTTCCTGCCCGCCCAGTACACCGACTTCATCTTCGCGGTGTGGGCCGAGGAGACCGGCTTCGTCGGCTCGGCGCTCCTGCTCGCCGCCTACGCGCTGATGGTCTACCGCGTCTTCGTGATCGCGCTCTTCGCCCGCGACCGCGTCGGCGCCATTTTCGCCGGGTGCGCCGGCGCGGTGCTCGGCACCCAGATCCTCGTCAACGTGGGCATGGTGACCGGGCTCGCCCCGACCACGGGGATCACGCTGCCGCTGCTGTCGTACGGCGGTTCGTCGGTGGTCGCCACATGCATCGTCCTCGGGATCCTGCAGAGCATCTGGCGCCTCCGCTACGCCAACGTCTGAGCGACCGCCGCTGGCCTTCTTCTGACCGTGGGCGCCGCCGGCGTCGGACCTCTCGCTGCGTTGCGCTCGCCCCGCTCGCGTCCTCATGTAGCCTCCGGCTACACTCCGGCGCGGCGGGGTTCGCACGCCTTGCGATAGGCCCAACGGGGGCGGCGCGGCTGCACGCCCCAAGCCGCAAAGCCCTGCCTGTCGGCGGGCGGACCCTCTGTCTTCGAGGGAGGCGCTCGAGGCTGCGCGGCCTGCGGCCGGCGCAGCCGAAAGCCATCGGGAACACCTCCGCGTCGCGGGGGGGTGGTGGCCAAATCCGCCCAGCGGGCGTAGGCCGATGGCGCCGGAGCGTGCGGGTCCCGAGCGGGCGTCCCGCGGTGGGGTGTCGATGGCCACGCCGGAGCGCAGCGGAGGCGGGGAACAGCGAGGGGCCCCATCGCGGGACGCCCAGCTCGGTCGCACGCAGAGGCGGGTCGGAGGGCGGCGCTCGATGCGCCGCCCGAGCGACACGGCCGCAGCCCGCGGGGCAAAACAAAACAGCCTCACGCAGTGAAGAGAGAGACCACCCCAGCGGGACCAGCAAGGAAGGAAGCCCCCACGCAGTGGAAGATTGTGGCCGGACCCGTATCCGCGGGATGCAAAAGCGGGTTACACTGAGGGTTCCGGAGGCGCCTTGAGCACCGTCATCTACACCAACGTGACGCCGTACGAGACCCGCGTCGCGGTGCGCGAGAACGGCGTGCTCGTCGAGTTGATGGTCGAGCGCAGTCGCGGCCGTTCGATCGTCGGCAGCCTCTACAAGGGGCGGATCTCGCGCGTGCTCCCCGGGATGCAAGCCGCGTTCGTGGACGTGGGTCTCGAGCGCGACGCGTTCCTGTACGTGGACGACGTCGCCGAAACGCTCGAGGACGAGGAGGTCGAGCCCGGCGAAATCGTCCCCGCGGCGCCGCCGATCCAGGACCTGCTGCGCGAGGGGCAGGAGATCATGGTGCAGATCACGCGCGAGCTGGGCTCCAGCAAGGGCCCGCGCGCGACCTCGCACGTCACGATTCCCGGCCGCTACCTCGTGCTGATGCCCGGGAACTCGCACGTGGGCGTCTCCCGGCGCATCACCGACCAGGTCGAGCGCGAGCGCCTGCGGACGTTGCTCAGCGAGATCCCGCACACCGGCGGCGTGATCGTGCGCACCGCCGGCGAGGGGCGCGAGCGCGCCGATTTCCTCGCCGACCTCGCGGTGCTCGAGTCGATGTGGCGGCACATCGGGAGCCGCGCCGACGAGGTCGGGGCGCCGTGCCTCGTGCACCGCGACCTCGATCTGGCGTTGCGCGCCGCCCGCGACCTTTCCGGGCCGACGCTTTCCGAGTTCTGGATCGACGACACCGACGGCTACCAGCGCGTCGTCGAGTTCCTCGACCGCGTGCAGCCTGAGTTGACGTCGAAGGTCAAGCTCTACCGCCGCCAGCTCGACATCTTCGACGCGTTCGGCATCGCCGCCGAACTCGACCAGGCGCTGCAACCGAAGGTCTGGCTGCGCTCCGGCGGCTCGCTGGTGATCGAGCAGACCGAGGCGCTGGTGGCGATCGACGTCAACACCGGACGGTACGTCGGCGGCGCCGACCTCGAGGACACCGTGTTCCGCATCAACGTCGAGGCGGCGCGCGAGGTGGCGCGGCAACTCCGGCTGCGCAACCTCGGCGGGATCGTCGTCGTGGACTTCATCGACATGGAGGACGAGGCGCACCGCGAGGCGCTGCTGGCGGAGTTCACCACCGCCCTCGCGCGCGATCGGGCCCGCTCGCTCGCCGGCCCGGTCGGGCCGTTCGGCCTGGTCCAGCTCACCCGCAAGCGCACCGAGCGTTCGCTCGAGCGCGCCCTCACGCAGCCGTGTCCGACCTGCGAGGGGCTCGGGCGCGTCAAGTCACCGGAGACGGTGTGCCTGGAGATCCGGCGCGCCCTGCTGCGCGCGGCCGCCGGTGGCGAGGCGATCGAGTTCGCCGTGCGCGCCCACCCCGAGGTCGTGCGCATGCTCTCGGGCGAGCTGCGCGGCATCCTCGTCGAGCTCAGAGAGCGCCACGGCCTGACCGTGCGCACGCTCGAAGCCCCCGACTTCCACCCCGCGCGCTTCGAGGTCGACTAACCCTCCCGCGCGCGCGCTTCGGCGTGGCGGCGAATCCCCGCCAGCATCCCCCGGAACACGATCCCGTGCAGGGGCAGCACCGCATACCAGTAGGCGAGCCCAGCGAGGCCGCGCGGCTTGAAGCGCGCGATCTGGACGAGGCGGCAGCCCGCTTGCGAAGCCTGGGGCGGCTCGACGTCGAACTCGAGCTCGGCGACGCCGGGAAGCCGCATCTCCGCTCGCAGCCGGAGTTTCCGGTCGGGGACGATGCCGACGACGCGCCAGAAATCGAGGGCGTCCCCGAAGCCGACCCGCTCCGGGTCGCGGCGCCCACGCCGCAACCCCGGACCGCCGGCCAGCCGGTCCAGCAGCCCCCGCAGCCGCCACAGCAGGTCGGCCGCGTACCATCCGTGGCCGCCGCCGATCCGGCACACGCTCGCGAACACGACCGACGGCGGCGCCGCGATCTCGGCGGCGCGCCGGTTTTCGAACACCGTGCCGCCCGCCCAGTCGGGGTCCCCGGGGATCGGGCCGGCATCCAGCCACGAGGTTTCCACCTGGTGCTTCTCCGCCCTCCCGAGCGCCGCGACGATCGCCTCACCCACGGGCAACGGGTCGCACGGCATCAGCTCGCGCGCCCGGCTGTCCCGGCAGACGACCGGGTTGCGCAACCCCTCGGCGAGCGGCCGGGCGATCTCCTTCCCGACCGGGGTCACCAGGTGGATCCAGAGCGACGACAGGCGCGGGGTCAGGACCGGTACCGGCACGATCAGCCGCCGTCGCAAGCCGAGGGCCGCCGCCATGATCTGCAGCAGCTGCCGGTAGGGGAGCACGTCCGGGCCGCCGATGTCGAGCGTCATCCCAACCGTAGCGGGCGCGTCGAGGCACGCGACCAGGTAGTGCAGCACGTCGCGCACCGCGATCGGCTGGCACGGCGTGTCCACCCAGCGCGGGGTCACCATCACGGGGAGGCGCTCGACGAGGTAGCGCAGGATCTCGAACGATGCCGAGCCGGAGCCGACGATCATCGCGGCCCGCAAGGTCGTCACCGGGACGCCGCCCGCGGCGAGTGCCGTCTCCACCTCGCGGCGCGATGCGAGGTGGCGCGAGAGGCCCCTCCCCTCCTCGCCCAGGCCGCCGAGGTACACGATCCGCCCGACCCCGGCGCCGGCTGCGCCCTCGCCGAAGCGCCGGGCGAGGAACTTGTCGCGCTCCTCGTACGCCTGGCCCGCGACGATCATCGAGTGGACCAGGTAGTACGCGGCCTCGCAGCCGCGCATGGCGCGCGCCAGCGCATCGCGGTCCTCGACGTCGCCCTCCACGATCTCGACGTGGGGGTTGCCGCTCCATGGCCGCGTCGCCAGCTTGGGCGCCGACCGCGCCAGGCAGCGCACCCGAAATCGGCGCTCGAGCAGGCGCGGGACCAAGCGCCCACCGATGTAGCCGGTCGCGCCGGTGACCAGCACGGTGCGGTCCGTTCCGCTTGCCATCGTGTCGCAATCCTAACGCACCGCGCGTGCATCTTCCGGTGCTTGCCGAACCGCAGCAGCCGCAAGGTGGGTGACCGGCCTCGTCGCCCGGCAGAAAACGCCTCGTGCTCGAAGACGAACGGCCGCGCCCCACATGCCGGCCCCACTTGCCGGCTCCCCGCAAGCCGGCTTGCGTGCCCCCGGACCCCGGAGTAGACTCTCGCGGCCACTGCGGAGAGGTGCTGGAGTGGCCGATCAGGGCTGCCTGCTAAGCAGTTGTCCGGGGTAAACCCGGACCGGGGGTTCGAATCCCCCCCTCTCCGCCATCCGTCTCAAACCGTGCCCACAATCAATGCTCATTCGCCGTCTGTCGTGGAGGAATGGCTGCGAGGCCCCGCAGGGGCCGAAGCAGTCCCGTGGATTTCGGCGAGATCGCCACGGCCCCCTCGCTGCGCTAGGGGGCCTCGCGATGACAACGAATACGCTACGTTTGAGCGAAAGGTCGCATCGGTTGGTCACGCCCTCGACCTCGTGGCGGCGTACCGCGCCGATGGAGGAGAAGGGCGGATGAGAACCCCGCCGATCCGTCGTTCCCGCGGACGCTGAAATTCAGCGTTTGGCGAACGAGCTCAGAACCTGGGTGCCCGCATTCGCGGCATGACGGCCCGCGTCGCAGGGATGCAGGGGTCTCCTCAGCTCTGTTGCTTCTGCTCGATCTTCGCCCAGGCGTCGCGCAAGGTGACGGTGCGGTTGAAGATGAGTTTCCCCGCGGCCGAGTCGGGGTCGACGCAGAAGTAACCGAGGCGCTCGAACTGGACGCGCTCCCCGGGCGCGGCGCCGGCGAGCGAGGCTTCGGCCCAGCACCCCTCGAGCACCTCGAGCGAGTCGGGGTTGAGGTTGGACTTCCAGTCCTGCCCTTCCCCGACGTCGCCGGCGTCGGGCTTGGTGAGCAGGCGGTCGTACAGCCGCACCTCGGCGGCGACGGCGTGGTCCGCCGAGAGCCAGTGCAGCGTCGCCTTGACCTTGCGGCCGTCCGGCGTCGCGCCGCCGCGCGTCGCGGGGTCGTACGTGCAGCGCACCTCGACGACGTTGCCCGTGGCGTCCTTGACGACGCCGGTGCAACGCACCAGGTACGCGGAACGCAGGCGCACCTCGTGGCCGGGGTAGAGGCGGAAGTACTTGGGCGGCGGCGTCTCGCGGAAGTCGTCCTGTTCGATCCAGAGCACCCGGGAGAACGGCACGGCCCGCGTGCCCGACGCCGGGTCCTCCGGGTTGTTGGGGACCTCGAACTCTTCCACCCGCCCCTCGGGGTAGTTCTCGATCACGAGCTTCAGCGGCCGCAGCACGGCGAACTTGCGCGGCGCGCGACGGTTCAGGTCCTCGCGCAGGCAGTGCTCGAGAAGCTGCACGTCCACCACGCTGTCGCGCTTGGCGACGCCGATGCGGTCGGCGAAGTCGCGGATCGCCTCCGGGGTAAAGCCGCGCCGGCGCAGCCCCGAGATCGTCGGCATGCGCGGGTCGTCCCAGCCGGAGACGACGCCCTCCTGCACGAGCTGCAGCAGCTTGCGCTTCGACATCACCGTGTAGGTCAAGTTGAGCCGGGCGAACTCGATCTGGCGCGGGTGCGGTTCGGGCAGCTCGCACTCGTCGATCACCCAGTCGTAGAACGGCCGGTGGTCCTCGAACTCGAGCGTGCAGATCGAGTGCGTGATCCCCTCGATCGCGTCCTCGAGCGGGTGGGCGTAGTCGTACATCGGGTAGAGGCACCACGCCGCGCCGGCGTGCGGGTGCGGCGCGTGCAGGATGCGGTAGATCACCGGGTCGCGCATGTTGATGTTCCCCGACCCCATGTCGATCTTCGCCCGCAGCGTGTGCGCGCCGTCGGGAAACTCGCCCGCCCGCATCCTACGGAACAGGTCGAGGCTCTCGGCGGCCGGGCGCTCCCGGTGGTCGCACGCGCGCCCAGGCTCGGTGAGCGTGCCGCGCCGCTGCCGCACCTCCTCGGCCGAGCAGTCGCAGACGTACGCCTTCCCCTTGCCGATCAGCTTCTCGCCCCAGGCGTACATCCGCTCGAAGTAGTCGGACGCGAAGTAGAGGTGCGTCCCCCAGTCGAACCCGAGCCAGCGCACGTCGCGCTCGATCGACTCGATGTACTCCTGCTCTTCCTTGGTGGGGTTGGTGTCGTCGTAACGAAGATGGCAGCGCCCGCCGAACTGGGCGGCGATGCCGAAGTTGAGGCAGATCGACTTGGCGTGGCCGATGTGGAGGTAGCCGTTCGGCTCCGGGGGAAAGCGGGTGACGACCGTGCCGTGCTTGCCGCTCTTGCGGTCGGCGGCGACGATCTCGCGGATGAAGTCGAGCGCCGCCGGGGAGTCCGTGAGGTCCATGGGCTTACACTCCTTCCGGCGCGGGTATGCGCCCCGGCTCGGGCTTCACACCCTGGAGCGATTCGACCGC
The DNA here is from genome assembly GCA_963727205.1 of uncultured Acidobacteriota bacterium. GTDB lineage: Bacteria > Acidobacteriota > Thermoanaerobaculia > Thermoanaerobaculales > Thermoanaerobaculaceae > RBG-13-68-16. Next base: position 59,174 of record CAVSFQ010000006.1, on the reverse strand, counting down.
CCGGCGCAGGCGGCGCCGGCACAGCTCGCGCCCGAGCACCTCCATCGTCTCGAACAGCGGCGGCGTCGCGGCCTTGCCGGTGACGGCGATGCGCACCGGCATGAACAGGTCGCCGCTCTTCCACCCCGCCGCGTCGGCGAACGCGCGCATCTCCGCCTCCAGGCGCGGCGCCTCCCAGTCGAGGAGCGGGTCGAGCCTCTCCTCGAGCAGCCGCGCGAGGGCTTCGGCGGTTTCGGCCGCCGTGCGCTTCTTGCCGACGAGCTTGACCCGCGCCTCGGCGTCGTACTCGATCTCGCCGACGAAGAAGAAACGCGCATACTCGACGAAATCCTCGAGTTTCTCGACGCGCTCGTGGGCGAGCGCGAGCACCTTGGTGAGGTGGCCGTCGCTGAGGATGTCGGCGCGCAGCTTGGCGAGGAGGTCGGGCACCGCGAGGGCGCGGATGTACTTGCCGTTCATCCAGGTGAGCTTCTCGACGTCGAACACCGGCCCGCCCAAGGTGATGTCCTTGATCTCGAAGCTCGCGATGAACTCCGCGAGCGAGAACTCCTCGCGGTCGGCGGAGATCGCCCAGCCCATCAGGGCGAGGTAGTTGAGCAGCGCCTCGGGGAGGTAGCCGGCGCGCCGGTAGAAGTTCAGCGACACCGGGTTCTTGCGCTTGGAGATCTTCGACTTGTCGGCGTTGCGCAGCAGCGGCAGGTGGCAGAACACCGGCTCCTCCCAGCCGAACGCGCGGTAGAGCTGCGCGTGCTTCGGCAGGGACGAGATCCACTCCTCGGCGCGGATCACGTGCGTGATCCCCATCAGGTGGTCGTCCACGACGTTGGCGAGGTGGTAGGTGGGGTAGCCGTCGCTCTTGAGCAGCACCTGGTCGTCCACCAGGCGGTTGTCGATGCGGATCTCGCCGCGCAGCAGGTCGGCGACGGCGGTCTCGCCGTCTCGCGGCATCGCCAGCCGGATCACGTGCGGCTCCCCCGCCGCCCGCCGCCGCGCCGCCTCGGCGGGCGCGAGCGCGCGGCAGTGGCCGTCGTAGCCGAGCGCGTGCGCGACCTTCTGCCGGCGCTGCTCCTCGCGCAGCGCGTCGAGGCGCTCCCGGGTGCAGAAGCACGGGTACGCCGCGCCCTTGGCGACGAGCTGCTCGGCGTGGTCGCGGTAGATGGCGAAGCGCTCGCTCTGACGGTACGGCCCGTGCGGACCGCCGACGTCCGGCCCCTCGTCCCACGCCAGGCCGAGCCAGCGCAGCGACTCGAAGATCATGCGCTCCGAGGTCGGGTTCGAGCGCTCGCGGTCGGTGTCCTCGATGCGCAGGATGAACTGTCCACCGTTCTTCTTCGCCCAGGCGTAGTTGAACAGCGCCACGTACGCCGTCCCGACGTGCGGATCGCCGGTCGGGCTCGGAGCGATTCGCGTTCTCACCACGTTGGCCATCGTCGAGTGCCCACCTTTGCTCGTGCCGGAGCGTACGCCCCGGCAACGCGAGTCTACCAGCCGCCGCCCGGGACCGTGATGCGGGCTTGCCGACCGCGAGGGCGGCGCCTGCGAGCTGGCGGCGCGCCGGGCCGCCGAAGTTGACACCGGTCAGGGTTGGCCTACAATTGGCGTCCCAGCGGTGCTGGGGAGTCGTCCAATGGCAGGACACGTGGCTCTGGACCACGGTATTGGGGTTCGAATCCCTGCTCCCCAGCCAATCAGGAAACACCACCCGCCAACGATCGCCATTACCCGAAGCGTCATAGTCTGCGCCAAGGCTCGGCCGTGAAGCCACCGGATTCCCGGCGGGGATGCACGCCACTCGTGCCAGCGAGGCCTTCGTTCAGGAGTTGCGGCGAGCGGCTTGCGCACGGCATCCACATCAGGGCACTCAAGGCCGATGGTCTTCGCTATCCTGAACGTCAGCCCGCGACCGGGCGAAGCGAAAGGAGTGCGCCATGACGACGCTGCAGAGCGATTGCTGGATCCTCACGGGGTACCCGGAGGGCATGCCGGATGACTCGACGTTCCGTCTGGAGCGCCGGCAGCTGCCGGTCCCCGGCGACGGCGAGGTGCTGCTGGAGACCCTCTTCATTTCGGTGGACCCGTACATGCGCGGGCGGATGAGCCCGGTCAAGAGCTACGTCGCCCCCCTCTCGCCCGGCGACGTCGTCGCGGGCGCGGCGGTGGCCCGCGTGGCGGAGTCGCGACACCCCGAGTTCGCCGCCGGCGACCTCGTGCTGGCGCCTCTGGGCTGGCGAACCTCGGGCGTGCTTCCGGGCGGCTTGCTGCAGAAGGTGGCGCTGCCGGCCCAGCGCGCCTCCCTCGCCCTCGGCGCCCTCGGAATGCCCGGCCTCACCGCCTATTTCGGCCTGCTCGACGTGGGGTGCCCCAAGCCGGGAGAGACCGTGCTCGTCTCCGGGGCGGCGGGCGCGGTGGGCTCCATCGTGGGCCAGATCGCCCGCCTGATGGGGTGCCGCGCCGTGGGGGTTGCGGGCAGCGACGACAAGGTGCGCTGGCTCACCGGGGAGCTCGGCTTCCACGCGGCGCTGAACTACAAGGCCCACGAGGACCTGCGCGCGGCGCTCGCCCCCCTCTGCCCCGAAGGGGTGGACGTCTACTTCGACAACGTGGGCGGGGCGGTGAGCGACGCGGCGCTCGGTTTGATCAACCTCAGGGCCCGCCTGGTGATCTGCGGCCAGATCGCGCAGTACAACGCCAAGAACCCGCCCCGCGGCCCGCGTCCGTTCGCCACGCTGCTCGTCCGCCGCGCCCGCGCCGAGGGGTTCATCATCTTCGATTTCAAGGAGCGCTTCCCCGAAGCGCAGCGGCGGCTCTCGACCTGGGTCGATGATGGGCGGCTCCGCGTCCGCGAGACCGTGATCGAGGGGTTCGCCAACGTGCCCAAGGCGTTCTTGGGACTGTTCGCCGGCGAGAACACCGGGAAGATGGTCGTGAAGCTGTAACGCCCCGGTTCAAGCCCGCTCGGTTGTCACGTTGAGGCGCGGCGCTCACCACCGGTTCGGGCGGCCGCCGGCTTCTCGCTGTCGGCCGCCTCGCGGCCCCAGAACGGGTAGAAGCAGTACCACTGCTCGGGGTACTGCCTGATCCGGCGCTCGAGGGTCCCGGCCCAGGTCTTCATCGCGGCGCGGGCCCGTTCCTCGATCCCGTCGGCGCCGGCGAGGTCGATCGGCGGTTCGTAGATCACGTGGAACGTCCGTTCGGGGGTGAGGAGGAAGAAGGTCGGCAAGATGAGGGCGCCCGAGCGCGCGGCAAGCAGGAAGGGCCCCGGCGGCAAGCTGGCCGCGGCGCCGAAGAACTCCACCGGCCACCCCTGGTCGTTGAAGTCGCGGTCGCCGTGCGCGGCGACGACGCCGCCCTCCTGGAGGATGCGCAGCGCCGGGACGACCGAGAACGGCGAGGAGTCCACCGGGATGCCGTGGACGTTGCCGCGCAGGCGCGCTTTGGTGCGGAACTCCTCGGCGGTCGCGAAGCGGTCGCGCCAGTACAGGACGTGGACCGGCTCGAAGTGCGTGCCCATCGCCACCGCGCCCACCTCAGGGTTGCCCATGTGGGCGGAGAGCAGCAGCGTGCCGCGCCCGCAACTCCGCGCCGCCGTGAAGTACGCCTCGCCCTCGACCGCGACGATGTGCGCATCGAGCGCCTCCGGAGGCAACTGCGACCAGCGGAAGAAGTCGATCCAGTGGTACGCGTGCTCGTACCCCATCCGCCACGCGACTCGGCGCACCTCGGGGTGGTCGGGAGGCAGAGCCAGGATGCGCGCGTAGTTCCCTTTGATCGCGCGCAGGTACTTCGGTCGCACCACGTTGAACGGCAGCATCACGAGGTCGCGCGCCATCCAGTACATGAGACCGAGCGGCCAGCGGATCGAGGCCCACACCAGCGTGGGGATCCAGAAGCCGAAGTAGAGGCGGTAGAACGCTTGCAGGATGCGGGATGATCCCGCCATCTTGGACTGCATCGGCGTGGATTCTAGCAGCCGGGAGGGAACCCGGGCAGGAACACGAGCACGATCCCCCCCTCCACCCGCACCTCGATCTCTCCGCCATCGGCGATGTTCGAGACGCTGGTGCGCCCCGCAAGGTCCAACGGTCCGCCGTCGAGTTCCCAACGCAACCCCTGCGTCCACACCCGCTCGCAGCGGCCGAGCGGCATCAGCGAGACCGTCGCCGCGGCCGCGGCCGCGGCGGTGAACTCGCCGCTGACCGCGACGATCCGGTGCTCCTCGTCGAGCAGCTCGACCGCGCCGCGGCCCGCCCAACGCCCGAGCAGCGCGAGGTTCTCGATGGCGTGGTCGAGCCTGCCGCCGGTCGCGGCGAGGACGGTCACCCTTGCCGCGCCCCGTTCGTCGAAGGCGTAGGCGAGAGTCTTGTGGAGATCGGTGGATTCCTGATCGGGGCGCGCCACGATCCGGTCCTCTCCCACCCAACGGCGCACGCCGGGACGGATCGAGTCGAGGTCGCCCACCACCGCGGCCGGGCGCACGCCGATGCGCGCCAGGTGGTTGGCGCCGCCGTCGGCCGCCAACACGAGCGCCGAACGGCGCACCAGCGCCACGAACTCCTCCCGCCAGCGCCACGGCGCGTTCGCCACGACAAGCGCGTCCCGCACCGGCCCATGCTACACTTTCGCCCGTTCCCCGAGTGCCCAGGCGCTGCTCGTGCAATCGAACCGCCTCCTCGAGGGCGTCCCGGGGACGATGGAGGGCCGCGATGTCTTCTCACAGCCCGACCAAGGCGCGGGAGGTCATGGTCGTCGGCGGCGACGTCGTCGTGGTGTGGGCCGACGGCCACGAGTCGTACTACCCCGGCGCGGAGTTGCGCCGGGCGTGCACCTGCGCCCAGTGCAAGGGGGAGGGCCACCTCTTCGGCCGTTCGACGCTGCCGACGTTGAAGCCGCTCGGCCCCGAGGCGTTCGTGCCCGTCGCGGTCGGTCTGGTCGGGAATTATGGTCTCCAGGTCACCTGGGGCGACGGCCACGACTACGGCATCTACACCCTCGCCGAGCTGCGCGCCGCCTGCCCGTGCGACGGGTGCCGCGCCGGGGCGCCGCCGACTTCCTAGGCCGGCGGGCTCGCACGGCTAGAATGTGCGGGTGGACGAACCGCGCACCCTCACCGTCGACGGCGTCGCGCTCACGCTGGTCGTCGAGCGCAAGCGGGTCAAGAACCTCAACGCGCGGCTGCGCGGTTCGACGATCAGCCTGAGCGTCCCGTACCACGCGACCAGGAGTGAGATCGACGCCGCCATCCCCGAGCTGGCGCGCACACTGCTCCGGCGGGCGCGCGCCCGCCAGGTCAACGGCGAGGAGGACGCGTTGGCACTCGCCCGGCGTGTCGCCGCCCGCTTCCCGCAGCCGCCGGAAGTGCACGAGGTCGCCTTCGTCACCACCCAGCGCAGCCAGTGGGGGAGCTACTCGCCGTCGAGCCGGACGATCCGGCTCAACGCCGTGCTGCGCCCGATGCCGCGCTGGGTCCTGGAGGCGGTCGTGGCGCACGAACTCGCGCACGCGTTCCACCTCGATCACTCGGAGGCGTTCAGGACGCTCCTGCAGCGCGTCTGCCCGGGCACCGACCGCGCCGACGCGTTCCTCGCTGGCGTGAGCTGGCTGGCGGGGAACTGGGAGCGGCTCCACCCCGTGGAACGGGCGCTCCTCCACCGCCCGGGGGAAGAACCCGACTAGCTCCGGCCGGGCGTCCACACTGAGCGGGCGCGGGCGATCTCGCGGCCGTCGCCGGCGCGCACGAGCGTGTGGCGGAACGTGGCCGGCGCGTCCGGCTCGCGCTGCGCCCGCACCCCGATCGTGTCGCCGTGGTGGGCCTCGGCGCGGAATTCGATCTCGAGCGCGCCGAAGGTCGCGCCGAGCACGATCTCCTCCGGGAGCGCCTCGAGCGCCCAGGCGATCACGCTCACGTTGTTGGCGTGATGGTTCATGTCGAGGTCGGCGAAGCGCACCTCGACTGCGGTCTCGGAATCCGGGCTTTCGGCCTCGGGCAGCCGGTCGAAGGAGTCGTCGAGCACCCGCCCCGGCGCGTTGCGCGCAATCGCCTCGACCTCCGCGAGCGACCGCAGCGGCCGGTGCGTCGCAAGGTCGAGCAGCAGCCAGCCGGTCGTCGCGACCCCGAGCTCCCGTCCGTCCCCGCTCTCGATGCGAAACTCACGCAGAGCGAACACCCTGTGCACCCCTGCCGGCCAGGTCGTGACCCGCACCTCGTCCCGCCACCGCGGCAGCTCGGCAAGACGCAGGTGCAGCCTGGACAGCACCCATGTGCGCCCCTGCGCCTGCAGCGTGTCGACCGCCCAACCCAATGCGGTGGCGTGGTTCCCGGCGGTCTCCTGCAGCCAGTTGCACACCGCCGGCAACGTCGCCCGCCCGTCGGCCCCGACCTCGTACGCCCGCACCCTGGAGGAGTCCGTCCACACCGCCGGCCCGTCGATCACCTTCGCACCCCCCGGACACCAGATCATACGCGGGCACCGGGCTCCGGGCATAGGGAGATTGAGATGTGGATCGTGGATCGCGGGTCGCGGTCAGAGACGACCGCGCTGGCCGCAGGCCGCGCGGCCTCCAGTTATCGTCGTTCCCGTGCAAGCGGGAACCCAGCCACTGCCTCACAGAGGCCACCTGGATCCCCGCGTTCGCGGGGATGACAGCTGAGAATTCGACCGCTCCGCCGACAGGCAGCGCCTCGGGGCTTGGGGCGTGTAGCCGCGCCGCCGAGAGTGGGCCAGCCGCAAGGCGCCCGAGGCGGGAGGAGCGGAGCGTACCGGAGGCTACGTGGGGATGCGAGCGGGGCGAGACGCGGCTCAGCCGCGACTCGCCGGGGGGCTCGGGGGGTCAATAGCGGCCGGGCGGGTGGTGGAGCGGCCGCGGGGCCCCCCGCCAGGATCGATGGTCCGCTATCGGCGGCGCACGCCGGCGGCGGCGCTAGTAGGCGTGACGGTGGCGCCAGAACCTCATCGCCGTCAGCCACAAGATCTTGAAGTCCAGCCCCAGCGTCCAGTTGTCGATGTAATACAGGTCGAACGCGATCCGCTTCCGGATCGAACTCTGGCCGCGCAGGTCGTGCACCTGCGCCCAGCCGGTGATCCCGGCGCGGACGCGGTGGCGCGACATGTACTCCGGGTAGCGCTCGCGGAAGCGCGCCACGAACTCGGGCCGTTCCGGCCGCGGCCCCACGAGCGACATCTCGCCGCGGACGACGTTGACGAGCTGCGGCAACTCGTCGAGCGAGAGCCGGCGCAGCCATGTTCCGACCCGGGTCGTGCGCGGGTCGTTGCGGACCGCGAAGCGCGGCCCCGAGTCCGCCTCGGCGTCCGGGATCATCGTGCGGAACTTGATGATCCGGAACGGTTTGCCGTCGAGCCCCATGCGCAGCTGGCGATAGAACACGGCGCCGCGCCCCTCGAGGCCGACGAGCACCGCGATCACGACCAGCAACGGCGACAGGAGCACGAGGGCGAGCGAGCCGAGGACGAGGTCCATGACCCGCTTGACGAGCGTGTTCCAACCCGCGAGCGGGATCTGCGACAGGTTGATGACCGGAATCCCGTCGAGGTCCTCGACGCCGGCGCGCAGGGCGTAGTACTGCAGCAGGTCGGGCACGACCCGCACCGCGAGCAGCATCGGCTCGGCGCGCTTGAGCAGCCGCATGGTCTTGTGCTGCGCGCCGATCGGCAGCGCCACGTAGAGCTGGTCCACGCGTTGCGACCGAACGACCTCCTCGACCTCGTCGAGCGTCCCGAGCACCGGCAGGCCCTCGAAACGGCCGTTGGCCTTCCCCGGATCGTCGTCGAGGAAACCCGCGACATCGAGGCCGAGCTCCCGGTGCTGAACGAGCTTGGCGGCCACCATCCGCCCCAGCTCCCCGGCGCCCGCAACGAGGGCGCGCCGGCGGTTGCGCGAGGACGACCAGACGCGAGCCATCACGCTCCAGAACGCCACCCGTCCCGCGGCCACGAACGCCACGTCGAGCACGGCGAAGATGCCGAGCAGGAGGCGGGAGTAGGTGAAATCGCGGTAGAAGGCGAGACCGGCGTTGAGGACGAGCATGGAAACGGCGACCGCGATCACGACCGCGAACGCCTCCTCGACGCGCGAGCGCTGCGGCCTGCCCTGCAGCAAACCGCGGAAGTAGAAAACGACCGGCCAGATCAGCGTGATGATCGGGAACAGCGCCACGTACGGCGCGAACGGAGGCACCCCTTTTGTAACCGGGTACACCGCGACATCGAAACGCAGGCGAATGGCGAGGAACAACGCCAGGTAGGTCGCCACAAGGTCTACCGCCACCAGTCCGGTGCGGTTGATGCGCAGCTTCTCGTCGATCATAGCTCCCGGCGCGCCGGCAGGACGCGCTCCAGCAGGTACGCGAAGCGACGGCGGAAACGTTGGCGGGAGAAACTCTCCGCTCTGGCGTGCAGGTTGCGGGCGTCGAACCGGCGCGCCAGCACCTCCCGGCACGCGGCCGCGAGCGCGCCGACCGAGCCTTCCCCGGCGAGCGCCCCGTGCTCGCCGCTGACGACGACGTCGGCGGTGCCGCTTCCCTCCAGGCCAACGACCGGCGTGCCGCAGGCGAGGGCCTCCACGGTCACCATGCCGAAGTCCTCGACGTTGGGGACCAGCAGGAGCGCCGCCGACCGGTACTCGTCGCGCAAGCGCTCGCGGGTGACGTGCCCCAGGAAACGCACGCTCCCCGTCGCCTGCCAGGCAAGCGAACGGCGCATCGGCCCCTCGCCGATGACGTGCAACGGCAGACCGAGCTGCTTGGCGACCGCGATGCCGACCTCCACCCTCTTGTACGGGACCAGCGCCGCAACCATCAGGAGGTGTGCGTCGTGCTCGCCGGCGGGGGTGAAGAAATCGACGTCCACCGGCGGCGGGATCACCTCGGCCTCGCGGCGCCAGTAGCGCTCGATGCGGCGCGCGACGAGGCGCGAGTTGGCGACGAAGTGGTCCACGCGCGCCGAAGAGACCACGTCCCAGGTGCGCAGGTGCTCGAGCTCCCGCCGCAGCAGCGGGCGCAGCGGGGTGGCGAAGCGCCGCACGTAGTCGTCGCTCTGGTCCCACAGGTAGCGCATCGGCGTGTGGCAGTAGCAGACGTGGACCGCCCCCGGCGGCGGGATCACGCCCTTGGCCACGCAGTGGCTCGACGAGACGATCAGGTCGTAGCCGGCGAGCTGGAACGCCGCCACCGCCTGCGGCATCCACGGCAGCAACGGCCGGTAGATCCGGCCGCCAAACGAGAGCCGCTGCAGGCAAGAGGTGTGGATCGGGTGGGACGCCACCTCCCCGGTCACTGCGCCCTTGCGTTGGAACAGCGTGTAGATCGGGGCGCCGGGGAAGAAGCTCGCGATCTCCGCCAGCACCCCTTCGCCGCCCCGCATCCCGGTGAGCCAATCGTGCACCAACGCCACCCGCATCACGACTCCTCCCGCACCGAACGGTACACCGCCAGGGTCGCCTCCGCCGCGCGCCGCCAGGGAAATTCCTGCGCCCGGGCACGACCGCGCGCGCGCAGGTCGTCCCGCAGCTCGGCCTGTTCGAGCAGGCGCCTCACCGCGGCGGCAAGCTCGACGACATCCCGCGGGTTCACCCGCAGCACCGCGTCCCCGGCGACCTCGCGCACCGCCGCGATATCGCCGGCGACCACCGGCACGCCGCACGCCATCGCCTCCAGCACCGGCAGTCCGAACCCCTCGTAGAGCGTGGGGTACACGAACACGGCCGCGCCGCGGAACAGCGCCGCCAGTTCGGCGCGCTCCACGTGTCCCAAGCAGCGGACGCGGTCCGCCAGGCCCATGGCGGCCGCGCGCTTCGCCAGCTCGCCGCCGGGGGGAAAACCACCGACCATGACGAGCGGCGGCACCGCGACGCGCCCCCGGTGGGCCAGGATCTGGTACGCCTTGAGCAGCCCCTCGGCGTTCTTGTGCGGCTTGTGGTTGCCCACGTGCAGCAGGTACGGCGGCGCGACGCCGAGCCGGCGGCGCAGCGCCTCGTCGCGCTCCGGCTCGCCGGGGGCGAGGAACTCCGCGTGGACGCCGTGGGGGATCACCCGCATGCGCTCCTCGCTCGCCCCGAACAGCCGCTTCAGGTCATCGGCCGTGGTGCGCGAGACCACCACTACCCGGCGCGCCCGCCTCACCGCCGCGCGGATCGAGAGGCGGGCGAACGCGAACCCCAGCGAGCTGGGGAGGAACTCCGGGAAGAGCACGTGGATGATGTCGTGCACCGTGACCACCATCCGGCGCGGGAGCAGCCAGGGGAGGACGTAGTGCGGGACGTGCAGGACCCCGACCCGCGCGCGCACCGCGGCGGTCAGCACCGCGGCCTGCTCCTTGAGCGAGTAGCCGGCCGCGTTCACCTCGACGAGGCGCCAGCTCTCGGGCAGCTCGGGGAGCAGGTGGCGCTGCTCGCTGCCGAGGAACACGACCATCCCTCCGGGAGGGTCGATGCGGGCAAACTCTCCCAGGAGCCCCTGCAGGTACGAACCGATCCCGTAATCCGCGAGCTTGCGGGCGTCAATGCCGATCCGGCGCATCGCCTGGCATTCTAAGCTGCGCCGCCGCGGATTGCCCGCGGGCGGCGTCCTCGAGCAGCGCCCGCCACGCGGCCAGCGGCCGCGCCCAGGTGAGCTCCGCGCCGCGCCGCCGCGCTGCGGCGCGCAGCGAGCGTCGGGCCTCCGGCTCGAGGGCGGCCGCGAGCGCCACCGCGAGCGCCGTCGCATCTCCGCGCGCGACGTGCCGCGCCGCGCCCTCCGACACCTCCACGAGGGCGGGCGCGTCTGAAGCCACGCAGGCGGCGCCGCACGCCAGCGCCTCGGCGAGCGGCAAGCCGAACCCCTCCTCCTCGGAGACCAGCGCGACGAGTTCGGCGTGGCGCAACAAGGCCCGGGCATCGTCCCGGCTCACGTACCCGGGACGGTGGACGCGGCCGGGTGCGGGGTGGCGGGCCAGCGCCGAGGCGAGCCACCCGCCGCCCCAGCCGCGCCCGCCGGCGAGCACGAGGTCGGGGGCATCGGGGAGGCGCTCGAGCAGCAGCGCGTGCGCCGCCAGGAGCGTGGCAATCCCCTTGCGGGGCTCGAGCGTGCCGAGCTGCGCCAGGTACGGGCGGCCGCCGGCGAATCGGCAGCGCGCCTCGGCGCCGTCCTCGCCTTCGCCCGCGGGGGAGAAGAACGGGTCCACCCCGGCGCCGATCACGCGGGCGCGCCGCGCCGCGCCGGGCTGGATGCGGGCCACGGCCGCGCGCGTGGCCTCGGACAGGCACACCACCGTCCCTGCCGACGCCAGCGACTCCTCGAGATAGGCGTTGAAGCACAGCCGGTTGGCAAACGTGTGCGCCTGCGGGCGGGTGCGCGGAGTGACGTCGTGCACCATCAAAACGTCCGGAATCGGCAGGCGCCGCGGCCGCACGCCGAGCGACTCCACGAACACGTCGGCGCGGCCGCCGAGCGCGGGGCCCGCGAGGGTGTGCAGCCAGAGCGTGCCGGGCAGCGGCGCCGGCGGCGCGAGGACGCTGACCCGTCCGCCGAGGTCGCCGACGCCGAGATCCGCGACCCGCCGCGGCAGGCACAGCACGAAGCGCCAGTCGGTCGCGGCCGCGAGGCCGCGGAGGACGCCCTCGAGCCAGACGCCGACGCCGGTGCGGGGGCCGATCAGCGGGCGGGCGTCAAACGCGATACGCATCGGCCGACCCCCCGGGCATCCCCGCGGCCCGCCGCAGCACCGCCGCGGTCGCCGCCGCCGCCTCTTCCCACCTGAAGCGCGCCGCGCGCTCGCGCCCGGCGGCGGCCAGGCGCGCGGCGAGCGTGCGATCGCCGGCGAGGAGCACGATCGCCGCCGCGATCTCATCGGGACTGGCCGGATCGACGTAGAGCGCAGCGTCCCCGGCCACCTCGGGCAGCGAGGACACGCGCGAGACGATCACCGGGACGCCGCACGCCATCGCCTCCAGCACCGGCAGGCCGAACCCCTCGAGCAGCGACGGGAACACCAGCGCTTCGGCGCGCCGCATCACCGCCGCCAGCGCCGGCCGCTCGAGGTAGTCGAGGTGCCGGATGCGGTCGCGCACCGGCGAGCGCGCGAGCGCCGCTTGCGCCGCGCCGGTCCGCCACCCCCAGCGCCCGACCAGGACCAGCTCGCCCGGGTACTCGCCGGCGACCGCCCGGGCAAAGGCCTCGAGCAGGGCGACGATGTTCTTGCGCGGCTCGAGCGTCGACACGAAGAGCAGGTAGCGGGGAGGCAGGCCGGCGGGCGGAGCCCCTTCCGCCGCGGCGAACCCCGGGTCCACGCCTTCGTGGATCACGTGGATGCGGCGGGGGTTGACGCCGGCGAACTCCTCGAGGTCGCGCGCCGTCGCCCCGGAGACCGCGATCAGCGCGTCGGCGGCGAACAGCGCGCCGGGGAGGTGGCGGCGGAGGTTGTCCAGGGTCTCGCGCTGGACCGTCTGCGGCAGGCGCAGGAACGCGAGGTCGTGCACGGTGGGCACGAGCGCGCGCACCGCGGCGAGGTGGCGTCTCGGCACGAAGAAGTTCGGCGCGAAGAAGACGTCATTGCCGTCGAGGAACAGCAGCAGCGGCTCGACCACCGCGCGAAGGACGGCGAGCGTGGCGCAAACCGGGAGCAGGAACCCGTCCGGGACGTGGTGGACCCGGAAGCGGGTGCGCAGCGCCGTCGGCAGCGGCCCCGCCGCGGGCTCCTCCGGCGCGGCGAAGGTGTGCGCGTACAAGTGCAGCTCGATCGCGGGGTCGGCCTCGGGGAGCCGCGCCAGCAGGTTCCACTCGTACCACCCGACGCCGCTCATCCGCTCGAAGAACGGGAAGATGTCCACCCCGACCGCCAGCGTCTCCTCGCCGAGGACGGCGTGCCGGTACCGCCGCCGCACACGCGCCGCCAGGGTGCCGAGGATGTCGCGCAGCAGGTGACCGAAGAACGCCAGGGTGACCCGGAGACCGCGTGCCATCGCCGGGAAAGGGTACACTACGGCACCGGACCATGCGGCGAATCGCCGTCCTCCTCGCGTTGGCCGCCCTCGGCGGCGTCGTCGCCTCGCTCGCTTGGCGGTGGTGGACCGCTCCGCCGCGCGCCCGCTCCGAGACGCTGGCCGCGGCCGCTGCGGCCGTCCCGGCGCAGGCCGACGGCCTCGTGGTGATCGCAGAGCCGGACCGGGCGCTGCGTTGGCTCGTCCGCCGGCCGCAGGCGCTCGCGCTCCTCGCCCTTGCCGCGCCCGAGGCGGACGCGGCGCTGCCGCGGATGCGCGCCCTCCTCGCCGCCCTCGCTCGCGACGCGCGCGGGCCGCTGGCCGTGTGGTGGCGGGGTCCGGACCTCGCGGCCGCCGCTCCCGTCGGCGCTGCCGCGGCGCGAGCGATCGGCGACCTCGCCGCGATCGAGGGGATCCCGCTGCGCGCAGCCCCCGGCGGCGCCGGCGACGTCACGGTCGCGGCGGCATCCGCCGCGACGCTGTTCGACGGCGGCGGGGGCACTGGACCGCGAGACGGCGCGCCCCCCGATCTGGCCGCTCTCGCCCGCCGCGGCGCGCGTTGGTGGGGGGTGGAGGCGGGACGCAACCGGCTCGAGCTCGTCTCCGGCACCCCTCCCGAACTACCCCCGGCCGCGGAGACGAGCGTCGTGACGACGGGCGACCTCTCCGCCCTGGCGGCGCTGGTCGGGTCCGGCAACGGCCTGCCGCACGTTCCGGCCCGCCTGGCGACCGCCGGCGACGACTGGGCGCTCGCCCTGCCTACGACGATGCCATCCGCTCAGCTGCAGCGGCTTCTGAGCCTCGGCGGCGACACGCCGGGACCCGCCGGGGCGCGCCGCTGGCGCGGAGTGCTGGGCGACCTGTGGGTGGCCCCGCCCCCGGGCTTCGCGGTCGCGTCGCGTCCTCAGATGCTGGCCGCGGTCGCGAACGGACCGCCCGCCGACGAGGCCGGGGCCGTGCGCGGCGCCGACCTCGCGGCCGCCTGCGTTCACGTCGCCGACGCACTCGAGGGGGTCCCCTGGCTCGGCCCGCGCGCCGCGGCGCTGCGCCGCGCCGCACCCCTGGCCGCGGCGCTCCGCCTCGCACGCTGGCGCATCACGCCCGCCGGCGGGCGGATCCTCCTCGAGTGGTAGCATTCGGTCGATGGCCCTCGTGAGAACCCAGCGGCGCGCCGGGGTGCTCGTCGTCGAGCTGGCGCGCCCCAACGCCGGCAACGCCCTCTCGAACGCCCTCGTGGACGAGCTGGCGCGCGTGGTCGCGACGCCCGTTGCGGGCGCGCGCGCCCTGATCCTGACCGGTGCCGGGCGGCACTTCTGCGCCGGCGCCGACCTCGCCGAGCTGGCGGCCGGCGCCGGGGCGGGCGAGGAGGAGCGCGTCGCCGACGCGATGCGCCTCGGCGCGCTCTACGCCGCGCTCCTGCGCTGCCCGCTCCTGACCATCGCGGCCGTCCACGGCGCGGCGTTCGGCGGCGGCGCCGGCCTTGCCGCCTGCTGCGACCTGGTGATCGCCGGCCCCGGCGCCAGGTTCCAGTTTTCCGAGGCCCGGCTCGGGTTCGTGCCGGCGCTCATCTCGGCGTTCCTCCCGCGCCGCGTCGCGCCGGCGCGCCTCGCGCGGCTCTACCTCGATCCCCAGCCGCTGGGCCCGGAGACCGCCTTGGCGGCCGGGCTCGCGGACGAGATCGCCGACGATCCGGCCGCCGCCGCCGCGGGGCGCGCCTCCGAGCTGGCGCGCAAGGTCGCCCCGAGCGCCGTGGCCGAGACCAAGCGGCTCCTTCTCGACCTCACCCTGCCGGACCTCGACGCGCGGCTCGCCGCCGCGGCCCGGGCCAACGCGCGTCAGCGCGTCCACCCCGAGTGCCGGCAAGGCCTGGCGGCGTTCCTCGCGACGAAGTCGTTCCCGGAGTGGTCCGCGTAGCGTCAGCCGGCGGCGGGCAGCGGCGCGGCGGCCACCGGGCGGTACAGGGTGTCGCGCTCGACGGGGACGCGCTGCGCCTCGCGGATCAGGTGTTCGAGGTCGGCCCTGGCCATCCCCGCGCCGGCCTCGCCCCCCGCCGCCAGCGTGATGCGCTCGTCCACCACGGTGCCGTCGAGGTCGTCGGCGCCGAAGTGGAGCGCGATCTGCGCCGCCTTCGCCCCCAGCATGATCCAGTACGCCTTGACGTGCGGGATGTTGTCGAGCATCAGGCGGGCGAGCGCCACGGTCTGCAGGTCGAGCCGGCCGGTGCTCGGCGCGAGGTGGTCGAGACGGGTGTTGGCCGGGTGGAAGGCGAGCGGGATGAAGCATTGGAAGCCGCCCGTCTCGTCCTGCAGCTCGCGCAGGCGGACGAGGTGATCGACCCGCTCCTCGGCGGTCTCGACGTGGCCGTACAGCATCGTGCAGTTCGACTTGACGCCGAGCCCGTGGACCGCGCGCGCGATCTCGAGCCAGCGCTCGCCCGAGGTCTTGTGGTCGCAGATCACGGCGCGCACGCGCTCGGCGAAGATCTCGGCGCCGCCCCCGGGGCAGGAGTCGAGCCCGGCCGCCGCCAGGCGCCGCACCACCTCCTCGACCGGCAGCTTCGCGCGCTGGGCGAGGAAGTCGATCTCCACCATGGTGAGCGCCTTGAGGTGGACCCAGGGGAAGCGCGCCGAGAGCGCCGTGAACAACGCCTCGTAGTACTCGACTCCGAGCTTCGGGTGCAGGCCGCCGACGATGTGCAGCTCGGTGACGTCCCCGGTGACGTCGCGGGCGGCGACCTCGACCGCTTCCTCCACCGTGTAGGTCCATCCCCGGGCGCCGCCGTACTTCTCGGCGAACGCGCACAGGGCGCAGGAGGCGACGCAGACGTTGGTGGGGTTCAGGTGGCGGTTGACGTTGAAGAAAGTCGCGTCGCCGTGGAGCCGCTCGCGGACGAGGTTGGCGAGGCGCCCGACGCCGAGCAGGTCCGAGGTGGTCGCGAGGTGCACCCCCTCCGCGAACGAGAGGCGTCCGCCGGCGACCACCTTCTCGGCCACCCTGGCAAGCCCCCTGTCGAGGAACGGACCCAGCCCCCCCGCGTCCACGGCCGCAACTCTAGCACGAAGAACAATGGATTGCGACACAGTCCCATTGGCGCCTAAACAGTCGCCTCCCGACTTCTGATCCAGGGTGATAGCATCCGGTCCAGGACGGTTTGGCGCCGGACCGGAGGTGGGGTCACCAGACCGCCCGAGCGCGGAGGACTGTTCTTGGAGATAGGGGTCGGCCGGCACGCCGGAACGCATGACCGGGACCGGAGGCGGGCGACGGCGGCAGTGGCCCTGCTCGGCCTCATGGTGGTAGCCCAAAGCTCCTACCGCGCCGCGCACCAGTCGATCGCCCACGACGAGGCGTGCACCTACAACTGGTTCATCGCCTCGCCGGCCAACGTGTTCAACTACGACCCCAACAACCACGTCCTCGCGACCTACCTGGAGATGGCGTGCGTCGCGGCGCTCGGGGCGAGCGAGCTGACCCTGCGGCTCCCGACGCTCCTCGCGGCGCTCCTCTACGTCGGCGCCGTCGTTTTGCTCGTGCGCATCGCGGTGCCATCGCCGACGTGGGCCGTCGCGACCGGCGCCCTCCTGCTCCTCAACCCGCTGGTGCTCGACTACCTCGTGCAGGCGCGCGGGTACAGCCTCGCGCTCGCGTTCCTCCTCTGGGGGGTGGACCTCACGCTGCTTGCCCTGCTCGTGCGGCGTGGGGACGCGGTGGACGTCAGGAGGTGGTGGCTCCTGGCGTCTGGGGCCCTCGGCCTGTGTGTCGCCAGTTCGCTCGCGTTTCTGATCGTCGCCGGCTGTTTCGCGGCCGTCGTCGCCACGGTGTGGTGGGCAAGGGGGGCCCGTACGTCGGCCGGGGGGACCGCCCGGACGTTCCAGTCTGGGTGCCCGCGCCGGCCGCCGCTGTGCTGCTCATCGCCTACCTCCCGCTCGTCGTGAAGGTGCTGGTCAGCCACGCCGCAGCGCGGTGGGGGCAGCTCGCTCGCCGCCTCGCCTCGGCGGGCGCGCTCGCTCCGACGCCGCCGTTCCCCGGCGCGCTCCCGCTGCCCGCCCCGTGGCTGGTGATCGCCGTGAGCGCGCCGGTCGTGGCGCTGGCGTGCGCCGGGCTCGTCGCGGTCGCACGGCGCGCCGCGCGTGGCCGCGATGTCGTCCGCCAGCCGGCCGACCGACGCGCGCGCCACCGTCGCAGCCGGGTCCTGACGTGGCTCACGCTTGCCGCGGCGCTCGCCGTCGCGGTCGCGGCGGTCCCGGTCGCCTCGCGCCTGGCGCGGCGCTACATGTACGTCGGGAGTGGAACCGCCGCTGAGACCGCCGAGACGTGGTTCGAGGCGAGCCTCGCGCGCGACCACAGCAGCTCGCAGGAGCCGTTCCTTCCGCCCACCCGCTGGCCGGCCAGTGTCGGGGTCGTGCTCGTGGTGAGCGCGGCGGCGGTCCTCGGCCTGCTCCTGCTCGCCGCGCTTCGCCTCCTCCTTGAGGTGAGGCAGGCGGGCCGGGACGGCCTGGCTGCCCCGCGTCTCGCGGCGCTGCTGGTCGCGGGAACGGTCTCCGCCGCGGCGGCCGCGTACCTGGCCGCGCACCTCGTCGTCGGGCTGCACTACCCCCCGCCGCGCGCGGCGGTGTACGTGCCGCCGCTGACGAGTGCCGCCCTCGCGCTTGTGCTCTACAGCTGGCGGGGGCGCCCACGCGCGATCACAGTGCTGGCCGCGGCCGTAGCGCTCGCCCTCGCCGCCAGGTACGTGCAGCAGTGGCGGACGGACAGCTTCTGGGGCGACACCCTCGACGCCAACACCCGGACCGCCTTCGAGCGGATCTCGGCGCTCGCCGCCGGCCGGGGCGGGCCGCCGGTGCGCGTGGGGGGGCTGTGGGTGTTCGAGCCGTCGCTGAACTTCTACCGACAGACGCGCGGCGCGTCGTGGATGGCGCCGTACCTCCGCGTCTCCAACCCGAACCCCGACGCGTACGACTACTTCGTCTGTGACGGTGCCCGGGCCACGGCCCTGGAACGGCGCGGGTGGGTGGTGGTGTACCGGGACCCGGTCGCCGGCGTAAGGGTGATGGCGAGGACGTCGCCGGGATGATGGCGGGGGGGACGAGCGCCCACCGCCGCCCCCCCCACAATGACGCGGTACAACGCGCACAACCCGTCGCCGCCGCGATCGCCGCAGTGATCTGCTTGGCCCTCGGGGTCTACGGGGCGACCCGCCGTCCTGCCCCCGCGGCGTGGACACCCCCTGGAGCCGCGGCGCTGGCGCCGCTGCGCGCCATGCCGGTCGCCCCCGGCGGCGTGGCGACGTGACGCTCCTCGAGAGGCCGGCCCCGTGATTGCCTGGCTCGCAGTGCTCGCCACTGTCGCACCCGGGTGGGGGTTGGACCGCCTCTTCGCCGGCGGCGACGCGGCATATGTCCTCCCTCTCGCCAGCGGTGCCATCGCGCTCGCACTCTGCGGCTGGCGGCGCCGTCCGAGGGGCGTCAGTGCTCTTGCGGCGATCGTTACACTGGCAATCGTGGCGCGGTACCTCCAGCAGTGGAATCCGAAGGTCTTCTGGGGGACCACTCTGGATGTGAACTCGTGTGCCACCTTCGAACAGATCTGCCAGCTCGCCTCCGGCCACCCCCACGAACGGTGCGCGTGGGCGGCTCGTGGCTCTTCGAGCCGAGCATGAACTTCTACCGTCAGGCGCGCCACGCAACCTGGATGGCGCCCTACGAGCGTCTCGCCAGGCCAGTTGCCGAGAATTGCGACTTCTTCATCTGCCGGGCCGAGGACGCCCGAGGCTTGCAACGTCGCGGATGGTCGATCGTGTACCGCGACCCAACTGCCGGCGTTACTCTCACGAGCCGGACGCCACCGAGCTGAGAGACGCGGCCAATCACACAGAGACGGCACGACCAGCCCCAGGGCCGTCGACCAGGCGCGGCGGTCGGCGCGGCGGGTTGACACTCGGGTGGCCGCGGGAGCGGCGTCGCTCTCAACGGTGCGGGCAACGTTTCACTAGAATGGTTTGATGCACCGTGCGCAACCGCTCGCCGCTCTCGGTGCCGGGTTTTTGTGCCTGGCGATGGGCGTCCACGACGCCTGCCGCCGGCCGGACGCCTCCGAGCGCAGATCGATGTTCACTGCGGTGCTCCGGCCGCTTGCGGCGCTGCCCCTGCCCGCCGGAACCGTCGTCGCGTTAATCGTCCCGCCGGCGATCGTGGTAGGAGGTGGAGACGGACAGCCCGTGTTCTACGAAGCCGTCTGGCGCCGCCCCGACCTCCTCTGGCTGTCGGCCCCGGAGATCGACCGGGTCAGCACCTATCGCTATGCCGTCGTCGTCAGCCCGTTCCCGGCAGCCGCGCCGTGGCGCCAGGTCTGGCGCAGCGGCCGGCTTACGCTCTTCGAAAGGCCGCCGTCGTGACCGCTTGGGTTGCCGTGCTGCCCGTGTTGCTCCTCGGTTGGGGACTGACCCGGCTCGTTACTGCGGACGCCGGCGTGCCGGCGACGGTCACCGGGGCGGTGGTCTGGGGCACGCTTGGGCAGGTGGCTTGGATGGCTGGCCTCGACCTTGCCGGCGTCCGTTGGTCGCTGGCGCTCCTGCTCATCCCCGCCGCGGCCGTCACCGCGGCGGGCCTCGCAAGACGCCGCGCTACAGGGAGTGCGACCGGTTCGGCCCGTGCGGCGTTCTCGTCCGGGGAGCGGCGTTGGGGCGGTTTGGCGGCCGTTGCCGCCCTCGCACACGCTGGCGTGATCGCGGCGGCGCCGGCGTTCGGCTGGGATTTCCGCTACATCTGGGGGCTCAAGGCCCGCGTGTTCGCGCTGGCCGGCGGCCACGATCCGACGTGGCTGTCGTGGCCGCCGTACGCGTTCGCCCACCCCTCCTACCCCCCGCTGTGGAGCGACCTGCTGGCCGCCGGCACGTTCACGGGTGCCACCGTTGCGGCGACGGCCGCCGCCTGGCAGGCCGTGGTCGCCGTCGCTCTCGCCGCCGGCTGCTGGGAGTGCAGTCGGGGCGCCACAGCCCCCGCCCGCGCGCTGGCCGCGGCGGTCGGCGCGTGGAGCCCGGTCGTGTTCTGGCCGAGGTATTCGGGCTACGCCGAGGCGCTCCTGGCCCTGCTCGTCGTCGCGGCGTTCTGCGGCCTCGACAGGATCGCGAGCGGCGAACTCGACGCCATGCCGACGCTCGTGGCATCGGTGGCCGTACTGGCGCTCGTGAAGGACGAGGGCGCTGCGCTCGCGCTGGGCGTGGCGCTGGCGACGGCTCGATTGATCGGCCTGCGGCGTGCCGTTCCCGTCCTGTGCGGGTTTGCCGTGCCGTTTGCCTGCTGGCACCTCTTCCTCGCGAACGCCGGCGTCGGGCAGAGCGCGTATCTGGTGTCCCTCCCGCTCGGTTTCCGGCACCTCGCCGAACTTCCCGCGTCGCTCGCAGCCGCGGTCAAGCCGAAGTTCGCGGCCGTGGCCCTCGCCGGGGCGTTGGCCGCCCCCGGCCTGCGCGGCCCTCGCCTGCGCGGTGTCCGCCTGGCACTAGCGGTGTGGGGTCTCGCCGTCGCCGGCGCGTACCTGACCACAACGGCCAACCTCTCGTGGCACCTCTTCACGTCCCTCGACCGGGTGTTGGCCGCGCCGTTGCCGGCGGTCCTCGCCCTCAGCCTCCGGGCCGGCTGGCCGGCTCCGGCGCCCGGCCACGGGCAGCCCGAGGCGCCTCCCGGGCGCGGCTTCGCGCTTGACACCACAGGCGACGGCCTCTAGCATGACGCTCCCTGGAACCGTGAGGTCCTGGGAGGTTAGCTCAGCGGTAGAGCACCTGCCTTACACGCAGGGGGTCGCGGGTTCAAATCCCACACCTCCCACCACTCGCCGGGCTGACCTGACGCAAGATGCGGGGTGGTAGTTCAGTTGGTTAGAACGCCGGCCTGTCACGCCGGAGGTCGCGAGTTCGAGTCTCGTCCACCCCGCCAACCTTTATTTTCAACAACTTAGCCCAATCTAGCCATTGACCCTACTGTCAGGGCTGCGCCTTTGGTCCAACTCCTATCATGTTGCAGAACAATAGGTTAGCGAACTCGCAACCTCTCCATTCTTGCACGCCAGTGGTCGTGAGTTCGACGATGGCGCATCATATTGAAGGAGCGCTGTTTATCAGCATCCCACGAAAGTCGTTCTGCAGGCCATCCACATCTTCATCCACATTCCCCTCACCCATTCGTTCGAGAACGCGCCCGGTTTCGCTTGACGAGACGAACGCCTGGCGTTACGTTTGCTGTGTGAAACCGGGCACTCACCAAACCTCGATCCGTCGCTTCGTGACTGGTCTTCCAGTCCAGGGGCGCTATCACTTCACGACCGGCGAAGTGATCGAGGCGACCGGGTCCTCCCGTGCGGCCGTCGGCGCTGTACTGCGACGGCTTCAGCAGGAGGGTTCCGTGGCCATGCCGTTCCGCGGCTTCCACGTGGTGGTGCCGCCGGAGTACCGGCGCCTCGGTTGCCTGCCCCCGGCCCAGTTTGTGCCCCAGTTGACGGCGCACCTAGGGCTTGACTACTACGTTGGGCTGCTGAGCGCGGCGGAGTTGCTCGGTGCGGCGCACCAAAGACCGCAGGCGTTCCAGGTTGTTGTCGAGCGCAACCGGTCGCCACTGTCCTGCGGCGAGGTTCGGGTTGAGTTTATCGCCCGTAGAAATGTGGCCGAGGTCCCGTTCCTCGAGCTGAACACGCCTCGTGGGACAGTGAAGATCTCGTCTCCCGAGGGGACCGCCTTCGACTTGGTTGGCTACGCCCACCGTTGCGGTGGACTCGACAACGTCGCCACGGTGCTTCGAGAGCTGGCCGAGCGCCTGCGGGCGGGAGAGCTCCCGCGTGTGGCGCGACTCTCGCCGGCCCCCTGGGCGCAGCGGCTCGGGTTTCTTCTCGACACGGTGGGTGCTGATGCACTGAGCGGACCGCTTACTGCCCACATCGCCCGTGTCGCCAACGAGTACGTGCCGCTCGACGTTGGGGGGCGGGAACCTGTGCGTTCCCGCTCCCAGCGGTGGAGGTTGGACATCAACCACGAGGTGGAGTTCGAATCATGATCCCGTTCGACTTCATCACTGAGTGGCGGTCACAGGCGCCCTGGGTTTCGGACCTCCAGGTCGAGCAGGACATGATCTTGACTCGGGCCGTGGTCGAACTGTTCAGCCACGAGACTTTGCCCGGAGCGCTGGCGTTCCGAGGCGGGACCGCACTCCACAAGCTGTTTCTCGCGCCGGCAGCGCGCTACTCGGAGGATTTGGATCTCGTGCAGGTGAAGGGGGGCCCGATCGGTCCGACCCTCTCGGCGATCCGATCCGTGCTCGATCCTTGGCTGGGGACCCCCAAGCGAACGGCCGGCGAGGGCCGGGTGACGCTCGCCTATCGGACGACGAGCGAAGGCCCCCCATCGCTGCCGATGAAACTGAAGGTCGAGATCAACTCCAGGGAGCACTTCGCGGTGTTCGGGCACCTCCAGCGGCAGATGACGATGAGTTCCCGCTGGCATCGCGGCTCCGCAATGGTCCGGACGTATGCGCTCGACGAACTGCTCGGCACCAAGATGCGCGCACTCTACCAGCGCAAGAAGGGGCGCGACCTCTTCGACTTGTGGCTTGCCCACGAGCGAGCGGCGGTCGATGCCGATCGTGTGGTGGAGTGCTTCCGTCGCTACCTCGAGCACGAGGGGCACAGTGTGAGCCGCGCAGAGTTCGAGGCGAACCTCCTCGAAAAGCTGGCCGACCCGAGGTTCGGTAGGGATATCGAGCCGCTGGTCGCACCGAGTACGCACTGGAACGCCGCCGCTGCCGCCAGGTACGTCCTTGGCGAGCTGGCATCGCGTCTCCCCGGCGAGCCCTGGAAAGGCGCAGGAGCGTCCTTGGGCCACTGAGCCATGCCGCGACGCGAAGAGCTGCTGATTGAACTCGAACGGGAGGAGCGGCACCTTTCCGCCTTGCGAAGTGGCGTCGAGGGCATACTCCGGCGCATCGAACGTCTTCGAGTCGAGCTTGCCGCTCTTTCCCAGCCGGCGCTCCACGTATCCGAGGCAGTGACCACCTTCGGGCTCTCAACGCCCCTACACCGGAGGCTCAGTTCCCAGGAGAAGGTGGCGCTGTTCCGCTCGCTCTTTCGCGGTCGGGAGGATGTGTTCCCAAGGCGATGGGAGAACCCGAAGACTGGGAGGTCGGGCTACGCGCCAGCATGCTCGAATGAGTGGCTTGTCGGTATTTGCCTAAAGAAGGGACTGGCAGGTGCACGCCGTCCGGGCACGGTCTGTGGCGACTGCCCCTCCAAGGCGTTCGTTCCCGTGTCCGATGTGGAGATCGAAAGACACTTGCAGGGAAAGCACGTGATGGGTGTGTACCCCATGCTTGCCGATGAGTGCTGCCACTTCCTGGCCGCCGATTTCGACGGCGAGGGTTGGGAGGAAGACATTCGCGCCTTTCGTGAGGTGTGTCGGTCGCAGGGCGTCGAGCCCGCGATCGAACGCTCCCGCTCCGGGAACGGCGCTCACGCATGGTTCTTCTTCTCAGGACCGGTCGCGGCCCAGACGGCGCGGCGGTTCGGCTGCTCCCTTCTCACCCAGACCATGTCGCGGCGCCACGAGCTGTCGATGAGGTCGTACGATCGACTCTTCCCGAACCAGGACACACTGCCCAAGGGAGGGTTCGGCAACCTCATCGCCATGCCGCTCCAGTGGCACGCCCGGAAGAACGGCAACACCATTTTCCTCGATGACACTCTTCTCCCTTACACGGACCAGTGGGGGGTCCTTGCCAGTGTCGGACGGCTTGATCCACTTCTCGTGCAGAGGATCGCCGACGACGCGGAGCGCCGCGGCGAGGTGATCGGAGCACGCGGCGAGGAGCCCTACGACGACTACCAGGCAAAGCCGTGGCAGCGACCGCCGTCGGGGGAACCGCCGCCGCTTGTTGTCTCAACTCCACTCCCCAACAGAGTGTCATCAGTCCTCGCCCAGCGCCTCTTCGTCGAGAAAACCGGCCTGCCATCCCCTGTCGTCAGTCGCCTGAAGCGCCTGGCGGCGTTTCAGAACCCGGAGTTCTACAAGAAGCAGGCAATGCGGCTTTCGACGGCCCTGACGCCACGGGTGATCTCCTGCTTTGAAGACACGGGCCAGTACATCGCCCTGCCACGGGGCTGTCAGGAGGAGGCCGCTGCTCTCCTGGAGAGCCTGGGCGTGGCCCTCGAAGTGACGGATGAGCGAACGACGGGAGTCGAGGCCAGGTTCGATTTCCAAGGCGAACTCACTGCGGAGCAAGAGCGAGCAGCTCAAACGATGATCGAGAGCGAGGCCGGCGTCCTGGTCGCACCGCCCGGCGCAGGCAAGACCGTCGTTGGCGCTTACCTGATCGCCGCGCGGGCACGCAGCACACTGGTGCTCGTTCACCGTCGACCGCTGCTTGACCAGTGGGTGTCACAGCTCTCGCGGTTTCTCGGCGTCGTAACGGAGGACGTCGGGCGAATCGCAGGAGGAGTCTGGCGAGGAAACGGCGTGCTCGACGTGGCGATGCTCCAGAGCGTGATCAGGAAGGGTCGAGTCGACGACTCCGTAGCTTCCTACGGCCACGTGGTAGTCGACGAATGCCACCATGTGGCCGCGCTTTCCTTCGAGAGGGTGCTCGCCGAGGTGAAGGCGAAGTACATCCTGGGTCTCACTGCAACGCCCGAGCGCCGCGACGGCCATCAGCCGATCATCTGCATGCAGATCGGGCCTACGCGCGTCAGACTGGGCTCCTCCCGGGGTGGTTGGGAGCATGACCTCAGGCGGACGGTTCTGGTCCGCGAGTCGGGCACCGTCCTCACTGGTGGCCAGGAGCTGGGCATCCAGCAGATCTACGCTGTGCTGGCTCAGGACGAGAACCGAAACCAGCTCATCCTCGACGATGTGCTCCAAGCACTGCGAGCCGGCAGGTCGCCGATCATCTTGACCGAACGGCGAGATCATCTCGAACTGCTCGCCGCGGCTTTGCGAGCCGCCACCGACAACGTCATGGTGCTGCAAGGTGGAATGCGAGTGAAGGCCCGCCGAGCTCTGATGGAGAGGTTAGCGTCCATACCTGACACCGCGCCTCGAGTCCTACTCGCGACCGGCCGATATGTTGGCGAGGGGTTTGACGACCCGCGTCTCGACACGTTATTCCTCACGCTGCCAGTCTCGTGGCGCGGAACGCTGGTGCAGTACGTCGGGCGCCTGCATCGTCAGCATGCCCGTAAGACCTCCGTCCAGGTTTACGACTACGCTGATTCCGGGATGCCCGTCCTCGCCAGGATGCTCCAACGACGACTCCGAGGGTATCGGGCGATGGGCTACAACCTCGAGGGAGAATCCAGCCAAGACAAGCAGACTGCGACACGCTTTCCCGTCGAGGCGGATGACCCCTATGCGAGCTGATCAACATCGAGACGGCGCGAAGGAAATCACCGCCGGTTGAAGGTCGCATACCTCAGCGTCCCGCCCCCGCAGCCGGGTCTCCCATCGACGTCAGTGACCACACTGAGGCCTTTGTCTTCTCGATCGTCCAGCCGTGCGACTGTGTCTCCGTTGCCCATCCACATTTTCATCCACATTCGGCCTACCCATCGGTCTCCGGGGCTCTCCCGCAGGCGCCTGCCGCCTCCGGTACAACCCATGTCAAGTCTTTCTGAAACAAATGATTGAGCGCCATCCAGCCCCTGCTGTCGCCTCATGTCTCCAAGGGGCTTCAGAGGGCCAAAACGGCCTTTTTCGGCCTGTCACGCCGGAGGTCGCGAGTTCGAGTCTCGTCCACCCCGCCACTTCCTCAACCCTCCAAGCTTGGGACGCGACTCGGTCGTGCCCCACCCCCCCAACCGCACGGTCGAGTCTCGTCCACCCCGCCAACTTCAACCTGCCTCCTGTCCTCGCCCACGCCGCCGTCCGCGTGCGCCCCGTCACACCGCGCCTGGGCCCCGCGTACCCGACCTTTGCTAGACTTCGTCCATGAAATCCCATGCACGGGCCCGGACCGGGCTCGCCGGCGTCGGGTCGGGGCCGCGCTGCGCGGTGGCGTGAGCGGGAGCGGAGCGCCGACATGCCCACGATCCAGCCGCGCGAGATCACAGAGAACTTCCGCCTCGAGCGGGTGCTCAAGTCGAGCCGGTCCGCGATCGTGTTCCGCGCCGTCGACCCGGCCACCGGCGCCACCGTCGCGATCAAGCTGATCCCTCCCGCCTCGCTCGCAACGCTTCCGGCGTCTCAGGAGCGTTTCATGGCTGCGATGGCGGTCCTCGCGTCGGCCGCTCCCGCGACGTTCCCCGCGCTCCTCGATCACGGCTTCACCCCCGACGGCAGCGCGTTCATGGTGATGAAGTTCGTCGATGGCGAGCGCCTCGACGCGCTGATCGGCGCCGCGCCCGCCCGCATCCTGGGCCTGGCGCTCGAGGTCGCGCAGGGGCTCGCTGTGCTCGCCCGCGCCGGCGCCGCGCACGGGAACATCTCGCCCGAGAACATCGTCTCCCGACGCGTCGACGGGGTTGAGCGCGTCTCGATCCTGGGGTTCGGCACCGCCGCGTTCCACGCGGGCGCGCGGGCGGCCGGCGAGACCGCGCCTCCCAGCGGGGCCGGCCGGTTCGTCGCGCCGGAGCGGCGCGGCGCCGCCACAGGGGCGGATTGGCGCGCCGACCTCTACGCTCTCGCAGCGACGTGCTGTGCCCTGCTGGGGGCCGAGGTGGCGGGCGACGACGCTCCCACCGTCACGCTCCCTCAGGCCGTGGCGCAGCGGATTCCCGAACCCACGGCGCTGGCGGCGGCCCTGGGCCAGGCGCTGCGCGCGGACCCGGCGGCGAGGCCCGCCTCGATCGAGGCGTTCCGCCAGGCGATCGGAACATCGCTGGCGGGGGCCGGCCCACGGACGGCGCCGGCCGCCGCCGCTTTGCCATCCCCGCTTTTCGGCGACGACGAAGTCGCCGAGGCGCAACCCGAGCCTCCGGCGGCCGGGCCGAAGCCGACCGGGGCCCCAGACACCGGCGAGGACACCGCACCGGCGCGTGTGGTGCCGATTTTCCTCCGGCCCGAAGCCGCACTCGCGCCGCCGGTGCCGCCACTGGTCCCGGCCGAAGCCGCGCCAGCGGGCGAAAATGGGGCCGGTCCACTGCCGTTCCAACACCTCACGGAGCTGCCCGCGAGCCCGGAGGCCGACGGCGCCGTCGCCGTAGAGCCTCTTCCCGCGACCGAGCCGCCGCCAGACCCTGCGGCGGAAGTCCCGGCGACCACTGCCACGTCCGGCGGCCAGCCGCGGGTTGAACCGGCGCCGAGTGCCCCGGCGTCCGCCCCGAAGACCACCCGCCGCCGCGCCGGGCTGTGGGCCGGCGGGGCTGCTGCGGTCGTCGTCCTCGGGGCGGCCGTCGGCGCGGTCTGGTATGCCAGCACCGGTCCGGGCCGCACCGTCCGCGCTGCCGCCCCCGCTCCGGCGCCGCGCCGGCCGACGCAGCCTCCGGCTCCGCCAGTCGCGGCCGCCGCCGCGGTCCAGCTGCAGATGGCGGAGGCCGCCATCGCCCTCGGCGACCTCCCGGGTGCCCTCGCGCGGCTCGATGCGATTTCGCCGGCGGAGCTCGCCAACCTCACGCCAGCGGAGCAGGAACGGTTCAAGGAGCTGCACGCCGCGTACCTCGCCAAGAGGCAGCGCGCCGTGTTGGTGGAGGCGCAGGCGGCGCTCGCCGCCGGCAACATGACGGCGCTCGCGGGGATACTCCGCGGGCTCTCCCGCTCCGAGGAGGCGTCGTTCCCCCGCGACCGCGATTTTGTCGCCACCCTCGAGGACTCGAGAAGGGCGCTCGACGTCCACGCGGCGTTGCTGAAGGCCCAGCGCCAAGGCGAACTCGACGAGATGGTCCGCAACGCCGGCGTACTGCTCGGGCTGGCCCCGCGCTGCGAGCAGGCGGCCCAGATGCGCACGCAGGCGGCGGCAGCCCTCGAGCGCGACGCCGACACGT
This sequence comes from uncultured Acidobacteriota bacterium, assembly GCA_963727205.1. Taxonomy (GTDB): domain Bacteria; phylum Acidobacteriota; class Thermoanaerobaculia; order Thermoanaerobaculales; family Thermoanaerobaculaceae; genus RBG-13-68-16. The sequence continues at coordinate 31,256 of CAVSFQ010000006.1, read as the reverse complement.
TCGCGGCCGCCGGAAACTACGAGGCGGCGCTCGCCGGTCTGACCACTCTCCAGGTCGCATGGAACGACCGCCCCGGCCTCGCCGACCGGATCGAGCGGCTTAAAGGCGAGCAGGCCGCCGAACAGCGGTTCGCGGCGGCGATGGCCCAGGTGGAGCAGTCCGAGCGCGACCGGGCGCCGGAAAACGGGCTTGCGTTGCTGCGCGCAATGGTCCCAGACCCCAGGACCCGGGCGCGCGTCGAGCAGGCCCGCGAGCGGCTGGCGAAGCAGCTCGAGCAACTCGACGCCGCGCCCCCGAGCGTGGCGCTCGCGCAGGGGGTCAAGCTCGAGTACAAGAAAGGTACCCCGGCGACGATCGCGCTGCGCATCCGCGACGACCACCGCGTCCGGGGCGCCCGGTTCTTCGCTCGGGTCGCGGGCGCGCCGGAGTTCGTCGAGCTGCCGGCGCAGCGCGGCGCCGGCGAGGACTGGTCGGTCGAGATCTCGCCGGAGTTCCACCACAACCAGACGGTCGAGTTCTACGTGACGGCGTCCGACTACTCCGGCCACGTCGGCAGCCTCGGCAGCGAACGGGAGCCCCTCACGCTGAAGCGGAAGAAGTGGAGCCTGTTCGGCCGTTAGGGGTGCGGCCGGCCCCGCGGGTGGCCGGATGCCGGACCGGCACGCACGCCAGGCCCCGCCCGGCGGCGATCCTGCCTCTACGACGGACGGCGAACGGGCGTCACGCGGCGCCGAGGTGCTTGCGGGCGAGTGCGGCGATCCCCTCGGCCGTCTCGCGCGCGACGGCGTCCTCGGCGGCCTCGACCATGATCCGCAACAGCGGCTCGGTCCCCGAGTAGCGCACGAACACCCGACCGTCGGCCGCGAGGCGGCGCTCGGCCGCGCGCACGGCGGCGGCGAGTTCCGGCACTTCCTCGACCGGACGGCGGGCCGTCACCCGGACGTTGAGGAGCACCTGCGGGAAGCGCTCGAGATCGGCCAGGTCCTCGAGGGCGGCGCCGTCCCGCCGGGCGACGGCGAGCAGGTGCGCCGCGGTGAGCAGTCCGTCGCCGGTGACGGCCAGGTGGCCGCAGATCACGTGGCCGGACTGCTCGCCGCCAAGGGCCGCACCCTCCCGCTGCATCGTCTCCCAGACCTCGCGGTCCCCGACCGGACAGCGCACGAGGGCGATCGCCTCGCGCCGCAGCGCGGCCTCGAGGCCGAGGTTGGACATCACCGTCGCCACGACCTTCGCCCCCGGCAAGCGCCCCGAGGCGGCGAGTGCCCGGCCCCACACAAGGAGCGCATCGTCGCCGTCGAGCACCCGGCCGGTGGCCGTGACGAGGACCGCACGGTCGGCGTCGCCGTCGAGCGCCACACCGGCGTCGGCGTGGCGGCGACGCACCTCCGCCGCGAGCAGTTCGGGGTAGAGCGCCCCGCAGCGGGCGTTGATGTTGTGGCCGTCGGGGTCGGCGTGGATGAGGGCGACCTCGGCGCCGAGCGCGGTAAAGAAGCCGTGCGCGACAGGCGACGCCGCCCCGTTGGCCGCATCGACGACGATCCGCATCCCGGCGAGCGGCCGCGGCGGCAGCGACGCGGTGAGCAGCTCGAGGTAGCGCGCCCGCCAGCGTCCGTCGGGGGTCGGCAGCGGCACCGTCGGGGCGTCTTCGGCGAGCATCCTTAGCCGTTCTTCGAGGCGGCGCTCCTCCGCGACCGGCCACTTCGTGCCGACACGGTTCACGAGCTTGACTCCGTTGTCGGCCGCCGGATTGTGGGAGGCGGAAATCACCACTCCGGCGCCGAACCCGCCGTTCTCGCGCACCAGGTGGGAGACGGCGGGCGTCGGGAGCACGCCGGCCCAGCGCAGCTCGCCGCCGGCCGCGAGGAACGCTCCGCCGACCCACTCCGCGAGGGGCTCGGTCGAGGCCCGCGTGTCTCCCGCCAGCAGCACGTCGAGCGGCAACCCCGCGTCGCGCAGGTGCCCCGCCAGCGCCGCGCCGAGGCGCGTCAGCGTGGACCGATCGAGGGGAGGCTCGAACGCCACCCCGCGCATGCCGTCGGTGCCGAACAACCGGCCGCTCACCGCCGCCTCGCGCTGCGAGCGTCGGCGCGGGCCGGCACGATCTCCGCGATCACCCGGACGGTCAGCGGCTCCACGATCCGCATCAGCGGCTGCGGCGACCGCACCGCCACGACGACGTCCACGCTTGCGTCGGCGCCATCCACGTTCACCGGGTCGGTGGACACGGACTGCAACCGCTGCAGCAGCAGCCGCGGCCCGCTGACCATCGCGGTCGTGGGCTGGACGCGCACGGCTCCGACCGACATGCCCGCCGCAGGCTGGCCGGCAAGCCGCGGCCTGACCGCGACCCTCCGGCGGCCGATCTTCTCCAGCCGCAGCGGCACCTGCGACGGCGACACCGCCAGCACCTCGACCCCGGGCGGCACGATCACGTTCCGCATCTCCACCGGGAACTCGTGCTCCCCTTCGGTCGCGCCGCGCAGGTCGATCACCACGCCGGTCTGGGCCTGGTCGAGCGTGCGCAGGCGGGAAAGGGGGCCGCGCACCCGCAACGACAGGAACCTCGGCACCTCCGAGGTGATCACGGTGTCCGCGGGTACGTTCACCAGTGTGAGGGCGGTGTCGAGCTGCCGCTCGGAGACACGCTCCCTGCGGTCGAGGGCGTTCGCGTACCACACCATGCACGCCAGCACGGTCGCGAGCAGCAGGGTGCCGGGGGAACGCGGCAGCAACCTCACGCCGGCCTCCCCGAGCGCCCGAGCAGCAGCAGTTCGAGCAGCAGGTCCCGCAACTCGCGCCGGTCGAGGTCGGCGTGCAGGCGGCCGCCCTCGGCCACCGTGAGCGCACCGCGCTCCTCGGAGACCACCACCGCGACCGCGTCGGTCTCCTCGGCGATCCCCAGCGCCGCGCGGTGCCGGGAGCCGTACGTCGTGGACAGGTCGGCCCGCACGGAGAGCGGCAGGAAGCACCCGGCGGCCACGATCCGGTTCCCCTGCACGATGGCGGCCCCGTCGTGCAGCGGCGTGCCGGGGGTGAAGATGTTTACCAGGAGGTCGTACGACAACCGGGCGTCGATCGGGATCCCCGTCTCGACGAAGGTGCGCAGCCCCTCGTCGCGCTCGACCACGATCAGGGCGCCGTAGCGGTGGGAGACCAGCGTCTCGCACGCCAGCACGATGTCGTTGATCAGGACCTGCCGGGGGGAGAGCACCGAGGTCCAGCGCAACAGCGGCGTGCGGCCGATCGCCGCCAGGATGCGCCGGATCTCGTGCTGGAAAAGAACGATGATCACGAACGGGAGGTAGAAAAGCATCTCGCGCAGCACCGCCGTGAGGGTGATGAGGTCGAGGAACTGGGCGACGAGGTAGGCGCCCGTCAGGATGAAGATCCCCCAGAGCATCGAGACGGCCCGCGTGCCCTTGACCGCAGTCAGCAGCAGGTAGAAGAGGACCGCGACCAGCGTGATGTCCACGATGTCGCGCACCCCGACCTCCAGGCGCGTGACCTCCCGCAGCGCGGCGAACAGCGCGCTCAAGCCGCCCCCGCCACCGCCGCCAGCAGCGTGAGGAACTGCACGGTCTCGCGAACGTCGTGTGCCCGCACCATCGCCCGCGGCAACCGTACCGTGCCCGCGACGGCGGCGAGCGACCCGGCCAGGCGTCCCTCCGGACCCGCGCCGCCGGCGACCGTCGCGATGAACGACTTGCGCGAGGCGCCCACGACCACCGGGCAGCCGAGCGCCGCGAGGTCCGGCAGCGCCGCAAGGAGACGAAGGTTGGAGGCGGCGTCCTTGCCGAAGCCGATGCCGGGGTCGAGCAGGGTGCGTTCGGCCGGGATCCCCGCCGCCGCCGCCGCCGCGGCCCGGCCCGCGAGGAACTCGTGCACCTCGGCGACGACGTCCGCGTAGCCGGTGTCGCGCTGCATCGTGGCGGGATCGCCGCGCATGTGCATGAGGACGATGCCGGCGCCGCGGCCGGCGACGACCGCGAGCATGCGCGCGTCGCGCGCGGCCGTGACGTCGTTGACGAGGGACGCTCCGGCCGCCAGTGCGGCCGCGGCGACTTCGGGCTTGGAGGTGTCCACCGAGACGATCACGGCGGGCCGACGACGGGCCAGCACCGCGACCACCGGCACCACGCGTTCGATCTCGTCCGCCACCGGCACCGTCTCCGCGCCCGGGCGGGTGGACTCGCCGCCGACGTCGATGACGTCCGCCCCCGCGTCCGACATGGCGAGGGCGTGCGCCACCGCCGCGTCGGGCGCGGCGAACCGCCCCCCGTCGGAGAACGAGTCCGGTGTGACGTTGACGACGCCCATCACCGCCGGGCGTCCCCGCCGCCACAGCTCCGCAAGCTTACGCTCCAGCACGTGCCAACTGTACAGGAGTGGGCGGCGCCGTTCCAAGCGGAGCCGCCGAGCGGCCGGACGTTTGGCCGCTTTGCTATCCTTCGCGAATGCTGAACCGGAGGATGCTCATGCGGAGTTACGTTGTGGCGGCGATGGCGCTGGCGGCGGCGGTCTCGTCCGGGGCGCAAGAACTTCCCGAACAGGCGTTCAAGGCGTTCGCGCGCGGTTTTCTGACCTACGCGCCGGCGAGCGTGTTCACTTTGACCGAGAACACCACCGGCGTTACGCCCGTGGGCTCCTACCAGGAAGTGCGCGTCGAGCGCACGTCCATCCAGCCGGACGCCAAGGACCAGGTCGGCATCCTCGCGGACCCAAGGACCAGGATGGTGGCCGCGGGGCTGCTCTTCCCGCTCCCCGCCGTCGACCCGCCGGTCACGCCCGCGACGCTGCCGCTCTTCGTCCAGCAGCACCTCACCGAGGCGATGAGCACCTGGCTCAGCAGCAGGGTGAGGATCCCGTGGCCGATGAGCCCGACGCGGCCTGGCGCGGTGGTCATGCTCACCGCCGAGGTCGCGACTGGCTACGGCACGATGCACATGCCGATGGCGGTGACCGCCGACGGCAAGTATCTGGTGATCGGCGGCACCTGGCCGCTCGACCGCGACCCGCGCGCCGTGCGGCGGGAGATCCTCGAGTCGAGCGTCATCCAGTGGGACCCGGGGCACGAGACGGCACCGGTCAAGGTCGTCGAGTTCTCCGACTTCCAGTGCCCGGCGTGCAAGCGCGGATGGGGCGCGGTCAAGCCGGTGCTCGCGCAGTTCGGCGACAAGATCCGCCACGGGCTGGTCAACTTCCCGCTCTTCAACGCCCATCCGTGGGCGTTCCGGGCGGCGGTCGCGGGCGAGTGCGTCGGCAACCTGTGGCCCGACAAGATCGTCGCGCTCAAGGAGGAGTTCTACCGCCTCCAGGACACCCTCACCGTCGAGTCGGTGGACCCAGCCGTGTTCGCTTTCCTCGCCGAGCACAACCTGAGCAGCGAGAAGTTCCGGGCGTGCTACCTCAAGGACCCCGCCATCAACACCGTCCTGCGCCAACTCGACCTCGGCTACCGTCTCGGGGTGACCGGCACCCCGACCTACTACGCCAACGGTGAGGCGCAGCCGTGGGGAGAGCCGGAGTGGTTCGCCAAGCGGCTGGCGGCGATCGTGGCGGCCGGCGGCCGCCCCGAGAGCGCGGCGGAGATCGTCGTAGCGGCGCCGACACCGGTACTGTCGCCAAAGCCCGCCGCCTCGGCGCAACACCCGAAGTGACCGCGGCGCGGACGCCCGCGCGGGAACGCCGCGGCGAGGGTTCGGGCCGCGCCTAGCGCTCGACCTGCCGGCGGACGGCCGCTGCCAACTCGAGGAACGCCTTCGCCGCCGGCGAGTCCGGGTGCGACGCCACGATCGGCGTCCCGGCGTCGCCCCCGAGGACGATCGCCGGGTCGATCGGGATGTCGCCCAGGAACGGGACGCCGAGCTGCTCGGCGGTGCGCCGCCCGCCGCCGTGCTTGAAGATCTCGCTGCGTTCGCCGCAATGCGGGCAGACGAACGCCGACATGTTCTCGATCATCCCGAGCACCGGGACGTTGACCTTCTGGAACATCGCGAGGCCCTTGCGGGCGTCGATCAGCGCCACGTCCTGCGGGGTCGTCACGATCACGGCGCCGTCGAGCGGCACTTGCTGGGTGATCGTGAGCTGGGCGTCGCCCGTTCCCGGCGGCAGGTCCACCACCAGGTAGTCGAGCGTGCCCCACTCGACGTCCTCGATGAACTGCTGCAGCGCCTTCATCACCATCGGCCCGCGCCAGATCACCGGCTGGTCCGGGTCCATCAGGAACCCGAGCGACATCACCGCCACGCCGTTGCCGTCCACGGGGAGGATCTTCTCCGCCTCGTTCACGCGCGGCTTGTCGGTGCACCCCATCATCATCTGCTGCGACGGGCCGTAGATGTCGGCGTCGAGCAGGCCGACGGTCGCGCCGCCGCGCTGCAGGGCAAGCGCCAGGTTGGCCGCCACGGTGGACTTGCCGACGCCACCCTTGCCCGAGGCCACCGCCACCTTGTAGCGCACCCCGGGGAGCACCCGGCGCGCCGGGGCGGCGGCGGGGGCGTTCTGCGGGGCCTGGACCGTGCAGCCGAGCTTGACCTCGCGCACGCCGGGGAGCGCCTCGAGAGCCGCCCGCGCGTCGCGCTCGACGGTCTCGCCCGCCTGCGGGTTGGCGGTCGTCAAAACGATCTCGACCGCGACGGCATCGCCCTCGACCCGCACGCTGCGGACGAACCCGAACGAAACGATGTCCCGGGAAAGCCCGGGAAACTTGACCTGCTTGAGGGTTTCGCGGACGTCCGCCTCGGAAATTGCCATCAATCTCTCCTTTATGACCAACCGAAGTGCTGCTGCACCGACGGCGCGGCCATCCCAGGGTTCCACGGCGGGTCCCAGACGATCTCCACCTGCACGTCCTCGGCGCCCGTGGCCCGGCGGATCGCGCCCGCCGCGTCGTCCGTGATGCGCCGCACCAACGGGCAGCCGTGCGTCGTCAGCGTGAGCTGCACGCGGACGGCGCCGGACGGCGCGACCTCGACCCCGTAGACCAGACCCAGGTCGACGACCGAAAACGGCACCTCGGGATCCATTACGGTGCCGAGCGCTTCCCACACCTTCGTCTCAGTGACCATGACCTGCACCCCCCGCATCAAGAGCAACGGCCCCGGCAGCGCCGGAATTGCCGCGCAACCGTTCGATCTCGGCCCGCACCCGCTCCATCAGCACAACCTTCTCCGTCACCCCCCGCCCGGCGGTGGGAATCGGATCGCCGAACCGCACCGTAACCGTACCCGGGCGGATCAGGTAGTTGTGCTTGCCCAGGGAGCGGCCGGCGCCGTCGATCCCGACCGGCACGATCGGGATCCCCGCCTTGATTGCGATGAGAAAACCGCCGCGCTGCAACGGCAGCAGGTTGCCGTCCATCGAACGCGTCTCTTCGGGGAAGAGGAGCACCGAGCGGCCGCGGCGGATCCGCGCGGCGGCTTCCTCGAACGAGCGCACCGCCTCGCGCCGGTTCTCGCGGTCCACGGGAATGAAGCCCATCGCCGCGATCGCCCAACCCAGGAACGGGACCTTGAACAGCGACTTCTTGGCTAGGAACCGCACCTGCACCGGAATCGCCGCCAGCAACGCCGGGATGTCGAGCCACGACTCATGGTTGGCCATGAACACGACCGGCTCGGCGCGCGGCACCCGCTCCCGCCCTTCGCGCCTCAGGCGAACGAAACCGCCGAGCAGGACGCCGCGCGCCCAACAGCGCGCCCCCACCAGCGTCCAGTCGCCGCGCGGCGGGATGAACCCGACGAGCGCGCCGTAGGTTCCGAACACCACGGTGTTGGCGACGCCGAGGATCACGAACGAGAGCATCGCGAGGGCGCGAAGGACGACCACCCGTGGATTGTACCTTGCACGGGAGAGACGTGGTCCGTGGTCAGTGCCGGCCGCGACGCCTCGAGCGCCCCCTCGAAGACGAACTTCCCGCCGATAGGCAGGGCGCCGCAGCTTGGGGCGTGTAGCCGCACCGCCGCCGTTGGCCTATCGCAAGGCGCGCGAACCCCGCCGCAGCGGAGTGTAGCCGGAGGCTACATGAGCATGCGAGCGGGGCGAGCGCAACGCAGCGAGAGGTCCGACGCCGGCGGCGCTCAAGTGGCGAGGGCGTCGGCGCTGGGCACCGGGTTACCGGGGCCCTTGAGCTTGTCCACCGGCAGACCCGTGTACTCCGACACCATCGCGTAGACCTCCTCGCCCTCGAGCACCTCGCGCTCGAGCAGCGCGGCCGCGATCTTGTCGAGCACCGGGCGGTTCTCGCTCAGGGTCTGCTGTGCGCGGCCGTAGGCGTTCTCCACCAGGCGTTTGATCTCGCCGTCGATCTCGACCGCGGTGGCCTCGGAGTAGTCCTGGTGGCGGGCGAACTCCTTGCCCAGGAAGATCGCCTCCTCGCGCTTGCCGAACGTGAGCGGCCCCATCGAGGACATCCCCCACTCGCACACCATCTTGCGGGCGAGCTCCGTGGCGCGCTCGAGGTCGTTGCCGGCGCCCGTGGTGATCTTGTCGTCGCCGAACACGATCTGCTCCGCGAGGCGACCGCCCATGAGCACCACGAGCTCGTCATCGAGGTAGGACTTGGCGTGCAGGTAGCGGTCCTCCTCGGGAAGCTGCTGGGTGAGCCCGAGGGCGAGACCGCGCGGAATGATCGTGACTTTATGGAGCGGGTCGGCGTTGGGCAGCATCGCCGCGATCAGCGCGTGGCCGGCCTCGTGGTACGCGACGACTTGCTTCTCCTGCTCGGAGAGCGCGAGCGAGCGTCGCTCCGCCCCCATCATCACCTTGTCCTTGGCGTACTCGAAGTCGGCCATCGCGACCGCGGTCTTGTTGAAGCGCGCCGCGCGCAGCGCCGCCTCGTTGACCAGGTTCGCGATGTCCGCCCCCGAGAAACCGGGCGTGGAGCGCGCCAACACCGAGAGGTCGACGTCGGGGGCGAGCGTGATCTTGGCGGTGTGCACCTTCAGGACCTCGTTGCGCCCGTTGAGGTCAGGCCGGCTGACGACGATGCGCCGGTCGAAGCGGCCGGGACGCAGCAGCGCGGGGTCGAGCACGTCGGGGCGGTTGGTGGCGGCGATCAGGATCACGCCGTCGTTGACCTCGAAGCCGTCCATCTCGACGAGCAGGGCGTTCAGGGTCTGCTCCCGCTCGTCGTGGCCGCCGCCGAGGCCGGCGCCGCGGTGACGACCCACCGCGTCGATCTCGTCGATGAAGATGATGCAGGGCGCGTTCTTCTTCCCCTGCTCGAAGAGATCGCGGACGCGCGACGCGCCGACGCCGACGAACATCTCGACGAAGTCGGAGCCCGAGATCGAGAAGAACGGCACCTCGGCCTCGCCCGAGACGGCGCGGGCGAGCAGCGTCTTGCCGGTCCCGGGGGGGCCCATCAGCAGCACGCCCCTGGGGATCTTGCCGCCCAGCTTCTGGAACTTTTGCGGGTCGCGGAGGAACTCGATGATCTCCTGCAGCTCCTCTTTGGCCTCCTCCACCCCCGCGACGTCCTTGAAGGTGATCCCCTTCTTCTGAGGGTTGAGCAGACGCGCCCGCGACTTGCCGAACGCCATCGCCTTGTTGCCGCCCGCCTGCATCTGGCGGTAGAAGAAGTACCACATCACCGCCAGCAACACGAACGGCAGCCACGACAGGACCGCGGTCCACATCGAACCCTGCGAGGCCTGCTCGGCCTTGATCTTCACGTTGTGCTCGCGCAGCACGGAGACGAGCTTGTCGTACCCCGGCGAGTAGGTCACGAAGTCGAACGGACGGGTGGCAAGCGGGTGGGCCCCGGCGGCCTCCAACGAGCGCCCGTACACCTCTTCGCCGCGGATCAGCACCTCCGAGACCTGGTTCTTCTCGACCCGGTCGAGGAAATCCGAGAACGCAATCTCCTTGGTGCCGGCCCGAGTCGTCGTGATGAAGTTCCACAACAGCACCACCGACACGATGATGACGACAAACAACAGCGCGTTCTTGACGTTCTGGTTCACGTGTTCTCCGAACTCCTCCGGTGGCGTCCCCTGAGAGCGCCCGGCTGCCGCCGGGGCGCCGTCACGGGTCCCCGGCCCCGGTCACACTCCCTCAAGGACGTTGATGCCGGGAAGATTCCCCCATCTGCCCTCGAGCTCGATGCCATAGCCGACGAGCCGGCCGGTCGGAACGTCGTCGAGCGCCACGTACTTGGGTTCGAGCGCGACGCGGCGGAGGAGCGGCCGGTTCACAAGCGCCGCGACCTCGAGGCTGGCCGGGCCCTGTTGAGCAAGGTGGGTGAGCAGGTAGTTTTCGGTCACTCCGGAGTGACAGATGTCCTTGAGGATGAGGGCGTGCGCGCCCTCCAGATGCACGTGGGTCGCGTAGGTGAGCTCGATGATCGCGCCGCGGGGCTCGGCCTGGTGCGTCACGTTGACCAGCTCGAAGCGCACGTCGCCCTCGATCGCGCGCAGTAGGTCGGAGAGGAACACCGCCGCCCCCTTGAGCATCCCGACCAGCACGAGCTTGCGCCCGGCGTAGTCGGCGCCGATGCGCGTCCCGAGTGCAGCGACACGCGTCGCAATCACCTCGGGCGCGATCACCTGTCGCGGCGTTCCCATGGCTCCTCCAGCCCGGCCACCACCCCGTCGGCGCCGTTCGCAGCCCACCCATCGGCAACCCCGACGGCAGGAAGCCAGATCATCGTACCACCCGTCACGAGGGCGGGCCACGCCCGCCGCCATTCGGCCGGCACGCCGGCGGCAGCCAGCAGGCGCGTCACGGGGCGCCCCCGGAAGCGCTCACCGGCCGCGACCGGCCGCCACACCAGGGGGAGGTCCGCCGCCTCGGCGCGGAGGTTGGCCCGGTGCTTTCCCGGCTCAGGGCCCGCCACGCCCACCCGCCCGACAACCCCCCCCGCCAGCTCCACGCGCGAAGGCACCGTGACAGCCTTCGGCGCGAACGGCTCGAGCGGCGGCGGACACAAAGCCAGCATCCCGCCGCGCCGGCGCAGCACCCACCGGCGGCCGAGGTCGACGGCCCCAGGGCCCGACCCCTCGAGCATCGCCAGCACGGCCTCGAGCTGGCTCCGGGAGGGGGGCTCGGCCAGGGGCAACCGCCCGGCCAGTTCCAGCGCCCAGCGCACCGCCAGGGCGCCCGGAAGTGCCGCCACCACCCCGACCGGCACCGGCCGGCCGATCTCGGGCCAGACGCCGCGCTCGCACAGCACCCCCCCCAGGTACGCCTCGTCCTCGGCCAGAGCGGCCGCGAACGCCGCGAGGTGCGTCGCGGCACCGGGGAACGCCGCCGCCAGCGCGGGCAGCAGCTCGTGGCGGACCCTGGCGCGCGGAAAGGCCTGATCGGCGTTGCTGGCGTCCTCGCGCCACGCGATGGCGCGGCCGGTCAGGTAGCCGCGCAGCGCCGCGCGCGGGACGTCGAGCAGCGGCCGGATGACGGTCCCGCTGCGCCGGCGCACCCCCGCGACGCCGCGCGGGCCGGAACCGCGCAGCAGCTTCATGAGGACGGTTTCCGCCTGGTCGTCGAGCGTGTGCGCGGTGGCCACCGCCGCGCACGAGAACCGCTCCCGCACCGCCTCCAGCGCCCGGTAGCGCTCCCGGCGCCACCACGCCTCGCGGGACACGCCGGTCGGGACTCCCGTGTCGAGGTGCTCGACGGCCAGCCTCACACCGAGCCGGTCGCACAGCGCCTCGCAGTGGCGGGCGTCGGCATCCGCCTCGGCGCCGCGCAGGTGGTGGTGCACGTGGGCTGCTGCGACCTCGCAGCCGAGCTCGGCGGCAGCCTCGTGGAGGATGCACGCCAGGGCGACCGAGTCGGCGCCCCCGGAGAGCGCGACCAGGACCGGGCGTCCGACGAGGTCGGGGAAACGGCGACGGAAGGCGGCTGCGAAGCCGTTGAAGGCCATGGATATGGTGCCGACGAGTGGAATCGAACCACTGACACGGGGCTTATGAGACCCCTGCTCTACCGCTGAGCTACGCCGGCACGTAGCCTGCGAATTGTATCCTCGGCCGCGACAGGCGACAAGCCGCCGCGTTCGCCGCCGCGTCCGCTTGCGCTCGGGCGTGCCGCAGGCGATACTTGGGCCGTGCCAGGGCGCAACGTCGGGGCGTGCGAGACGTGCGGCAGGGAGTACCCCGTCTGGGCGCTGCCCAAGTGTCCCGTTTGCGGGCACGTCGCCTGCTTCAAGTGTGCAACATTCGAATTTGGAAGGTACTTCTGCTCCAAACGCTGCGCGCAGTACTTCGTCCACGCCGAAGGCGACGAGGAAGAAGATGAGCGGGAGGAGACTTGAGCGTCGGCGGCGGTGCCGCTAGACTTGGTGACTCACGGAGGCTGGACCGGACGATGGGACAGAGGGCCGACGAACTGTTGACGCAGGCGCGCAGGGCGGTGCCGCTGGCTGGGCGGCGGGGAGAGGAGTCGCTCCTCCTCGCGAAGGCGCAGGGGTGCCGGGTGTTCGACGCCGACAACGTCGCCTACCTCGATCTTTTCGGGGGCGCAGGCTCCAATCTCCTCGGTTACGGCAACCAGTACCTGCTGGACGCGGTCCGCCGCGCGTCGACGATGGGCCTCGCGAGCGGGTATCACACCGCCGCCGAGATCGAGCTCGTCGAGCTGCTCGAGGAGCACAACCCGTCCCTCGCGCCGTGGGTCATCACCCCGTCCGAGAACGAGGCCTGGCAGCTGGCCCTGCGCTGGTGCCGGCGGGAGACGGGCCGCAGCATCGTCGTGGTCTTCGACGGCAACCGCCGCGGCTCGGTGGAGGCGTTCCACGTCGCAGCGGCGGGCCCGCTGGGGGTGAGCCAGCCGCTGGTCGCCGGCATCCCCGCCGAGTTCGCGCGCAAGGTCAGGGTCGTGCCCTGGGGTGACGTCGAGGCGCTCGACAACGTGCTCGCCGAGGTCGGGGTGGACGCCGCCGCGGTCGTCCTCGACCCGATTGCGACGCAGTTCGGCGTGATCAGACCCACCCCCGACTTTCTCCGCGATGTCGCCAGGCTCACGCGCGCCGCAGGCGCCCGCCTCGTGCTCGACGAGACCCTCACCGGGTTCCGCCTGGCCCGTGGCGGCGCGTCGGAGGTCTTCGGGATCGAGCCGGACCTCGCGGTGTTCGGCGGCGCGCTCGGCGGCGGCGTCGCCCGCATCGGGGCGGTGGCGTGGGCCCGAACGCTCGACACGACGCCCGGGGACGATCTTCCCGGTTCTCCGCCCCCGATCGCGGTCCTCGCGGCTTCCGCCACGCTCTCGGTGTTGCGCAACGAGAGCGTTCACCAGCGGCTCGAGGAGCGCGGCGCTCAGCTCGAAGCCGGCGTCGCGGCGCTGTCGGGGCGGTTCTCGCGCCCGCTGCGCTGCGCCCGGGTCGGCTCGATCTTCGCACTGGCGTTCACGCGGCAGGGCGTGACCGATGGAAATTCGTTCGCCCGGGTCGACCAGGAGGTCTGGAGCCGTTTTGCCCGCGCGTGCCGTGAGGCCGGCACGTTGCTGCCGTCGCGTTCGCCGGCGACGTCGTTCCTCTCGCACGCCCACGGCGACAAGGACATCGAGCAGTCGTTCGAGGCGATGGAGGCGGCGCTCAAGAAGATGCAAAAGGAAGACGAGCTGTGAGAAGCAGTTAAGAGGTCGGCCGCAACAGCGTACGGCTTTCCCCAACGTGCCGCTCACCGAATGAGCGTGAGTTCCCAACCGTCAACTCGCAACTGGCAACTGCCGTTCAGCCGTTGGCTCCCGCGAAATCCGGGAAGTGCTTCCCGATGGCCTTGAGAAGGTCCTCGGGTTCGAGCGGCTTCTCGAGGTACTCGTGCACCTGGTACTGCAGCCTCGCCTCGGACTCCCAGCGCCGGCTCTTGTACACGGCGGTCACGATGAAGATCACCGGCTGGTAGTCCGGCGCGGCCTCGCGCAGCTTGCCGATGACGTCGAACCCGGAGATGAGCGGCATGAGCGCGTCGAGGACCGCCAGTTCCGGGCGCTTTTCGAGCAGGATGTCCAGGGCCTGAGAGCCGTTCGCTGCCTCGAACACTTCGAGGCCGTGCTCCCGCAGCACCTCGCTCGTCAGGATCCGGAAGATCCGACTGTCGTCAGCGACCAAGACCTTTTTGAGGGCCATCCACCGCCTCCCTCGCGCTCCTCGAACATGCTAACACCGAGCCGGGTCGGGCACGGGAACCCCGCCCGCACCGACCGGCGACGGACGCGCGCCGCAAGCTGACATTGCCGCCGGGCCCGCCGGCGCGCCGTCAGACCGTCCGGCCGTGTGGCCTACGGCTTGAAGCTCGCGACGGCCTCGGTCTCGCTGTCGAACACGTCGAAGACGGTGATGAGCTGCGTGACCTGCAGGATGTCGTGGATCTTCTGCGTCAGGTTGAGGAGCTTCATCTTGCCGCCTTTGCGGGCCATGGTCGTGAAGCAGCCGACCATCTCCCCGATCCCGGAGGAGTCGATGTGGGTCACGCCTCCCAGGTTGAGGAGGATGTTGAGGTGCCCTGCGGCGATCGCGTCCTCGACCTGCTTGCGCAGCTCGACGTCACCCGAGCCGATGGTGATCTTGCCCTCGATATCCAGAACCCGCACACTGCCCACGTCACGAATCTTGGTCTTCACGTCGCCCTCCTTGAATTCAGATGTTTGACCAGCTCGATGCACGTCCCGCCGCGTTCCCCGGCGCGAAAGAGGACCTCGTCCATGAACTGGCGCATGTAGTACACGCCTCGCCCGCTGGACCGCAGGAGGTTGTCCGGCGCGGTAGGGTCGGCAACCGCCGCCGGGTTGAAGCCCTCGCCCTCGTCCTCGACCTCGATGCGAAGCTCGCGGCCGGGCTGCAACGCCAGATGCACGAAAATCCGCTTCTCCGGGTTAAGCTTGTTGCCATGTTTGATCGCGTTGGCCAGCGCCTCCCGCAACGCCATCCCGGCCCAGTAGGTCGCTTCCCCCTCGACCATGTTCGCACTGCAGAGCTCGGCAAGAACACGCTCGGCCAGCTCGATGTTCTCATACGAGGAGAGCAACTGGAGCCGCGCTTCCCGGGCCATGGGCAAAAAGTATAACACCGTGCTCGGCTCTCTCCTCCTTGCCGGCGCCGCGCTCGCGGCCCCCTGCCCCCCCGCCATCACCGCGATCGCCGGCCAGGTCGCCAAGCTGCGGGACGTCCCTGCGCCGTTCTCGCCGCCGTGCCGTCTGATCGCCCCAGGGGCGTTGCGCGGCGCCCTCGACCGCAAGCTGCGCCGCGACCTCCCGGTGGCCCCGGAACTCTTCATCGAGGCGCTGGCCCGGCTTGGCTTCATCGAGGGCGAGCCGGGAACGGTCTACAGCCGCCTCCTCGACTTCTACGCCAGCCAGGTGCTGGGGTACTACGAACCGGACGGCGACGAGATGGTGGTCGTGGACACGCCGGCGGCGGCGCGCGTGGAGGGCGACCTGGTGTGGGCCCACGAGCTCGAGCACGCCGCCCAGGAGCACCGCTTCCACCTGCCGAGCCGCCTGCTCGCGATGCGCGGCGACAGCGACGAGCAGCGCGCCGCGTCCGCTATCGCCGAGGGCGAGGCGATGCTCGTCATGTTCGTCCTCAATGCCCCGGGGGTCGCCCCGGAAGCGCTGGCGCTCGCCGAGACGGCGGTCCGCCAGCAGGCCCGGGAGCTGGCGCCGCCCGGGGTTCCCAAGTACTTCGTCGCCGACCTCGCCTTTCCCTACACCGCGGGGTTCGCCGCCGTGCTGCGGGCCTACCGGGCCGGGGGGTGGCCCGCCGTGGACCGCCTGCTCGCCCACCCCCCGGCGAGCACCGCCGCGCTCCTCCACCCCGACCGCCCCGGCGTGCCGGGGACGGTCCCCGCCGGCACGTTGCCCCCCGTGCCCGAGGGGTGGCAGGAGGTCTTCACCGATTCCGTGGGCGAGTGGGGGCTTGCCTTCCTCCTCGGACGGCGACTGGGCACCCCCGAGGCCGATGCCCTCGCCTCGGGCTGGGACGGCGACCGGTTGCGGCTGGTGCGGGACCGCGCCCGGCCCGACCGTTGGGCCGTGGCGTGGCGCCTTGCGTGCCGCACCGTCAAGGCGCGCCAGAGCCTCGAGGAGGCGATGCAGCGCAACCTCCCCGCGCTCTTCGCGCACCTGGCGCCGCCCGGGCAGCTGCGGTTCACCTGGGTTGGTGCGGGGCGGACCCTTGAGGTGCTGGCGGCTTGGCCGCCGCCTTCGCCGCGACAACGCTCGCCTTCTTGATCACGACCGGCTGCAGCGGCACGTTCTGGTTGGGACCAACGTTGCCGGTCGGGACCGCGGCGATCGCGTCCAGCACCGACATCCCGTCCACGACTTTGCCGAACACGCAGTACCCCACCCCATCCCTCGCGCTGGTCTTGTCGAGAAAGCCGTTGTCGACGAGGTTGATGAAGAACTGCGAGCTCGCCGAGTTGGGATCGGCGGTGCGCGCCATCGCGATCGTCCCGCGCTTGTTGGCGAGGCCGTTGGCCGACTCGTTGACGATCGGCTCGCGCGCAGGCTTCTGCTGCATGTCGGCCGTAAAACCGCCCCCCTGCACCATGAAACCCGGGATGACGCGGTGGAAGATCGTGCCGTCGTAGTACCCGCTCTTGACGTACTCGAGGAAGTTCCCCACCGTGACCGGCGCCTTCGCCTGCTCGAGCTCGATCACGAACGCGCCCTTGCTCGTCTCGAACCGCACCCTCGGGTTCGCAGCCGCCGCCGGCGCCGCCATCGCCACGCCCACGAGAAGCACCATGAAAAACCTGATCATCGTCGTCGTCCTTTCCCGCGGCCGGTCTCAGCGACCGCGCACCGCCGTCAGCGAGAAGCGCGGCACCGACTGCTCGCCACCCATCTCGATCTTGAGCACGTAGTGCCCGCCGCCGGCGAAGTTCGCCGGGAGCGACTGCTCGCCGAGCAGCCTCCCCGAACCGTCGGCGAGGCGCACCACGACGGAGTGGTCGCCGGCCCTCACCTTGAAGGAGTCGTCGATCACGCCGGACCCTTTCTTCTTGATGCCGAGAAACCCCTTGGTGCGGAAGTCGAACCTCTTCTCGGCGAGGTTTTGCCCGTCGAGGCTCACCGTCACGAGCCCCACCGAGAGCGGGCAGTTGAAATAGAGCTCGAGGTAGGCGTCGCCGACCGCCGCCAGCGGCGCCGCGACCGGCGGGGCAACGGCGGCGGTGGGGCGCGACGACGGCGCCCGGCGACCGCGCTGGTGCTCGCGCGCGAGGTCGAGGAAATCGGCGGCCACCGCGTCGCCGGGGACGAGATCGAGGACCTTCGCGAAGCGGTCCTGCGCCTCGCGCCAGCGGCCCGCCTTCAGGAACTCCTTGCCCTCCTCGCGAAGCGAAGCCGCCTCCTGCACGCGCGCGGCCGCGTCCCGCTGACTCGCCTGTTCGCCCAGGGCTCGGGCGCGCAGGCTGCGGGCGACGTCGCTGTACGGCGCCTGGTCGAGCACGCCGGCGAGCAGCGCGAGCGCCTTGTCGGGCTGCCCCGCGGCCACCGCGTCCGCTGCGCGCCGCTGCGCCTCGGCCACGCGATGGCGGCGTGCCGGCTCACCCGGGGCCGGGCCGCCGTACGGCCCCCGGTCCACCTTCGCGGCCAGCACCGCCAGGAGGAGTACGGGCGGAACGATCACGGCCGCAACCGCGACCGCCGCCCACTTCGGCGCGATCGGCAGGTGCCAGACGCTCGCCCCGGCTTCGGTCTCCTGGTCGGGCGGCGGCGGCGCGGATACGCCCGCTCCGACCGTAGCCCGCGTCGCGGTCGGCGCCGCGGATCCGGCTCCCGACTCGCCGGGAGCCGGCGGCGGCGGCGGCGCGCTGAACTGGCTGGCGTCGCCGGACACCCCGGCCAGCACCCGCCGCAGCGCCTCGAGCGTGCGCCCGACGTCTGCCCCGCGGGCATAGCGGCGGTCGGGGTCTTTCTCCAGCAGCTTGAGGACGATCGGGTTGAACGCCGAGGGCAGGCCGGGGCGCACCTGCGACGGGATGCGCGACGGCTCGTGCACGATCTTGTACGCCACCTCGGTCAAGGTGTGCCCCGGGAACGGACGCTGTCCGGTCAAGAGCTCGAACAGCACCACGCCGAGCGAGAACAGGTCGCTGCGGCCGTCCACGACGCCGCCGGCGACCTGCTCGGGCGACATGTAGTTCGGGGTGCCGATGAACTGCCCGGTGGCGGTGAGGTTGGACGACTCGAGGCGGGCGACGCCGAAGTCCGTGATCTTCACGACTCCCTGCGGGGTGAAGAGGATGTTGGCGGGCTTGATGTCGCGGTGGACCACGCCCTTGCTGTGCGCGTAGTCGAGCGCGACCGCGAGCGCCGCGCCGATGCGCGCCACCTCGGAGAACGCGAAGCCGTGCCCCGAGCGCAGGAACTCACGCAGCGACCGCCCCTCGATGAACTCCATCGCGATGAATGACAAGCCGGTGGAGTCGTCGACGCCCGCGTCGAACACGGTGACGATCCCCGGATGGGTGAGGATGCCGGCGGCCTGCCCTTCGCGCAGGAAGCGCTGGCGGAACTCCTCGGCCTCCTCGGTGTCCTCGGGGATCGTGAGGGTCTTGAGGGCGACCCGCCGGCCGATGACCGGGTCGCGGGCGAGGTAGACGACACCCATCGCCCCCTTGCCGAGGACCGACTCGATCTCGTATCGGCCAAGCCGGGTGGGGTCGGCCATGGCCCCTATTTTGCACCCTTCGTCGGCGTAGGCTGCGGGACGATCACGAGGATCTCGCCGGGTGCCGCGGCGTCAAGCGCCTTGCGCGCAGCCCGCACGCGCGCCTCGCGGTCCCCTTTGAGCGACTCCACCTCGCGTTCGAGCACCCGGTTGGCGCGCTCGAGCCGCTCGCGGCGGCTGCGCAACTCCTCAAGCTCCCGCCGCGTCGCGCGCTCCCCGACCACCCCGCGCCACCATCCCAACGCGATCAGCCCCAACAACAGGGGGAGGAGCACCCAGAGGAACCGGCGAGCTGGCAGCCTCACCGAGCAAACGGGTCCCTTCCGGCGAACGCCGCGGCGCCGCCGAGCTCTTCCTCGATCCGCAGCAGCCGGTTGTACTTGGCGATGCGTTCGCCGCGCGACGCCGAGCCGGTCTTGATGAGGCCGCAGCCGCACGCGACCACCAGGTCCGCGATCGTCGTGTCCTCCGTTTCGCCGGAACGGTGCGACACCATCGCCCGCCAGCCGTGGTGCAGCGTCATGCGCACCGCCTCCTGCGTCTCGGTGAGGGTGCCGATCTGGTTGAGCTTGATCAGCACGGCGTTGGCGACGTCCTCGCGCATGCCGCGGGCGATGATCGCGGGGTTGGTCACGAAGATGTCGTCGCCCACCAGGACAATCTTGTCCCCCAGGCGCTCGTTGAGCTTGCGCCACCCGTCCCAGTCGTCCTCGGCGAGACCGTCCTCGATCAGCACGATCGGAAACTCTTCGATCCAGTCGGCGTAGAGCGCGATGAGGTCCTCGGCCGTCAGCCCGTGCCGGCCTTCCCCGGGAAGGAAGTACCCCTCGCCGGTGCGCAGCTCGCTGCCGGCCGCGTCGAAAGCGATGGCGACCTGCTCGCCCGGCACGTAGCCGGCGTCCCTGATCGCCGCCACCAGGAACTCGAGGGCGGCGCGGTTGCTCGGGAGGTTGGGCGCGAACCCGCCCTCGTCCCCGACAGCCGTCACGTGCTTGGCGGCCTTGAGCCGCTCGCGCAGCGCGTGGAACACCTCGACGCCGGCGCGCAGCGCGTCGGCGAACGTCGGCAGGCCCAGCGGCACAGCCATGAACTCCTGGATATCGAGAGAGTTGTCGGCGTGGACCCCGCCGTTGATCAAGTTCATGCACGGCACCGGCAGGAGGTTCGCCGCGGTGCCGCCCAGGTACCTGTAGAGCGCGAGGCCGCTCTGCTCCGCCGCTGCCCTCGCGGTGGCCAGCGATACCGCGAGGATCGCGTTGGCGCCCAGGCGGCTCTTGTCCTCGCTGCCGTCGAGCTCGATAAGGGTCCCGTCGATGCCGGCCTGGTCGCGGGCGTCGAGCCCGACCAGGGTGTCGGCGATTTCGGTGTTGACGTGCTCGACCGCCTTCAAGACCCCCTTGCCGCGGAAACGCGCCTGGTCGCCGTCCCGCAGCTCCAACGCCTCCCGGCTGCCGGTGGACGCCCCGGAGGGCACGATGGCCGTTCCGACGACGCCTCCCTCGAGCACGACCTCGGCCTCGACCGTCGGGTTGCCGCGCGAGTCAAGCACCTCGCGGCCGACGACGTCCTCAATTTCGAACATGCCCTGCTCCTTCCTCGGCTTCGCGCACCGCCACCCGCATCTCGCGGACCAGCGCGCGCAGCTGCCGGCTCGAGGTCGCTTCCGCATAGATCCGCAGCTTCGGCTCGGTCATCGCTCCCCGGGCCAGCACCCAGCTCCCGTCCGCGAGCTCGAGCAAAATCCCGTCCCGGCGGTCCACCCGGGTCACCTTCTGCCCGCCGAACTCCTTGAAGACCCGCTTGCCGACCTTCCCCATCGCGGCCCGCGTGCGCTCGGACAGCGGCAACTGCACCCGGCGCGACACCAGCGTCCCGTGCCGCGCGAACAGCCCGCGCACCAACTCGTCGAGCGGCTTCCGCTCCACGGCCACCAGCTCGGCCATGAGGAGGGCGGCGTAGATCCCGTCGCGTTCCGGCAGGTGCGACGCCACGCCAAGCCCGGCCGACTCCTCGGTCCCGACCGAGATCCGGCCGGAGAGGAAGAGCGAGCCGAAGTGATGGAAGCCCACCGGGGTTTCGACCACCTCACGGCCGGCGGCGCGCGCGATCCGGTCGACCAGGCGGGTCGTCGCGACCGTCCGGCCGATCCCGCCCGTCGTGCCGCGGCGGCGGACGAGGTACTCCGCCAGCAACGCGATGACCAGGTTCGGGGAGATCGACCGGCACTTGTCGTCCATCACCCCGAACCGGTCGGCATCGCCGTCCGTAGCGAGCCCGATCCGCGCGCCGGAGACGCGCACCTTTTCCCGCAGCGCCCCCAGGTTTTGCGGCGTGCACTCCGGCGCATACCCGCCGAAGTACGGGTCCTTGGTGTTGTGCACCACGTGGGTGTCGACCCCATGGGCGATCAGCACCCGGTCGAGGACCTCCCGCGCGGTGCCGAACAGGAGGTCCACCGCGACCACGAGGCCGCTGGCGGCGATCGCCTCCCAGTCGATGTCGCGGCCGAGGCTCGCGAGGTAGCCTTCGGTGAGCGGCGCCGTTTTCGCGAGCGAGGGCTGCGGCACGTAGAAGTCGTCGAACGCCGCCGCCCGGGATGCGACCACGGCCTCGATGGCGTCGGTGAACTCCTTCTCCGCGGCCGTTCCCGCCCGGGTGAACAGCTTGACGCCGTTGTACTCGGGCGGGTTGTGGGAGGCGGTGAACGTCACCCCCAGGGAGGCGCCGCGCTCGCGCACGGCGTAGGCGACGCACGGCGACGGCAGATCGCGCTCGGACATCACCGTCGTCGCGCCGTAGTGCGTGAACACCGCGACGGCCTCGCGCGCGAACTTCTCCGACAGCAAACGGGTATCGTAGGCAACGATGACCTCGCCCACCTCGCCGCGCCGGCGCAGCACCTCGTGCGTCGCGTCCAGCACCAGCCGCACGTTGCGGAAGGTGAAGTCCTGGCCAACGATGCCGCGCCACCCGGAGGTCCCGAAGTGAACCATCGCCATTCGCGGGGAGGCTACCACAACCGGTTGACCGCCGGCACCTTGGCCCTCGCCTTCCTGATCCTCGCGAACCTGCAGGCGTGCACCGAGTTCCGCCCCTCCCCGGTCGAGCCGGTCCAGGTGGCCGCCGCCGGTCCGGCGAGCCCCGAGCGGGCGGCGGTGGTCGACCGGATCAACCGGGCGCGTGCCGCGGCCGGCCTGCCCGGCCTCGCCCCCGACGGCCTCCTCGAGCGGGTCGGCAACGCCCACTGCGGGATCCAGATCGAGGAGGGGACGGAGGGTCACTTCTCGCACAGCGGGGTGCCGCCGTACCTGCGCTACCTTCTCGCCGGTGGGCACGGGTTTCACCGCGAGAACGCGGCGATGTACTCGAGCTCCGCCGCCGTCCCCGAGGCCGCGCTCGGCAGGATCCTGGCGGCCAGCGTCACTTCCATGCTCGCCGAGCTTCCCCCAGACGATGGGCATCGCCGCGCGCTCCTCGATCCCGACGTCACCCATATCGGGGTGGGGCTCGCGGTGCGGGGGGGCGAGGTACGAATGACCCACGAGCTTGCCACCGAAGCGGCGGTGGCGTGGTCCGGGCCCCCCGCCGTGGCAAAGCCCGGGAGCGCCGTCGCGCTCGCCGGCACGCTCGCCAGAGAGTGGCGGCCGGTCGCGGCGGAAGTGCTCTGGGGGCCGCTGCCGCGGCCGCTATCAACCGCGCAGGCCAATGCCGTTCACGCCTATGGCTACCCGCCAGCGCGGGCCACGTTCGCAGCGAACCAGCCTCCGGGCCAACTCGGGGGCGACGGCGCCCGCGGCGCGGCCGGGCCGGCAGCCCCGTTCGTGGTGGACAGGTTTGGGAACTTCACCCTCAAGTGGTCCACCGGGACCGGCGAGGGGATCGAGATCATCGTCGTGCTGGCGACCCGGGGCTCCGGCCACGAGTTGGTTCCGGTGGCGGCCGCCGCGACCGTGGTGACCACCGCCGGCACGCTCCCCCCCGATCTGGCGTTCTGGCACACTCTGGCCGGACCGCCCCCTCCGGTCCCGGGAGGCGCGAGGTGAAATTGCCGATCTATATGGACTACAACGCGACCACGCCCGTGGACCCCCGCGTGCTCGACGCGATGCTGCCGTGCTTCTCCGACCACTTCGGCAACGCCGCCTCGCGCACCCATCCCTACGGCTGGGCCGCCGCGAAGCTCGCCGAGAGCGCCCGCGCACGCATCGCGGCCGCCATCGGCGCCCACACGGAGGAGATCGTCTTCACCTCCGGCGCCACCGAGGCGAACAACCTCGCGATCAAGGGCTTCGCTCACGCGGTGCGCGACCACCGCGGGCACGTCGTGACCTGTGCCACCGAGCACAAGGCCGTGCTCGACCCGTGCGCCGCGCTCGAACGCGAGGGGTTTGCCGTCACGACCCTGCCGGTCGACTCCGACGGCCGCCTCGACCCGCAGCGCGTCGCCGAGGCGCTCACCGCGCGCACCGGCCTGGCCTCCGTCATGCTCGCGAACAACGAGACCGGCACCCTCCACCCGATCGCCGCGATCGCGGCGCTCTGCCGGGAACGGGGGGTCGTGCTGCACTGCGACGCAACCCAGGCCGCCGGCAAGGTGCGGGTGGACGTCAACGCGCTCGACGTGGACCTGCTGTCGCTCTCCGCCCACAAGGTCTAC
This sequence comes from uncultured Acidobacteriota bacterium, assembly GCA_963727205.1. Lineage (GTDB taxonomy): Bacteria > Acidobacteriota > Thermoanaerobaculia > Thermoanaerobaculales > Thermoanaerobaculaceae > RBG-13-68-16. The sequence continues at coordinate 7,980 of CAVSFQ010000006.1, read as the reverse complement.
GGGCCGAAAGGGGTCGGCGCGCTCTACGTGCGCCGCCGCACGCCGCGCCTGCACCTCGTCCCGATTCTCGACGGCGGCGGCCACGAGCAGGGGATGCGATCGGGCACGCTCAACGTCCCCGGCATCGTGGGCTTCGCGTGCGCCCTGGACATCGCCCTCGAGGCGATGCCCGCCGAGAGTGCACGCCTGGCGGCGCTGCGCGACCGGCTGCAGGACTCGATCCGCTCGCGTCTGGAGGCCGTCACCGTCAACGGCGACGCGGAGCACCGCCTCCCGAACACGCTCAACCTCTCATTCGCCGGGGTGGACGGGGCGGCGCTGCTCGTCGGCGTGCGCGAGGCCGCGGTGGCCTCGGGGTCGGCGTGCACTTCGGCCGACCCGAAGCCCTCGCACGTGCTCCTGGCGATGGGGCGGAGCAAGGCGCTCGCCAACGCGAGCCTGCGCTTCTCGCTCGGGCGCGGCAACACCCCGGAGGACGTCGAGACCGTCGCCGACGCGGTGGTACGCGAGGTCACGCGCCTGCGCACGAACTCCCCTCTCTGGCGGAGATAAAGGAGCGGCAGGAGGGTAGAAGGTAGACGGAAGAAGGAAGGCGGGAGACGGCAGACGACGGTATCGCCTTCGCTGTCTTCCCTCTGACCTCTTCCTTCTTCCCTTTCCCTGTACCATCTACAATCCTGTCCGACCCGGCCGCCGGGTCGTCGGAGGCAAGCGCGAGCGAAGCGCCGGACGTCGTGGCCGCTGCGATCGCCCGCGTGCGCGCCAAGCTCCCCCCGGGGGGGCGCCGCACGCGGTGGCGGGAGTGTGCCCGGCGGCGCGCTCGCTCGTGCTCGCGGCGCTCGCGGCCGGCGGGGCTCCAGCGGTCGCGGTGGTCCCGACCGAGCGCGACGCCGAGGAGCTGGCCGCCGGCCTCGACCTGCTCGCTCCGGAGCTCGCCGCCGCCGTGCTCCCGGCCGAGGCCGTGGAGGCGTACCTCGGGCGAACGCCGCCGCTCGGCGCGACGGCCGCGGCGGCGACCGCGCTCGGCGGCCTCGCCTCCGGCGCCGTCCGGGTTGTGGTGGTCCCCGCCCGCGTGCTTCCGTACCCGCTCCCCGTGCCCGCCGCGCTCGTCGCCCGCTCGCCGCTCATCGTCGCCGGCGAGCGGCTGGACCCCGCCGAGTTCGCCCATGCGCTCGCCGGCAGCGGCTACCGGCGCGTCGAGGTGGTCGAGGAGGCCGGGGACTTCGCGCTGCGCGGTCAGGTCGTGGACGTCGCCACGCCCGAGCGGTTCGTGCGCCTCCTGCTCGACGTGGACACGGTCGAGGCGGTGCACGAGTTCGACCCTGCCACCCAGCGTTCCGGCGCAACCCTCGAGGAGGCCGCGATCCCGCCGCTGCGGATGTTCGCCGCCGGCGATGAAGCCCGCGAGGCGCTCGCCACCCGCCTCGAGGAGGAGGGGTGCGGCGCGGCTGCCGCCGCCGCCCGCGCCGGAACCGAGCCGGCGCTATGGGAAGGCTTCCTCGGCTGGACCGAGGAGCACACGCACGGGTGGGAGATCGCGCCGCGCCTGGTCTTGTGCGAGGCCGACGCGGTGCGGGCCGAGCTGGAGCGGGTGTTCCAGGCGCTGGGCCGCGCGCGCGACACCGCCGCCCGCGACGGCGCCGCCCTTCCCCCGCCCGCGGCGTGGCTCGCCGTCCCCCAGCGCTGTCTCGACGCGCTCGCGGGGGCCGACCGGATCGAGGCGCTCGCGATCGAGGACGGCACCCCGTGGGTGCGGGTCGCGACCGTCCAGACTCCGAACCTGGCCTCCCGCCCCCAGGCGCTCGCCGAGGAGCTGCGCGTCGGCATCGCCGAGCGGCGCTCGCAGGTGCTCGTGGCCGCTTCGCACGGCGAGGCGCAGCGGCTGACCCATCTGCTCACCGAGGCCGAGCTGCCGGTGCGCCAGGGTTGGCCGCTCGACACCATCATCGGCGTCGTCTCCGGGCGCCTCGAGCGCGGCTTCGCCTTCCCCGAGGCGGGCCTCGTCGTCTGGGGCCGTGCCGACCTCACGAGCTTGCCCGCCCCCGCGCGCCAGCGCCGGTCGCTGGCCCGCGTCCTCGCCGAGATGCGCGATCTCGCCGTCGGCGACTTCGTGGTGCACGCCGACCACGGCATCGGCCGCTTCGCCGGCTTCCGCACCCTCGCACTCGAGACCGAGGAGCACGAGTGCGTCGAGCTCGAGTACGCGGGCGGCGGCAAGCTGCTCGTCCCCCTCGAGCGCGCCGACGTGCTGGAGAAGTACGCCGGCGCCGAGGGGACGCCGCCGAAGCTCGACCGCCTGGGCGGAACGAGCTGGGCGCGCGCCAAGTCGAAGGTCAAGCGCGCGCTCAAAGACATGGCCGAGGAGCTGCTCAAAGTGCAGGCCACGCGCGAGCTGGCGGCCGGCTTCTCGTTCTCCAAGGACTCGCCGTGGCAGCGCCAGTTCGAGGAGGCGTTCGAGTACGAGCCCACCGCCGATCAGTCGCAGGCGATCGCGGAGGCGAAGCGCGACATGGAGTCGCCGCGCCCGATGGACCGCCTCGTGGTCGGCGACGTCGGGTACGGCAAGACCGAGGTCGCGATGCGCGCGGCGTTCAAAGCGGTCATGGACGGCAAGCAGGTGGCGGTGCTGGCGCCGACCACGATTCTCGCCGAACAGCACGTCCGCACGTTCGCGCGCCGTTTCGCGGGGTTCCCGGTCGAGATCCGCTGGCTGTCGCGCTTCGTCGCCGCCCCAGAACAGAAGAAGGTGGTCGCGGGCATCGCCGAGGGGACGGTGGACATCGTCATCGGCACCCATCGCCTGCTCGCCAAGGACGTGCGCTTCCGCGACCTCGGCCTGCTCATCGTGGACGAGGAGCAGCGCTTCGGGGTGGCGCAGAAGGAGCGGCTGAAAGCGCTCAAGGCGAGCGTGGACGTGCTCGCGATGTCGGCGACGCCGATCCCGCGCACGCTCAACCTCGGGCTGCTCGGCCTGCGCGACGTCTCGGTGATCGAGACCCCGCCCCGCGACCGCCTCGCCGTGCAGACGCACGTGCTGCCGTTCCGCCGCGAGGCCGTGCGCGAGGCGATCACGACCGAACTGGCGCGCGGCGGGCAGGTGTTCTTCGTGCACAACCGCGTGGCTTCGATCGCGGCGATGGCGGCGCTGGTGCGCGAGGTCGCGCCCGAGGCGCGGGTCGTGATGGCGCACGGACAGATGGACGAGCGCCAGCTCGAGAAGGCGATGGACGCCTTCCTGGGCGGCGAGGCCGACGTCCTGGTGGCGACGGCGATCATCGAGAACGGCCTCGACATCCCCAACGCCAACACGCTGATCGTCAACCGCGCCGACCGCTTCGGCCTCGCCCAGCTCTACCAGCTGCGCGGCCGGGTGGGGCGCTCCGACCGCCTCGCCTTCACCTACCTGCTCGTGCCGCCGGAGCGCTCGCTCACCAAGGAGGCGCGCGCGCGCCTGACCGCGATCCTCGAGTTCGCGGACTTGGGCGCCGGCTTCCGCATCGCCGCCCGCGACCTCGAGATCCGCGGCGCCGGCAACCTGCTCGGCGCCGAGCAGCACGGCCACCTGCGAGCGGTCGGCTTCGAGACCTACTGCCACCTCCTCGAGGAGGCGGTGCGGGAGCTGCGCGGCGAGGCCGCGCCGGCGCCGCCGACCTCGGTCGAGCTGCGCCTCGGCCTCGACCTGCGCCTTCCGGAACGCTACATCACCGAGGAGACGCTGCGCCTGGCCGTGTACCGCAGGATCGCCGGCGCCCGCACCGACGAGGAGCTCGCGAGCCTCAGGCAGGAGTTCACCGAGCGGTTCGGCACCGCACCTGCCCAGCTCGACCATCTGCTCCTGCACCAGCTCGTACGCCGGCGCGCCGAGGCGCTCGGGATGACCAGGGTCAAGCGCGGCCCGCTCGCCTGGGAGCTGACGTTCGACCCGGCCCACCCCGCCGCGCACCCGGCCGCCATGGCGCTCCTGGCGGCGGCGCCGGACGCCGTCCTCACCCCCGCGGGCGTGCTGCGCCTGCCGCTCGCCGAGCGCGACCCGGCGCGCGCCGCGGCGGCGCTCGTCGCGCTCCTGCCGGCCGCCCAGTGATGCCCGCGGCACAAACCTTCAGTAGCTGAATTTCCCGAGCTCGACCTTGCCGCGGAACACCCAATACACGACCGCCGTGTACGCGGCGACGAACGGCATCCCGAGGAACGCGATCGTGCGCATGATGCGCAGCGTCTTCTCCGAGGAGGCGGCGTTGGTGATCGTCAGGCTCCACGCCGGGTCACTGCTCGACACCAGCAGGTTGGGGAAGAGCGCCACGCCGAACAGGAAGACGAGCGCCGCGATCGTGCACGAGGAGGAGACGAACGCGCCCAGCGGCTTGCCCTTGTAGATCGCGCGCGGGATGTTGGCGACCGCCAGGATGTTGAGCACGACGACGGCCCACGCCCACGGCAGGCGCGTGAAGTTGCGCGTCGCGTCCGGCACCGTCACCAGCGTCACCACGGTGACCAGCATGTACGCCACCAGGAAGAAGCCGAACGTCCGCCACATCCAGCCGTGGATCCGCCGCTGCAGCTTGCCCTCGGTCTTGAGGTGGAGGTAGATCGACCCGTGCATCGCGAACGTCGCCACCGCCAGGATGCCGACCAGGAGCGCGTACGGGCGCAGCAGCTCCGCGATCCCGCCGGTGTAGTCGCCGCCGGGGCCGATCGGGATGCCGAGCATCGAGTCGCCGACCGCGACCCCCATCAGGAACGTCGCCAGCGCGCTGGCGGCGAAGAACGCCCCGTCCCAGCAGCGCCGCCACGTCGCGCTCTCGCGCTTGCCCCTGAACTCGATCGAGACCGCCCGGAAGATGAGCGCGAACAGCAGCAGCATGAACGGCAGGTAGAACGCCGAGAACACCGCGGCGTAGGCGCGCGGGAACGCCGCGAAGAGCGCGCCGCCGAACGTCACGAGCCAGACTTCGTTGCCGTCCCACAGCGGCCCGATGGCGTTCAGGAGCACCCGGCGCTCGTCGTCGCGGCGCGCCGCCAGGTGCACGATCCCGACACCGAGGTCGAAGCCGTCGAGGATGGCGTAGCCGGTGAGCAGCACGCCGAGGAGGGCGAACCAGAACAGGTGCAGGTCCATCGCCGTCACTCCCTGCCGCCGCGGCCGGCCGCGCCCCCGGTCGAGGTGAGCGACTCTCCTTGGTGCCCAGCGAGGCTCCCGGCTGCGGCCAGCAGCCCCCCGCCCGTGGTCGCCGCCGGCGGCGCCGCCGGCTCGTCCGGGCCGTGCTGGATCTTGTCGTTGAGCACGAACACGTACACCGCGAACAGGAGGACGTAGATGACGCCGAACATCACCAGCGAGGCCAGCACCTGGCCCGCCGGCACGCTCTTGGACGTCGCGTCCGAGGTGCGCAGCAGCCCGTACACCACCCACGGCTGGCGCCCGACCTCCGCCGCGACCCAGCCGAGCTCGTTGGCGGCGAACGGGCCCACGACCGCGAAGACGAACGTCCACAGCAGCCAGCGCGCCTCGAACAGCGTCCCGCGCCAGCGCATGACGAGCGCGACCGCCACCAGCGCCACAAAGAAGAACCCCAGTCCCACCATGATGTGGTAGGTCTGAAACGGAACCGCCACCGGCGGCCAGTCCGCCCGCGGCATCCGGTCGAGGCCCTGCACCGGCTTGTTCCAGTCGCCCCAGACGAGGAACGAGAGAAGCCCGGGTACAGCGATCTCCCCCCGAACCCGCTGCTCCGCCGTGTCGGGGAACCCCATCACCGTCAACCGGGTTCCGCCGGGGCTCGTCGCGTACAGTCCTTCGAACGCCGCGAGCTTGGCGGGCTGGGTGTTCGCGAGCGTGCGCGCTTGCGAGTCGCCGGAGACGACCTCGGCGAGCGCGGCCAGGGCGGCGACGACGAGCGCGATCGTGAAGCTGCGGCGCGCGAACTCCAGGTGCCGCCCCTTGAGCAGGTAGAACGCCGAAACGCTCAGCACCACGAACGCCCCGACGATGAAGGCGCCGAGCAGGACGTGCACGAGCCGCTCCATGCTCGAGGGGTTGAACACCATCGCCCAGAAGTCGGTGATCTCGGCACGGGCTGCCGAGCCGACCCCGACGATGTGGAACCCGGCCGGCGTCTGCTGCCACGAGTTCGCGACCACGATCCAGACCGCGGAGAACATCGAGCCGAACGCGACCATGAGCGTCGCGACGAAGTGCATCCCCGGCGACACCCGGTCCCAACCGAACACCAGCACCGCGAGGAACCCCGACTCCAGGAAGAACGCGAAGATCCCCTCGGCCGCGAGGGCGGAGCCGAAGACGTCGCCGACGAACCGGGAGTAGGTCGCCCAGTTGGTCCCGAACTGGAACTCCATCACGATCCCGGTCGCCACGCCCATCGCGAAGGTGACCGCGAACACCTTCGTCCAGAACTTCGCCATCGCCTCGTATTGGAGGTCCCGGGTCTTGAGGTACATCCCCTCCATCACGACCAGCAGCACGCCGAGCCCGATCGTGACCGGCGGGAACAGGTAGTGGAACATCAGGGTGAAGGCGAACTGGAGCCGAGCGAGGAGGACCGCATCCATGGCGTTTGCAACCTCCGCTCACCCGAGCATAGGCAACCGACCCCGGCGGCGCAACCGCCAGCGCCGGCCGCCCGGCGGGCGGCCGCTACCGGTGCGCGTGGGGCGGGCCCGCCGGAATGCCGCGGCCGCCCGGCAGCTTCCCAGGAGTGGCGGTGGCGCTACCATCGCGGCCGAACGGAGCCAGACATGAGCAGCCCAACCCAACCGAAGGGCACTATCGCGATCTTGACCGGCGGCGGCGACGTCCCGGGCCTGAACCCGGCGATCCGCGCCCTCACCGTGCGCGCCGTGCGCGACGGGTACAGGGTGCTCGGGATCCGGCACGGCTGGGCCGGGATCGTCGAGCTCGAGCGCGACAAAGCGACGCCCCACGACGAGCACGTGATCGAGCTGTCCGAGGAGGTGGTGAACAAAGTCGGCCGCACGGGCGGCACCTTCCTCCATACCTCGCGCACCAACCCGTCGAAAGTATCCCGGGCGCAACTGCCGCCACACCTCAAGGACAAGTACCCCGGCGATATCGTGGACGTCACCCCCGACGTGCTCGCCAACCTCGAGTGGCTGGGTATCGACACCCTCATCCCGATCGGCGGCGACGACACGCTGTCGTACGGCGTCCGCCTGCACAAGGAGGGGGTTCGGGTCATCGCGATCCCCAAGACGATGGACAACGACGTGCCGGGCACGGACTACTGCATCGGCTTCTCGACGTGCGTGACCCGCACCATCGAGATGACCCACGCCCTGCGCACCTCGGCCGGGAGCCACGAACGCTTCCTGGTGATCGAGGTCTTCGGCCGCTACGCGGGGTTCACGGCGTTGCTGCCCACCATGGCGGGAGCGGCCAACCGCTGCGTCATCCCCGAGCACGTGTTCGACATCGAGCACCTCTGCGAGCTGCTCACCGAGGACCGCCACACCAACCCCTCCAAGTACAGCGTCGTGCTGGTCTCCGAGGGAGCGACGTTCCAGGGCATGGACGAGATGGTCTACGAGGATCAGGAGACCGACGCCTTCGGCCACAAGAAGCTGGGCGGCATCGGCGACCGCGTCTCGCGCGTGCTCCGCGACCTCTCGCCGAAGTTCAACAACGGCCGGCGCATCAACGTCATCAACCAACGTCTCGGCTACCTCGTGCGCTGCGGCAACCCCGATGCGCTCGACTCGATCGTGCCGATGGCGTTCGGCAACCTCGCGATGGACCTCGTTCTCGACGGCGTCTTCGGCCGCCTCGTCAACGTCCGCAACGGCCGTTACGACAACGTCCCGATCGACGTCGTCACCAGCCACAAGAAGACCGTGGACGTGCGCAAGTTCTACAACACCGACCGCCTGCGCCCGATCTACGAGCGCTTCGAGGCCAAGCCCCTGTTCATCATGACCAGCGATTATTAGAGACCGTGGTCCGTGGTC
>CAVSFQ010000005.1:15000-137490 GCA_963727205.1 uncultured Acidobacteriota bacterium | reverse complement strand
GGCGCGCCGCCATCTCCTCAGGGGTCATCGGGACCCTCGGCGCCGGATCGGTGTCGGAGGCGTCCACCGCGAGGTCGAGCAGCGCGGGTCCGGGCGCCGCCAGCCACGCCTCCATCGCCCCGCGCGCGTGCTCGCCGGAGAGGCACTGGCGCGCCCAGCCGTAGCCGGCGGCGGCCGCGACGGCGGCGAGGTCCACGTCCCGCGAAAGCGCCGGCTGGCCGCCGGTGGTGGCGTAGCAGCCGTTGTCGAGCACGAGGTGGTAGAGGTTGGCGGGCCGCAGCCCGCCAACGAGGGCGAGGCCGCCGAACCCCATGAGCAGGTTGCCGTCGCCGTCGAGGGCGACGACCCTCTCCATCCGGGTCATCGCCAGGCCGAGCGCGATCGAGGCGACCTGCCCCATCGAGCCCAGCATGTAGAACGTCCGCAGCCGGTCGTGGGCGCGGTGCGCCTCGCGCGAGATCGCGCCGTCGGCGGCGACAACGATGTCGTCGTCCGCGAGGAGCGGCAGCACCAGGGCGACGGCTTCGGCGCGGGTCACGAGTCCGCCCCCTTCCCGACCAGCAGCACCGCCGGCCGGCGCGCGCGCTCGGACGCGGCGACGAGCCAGCTCGCGTCGTCGGCCTCGGCGCCGGGCCGCGCCTCGGCCCAAGGGATCGCGAAGAGGTCGAGCAGTTGCCGGGTGCGCTGCCCGAGGATGCGGTGCTCCTCGTAGTCGCTCTCTTCCCCCCGGTCGGAGACCAGCATCGGCAGCGGGACGCCGTACATGAGGTGCAACGAGGTGAGGACCTCGAGGCAGTACCCGAGGCCCGAGTTCTGCATCGCGGCCGCCGCCCGGGTCCCGCCGAGCCAGGCGCCGGCGCACGCCGCCACGGCGTGGTCCTCGCGCACGGCGGGGAGGAAGGAGGACAGCGGCAGCTCCCGGCACCCCGCGAAGAACGTCTTCAGGTACGAGCACGGCACCCCGGCGACGAAGCCCACGCCGGCGGCGAGCAGGGCGTCGAGGCGGCGCGAGGCGCTCACTTCCTCGGCTCCGGCACGAGCAGCTCGATGTCCGGCGCCGAGTCGGGCGTGATGCGCGGGCCGCTCCTGAGGTCCTCGCGGATGATCAGCTCGAGGAACATGTCGCGCACGCCCGCCTTGCCGCGCTGCTTGTAGACGCGGGCGACGTCGCGGGCGGAGAGCTTGATCCCGGTCATCGCTTCCAGGTATTGAGTGAAGACCCGCGGCCGCGACAGGAGGCTCACGACCAGCAGCAGCAGCAGGATCCCGACCGCCGTCAACAGGTAGATCACCATTTGCGTCGAGAGCTCAATCATCGGTGGTCGCCTCCCCGCCGCCGTCCAGTTGCGTCGCATCCACCTCGCCGAAGTACTCGGGCGGCACCAGGACCTCCCGCCCGCGCGAGCCCTGGGAAGGGCCGACGAGACCTTGCTGCTCCATCATATCGAGAAGCCGGGCGGAGCGCGCGTACCCCAGCCGCATCTTGCGCTGGATGTACGACGCCGAGGCCTTGCGCGAGCCGACGACAAGACGGGCCGCCTGGTCGTACATCGGGTCGTCCCACTCCGTCTCGCCGCCGAACCCGCCTCCAGGTTCCGGCTCCGCCAGCACCGCAGGGTCGAACTCGGGCTTGCCGAGACGGCGCAGGTGCTTGAGCACCGTCAGGATCTCGTCCTCTCGCACCAGGCAGCCGTGCAGGCGGATGGGCCGCGACGTGCCGGCCGCCAGGTAGAGCATGTCGCCCATCCCGAGCAGGCACTCGGCGCCCTCGGTGTCGAGGATCGTCCGGGAGTCGAACCGCGTCCGCACCTTGTACGAGATGCGGCAGGGGAAGTTGGCCTTGATCACCCCGGTCACGATGTCCACGCTCGGGCGCTGGGTCGCGAACAGCAGGTGGATGCCGACCGCGCGCGCCATCTGCGAAAGGTGGCCGATCGAGTCCTCGACCTCGCTGGCGCAGGTCATCATGAGGTCGGCCAGCTCGTCGATGATGATCACGATGAACGGCAGCGGCCGGAGCTCCACCGTGCCGGCGCTCTCGGCGGCTGCCTTCCTGGCCTCGGTGTCTCCGAGCAGCGCGTTGTACTGGGTGAGGTTGCGCACCTTGCAGGCGGCAAGCAGGGCGTAGCGCTCGCGCATCTGGCGCACCGCCCAGCGCAGCGCACGCGCAGCTTCCTTGGGGTCCGAGATGATCGGCGTCAACAGGTGCGGCAGCTTCTCGTACATCCCGAGCTCCACCTGCTTGGGGTCGATCAGGATGAAGCGCACGTCGTTGGGCGTCGCCTTGAACAGGATCGACATGATCATGGCGTTGATGCCCACGCTCTTGCCGGATCCGGTGAAGCCGCCGATCAGGAGGTGCGGCATGCGCTGCATGTCGGCCACGAACGGCCGCCCGTGGATGTCCTTGCCCAGTGCCAGCGTGAGCGGCGAGGCGGAGTGGACGAACTTCGAGGACTCGATGATCTCGCGCAGCACGATCGTGTGGCGCTCGGGGTTGGGCACCTCGATCCCCACCGTTGCCTTGCCGGGGATGCGCTCGATCCGCACCGCCTCGACCTGCAGCCCGAGGGCGAGGTCCTCCTCGAGCCGCACCACCTGCGCGTACTTGACCCCCGCCGCGGGACGGAACTCGTAGGTGGTAATGACCGGCCCCGGCAGCACGTCCTCGACCGTGCCGTCCACCCGGAACTCCTGGCACTTGGCCTCGACGTGCTCCCGCATCGTGGCGAGCTGCTTCGGGTCGAGCTCGGGCGGCGGTGGAGGGAGGGCCAGCATGGTCTTCTCCGGCAGCGGCGAGATCGGAGCCTCCGGGAAGTCGAACGCCTCCTGGACCGCCACCGACTCGACCCGGCGCGCCGCCGGGCGCGGCGGCCGCGGCGCGGACGCGCGGCGCTCGGCCCCCTCGGTGCTGCCGCCGGCCTGGGGCCTGGGGGTATGCGGCGCCGGTTCATCGCTCACGACCGCCACGTGGCGCAGGCGACGGATGCCGAAGCTGGCCTCGCCGAACCGCTCCCGCGCCACGAGCGGCGGCCGCGGCGCTCCCGGGTGGCGGTCCTGGTGGCGGCGCAGCAGCTTCTTCCTCATCTCCCCGCGTTGCCGGTCGTCGCGCCGGCGCGCCCAGCGCGCCGCCATCTCGGAGCGCTTGTGGGTCATCAGGCCACCGAACCCGGCGAACACCTGCACGAGCGACCCCCGCACGCCGAACACGACCCCCGCCAGGACCGCCCCGGCGCACAGCACCATCGTCCCTACCGGCCCGAGCGACTGCGTGAGCCCGCGGGCGACGAGGCGTCCGACCTCGCCCCCCCACTCCAGCTCGCCGCCGCGGTAACCCGTGCGGCCCACGAGCGCGGCGAGCAGCCCGTCGCCGCCGACCACGGCCACCGTCCAGGCGGTCCCCACGACGGCCGGGGACTCGAGTTCGCGCCCGTGCAGCCAGCGCCACCCGATCGCCATCATCGCTACAGGCACGGCGGGTGCGAGCGCACCCAGCAGGCCGACGACGATCCCGGCGATCGCCGCCCCGCCCCACGAGAGGAGGTTGTGCACCACATCGCTTCCCGCTGCGAACAGCGACGGGTCGAGCGGGTGGTACGTCACGACCGCGAGAAGCACGAGCCCGCCCATGAGCCCGAGCAGGTAGCCGGCGACCTCGCGGGTGATCTCCTCCCGGCTACGCGCCATCACCAGACGCCCATCTTGGCGAGCACCACGGTCAGCGCCGCGAGCGGCAGCAGGTACCAGGCAAATAGGTACAACCGCCCACGCTCTACGAGGGAACGCACCAACAACAGACAGGCGAACCCGACCACGGCGGCGGTCAGCGCGCCCACGACGGCCGGCCCAGCGAAGCCACGCGCCGCCGCAATCTCCGTCCTGTGCATCCACCCCTCGACCGCGGCGGCCCCCAGGATCGCGGGAACCGACAGCAGGAACGAGAAGTCGGCGGCCCAGCGCCGTTCGAGGCCGCACGCCAGCCCGGTGCAGATCGTCGTCCCGGAGCGCGACATCCCCGGCAGCAGCACGACCACACCCTGCGCGAACCCCACCACCGCCGAGGCCCACCAGGTCATCCCCGGCCCCTCGATCCGGCCGGCCGCGTTGCGCACGGCGATGAGGAACAGTGCGGTCACCGCGAACCCGGCGGCGATCAGCAACGGGTAGCGGATCGAGTCCTCCGCCCAGTGCCGGAGCGGCAGCGCCAGCGCCGACGTCATCGCCATCGCGAGCACCAGCTGTGCGCCCAGGCGCACCAGGTAGCGATGGCGCGCGACCTCCATCAGCCGGCGCCACTCCAGCGTCACGATCGCGAGCACCGTGCCCAGGTGGAGCGCGACGTCGAAGACGAGCCCGGGTTGCGAGAACCCGGGCATGAGCGACTGCACGAGCGCGAGGTGGCCGCGCGACGAGATCGGCAGGAACTCGGTGAGCCCCTGCACCACGCCAAGCACGACCGCTTCCCACAAGGTCATCTAGAGCTCCACGACCAGCGCGACAACCACCGGCCGGCGGCGCGTACGCCTCCGCACCTCAGTTCGAAGCCACCGCGTCATTGTACTGCGCAGCCACTCCGGGTCGCGGCGCGCCAGGATCCCGGCCCGCCCGATCTCCCCGGCGAGCCCCGCCGCGAGGTGGTCCACGAGGCCGGCGCGCGCCGGCATCCCGGAGACATGGATCTGCACCTCGCCGAACCCGTCTTGCCCGGCGCGCGAGCACGGCAGCACCGCCACCACCAGCCCCTCGCGCGCCAGCGAGCGCCGGTGCCGCAAGACCGCCGGGTCGAGGACCTCCTCGCCGACGTCGTCGAGGAGGATGCGCCCAACCTGGCGCAGCTCGCCGGTGACGGTCGCGCCCGCGCGCCCCCACGCCACCTCCTCGCCGTTCTCCACGACCAGGGTCGCGATCCCTCGGGCCCGCGCCAGTTCGGCCACGGCCTCGAGGTGGCGGCGGCGGCCGTGCACGGGGATCACGCGGCTCGGCCGCACGAGGTCGAGCAGGCGCTCCAGCTCGGCCCGGTGCGGGTGGCCCGAGGCGTGGATCGGCGCCTCGGCGGCGGTCACCACCCGCGCCCCGCGCCGGACGCAGTGGTCGAAGAGGAGCGCGAGGCGGCGCTCGTTCCCCGGTATGACGCGGGCTGCGTGCAGCACGGTGTCGCCGGGGCGCAGGCGCAGGCCGGGGAGGAGGTCCACGGCGAGGCGCGAGAACGCCGAGCCCGGCTCCCCCTGGGAGCCCGTCGCGATCACGACGACCCGGTCGCGCGGCAGGGACGGCAGCTCCCGCGCCGGGCGCACCAGGCCCAGGGGAAGCCCCAGCCCGCCCAGGCGACTCTGGACCTCGAGCGACTCGACGAGGCCCCGCCCGACCGGCACGACCAGCCGCCCGGTCCGGGCGGCGGCGCGGGCGAGCTGGCGGAAGCGCCCGAGCTGCGAGGCGAACGAAACCGCGATCACCGCCCCCCGCACCTTGCGCACCTGCTCCTCGATCGCCTCGGCGACGGTCGCCTCCGAGGGCGGCTCGGTCTCGACCAGCGCGTTGGTCGAGTCGAGGAGCAGCACGTCGGTGCCGGCGTCCCCCCAGGCCGCGAGCGCCTCCTGCGACGTCGTCTCCTCGAGGGCCGACGGGGCGAGCCGCAGGTCGGTCGCGAGCACAAGGGCGCCGTCGGCCCCTTCGAGGCGCAGCGCGACCGTCCCGGGGATCGAGTGCGAGACCGGCAGGGCGTGGACCGTGAACGCGCCCGCCGCCACGGCGCTCCCCGGCTGCAGCTCGCGCGTCACGATTGCCGTCCCATTGCCGACGGCGCGGCGCGCCCATACCAGCGTCGTGCGGCTCGCCGCCACCTCGATCGCGGGATACGCCTCGCGCAGGAACGCGATCCCTTTGACGTGGTCGTCGTGCGCGTGCGTCAGGACCACCGCCGCCGGCGTCTCCCCGCCGAGCGCCCCGAAGTCCGGGACCTCGTAGCCGACGCCGAACGCCGCGAGGTCCGAGAACGCCGCGCCGGCGTCCACGAGCACCCGCGAGCCGCCTTCGTCCTCGACGAGCAGCGAGTTGGCGCCGAACTCGCCGAGCCCGCCGAGCGCCACCAGCTTCGCCATCAGGCCCTGCCCTCGCCGTGTCGCGCCGCGCCGCCTGCCTCGGGGATGGCCCGTCCCAGGGCGAGCCAGGCGTCCCACGTCAGCTCCTGCGGCCGCGCGCCCGGATCGACTCCGGCGGCCGGCCACGCAGCCGCGAGTTCGGCCGGTCCGGCGGCCGCGGCCAGCGGGTTGGCGATCTTCTTCCGCCGCTGGGCGAACGCGAGCGACGCAAGCGCCAGGGCGCGCCGCGACCGCCGACGCCGGGGCCGGGTCCGGCCGGAGCACGATCCGGACCACGGCCGAGTTCACCTTCGGCGGCGGGGCAAAACGTCCCGGCGGGACGCTGAACAGCATCTCGGCCAAGCCGTAGGCCTCGGTCTCGAGCGTCAGCATTCCGCGGTTCCTCCCGCCCGGCGGCGCCACCATGCGCTCCGCGACCTCGAGCTGCACCATCACGACGAGCACCGCGAACAGGTCGCGGCGGGGAAGCAGGCGGCGCACGATCGCCGTGCCGACGCTGTAGGGGAGGTTCGCGGCCACCTGCCAGGGCCCACCTTCCGCGAGGGCTTCGAGGTCGTCGGCGAGCGCGTCGGCGTGGCGGACCTCGAGGCCGGGGGGGTCGCTCAGGCGCCTCGCGAGCCCCGCGGCGAGGGCGCCGTCCAGCTCGACGGCGCGCACGCGGCCGAAGCGCTCGAGGAGCGGACCGGTCAGCGCGCCGCGCCCCGGTCCGATCTCCAGCACCCGCGCCGGCTCCCCATCGAGCGCCGCCGCGATCGCGTGCGCAGTCGCCGCGTCGCGCAGGAAGTGCTGCCCGAGCCTCTGCCGCCGCGTGCGCACGGTTGCCACCCCCGTCCCGTCCTGCCTACAATACCTGCTCCGGAGGTTCCGGGGGCGCCCCGCGGCGCCACCCGCCAACGCGCGGGGTCGGAATTTGCGCAACCGCGGCCGCGCTTGCAAGCACGCGAGCTCGGGGACGAAGCCGACACGTCCCCGAGAGAGAGGAAGGCTGCAATGTCTGGGAACGTCACGCAGGTCACCGACGCCACGTTCGAAGCCACCGTCGTCAACGCCGACAAGCCCGCGATGGTGGATTTCTGGGCCACCTGGTGCGGGCCGTGCCGCATCATCGCCCCGCACGTCGAGGCCCTTGCCGAGGAGTTCGCCGGCAAGGTCATCGTCGCCAAGGTGGATGTGGACTCGAGCCGGCAGACCGCGATCAAGTTCGGCATCCAGTCGATCCCGACCTTGCTGTTCTTCAAGGGCGGCAAGATGGTGGACCGCGTCATCGGCGCGGTGGACAAGAAGGTCCTCAAGGAGAAGTTGGCCGCCCTGCTGTGACGGGCGTGCGGTATGGGTCCTGAGCGCGGTCACTCCGCGCCGGTGCGGTCCGTCCCGGCCCGCAGCATGCGACGATCGCCGGCCCACGGGGCCCGATCGCCTACGAGCGCTGGGGCGCCGGCCCGCCGTTGCTCCTGCTCGCCGGCCTCGGATCGCGCGCCCGGTTGTGGGGCGAGCTGCCCCGGCTGCTCGCCGACCGGTTCACCGTGCTCGCCCCCGACAACCGCGGCGTCGGCGGCTCGCGCGGCGGCGAGACGTTCACCCTCGCCGGCGCCGCCGAAGACGCCGCGGCGGTGATCGCCGACGCGGGCTTCGCCGCCGCCGGGGTGGTCGGCGTCTCGATGGGCGGCCTTGTCGCCTGCCAGCTCGCCGTGCGCCGCCCTGCCGCGGTGCACCGGCTGGTCGCCGCCTCGTGTGCCGCCCGCCTGACGCCGTCCCACCGCCGCGTCATGCGCTTCTTCGAGATCGCCTTCACGCGCCTGGACCCGGCCGAGGCCGCCGAGGCGTTCATGGCGTTCGCGTTCGCCAGCGCGTTCGCGGACAAGTACCCCTCCTTCGTGGACCAGGCCGCGAAGCTGTGGACGCTCGACCCCGACGACCGTCCCGGCGCGCTGCAGCAGCTCGAGGCCCTGCAGGCCGGCTGGGACATGCGCGCCGAGCTCGCCGCGGTCGCTTGCCCGGCCCTGGTGCTGGCGGGCGAGCATGACCCGCTCGTCGCGGCCGCCGCGACCCGCGAGCTGGCCGCCGCGATCCCCGAAGCGCGCTACCGCGAGGTCCCCGGCGCCGCCCACTCGGTCCTCGCCGAGGGCGGCGGCGCGCTGCTCAACGAGGTCGTCGAGTTCCTCTCGACGTAGCCGCGGCGCCGTTGCGGCCGGCGTATAATCACCTCGTGACTGGGTCGCAGGATCTCGATCCGGGACGCGGCGCGCAAGGCAACCTGGAACCCGAGCTCGAGGAGCTGCGGGCGCGGCTCGCCGCCGACCTCGACGCGCTGACGGCGGCGGTGGCGCCGATGAGCCAGACCGAGGCGGACTGGAAGCCCGCGCCGGAGCGCTGGTCGGTGGGCGAGGTGCTGCACCACGTCGTCCTCGCCAACCGGACCTTCGCGATCGTCGCCAGGAAGCTGATCCAGCAGGGCCGGCGCGCGGGCCTCGCGGCCGGGCCGCAGAGCCGGCGTTCGTGGCCGCGGATGCGCTCGATCGCCGAGATCGGCGCCTCCGGGCCGGTGAAGAACCCCGACCGCGTGACACCCGCCCATGGGCTCCCGATCGGGGCGCTGTGCCAGGAGCTGGCCGAGAGCCACGCCGCCGTGGAGGCGACGATCCCCGCGCTGGCGGGCCTCGATCTCGGGGCACTCCGTTTTCCTCACCCGCTCGGGTTCGAGCTCAACCTCTACCAGTGGATCGATATCGCCGGCGCCCACGAGCGCCGGCACCTCGCCCAGATCCAAGCCATCGCGGCCTCCCCCGGCTTCCCCCGCAAAATGGGTTGAGGTCGCCCGCCGCAGGGCCGCTCGGGGTGCCAAACGCGGTGTGGTTTCCGCTAGAGTGTGGCGATGCGCACGCGTCTCGCGCGCTCGGCCGTGGTGCTGGCCGGCGTCTTCGTTGCCGGGACGTTCGGGTACCGGCTGACCGAAGGCGTCCCGTGGTGGGATGCCTTTTACATGACCGTGCTGGCGCTCACGACCGTGGGGTTCAACTCGATCTCCACGCTCTCGCGCGCCGGCCAGGTTCTCACCGTCGCGCTGTTGTTCGGCGGCCTCGGCCTCATCCTCCTGGCCGCGACCGAGATCGGCCGCTCGGTGATCGAGGGCGAGCTGCGCGAGGTATTCGGACAGGTGCGGAGGTCGCGGATGATCGAGAACCTTTCCGGCCATGAGATCGTGTGCGGTTGGGGTCGCATGGGCCACGCGGTGGTCGAGGAGCTGCGCCGCGCCGGCCGCACCGTCGTCGTGATCGAGGCGAAGGCGGAGAAGGTCCAGCAGCTCAAGGACCAGGGCATCCCGGTCGTGGCGGGCGACGCGAGCAGCGAGGAGTCGCTGCGCGCGGCCGGGATCGAGCGCGCCCGCGGCCTGGTGGCGTGTCTCAACGACGACGCACACAACGTCTACACCGTGCTCACCGCCCGTTCGCTCAACCCCGACCTGTTCATCGTCGCGCGCGCCGGCGAGGAGGGCGCCGAGACCAGGTTGCAGCGCGCCGGGGCCAACCGCGTGGTCAACCCGTACCAGCACGGCGGCGCGCGCCTCGCCCAGCTCGTGGTCAAGCCAACGGTGGTGGACTTCCTCGACTTCTCGCTCGGCGCAGGAAAGGTGCCCGGCCTCGAGCTCGAGCAGGTCAGGATCGCCGCCTCCAGCGCGCTGGTGGGGTCCACGCTGGCGGAGGCCGATCTGCGCCGGCGCTGCGGCGTCGGTGTCGTCGCCGTGCAGCGCGGGGAAACGCTGTTCCCCAACCCGGAGCCCAACCTCGCGCTCAACGACGGTGACGTGCTGGTCGTGCTCGGCATCCGGGACCACCTTGAGCATTTCGAATCGATGTTCTGCGCCAGCGGCGCCGGAAAGGAGAGTTGACATGAGGCTCTGTCGGATCGAGGTGGCGGGCGTCCCGCGGTGGGGGCTGATCGAGGGGGAGTTGGTGACGCCGCTGGCCGCGCCGCCGTGGGAGGGTGTCCGCAAGCTCGGCGGCGCGCTGCCGCTCGCAACGGCGAGGCTGCTGCCCCCGTGCGAGCCGACGAAGATCGTCGCGGTTGGCCTCAACTACCGCGCCCACGCCGCCGAGATGGGCAAGGAACTGCCCGCGGAGCCGCTGATCTTCCTCAAGGCCCCCTCGGCGCTCCTGGCTCCGGGGGGGACCGTAGTGGTGCCGCGGCAGTCGCAGCGGGTCGAGCACGAGGGGGAGCTGGCCCTGGTGATCGGGAAGGCCGCCACGAAAGTCAACGCAGGCCAGGCGCTCGAGCACGTGCTCGGCTATACCTGCCTCGACGACGTCACCGCGCGGGACATCCAGCACCGGGAGAAGCTGTACGCCCGGGCCAAGGGGTTCGACACCTTCTGCCCCGTCGGCCCCTGGCTCGAGACCGGGATCGCCGACCCGCAGGCGCTCGACCTCGAGCTCCGGGTCAACGGCGTGCGCCGCCAGAAGGGGACCACCGCCGACATGATCTTCCCGGTCGCCGAGGTGATCGCGTTCATCTCGCACATCATGACGCTCCTCCCCGGCGACCTCGTCACCACCGGCACCCCGCCAGGGGTGGGCCCGCTCGTCGCTGGCGACGAGGTCGAGGTGGAGATCGCGGGGATCGGCGTGCTCAGGCACCGGGTGGCTTAGAGACCGGGGTCCGCGGTCCGTGGTCCGTGGTCCGTGGTCCGGGGTCCGGGGTCCGGGGTCCGGGGTCCGTGAGGCGAAACCCTAGGGTTCGCCGCATTCCCGGTCCGGCCTACGGCGGTGACCGTGGGCCTCTGACCCTCGCGCCGTGGCGGGACTGCTCTTGACGGTCCCGGCGGACGCTGGTATTTTTCTCCTCCACCCGCGCGAGCGGGCGCTGAGCTGAGCGGGAATAACTCAGTGGTAGAGTGCGACCTTGCCAAGGTCGAAGTCGCGGGTTCAAATCCCGTTTCCCGCTCCATCTTGTCGGGGGGCTTTGCGGCCCCCCGACCCTTTCCCCCGCCGCAAAAGTGCCCCCCGAGCTATATGTGCGGGGGGTCCCGCGCGCACTCCCCCTCCCGCCCGCGCGCTCTAGACCCCCCGAGCCCCCCGCTCGTCCCGCCGCAGGCGGGACTCGCCTTCTCGGTCCCGCACGTCGTAAGCGAGTGAATCGCCCTCCGCCGCTTCTTTGCCGGTCCCGCGGGTGGCCGGATGCGGGCCCGGGCGCCCCCGCGCCCGAGCCCGCATGCTCCTGCGCCCGCGACCGGACCGGGCGATCCGCGGGCGCAGGAGCAAGATGGCCACCCGCGGCACCGGCGGATTTGAAGACACCCCCACCCACATGTCGGAGGTCATGCTGCACGCCGAGAGTCCTGCCGAAACCTAGAACTCACAACCGGACATCCTCTCCGCGCGGGGGCAGGTGGCCAAGACCGCCCAGCGGGCGAAGGCCGATAGCGCCGGAGCGTGCGGGTCCCGAGCGGCCAGAGCGGCGGGTGGAAGCGCCGGCCCCGACCGAGCGCTTCATGCGAGGGAGGGGAACGGCGAGGCTCCGCCCGCCGATCTGGCCTGCTCGGTCGCACGCGCAGGCGGTCCGAGGGCGGCGCTCGATGCGCCGCCCGAGCGACTCGGCCGCAGCCCGCGGGGCAAAACAAGAAGGCCTCAAGCGGTTGAAAGGAACCGACGCCGGCGGCGCCACGGCCCGCGTCCGGCGGTACGATATGAATGCTGGGCGACTGGAGGCGGTCATGGACAAGGAAGCGACCACGGTCCTCACGATCTCGCGGCAACTCGGGTGCGGCGGCGCCGTCATCGGCCAGGCGGTCGCGAAGCGGCTGGGGATGCGGTACGCCGACGGCGAGATCCTCGAGCGCGCCGCGAAGGCGGCCGGCCTGCTCGAAGGCGACCTCGCCCCGGTCGAGGAGAGGTCCCCGGGTTTCTGGCAGCGGGTGCTCGAGTCGCTGGCGATGGGCGCCCCGGACACCGCGCTCGCTCCCCCCGTCCGGCCGAGCGTGTCCGCCACGCGCCTGTTCGAGATCGAGAGCACGATCATCCGCGAGATCGCCGGCAGCTGCGACGCGGTGATCGTCGGCCGGGCCGGTTTCCACGTGCTGGCGGGACGCCAAGGGGTGACCAACGTCATGCTCCATGCGCGCCTGGCCTGGCGGATCCGCCACGTCATGGAGAGGTTCGGCCTGGCGACCCCGGACGAGGCGGCGGCGATGATCGAGACGTCGGACCGCCGCAGGGCGCAGTTCGTCCGCGCCGTGACCGGCGCCTGCTGGACCGACGCCTGCGCATTCGACCTCTGCGTCGATACCAGCGCCGCCGGCTTCGATGTCGCCACCGAGATCGTCACCACGCTCGTGGCCAGCCACTTGACGCGCAACCGACCCGCTCTCACGCAGCCGGTCGCCTGAGGTTGGAACCCGCGATTGCGACTTGCCCCAACTCTGCGATCTCAGGTGCTGGTACCCTTTCTCTTGCGACTGGAAGACTCTGACCGCCGGCGCGGTTGACCGGCACCGAGGAGACGACGAGATGCCGTGCTCGAACCGAAACGAATCAGGCACAACGCGAAGCCCGAACCGAGCCCGGCGGCTCAGCGCCGCCCTGGCCGCAGGCTGCCTCGCGGCGGCCGCCGGCGCGCAACGGCCGCCGGCGACCGCGCAACCTCCCACGCTCACGCTTGCCGGGGCGCTGCGCGAGGTCGCCGCGCGCTCGACAGCGGCCGTGACGGCAACCCTTGACGTCGACACAGCCCGCACCGCCACGGCGCGGGCCGAGGCCGCGTACCGCCCATCGGTCTCGGTGTCCGCAGGCTACGAGCTCCGCGACCACGAGATCGTCGCCAGGTTCGGGACGCTGGCGGCCCCCTCCACCGAGAGGAACTTCCTCACCGGCGAGATCGACGCGACGCAGCTCCTGTGGGACGGCGGGCGCCGCGCCTCGGCCCTCGCCAGCTCGCGCGCTGGGGAACAGGCCGCGATGGCGCAGGGCGAGGCGAGCGTCCTCGCCTCCCAGCTCGGCGGGCTGCACGCCTACATAAGGGTGCTCGTCTTCAAAGCGCAACGGCGCGTGCTCGCACAGCGGATTGCGAGCCTGCAGGACCACCTGCGGGAGGTCCAGGACCTGTTCGACCAGGGGGTCGTGGCGCGCAACGACCTGCTCGCCACCGAGGTGCGCCTCCGCGTGGTCGACGACCAGGTCAGTCAGGTGAACGACGGCGAGGCGGTGGCGCTGCAGGGGCTCAACCGCGTCATGGGCCGCAACCCGACCGATCCCCTGGCGCTGCCGCAGTCGCTGCCGTCGCCGCCGCCGCTGGGGGTGGGCGTCGCGGAGCTCAAACGGCGCGCGGCGGACGCCAACCACCGGCTCCTCGCGCTGCGCGCCCGCCTGAAGGCGCAGGAGGACGTCGTCGCGCTGCGCCGCGCCGACAGCGCCCCGACCGTCTTCGCGCAGGCCTCGCACACCTACCAGCAGGATAAGTACCTGGTCTACCCGAACGCCAACTTTCTGTTCCTCGGCTTCTCCTGGCAGGCCTACGACGGCGGCGCCAGGAAGGCCGGGGTCAGCGAGGCCGAGTTCGCCGCCGCGCGAACGCGGCAGGAGATCGCCGACCTCCAGCGCCGGCTCGAAATCGAGGTCGAGCAGGCGTTCCGGGGGTACGACCAAGCGCTCCGCCAAGCCGCCACCGCCGAGACCAACGTCAAGGCGGCGGAGGAGAACCTGCGGATCGAGGAGGACCAGTACAAGGCAGGCCTCGTCAGGACCACCGAGGTGCTCGACGCCGAGTCGCTGTTGGCGGACAGCCGCTTCGCCCTCGTCAACCAGCATTACGACGCGTACCTCACGCAGGGCGCGGTGCTCGCCGTCGCCGGGGAGGATCTCCCGACGTTCTTCGCGGCCGTGGGGAGCGCAGGACAGGAGCAGTGACATGAAGAAATGGATCAGCCTCGCGGTGATCGTGCTGGCGCTGGCGGTGGCCGCCGTATTCGGCTACCGCTACTGGCAGAACGCCAAGGTCCATCCCAGCACCGAAGACGCCTACTTGAGCGGCGACGTGTTCTCGATCTCCTCGCTCATCCCCGGGAGGTTGCTCACGGTCCAGGTCACCGAGAACCAGCAAGTGGAAAAGGGTCAGGTCATCGCGACCATCGACCCGCGCGACTACGACGCCCAGGTAAAGCAGGCGAGCGCGGCGCTCGAGGAGGCGCAATCGGCGCTCGCGACCAACCGCGCGCAGATCGCGCAGGCCAAGGCGAAAGCCGATGCCGACGCGAGCCGGCTCGCCCTCGCCCGCCTCAACCTGCAGCGCTTCTCCGAGCTGTACCAGCGCAACTCGGTCCCCAAGCAGCGCTACGACGACACGGTCACGGCCGAGCAGGTGGCAGCCGCCGATGGTGTGGCCTCCAGCAAGGCGCTCGCCGCGGTCGAGGCCAACCTGGTCGTGGCCGAGCAGCGTATCAAGGTCCAGGAGACCCGCCTCGCCAGCGCCGAGCTGACGCGCTCGCACTGTACCGTCGTCTCGCCGATCGACGGCGTGGTGAGCCGGAAGAGCGGCCAGCCCGGCCAGGTGGTGGCGCCCGGCCAGCCGCTGTGCGCGGTCGTCCCGCTCCAGGGCGGCCACATCTGGGTCGAAGCCAACTTCAAGGAGACCGACCTGCGCCGGATCCGCATCGGGCTGCCGGCGACGTTCCACACCGACGTCAACCCCGCCCGCGAGTACCACGGCTGGGTCGAGAGCCTCTCCGCCGGCACCGGGGCCGCGTTCTCGCTGCTGCCGCCCGAGAACGCCACCGGCAACTGGGTCAAGATCGTCCAGCGCCTGCCGGTGCGCATCGCGATCGACCCCGCCGCCAACGCCGACCGATCGTTGCGCCTCGGGCTGTCGGTCCATCTGGTGGTGGACACCCTGGGCGAGCCGCACGCCGTGACGGCCTCGCCCGAGGCGGCCCAGTCGGGCCCGCGCTGAAGTCCTGCAAGAGAACGATGGCCACCAAACCTCCCTCGAACAAGTACCTGATGGCGTTCACCTCCATGCTCGGGACCCTGATGGAGGTGGTGGACACGTCCGTCGCCAACGTCTCGTTGCCCCACATGCAGGGGACGTTCTCGGCCGGCGTCGACGAGATCACCTGGGTCATCACCTCGTACCTGGTCGCCAATGCGGTCATCCTGCCGATCACGGGGTGGATCGCCAACTATTTCGGCAGGAAGCGCTTCTACCTCTCGTGCCTGACGCTGTTCACGCTCGCTTCGCTGGGCTCAGGCGCGGCGCCCACCCTGACGTTCCTGATCGTGATGCGGGTGCTGCAGGGGTTCGCCGGCGGCGCCATGGTCCCGATGTCGCAGGCGATCCTGCTCGACGCTTTCCCACGCGAGGAGCGCGGCAAGGCGATGGCGCTGTTCGGAGTCGGCGTGGTGTTCGGCCCGATCATCGGCCCCACGCTGGGCGGCTGGATCACGGACAACTGGGGGTGGCCCTGGGTGTTCTACATCAACATCCCGGTTGGGATCCTGGGGATCGCTCTCGGCATGATGTTCATCACCGACCCGCCGTACCTCAAGCGCCCCGAGGGACGGGTGGACTTCCTCAGCTTCGTGTTCATCTGCCTCGGGCTCGGCAGCCTCGAGGTGACGCTCAACCGCGGCCAGCGGTACGACTGGTTCAACAGCAACTTCATCAAGATCTTCGCGCTCGCCGCCGTGGCCGGAATCGCGCTCTTCATCTGGCGCTCCTTTACGGCCGAGCGGCCGCTCGTGAACCTGCGCATCTTCAAGAACCGCTCGTTCGCCTCCGCCACCGTGCTCATGTTCCTGCTCGGGTTCGGCCTGTTCGGCTCGTTCACGATGCTGCCGCTCTTCGCCCAGACGATGCTGCACTACACCGCAACCTGGGCCGGGCTCGTGATCTCGCCGGGCGGGATCGCGTCCCTGTTCGCGATGGGGCTCGTGGGCGCCCTGATCGGCAAGGTCGACACCCGGATCCTCGTGCTCATCGGCGCGGCGTTCAACATCGTGGCGATCTGGCTGTTGCAGTCCGTGGACCTGAACGTCGGCTTCGCGTACCTGACGTTCTCCCGCCTGCTGCAGGGGTTCGGCCTCGGGTTCCTGTTCGTGCCGATCTCGACGGCGGCGTTCTCGCACCTGCCGCCGGAGCAGATCGGCAACGCGACCGGGCTGTTCAACCTTTTCCGCAACGAGGGCGGGTCGGTCGGGATCGCGATGTCGGCGACCGTGCTCGCCCGCCACGCCCAGGTCCACCAGGCGCAACTCGCCGACCACGTCACGGGGTTCAGCCCGCTCGTCCAGCAACGCCTCGCCGCCACCGCCCACGGCCTGTTCCCGACGGCGGGGCTCGACCCGACCACGACCCAAGCGCTCTCGCTGCAGATCATGTACGGCCAGATGCAGCAGCAGGCGGTCGTCAAGGCGTACGTGGACGTGTTCTGGATGCTGACGATGGCGTTCGTGCTCTTCGTCCCGTTCATCTTCCTGCTCTCCGGCGAGACCGGGAAGACGCCGACCGGCGCGCACTGAGCCGCTAGAACGTGCAGTCCTCGCGCGCGAACAGCCAGCATGCGGAGGCGGGCGAGATCGGGACGGTGCGCGCCAGCGTGAGGCCGAGGCCTGCCAGCGCGTCCTCGATCGGCGCGCGCACGAAGCCGGGGTAGTGCGGTCCCTCGAGGTGCTCGACGAGGCGCACATACCACGGTCCGGGCGCGGCGTAGTCGAAGATCAGCACCGCCTGCGCGGCGATGCGGGCGGCGTTTTCCAGGGTCAGGCGCCGGAACTCGGGAGAGAGGCCGTGCAACACGTAGCCGAGGGAGACCAGGTCGAACGACGCGTCCGCCACGGCCCCGAGGTCGGCGACGTCCATGCGGCGGAAGCGCGCCGCCGGGACCCGGCGCGCCGCCCGCCGCAGCAGCCGCTCGGCGACGTCGATGCCGGTGACGGTATGCCCGCGCTCCACCAGGATCCTGGCGAGGCTGCCGGTGCCGGTGCCGAGGTCGAGGGCGGAGAGGCTCAGGGGGAAGGTCCAGGGCGTCCAGCGCAGCGCGGTACTGCGGCTCGAGCCAGCGCTCGATGACCAGGAACAGCGGCACCGCCCGGTTGAACAGGCGGCGAGTGCGTTCCGTCTCCCGGTGCGCGGCAGCGTCGACGTCGGGCACCGCCGCAGGGTAGCAGGCGGCTCGCCGCCGGCGGCCCCTTCCCCGGGCGGCCGGGAATGGCAGGGACGTCCCTCGCCTTGACCGGAACAGCGGTCGCAGCGGGCCCGGCTTGGCGGTATCGTCCGGGCAGGTATGCCGCGCATGGCTGCGCCACCGCAACCTGGGAGGACGGCATGGACGCGAGGACGCTTGGGACGCAGGGTTTGGCGGTTTCGACGATCGGACTCGGCTGCATGGGGATGAGCGAGTTCTACGGGACCGCGGACGAGGGCGAGGCGATCGCCACGATCCACCGCGCGCTGGACCTCGGCGTGACGTTCCTCGACACCGCCGACATGTACGGCCCGTTCACCAACGAGCGCCTCGTCGGTCGCGCGATCAAGGGGCGCCGCGACGGGGTCGTGCTGGCCACCAAGTTCGGCAACGAGCGACGCCCGGACGGGACCTGGATCGGCGTCAACGGCAGGCCCGAGTACGTGCGCGCGGCGTGCGACGCGTCGCTCGAGCGCCTCGGCGTGGACGTCATCGACCTCTACTACCAGCACCGCGTGGACCCGGCCGTACCGATCGAGGAGACGGTCGGCGCGATGGCCGACCTCGTGCGCGCCGGCAAGGTGCGGTTCCTCGGGCTGTCGGAGGCGGCGCCGGCGACGATCCGCCGCGCCCACGCGACGCACCCGATCACGGCGCTGCAGACCGAGTACTCGCTGTGGACGCGCGACGTCGAGGACGAGATCTTGCCGGCGGTGCGGGCGCTGGGCATCGGCTTCGTCCCCTACAGCCCGCTCGGGCGCGGGTTCCTGACCGGCCGCTTCCGCTCGCCCGGCGACCTCCCCGAGGGCGACTTCCGCAAGAACTCCCCCCGCTTCGAGCCCGCGAACTTCGCGAAGAACCGCGAGCTGGCGGTGCGGGTCGAGGCGATCGCGTTCCGGCTCGGCGTCACCCCGGGCCAGCTCGCGCTCGCCTGGCTGCTGGCGCAGGGGCCCGACGTCGTCCCGATCCCGGGGACCAAACGCGTCCGCTACCTCGAGGAGAACGCGGCCGCCACGGCGATCACGCTCACGCCGGCGATCCTCGCCGAGCTCGACGCCGCGGCGCCGAGGGGCGCAACGGCCGGCGCCCGCTACCCGGAGACCGCGATGCGTGCGGTCAACCGCTAGAGAATCGTTGACACCATCCCCAACCTGCCGCTAGACTTCCCGGCGCGGTGACGTAGCCAAGTGGTAAGGCAGGGGCCTGCAAAGCCCTCATTCGGCGGTTCGACTCCGCCCGTCACCTCCACCCCTGTTCACTCATCGCCCTGCGGCCCGCGGGGTTGTCGAGGACGGAGCGACCACCAACCGCAACACGGACGACCGTAAGGAGACACGAATGAAGCACACCTTCCTGTTGCTGGCCCTGGCCGCCGTCCTGGCTGCCCCCGTGATGGCCGCAGACGCCCCGGCCCAGGCCGCCGGATGCTGCCTGAAGGCCGCCGGCGCGCAGCACACCGTCACCAACCTCGACAACGGCGTCAAGATCACGATCACCTCCACCGACCCCAAGGTGGCGGCGCAGATCAAGGACGAGACCGCCACCTGCCCGAAGCCGGGCTGCGCCAAGGACTGCCCGATGCAGGCCAAGGGCGTGACCCGCACGGTCGAGAAGACCGACACCGGCGTGGTGATCACGGCAACCGCAACCGACGCCGCCACGGTGAAGGCGCTGCAGGAGCACGCGGCGACGATGTGGGAGAAGGCGTGCCCGCACCGGGCCGGAATGAACGGCGCCAAGGGCAAGGCCATGACCGGCAAGTGCCCGTACGCGAAGAGTGGCGCCGCGCCGCAGTCGTAGACCCGAGCCTCCTGGAATCCAGCGGCCCGCGGCCCCGCGCTGCGGGCCGTTTCGTCCCTGCCGCAACGGCCCCAGCGGCGCCGGGGAACACGGACGCCGCTACAATGGCACTGCGATGGACAAGACCCCGACGACGGATTCCGGGCCGATGGGGTTGCCACTCGGCGTCCAGGAGGCCGGCAAGAGGCTGACCTTCTTCGGGTACTTCCGCGCCCGCTTCGTCACCGGCCTGCTCGTGTCGTTCCCCCTCGTCGTGACGTTGTTCTTCGGCCGCTTCCTGTTCGACCTGATCGACCGCTGGGCCGACCCGATCAGCCGCCGGCTCTTCGACCGGCCGATACCCGGTTTCGGGGCGGCGGTGTTCATCGTCGGCGTGTTCCTGCTCGGGGTCCTCGCCCACAATGTGATCGGCCGCCGCGTCATACAGTTCGCCGAGAAGCTGTTCGCGCGCATTCCCGTGCTGCGTGCGGTTTACACCGGCACCCGTGAGGTGACGCGGGCGTTCGCCGGGAACCGCGCCAAGAGCTTCCGTCGCGTCGTGTTGGTGCCGTTCCCCAACGAGGGCGTGTGGGCGGTCGCGTTCGTCACCACGGAGTTCGAGGAGACGACCCCCGCCGGGCCGCGGCGCACGATCGCGGTGTTCATGCCGACGACGCCCAACCCGACGACCGGCTTCTTTCTCGTCTACCCGGCGACCGCGGTCAGGGCCACGGACATGTCGGTGGAGGAGGCGATCCGCATGGTGATCTCCGGCGGCCTCGTGAGCGCCGGCCAGAACCGCGTCTTCCCGGCCGCACCGGCGCCGAAGGACGCCGTGCCGTGAGCCGAGGTCCGGCCCGCCGCCCTGCGGCCGCCGCGCGTGCCGCGGCGATCGAGGCGGCGCTCGCTGCCGCCTATCCGGACGCGGCGTGCGAGCTCGACTTCGCCGACCCGTTCCAGCTGCTGGTGGCGACGATCCTCTCCGCGCAGTGTACCGACGCGCGGGTCAACATGGTGACGCCGGCGCTGTTCGCGCGCTTCCCCGACGCCCGCGCCCTCGCCGCCGCAGCGCCCGAAGAGCTCGAGGCGCTGGTCCGTTCCACCGGCTTCTTCCGCAACAAGGCCAAGTCGTTGCTCGGGATGGCGCAGGCGGTGGTCGAGAGTCACGGCGGCGAAATCCCTCCCGCGATGGACGCCCTCACGAGAGCTGCCCGGTGTCGGGCGCAAGACCGCCAACGTCGTTCTGGGCACCGCGTTCGGCATCGCCACCGGCATCGTCGTGGACACGCACGTCGCCCGGCTGGCGCGGCGGCTCGGCCTGACCGCCGAGGACGATCCCGAGAAGATCGAGCGCGACCTCATGGCGCTGTTCCCCGCCTCGGGCTGGGTCGCGCTCGGGCACCGCCTCATCCTCCACGGACGCCGCGTCTGCCACGCCCGCAAGCCGGCCTGCGACGGCTGCCCGCTCGCCCCGGCCTGCCCGCGGATCGGCGTGTAAGGCTCAGGAAATCGTCACGGCCCCGCCGCCCTGCCCGGGCCACGGGACTGCTCCGTCGTCCCGCCTGCGGTGGGATTCCTCGCAGTGACAGGGAGGCCTCGATGCCAGACGGAAGATCGGGGTGAGGCGCTGGCGGTGGGCGGCGGGCCGTGGTATATCCCTTCCATGCAGCCACGCAACCCCTGGGGCGGTGGGATCGAGGTGATCACCGGCAGCATGTTCTCGGGGAAGTCCGAGGAACTGATCCGCCGGCTGCGCCGGGCGATCATCGCGCGCCAACGCATCCAGGTCTTCAAGCAGGGCCTCGACGACCGCTACGCCGCGGGCCAGGTGGTGTCGCACTCCAAGTGGCGGCTCGAGGCGGAGCGCGTCGCCAAGGCCGCGGAGATCCTCGACCTGGTCGATCCGCGCACCGAGGTCGTCGGTATCGACGAGGCGCAGTTCTTCGACGTCGACCTCGTCCGCGTCGCCGGGCACCTGGCGGACCTGGGCAAACGGGTGATCGTGGCCGGCCTCGACATGGACTTCCGCGGGCAGCCGTTCGGGCCGATGCCGGAGCTGCTGGCGGTGGCGGAGGACGTCGAGAAGGTGCATGCGATCTGCGCCCGCTGCGGCGCCCCGGCGTCCTACACGCAGAGGCTCAGCCAGGCCCAGGAGCAGGTCGTGGTCGGCGCGGCCGACATCTACGAGGCGCGCTGCCGCCGCTGCTTCGAGCCCGGTGGCCCGGGTCAGGAACCCGAGCTGTACCCCCCGGACGAAGGCGAGGGGTAACGGCCCCGGCGGCCGCCCGGCGCCCAGCGACCGCGACGGTCTTGACGCGTCGGATCGAGCGGCGCTCTAATGCCCGGGTGTTACCTCTCAGCGAACGGCAGTGGGCGTTCTTCCTCGCCGTGGCGGCGCGCGTGGTTCCGGCTACCGCCGCACTCGATGCCGCCGGGCGTGAGCGCTTCGCCGCGATCGTGGGGACGGCGCTGGCCGGCCGCCCACGTTCGCTGCAGCGCCAGTTCGCGCTCTTCCTGAGCGTTGTGCGCTGGGTGCCGGCGCTACGCTACGGCGCCCCGTTCGATCATCTCCAGCCAACCGCGCAGGACGCCGCGCTGCGCTGGTTCATGGACGCGCCGCTCGGCAAGCTGCGCGGCGGATTCTGGGGGCTGCGGGCGCTGGTCTTCATGGGGTACTACGGGCAACCCGAGGTGTGGGGCGCGATCCGCTACGTCCCGTCGTTCTCCGGGAACGAGTTCCTCCATGGTTGAGAAGACGTACGACGTGGTGATCGTGGGCTCCGGCGCCGGCGGGGGCGCGGTCGCCAAGGAGCTCGCGCCGCTGTGCCGCGAAGGGCTCCACATCGCGGTGCTGGAGTGGGGCCCGAAGCTGCGCGAGAGCGAGTTCACCGGCCGCGAGGCCGAGATGGCCGACAAGCTCTACTTCGACTCCGGCGGCTTCCTGACCCGCGACCGCGCGATGACGCTGGCGTTCGGGCGCGCGTACGGCGGCTCGACCGTCGTCTACACCGGCACCTCGCTGACGCTCCCCGAGGCGGTGCTCGCGCGCTGGGGCGTTCCCGGGCTCGACCACGGCGACCTCCGCCGCCGCTCGGAGAAGTACCTCGGCGAGAACAGCGTCCACCTCCTCGAACCGGATGCGATCAACGACAACAACCGCCTCTTCGCCGAGGGGTGCCGCACCCTCGGGTACCGGGTCGTCCAGTTCCCGATCAACGTCAAGGGGTGCCACGGTTCGGGCCTGTGCAACCTCGGCTGCCCGAACGCAGCCAAGCAGGGGACCAACCGGGTGCAGCTCCCCGCCGCCGAGGCCGCCGGCGTCGAGGTGGTGACGAACTGCAAGGTCGAGGCGATCGGCGAGCGCGAGTGCACGGCGACCGTTGCCAACCCGTCGTTCGGCGAGCCGTCGAGCTGGGAGCCGGGCCGTTACCGGATCCGCGCCCGCGCGATCGTGGTGGCCGGCGGCGCGGTCAACTCCCCCGCCCTGCTGCTGCGCTCGCGCCTCCCGGTGCGGCTGCCCGCGCTCGGACGCTACCTGACGACCCACCCGGCGCTCATCCTCGTCGGCGAGCACGAGCGCCCGATCAGCAACTACCACGGCCACCCCAAGAGCTATTACTGCGACCACTTCGTCGAGGACGGCGGCTTCCTGCTCGAGACGTGCATGTACTTCCCGTTCACCACCGCCAAGAACCTGATCGGGTTCGGCGTCGAGCACGCCGAGCTGATGAGCCGGATGGACCGGATGCAGATGATCCTGGTACTGGCCGTGGATCCGGCGCTGCCCGGCAACCGTGTCACGGTGGACCGCGACGGCGAGCCGGTGGTGGACTACCGGCTTACGGACCGTGTGCTGGACGCGCTCGTCGCCTCGCAGCGCGCCGCGGCGCGCATCTTCTTCGCGGCCGGCTGCCGGCGGGTGCACGCCCCGGCCGGGGCGAGCTTCTTCATCGCGGCGGATGCGGCCGGACGGATCGACGAGCTGATCACCAGGGCCCCGTTCAAGCTCGGCAAGGTCTCGATCTCGAGCGCCCACCTGATGGGGGGGTGCCGGATGGGGACCGGCGCCGGCGACTCGGTGACCGACGCATGGGGCCAGGTGCACGGGGTCCCGTGGCTGTTCGTCGCCGACGGCAGCCTGTTCCCCGCCTGCGCCGAGATCAACCCGTACGTCACGATCATGGCGCTCGCCGACCGCGTGGCGGAGCGCGTGCGCACCCGCCTGCCCGAGCTTTCGACATGAGCGAGTCCGGCGCGCGGGTCGTGGTGCGGGCGCTCGAGGACGAGGGCGCAACACTCACGTTCGGGATTCCCGGCACGCACAACATCGAGCTGTACGACGCGCTCGCGGCCTCGGGTCGCGTCACGCCGGTGCTCGTCACCGACGAGCAGGCGGCGTCGTTCATGGCCGACGGCCTCGCGCGCAGCTCCAGCGGCGTCGGCGTCCTCAACCTCGTGCCCGGCGCGGGGATGACGCACGCGCTCTCCGGCATCGCCGAGGCGTACATGGACGGCATCCCGCTCGTCGTGCTGGCGTGCGGAATCCGCACCGACACCGGCCGCGCCTATCAACTGCACGCGATCGACCAGCTCGCGGTGGTCCGCCCGGTGGCCAAGGCGGTGTTCCCCGTGCGCGAGCCGCGCGACCTGTACGCCACCGTGCGGCGGGCGTTCGCGCTCGCCCGCGCCGGCACGCCAGGGCCGGTCGTCGT
This sequence comes from uncultured Acidobacteriota bacterium, assembly GCA_963727205.1. GTDB lineage: Bacteria > Acidobacteriota > Thermoanaerobaculia > Thermoanaerobaculales > Thermoanaerobaculaceae > RBG-13-68-16. Next base: position 113,734 of record CAVSFQ010000005.1, on the reverse strand, counting down.
CGAGGTGCCCGCCGAGTTCTACCTGCTCCGCCACGACTTCGGAGCGAACACGTGGGAGCCGGAGCCGCCCGCTTCGACCGCGCCCGCCGCGGACGCTGTCGAGCGCGCGGCCGCCCTCCTCGCGGGCGCCCGCCGCGTCCTCGTCTACGCGGGGTACGGCGCCCGCGGCGCCGCGCGGGAACTGGTGCGGCTCGCGGAGCATCTCGGTGCGCCGGTCGCCACGACGATCCAGGGGAAAGGCGTGTTCCCCGAGTCGCACCCGCTCTTCCTGTGGAACGGCCTGGGGCGGAGCGCGCCGGCGTTCGTGCGCGAGATCGAACAGGGGTGCGACGCGATGCTCGCGGTCGGCTGCCGCTTCTCCGAGGTCGGCACCGCGAGCTGGGGTTTCACGCCGCCGCCGGCGCTCGTGCACGTGGATGTCAACCCCGACGTGTTCGGCCGCAATTTCCCCGCCGCCGTGACCGTCGCGGCCGATGCCGGCGCCGCGCTCGCCGCGCTGCTCGGCCGGCTCCCGGCGCGTGCTCGCGACGGCGCGTTCGAGCGCTCGATCGCCGAAGGCCATCGCGCCGTGCGCGAGCAGCAGCGCCGGCCCGGCGCCCCCGGTCGCGTCGGCCCGGCGGCGCTGTTCGACGCGCTGCAGGCGGTGTGCGGCCCGGACGCGATCTTTTCCGCCGACTCGGGCAACGGGACGTTCCTCGCCATGGAGCACCTGCGCCTCGACGCGCCGGGACGGTTTCTGGCACCCGTGGACTACTCGTGCATGGGGTACAGCGTCCCGGCGGCGATCGGCGCCAAGCTCGCCGACCCCGACCGGGACGTCGTCGCGCTCGCCGGCGACGGGGCGATCCTGATGACCGGGCTCGAGCTGCTCACCGCCGCCGCGTACGGCGCCGGGGTGGTCACCGTCGTACTCCGCGACGGCGAGCTGGCGCAGATCGCCCAGTTCCAGCGCACGACGCTCAACCGCGCGCCCTGCTCCACGATCGCCCCGTACAGCGTGCAGGCGCTCGCCAAGGCGACCAACTGCGAGTACACCGCCGCCGGCAGCGATTCCGAGGTCCGGCCGGCGCTGGAGCGTGCGCTCGCAATCGCCCGCTCCGGCCGGCCGGTGATGGTCGAGGTCGCGATCGACTACTCGCGCAAGACGTTCTTCACCCGCGGCGTGGTCGCCACCACGTTCCGCCGCCTCCCGTTCGCCGACCGGCTCCGCCTCCTCGGCCGTGCGGTCGCGCGCCACCTCGGCGGATAGCGAGGGCGTTGCACGCGAACGCCCGGCGCGCGATTGTCGCTCCTCTAGCCTTCCGGCTCTGAAGATGCGGATGCTTCATCCCTGGTCGCGGCCCTGCCCATGGCGTTGATATTCGTCTTCACTGCGTGAGGCTTGTTTTGTTTTGCCCCGCGGGCTGCGGCCGAGTCGCTCGGGCGGCGCATCGAGCGCCGCCCTCCGACCCGCCTGCGCGTGCGACCGAGCAGGGCGTCCCGCGGCGGGGCCCCTCGCTGTCTCCCGCCGCTCGCTGCGCTCGGGCGGGAGCATCGACACCCCACCGCGGGACGCCCGCTCGGGACCCGCACGCTCCGGCGCCATCGGCCTCCGCCCGCTGGGCGGTCTTGGCCACCCAGCCCCGCGCCAGGCGGAGATCCTGCTGCTGGCTCAGGGCTGTGTCAGGCCCTTCGTCCTCCAGCAGGACCTCCGACTTATGGGCGGGGGTGCCGTGGATCCGCCGGTGCCGCGGGTGGCCATTCGCTCCTGCGACCGCGGGCCCCGGACGGGCGAGCCGCGCCGGGGTGTCGATGGCTCCGACCGAGCGTCTCATGCGAGGGAGGAGAACAGCGAGGGGCCCCGGCGCGGATCGCCCTGTCCGGTCGCGGGCGCAGGAGCATGCGGGCTCGGGCGCGGGGGCGCCCGGGCCCGCATCCGGCCACCCGCGGGACCGGCAAACAGAGCAGCCTCCACGCGGTGGAAGAAACATCAGAGCGAGTGGGGCGGCGGCGCGGCGGGCGGGAGCTACGGCTCTTCGGGGGGCTTGAGCGCGCGGAACGAGCGCCAGAGCAGGAGGTCGTAGACGATCTTCAGCCCGCCCGCGAGGAAGAAGGGCACGCCCATCAGCGCGGGCGAGGCGAACAGCGGGCCTGCGATCACCGGCGAAAGCGCGGCACCGGTCGTGCGGGCGACCCCGGTCACGCCGGCCGCCGCCGAGCGCTCGTCGGGACTCACGACCGCCATCGTGTACGACTGCCGCGTCGGCACGTCCATCTGCGAGATCGAGAAGCGCAGGAACAGGACCGCAATCGCGAGCGGCAGCGTCGGCATCAGCGGCACCAGCAAGAGGAGGACGTTGGACGGCAGGTGGGTGACGACCATCGTGTTGACGAGGCCGATCCTGCGGGCCACCCGCACGGCGACGAGCGCCGAGATCCCGGCGAGGAGGTTGGCGCCGAAGAAGATGCCGCCCAGCGCCGCAGGCTCGACGCCGAAGCGGCGGTGGAACCAGTACGCGACCAGACTCTGCACCACGAAACCGCCGGCGAACGCGTCGAGCGAGAAGAGACCGGCCAGCCTGGCCACCACTCCACGCGAGCGGTGCAGGCCGAATCGCTTTGCCAGCCCGGCACTTTCCCCGGCCGGCGCCTCGACACCGCGGGAGAGCCCGGCGAACAGCGCGGCCAGCACTCCGCCGAACGCCGCGTAGCCGGCGACGACCGCTCGGTAGCTGGCGAGCGGCGACGCCCCCGCCCCCTGCAACGCCTGGCTCGCCGCCCCGCCGGCGAGCGACCCCGCGGCGGTCGCGAACGAGCCGACCAGCCCGTACCAGGCGAACGTCCGGGTGCGGTCACGGCCCGGCACGACCTGCGTGAGCGCCGCCTGCTCGACCGCGAGGAACGGGCCGACCTCGTTGCCGCTCGGGCTGATCACGCCGACCGTCGCGGCGACCAGCAGCAGCAGGAAGTTGCCGGTGAGGGCGAACACCACGCCCGCGAGCAGCATCAGGCCGGCCCCGGCGATCAACGTCCGCTTGCGGCCGAACCGGTCGGCGGTGGTCGTCAGCCAGAGGGACACCGCGGTGTCGCCGAGCAGCGTCAGCGTCAGCAGGAGCCCGATGCGCGCCTCCGAGAGGCCGGCCTCGACGAGGTAGAGCACGAGCACCACGGAAAGAAAACCGTATGCGAACAGCCGCACGACGCGCGTCGCGAACAGCCGATGGCCGTCCTTGCCCAGGGCGCTCAGGAGACCTCGCAGAGTTGCAGGGAAATCCGGTGGCGTGCTCACGCCGTTCAGCTTAACGCCGGCGCGGCCGGTTATGCTCGGCCGTATACTCGTCGCCGCCGGAGAGGAGGGTCGGATGGGCGCGCACACCGGGGCAGGCGTCGCGAAGAAGCTCTCGCGCGGTGCGATCGTCCCGCTCGGCGCGACGCTCACTCCCGAGGGTGTCAACTTCGCGCTCTACTCCCGCTATGCCGGCAAGGTCGAGCTGCTGCTGTTCGATGATCCAGCGGGGGAACCGACCGATGTGATCCCCGTCGAGAACCGGAACCGCGACATCTGGCACGTGCTCGTGCACGGGATCGGGGCCGGCCAGCTGTACGGCTACCGCGTCCGCGGCGACTTCGACCCCGCCCGCGGCCTGCGCTTCAACGCGGCGAAGCTGCTCATCGACCCGTACGCGAAGGCGCTCACCGGCAAGGCTGTCAACACCGGCAACCTCCTTCTGGCCTACGACCCCGCCGACCCGCGGCGGGATCTCTCGCTCGACACCCGGGACAACACCCGGACCGTGCCCAAGTGCATCGTCGTCGACGACGCCGCGTTCGACTGGCGGGACGATTCGACCCCCGACACCCCGTTGGAAAGGCTCCTGATCTACGAGGTGCACGTCAAGGGTTTCACCGCCCACCCTTCGTCCGGCGTCGCGCACCCGGGGACCTACCTCGGCTTCGCGGAGAAGATCCCGCACCTGCAGCATCTGGGGATCAACGCGGTCGAGCTGCTGCCGGTGCACGAACACTACAGCGAGGACCTTCTCCAGGAGCGCGGGCTCACGAACTACTGGGGGTACAACTCGCTCGCGTTCTTCGCCCCGGAACTCTCCTACAGCACCCGCTCGTCCGCAGGGTGCCAGGTCTTCGAGTTCAAGACCATGGTGCGCGAGCTGCACCGCGCCGGGATCAAGGTCATCCTCGACGTCGTCTACAACCATACCGCGGAAGGCAACGAGCTGGGCCCAACCCTGTCGCTGCGCGGCATCGACAACCCGACCTACTACGCGCTCGGCGGGCCCGCCGCGCAGCCCGGCCGCTATTACTTGAACTACACCGGCACCGGCAACGCCCTCGACGTCGCGCGGCCGGCGGTGATCCGCCTGATCATGGACTCGCTGCGCTACTGGGTCTGCGAGATGCACGTGGACGGCTTCCGCTTCGACCTCGCCTCGGTGCTGGGCCGGGCCGAGGACGGCACGTTCCGGGCCAACGCCGGCTTCTTCGACGCGGTCTCGCAAGACCCCGTGCTGTCGCGCGTGACGCTCATCGCCGAGCCGTGGGACCTCGGCACCTACCAGGTCGGCAACTTCCCGATCGACTGGTCGGAGTGGAACGGCCGTTTCCGCGACACGGTGCGCCGCTTCTTCAAGGGAGATCCCGGGCAGCTCCGCGACCTGGGGGCGCGCCTGACCGGCTCGGCCGACCTCTACCGCAACGACGGCCGCGCCGCCTACAACAGCGTCAACTTCGTCACCTGCCACGACGGCTTCACCCTGCGCGACCTCGTGACGTACGACGCGAAGCACAACGAGGGCAACCAGGAGGGCAACCGCGACGGCTCCGACGACAACGACTCCTGGAACTGCGGCGTCGAGGGCGAGACCGCCGACCCGGTGATCAGCCGCCTGCGCCGCCAGCAGGCCAAGAACTTCATCTGCCACCTGCTGTTCGCCGCCGGCACCCCGATGATCCTCGGCGGCGACGAGTTCTACCGCACCCAGCGCGGCAACAACAACGCCTACTGCCAGGACAACGAGCTGTCCTGGTTCGACTGGCGCGAGGTCGAGGCCAACGGCGAGATCCTCAGCTTCTTCCGCGCCGCCATCGCGCTCACGCGGCGCTGCACGATTCTGCAGCGGCGCCGGTTCCTCGACGGCGGCGACCATGGCGGCGACGGCATCCCCGACGTCGTGTGGTACGGAAACGACCTCGCCGCACCGGCGTGGGACGACCCCCAGGCGCATAGCGTCGCGGCTCAGCTCGACGGCGAAGCGGAGCGATCCGATCTCGGTCCGTATCGTCTCTACTTCATCCTCAACGCCGGCGAGGCGTTGCAGCGCTTCAGCCTGCCCCCGCTGCCGCCGGCGGCGGCGTGGCACCGTCTCGTCGACACCTCGCTGCCCGCCGGCGAGGAGATCGTGCTCCCCGGCGCCGAGGTCCTCCTCGACCCGCCCGGCTTCTACCTCGTCAACCCGCACAGCACGGTCGTGCTGATCGGGCGGTGACCACCACCCAGAAACCGGGGCCGCCTGTAACCGGCGCGGGCTGGCGGCTGTCTTCTCCAAGAGGGGCCGAGAGGGTGGGCGTTGGCGTTGGGAGAAGGAGACGTGGCCGAGACAGGGAGTGCGACGATGAAGCGTTTTTCGCCAACCGCTGCTCTGCTCTTGAGTTTGGTCTTTCTCTCAGGCTGTGCGGCGAGCATGTCCAACCGGACGTACGCGGAGAACGAGGCGCTCCAACCGATGACCGTCGAGTACGGCACGGTGGAAAGCGTCCAGCCCGTCACCATCCAGGCGACGCCAACCGGCGTTGGACCGATGGCCGGGGCGGTGATCGGCGGCGCCGCCGGCAACTCGATCGGCGGCGGCAACGGGCAGATCATCTCGACGATCGGCGGGGCGATCCTGGGCGGCCTGGCCGGGGCCGCGGCCGAGAACAACGCCTCGCGCCAGAACGGGCAGCAGATCACCGTCCGGATGGACGACGGCCGCCTGCTCGCCGTGGTCCAGGGCGGCCAGGCGGCGTTCGCGCGCGGCGAGCGGGTCCAATTGCTGACCGCGCCCGACGGCACCACCCGCGTCGCGCATGCGCCGATGCGATCGCGGTAAGCCGCTTCGACTCACCAGCGCGCCGTGGTTGCGAGCCGTGCGGCCCACTCGGTAGCGGCGCGGCCGCTGCGGCGATCGGAAAGCTCGAGCAGGCGCAATAGTTGCAGCGAGCGGATCCGCTCTGCGAACAGAGCCGGCTCGCGTTCTCGAGCTGTAGCGAGCCCCGCAGCGGCGAGGAACGCCGGCCACGCCGCCGGCCAGCGGCCGGGGTGGTGGAAGCGCACGATCCAGCCCCACCACGCCACGTCGAGAAGGGGATCGGCGAGGCGGGCGAACTCGAGGTCAAGCAGTGCCGTAATTGTCCCGGTGCGCTGGCCCGTCCCAGGCTTGACGAGCACGTTGACCGGAACGAAGTCGCCGTGCGCGAACACCGGCCGCCGGCCGGCGAACAGGGGTTCGAGGCTGGCGATGGCGGCGTGTAACGCCCCGGAGGTTGCCGCGTCGAGCCAGGGGGCGGCGCGCTCGAGCCAGCGTCGCGAGGCGCCCGGCAGGCGCGCCGGGTCCGCCCAGGTGGCCGGCAGCCGCAGGCCGCGGGCGTCCACGGCGGCGAACCGGGCCACCAGCGCACCCATCAGGCGTGCGAGGCGCACCGCGCCGGCGTCCGTGGCGAGCCACTCGGCGCCGTTGGTGCCATCGACCGTGCCGTACGCGAGGAACGGCGGGGTCGAGTCCGCATCCCCAGCGAGCAGCGGCGCCGTCGGGATCCCGGCGGCCGCCAGCCGTTCCGCGAGCCGCGCCCCGACCCGCAGCCGCCGCCGCGCCGACGCCCTGTCCACCAGCCGCTGCACTGCGAGCCGGCGCCCGTCCGCGAGCGTCGCCAGCCTTGTCCGGTTGGTAAACCCCCAGCGCGCCGCCTCCGACGCGACCACCGGCGAGCCGACAAGCGCCGTCAGCCTCGCGCACTCGGCCGCATCATCGGCCTCATTGGCGACGAGAGGGGTCACGGTCGGATGCGACAGCACGGCTTGCCGGCGCGGGCGTTGGACGGGTCGGCACGCCGACCATGGTGCCACAGCCGGGTGGGGCCGCGCCTGCGCCCTCGCCGCGTGTGTGCGCGGCTACAGTCTCTGGAATCCGAGCCTCTCTCGAATCACGGACCACTGACCACGTCTCTCCGATCCCCTGCGGCCTGTCTCTCCCGGACCCCCGAACCTCGAGCCCCGCACCCCGGCCTCTCGTCGCCGCGCCTTGACAGCGCCCCGCGCGGTCCTACACTCGAAACCGTCGAGAGGGATCCCTGTATCCCACGGCTTTGCGAGGAGCCCTGCCCGTGGAAGCAACAAGTCGCGACCGCAGTTCTGAGACGCCTTGCCCGGCGGTGGACCTCGGCGGCGAAGCGGGGTGGACCCCGCTCGACGCGTCATCGCTGGTGGGGGAATCGCTGCGCTTCGTTTCCGGCGAGCCGGACGGCAACCGTTTCCGTGTGCGCTATTTTCTCGATGCCGGGCGGCGCCTGCACGCCCGCATCTGGTTCGGTCCCGAGACGGAAGGCCCTCCCGGCCACGCCCACGGCGGCTCGATCGCGGCAGCGATGGACGAGGCGCTGGGGCTCGCGGCCTGGGCGGCCGGGTATCCGGTGGTCGTCGGCAACCTGAACGTGAGCTTCCGCACCATGCTGCCGCTGCACAAGGTGGTCACGCTCGAAAGCCGTGTGGTTTCCGCCCAGGGACGCAAGGTCATGGTCCACGGACGGCTCTTCGGAAATGACGGGGCAGCGTATGCAGAGGCGCAGTGCCTCTGCATCACCATCCCGGGGCGTTGATCCCAGGCGCTCGGCCCCGGACGCGCTCACGGTGATGCCGGCCCAGTTGCGGCGTCGCCGCCGGGGAGCTTGAACTGCTGCGGGCGAGCCTTGACCACCTCGCGCAGCCACGGCTCGGGATAGCCGAGCTCCTTCGGCTCCCCCGATTCGTTCTGCACGTAGCCGTCGTTGTACTTGGTGAACAGGGCCTCGGCCAGCTCCCGCCAGCGCCGGGCCACCTGCTCACCCGCCGACACCGAGTAATCCGTGAGGAACCGCTTCGCCCGGCCGGGATCGCTCTGCAGCATCGCCCGGGCCGTCGCCTCGACCGCGGGCTGCAGCGCGAAGAAGTTCCCCTCGAGCTCCTGCTGGACCTTGACGATGTCCTTGACCATGTACGAGAACTTCAGCTGCGCATAGTTGGCCACCAGGTTGAACACCCACCACGGCGAGTCCCAGGAGAACTTCTGCAGGCTGCCGCTCCCGTAGGCGGCCGGCACCGCCGTGATCCCGGCGTAGAGCGGGAAATAGCAGCTCGTGTAGGTGTCGTCGAGGCCGTACCACAAGACCCCCCCGATCTCGTCGGGAAGGAACGACCGGCAGTTGGCCACGAACGAGCAACCGGTCTGCTGCGTGGAGATCGGCCGCTCCCACGAGTACTCCTTGCCGTCGACCTGGAACGTGATGGGCCGCGCCCGCAACGGCGAGCCGAACGGACCGGCGTCCACGCCCTGCGTCATGTCCAGAGGCGTCCCTTCGTAATGGTCGCGCATGAGGGCCATCACGTCCCGCACCGAGAGCTTGCGGTCCGGCTTGATCCACAGCGGGTAGGGCTTCGCGCCGGGCGTGCCGCGGCTGTAGTCCACGGACAGGTCGAGCGACGGCGCCGCCCGCCGGAAGATCGACCAGACGCGCGTCTCGGTGTAGCGGAGCTCCTTGGCCGTGGCCGGGCAGTAGACGTCGCAGAAGCGGAACGGCCCGTCGCTCTTCGGGTTGTAGTACCCCTTGCGCACGGCGAACTCGATGACGTTGGGCGAGTAGACGCAGTTCTCGGGGTCCGCGAGGGGAAACGTCCCGATGCGGGACTTGTTGGCGTGCGCGGCGATGAGGCCGTCGGGCACCCTCTCGGCCACCCAGACCGCACCCTTGATCCCCTCGCCCTCCCCGATCATTTCGAGGATCCAGGCCTCGTTCGGATCGGCGATCGAGAACGACTCGCCGGTCGAGGCGTAGCCGTATTCCGCGACCAGGTCGGTCATCACCTTGATCGCCTCCCGCGCCGTCCGCGCCCGCTGCAGCACGAGCTGCATCAGCGCCCAGTAGTGGATGCCGCCCTGCTTGTTCTGCAGCTCGAGGCGGCCGTCGAACGTCGTCTCGCCGATCGCCAGCTGGTGCTCGTTCATGATGCCGACCACCGCGTAGGTGTGGGGCGGCTGGGGGATGCGCAGCCGCACCGAGCCGTCGCGGCCGCGCACGTCGAACGCCTCGCCCGGGGCGTGGTCGGCCGCCGGGACGTAGCGCAGCGTCGGGTAGAACTCGCCGTCCACCGAGTACGAGATGATCACCGACCCGTCGGACGAAGCCCCCTTCGTCACGAGGATGTTCGTGCACCCGAGGACCGGCCTGACGGAAACGCCGAGCACCACCAGAGCAACGATCAGGAACGCCTTGCGCATGCGGGTCTCCCTTTCAACTCGTCGCCGCCTCGAACCCTCGGAGCGTCATGACGCTGCCGCTCACCGGCAGGTACGGCCCGGCGGCGAGGGCGGCTGCGCGAACACTAGACGCGTCGCCCGCGGATGTCCACGCCCCCGCCGGCGACCGCCGCGAGGCTCGCGGGCTCGCGCGCGCCGCACGCCGCGATCGGGTATCGTGACGGCGAGGAGAACGGCATGACCTTCCTGTACCTCAACGCGGACCGGATCGGGCAGGGCGACGCGGAACTCGGGCGCACGTTGCTGTTGCTCTTCCTCCAGAAGCTCGTGGCTTCGGAGGTCAGGGTCGATTTCGTGGCTTGTCTCAACGGGGCGGCCCTTCTGACCACGGAGGACGGGCCGGCGCTCGACTCGCTGCGCGCGCTCGAAGCGCGTGGCGCCACCGTCACCACCTGCGGCACGTGCCTCGATCACCTGCAGCGCAGGGACGCTCTCCGGCTCGGAGCCGTGGGCGGCATGCAGCAGACCGTCGAGCTCTTCGCCGCAGCCGACCGCGTCATCGCGCCCTGCTAGCGGACCCCGGCCGGCGCCCGGCCGGACGGGCGGGCCGCCCGCGGGCTCGACGCGATCCTCGGGTGGCGCACGGGAGTCGTTCGCTTACCGGAACGGAGGAGCAAGTGCGGCGGAGGCGGGGGTCGGCACCCCGACCCCGCCTCGGACCTTGCCTTCGAGAACCCCGGCCGCACGGTTTGAGCAGACAGCCTCGTGCTGCCGGCCTGACGCCGCTGGCGGCTCGGGCGCACCTGGGTTCAGTCCGCTTTCCTGATCCTTCCGCCGTGGTCCCCGATCAGCATCCAGCGGTCGCCCTCCTTCATCAGGATGTCGGTCCAGCGGCCCTTGATCTCCTCGGTCTTGCCGTCGGCGTTCTTCACCAGCTGCATGTAGTAGTAGTCGGCGAACGCGAAGTTGCCGTGCACCTGGATCGCCACCGGCTTGATGTCGTAGACGAGGGTCTTCGACATCTGGTACTCCTGGGTGATGAACTTCTTCACGGTGGCCTTGTCGCCCGGAAGGGGGCTGTCGTACGACCAGCCGACGTAGCTCGGGTCGAAGTAGGCCATGAACCCCTCGACGTCGGCCTTGGCATCGAGCGCCCAGTAGGCCTCCACGCTCTTCCAGACGTCCTTCTGAGCGGCGGACCACTCCTGCGCGCGGGCCGGCGCGGCGGCAAGCACCGCCAGACACACCAGGGACACGACTCCTACGAGATGCAACGTACGCTTCATGGCGATTTCCCCCTTGTCACCGAGAATGGTTCACCCTCCCCGCGGAATTCCCGGCGGGGCGGCGCGCGCTGCCGGACTCCCGGCCGGCGGAAGTTGACGGGCACGACAGAGACGCCATACCGTACGCGCACATGGAGGACCCGCCATGAAACGCGCGTTCCCGGTGTGCGCGGCACTCTTCTCTCTCGTCCCGCTCCTCGCTCTGGCGCAGGCCCCCCGCGGCTACTACCGCTTCCCCGCCATCCACGGCGATACCGTGGTCTTCACCGCCGAGGGCGACCTCTGGAAGGTCGGCATCGCCGGAGGCGTCGCCCAGCGCCTCACCACCCACGCCGGGCAGGAGACCCACGCCGCGATCTCCCCGGATGGCTCGTCGGTCGCGTTCTCGGCCGAATACGAGGGTCCCACCGAGGTCTACCTCATGCCCCTGGCGGGCGGGCTCCCCACCCGGCTCACCTACGAGGGCGGGCACGCCGCGGTGGTCGGCTGGACGCCCGACGGCAAGGTCCTCTATGCCACCACGACGTTCTCCACGTTGCCGGAGGTCCAGCTCGCGACTCTGGACCCGCGCACCGGCGCGCGCTCGCCGGTGCCGCTGAGCCAGGCCTCCGACGGCGCGTACGACCAGGGCGGGACGCTGTTCTTCACCCGTCTCCCGTTTCAGGGGAGCCACACCAGGCGCTACCGCGGCGGCATGGCGCAGCAGATCTGGAAGCTCCAGGCCGGCGCCCGCGAAGCGCTCCCCCTGACCGCCGACTACCCCGGCACGAGCAAGACCCCGATGGTCTGGCGGGGACGGGTCTACTTCGCCAGCGACCGCGACGGCACGATGAACCTGTGGTCGATGGACGAGAACGGGGCCGACTTGCGGCAGCTCACCCGCAACGACGGGTGGGACGCCGCCTATCCGTCGCTCTCCGACGGCCGCATCGTCTACCAGCTCGGCGCCGACCTCCGCCTCTTCGACATCACCTCGGGCAGGGACACGGTGCTGGGGGTGGCCCTCGTCTCGGACCTCGACCAGCTCCGCGAGAAGTGGTTGGCCAAGCCGATCGACTACCTCACGACGGCAGGCATCTCCCCCGACGGAGACCGGGTCGCGTTGACCGCCCGCGGCCAGGTGTTCGTGGCCCCGGCGAAACAGGGACGGTTCGTGGAAGCGGCGCGGGCGCCGGGGGTGCGCTACCGCCAGGCCCACTTCATGCCCGACGGGAAGTCGCTCGTCGCCCTCTCCGACGAGTCGGGCGAGGTCGAGTGGTGGCGCCTGCCCGCCAACGGCGTCGGCAAACCCGAGCGGCTCACCCACGACGGCACGGTGCTGCGCTTCGACGGCGTCCCCTCCCCCGACGGCACGATGATCGCGTACGACGACAAGGACCTCGTCCTCTGGATCTACGACATCCCGGAGAAGCGCACGCTCAAGGTGGCGACCTCGCCGCGGGGTGGGTTCGGCGGCATGGCATGGTCCCCCGACAGCCGCTGGCTCGCGTTTTCGGTGCCGGCGGCGAACACCTTCAGCACGATCCAGCTCTACCACGTGGACGACGGCGCAACCGTGCCCCTCACCGGCGACCGCACGAACAGCGACTACCCCGCCTGGAGCCCGGACGGGAAGTGGATCTACTTCCTCTCCGACCGCAACCTCCAGTCGGTGGTGCCGGGCCCGTGGGGCGCGTACCAGCCGGAACCGTTCTTCGCGAGCCCCACCAGGCTCTACGCCGCGGCCCTCGCCGCCGGCGAGCGCTTCCCGTTCCAGCCCGCCGACGAGCTGCACCCGGAGAAGAGCGAGGAGGGCAAGAAGGCGGCCGGGGAGAAGGCCGGCGCCGCGAAAGCGGCGACGAAGCCGGAAGGCCGGACGCCTGCGGCGGAGAAACCAAAGGTGTCGGTCGTGGTCGATGCCAAGGGCCTGCAGGAGCGCCTCTTCGAGGTCCCGGTGCCCCCCGGCGACTACGGCTCGCTCTCCACCAACGGCCAGCGCCTCTTCTGGCTCTCCCGCACCGCATCCCAGCCGGGCAAGGCCACGCTCGAGGCCCTCGACGTCGGCAACAAGGAGCCGAAGCCCAAGAGCATCGTTGCCGACGTGAAGGAGTTCGAGCTCTCGGCCGACGGGAAGAAGCTGATGGTCCGCAAGGGCGACGACCTCGCGGTGCTCGATGCCTCGGCAGGAGAGAAGGCCGATTTCGCGGAGAAGAAGGTCGATCTCTCCTCGTGGAAGCTCGCCATCGACCCGCGCGAGGAGTGGCACCAGATGTTCGTCGAGGCGTGGCGGCTCGAGCGCGACTACTTCTACGACCGCCGCATGAACGGCGCGGACTGGCCCGCGGTGTTGAAGAAGTACCTGCCCCTGGTCGGGAGGGTCACCGACCGGGCCGAACTCTCCGATCTCCTCGGCCAGATGGTGAGCGAACTTTCGGCGCTCCACATCTTCGTGTACGGCGGCGACATGCGCGAGGGCCGGGAGCAGGTCGAGCCGGCCTCCCTTGGTGCCGAGCTCGCGCGCGACGAAGCCGCGGGAGGGTATCGCGTCGCGCACGTCTACCGCGCGGACCCGGACTACCCGGATGCGCTCTCGCCGCTGGCCAGGCCGGACGTGGACGTGCGCGACGGCGACGTCATCGAGTCGATCAACGGCGTCGCCACACTGTCGGTGGCCCATCCGTCGACCCTGTTGCGCGACCAGGTCGGACGGCAGGTCCTCCTGCACGTGAAGCGCGCGTCAGGCGGTGCTCGCGACGTCATCGTCACCCCCATCTCCCCTGACCGGGAGGCCGGCCTCCGCTACGCCGAGTGGGAGCTGACGCGCCGGCAGCGGGTCGAGGAGTTGGGCGACGGGCAGATCGGCTACGTCCACCTGCGGGCCATGGGCGCCCGGAACTACACCGAGTGGGCGCAGGGCTTCTACCCCGTGTACGACCGCGCCGGCCTCATCGTCGACGTGCGCCACAACCGCGGCGGCAACATCGACAGCTGGATCCTGGAGAAGCTCCTGCGCAAGGCCTGGTTCTACTGGCAGCCGCGCATCGGCCAACCCTACTGGAACATGCAGTACGCGTTCCGCGGACCCGTCGTCGTCCTGGTCGACCAACGCACCGCCTCCGACGGCGAGGCGTTCGCCGAGGGGTTCCGCAGGCTCGGCCTCGGCACGGTGATCGGCATGCGCACCTGGGGCGGCGAGATCTGGCTGTCGAGCAGCAATTTCCTCGTCGACAAGGGGATCGCCACCGCCGCGGAAACCGGCGTCTACGGCCCCGAGGGGGAGTGGCTCATCGAGGGGCGCGGCGTGCAGCCCGACATCGTCGTGGACAACCTCCCCGCCGCGACGTTCCGCGGCGGCGACGCCCAGCTCGACGCCGCGGTCCGCTACCTCCAGGGGCAGATCCGCGACCACCCGGCGCCCGTGCCACCGCCGCCGGCGTACCCCGACAAGGCGTCGAAGCGCGACCGCCCGTGAGCGGAACACGCGCCCGGGGTTGGCGGCTCGAGGTGAGTGTGATACGAACCGGTCGGCAGGTCCGCCGGGCGGCGGCCGGTCGTGACATCAGGTGCCGGCCGTCCCCGGCCGCGCGCCGAGGACCTCCTTCACGGAGTAGACGAGGGCCGGCAACACCACAATCAGCAGGAACAGCGCCATGAGCACGAACCCCGAATCCAGCGGTAGGAGGCGCTCCCAGCCCGCGAGAGAGGAAACCCCCGCCAGGACGAAGAGAAGACCGCCGAAGAAGAGGGTCCGGCCTCCGGTCTGCGAACCGACCCGGCGAATCTCGCCTTCCGAGAGCTTGCGCACCCATCGGAGCGAGGCCCCGAACAGGGCGCTCACTGCGGCCAAGGTGGCCATGGTTCCCAGGCCAAAGAAGAGGCCGGGCAGGAAACCCAGCCACGGGCTGCCCATGACCGGCGCGGCGGCGGTGTTCACGAAGATGGAGAAGGGGCCAAAACCGAAGCCGGCGATGAAGCCGTGGACAAGGGTCCAACGCAGCGGGAACTCCTGGGGGTCTTTGGGACCGGCATCGTGGTGCCGGGAAAAGATGCGGCCGGTGACCTCCATCTGCCCCCCCGCCTCGTGGTGGTGACCGAAGAGGTGGACGTGCGGATACCGGCTGCGACGCAAGACCGCGGCGCCGGCCACCGTCATGACCGACCCCACCACCAGGTAGACGATCGCGTTCACCAGGGGCCGCAGCAGGATCGGGGCCAGCGCCAGGTAGGCGAGCTCCGAGACGATCATGCGCTGGAGGGTGAACGCCGCGGAGAAGTACAGGCCGGCGAGCATTCCCCGCCGTCCGCTGGCGCCCCCGATGGCGTAACTGAAGGTGATCGGCCAGGTGTGCTCGTCCGGCAGGATGCCGTGCAGCAACCCGAAGAGGAACGAGTAGGCCAACGCCAGAAGCGGGGTCAGCGGGGCGCCTCCCCGTCATCGATCGAATGTTCCTCGTTCACCGTGATCGATGATACCGGTAGCCAGGTCATCGCGGAAGGCGCGGAGGGCGGACGCCGCCGGTCGGCGCCGGTCGCCGCACGCTGCGTGAGGGCCTCATGGAACCCGGGCGCTCGCTCCGCCGAAGCGGCGCGCGTGAGCGTCTTCTCCCCACGCTCGGCAACTTTGCAGCACCTGGTACCCTGAACGGCATGCGGTGGAGGTTTGCCGATCCCCGGACGCGCCACTACCTGATCGCCGGGATCATCCTGCTCGCGGGTCTGATCGGCGCGGTCGTGATCTACCTGAGGGCCGGGAGCGCGCCGGACACCCTCCTGGAGTTCTCGCCGGAGACTTCAAAGAAGTACCTGCGCGATCTGCAGCTCTACGGCGGGACCGCCAACGTCCTCGCGGTCCAGTTCCAGACCTGGTTCGACGGGCTGTGGCACGGGCGCTCGCTGGCGTATACGGTTGCCGTCATCTCCGTCGTCGCGTCGCTGGGATACGTTTTCTTTACCGTCGTCCTGCCGCCGTACCGCGATCCCGCCGCACCGGAAGACCGGCGGTAGCTGCCAGGCCGGCCCGGGGGACCAGCGCCTGTGGACCCTCCGCGCCCCTCCGGCCGCGGGTCTAGCGGTGTCCCTCGTGCCCTTCGTGGCCTTCGTGGCCTTCGCGACCTCCGTGGCCCTCCGGCCCCTGGAAGAAGAAATCGTCGTCCGGCCAATACCAGTAGTACGGCCAGCCGAACGCCTCCCCGCCGTACCAGAAACCGTCGCCCCAATGGTGCCAGTAGTGCCAGTCTTCGAACCTGGCGCTGCGCCGCACCGCCGCCAGGTACGTATGCTGCATGTAGTCGATGACTTTGTCCGGCACACCCTCGTCGCGAAGCTGGGCGAGCTGACTGGCGCTGAGGCGGTACACGGTTCGCGAGGCGCGCATCTTTCCGATGATTTCCTCCGGGGCCATCCCGTCCTTGGACATCTTCACGATCTGACTCACCGTCACGGGTTGCGGCACGACGGGCCGGTACGTCGGGTACGAGGCGCAGCTCGTCAGGGCAAACAAGCCCGCGGTCACGAGCGCGAGGAGTGCGAGCCGGCCGGGCCTGATGCGGGAGTTGGCGATGACACGCGTGCCAGGTTTCATCGTTCACCTTCCTCGATGCGGTCCCAGCGTTACGCCGCCTCCTCGACCTCCGATCTCGCAGGCGTCGAGGAGAAACACCACACCCGGATTCAACCTTCGCACAGTTGGGGAGATTCCCATCCGCACGTCGAACGCTCCCCGCTACGGGCCGCCGAGGAGGTCGAGAGCGACGTCCCCGGGGCGGCAGCTCGCGGCGTCGCCAAACGCGTGCTCCCCTCAGGTCTTGTAGATCTGCTGGGCGCGGAGTTCCTTGATCCGGTCGCGCAGGCCCGCCGCCTCTTCGAACTCCAGCCGCTTCGCCGCCGCCTTCATCTGCTTCTCCAGCTCGGCGATCGCCTTCGCGAGCGACGCCGGGTCGGTGATGTCGGCCTCCCCCACCCGCGGCGGCAGCAGGCCGGCGTCGTGGTAATCGAGGTTGGAGAGCTGCAGCAGCGGGCTCGCGATGTCCTTGATGATCGTCTTCGGCTCGATCCCGTGCTCGAGGTTGTACGCCTCCTGCGTCGTGCGATCCGCGTCTGTTCGCCTGCGCGATTTCGCCCGAAAACAGGCTACAATTGAGTCGCATGAACATGTTGGGGACAACGATCTCGCACTACCGGGTCGTCTCCGCCCTCGGGCGCGGCGGCATGGGGATTGTGTACGAGGCGGAGGATCTCCGCCTTGGGCGCCGCGTCGCCCTGAAGTTCATCCCGCCCGAAATGGCACGCGACGGTTCGGCGGTGCGCCGCTTCGAGCGCGAGGCGCACGCCGCGTCCGCCCTCAACCACCCGCACATCTGCACCGTGCACGAGCTCGGCGAACACGATGGACACCCGTTCCTGGTCATGGAACTGCTCGAGGGGGAGACGCTCCGCGACCGCCTAGCCCGCGGCGCGCTCGCACCCGACGAGCTCCTCGTGATCGCGCTCGAGGTCGCGTCCGCACTCGAGGCAGCCGCGGAGAAGAAGATCGTTCACCGCGACATCAAGCCAGGAAACATTTTCCTCACCCGCCACGCTGGGGCGAAGGTGCTCGACTTCGGCCTGGCGAAGCTGCACGAGGCGGGGGGGAGGTCGCCCTCGACGCCCCAACAAGGTCGAGGCCTTCAGACCCCGGCACCGCGGCTTGGACGGTGATGGGGACGCTCGCGTATATGTCACCAGAGCAGCTCAGGGGCGAGCCTCTCGACGCGCGCACCGACCTCTTCTCGTTCGGCGTCGTCCTCTACGAAATGGCGACCGGGCGGCACCCGTTTACGGCAGCCAGCGCGCCGCTGATCAGCGACGCCATCCTGCACGGCGAGCCAGCAGCGGCGACGGCGTTCAACCGCGGCGTCTCGCCCGAGCTGGCCGCGGTGATCGGCCGCGCCATGGAGAAGGACCGGCGCCTCCGGTACCAGAGCGCCGCCGACCTCAGGTCCGAGCTCCTGCGCATCCACGAGGGCTCGAAAACCGAGGCAAGGGTGGCGAACCCGACCGCCACGAACCTGCCGGTGGCACTGACCAGCTTCGTCGGCCGGGAGAGCGAGCTGCGGGCGGTGGCCGACGCGCTCACCCGGTCGCGGCTGGTCACGCTCACCGGCCCAGGTGGGTCGGGCAAGACCCGGCTCGCTCTTCAGGCGGCAGGGCAGGCCGCCGCGTCGTTCCCGGATGGCGTTTACTTTGTCCCGCTGGGTGCGCTGGGCAACCCGGAATTGCTCCTCTCCGAGGTCGCCAAGGGACTCGGCCTCGAGAAGGTGCCCGATGTCTCGCTCGCGGAGCATCTGGTACATTATCTCGCCGAGCGCCGCCTGCTTTTGGTCGTCGACAACTTCGAGCACCTCCTCTCCGCCGCGCCGCGCCTCTCCGACCTGCTCCGTACGGCGCCACGGGTGCAGATCCTGGCGACCAGCCGCGCCGCTCTGCGCCTGAGCTGGGAGGTTGAGATCCAGGTGCCGCCACTGCCGCTCCCGGAAACCGGCGATGTCGCCGAGCCGGCGGACCTAGCCGACTATGCGTCGGTGGCGCTGTTCTGCGAACGTGCCGCGGCCGTTAAGCCGGGGTTCGCGCTCAGCAGGACGAACGCGAGCGAGGTCGCGGAGATCTGCGCACGTCTCGACGGACTGCCACTCGCGATCGAACTCGCGGCCGCTCGCACGCGGCACCTCACCCCGGCAGCGATGCTCAAGCGACTGTCGAGCCGCCTCGGTCTGCTCACCGGCGGCGCCCGCGACCTGCCGGTCCGCCAGCAGACGCTGCGCGGCGCCATCGCGTGGAGTCACGAGTTGCTCACTCCCGTCGAGAAGACGCTTTTCGCGCGGCTCGCGGTCTTCGCCGGAGGGTGCACGCTCGAGACAGCGGAGGCGGTGTCCGGGATGGTAGGGCCTCTGGAAGGCGACGTCCTCGAAACCGTCGTTTCGCTGGCCGACAAGAGCCTGCTGCGCGTCGACGGGAGCGGCGGCGAGCCGCGCTACAAGATGCTCGAGACGATCCGGGAGTTCGGACTCGAGCGGCTGGCCGCCGCCGGCGAGGAGGAGGCCACGCTCCGCGCGCATGCCGCTCACTTCCTCGGCGTCGCCCGCCAGACCGAGGACAAGCTCCTCTCTGGCGCTCGTACGGAGTTCCTCGCCGTGCTGGACGCGGAGCATGCCAACCTCCGAGCCGCGCTGACGTGGTGCGTCAGCGCGCTGGGCGACCCTGAGACCGGCATGGCGATTGCCGGGGAGCTGACGTTCTACTGGATCATGCGCGGCTTCGTGCACGAAGGGATCGCGGCGATCGGCGCGCTCCTCCGACGCGCCGAAGGCCGCCCAACCGCGGCTCGCGTCATGGCACTGGCAACTGCGGGCTTGCTCGCCTGGATCCAGGGCGAGTACCACGTTGCGCTGCTGCAGGCCCGGGAGGGGCTGGCCCTCGCCACAGGGCTCGGGGAGGAGCGCCTCATCGCACAGGTGCTGCGCGACCTTTCGGTGATCAACGAGTCGAACGGGAACCATGAGGAGGCTCGTCAGCAGGCGGCTGCCGGGGCGGCGATTTTCCGCAGGCTGGGCGACCGGCGGACAATGGCGAGCGTCGCCGTCGCCGCCATCGAGCCCGACGACCTCGATGCGGCGCAGCGCGACTACGAGGAGGCCCTGGCCATCTTTCGCGAGTACGGCGATGTCTGGGACGAGGGACGAGCGCTACGCAATCTGGGGATCCTCGCGCTGCGTCGCGGCGAGTTGGCCGAGGCTCGCCGGCAGTTCGAGCACTGTCTGTCCCTGCAGCGAGAGGTGGCCGACCGGTGGCAGGTCTCGCGTTCCCTCAACCACCTGGGCGACATCGCGAGGAGCCAGGGGGATTTCGCGGGCGCCGTCGCGTACTACCAGGAGAGCCGCACCGTGGAGCAAGCGCTGGGCAATCACGCCGACGCGGCTTGGTCGGCGACCGGCCTCGGACACGTCGCCCTGCAGCGCGGCAACCCAGCCGAGGCTTCAGCGCTGTTCCTGGTGGCTCTCGCAGTGCGTCCAACCACGGCCGAGAAGACCGAGCGGGTTGCCGCGTGCGTCGTAGGTTTGGCGGAGGTTCGGCGGCTCTCAGGCGACCTCGGCGGCGCCGCGCAGCTTGTCGCCGCCGCCGGACCATTGGTGCAGCGCGCGGTTACCAAAATGGCCCGGCCCGACGTTGATCTGTATGAAAGTTGTCTCAGGGACGTCCGACACCTCGCGGCCGCCGCCTACGCCGCTGCCGTCGCTCAACCGGTCTCCGACCTCACCAGCCTCATCCGCAGCCTTTGCGGCGACGCTTCGGGCGCTGGTCACGCCTTGTAGATCTGCTGGGCGCGGAGTTCCTTGATCCGGTCGCGCAGCTGTCCCGCCTCTTCGAACTCCAGCCGCTTCGCCGCCGCTTTCATCTGCTTCTCCAGCTCGGCGATCGCCTTCGCGAGCGACGCCGGGTCGGTGATGTCGGCCTCCCCCACCCGCGGCGGCAGCAGGCCGGCGTCGTGGTAATCGAGGTTGGAAAGCTGCAGCAGCGGGCTCGCGATGTCCTTGATGATCGTCTTCGGCTCGATGCCGTGCTCGAGGTTGTACGCCTCCTGCACCGCGCGCCGCCGGTTCGTCTCGGAGATCGCCTTCGCCAGCGAGTCGGTCATCCGGTCGGCGTAGAGGATCGCGGTGCCGTTGACGTTGCGCGCCGTGCGCCCGATCGTCTGCACCAGCGACGTCGCGCTGCGCAGAAACCCCTCCTTGTCGGCGTCGAGGATCGCCACCAGCGAGACCTCCGGGAGGTCGAGCCCCTCGCGCAGCAGGTTGATGCCGATCAGCACGTCGAACGCCCCGCGCCGCAGGTCGGCCAGGATCGCGGTGCGCTCGAGCACCTCGACCTCGCTGTGCAGGTAGCGCACCCGCACGCCGAGCTCGGCGAAGTACTGCGTGAGGTCCTCGGCCATGCGCTTGGTCAGCGTGGTGACCAGCACCCGCTCGCCCGCGGCGACGCGCTCGCGGATGCGCGCGAGCAGGTCGTCCACCTGGCCCTGGGCGGGCTTCACGACGACCTGCGGGTCGAGCAGGCCGGTCGGCCGGATGAGCTGTTCGACCACCTCGCCCTCGCAGTGCTCCAGCTCGTACGCCCCCGGCGTCGCGGACACGAACAGCGCCTGGTGGATCCGTCCCTCGAACTCCGCGAAGGTGAGCGGGCGGTTGTCGAGCGCCGACGGCAGCCGGAACCCGAACTCGACGAGCGTCTCCTTGCGCGAGCGGTCGCCGTGGTACATCCCGCGCACCTGCGAGACCGAGACGTGCGACTCATCCACGACGAGCAGCCAGTCCTCCGGGAAGTAGTCGAGCAGCGTCGGCGGCGGCTCGCCCGGCTTCCTCCGCGTGAGGTGGCGGGAGTAGTTCTCGATGCCGTTGCAGTAGCCGAGCTCGGCGAGCATGTCGAGGTCGAACATGGTGCGCTGCGACAGGCGCTGGGCTTCGAGCAGCTTGCCGGCGGCGGTCAGCTCCTTGGTGCGCTGGTCCAGCTCGGCGCGGATGTCGACGAGCGCCTCGTCGATGACCCGTCGGGTGACGACGTAGTGCGAGGACGGGTAGACCGCCAGACGGGCGTCCACCTCCTCGAGCACGGTGCCGCGGAGCGGGTCGATGCGGCGGATGCGCTCGACGGCGCGGTCGAAGAACTCGACGCGCACCGCGTGGTCGTCGTATGGCGGGTAGATCTCGAGCACGTCGCCGCGCACCCGGAACGCGCCCGGCACGAGGTCGAGCTGCGTCCGCTCGTACTGCATCGCCACGAGCTGGCGCAGCACCGCGTCCATCCCCGGCTCGGTCCCCGGCTCGAGCAGCAAGAGCATGCCGTAGTAGGCGGAGGGGTCGCCGAGACCGTAGATGCACGACACCGACGCGACGATCAGCACGTCGCGCCGCTCGAACAGCGCCCGCGTCGCGGCGAGGCGCAGCCGGTCGATCTCCTCGTTGATCGAGGTCTCCTTCTCGATGAAGGTGTCGGAGGACGGGACGTACGCCTCGGGCTGGTAGTAGTCGTAGTAGGAGACGAAGTACTCGACCGCGTTCTCCGGGAAGAACCCCTTGAACTCCTGGTAGAGCTGCGCCGCCAGCGTCTTGTTGTGCGAGAGCACCAGGGTCGGGCGGTTCAACCGCTCGATCATCTTGGCGACGGTGAACGTCTTGCCGGAGCCGGTGACGCCGAGCAGCGTCTGCGCCCAGACCCCCTGCTCGAAGCCCCGCACCAGCGCCTCGATCGCCGCCCCCTGGTCGCCGGCCGGCTCGAACGGTGCCGCGAGCTTGAACCGGTTGCTCAATTCGGCAGCTCTCCCCCGCCGTCGGCGCATAGGCCGCCGGCGAGCACCTCGATCCGGTCGAGCGCCTCCGGGCTCACGCGGCCCATCTTGACGGCCTGGGAGCACACGCGCGCCAGTTCTCCGAGGCGCCGTTCGTCGACCCGCCCGGCTTCCGCCTCGCGCACGACGCAGTCGAGCCGGCGCCGCAGCTCCTCGCGCCGCATCGGCGACAGGTCGGCGGGCAGCGCCGCGACCACGCGGGTGGTGATCCGCCGCAGCCCCCACGACAGCACGCGCCGGGCGGAGAACACACCCGCCAGGAGCGCCAGGAACAGGACCGCGACGAGAACGCCGCCCCCGATCCCGGCCCACCGCCACCACCCCGGCGGCTGCGTCGTCCGACCCGGGGACCTCTCCGGAAGTCGAAACTCCATCGCAACACGCTAGCACGCGCCGCGCCCCGTATCCACGGCGCGGCGCGTGGCCCGTGGCCCGTGGTCCGTGGTCCGTGGTCAGAGCCGGCTGCGCCGGCCGCAGGCCGCGCAGCCCCGAGACCCTCCCTCGAAGACGAGAAGCTCAGCAACAGGCAGGCCTGCGAACTTGGGGCGTGTAGCCGCGCCGCCGAGAGTGGGCCGGATGCAAGGCGCCCGAGGCGGCCGCAGCGGAGTGTGGCCGGAGGCCACATGAGCATGCGAGCCGCCGAAGGGCAACGCCGCGGATGGTCCGCTATCGGCGGCGCCCGCCGGCGGCGCCCGCAGGGGATGCTTGACACGGCTGGGGGGCGCCGTCAAGCTCCCCCGGATGGGCAAAGCTCTCCTCCGCTGGCTCCTGGTCGGCGCCTTCATCGGCCTCGGGGTCGGGGCCGTGATCGGCCTCGTGCTGTCGCGGTTCGTGGACCTCCCGGCCGTCGAGGCGCTCACGACGTACCATCCGGCCGCGTCCACCCGCGTGCGGGCGCGCGACGGCTCGATCCTCGGCTCGTTCTCCGCCGAGCGGCGCATCCCGGTCGGCAGCGAGGAGATCCCGGCCGTCTTCCGCAACGCCGTGATCGCGGTCGAGGACGCGAACTTCTACCGCCACACCGGCGTCGACCCCCAGGGGATCGTCCGCGCCGCCCTGCGCAACCTCATCACGGGGCGCTGGTCGCAGGGGGCCTCGACGCTCACGCAGCAACTCACCCGCTCGCTCGGGTTGCTCTCGCGGGAGAAGAAGCTCGCCCGCAAGATCAAGGAGATGCTGCTCGCGATCGAGATCGAGCAGCGCTTCTCCAAGGACCAGATCTTCACGATGTACGCCAACCAGGTGAATTTCGGCCACGGCAACTACGGCGTCGAGGCCGCGTCCCGTTTCTACTTCGGCAAGCCGGCCAAGGAGCTGACGCTGCCCGAGGCCGCGCTGCTCGCCGGCCTCCCGCAACGGCCCGGGGAGCTGTCGCCGATCGACTACCCGAAGCGCGCCCTCGAGCGGCGCAACCACGTGCTGGACCGCATGCTCGACGAGAAGTACATCGACAAGGCGGCCTGGCGGGCGGCCCGCCAGGCGCCGCTCGGGGCGTCGGCGCACCACGACCGCAATGTGACGGCCGCCTACTTCGTCGAGGAGGTCCGGCGCTCGATCGAAGACCGCTTCGGCAGCAAGAAGATGCTGGAAGGCGGTCTCGAGGTCGAGACCACCCTCGACAGCAAGCTGCAGGCGCTGGCCGAGGAGTCGCTGCGCGAGGGACTGGTCGGGGTCCAGGAGCGCCTGGGGTGGCCGGGCGCTCGCCGCAACGCCCTCGCCCTCGGGGTGCAGGACCCGAAGGAGTACCGCGACGAGAGCTGGCCGTTCATCCGCTGGAGCAAGGACGAGCTTGTCTACGCGGTGGCGACCGACGTGCAGGCGACGAGCGCCACGCTGCTGATCGCGGGCCGCACCGCGGTCCTGCCGGTTGCGGGCGCCAGCTGGACCGGCCGGACCAACCTGCTGCGGCTCCTCAGGCGGGGCGACATCCTGCTGGTGCGCCTCGGCGAGGTCCCGCCCGACCGGACGCAGCCGCTCAAGGTGGCCCTCGTCCCCGAGCCGAAGGTGGAAGGCGCAATCGTGGTGCTCGACAACCGCACCGGCGCGATCCTGGCGCTCGTCGGCGGGTTCGACTTCGGCCGCTCGCAGTTCGACCGTTCGATGCAAGCCAAGCGCCAGTGCGGGTCCGCCTTCAAGCCGTTCGTATACCTCGCGGCGTGGGAGCACGGCCTCTCGCCGGCCGACGTCATCTTCGACGGCCCCGCGCTGCTCCCCGACGACAAGGGCCTGAACACCTACGTGCCGCTCAACTACGAGCGCCGCTACGAGGGATTGGTGACGTTCAGGTACGCGTTCGAGCACTCTCTCAACGCCTCGGCCGCGAAGATTCAGCAGCTCGTCACCGGCCAGGCCGTCATCGACGTCGCCCACCGCCTCGGGGTCAAGGAGCCGCTGGCGCCGTACTCCTCGCTCGCCCTCGGCACGTTCGAGCTGCCGCTGCTGGAGCTCACCTCCTCCTACAGCGGGATCGCGAACCGCGGCCAGCTCGCCCAGCCGTACTTCATCGCCCGGGTCCGCGACGAGGAGGGGAACGATCTCCTCACGACGAAACCCGTCGTTCGCCAGGCGGTGCGTGAGGACGTTGCCTACCTCATGACGCACGTGATGGAGGGCGTGATCCAGCGCGGGACCGGGGCGGCGGCCGCGTCCCTGCCCGGCCACCTTGCCGGCAAGACCGGTACGACCGACCGCTTCACCGACGCCTGGTTCATCGGCTTCTCGCCCCGCATCACCTGCGGCGTCTGGATCGGGCGCGACCTCAAGGAGCCGATCGGCAACCACATGACCGGTGCGGTGGCGGCGTTGCCGACCTGGATGCAGTTCATGAAGGGCTACATGGATGCGCAGAACGACGCGGCGCGCCAGGAAGATTTCCCGGTCCCCGCCGGCGTGACCCTCCTCCCGATCGACAAGAACACCGGCCTGCGCGCGATCCCGCTCTGCGACGACGCCGTGATCCTGGAGTCGATCCCCAGCGGCCGCGAGCCGATCGAGTGCAGCGCAGCCGCGCACGCCCTCGTCGCGCTCCCGTGGCTGCAGCAGCTCGCCCACTACACCCCGCGGCCCGGCGAGCCGCCGACCACGCCCGAGGCGATCACCGCAGCCAACCTCAAGCTGGCGTCGGAAACGCAGAGCGGCCGGCGCTAGCGGGCGGCCACGCCGCCGCCGCCGTCAGACCCTCTTCATGATGCTGGTGAGCTCCTCGAGGAACGGGCCGGGCTCCATGTAGCCGGGGATGCGACCGACTTCGCTGCCGGCGGCGTCGAGGAAAAGGATGGTAGGAAAACCGTCCACGTTGAAGCGCGCAGCCGCATCGCGCCCGTCCTTCTCGGCGTTGAGCCGAACGCTCACGACGCCCTGCAGCGCCTTCTGCACGTTGCCGTCCGCGAACGTGGTCTCGTCGAGACGCCGGCACCACTTGCACCAATCGGTGTAGAAGTCCACCATTACGAGCTTCTTCTCGCTGCCCGCGAGTGCCAGCGCGGCGGGCAGGTCGCGTTCCCACGCGACCGCCGATGCGCCACCGCTGGAGGCCGCCTGCGAACCGCCCCCACACCCCGTGGCACACAACCCCACCACGGCAACCAGCAACACCCCACTCCAGATCAACCCTCGTGACATAGCCCCCCCACGACCATACTTTGCCACACTCCACACGCCGGTAACAAACCGACCGGACGGGCCATTCTCGCGGCGAGCTCACCCGCCGAGCGGCGGTGGCGGGTTGGCCGGCAGGTACCATACTCGTCCCACGGCCACCCCCAGCGACCGCGTGTCGCCACCCCCGGGCACGAACGTGGTGCTCGAAAGCTCGAGGCGGACCCGCCCGGCGCGCGCCAGCTCCGGCGGCACCGGCAGCGCGACGGTTGCCGGCTCGGGCCCGACGGTCACGGTCGCCTGACCGCTGCCCAGCCGGACCACGACCACGGCCGGTTTCGCGCTCGGCGCGAGCAGCTCGATCCCGACGAGCCCCGCGCCGGCCGGAAACGTGAACGCGGCGTGCGCGCCGGTCCACGCGGCGGGCCGCGGCGGGTTGCCGAGCTGCTCCAAGGGGTAGGTCCCCTCGGCCTCGGCGCAAGCGCCGAGCAGCGAATCACGCTGGGGGAGGAAGGTGAGCGGCGGCACGACGTGCGGCGGGGCTTGCAGCGATACGTCGAAGATGCGCAGCGCGAGCGCCCGGTTATCCCCTACCGACCCGGCCTGCGCCCCGAGGTCGAGCTCGACCCAGAGCAGGTTCGGGGAGTTCGCAGCGGGCGGCACCGGGACCGGGATGACTCGCGGTCCGCCGGAGACCCGCTCGCTCCAGGTCCGGACGCCCGCCACCCGCACCTCGGCCGGGACATCGTGGAGGCTCGGGTGGACTTCGACGGCCAGGGCCAGGGTGCCCGGGCCGCTGACCCGGGGGGCCAAAAGCGCGGCGTGGGCGCCGCACCAGACGAACCGCCTGGTGCCGTCGAACTCGACCGGATTCCCTCCGCGGGCCACCAGCACGGGGTTCTTGACCAGGCGCACGTGCAGGAACCGTTCCTGCGAGAGACGCCACACCCGCGGCTGGCGACAGTCGAACTCGATGACCCGCGACGCCGGGCACGGCAGGTCCTCGCCGGGCTGTTCCGCCAGCAGCCAGAGGGGGGCGCCCGCGATGCGGGGACCGGCGCGCTCCATTTCGGTCCAGCGGAGCGAGTCCACCGGCAGCCGGCCGCTGACGGCGGCGAGGTTGCGGAACGAGAACAACTGGTCCTCGTAGATCAGGACGCCAGGGCCCTCGCCGGCGACGGTGGCGAGGGCCGCGACCACGGGCAACCGGTGGCGGTGGATGTGCCACACGGCGGGGAACCCCCAAACCACCGACGCGACGAGCCCGACGCCGGCCGCCGCGAGGCCCGCGGCCCGCGAGCGGCCGATTCGGGCGGCCCCGGCCACCGCCGGCGTCGCCAGCAGCAGCCACACCAGCACCCAGTAGCGGGGGTAGTTGCGGTTGTCCATGAACTCCAGCAGGAAGATCAGCGTCGCGCCCGCGAGCGTGCCCGCCCACCACCGCCCGGCGAGCGTGCGCCTCCACCCCCACCACCCGACCGCCGCCAGAGCGAGGAAGAGAGCCGCGAACGCGGCGGTGCCGAGGCCGCGCACGAAGCCGATGCTCTCGAGCGCCCACGATTCGGTGCCGAGGGTGGCGATGATCTCCCCGGCGTGGACCTCGCTGACATCGAGGAGCATCCCCCACCCGCCGGCCGCGAGCACGGCCGGGACCATCACCACCGCCAGAACGGCGGCGCCTGCGGCCGCGCCCGCCGCGACCAGGCGCGCGTCCCGCCGCACTCCCCAGGCGGCCAGCACGACGGCAAGGACGAAGACGGGCGCGAGCGGCGGGCGCACCAGCGCCGCGCAGGTCATCGCGACCACGCCCGGGACGAAGCCCGCGCGGCCGCCGCGCAGCCAGAGCGCGAACGCGACCACCGCCAGCGCAGCCGAAGGCATCTCCGAAAAGGCGCGCCCGGCGTGGAACCACACACCGGGGAGGAACGCGGCCAGCGCCGCTCCGGCGAGCGCGACCCGCCGCCCGGCGACGCCCTCCCACAGCCCGACGAGCGCCCAGATCCCGACGACCGACAGGAGAGCGCTCGCCACCTGGAGCGCGAGCAGGGGGTCGGCGATACCGAGCTTGCGGACCGTCTTCCCGATCGCGATCCAGAGCGGGAAGCCGGGCGGCAGCGGCATGTGCCGGCTGGGGTCGAACTCGAGGACGCCGCACGCCATCAGCGCCTCGTCCTGCTCCCACGGCCCGGCCGGGAGGAGCAGGAGGCGGGAGGCCGCAAGGGCGGCCAGCGCCGCCGCGCTGGCGGCGGCGGAGGCAGCCGCCCCACCGACCGGCAGCAGTGGCCAGGGGAAGACCCGCCCCGCCAGCCGTTCGAGCTGCGCTGCCCACGGTCGCACGGCCGGAGTCTAGCATCGGGCCGGCGGACGCGCCGCCCGCGAAAAGGCCGGACGCCCGGCGGGCGGCCGCTACGACGCCGTGATAATCTCGAACGCCATGGCGGCGATCTCGGTGGAGTTCACGAAGGTGGGGAAACGCTTCGGCACGCGGGCCGTGCTCGCGGCGGTGTCGGGCACGCTGCGGCCGGGCGAGGTGCTGGTCGTCGCGGGGCCCAACGGCGCGGGGAAGTCCACCCTCCTGAACATCCTGGCCGGAGTCCTGCGGCCTTCCCGCGGCGGCGTCGCGTACCGCCGGGGTGACGGGGAAGTGCCGCGCCGCGAGTGGTTCGAGAACCTCGGGATGGCGTCGCCGGACATGGCGGTCTACGAGGAGCTCTCGGCGATCGAAAACCTCCGGTTCTTCGGCCGCCTGCGCGGCCATGCCCTCGCCGACGGGGCGCTCGCCGAGCTGTTGGAGACGCTCGGACTGCCGGGGCGCGAGCACCACCGCGCCGTCGGGACGTACTCGTCGGGGATGAAGCAGCGGGTCAAGCTGGCGCAGGCGGCGCTGCACGCGCCGGCGGTCCTGCTGCTCGACGAGCCCTCATCGAACCTCGACGCGGCCGGGCACGAGGCGGTGGCGGCGCTGGTGGCGCGCTTCCGCGCACACGCCGCAGTCGCCGTCGCCACCAACGACCCGCGGGAGATCGCCTGGGGTGATGCGCGCCTCGACCTTGCTCTCTGAGAGCTTCGCCGTCCTCGGCAAGGAGCTCACCGCGGAGCTGCGCAGCCGGGTCGCGCTCAACGCCATCGGCCTGTTCGGCCTTACCACGCTGATCGCCGTCGCCTACCAGATCGGCCCGTACCAGATCCAGGAGCAGGACCGCCCGTACCTGCTCTCGGCCCTGCTGTGGATCATCCTGTTCTTCGCCGCCACCTCCGGCCTGTCGCGAGTGTTCGTCAAGGAAGAGGACGCCCACACCGCCCAGACGCTGCGCCTGGCTGCCCGCCCGCTCGCGGTCTTCGCAGGCAAGTACCTGTTCAACTTGATCTTGCTCAGCGCCCTGTTCACCCTCATCGTGCCGCTGTACTGCGCCCTCATGAGTTACCGCGTGCGCGGCGTGGCCGGTCTGGTGCTCGTGCTGGCGGCCGGGGCGGTGGCCCTGGCGGCAACCTCGACCATCGTCGCCGCGATCATCGCCCGCGCCTCGGGGTCCACGACGCTATTTGCTATCCTCTCGGTGCCGCTGGTGTTGCCGCTCCTCGTGATGCTCATCCAGGGGACGCGGGCGGCGGCGGCCAGTGCCGAGCTGGCGGCCGTCTTCCCGGCTTTGCAGGGGATCGTTTCGCTAGGGGGTGCCGTGTTGACCGTGTCCGCGTACCTTTTCCCGGTGGTGTGGCATGACTGACGACCGCGTGCGAACGGCCCTGCACTGGCTGTTGGGCGGCTGGATGCTGCTGGTGATCGTGGCGGCGTTCTTCTGGGCGCCTGCGGCGGCGGGGTTCAAGGGCGAATCGTCCCGGATCGTGTTCTTCCACGTGCCGCAGGCGTGGGTCGCGGTCCTGGCGTTCTGCGTCAACCTGGTGGCCTCGCTGCGCTACCTGCGTACCCGCGACCCGCTCGACGACGCGCGCGCCGCGGCCGCCGCCAGGCTCGGCTTGGTGTTCTCCCTGCTGGCGACGGTCACCGGATCGATCTTCGCCAACGTGATGTGGAACTCGTTCTGGAACTGGGATCCGCGCGAGGTCTCGATCGCGATCCTGCTGCTCGTCTACGCCGCGTATTTCGCCCTGCGGGAAGCGGTTCCCGACGAGGAGCGGCGCGCCAGCCTCTCGGCGGCGTATGCCATTTTGGCGTTCGTCACGATGCCGTTCCTCGTCTTCGTCGTGCCGCGCATCTACTGGTCGCTGCACCCGGACACGATCATCGGCGCCACCGGCAAGCTCAAACTGCAGATGGAATCGAGGATGCTGCAGACCCTCTTCGCCTCGTTAGTGGGATTTACTGGATTGTTCGTTTGGTTGTACACTCTGGACGTTCGGTTGGCGCGGGTGCGGCTGGCGCGCCGGGAGCGCGAGGAGGCGTGAGCGATGCCAAACGCTGAAAGCTTGATCTGGGTGGCAGCGGTCACGGTGGTGATCTGGCTCGGGATCTTCGCCTACTGCCTCGCCCTCGACCGCCGCGTGCGCCGGCTGGAGGAGGAACAATGAGCCGTAGGGCGGTCTGGACCGTCGCAGGCATCGTGGCGATCGGCGCCTTCGTGGCGTTCGGCGCCGGGGCGTTCAAGTCGAACCTCACGCCGTACGTCAGCTTCCAGCAGGCCCGTTCAACCGCCGACGCGGTGCAGGTCGCGGGCAAGCTGGTGCAGGGCTCCGACAGCTTCGATGCGGCTTCCTCCCGCCTGATGTTCAGCATCCAGGATGAGCACGGCGATGTCATGAGGGTCGCCTACAAGGGGCTGAAACCCGGAAACTTCAACGATGCCACCCAGGTGGTGGCGATCGGCCGCTTTCACGGCGGCACGCTCGAGGCCGAGAAACTTCTCGTGAAGTGTCCGTCCAAGTATCAGGGGGTCGAGGAGAAGGGCAGCCGCACCAGCTCCTCGTGATGTCGGCGGCGCGCATGCGCCGTGAAGTGCCAGGGGGGGAGTCATGTTTCTACCGGGTGCCATCGCGATGTGGGTGGCGTTTTTCGCCCTTGTCGCGTCAACATTTTTCTACGTCCGCAGCGTGTGGGGCCATCCGGAGGCTCGCGCGTGGGCCCGCCAGCTGTATGGCCTCGCCACCGTCGCCGTCCTCATAGCCGGGGCCGTGCTGGTCTATCTGATCCTCACCCATGACTTCCGGGTGCACTACGTCTTCTCCTATTCCGACCTTTCGCTGTCCAAGCCGTACCTCATCGCGACCCTGTGGGCCGGCCAGGAGGGCAGCTTCCTCCTCTGGCTGATGTGGGGGATGGTCGTCGGGTTGCCGCTCATCCGCTACGCCAAGCACTACGAGGAACGCACCATGGTGGTCTACAACGTGGCGCAGCTCTCGTTGGTGCTGATCCTCCTGAAGCAGTCGCCGTTCCGCTTCATCTCCGACCTGTCTTCCGGGCAGGTCCCGTTCGACGGGCAGGGGCTCAACCCGTTGCTCCAGAACCCCTGGATGACGATCCACCCGCCGATCATGTTCCTCGGCTACGCGGCCACGGCGGTGCCGTTTGCGCTGGCGGTGGCGGCGCTGTGGGGCCGGCGCTACGACGAGTGGACCAAGGCGGCGCTGCCGTGGGCGTTGCTGACGGTGGTCACGCTCGGGTGCGCCATCCTGCTCGGCGGCTATTGGGCGTACGTGACCCTCGGCTGGGGCGGGTACTGGGGGTGGGACCCGGTGGAGAACGCTTCCCTTGTCCCCTGGATCGCCTCGGCCGCGCTGGTCCACGGGATGATCCTGCAGCGCGCGCGAGGACGGTTCCGAAAGCTCAACTTCGCGCTCGCGATCCTGGCGTACGTCCTGGTGGTGTACGGAACGTTCCTGACGCGCTCCGGCGTGCTCGCCGACTTCTCGGTGCACTCGTTCGTGGACCTCGGCATCACCGGCTGGCTCGTCGCCAACCTCGCCGGAGCGCTTCTCATCGGCTTCGGCGCTCTGGCGTGGCGCTGGCGCGAGATCCCGAGCGAGGCGGGCGACGAGCCGTTCCTCTCGCGCACGGTCTTCTTCGTCCTCGCGATCGCCGCGCTCCTGGGAACCGCGGCGATGGTGCTGTTCGGGACCTCCACGCCGCTCATCACCCGTCTTGCCACCAAGCCGTCGCAGGTTGGCCCCGCGTTCTACAACCGGGTGATCCTGCCGATCGGGATCGTCCTTGCGGGGTTGCTCGGCACGGTCCCGTTCCTGCAGTGGAAAGGCGCCGCCAAGGACTTCCGCAACCGCTTGCTGCTCTCCGGCGCCCTGGCGGCGGTCGCGACCGGTATCGGCGTCGCGGTGGGGGCGCGCGGCGTACTTTACGTCGCGTTCCTGCTCCTCGCCGTTTTCGCGTTCTTCTCCAACCTGCTCAAGACGTGGGATGAGGTCAGACAGGGGAAGCTGCGCTCGGCCGGCGGCTACCTCGCCCACGTCGGGCTCGGCCTGATGCTGGCGGGGATCGTCACGTCCTCCGCGTACGACCGCTCCGAGAAGGTGGTGCTGCCGCTGGGGCAGAGCAAACAGGTGATGGGCTACACCCTGACGTTCAAGGGGGTGGACAAGCCCACGCCAACGGCACGGGACGCCATGCTGGTCGAGGTGAAGGAGAGCGGCGGCCGCACCTACGTGGCGCGACCGCACCTCTTCCGCAACGAGAAGTCGAACCAGCTCGTCGCCAACCCCGACGTCCACATGCAGCTGACCCACGACGTCTACGTCTCGCCGATCGAGTTCGACCCCGGCCGGCCCGCCGAGAACGGCGACAGCCTCGATCTCGGCAAGGGCGACACCGGCAAGGTCGGGCCGCTCGCCGTCACCTTCGACGGCTTCGACATGTCCGCCGCGCACGGGGACAACCAGAAGGTTGCGATCGGGGCGCGCCTCACCGTCAAGGGGCCCGCCCAGACGCAGCAGGTGACGCCGTTCTTGCGCAGCGCAGGCGGGGGCGAGTTCATCGCCGACCCGGTCGCCATCGCCGGCTTCAAGGACGCCACGGTGACCCTCAACGGGATCAACGCCAACACCGGACATGTGCGCCTTTCGGTGACCGGCTTCGGCGGGGGCGTCGCCAAGAGCGCCGTGCTGCACCGGGGCGAGACGCTGACCTACAAGGGCGCGACGCTCACCTTCGACGATTTCGATCTCTCGAGCTTCGATCCCCAGGCCGGCAAGATCAACATCGGCGCGGTGCTCAAGGTCAGCAGCGGCGGCAAGACCAGCGAGATCACGCCGTTCTTCCACAGCGGCGAGAGCGGCGACAGCCACGACGACGCCGACTTCCCCGGCCTGCCGGGGGTCAAGGTGCGCACGGGCCGCATGGACCCGAACGAGAAGACGGTCGAGATCCAGATCCTCGATCCTCAAGCGCCGCCGGACGTAGGTGAGCCGATGCAATTCTCGGTCGACCTCACGATCAAACCGATGATCGGCCTGCTCTGGGGCGGCCTCGTGGTCATGCTGGCAGGCGGCATCATGGCGACGATCCGCCGCGGTGAGGAGTTTTCGGCGGCGGCCGCCGGTCGTTCCGGCGGCAACGCCTGACCCGAATCGATCCACGAGGGACGGCTGGGCAGGGTCGGAGGCGGCCCCGCCTTTCGTCGGTCCGTCTTTGCCCGCGTGTCCCTTACCCGCTTGGGGCCGCGGTGCGCCGCGGGTATACTATTTGCGCAATGCGAGGCGTGTTCGTGCTTCCCCTCTACCCGTTGCAGGGCGTCGTCCTGCTGCCCGGCGAGCGCTGCGCCGTCCCGTTCGAGAAGGGGGGGTCTCGCGCCGCGCTCGCGCGCGCCCGCGACCACGGCGGTGCCGTAGTGGCGTCGCTCGCCGACGGGGAGTCGGTGCATGAGGTCGGCGTCACCGCCATCGTGAGCGACGGCGCAGTCGGCGAAATGTCCCTGCACGGCGTGACCAGGTGCCGTCTGGTCTCGCTGCAGACTGATGACGCCCTGTTGGTGCGGGCCGAGCGCTTCCCCGACCAGGAGGTTGCCGAACGCCGGGGCGGTCCGGTCGGCCGGCTGCTCCACGCCCGCTACGGGCAGTTGTGCCTGCGCCTCGGCCGGGATGCCGCCGTCCCCCCGCCGGGCGACCTCAGCGCCCTCACCTGGCGAATCACGGCGGACCTCGGCGTGCCGCCGGAGCAGCAGCAAGGTTTCCTCAACGTCCCCGACCCACTGACGCGCGCCAGGCTCCTGCTCTTGGCGGTGCGAGAGCTGGAGCGCCGCGAGCGCTTCCTCCGCCAGTGGGCCCACCTCCGCAGCACGAATCCATGGAATTGACGGACACCAATGGCCAAACTCGACACCAACCTCGACGCCTGCCAGCTCTCCAGCGACCTCCTGCTCCGGCTACGCAAAATCGTCCGGGATGGCCTCCGCACGACCCACGGCAAGAACTGGGAGGTGACCGGGATCCCGGCTGAGCTCCGCGAGTTTCTGGTTCAACGGCAGGCGCGCGAGGCGAGCATCAACTGGAACCTCTCCGACAGCGTGGACGCGATCGACTTCGCCGGTTACGTCAACCTCTACGACATCATCTCCGCCTCGCCCCTCCTGCTGCAGCGCTTCCTCCCGCTCGCGCCGGACGCCCACATGCTCCGGATCAGGTTCCTCGAACTCGACACCATCCTGAACCGGATCGCGTACGCGCGCCCGATCTCCGAGGCCGACCTCGGCTTCCTCGTGAGCTTCGAGGAGCGCCTCAAGCGGACGACGAGCGCTCCTCCTCCCGCCGTCGAGGCGGAAGACGCCATCAGACCTTCCCGGGCCGGTCGGACCGAGCCGGCGGCGGCCGCCAACCCGCCCGCCGCACCCATGCCCACCGCGGCGCCCCAGCCTCCGGCCGCAGCGCCGAGACCTGCCGCGGCCGCGGCAGAGCCGGAACCTGAGCCCGCACCAGAACCGAGCCCTGCGGCCGAGCCCGCCGCGCCGGCGGCGGCCCCACCGCCCGCCGCTGCTCCCGTCCTCGGGCCCAAGGAGATCGAGGCGGCACTCAAGCGCGGCGACAGCTCGACCGTCCTGACCGCCATCTACCAGGAGGTGACGTCGATCGCCGACGGCCTCTGGAACGGCTCCGTGGTCGCGATGCAGAGCCGCACCTGGGAGAGCGTCCGGGAGTCGCAGTGGTACCGCAACCAGTTCGTCAAGCTGGGCCTCAAGCCGATCTCCGACTTCTTCGGCCTGTTCGACACCGCCAAGGAGAAGATGCAGGCCGGCACGTCCCGCAACGACCTGCAGGAATTCCTCAAGGAGCACAACTTCGTGCAGGTGCTGCTGGCGCTCAAGGACCTGTTCCGCCACCACGTCCGGCATTAGTCCGACCGGGCGCGCAGGTACGCCGCCAGCCGGGCGAGCGCATCGGGAAACCCCTTGCGTCCGAGCCCGATCCTGACGTAATCCCCGGGAGTCTCGAATACGCTTCCCGGCACGATCATCACACCCGAACCGTCGATGGCCTCCCGGCAAAAGCGCTCGGCCGTCCCCTCGCCCAGCCACCGGGGAAACGCGACCGGGCCGGCCTTCGGTGCGAGCCATCCGAAGCGGTCCTGGTGCGCCGCGAAGAACTCCGTTGCAACCGCCAAGTTGGCGCGGACGATCTCGCGGTTGCGAAGCAGGATCGGCTCGCGGTTCCGCAGCGCGATGATCCCGAGGACCTCGCTCGGCGCGCTGGCGCAGATCGTCGTGTAGTCCTTGAACGCCACCCATCGCTCGAGCAACGCACGCTCCCGGGTCGCGAGCCACCCCACTCTGAGGCCGGGGAGCCCGAACGCCTTGGACAGCCCCGCCAACGAGATCCCCTTCTCGTACAGATCGCACGCCGCGGGCAACCGCGCGCCTGGGCCGTACTCGAGCAACCGGTACATCTCGTCCGAAAACAGGTAGAGACCTCGCGCCCGAGCAACCTCGACGATCGCCTCGAGCTCGGAGCGCGACAACGTGTGGCCGGTCGGGTTGTGCGGGAAGTTGATGACCAGCATCCGCGTGCGGCCCTCGACCAGCCGGTCCAGGCGGCCGACGTCGAGCCGCCAGCCGTCACGTTCGGGTTCGAGCTCCCAGCGCGTCACGCCGCAACCGATGTGGCGGGCGACTTCGTACAGGGACTGGTATGCCGGCGAAATCACGACGACGTGGTCGCCCGGCGCCAGCAGCGTCTGCATCGCGATGAAGATCGCCTCCTCGGGGGCCGCGATCATCACGCCGTCGGCCGCGACCGTCTCGTAGAGGCCCGCCACCTCGGCGCGGAGGAGCGGGTGCCCCGCCGTCTCCGTGTAACCGAGGCGCAGCTCGCGCCACAGCTCGAGGCTCTCGCCGGCGGCCATCCCCAGCAGTTCCCCCATCGACAGGGTCTCGCAATCCGACGCGCTCAGCACCCACTCGGCCTTGAACTCGTACTCCGCGAAGTACCGCTCCAGCTTGAACGGTCGCACCGGCCGCTCCCTCCCCACCCGCAACGCTACACCAAAGGCAGTGGACCCAGGTACAGCGGAGGCGTGGTCCGTGGTCCATGGTCCGTGGTCAGCACCGGCTGCGCCGGCCGCAGGCCGCGCAGCCTCGAGCGCCTCCGGCGAAAGCGAACGCCCGCCGCCTGGCAGGGCCTCGCAGCTTGCGGCGTGTAGCCGCGCCGCCGCCGTTGGGCCTATCGCAAGGCGCGCAAGCCGGTCGCACCGGAGCATAGCCGTAGGCTATGTGAGGATGCGAACCGGCGCAGCGCAACGCAGCGAGAGGTCCGACGCCGGCGGCGCCCCCGGCGATGGCGCTAGGGCTTGCGGGCGACCAACAGGTAGTCGCGGGGGGCGGAGAGCCACCCGTCCAGCCTCGCCGCCAGCTCCCGCACGGCCTCGGGCTGCGACGGGCTCGCGAGCGCCTGATCGGGCGGGAAGGGGTGCAGGAACCTCGTCTCCACCACCTCGAGTCCGAGCGCCTTCGCGACGAACGCGAGCGCCTCCGGGTGCACCGGTGCGCGGTGCGTCGGGTCCAGCCAGAACAACCCGGCGCCGACGCGCAGCGACTCCGGGTTCGGACTTTCGATCAGCAGCACGCCCCCCGGCCGCAACGCCGCGGCCGCGCCCTCCACGAGCGCCATCCAGCCGGCCGCCGGGAGGTGCTCGACGATGTGGACCGCCGTGACCGCGCCCAGGCTCCCCGGCGGGGCCTCGCGCAGCGCGGCGAGGGCATCGCCTTCGTCGGCGGCCAGACCAAGCCTTCGGCACGCCGCGACCATCGCCGGGTCGGCGTCCACTCCGCGCGCATCGACGCCGGCGCCGCGCAGCGCCTCGAGCAGTTCCCCCCGCCCGCAGCCGATGTCGAGCACCGGCGCGGCGCCGCCCAGCAAGCGGACGTGATCGGCGGCGCGGCCGAGGATCTCGCCGCGGTCGCCGCGGAATTGGTCTGCGAAGGAGCGCGATGCGGCCGCGACGGCGGCCGGAATGCGCGCCTCGACCGCCGGTTCGACCGCGATGCGGAGCGGCTCGTGCCGGGCGACGCGCTCGGCGAGCCCCGCCGCCTCGGTGAGCTCTTCGTGCAGGCGCTCGACGAGAGCGTCGGTGCGCGCCGACAGCGCCGGCAGCCGCTGGTCCCGCAGCTCCACCGCGAGCGCCTGGACGCCGGCGATGACTGCCGGAGTCGCGTCGAGGGCGCGTTGCATCCGCTCGAGATCTGCTTCGGCTTGTGGGATGCGGGCGTCGCGAAGCGATTCCACTTCCCGCTGCAGCGCCTCGGCGGCATGGTGCAACCCCGCCAGCGCGGCCTCGGCGGCCGGCACGCGGGCGTCCCGCAGCGACTCCACCTCGCGCTGCACCTCCGCCACCGCGTGGTTCGCCCTCGCGGCCCCGTCGACGAGTTCCCCCAGCCGGTGGTCGCGCACCTTTTCGAACTCGCCGCGGGTGACAACGAAGGCATCGCGAAGGCCGGCGAACTCTGCAGCGGCCTGGTCGAGCCGGGCATCGAGGCGGCGCTGCAGCTCGGCCCTGTTGGCCGCTTCGCGCTCGACGGCGATCGCGAGCGCCGTGGCCGCGGCCACGTCCTCGTCCTCGTCGATCCGTTCGAGCCGCTCGAGTTCCGGCCACAACGTCGCTCTGGCCATGCGCCGCAACAACCGCAGCAACCACCCCGGTCCGCCGCGTCGTGGCTGCGCCGGGGCACCTGCCGCGCCCGCGGGGGGGAGGCCGTCGCTCACAGCGACCTACGCCTCGCTTCCCTGCTCCTGCTTTTCCGCCTCGGACCGGACGTGCACGGTGATCGGCACTCGCACCTCGCGGTGCAGCTTGACCTCAGCGGTGAACGTGCCGATGCGCTTGACGTGCTCGAGGGCGATCTTGCGCCGGTCCACAGCGAGGCCGCGCGCGGCGAGCGCATCCGCGACGTCGGAGGAGGTCACCGAGCCGTACAGGGCATCGCCCTCACCGGAGCGCCGGACGAACGTGAGCTCGATCCCGGTAAGCTGGCCGGCGATATGCTCGGCCTCGCCCTTCTCCTTGGCCTGCGCCTGTTCCCATTTCCTGGTGTCCTGCTTGAAGCGCGCCAGGTTCGAGGCCGTCGCCTGGTAGGCGAGTCCCTTCGGGATCAGGTAGTTGCGCGCGAAGCCCGGCTTCACCTCGATGGTCGCGCCGCGCTCGCCGAGTTGGTCCACGTTGTCGTTGAGTATCACCTTCATGTTTCACGTCCTCCGTCGTCTGCTCCACCCCGGCGCAGGCGGAAGAAGCTGTCGGCCAAGCCGAGGGCCGAGAACACCAAGGCCACCGGAACCTGCAGGGCGAACACCATGACGCCCAACCGAACCCACCGGTTCTCACCGAACCGGCGCCCGAGGTAGAAAAGGATAATAGCGAGCCCGTGCACGAAATACAACCCGAGCACCGTAACCAAGAGGTTCGCAGCCAACCACTTGGCCGGCTCGGGCGCAAACACCCAGCCGAGGCCGCCGAGGGCGAACCCGACCGGGAGCCACTCTTCCGACGTGTAGAGCGGGAAGGGCTCCGCGCCGCGCGCCATGCCGAGCAGCGGCAGCCGCGGGCGCAGCCACAACGCCGCCGTCAGCACGTAAAGCGCCGTGAACGAGGGGGCGAGGTAGGCGGCCATGTGGAGCGCCTGCGCCACCAGCGCTTCGCCGCCGGCCCCCTCGCCCAGCAGTTTGCCGAGGCTGGTCGCCCCGCCGCCGGCGCGGGCGAGCGCCTGTGTCAGCGCCTCCGCCGGC
The DNA here is from genome assembly GCA_963727205.1 of uncultured Acidobacteriota bacterium. Classification (GTDB taxonomy): domain Bacteria; phylum Acidobacteriota; class Thermoanaerobaculia; order Thermoanaerobaculales; family Thermoanaerobaculaceae; genus RBG-13-68-16. The sequence continues at coordinate 74,846 of CAVSFQ010000005.1, read as the reverse complement.
GCCGCCGGATAGACCACCGCGGTCATGACGGCCACGGCGATCCCAAGCGCCACGAGAGCGACGATCGCCGCCCACCGCCCCGTGCTCCACGGTCGGCGCAGCCACGTCTCCACCGAGACCGCCGGCCACACCGCCACCAGCAGGTAGCCGGCGGTCGCCGCCACCATCCATGGCTGGTGCCAGACCAGCACGGCCCCGGCCATCCCGACCGCGACCCACCCCCACGCCAGGAACGAGGGCCGGCCCGTGGCCACGACGTGCACCAGGGGCAGCGACGCCAACAGGGCCAGGAACACGCCGACGAGCGGGAGCAGGGGCAGGCTCGCGAACACGAGCAGCGAAAACAAACCCGCCATCCCCGGGCCGACAAAACGCAGGGATGGCGGTTTGGAAGGAGGCGAGGCCGAAGCCATCACCAGCGCTCTCTCAGTCTCCCAGGAACGGCAGCAGCGCCATCAGGCGGGCGCGCTTGATCGCGCGGGTCAGCTTGCGCTGGTAGATCGGGTTCGTGCCGGAAACGCGGCGCGGGAGGATCTTCCCCGACACCGGGACGTACTGCCGGATGAGGTCGATGTCCTTGTAGTCGATGTACTCGATCCCCTCGGCGGTGAATTTGCAGGTCTTCTTGCGCTTGACGAAGTACTTTTTCTTCGACATTTCACGCCTCCTCGCCGGCCCTGGGGGCTGCGGCGACCGTGGCGACCTCGGCGCGCTCCTTGGCGGCGCGCTTGGCGGCCTTCTGCTCGGCGCGCACCTTGGCCATCTTGCGGGCGCGCTGCATCTCACGGTCCAGGTTGAGGTTGAGGAAGCGCAGCACCTGGTCGGACAGCCGCAGGCGGTACTCGAGCGGCTTGACCACCGTGCCGGGCGCCTCGTACTGCCAGAAGACGTAGTACCCCTCGCGCTTGTGCTTGATCATGTACGCGAGGATGCGCTTGCCCCACACGTCCTCCTTGACGATCGTCGCGCCTTCCTTGGCGATCAGCTCTTTGATCTCGCCGAGGAACGCCGAGCGTTGCTCGTCGTCCAGGGATGCGTCGAGGATGACACCGAGTTCGTACAGCGGCATGGGCTCTCCTTTCGGCCTTCGGCCCCCGCATCGAGGCGGGAGCAAGGAACCCGCCATGCCTGGCGGAACGGGAATTCTAGACCAAACGCCAGGAAAAGCAAGCCGACCTGAACGCCAGACGGTGCGCGGGCGAGGCGCCCGCGCCACGGACGGCCAAGCAGGGGCGGCCGTTGCGCCGCACCGAGGGTTCACGCCGGCGAACCCCGACCCATCGATCGTCGCGTCAGCGCTCGGCGACCTTGAGCACCCAGCAGTACGAGCCGTCGCGCCAAGTGATGCGGGGGTCGCTGCCGATGCGGAGTTGAGCGTCCTCGCACTTCGGGTCGTAGCTGCAGTGCTGGGTCCACACCACGGTCCGGTCCTTGGCGCGGTACATGTTGTCGCCGATCTTGTTGACGCACCGGAGCTGCGAGACCCTGTCCTGCGCGAGTCCGGCCGGCGACAACACCACGAGCGCGCACGCGGCTGCGAGAAACGATGCCCGTCTCATGTTGAAGCCTCCTGATGTGCCAAGTATCGCACAAGAGAGCGGCCGGATGTTTCGACAGGGAGCGCGGGCGAGGCGCCCGCACCAAGGTGAGGGGTCCGGCTCACGCAGGACTTCCACGCACGCCGGGCAGGCGCTGTCCAGATGGGGGCCAGGAGCGGAGCCGGAACGACCGGGGTCCGGGCCACCGGACACTGAAAGACGTGGCCGGTGGTCAGTCGTCATTCGTCAGTGCCGTCTGCGCCGGCCGCAGGCCGCGCGGCCTCTCGCGCCTCCCTCGAAGACAACAAGCTCAACGACAGGCAGAACCTCGGAGCTTGGGGCGTGAGCCGCGCCGCCGCCGTTGGGCCAGCTGCAAGGCGCGCAAGCCGGTCGCACCGGAGGCGTACCCGGAGGGTACGCTGAGGATGCGAACCGGCGCGGCGCAACGCAGCAGATGGTCCGACGCCGGCGGCGCCCCAAGAAAGCTATTCGGAGGCGGTTGACACTTGGTTGAACTGCGTCGCGGCCCGGCCGACCCCCACCCGCACCGCCGCCTCGACGCAATCTGCGGCACGCGCGACCATCTCGTCGACGGCCTTCAACTCGTCGGGCTCGAAGGGCGCGAGCACGTACTCCGCGAGGTCGTCCCAGGCGTGCTCGCCGCGGATCCCGAGGCGCAGGCGGGGAAACTCCTCGCCGACGGCCTCGACGATCGACCGGAGGCCGTTGTGGGTGCCGGCGCCTCCGCGCGGGCGCAGTCGCAGCTGGCCGAGTGCGAGGTCGACGTCGTCGACCACCACCAGGCACTCGGCTGGGACGAGCTCCTCGCCCTCGCAGAACAACGCGAAGGCGTCCCCCGAGAGGTTCATGTAGGTCTGAGGCTTGACCAGATAGGTCGGCCGGCCGCCGCTCCGGCGCACCAGCTTCGAGCGGTAGCGGCTGCGCCACACGTCGAGGCGCCAGCGGCGCGCCATCTCGTCCACGACCCGAAAGCCGACGTTGTGGCGGCCGCCCGCGTATTCCGTGCCCGGATTGCCGAGCCCGACGACCGCCCCAATGCTCATGTGTGTGAGGTGCCAGGACTACTCGGCGTCCTCGCTCCCCTCCTCGACGGCCTTGCCGCGCTTGATGACCTCGGGCTCGGCTGCCTCCGCGCCGGCGGCGACCGCTTCCTCCGGCTTCGCCTCCTCGACTTCCTTGGCGTGGGTCTTGACCGTCGCGATCATCTTGTGTGGGTCGTCGAGCAGCTTGACGCCCTCCGGGAGCGGCAACTCGGCGGCCGTGATGTGCTGGCCCAACTCGAGGTTGGTGACATCGACGCGGAACGACTCCGGGATCCCCTCCGCCGCGCACTCGACGTGCAGCGTGCGTCCCACCCAGTCGAGGAAACCGCCGACCTTGACGCCCGCGGCCTCGCCTTCGAGGACGACCGGGATCTCGACCTTGAGCCGCTGGCCCTTGATGACGCGGATGAAGTCGAGGTGGGCGTACTGCCGAGTGAGGGGGTCGATCTGGGCGTCGCGCACCATCGCGTGGCGCTCCTGCTTGGTGCCCTTCATCTTGAGCAGGAAGACCGTATTGCGCCCCTTCTCCTGGCGCAACAGCTCGGTCACGGTATGGCGGTCGAGCACGACCGGAACCGCTTCCTTGTCCTTGCCGCCGTATACGACCGCGGGGATCAACCCCTGCCGGCGGAGTTTCCGGTTTGCGCCTTTGCCAGTGGAGCTCCGACGCTCCACCTCGATCACGAGCTCGTCCATGACACCTACCTCCGACCTCGCGGCCAAGCCGCAAGGGGCCAGAACTCTACCACAGAGACACGCAACAGTCGACTGCCTCTAGACGAACAGACTCGACACCGACTTCGCCTCGTGGATCCGCCGGATCGCCTCGCCGAGCAACTCGGCGACCGAGAGCTGGCGGATCTTCGCGCACCCACGCGCCTCGTCGTTGAGCGGGATCGTGTCCGTGACGACGACCTGCTCGACCACCGACGCCTCGATGCGCGTCACCGAAGGTCCCGACAGCACCGGGTGCACACCGGCCGCCAGCACGCGGGTGGCGCCGCGCTCGGCGAGGCCCTCGGCCGTCTTCACGAGCGTCCCGGCGGTGTCGATGATGTCGTCCACGATCACGCAGGTGCGGCCATCGACGTCGCCGATGATGTTCATGACCTCGGCCTGATTCGGGCTGGTGCGCCGCTTGTCCACGATCGCCAGGCCGGCCGAGAGGCGCTTGGCGAACGCGCGGGCGCGTTCCACGCCGCCGGCGTCGGGGGAGACCATCACGAGATCGGGGAGCTGCAGGCGCCGAAGCTCGTCAATCAGCACCGGTGCGGCGAACAGGTGGTCCACCGGGATGTTGAAGAACCCCTGGATCTGCGCGGCGTGCAGGTCCATCGAGAGGATGCGCGCGGCTCCCGCGGAGGTGATCAGGTCGCAGACGAGCTTGGCGGTGATCGGCACGCGCGGGCGGTCCTTGCGGTCCTGGCGGGCGTAGCCGAAGTACGGGATCACCGCGGTGACGCGGCTCGCCGAGGAGCGCCTGCACGCATCGAGGATGATCAACAGCTCCATGAGACTTTCGTTGACCGGCCGGCACGTCGGCTGCACGACGTACACGTCGCCGCCGCGTACGTTCTCCTCGATCTGGCAACCGCTCTCGCCGTCGGAGAAGTTGTACAGGCGCACGGCGCCGCGGCGGATCTGGAGGTAGTCGCAGATGCGGTCGGTCAGGTCCGGGTGTGCCCGGCCGGACAGTACAACCAAAGGCCTGTGCTCGTGCATGCGGTCCTCGCAACGCAGTTTGGCTGGGGCGGCAGGACTCGAACCTGCACATGCGGGATCCAAAGTCCCGTGGCTTATCCATTTGCCGACGCCCCAGTCGGAACTGAAGTCTAGTGCGCCGGCCTTGGCGTGTCCAGCGCGGCTACTCCTCGTCCCCCTCCTCGTCGGTCCAGAATTTCTCCCCCAGCAGCCGTCCCGAGATCTGCTGCGCCCGGGTGGCGCCGGTTCCGTCCCCGCCCGGGCCGCGCTCGGCGATGACGCGCTCGTACTCGGCGAGAATCGCCTCATCCAGACGCTTGCGCGTGTCGCCGTTGAGGGGGTGCGTGATGTCGCGGAACGAGCCGTTGCGCAGCCTCCGCGACGGCATCGCGACGTACGCCGTCCCCTCTTTGCCCTCGAGCACCCGGATGTCGCCGACCAGGAAACAACCGTCGAAAACCACCTGCGCAAAGGCCTTCACCTTGCCGCCCTTGTTCAGGTTGATGCGGACTTCGGTGATCTCCATCGTTCACTCCCTCCCGTCCGACGCCCGCAGGCGCGATGCCTCCCGGCCCAGCACCGGGGCCACCAGAGGTCCGGCGGCTGCCAGCGCCCGCGCGGCCTGCCGCGCGGCCGGTTCGTCGCGGTAGAGCCCGAACACGGTCCCTCCGCTGCCCGAGAGCATGGCCAACATCGGCCCCGTGGCGCGCACCCGCGCGAGGCGCTCCGCGACCTCCGGCCAGCGCTGGGCGACCGTCGGCTGCAAGTCGTTGCGGCAGCGGCCGACCGGCAGGTCGCCGCCGCTGGCGACCCACTCATATATCTCACAATCCGCATCGCCGTCCAGTCCACGGGCGTCGAACGCCCGGTACACCTCGGCGGTCGAGAGCGGCGCCGGCCCCGGCAGCAGCACCGCCCACCACGCCGGCAGGTCCGGGAGCGGTGCGAGCTCCGAACCGCGACCAACGCCCCACGCCGCGCCTCCGACGAGGAAAAACGGCACATCGGCGCCGAGGGCGGCGGCGAGCGCGACGAGCGCCGGCGGGCTCACGTCGGTTCTCCAGAGGCTGGCTGCACCGACGAGCGCCGCGGCGGCGTCCGCAGAGCCGCCACCGAGCCCGCCGCCCGTCGGGATCGTCTTGCGCAGCGTCATGCGCGCGCCGTGGGCGCCGCCGGTGGTCGCGGCCAAGGCTCGAACCGCCCTCGCCGCCAGGTTCTCGGGGCCGGCCGGCGCGGCGCCGGCCGGTACGACGCTCAGCTCGAAAGTCCCCGCCGGCGCCGTCTCCAGCGTCAACTCGTCCCAGAGTCCGACCGCCGCGAACACGGTGCGCAGCTCATGGAAGCCGTCGCGGCGCCGTCCCAGCACCTCGAGGTGCAGGTTCACCTTGGCTGGGCACGAGACGACGACCTTCACGGCCGCGTTCCACACTCGGGCGCCGCCAGCCAGGCCGGCGGCGCCGGAGCGCCGCTCAGGCGCCACGCCTGAAGGTCGAGACCCGCCTCGACCATCCCGGCCGTGAGGACCAGCCGGTGGGGCACCCGTCCCCCCTCGTCGGTCCGCACCACACGCATCGCGGGTGCGGCGTCCCCGACGCGCGTCAGGAGCACTCGCGTCCAGTGCGGCTCGGGACCCGTCACCTGCGCCCGCCACACGAGGCCGCCGGACGCCGCCTCCACCCAACCGGGCAACTCGGGCAGCTCGCGTGCGCCGGCGGGGAGCAAGCCGGAGAGCAGCAGCGCGGCGAGCGCGGGATCGATCGGCAACGAGGCGCCAGCGGCGAGCGGCAGCACACCCGGCGGCAGCGCCTCACGGCAACCCTGCTTCACCCGCTCCACGAAGCCGCCGCCGGGTCCGACCCACGCGGCCAGCGCCGTTCCCCCGGGCGGCACCGCGACCGAGAGCGCCAGGCTCTCGCCGTCGCCCCGCACGGTCAGGACGAGGCCCCGGTGGCCGCAGCACGAGAAACGGTACAGGGCGGAGAAAGCGCGCGGCGCGACGACCAGCGCCTCCCAGCCCGCGGGGAGCGGCGCGGAGGGCGGAGCGGCGTGCCGGCAGCCCGCCGCTACGAGCAGCGCTGCGAGCAGAGCGGCGCTAAGGCGTCTTGCCACCCACAACCTCGGCGAGCTTCTTCTCGATCCGCTCCTTCTGGCCCGCCTCCTCGGGGTTGTTCGTGAGCGCCTGCCGGTACGCCTCGGCGGCCCGGCTCAGGTCGCCGCGAGCGCGCAGCAGATCGCCGACGTGTTCCCTGACGCTGGCGTCGAACGGGTCGAGGCGGCCCGCCTCGGTAAGGTACTTCTCCGCCCGGTCGAGATCTCCGAGTCTGAAGTACACCCATCCGAGCGAGTCCTGAAAAGCCCCAGAGGAAGGGTCGAGCTGAACGGCCTTGGTCAGCATGCCCCGCGCCTCCTCGAGGTGGACGCCCTTGTCGGCGAACATGTACCCGAGGTAGTTGAGCGCCGCCGCGTTGTCGGGCTGTTTGGCGAGCAGCTTCTTGAACTGCGTCACGGCGTCGTCCCACGCCCCCGAGCGCTCGAGGGCCGCGGCGTACGCGAATTGCACTGCGGGCGCGTCCCCGAGGCGCGCCACGGCAACGCGTGCCCGGGCGGCGGCGTCCGCGTACCGCTTCGCGCGGTCGAGGACGCCGAGCGCGGCCACCACGTCGTCCTCGTCGCCCGCCAGCAACTTGTCGAGGACCGGCGCCGCCGCGGCTTCGTCCCCGGCCGCGATGGAGAATTCGGCGAACAGCGCGCTCTTCAGGCGCACCGCATCCGGGTCGTCCTCGACCTTGGCGCCGCGCAGGAACGTCAAGCCGTCCCGCCACGCCTCCCGCAGGCGGTAGTACTCGCCCCAGAGCGCGAGGGTGCGCCGCGCCATCGCGCCGCCGCCGCACTTCTCGATCCATGGCAGCGCCGCGTCGGGCCGGTGGTCGAGCAACTCGAGGGCTGCCCGCTCCTGCGCCACCTCGACGGTCGCGTCCGGGTTGTCGATCTTCTTCTCCTCGATCTGCTGCCACACGGAGTTGAGGAGGGTCCTGGCCTCGGGGAGACGCCGCATATCGACGAGCAGGCGCGCGAGTCCCATGGCCGCGTCGGGGTCGTCGGGGTACGCGGCGTGCGCCCGCCGGTAGAGTCCTTCGGCGACGTCCAGGTGGCCGTCGCTCGCCTCCAGGATCGCCTTCAGGAGGATGGCCTCCCGCTGGTTGGGATCGCTCGCCAGAACCTTGTCGAGCACCTCACGCGCGTGGGTGCGGTCGCCGGCACGCGCCAGGAGCGTCGCCCAGCGCGTCATGCCCGCGAGGGTGCCGCCCCCCTTCTTCAACTCCTCGCCGAGGATGTCGGCCGCTTCCTTGTACTTGCCGGCGCTCGCAAGGGTGTCCACGAGTTGCAGCGTCGCCTGCTGGTGCAACTCGGGGACCGCCGCGGCGCGTTTGAGGTACCCGGCGGCGTCGTCGAACTTGCCGGTCAGGCGCAACGCCTCGCCCGCCAGCAGCCAAATGCGCGGGTCGTCCGGTTGGTCGCCGAGCAGCACCTTCACCTGCTCCCACGCCTCGGCGCCCTTCCCGAGGCGCACCAGCGACTGGGCCAGCACCAGGCGCGCCTGTCCCCCGTGCGGCACGGCGTCCACGCCGCGCTCGAGGTGCGGCAACGCCGCCTCGAGTTCCTGCGGGGTCTGCGCGACCTGCGCCAGGAGCATGCCGAGTGTCGCTTCACCGGTGGGGGTGAGGTCGCCTGCCCTCTCGAGCTGTTTGACCGCCTCGTCGTTGATCCCCGCGTCGGCGAGCGCGAGACCGAACTCCTCGGCGAGGGCGCGACTTCCGGGTTCGAGCGCCACCGCGCGGCGGAAGAGCTTGAGCCCCTCGGCGATCGCCCCGACCGAGAGCCGCATCTGCGCCTCGGCGACGATCGCCAGGGCCTCGCTGCTCGGACCCGTCTCGGCCGGTCGGTCCTCGGCCGCGACCGGTGCCGCCAGCGCCAGCACGAACCCACCCATCAGGATGACTGCCAGGCCTCGCCTCACCACCACCTCCGAGCCAATGATTGTAAGCGCGTTCTTCGCCCACGCCTTCCCGCGGCCTCATGGCGCCGCCGCGTCGCTCCACGCCGGGACCGTCGACTGTGGTTGCGCCGGCACCACGGCCAGGCCGGTCGCACCCGCCACCGCCAGCACCCGGCGCGGGTGCCGGCCGTTGTGGGACAGCACCACGAGGTCCTCGCCGACGAGCGCGATGATCTCGCCTGCAGCGGTCCCGATCGCGTTCACGGGTCCCGCCAGAGCGGTGCGGAACGTGACGCGCAGCGGCTCCGCCGCGCCGGACTCCACCCGCACGCCGACCAGTTCACCGCCGGCTCGGCCGGCAAGCCCCACCAGGATGCCGCGGCCCTCGACGCCGGGGCACACGGAACGCACCGCGCCGTCGAGAGCGAGCACGTCCCGGGCGCGGCGCTTGCCGCCGGCGGCGATCAGCTCGAGTGACCCGCCGCCGGAGACCGCAACTGCGAACGCCCCGTCGGAGGCGAGCGTCACCAGGCTCGGCTCGCCGCCGAGTTCCACTCGGACCGGCGCGTCGCGCTCGAGCGCGGGCACGAGCACCAGCGCATGCCCGCCGGGATCCGCCGGGATGATCGCCACCATTCGGCCGTCGGCGGAACAGGCGGCGCGCCGCGCCCCGGCCACGCCCGCGAGCGGCATCCGCGCGATCGGGACGCGCTCGGGGTACGAGAGCGTCGCCAGCAGCCCCGGCATCACTACGTACATGCGGTCGGGTTCGACGAAGAACAGCGGAAACACGCGCCCCGGCCACCGCTCCACGGCGCCCGACTCGGCAACGACCGCCGTCCCGGCGTCACCCGCGAGCGGCACGACGATGCGGCCGTCGGGCGCGGCGAACGCGTCGAGCCCCTCGCCGGGCAACTCCACCCGGCGCACGACCCCCGCGCTCGCGGTCTCGACGAAGACCACCTCGCGCGGGGCGAGCACCGCGGCGACCGCGGCGACGAGCAGGAAGCTCCCCGGCACGTCCGCAGTGTACCGCCTCCGGTAGACTGACGCAGTGAGCGGCGACCTCGCGGCCGACATCAAGCGCTTTGCGCTCCACGAGCTGGGGTTCTCGCTCGCCGGTATCGCCGGCGCCGGCCCGCTTGCCGGCGGCGCGCGCCTCGCCGAATGGCTGCAACGCGGCAACCACGGCACGATGGCGTTCCTTGCCGACACCGCCGTGGTGCGGTGCGACCCGGGGCGCTTCCTTCCCGGCGCCAGGAGCGTCGTTTGCGTCGCGATGAGCTACCACGAGGTGCCCGACCCACCCGGTCTTGCCGGCGCCGACGAGCGGGCGACCGTCGCCCGTTACGCCCGCCGGCCCGATTACCATCGCGTCATCCGGACTCGGCTCGTCCGCCTCGGGCGCTTCCTCGCCGAGCGCGCGCCGGGGGCGTCGTGGCGTCCCGCCGTGGATACCGCCCCCCTGCTCGAGAAGGAGTTGGCGCAGCGGGCGGGCCTCGGCTGGATCGGCAAGAACACCTGTCTCGTCAACCTCACGCTCGGCAGCGAACTCCTTCTCGGTGAGCTTGTTACCGACGTGGCACTCCCCCCTGACGTGCCCGAGACCGACCACTGCGGCACGTGCTCGGCGTGTTTGACGGCGTGCCCCACGTGCGCCTTTGACGCTGCCCGCCTCCTCGACGCCCGCCGCTGCCTCGCGTACGCGACGATCGAGCACCGCGGGCCGTTTCCCGAGGCGTTGATCCGCGCCCTCGGCAACCGCCTGTTCGGCTGCGACGCCTGCCAGTCCGCTTGCCCGTGGAACCGGCGTGCGCGCCCGTCCTGTGCCCCACCGCTCGCGCGGCGCGAACACCTCGCCGCACTCGCCGCACCGCGGCTCGAGGCCATCGATCGCGAGGGGTGGGCCGCCATTGCCGCCGGCACACCGTTGCGTCGCCTCGACTTTCCCCGGCTCGTCCGCAACCTCGAGGCGATCGCCCGCGGCAGCGGGGACGGAGGCGGGGCGTGAGCGGCGAGCCCGAGGGGTTGCAGTTCCTGGCCACGGTTGCCGAAATCCCGGAAGGAGGGGTTGCGTTCTCCTATCGGTGCGGCCCGTTCACCGAGAGTGGCCTCCTGGTCCGCACGGAATGCGGTATCCGCGCGTGGCGGAACATGTGCCGCCACCTGGCCGTGCCGCTCGATCGGACGGACCCCGGACGGTTCGCGACCCCGGACGGCCGCCATCTGGCGTGCGGCGAGCACGGGGCGCTCTACCGGCCGGACGATGGCCTCTGCGTCGCCGGCCCGTGCCGCGGGGCGCGGCTGCGGCCGCTCGCAATCGTGGTCCATGGCGGGAAGGCGTATCTCGATATCGCGGCGCTGCCGGATCCGCTCGCGGAATGGGATCGGCCTTGACTTTTCGCTTGGAGGCGACTATAAACCCCGCCTCAGAGGGACCGTGACGGTTCCTCGCGGAGGTGCAAGCCCGCCGCACAAACTAAGAGGAGTGAAACAGACGGGCTCCCACCGCGCACGGGCAGCCGGTGATCTCCCGTTTGTGGTATGTTGCACGTTACCGTTCAGGAGAGTACGCTACGAACCGGCATCCGGAAGATGCCAACCTCTATCAGGAGGAAAGGAGAGTTGAGATGCGTAAGAACCAGGTGTTTGTTGGTGGGTTGCTGTTGGTCGTGGCCGTCCTGGCCGTCGGCTGCGCCAAGCCGCCGCAGCAGGAGATCGATGGTGCGAAGGCCGCGATGACCGCCGCCGAGCAGGCCGAGGCGCCGAAGTACGCCGCCGACGCTTGGGACAAGGCCCAGCAGGCGATGAACGCGGTCAACGCCGAACTCGAGGCGCAGCAGGCCAAGTTCGCTTTGTTCCGCTCCTACACCAAGGGCAAGCAGTTGACCGCCGATGCCACCAACGCCGCCAACGCCGCCAAGGACGCCGCGGTCGCTGGCAAGGAGAAGGCGAAGACCGACGCCCAGACCGCCATCGACGCCGCCAAGGCTTCTCTCGCCAGCGCCGACACCCTGCTCGCCGACATCGAGAAGTGCGGCCGCGCGAAGCGGGCGAAGGAAGTGAAGAAGGACCTCGAGACCGTCAAGGGCAACCTCGACTCCTACAAGGCTACGGTGGCCGACCTTGACAGCAAGTTCACCAAGGAAGACTTCTTCGGCGCCAAGGCTGCGGCCGAGACCCTCAAGGGCCAGATCGACCCGATCGCCAAGGACCTCGAGGGTATCAAGACCAAGTTCAAGTGCAAGTAAGTCCTTTCGATCGCTGTGACAACGGAACGGCGGCGGGCAACCGCCGCCGTTCTGCTGTCCGCGCGGCCGCTCTGGCCGCGATTTTGGTCTCGCTCGCCGCTTGCGCCCGCCGCCCGGCGCCCGACGTCGACGCCCCGCGGCGCACCGCGCGCAAGGCGGTCGCGATCGTCCGCACCGAGGCGCCGGCGCAAGCCAGGCTGATCGAGCGGTTGGTCGCGCTCGCGGAGATCGCGACGGCGGCCGAGGCCAACGCCCCCTGGTGGGAGGGTTCGGTCGGGCGCACCGAGGCGGCGTGGTTGCGGGTGGCGCGCGCGGCCCATGACGCCGTCGCCGCCGTACGCGCGGCCGATACCGTGGCGGAAGAGCGTTACGCCGGCCTGCACCCCAACGCCCGCAGCGAGGTCGCGCGCGCCCTGGCCGAGATCAACGAGGCCGGGATGGGACTGCGCGAGGCGGCCGCGATGCAGCGTGCCCTCGTGAGCATCTCGCTCGGCGAGAAACTGGCGGGCGTTGGGCGCCGCCAGGAGGCCGCGGACGAACTCGCCAAGGCGCACGCCAGCGCGGCGGTGGTGCACCGCAAGTGGCTCGCCCTGCACGCACGCTTCTCCGATCGCGCCAACTTGAGGCTCTGGCACGCCTGGGCGGAGCAGACCATCGCGGAGTCGCAGCGCACCGGCGAGAGCGTGCTCCTCATCGACAAGCTGCGCCGCCGGGTGTTCTTGTACCGGGGCGGCCGGGTGATCGCGAGCTACCCCGCGGAACTGGGCGCCAACGGACTGGTGCGCAAGGAACATTCCGGCGACCGCGCCACGCCCGAGGGCAGATACCATATCGTGCTGGCCAAACGGGCGCCGCAGACGAAGTTCAACAAAGCGCTCCTGATCAACTACCCGAACGACGAGGACCGCATGCGTTTTGCTCTCGGGCGCAGGCGCGGTACCATCTCGCGGGGGGCCGGGATCGGGAACCTGATCGAGATCCACGGCGACGGGGGCGAGGGACGGGACTGGACGGACGGTTGCGTGGCGTTGACCAACGAGGACATGGACCGGCTCTTCGCCCACGTCCGCGTCGGGACGCCGGTGACCATCGTGGGGACCTATGAACGTTGAAACGATCGTCGTTCCGCAGGACGAACCGGCGCCGCCGCGCCGCTCGCGGTGGCCGCTCGCCCTTGCCTTGCTCGTCGTCGCCCTGGTCCTCCTCACGGCCGGCGCGGCGGCGGTGCTCGCGCGGCTTGGCCGGCCGTTCATCGCCTCCCCTTTCAACGCGACGCAGTCCGTCGGCGTCGACTCCGACAACCCGGCCTACCTCACCAAGCTGGCCGGCCAGGCCGTCAGGGAGATCGAGAAGGTCCACCCCAAGGGCACGTACATCGTCGTGGACACCTACCGCAACCGGCTGAACCTGATCGAGAACGGCACGGTCATTCGCTCCGCAATCTGTTCAACAGGGACCGGGACCGTGCTCAAGGATCCGCGCAACGAAAAGGAATGGGTCTTCGACACACCGATGGGCGAACGCATCATTCAGCGGAAGGTCACCCACCCGGTCTGGGCGAAACCAGACTGGGCGTTCATCGAGGATGGGTACCTGCCGCCCAAGGACTCGAGCGAGCGCTTCGACAACGAGTCCCTGGGCAACTACGCGATGTACATCGGTGACGGCTACATCATCCACGGAACGCTGTTCCAGAGCCTGCTCGGCCGCAGCATCACTCACGGCTGCGTCAGGCTCGGCGACGCAGATTTGGAGTTCGTCTACCACCATGCGCCTATCGGCACTCGCGTGTATCTCTATTAGCCTGGCGGCGGCCACCGTCCGGGCGGGGGCCATGGCCCCCGAACCGGCCCGCGTCGCGGCGCTCCAGATGGAGGCCAGCCTCGCCAGCAAGCCCGACGTCTACCTGCTCCTCGACCCCGAGCGGCGGGTGCTCGAGATCAAGGCGCGCGGCACCGTCCTGGATAGCGTGCGGCTGGCTGGCATCGAGGTCATCAGCCAGCAACCGATCCTCGGAAGGCGCCTCCCCTCGCACCCCCCAATCCCGGCGATCTGGACCGTGGAGGACAGCTCGTTCGACGCCAGCCGGACGGTCGAGGCGCCCACCGACCTCAAACCGGCGCCCAAGAAAGACAAGGACTACGACGAGGATGCGGCGCCGGACGCCGGACCGACCGCGACGCCGACGCCGACGCCGGAAGCGCCGACCTCCTACCGCAGCCGTCTCGACAACGGGTGGGACCTCTGGGTCACCGATCAACTCCCGCCGCAGACTCGCTGGCAGACGTTGCTCGCGGCGGTGCGCGACGGCTGGCGGCGGCTGCACGGACGCGCCCAGAACCACATCCCCGCCATCACCCTGGCGATGACGACCGCGGACGCGCAGCGCATCCACCACCTCCTGCGCGCCGGAATGCCGATCCTGGTTGCCGACGAGATGTAGCGGCCGCCCCGCGCCTTCTTCTCAGTTGCTGCGCAGCTTGGAGACTCGGGCGACGACGTCCCGAAACGCGGGGTTGATCGCCAGGACCTCGCTGAAGCAGCCCAGCGCGGCGGTTGTGTTCCCCGCCAGCTCGTGCGCGCGGCCGAGTTCGTAGCGCAGTCCCAGCTCCGCCTCGGGCGGAAGGACGGGCGCGGTCAGGGCGCGCTGGTACCACTCGGCGCCCTGCTCGGGCAGTCCCTTCTCGATGTAACACGCGCCGATCATGCTGGCGCTCTCCACCAGGTAGTCGGAGGACTTGGCCGAGAGCTGGAACTCGCCGATCGCCTCGTCGAGGAGCCCCATCTCCCGGTACGCCAGGCCGAGGTTGAAGTGGGTGTCGAAATCCTCCTCTTCGACCTGCTCGGCGACCCCGCGCTGGAACTCCTTGAAGAGGTCCTCGATGGAGACGTCGTTCCCCTGGCCCGAGCCGGTGGCCTCGGCAACCATCTCCTCCTCGGCCAGCTCCTTCTCGAGCTCGGCGGCGAGGTCGAAGAACTGCTCCTCCTCGCTGAACAGCTCGGCCGCGGTCGCCACCGCGGTTCCCCGCCGGTCCTCGTCCCAACCGCGCGCCTTGAGCATCGCCTGGCGCGCGAGCACGTCGGGGTGATCGGCGAACACGGCGCGGACCTTCTGCAGGAGCTTGGCGGCGTCATCGAGGAGGCCCTGCTGGATCAGGAAGTCGAGTTCGCGCAGCTGGTCTTCGCCGGGTCCGGCGAGCGCCCCTGCGACCTCGACGAACTTCATCGCCTCGTCCGGGGTCTCGACGGGCTCCAAGTCGGCCGGCGCCCCGGCAAGCGGGACCGGCGCCGGAGCGGAGGCGTCAGGCGCGGCGCCCGGCGGTTCGAGCGCCGCCGCCGGCCCGAGGGTCGGGGCCGGCACCAGGGCCGGCGGCTGACGCAAACCCAGGATCGCCTCAAGGTCGTCGAGACGTACGCTCCGCGCTCCCGGCCGCGCAGGCTCGGCTCGTGCCGGGGGGACCGGCGGGGCCGCCAGCAGGTCGTCGAACGACGGCAGCTCTGCCCCCGAATGGAACGCCGGCGGCTGACCGGCGGCGGGTGACGGACCGCCGAGCGCACTCAGGTCGAGGCCGGGAACCGGCAGCGACAGCTCGAGCGCCGCCGCCGGTCTTGCCGGAGCACCATCCTCCCGCACCGGCGCCGGCGGGAGCGGGACCAGCTGCGAGAACGCCGCGAACGCCTCGCGCGCACCGTCAGGCACGCCGGCGGCACCCTGCGCCGGCGCGAGCGGCTTCGCAGGCGGAGCCCCCGGCTCCAGGGCCGGGGCAGGCCCCGTCTCAAGGGCCGGGGTAGGCCCCGTCTCAAGGGCCGGGGCAGGCGACGGCTCGGGTTGCCGGCCCTCGGCTTCCGCCGGCTCGCCGCCCAGCGACGCGAGCAGCTCGCTCCCCCGGGTGTGCGCAGGGTCGAGCGCGAGCAGCCGTTGGAGGTGGGCGACCGCCTTGTCCGTCAGGCCGTACTTGGCGAACACCACGGCCTCGGTGAAGAGCTCCTCCAGGTTGGCCGGGCCGAGCGACGGCTCGGTGAGCCCGGCGGCCGGCGGCGGTTCCGGTGGCCCACCCCCCGGCTCAGGGGCCGGCGCAGGCCCCGGCTCAGGGGCCGGCGCAGGCCCCGGCGCGGCCGGAACGATATCGAACTCAACGAACTCGACATCCCCGTCGTCCGTCTCGGACGCCCGCGGCTGGACCGGCACGCGCGCGGCGGGGGCCGCGGGGCTCCCGCCCAACGCCGCCAGGCGCTGGGCGAACAGCGGGTCGGACGGCGCCTTCATCGTGAGCCGGTGGTAGAGAGAAGCCGCTTCGGCGCGCCTGCCGGCTACGAAGTACGCGTCGGCCAAGTCCCTCTCGACGCCGGCGACCGCCTCCGCATCGTCGAGCTGTTCGAACACCTTGAGCGCGCGCTCCAGCACGTCGGGGTCGCCGGGCGCGCTCGCCATCAGCCTCTTGACCAGCGTGGCCGCCCGCGCGACGTCGCGGGCCTGCAGAAGCCGGTCGACCAGCGGCAGAGGCCGGCCCTTGAGGTCACCGACGATCCCGGACCTGATCATCGCGTCGGCAAACAGCTGGGCGACGTCGGTGCGCTCCGGGGCCTTGTCGAAGAGATCTTCGAGCAAGCGGACGGCTTCCTCGGTCTCCCCGGCCTCGACCAGGGCGCGCGCCGCCGCACGCTGCAACTCGATCCCCCCCTTGCCTGCGGCGAGCGCCTTCTTGGCCAGCTCCACCGCCTGGGCCTGGCGGCCGGCTCCCACGAGCGCGTCGATGCACGGCGCGGCGAGGTCCGCCTGCTCGGGGCCGAGGTCGAGGATCCGGAGATAGAGCTTCACCGCCTCGTCGAGCATGCCGCGGGAGAGCAGCGAGCGCCCGAGCGCGTCGATCTCGGAGCCCACGTTCGCGACGTCGCCGAGCTGCACCGACAGGTCGACGAGCTTCGCCCTGGCCTGCAGGTTGGAGGGTTCGTGCTCGACCAGGCGGCGGAACACCCGCATCGCGTCCTGGGGCTGCTTCGAGCGCATGAACCAGTCGGCGAGCGTCAGCAGTTGCTGGCGTCCCTCGATCGCGAGGCCCTGTTTGAAGTAGAGGTCGGCCAGCCGCTCGTACGTTTCGGTGCGGCGGGGATCGAGGCGGTTGACCTTCTTGTAGATTGCGATGGACTTCAGGAAGAAGCCATCGGCCGCGAAGTGCTCGGCGATGCGCTGGTAGACCTCGATCGCCTCCGGGATGCGCTCCACCCGCACCAGGAGGTCGCCGAGGCGGTTGAGCGTGTTGGTGTCGCCCGGGGCCTGATCGACGGCGCGCATGTACTGCTTGATGGCGGCATCGAGCTTGCCGCGCGCGGCGAGCTTCTCCGCTTCCTGGATGATCTGATCCCTCTTCGCCGAAGCCATATGGAGGTCGTGTGCCCCAGGATTTATGCTAGCACACGCACCGGCGCGTACGTCGTCCGGTGCAGCGCGGAAACGCCCAGGCGCCTGAGCGCATCGAGGTGCGCCGGCGTCGGGTAGCCCTTGTTGGAGGCCCACCCGTAGCCGGGGTGTTCGCGCTCGAGCGCCGCCATCGCACGGTCGCGCACGACTTTGGCGAGGATCGAGGCGGCTGCGACGCACTGGTAGCGGGCGTCCGCGCGAGGTTCGGCGAGGACGGGCACGGCAAGACCGGGGAGAAACACCGCGTCGCTGACGACGAGGCCAAAGTCGGCGTCGAGGGCGAGCACCGCGTCCACCATCGCCGCACGCGTGGCCTCGAGAATGTTGACGCGGTCGATCTCGGCCGGGCTGCGGTGGGTGACCGCAAATGCGACCGCCTTGGCGCGGATCTCGATGGCCAGCCGCTCACGGATCGCGGGGCGCAGGCGTTTGGAGTCGTCGAGGCCGGCAATCGGCCGGGCGGGATCGAGGACCACCGCGGCGACCGTGACCGGCCCCGCGATCGCGCCCCGCCCGACTTCGTCCACGCCGGCGATCAAACCGTGACGGGCCGCAAGCTCCCGGTCAAGCGAGCCGTCTGGCGGCGCGCCGCTCACCGACGGTCGTATTCTTCCTCGAGGCGGGCCGCCTTACCCTTGAGGTTGCGCAGGAAGTAAAGCTTGGCGCGGCGGACGCGGCCGTGGCGCACCACCTCGATGCGGTCGATGCTCGGCGAGTGCACTGGGAAGATTCGCTCCACTCCGATGCTGTAGGAGATCTTGCGAACCGTGAAGCTCTCCCGGACGCTGCCGCCCTTGCGGCCGATCACGACGCCTTCGAACACCTGAATGCGTTCCTTCTCGCCCTCACGCACCTTGACGTGGACCCGCACCGTGTCACCCGGGCCGAACGCCGGGATGTCGTCGCGCAACTGCTCTTTCTCGAGCTCAAGTAGTAGATCCATGATCAACCTCCCGCCCTGACCACGCTCGACACAAGGACGTGGCGCGGAACGGAGATTATACACACAATCCCGCTCAACGGCCAGATTCCGGACCGTTCCCCCGCTCACCGGGGATCGCCTCGCCGTCCGGGGGCCGGGGGAGGCCCTCCTCTCTCGCCACCGCGAGCGCGAGCCGGCGCACCTCGTCAGGAAGACCCGCCCACCCCCGCGCCACCAGGTCCGGCCGCCGGCGCAGCGTGTCCGACACCGCCCGGCGAAGCCGCCATCGGCGCACCGCCTCGTGGTCCCCGGAGGCGAGGACGTCGGGCACGCTGAGGCCTTCGAACTCGCGCGGCCGGGTGTACACCGGGTGGTCGAGGAGCATCGAGGTGAACGAGTCCGCCGCCACCGAGCAGGGGTCGCCGACGACGCCGGGGAGGTGGCGGGCAACCGCGTCGAGCATCGCGAGCGCTGCAAGCTCGCCACCCGACAGCACGAAGTCGCCGAGGGAGATCTCGTCGGCACGCAGCGCTTCGTGGACGCGCTCGTCGAACCCCTCGTAGCGCCCGCACACGAACACGATCCGGCGGAGCGACGCCAATTCGCGCGCCACGGCGTCGTCGAAGCGGCGGCCGCGCGGGTCGGGGAGGACGACATGGGGCGGCTCGGGCACCATGGCAGCGACGGCGCGCACGGCCGGCACCACCGCGGAGACCATCAGCACCATCCCGGGCCCGCCGCCGTACGGCTCGTCGTCCACCTGGCCGTAGCGGTTGACCGCCCACTTCCTGAGGTCGTGGACCCGAACGTCGAGGACACCGGCCGCGATGCCGCGGCCGAGCACGCCAACGGCGAAGTACGGCTCGACGGCCGCCGGGAACAGCGTCAGGATGTCACAGCGCATCGCCATCGAACAGGCCGCGCGGGGGATCCAGCTCGACGCTGCGAGCTTCGAGGTCCACGCGCACCACGATCGGCGAGAGGAACGGCACCAGCACTTCGCCCGCGGCCGTTGCGACGACCAGGAGGCCGCCACCCGGGCCATCCTGGAGGGCCGTCACCTCGCCGAGCGCCGCGCCCCCCCCGGATACGCACCGGCAGCCGATCAGCTCGTGCTCGTAGTAGTAGTTCTCGGGGAGCCGGGAACGCTCCTGGGCGGGAAGGAACACCCACAACCCGCGCCACGCGTCGATTTCCTCGCGCGTCCGGACATCGGCGAAGCTCAACAGCCAATCGCCCTTGTGTCGGCGCACCTGGTGCACGGTCGCGCGCAGCGTGGGGCCGTCCTCGCCGAGCCCGATCTCGGTGCCGGCAACGAGACGTTCCGGAAAATCGGTCACGATCTCGACGGTGACCTCGCCGTGAAGCCCGTGGGGCCGGCGCACACGCCCCACCGCCAGCCAGCTGGCTTCGGGGCTCTCGGCCACAGAACTACTCGAGGATCTCGAGCACGAAGCGCTTGCGCACCTTCATGCCGGCCGCGGCCAGCAGGGTGCGGACCGCCCGGGCGGTCTTCCCCTGCTTGCCGATCACCTTGCCGAGATCCTCGGTGGCGACCCGCAGCTCGAGCACGGTGGTCTGCTCGCCGACCACCTCGCGCACTTGGACCTTGTCGGGCTGGTCGACGAGCGCCTTCGCGATCTGCTCCACGAGTTCCTTCATGAGCGCCTCCGATCGAGCGACTCTCGGCGGGAGTTCAGCTCTTGGACTTGTCGAACAGGCTCTTCACCGTCGGGGAAAGCTTGGCGCCGCGCGCCACCCAGTACTCCACGCGCTCACGGTCGAGACGCACGTCCGCCGGCTCACTGCGCGGGTT
The DNA here is from genome assembly GCA_963727205.1 of uncultured Acidobacteriota bacterium. Lineage (GTDB taxonomy): Bacteria > Acidobacteriota > Thermoanaerobaculia > Thermoanaerobaculales > Thermoanaerobaculaceae > RBG-13-68-16. Next base: position 55,138 of record CAVSFQ010000005.1, on the reverse strand, counting down.
GTAGAAACCGACCTCCTCCAGCACCGCGGCGGTCGGCGTCTGACGGCTGTCAGAAACCACCACTCGGTACACAGGGCGCTTGTTGGAGCCCATTCGCCGCAGTCGAATCATCAGCATCGAACACTCTCCTTACCTTATCGGCCGCGGATCCACCGCGACCTGTCATTGTACCAAATCCCCGGCCTTCGTCTCATAACCCCATGCCCCGCAACGCGCGCCGGGGGTCGCCGCTCGACAGGCGTCTGACCATGCGCTTCATCTCGCCGTACTGCCGCAGCAACCGGTTGACCTCCTCGACGGTGGTCCCGGCGCCGCGGGCGATGCGCTTGCGCCGCGAGCCGTTGATGATCTCCGGGTGGTGGCGCTCGGGGGCGGTCATCGAGCAGATGATCGCCTCGAAGCGGACGAGCTTCTTGTCGTCCACCTGCGGCGCCTTGAGCGCCTTCGCCCCCGGCAGCAGGTCCACGAGTTGGTCTAGCAGGCCGCCGCCACGCATCTGCTTGAGTTGGTCGCGCAGGTCGTCGAGATCGAACCCCTGCTTCTTGAGCTTCTTCTCCATCTCGGCGGCGCGCTTCTCGTCCACCACCGCCTGTGCTTTCTCGAAGAAGGTCGCCATGTCGCCGAGGCCGAGGATGCGGGCCGCCATGCGGTCGGGGTGGAACAGCTCGAGGTCCTCGAGCCGCTCGCCGACGCCGACGAGGCGGACCGGCTTGCCCGCCACCGAGACCACCGAGAGCGCCGCGCCGCCGCGCGCGTCGCCGTCGAGCTTCGTGAGGATCACGCCGGAAAGCGGCAGCCGGGCCGAGAACGCCGCGGCCTGGCGCACCGCGTCCTGGCCGGTCATCGCGTCGGCCACGAACAGCACCTCGGAGGGCTTCAGGATCTCGTTCAGCTCGGTCAACTCCGCCATCAGCTCCTCGTCGACGTGGAGCCGCCCGGCGGTGTCGAAAACGATCACCTCGAACCCCTTGCGCCGCGCCTCGATGAGCGCCGCGCGGGCGATGTCGGCCGGTCTCGCCCAGGCGCGGGTGTCGAGCACCGGCATGCCGGCCTGGCTCCCGAGCTGCTCGAGCTGGTCGCGCGCGGCCGGGCGCTGGGTGTCCGCCGGGACCAGCAGCACATGCTTGCCGAGCGTCCGCTTGATGAACACCGCGATCTTGGCGGCGGTCGTGGTCTTGCCGGTCCCTTGCAGCCCGACGAGCAACAGCGGCGCCGGGAAGCCCTTGAACTTGAGCGGCCGCGCCTCGCCGCCGAGCAGGCGGGTCAGCTCCTCGTGTACGATTTTCACGACCTGCTGCGCCGGGGAGAGCGAGGCGAGGACTTCCTTCCCGAGCGCTCGCTCCCGCACCCTCGCGGTGAACTCCTTGACCACCGGGAGGGCGACGTCGGCGCCGAGCAGGGCGCGGCGGATCTCCGCCAGGGCGTCGTCCACGTGCTTCTCGGTGAGGTGCCCCTCGCCGCGCAACGTTTTGAACACCTTTTGCAGCCGTTCGGAGATCGCTTCGAGCATGCCCCTCCCAGGAGCGCAAAGTTTATCATCCCGCCGAGGGCGCCGCCGATAGCGGACCATCTGCGGCGTCAGGCTGCGGCGGCTCGGATCCTCACGTAGCCTCCGGCTACGCTCCGGTCCGGCCGCCTCGCCTTCCGTGCATCTGGCCCACTCTCGGCAGCGCGGCTACACGCCCCAAGTTGCAAGGGCCTGCCTTCGGTGGAGCGCTCGATTTCTCAGGTGTCATCCCCGCGAACGCGGGGATCCAGGGTGTGGCCTTTGTGAGGAGGTGGCTGGGTTCCCGCTTGCGCGGGAACGACGACAAGCGGAGGCTGCGCGGCCTGCGGCCGGAGCGGGCGGCTCTGCAGCGAGGCGAGGTCCTGCCTGTGGTGGCGGGCGGCGGGCGGGAGGTGCAGAATTGAGAACGTGCAGGACCGGCGCGAGGGCGATGCGCACGGCGGCGGAGGTGGGCCATGACGATGGATCCGAGGGCGCTGTGGACGATGTCGTACGGCATGTACCTGGTGACGGCCCAGGCAGGCGGGCACGCTAATGGGCAGATCGCCAACGCCGTCTTCCAGGTCACGGCTGAGCCGCCGCGGGTCGCCATCGCGATCAACAAGGAGAACTTCACCCACGACCTGATCCGCGACGGCGGCTGGTTCGCCTTCTCCGTGCTCGCCGAGAGCGTACCGATGGAGTTCATCGGGCTGTTCGGCTTCAAGTCGGGGCGCGACGTGGACAAGCTCGCCCGGGCGACGGTCCGCGACGGCCTGCACGTGCCGCTGGTCGTGGAACACTCCGTCGCGGTCACCGAGGCTCGCGTGCTGCTGGCGATGGACGCCGGCAGCCACACCGTGTTCGTCGGCGAGGCGGCGAGTGCCGAGGTTCTCTCCTCCGCCGCCCCGCTCACCTACGCCGGGTACCACGCGCGAAAGGGCAGGGCGCCGAAGAACGCCCCCACTTACCGCGGCGACGCCGAGCCGCCGGCGCCGCCGGCCCCTGCTGCCGCCTCAACCTGGACCTGCGGCGTCTGCGGCTACACCTACGACCCCGCCGAGGGCGACGCGGCGCCCGGCGCCCCGCCCGGAACCCGCTTCGAGGACCTCCCCGACGACTGGATCTGTCCCGTCTGCGGCGCCCCCAAGGACGCCTTCCTCCCCGACTAGGCTCGATTTCGCCGAAGGTTGGTCGGCTTGGTCGTGAGTGACAAGGACCCTGCTGCCAGGGACACGGCTATTGCCGGCGGAGGTGTCGTCGTACGCGTCGGGGGGGTCGGCAACCTACCGGCAGGGGGCCTCCCCCGCAGAGGCTGCAGGTTGTCTCGCCGAACTTCACGAACCGGCCGAGACAAGCCTCCCAGCAGGCTGCGGGATCCTGGAAGCCCTCGGAGCCGGTGACATTCTGTTCCGCCAACCAGTGGTAGTTCGGCCAATCGAACAGGATGAGGGCGACCGCGCTGTTCAGGCACGCCACCTGGAAGTCCTCGTCTACGACCGTCCTGTGATCGCTCCAATCCCAGGGGACGACGGTCCCTCCGACGAGCTTTGTATGCGACGAGTCGTGAAACCCGTCGCCGATGAGGGCGAACCGAGTGGGGTAGCCCTGCGCCCGAAACCCATCCACAATTTGCCGGACGCGGCCGACATCCGCCTCGTACGCCTCGTCGGTCAGTGGGTGCAGGACGCCGTAGTGGTGGTACCCGAACCATCTGATCCCCGCGTTGAGGAGGTTTCCCGCCTGCTGCGCCAGCAGCCCATCGGATACGGTGAAGGGGTCGAACGAGTCGACGAGGAGCACCCCCGTCCCCACGACTCGATCTCGGATGTGGCTGACAAAGGCAAGGTACGGCTGCAGGCAGGCGGTAACGTCCTGGGCGCCGTTGCAGCGCAGCAGGGCCTCGTCTGCGGGCCAGATCGCGATCACCCAGGGGGGCCTGATGGTGCCGCGGTTCGGGCCGCCGTCCCACCAGGCGTCGAAGAGCTCGATCGCGTCGGGCCGCGGGACCGCCGTGGTGTTGTCTTCCCCGAAGAGAAAGTCGTTGAACCCGAGTACGGAGGTGACGCCGTAGGAGTCGTACAGAGATCGGGAGGCCAGGGACGCACGGTCCACCGGATCGGAGACGTACACCGGCCTGACGTCGATGTTGGTGAAGGCGTACGGAGTGGTCGCAGCGGACGAGCTGTGGACCCACGAGAAGCCGAAATACGTCGGCGTCGCGGCCTCCCCAGTGGCGGCGATCACACACATGACCATCGCGGCCGTGAGTAGCTTCCGCACGTTCCGGGAGAGGAAATGCCACGCCACGCCGTCGAGGATAGCGCGAGCCGGCGGCGTGTCAACGAACTCCGGCGCGCCTGCAACGCGGGTGCAACCTGGGCCTCCCCACTGGACGACCTACGGTGCCTCGGCGCCGTAATAACACCCGCCGAACCCTGTCTCCCTCGAGTTCCTCGCCACCGTCCGCTTCCGTGGCCTGAGGCGTTGTCTTTGCCCGCGGCAGCGGCGCCGCCGAGAGTGGGCCAGCCGCAAGGCGCGCGACCCCCGCCGCACCGGAGCGTAGCCGGAGGCTACGTGAGGACGCGAGCGGGGCGAGCGCAACGCCGCGGATGGTCCGCTATCGGCGGCGCAGATCAAACTTCGCGGTAGCGGCGGAGCTGCTCGGCCATCGTGGCCAGCCGAGCGGCGCAACGGCCGAGCGCGGAGTCGGGGGGATAGGCGCCGTCCGCGCCGCGCTCGCCGGCCGGCACGCCGGTGAGCAATTCGATCCCCTCTTCGATGCGCGCCACCGCGTAGATGTGGAACCGCCCGCTCTCGACCGCGGCCACGATCTCCGGGTCGAGTTGCAGGTCGGCGACGTTCGACTCCGGGATCACGACGCCCTGCGTCCCCGAGAGGCCGCGCCGGCTGCAGAGGGCGAAGAAGCCCTCGACCTTCTCGTTGACGCCGCCGATCGCCTGGACGCGCCCGTTCTGGTCCACCGAGCCGGTGACCGCGAGGTCCTGCCGGATCGGCACGCCGGAGAGCGCCGAAAGAATCGCGTACACCTCGGTCGAGGAGGCGCTGTCGCCGTCCACGCCGCCGTACGACTGCTCGAACGCGATCGAGGCGCTCATCGAGAGCGGCACCTGGGAGGCGAACGTCCCGCGCAGGAAGCCGGTGAGGATCAGCACACCCTTGTCGTGCGTGCTCCCCGACAGGCGGGCCTCGCGCTCCACGTTGATGACACCCTCGCGGCCCAGGCCGACCCGCGCCGTGACCCGTCCCGGCACGCCGAACGCGTGGTAGCCGAGGTCGTACACCGCGAGGCCGTTGATCTGGCCGACCGCGCTGCCCGCGCTCGCGATCACCAGCACGTCGTCGAGCATCATCTCGGTGAGCTTCTCCTCGGGCAGCGAGTGGCGGTCGCGGCGCTCCCGCACCGCAGCGCGGATGTGTTCGGCCGTGATCGCGCCGCGGCGGCGCTTGTGCGCCAGAAACGCCGCCTCGCGCACGATGTCGGCGACGTCCGAGAAGCGGGCCGAGATCCGCTTGCGGTTGCGCGCCAGGCGCACGGCCTCTTCCACCAGGGCGGCCATCCCGGTCCGGTCGAGGTGCGCCAGCTTTTCGTCCCTGACGATCTTGGCCATCAGAGCGAGGAAGTCTGCGACCTGCTCGCGGCCGTTCGGCATCTCGCTGTCGAAGTCGCAGAGCACCTTGAAGATCTTGCGGAACTCCTCGTCCAGCTCGTGGAGCATATCGTAGAGGGCGCGGTCGCCGATCATCAGCACCTTGACGTCGATCTCGACCGGTTCCGGTTGGAGCGCCTGCCCGGAAATCGCGAACAGGATGTCGCGCGGCCGGATGACGACCCGGCGGTAGCGCAGCGCGCGCTTGAGCGCCGGCCACACGCCGGCCTCCGAGACCGAGTCGAACGCGTTCACCACCAGGAAGCCGCCGTTGGCGCGCAGCAACGAGCCGGCCCGGATCCGCATGTGGTCGGAAGTGGACTGCAGGTTCGGCCCGACCTTCCCCTCCACGGTGCCGAAGAGGTTGCCGTAGGACGGTTCGGTCTCGATCACAACCGGACGCCCGATCGTGGCACCGTTGTCCACGACCACGTTGACTCGGTAGCGCAGGAAACGGTCGCCGTCATCCCCGTCCTTGGCCGCAAAGAGGTCGAGGTGGTCGAGCATGTCGGCAAGTATCGCGTCGAGGTACGGACCCACGCGGGGTTCCTTGACCTCGCGGGCGACCGCGCCGAGCGCCTGCTTGAGCGTCGGCTCCACGCTGGAGCGGCGCAGCTTCTCGGCGCGCGACACCATCTCGTCGCGCAGCACCATGACCTCGTGAAAAACGCGCTGCAACTCCTCCGAGAGCTTGCCGTGCCCGGCCTCGAGGGTCGCGGCGCGCTCGCGGTCGACCTTCCCCTCCTCCGCGAGGCTCTGCAGCTTGTCCAGCGTGACGGGCCGGTCATCGATCGTCGGCAGGATCTCGGGGCGGGTCACGGAGCCCACCTGCACCTGCACGAGCGTAAACCCGGCGTCGCGCACGCGGCGTTCGAACCCCTTGATCAGCTCCTGCTGCTTGCCCTTGAGGTCCTCCACCGCGAGGTCGAGCCGGCGCTGGAACTCCTCGCCGTCGAACATCCCGGGCAGGCTCGCCGAGAGGTCGCGCAGCAGTTTGTCGAGCTGGTCGCGCAGCACGACTCCGCGCCCGGCGGCGACGCGCAGCAGCCGCGGCTGTTCCGGGCGGGCGAAGTTGAAGACGAACGCCAGGTCGTCGGGGGGTGCGCCTTCGGCGGCGAGCGGCCGCAGGTGCAGCTCGATCGCGGTCATCCTCCCGGTGCCGGTAAGACCGGTGACGAAGACGTTGAACCCCAGCGATTCGACCGCAAGGCCGAACTCGAGCGCCCGCACCGCGCGTTCCTGGCCGATGATCCCGTGCGACGGCTCCACCTCCGCCGTGGTGTCCGCCGGCAGCCACCCCTCCGGGCACCGCCACCGCAGTTCGCTCGACGTCACCTCTCGTGCCATCGTCGTCCCCCTCGCAAGCGGTCAACAGCTAGAGGTCAAGAGCTAAAGGTCAAGAGCCAAAAGTCAAAATTCAAAGGGCAACCGTCCGCCGATGGGAGTCAGCTTCCTTGCCGGCTGGGCGAACGACCAGGGGCACGAGCACGACGGCGGCGAACACCGCGAAGAAGACCCCGAGCGACGCCATCCACCCCATGCTCCGCAGCCCAGGGTAATGGGTGGTCACGAGCGTTCCGAAGCCGACGATGGTGGTGAGCGCCGACAGCACGACGGCGCGGGCGGTCGCCGCGAGCTCCTCGATGCCGGCGCCCTCGCGCACGCGGTGAACGATGTAGATCGCGTAATCGCTCCCGACCCCGATGATCATCGTGATCACGAAAACGTTGAGGAGGTTCAGGGGATAGCCCACCACCGCCATCACGCCGAGCGCCCAAAGGACGCCTACGGCGACCGGGAGCAGGCAGAGGAGCGCAGGCCGGACTGAGCGCGAGTCCCACAGCAGGATGCCGACGACCAGCACGAGGCCGAGCCCGCCCGCGAGCGCCGCATCCTGCCACACCGTGTGCCGGAGCCGCTGGGAGACGAGGTTCACGCCGGTCAGGTGCGCCCCCTTCACCTCGCGCACGAGCGCCTCCAGCTCGGGTGGCGCCTCGCGCCGCCACTGGTCGGGAGGCGCGAAGACGTTGATCACCGTGGTGACGCCGGTGGCGGTCCGACGCAACGAGCGGTCCACCACCTGCTGGACGGGGGTTCCGTCCCAGACGCTCAGCGAGATCGGCCCGCTCGGACGCAGGGCCTTGCCGAGCGTGGCGAAGCCGGCGTCGAACGCCGCCGGCACCAGCCCGTCCTTCCTGAACGCCTCCGCGAGGGCCCTCTCGACGCGCGCCGGATCGGTGAGTTCCTGGTGCGCCGCGATCCAGGCCAGGTTGCGCTCCTGCGCCTCCCGCGGGGGCAGGAGGTTGGCGAGGGAATCGTACGACGAGATGACCTTGCGCGACACGAGGCTATCGAGGCCGGCGGCCAGGCGCTGCACGCGGTCCAGGGCGGTGGCGGCGTCGTGGGCCTCGACGCTGATCATCATGGCGTTGAACGAGAGCCCGAACGCTTTTGACACCTTCTCCTGCACGGCCACCCCCTGGTTGGAGGGCGAGCGCAGGTTGCGGACGTCGTCGTCGAAGCGCAGGAACAGGAGCGACCCGAGCGCGGCCACGGTGACGGTCGCGGCGCCGGCGAGCACGGCTCGCCGGTGGCGTTGCGCCCACCCGAGCACCGGCTCCAGGCGCAGCCATGCCGACGGGGCCACCGGCGCCCGGCGGTCGAAGAGCGTGACGAGCGCCGGCAGGATCAGGAACGCCGACAGCATCATGAACACGATGCCGGTGCCGGTGAGAAGGCCGAACTCGCGCAGGCCGGTGAAGCGCGTGGCGAGGAACGCGAAGAACGTGCCCACCGTCGTGACCGCGCCGAGCACGACCGCCGGTCCGGTCTTGGCCGCCATCCGCTCGAGCGCGTCGGCGGTGGAGGCCCCGGCCAGGCGGCCCTCGAGGTAGCGGCCGTACGTCACGATCGTGAAGTCGATCCCGAGGCCGACCAGCAGCGCCGAGAAACCCGATGTCGCGGAGTTGAGCTCGCCCAGCGTGACTGCGGCGAAGATGAAAGTCAGCGCCAGGCCGGTGGCGAGCGGGAGAAACGCGTAGTGCACGGTCGCGAAGCGCCGGTAGGCGAGGAAGAAGAGCAGCATGACCGCGATCACCGAGGAGATGGAATTCGAGATGATGTCCTTCTTGATCAACGTCGCGTCATCGAGGGCCGTGCGGTGGCCGCCTCCGATCTCGACCGCAGGGACGTCCTCGACCGGCACGTCCTCCTCCTCGGCGAACTTCTGCCGCACCTCGGCGATGCGGCGCTTGACGTCGGAGATCAGGGCCTGGTCGAAGTCGATGTTCTGCGCCGGACCGGTCGGCTTCGCCAGGATCAGCACCATCGAGTGGTCCGCCGAGAGGTAGTAACCGCTCGCGTAGTCGATCTTGAGCGACGCCGGTGCCCGGTTGATGCGTGCCAGCAGCAGCGGCAGGAAGCCGAGCGGGTCGCGCACCGCGAATTCCTTGGCCACCATCCCCTGCGGGGTATCCAGGGACGCGCGGATGTCGGCGGCGCGCGCGGCGATGCCCGCCGGGCTCAGGCGCGCCTGCAGCGCCGTCAGACCGTCCTTGTCGAGGAACAGCACCGCGTGGCGCAGCACCGTCTCGGCGAGCTTGACCGGATCCTCGATGTGCGCGGTGACATGGCTGAGGTATGGGCTCTTCTTCAGCTCGGCGTCGAGCGAATCCACGAGCGCGAGCGTGTTCTCCAGGTGGTCCTCGTTCGCCACCGGCACCGCCACGAGCAGCGTTTCGAGCGAGCCGAACTGCTGGAGCACGCGCCGGAACTCGCTCACGACCGGGTCGTGACGGGGCATCAGGTTGAGCACGTCGGTCTCGAACCTGAGCCTGGTGCCGAGGAACACGCCGGCGACGATGACCACGGCCGCCCCGGCCAGCACCAGTCGCGGATGGCGGTGTCCGGTGCGGACCAGGCCCCGGGCGACGGCGCCGGCCAGCGGGACGCTCAACCGTCGGCTCCCACGACGCGCCGCCAGAAGCCGGCGAAGTAGCTGACCAGCGACGCCAGCGTCATGACCAGCGCGACCCAGAGCGCCACTTTGGAGATCAGCGCCCACTGGCCGAGCTGGAAGCTCACGATCAGCAGCGAGACCGCCACGATCTGCGAGAGCGTCTTGAGCTTGCCCCACCAGTTGGCCGCGATCACGACCCCCTGCTGATGCGCCACGTGGCGCAGCCCCGACACCGCGAACTCACGCCCGACGATCACGACCACCATCCAGGCGGGGGCGAGACCGAGTTCGACGAGCGAGATGAACGCCGCCGACATCAGGAGCTTGTCGGCGATCGGGTCGAGCAGCGTGCCGGTCACCGTCACCGCCTGGGTCCGGCGGGCGATCATCCCGTCGGCGAGGTCGGTCAGCGCGGCCAGCAGGAAGATCCCGAGGCCCCAGAACTCGCTGCCGGAAAATCGGGTCAGCAACACGACTACGAGCAGCGGCACCATGAGGATGCGCGCCACCGTCAGCGAGTTGGGCAGGTTCCAGGTCAATGCGTCAATCCCGCGGCGATTGTAGCCCAGACGCATCGAGAGGCGGGGGGTTCTTCTTCCACTGCGTGGAGCCTCTCTCGTTGCCCCTCGGGTGAAGCGGCGTTCGGGCCTTGCTCGCCCCCGCGCCATGGCTTTCCTTTTCACTGCCTGAGGCCTTCTTGCTTGCCGGTCCCGCGGGTGGCCGGATGGCCACCCGCGGCACCGGCGGATTGACGCCCCCCCGCCCACCAGTCGTAGGTCCTGCTGTACGTCGAGGCTCCTGGCCAAGCCGAAGGCAACCAGCAGCGCCTCCACCAGGCGCGGGGGTGGGTGGTCCAAGACCGCCCAGCGGGCGAAGGCCGATGGCGCCGGAGCGTGCGGGCCCCGAGCGGCCGGAGCGGCGGATGGAAACGCCGGCCCCGACCGAGCGCTTCATGCGAGGGAGGGGAACGGCGAGGCTCCGCCCGCCGCTCCGGCCAGCTCGGTCACACGCGCAGGCGGGTCGGAGGGCGGCGCTCGATGCGCCGCCCGAGCGGACACGGCCACAGCCCGCGGGGCAAAACAAGAGGCTCGCGCAGTGAAGAATCGATATTTCCAGAGGGGGTGCGCGGGCGAGGACGCCCGCGCCACAGGACGATGGGAGACACGTGGGGCGGGCGCCCCGCCCGCTCACCACGTACAATGGCGCGATGATCCTTCTGGCGCCGGCGGTTGCCGCTCTCCTGCTCTCGGCCGCGCCCGGCGCCGTCAACGTTGCGGCCGTCCCTGGGGCGGGCCCGTACTTCGCCCTCACCTTCGACGCGCACGTCGAGGCGAACGGGGCCGCCCAACTGCTCGCGCTCCTGCGCGAGCGGCACCTGCACGCGACGATCTTCGCCACCGGGCGCTTCGCCGAGGCCTTCCCGGATCTGCTCCGTCGGGCCGCGGAGGACGGTCACGAGATCGGCAACCACACTTTTTCCCACCCGCACCTCACGACCTGGGCCACGAACCACCGTCACGACACGCGGCCCGAGATCACGCGCGCCCGCCTGCAGGAGGAGTTGCTACGCACCGCGGCGGCGATCCAGGCCGCCATCGGACGGCCCCCGTCGCGCTTATGGCGCGCTCCCTACGGTGAGCACAACCCCACGATCCGCGCCTGGGCGGCCGAGTTGGGCCTTGTCCACGTCGACTGGACTCACGCCGACCACGACGCCCTCGACGCCCTCGATTGGGTCGAGACGCCCGGCACGCGCCGCTACCTAGGACCCGAGGCGATGGCGCGACGCCTGCTCAACTTCGAGGCGACGACCGGCGTGCCGCTCGCCGGCAGCATCATGCTGATGCACCTGGGCAACAGCCGCCCGGATCTGCCGCTGCTGGAAGCGCTGCCGCTCGTGCTGGACGAGACCGACCTGCGGGGCCTGCATCCGGTCACCATCGGCGAACTGCTGGCCCGGGCCGGCGTTTCGCTCCCGCCGGTCGCCGCTCAGCCCCCCGCCCAACCCTGAGCGCAGCTGCAGGCCGCGGCGCCGCGGCAGGCTAGCTCCACGACTCGAACGAACCCTCCTCGGTGTACATCGAGGCGAGGATCTCGTGGTGCCGCTTCTCGACCACCCGGCGCTTCACCTTGAGCGTGGGCGTCAGCTCGCCGGTCGCGATCGAGAACGACGCGTCCAGGAGCCGGAACTTCTTGATCGTCTCGAAGCGCGCCAGGTTGCGGTTGACGCCCTCCACGATTTCCTGGAAGGCGGCGAGGACATCGGGGTTGTCGAGCAAGCTACGCATGTCGGAGGTGAGCAGGCCACGCTTCTCCGCCCAGGGTTTGAGAGTTTCGGAGTTCGGCACGATCAGCGCCACGATGTACGGCTTGCGGTCGCCGAACAGCACCGCGTTCTCGACGAGGGGCGACATGCGGAGCTTCTCCTCGATCGCCTGCGGGGCCACGTTCTTGCCGCCGGCCGTGACCAGGATGTCCTTCTTGCGGTCGGTGATCCGGAGATAGCCGTCGGCGCTCAACTCGCCGATGTCACCGGTGGCGAACCAGCCCTCGGGGTCGAGCACGTCGGCGGTCGCCTGCGGCTTGTTCCAGTACCCCCGCATCACGTGCCGGCCGCGCGTCAGCACCTCGCCGTCGGCGGCGATCCGCACCTCGACGCCAGGGAGCGCCTCGCCCACGGTGCCGAGCCTGGGCTGGTCGAACCGGTTCACCGTGATCACCGGCGAGGTCTCGGTCAGCCCATACCCTTCCAGGACCAGCACACCGACGCCGTGGAAGAGTTCGCCGACAAACACCGGCAGCGGCGCGCCGCCCGAGATCGAGAAGCGCAGCCTGCCGCCCACCGCCGCCCGGATCTTGGAGTAGACGAGGAGGTCGTACAGGCGCCAGCTCAGGCCTCGGCGCCCGCTCTTGACGCTCGCGAGCGCGACGTGCACCGCCCGCTTGAAGATCGAGCGCTTGAGGCGGGGCGCCGTGGACAGCTCGTGGAAGATGCGGTCGTAGACCTTCTCGTAGAAGCGCGGCACCGCCGCGAAGATGTGCGGGCGGATGCGGCGCAGCACGTCGCCGGTCTCGAGGATCCCGCAATACGCGATCGTGAGCTCCTTGCCGAAGTAGATGTAGTCGACCATCCGTTCGAGCACGTGCGAGAGCGGCAGGAAGACGAGCACCGACTCTTGCCCCGGCCAGGGCATCATCGTCGCCCCGGACACCGCGTCGAAGACGAAGTTGTCGTGTGTGAGCATGACGCCCTTGGGTTCGCCGGTCGTCCCCGAGGTGTAGATCAGGGTCGCGAGATCCTCCGCCTGCACCTTCGGGCGGCACGCCTCGAGGAACGCCGCCGCATCGTCGCCGCTGACCGGTTCGGTAATCGCCGCCAGCGTGCGCACGCCTTCGGGCGCCTCCCCGTCGATCAGGATCACCGCCTCGATCGCCGGGCACGAGCCGCGCACCTCGAGCACCTTGGCGAGCTGGTCCGGGTTCTCGGCGATCACTGCCCGGGCGCCCGAGTCGGCGAGGATGGCGCGCACCTGGTCGGGGAGGAGCGTAGGGTAGACCGGCACGTCTGCGGCCCCCAGGTGGAGCACCGCGAAATCGACGATGTGCCACTCGGGGCGATCGCCGGAGATGATGGCGACCCGGTCGCCCTTGCCGACCCCGAGCGCCGCGAGGCCGTGCGCGAGACCGGCCACCCGCCGCGCCACCTCGGTGGCGGACGTCCGCACCTCGCGGCCCTCGCGGGCATCGATCAGCGCCGGTCCGTGGCCCGCCGTCCGCCACTTCGCAAAGACATCCAGCAAGGTGCGTGGTTCGTTCATTCGCTCCCCCCGGCGCGCCGTTCGAGCCCCTCGAAGATCAGCCTCAGCAGCGGCGCCGCCTGTCCGGCCAGCGACCGCGGGCGATCGGCCAGCACCCACGACGTGATCAGTTCGTCCACGGCTCCAAACACCGCCCGCGCGGCTACATCGGCGGGGATGTCTTCCCGGAAGAGTCCCGAGGCCGTCCCCTCGGCGATGATCCGCTGGAGGAGGCGCAGGTACTCCGCCACTTGCCCTCGCGCCACCTGGCGGAGGAAGCGCCGGCTGTGGCGGAGCTCGATCTGGAAGACGTGCGCCAGGGCGCGGTCGCTCTCGAGGCTCACGAGGTGGCGCTCGATCACCTTGCGCAGCTTCGCGCCGGGGTCTTTCTGCCGGCCCGCGTCCCGCCGCGCGCGCTCCAGGAACGCCTTGGCGTTCTCCTCAAGGATCGCGACGAGGAGCGCCTCTTTGCCCTGAAAGTAAAGGTACGTCGTGCCGTCCGCCACCCCGGCACGCTCCGCCACCTCGCGCATACGGGCGTCCTCGTAGCCGCGCTCGGCGAACACTTCGACCGCCGCCCGCAGGATCGCGGACCGCCTCGCTTCCCGTGCGTCGTTCCGAAGCGCCCCCCCCAATCTCATCCTCCCGTGGTGATTGAACGCCCATTCAGTCTCACCGAGCGCTTGCCCCGTGTCAAGCGGCGGCCCGGCGGTGCTAGCATGTCGCCATGTTTGCGGCCGAAGGCGCGGCGCTCGAGAACCTCGTCAACCAGATCGCCCACGACGTGCGCAACCATGCGTTCACGATTGGGTTGCAGGCCGAGATGGGGCAACGCCGCTCGGCGTCGGCGCCCGAGATCAAGGCGCACTTCGATGCGATCGTGCGCCAGGTGGACGCGCTTTCGCGGTACCTCGATCAACTGCTGCTCTTCGGCCGCCCGGTCGCCATCGTGCCCGCCCTCGTCGACCCCGTCGCGCTGGCGCGGGCGCAGGTGGACCTCTTGCGCGGCAGCCGCGGCGCCGAGGCCGCCCTCGACGTCCGCGTCGAGGCGGACTCGGGGGGGCACAGGGCAAGCTGGGACGCGCGCGCATTCGGCCACGCCCTGCGGGCGCTCCTCGACAACGCGGTCGAGAGCGCAACCCCGCCGCCGCCGGTCGTAGTCGCCGTGCGCGACGCCGGCGACCATGCGGAGGTCGAGGTTCGCGATGCGGGCCCCGGCATCGCCCCCGACGTGCTCGCGCAGTTGGGGGTCCCGATGTCGGTGCGGCGCACCGGAAGCGCCGGGCTCGGACTCGCGATCGCGAGGAAGATGGCCGAGGCCCTCGGCGGCCGCCTCGAAATCGAGAGCGCGGCCGCCGGCGCCACGGCCCGCCTCGTCCTGCCGTGGGAGGCTCCCCCTGCCTGAGCCGCGGCCGGGGGTCGTCCGCTACGTCGTGCCGCCGGCGCTCGCGGGCGAGCGCCTCGATCAGGGCGCGGCTGCGCTGTCAGGTCTGCCGCGCCGGCGGGTGCGCGCGCTCGCGGCCGAGGGACGGCTCTGGCTCAACGGCAAGGCCGTCCGCGTGCTCTCGCGGCTGCTCCACCCGGCGGACGTCGTGGACGTCGTCCGCGCGGACGAGGCGCTCGCCGAGCCGTTGCCGCCGCCACCGCTCGGACTCCTGCACGAGGACAGCTGGTTGATCGCGATCGACAAGCCCGCGGGCGTCGCGTCCCAGCCGCCGCGCGAGCGGGCGCCCGGCGAGATCACCGCCCAGGAGCGGCTCGCGGCGCAGCTGGCGCTGCGGGAGGGCAGACGCATGGACCTGCTCCTCTTTCACCGGCTCGACCGGCTCACCACCGGCGTGCTGGTGTTCGCCCGCCAGCGCGAGGCGGCCCGTGCGCTCGCGCGCACCTGGGCTGAAGGCCGCGCCGACAAGCGCTACCTCACGGTCGTGCGCGGCGACCCCGGCGAGGCGCCGCGCGCTCTGGCCGGTCCGATCGCCGCGGACCCGCTCGTCCCCGGCCGCTTCCGCGTCGCCCGCGGCGGCCGCCCGGCCCGCACGCGGGTGCGCCGGCTCGCGGCCGCGAACGGTTTCGCGCTGGTCGAGGTCCACCCGCTCACCGGCCGCACCCACCAGGTGCGCGTTCACCTCGCCGACGCCGGCTTCCCGGTCGCGGGCGACGGGCTCTACGGCGGTGGCGGCGGTCTGCCGCGCCCGTTCCTGCACGCCTGGCGCCTGACGCTGCCGCACCCCAAAGACGGCGCGCCGCTGCACCTCGAGGCCCCACTTCCGCCCGATATGGCCGCGTTCCTCGCCGCCCACGGCCTCGCACTCCCCGAAGCGCCCGCCCACTCCTGAGCCACCCGCGCATCGATGGCGTGAACCGTGGTCCGTGGTCCGTGGTCCGAGCCGGCCGCGCCGGCCGGGAAGCCGGGGTTCGGGGCTCGGAGTTCGGGCAAAGCGAAGGCGTGGTCCGTGGTCCGTGCCGGCTGCGCCGGCCGCAGGCCGCGCAGCCTCTCGCACCTCCCTCGAAGACGAGAAGCTCAGCGATAGGCAGGGCCTCCGAGCTTGGGGCGTGTAGCCGCGCCGCCGCCGTTGGGCCAGATGCAAGGCGCCCGAGGCGGACGCGGCGGAGCGTAGCCGGAGGCTACGTGAGCATGCGAGCCGCCGAAGGGCAACGCAGCAGATGGTCCGACGCCGGCGGCGCCCCTAGAGGATTGCTTCGGCCTTCAGCTCGCGTGTCATCAGCGCCGCCACCGCCGCCCGCGGCTCGATCGCGCCGTCCAGGATCGCCTCGACGGTGAAGGTGATCGGCATCTCGACGCCGTGCCGGCGCGCGAGCGCGGCGGCCGCGTGGGTCGTCGGGACGCCCTCGGCGACCTCGCGGCCGGCGATGATGTCGGCGAGCTTCTCGCCGCGGCCGAGGCGCTCGCCGGCGCTCCGGTTGCGCGACATGCTCCCCGGCGAGCAGGTGAGCACCAGATCGCCCATCCCGGCCAGGCCGCGGAACGTCGCCTCGCGCCCGCCGAGGCCCACCCCGAGGCGCGCGATCTCGTGCAAACCGCGGGTGAGCAGCGCAGCGCTGGCGTTCTGGCCGAGGCCGAGGCCCTCGGCCATGCCGGCGGCGATCGCGATGACGTTCTTGAGGGCGCCGGCGAGTTCCACCCCGACGACGTCGGTCGCGGTGTAGAAGCGGAACGTGCCGGTGGAGAACGTCCGCTGCAGCGTCCCCAACCCCTCCGGGTCCCGCCCGGCGAGCACGGCGGCGGTCGGCAGGCCCGCCGCCACCTCGCGGGCGAACGACGGCCCCGAAAGCGCCACGAACGCCTCCGGCGGAAGGCCGAGCTCGCCGCTCACCAGCTCGTCCATGCGGGCCAGGCTCGACACCTCGATCCCTTTGCTGGCCGAGACGATCCGGGCGCCAGGGCCGAGGTGCGGGCGCAGCTCGCGCAACACCGCGCGGGCAAACTGCACGGGGACGACGAGAACGACCGCTTCGGCGCCGCGGCCCGCCTCGGCAAGGTCGCCGGTGGCACGGACCCCGGCGGGGACCTCGAACTCCGAGAGGAACAATGGGTTGCTGCGGTGCTCCCGGATGCCGGCGACCACCTCCGCCTCGCGCGCCCACAGCGCCACCGAGCAGCCGGCGCGCGCCAGGTGCATCGCGAGGGCGGTACCCCAACTCCCCGCTCCGATCACCGCGACGTTCATCGCTTCTTCTCCCCCAGGCGCGGCTCCTCGCCCCGCGCCAGGCGTCCCAGGTTGGCGCGGTGGCGCCAGATGACGACCAAGGCGGTCAGCACCGCGCACGCCTCGACCAGGACTCCGGGGCGGGCGAGGAAGTAGAACGCCACCGGGAACGCCGCAGCGGCGAGCACGCTCGCGAGCGACACGAACCGGAGGAGTGCCAGGGACACGACCCAGACCGCGAGCACGACGAGCATCGGCGGCCAGGCGAGCGTGAAGAACACGCCCGCGGCCGTGGCCACGCCCTTGCCCCCGGAGAACCCGAGCCAGACCGGGAAGCAGTGCCCCACCACCGCGGCCAGGCCGGCGGCGGCGACCCAGGCCGGGTTGGGCGTGACGGCCCGCATCAGCAGCACCGCGGCGACGCCCTTGCCGATGTCGAGCAGCGCGATCGGCAGCGCCACTCGCCACCCGGCGGCGCGCATTGCGTTGGTGGCGCCGACGTTGCCGGAACCGACCCGGCGCACGTCGCCGCGGCCCGCGAACCTGACCAGCAACCAGGCGAACGGGATCGAGCCCAGCAGGTACGCCGCGATCAGCATCGCCTCACGCGCCATCGTCGCCCCCGCCGCCCGGCGCCGCCGGCCAGGGCCGCAGCGCCGTGTACACAGGCCCCGCGGGCGTGAGCTCGCTGCGGACGAGCACGGCCTCGCGCGTCGCGAACTCGGGGAAGCGCCACTTCCCGACCTCGACCCGGAAGTGCTCGGCCGCCTGCGCGCCCCACGGGCGTTCGAGGCGGGCGAGCGTCAGGTGAAGCGCGAACGGCCGGGGCTCCCGCTCGACGCCGAGCGACGCAGCGGCATCGTCCACCGCCTCGGCCCAACGCTCGAGTCCGTCCGCCTCTCCCCCAACCCACGCAACGCGGGGGTGATGCTCGTTGGGAAAGAACCCGCCGCCGCCCAGAAGAACCCGTACGGACGGCAACGCCGCCAGCGCGGGCGCCGCGACGCGGTCGATTTCGGCGACGAACCCCTCCGGCCGCTCGCCGAGGAACTTGAGCGTGAGGTGCATCCCCTCTGGGCGCACCCAGCGGGCGCTCGGTTGGTCGCGCTTGAGCCGTGCCAGACCGGCCGCGATGACGTCGCGGACGGGAGCGGGCAGTTCCACGGCGACGAACAACCTCACCCGGCCTCCTGGAGCCCGCGACGCAGCAGGTCGAGGGCGAAGTTGACGGTCATCTCCCGCACCATGGCGCGATCGCCCGGAAAGTGGTGGCGGGCGTGCCGCGTCCCGTGCGGCGTCGCCGCGGCGATGTGCACCGTACCGACCGGCTTGTCCTCGCTGCCGCCTTCCGGGCCCGCGATTCCGGTGACGGCGAGGGCGCACTCGGCCCCCAGGGCGCGGGCGCCGGCCGCCATCGCCTCGGCGACCTCGCGGCTGACCGCGCCGTTCGCCGCCAGCACCGCCTCCGGCACCCCCAGCAACCGCTGCTTGAGCGGGTTGGAGTAGCTGACCACGCCCCCGACGTACGCGGCGCTCGACCCCGCCACCGCGGTGATCGCCGCGCCGATCAACCCGCCGGTGCACGACTCCGCGGTCGCCAGGCGCCAGCCGCGCGCGCCGAGCCGCGTCAGCACCACGCCGGCGAGCGTGTCGCCGTCGTGCCCGTACAGGTCCGGTCCCGCCACAGCGGCGAACGCCGCCTCCATCTCGGCCAGCTCCTGCGCCCCCCGCTCGCCGGCTGCGGCGAGCACGAGCAGCACCTGGCCGCGCGCGGCCAGGATCGTGACCCGCTCCCGCCCGAAGCGCGCGTACAGGTGCTTGACCCGCTCCTCGACCTGCGACTCGTAGACGCCGGCAAGGCGCAGCGTGCGGGTCAGCACGCCCTCCGCCGCCGCCCAGCGCGGGAGCAGATGCGTCACCAGGATCTGTTCGAGCTCGACCGGCACGCCGGGGAGCAGCACCAGGGTCCCCCCGCCGGCGCGCACGAGCTGCCCAGGGGCGGTGCCGACGGGGTTCTCCAGCACCTCGGCGCCGTCCAGGACGTCGGCCATGCGCAGGGCGATCGCTGGAATGTCGCGGCCGCGCGTCCGGAAGCGCGCCACCAGCGCCGCCTCCAAGCGCGGGTCGCGCCCAACGCCGATCCCGAGCGCCCGGGCCGCCGCCTCGCGGGTGACGTCATCCTCGGTCGGGCCGAGCCCGCCGCTGACGATGACCAGCTCGGCGCGCGCCAGCATCTCGGGGATCGCGGCCGCGATCGCGCCCGCGTCGTCCTCGACGCAGCGCTTCTCCACGAACGCAAAGCCGCACGGCGCGAGTAGGCGCGCCGCCAGCAGCGAGTTGGTGTCGAGGCGGTCGGTGCGCAGCAACTCCGAGCCCACCGCGAGGAACGCCGCCCGTCGGAACGAGGCCATTGGGGGATTGTAGCCCGCCCCCGGAAGACGTGGTCCGTGGTCAGTGGCCAGTGGTCAGTCATCGGCGGCGGGATGCCTGATCGGCCTGGCCCGCGAACGCGGCATCCAGCCCTTACCACGGCGGCGGCGAGGCACGATCCCCCCTTGTGCGGGGACGACGACTCTGGGGACCGGCCTGACGCCTCCTTCGGACCCCGGACCGCGCCTCTTCTCTCCCTTGTCGTTCTCGGACCCCGGACCACGGACCCCGGACCACGCCTTTTCAGTGGCCGGGGGATTGCGGGCGCGCGCAACCTGGGGTCAAATGGACGCATGGACCGCGATCAGTTGGTGGCGTACCTCGACGACCTGCTCGAGTCGGAGTCGCTGCAGGACGTCAGCGTCAACGGCCTCCAGGTCGGCGGGCGGCGGGAAGTGGAACGGGTTGCCACCGGCGTCTCGGCCTCGGCCGAGCTGTTCGCCCAGGCGGCCTCCTGGGGCGCGGATGCGGTGCTCGTCCACCACGGCCTGCTCTGGCGGGGCGAGGAGCCGCCTCGGGTCGTGGGGTCGTTTCGGGGCCGCCTGCAGTTGCTGTTCGAGAACGACCTCAACCTGATCGCCTACCACCTGCCCCTCGACCTCCACCCGGCCCACGGCAACGCCGCCATCCTCGCCCGCGAGCTCGGCCTCGAGCAGCTCGAGCCGTTCGGGTACTTCGGCGGGGTGGCGCTGGGGTACGCCGGGGTGTTCCCGACGCCGATCGCGGACGAGGAGCTGTTCGCGCGGCTGCGGGCCGCCTGCGGCCAGCAGCCGCAGGTCTTCCTCGGGGGCCCGGACGTGATCGCCTCGGTCGGGATCGTGACCGGGGGGGCGCCCGCCGGCTTCGATGAGGCAGTCGCGTCGGGCCTCGACGCCTACATCACCGGCGAGGCCCGCGAGTGGGTCATGCACCGCGCCGAGGAGGACGGGGTCCACTTCGTCGCCGCCGGTCACTACGCCACCGAGCGCTTCGGCGTGCGCTCGCTGGGCGAGTTTCTCGGCAAGCGCTTCGACCTCGACGTCCGCTTTTTCGACATCCCCAACCCGGTCTGAAGCCAGTTCACCGCCCGTCGTCGAGGAATGGCGGTGACGGCGAGGCTCGCGAGGACAGTCGTTCGCCACGACCCCCGGGAATTGGTGGTTCCCGCGGGAGTTGACCTGCGCTACCCTGGGACGCCGGCGCCGGACCCGGTGAGGACCATCGCCGGCGCGCCGCCACCGGAAAAGGAGCAGGCATGGAGATTCTCGACAGGTCGGTCGCCCGCGCCCCACAGGCCCCGTTGGACCCCGCCAAGCTGCCGTTCGGACGGACATTTTCGCCCAACATGTTCATGGCGGAGTGGGACGAGGGGCGGGGCTGGCGCGACGCGCGGGTCGTCCCGTACGGGCCGCTGCAGCTCGCCCCGTCGGCGATGGTGCTGCACTACGGCCAGGAGATCTTCGAGGGGCTGAAGGCGTTCCGGCAGCCCGGCGGCGGCGTCAAGCTCTTCCGCCCCGACCGCAACGCCGCCCGCCTCAACGCCTCGGCGCGGCGCATGTCGATGCCCGAGATCCCGGTCGAGCTCCAGCTCGAGGCAATGACGAGGCTCGTCGCCATCGACCGAGCCTGGGTGCCGCCCGCTCCGGGCTCGCTCTACCTCCGGCCCGCGATGATCGCCACCGAGGAAGGGCTCGGCGTTCACTCCTCCAGGCGCTTCCTCTACTTCATCATTACCGGGCCCACCGGTGCCTACTTCACGAACGGTAACGGTACGGTCCGGATCATGGTCGCGCGCGACTGGGTGCGCGCCGCCCCGGGCGGCACCGGCGCCGCCAAGACCGGCGGGAACTATGCGGCCTCCCTGCTCGCGGGCGCCGTCGCCAAGCAGAAGGGGTGCGACCAGGTGCTCTGGCTCGACGCCGTCGAGCGCCGGCACGTCGAGGAGGTCGGCGCCATGAACTTGGTCTTCGTCCTCGACGGGGTCGTGACCACGCCCCCGACCTCGGGCACCATCCTCGCCGGCATCACCCGCGAGAGCATCCGTGTGCTCTGCCATGAGATCGGCCTTCCGTTCGTCGAGCGCGCCATCCACATCGAGGAGGTCTTCCAGGGGCTCGGCTCCGGCGACTGCAGCGAGATCTTCGGCTGCGGCACCGCGGCCGTCGTCTCCCCGGTCGGGGAGCTGGTGGACGGGGACACGGTCTACAAGGTCGGCGACGGCACCGAAGGTCCGGTGGCGAGGAGGCTGCGCGAGGCGCTCACCGCCCTCCAGTTCGGCACGGCGCCCGACGCGCACGGCTGGATGGTCGAGGTCTGACCGACTCCGCGCCGGGCAAAGGGAAACAGGAAGAGAGCAAAGGGCAGGCAGGGCGGGCGAGGGCGCCCGCCCCACAGCCGTCATCCCCGCGAACGCGGGGATCCAGGTCTTCGGACAACAACAACCTGGGTTCCCGCGTGCGCGGGAACGACGACAGGGACAACCACGTCGTTGCGGCGAGTTACGGTGCAAGGGCGGCGGCGATCTCGGCGGCGACCGCATCCATGCTGAAAGGCTTCTGCAGGAAACGAACCCGGCCGCTGCTCGCCTCGGCCCGTACCGCGGCGTCCTCGGTGTAGCCCGACATCAGGATCACGCGCAGGCCGGGGTGCCGCACCACCAGGGTCCGAGCCAGGTCGCCGCCCTGGATGCCGGGGAGCTTGATGTCGGACAGGAGCAGATCGAACGCCTCGCGCTCGGCGGCCGCGAGCGCCTCCTCGCCGCTGCCCGCCTGAGTGACGTGGTACCCGAGCATGTCGAGCGCCGCCGCCAGCCCCTCGCGCGCGCCGTCCTCGTCGTCCACGACCAGCAGGCGCGCGGTGCGTCCCGCCGGCGGTTCGACCGGTGCCGCGGCCGGCTTTCCGGGCGCCGGCGCCGGGGCGGCCTCCGACCGCAGCGGCAGGAGCACCCGGAACGTGCTCCCGCGGCCGACCTCGGAGGTGACCTCGATGCGCCCGCCGAGGCCGGCCACGATGCCGTGCGTCACCGACAGGCCGAGTCCCGTGCCCCCCGGCTTGGTGGTGAAGAACGGCTCGAACAGCCGCCGCCTGACCTCTTCCGGGATGCCGACGCCGGTGTCCCCGACCTCGAGCCGGGCGAACGCGCCGTCGCGGCCGGTGCGCACCGCGAGCACCCCTCCGCCCGGCATCGCGTCGACCGCGTTCACCGCGAGGTTGGCGAGCACCTGCTCGAGCCGGCCGCGGTCGCCCTCGACCGCGAGGGCGCCGGCCACCTCTTCGACCTCCAGGCGGACCGTCGCCGGCGCCAGGCTGGCGAGGAGGTCCGCCGAGGAGGCAACCAGTTCGTTGAGGTCGAGCGTCTCGGGTCGGGTCACGTCCTGGCGCGCGAAGACGAGGAGCTGGCGGGTGTGGCGCGCGCCGCGCTTGATCGCATCCTCGATCTTGCCAAGGGTGACCCCGAACGCGGCCTCGTCGCCCCGCTGCGCCGCCAGCAGCCGCGTCGTCGCCAGCATCGCCTGCAGGTCGTTGTTGAACTCGTGCGCCACCCCGCCGGCGAGCGCCGCCACCGCCTCCATCCGCTGCGCCTCCTGCAGCTGCGCCGCCAGGTTGGCTTGCTCGGTAATGTCGCGCCCTACCCCCTGAATCTCGACCAGTCGCCCGGATTCGTCGAATAGGGCGCGGTGCGACCATGCGACGACGCGCTCGCCTCCGGCAGGCAGGGGGACCCGAGTCGTCAGGCCGGCCACCGGCCGTCCGGGCTCGAGCGAGGCGACGATCTTCTTCAGGCCGTCGCGCGCCGTTTCCGGCATGGTCGAAAAGATGTTCGACCCGAACGCCGCGCTGTGCAAAGGGCCGAAGAACCGGCCGTAGGCCTCGTTCACGAACGTCACCACGCCGTCGGGGCGAAAGCGGCAGATCAGTTCGGTCTGGTCCTCGACCACGGCGCGGTACTGCGCTTCGCTGCGGGCAAGGGCGTCGAGCGCGCGCCGGCGCTCGACCGCCGCCGCGACCTGGCGCGAGACGAGGGTGAGGATGTCAAGCTCCCGCTTGCTGTAGTGCGTCCCCCCGGCGTAACTCTGCACCGCGATCGCGCCGATCGCCCGTCCGCCCGCGAGCAGCGGCACCCCGAGCCAGTCGATCGAGGGCGCCCCTTCCGATTCGATCTCGCCCCGCTGCAGCAGGTCCTCGAACGCCGCGTCGTCTACGAACTGCGGCGCGCCGGTGCGCAGGACGTACTCGGTCAGCCCCCGCCCGCCCCCGCGGGGCGGCGGCGGTGGGTCGGCCTCGTCCACGAAGTACGGGAACGATACTTCGTCGCTCTCGGGGTCGAAGAGCGCGACGTAAAAGTTGCGGGCGTCCATCAGGCGCCCGACCGCCCCGTGGACCGCGCGCAGCAGCTCGCCGAGATCGTCGGCTTCGTTGGCGGCCCGCGAGATCTCCAGCACTGCGCTCTCCAGCGCCTCGGCCTGCGTGCGTTCGCTGATGTCCCGCATCATCGCGGTGAAGAAGACATCGGGGCCGATGTACCAGCGCGCCACCGACAGGTCGAGCGGGAACTCCGCCCCGCTCTTCCTGACGCCCGGCATCTCGACCGTCTTCCCGGCAAGCCTCGCCTCCCCGCCGCCGGCGATCCGCGCGAGGTTTGACACGTGGTCGTGGCGGAAGCGCTCGGGTATCAGCTCGGTGACGTTCCGCTGCGCCGCCTCCGCGGCGGTGTAGCCGAACACCTGCTCCGCGGCGGCGTTCCAGAAGACGATCCTCCCGTCCCCGTCGGCGGTCACGATCGCGTCGCCGGCGGTCTGCAGCACCGCGCGCAGGCGCTCCTCGGCGGCCCGCAACGCTCGGTTGGCGTTGTCGCTCTCACGGCGCTGGCGCGCGAGCGCGAGCAGGTAGGCGGCAAGCAGGCCGGTGAACAGCAGCCCGGCTGCCAGGACGGCGCGACCGTGCCATGGAAGGTGCGTCGCCTCGCCCGTCCTCTCGGCCGCTTCGACGATGGCGTAGACCCCGAACGAGACCGGGATCCCGAAGCTCACCACCAGCAGCGCGGGGAACCTGCCTCCGACCGCCCAGATCCGGTGGCCGACCAGCGCCAGCAGCGCGAGGCCGATGAGAATGAACGCCACCGAGGTCGGCAGGGCGAGCGGGATCATCGACCCGCCGTACATCACGGGCGCCTTCAGCCAGTAACCGAAGGTGAAGACCAGCCCGCCGGCGAGCACGAGCGCCGCGAGCGCGGTCGAGACGTCCGCCGCGAACCGCCGCCGCGCGACGCGGCCGGTTCTGCCGGTCAGGGCGCCGGCGACGACGAGGAAGAGTGCGGCCGCCATCGGGGACATCCGGCCGAGGGGGAACGTCTGCGGCGCCCCGAGCGCCACGCACAGCGCCCGCTCGAGGCCGAGGTCCACCCCGCGCGTCGCCTGCAGCAGGACGTGCGCCGCCAGCGCAACGACAACCGTAATCGCGCCGACCACGAACGCCGCGGCCCGGCGGCGCTCGGGCCAGCGCGCGAGCGCAACCACCGCGGCGGCGACCGCCAGGAGCGCCACCGCGGTGCTCGGCGCGATCGGCACGTACCCCGAGCTCACCTTGGTGAGGGCGGGAACGCCCAGCCGCCATCCGGCGAGCGCCGCAACCGCGACCGCGGCAACGGCGGCGGCGTACGCCTGCGCGCGCCGCCGCTCCCCTCGCTCCGGCCCGGGCTCAGAGTCCATCGCCGCTCTCGTCCAGCGCCGCCCGCACTTCGTACGCCAGCCTCGCCATGTCGAACGGCTTCTGCAAGAAGCGCACCAGCTCCGCGGCGATCCGTCCCTTGACCGTCTCGTCCTCGGTGTACCCCGACATCAGGATCACCCGCAGGCGCGGCCAGCGGCCGGCCATCTCGGCCGCGAGCACAGGGCCGGCCATTCCGGGGAGCATCAGGTCGGTGAGCAGGAGGTCGAACGGAGGTTCGGCCGGCAGCGCCTGGGCGTCCTCGCCGCTCGGAGCGGCGAACACCGTGTACCCCAGGGAGGTCAGGATCTCGGCGATCCCCTCGCGCGCCCCCTGTTCGTCCTCGACGACCAGCACCCGCTCGCCGCGGCCGCGGGGGAGGGGCTTGTCGCCCGAGGGAGGGCCGCCGGCCGGCACGGCCGCGGCATCGGCGGCGGGGAGCGTGATGCGGACCGTGGTGCCCTGGCCCACGCCGCTCGCCAGCTCGATCGCGCCCCCGTGCTGCTCCACGATGCCGCGCACCACCGCCAAGCCGATCCCGGTGCCCTTGCCGGCGGGTTTGGTGGTGAAGAACGGCTCGAAAACGCGGGCGCGGATCGCCTCGGGGATCCCGCAGCCGGTGTCGGCGACCGACACCCACGGCGACCCGTCGTCCGACCGCCCGGTGCCCACCCGCAGGATGCCGCCATCCGGCATCGCGTCGGCGGCGTTCACGACGAGGTTCATCAGCACCTGGTCGAGCTGGCCGCGGTCGGCGCGGATGGCGAGCGCGGCCTCGGCCAGATCGAGCCTGAACGAGATGTTCTCGCGCACCAGCCGGCGCAGGAGCAGCGAGGAGGTGCTGACCGCCTCGTTGAGGTCGAGCGGCTCGGGCTTGGTCGTCTCCTGCCGCGAGAACAGCAAGAGCTGGCGCGTGAGCGCGGCGCCGCGCTTGACCTGCTGCTCGAGTTCGGCCGCTGCCGCCGCCACGCGCGCAGGTTCGGAGACCGGGGAGCGCAGCAACTGGATGTGGCTGAGCATCGCCTGCAGGACGTTGTTGAAGTCGTGCGCCACGCCGCCGGCGAGGCTGCCGATCGCCTCCATCTTCTGCGCCTGGCGGAGCTGCGCCTCGAGCGCCGCCTTCTGCGTGACGTCGCGGACCGCCATCGAGGTGTGCAGCGCGCCGATCGCATCGCGGAACACCGACGACGACACCTCGATCGGGAACTTCGTCCCGTCGGCCCGCAGGCCCGTCAGCTCGCCCCTGAACCTCCCCTTTTCCACCCTGTCCGCAAGCGCCGCCGCGAGTCGCGGATCGGTCGTGTCGATCACAGCCGCCCGCCCGAGACGGCAGATCTCGGCCTCGCTGCGTCCGAACATCTCGCACGCCGCCGCGTTCGCCGAGTGAACGGCCCCGTCCGGACTCGTCAGGAGCTGCGCATCGAGGCTGTTGGCGAGCACCAGCCGGTGGCGCTCCTCACTCTCGCTCAGTGCGTCCTGCGCCCGCCGCTCCCGGGCGCGCGCGTGGGCGCGGTCGAGTGCCGCGCGCACCGCCAGCGGCAGCCGCGACATCCGGTCCTTGAGGACATAGTCCCACGCGCCGGCCTTCATGCACGCGACCGCCGTCTCCTCGTTGGTCGAACCGGTGAGGAGGATGAACGGCGTCTCGGGCGCCCGCTCGAGCGTGATGGCGAGCGCCTCCATCCCGTTAAACGCCGGCAGGGTGAAGTCGGAGAGCACGAGCGTGGGGCGGTACTCGCGGAGCGCGGCGATGACCTCCTCCCGCGTCTCCACCCGGAGCGACTCGAACGCCAGGCCGGCGCGGCGCAGCTCGGCCGCCGCCAGTTCGGCGTCGGCGCCCACGTCCTCGACGAACAGAATGCGCACGGGCGGTGCGTCCATCATGGCCTCCATGAAGTCGGGACGCCCGTCCTGTCCGGTCGGTACGCTTGCAATGCCGAGCCGTTCAGTGCGGCGGCTCGTTGAGGAGCAGCCAGTACACGCTGAGGTTCTCGACGGCGGCGACGAATTTCTCGAAGTCCACCGGCTTGACGATGTAGCTGTTGACGCCAAGGCGGTAGCTCTCGACGACGTCGGATTCTTCGCGCGACGAGGTCAGCACGACCACCGGGATGACCCTCGTCCGCTCGTCGCCCTTGATCCGGCGCAGCACCTCGAGGCCGTCCACTTTCGGCAGCTTGAGGTCGAGCAGCACGACCTTGGGCGTGTGCGGCGGCCGCCCGGCGTACGTACCCGTCCGGAACAGGAAATCGAGCGCCTCGGCGCCGTCGCTCACCACGAAGATCGGGTTGGCGAGCTTCGCCTTCTTGAGCGCCCGCATCGTCAACTCGACGTCGTTGGGGTTGTCCTCCACCAACAGGATATCGACCGCGTCCGCAACACTCACGAGACACCTCCCAGGGGCGGCAGCGCGAACGAGAACGCGGCCCCCTTGCCGACCGCCCCGTCCGCCCACACCCGCCCGCCGTGCCGGTGGACGATGCGCTGCACCAACGCCAGGCCGACGCCGGTCCCCTCGAACTCGCGCGCCGGGTGCAGCCGCTGGAACACCCCGAACAGCTTGCCCGCGTAGGTCATGTCGAAGCCGACGCCGTTATCGCTCACAGTGTAGACGACTTCGCTCCCTTCGACCCGGCCGTCAATGGCAATCCTGGGTTGGCTCACCGGGCGGGTGAACTTGACCGCGTTGGCGAGCAGGTTGGTCCACACCTGGTGCATCATCGCGGCGTCCCCCATTGCATCGGGAAGCGCTCCGACCGTGAAATCGCAACCCGCGCGCGCCGCCCCGGGTACGAGTTCCTCGAACACCGACCGGGCCAGCGCCCCCATGTCGATTCGCGACGGCTGCAGCGGGTGCCGCGCGCTGCGCGAGAACGCCAGCAGGTCGTCGATGAGCTGGGCCATCTTGTGCGTGCTGTCGCGCACCACGCGCAGCAGCCGCCGCCCCTCGTCGTCGAGGCTGCGGCCGTACTCCTCCTCGACGATGCGCGAGAAGCCGTCGATCGCGCGCAGCGGCGCCCGCAGGTCGTGCGAGACGGAGTACGAGAACGCCTCCAACTCCTTGTTCGCCGCCTCGAGTTCGCCCGCGCGCCGCTCGAGGTCGCCGTTGAGCGAGCGGATTTCCTGGAGCGCATCGGTCAATTCGGCGGTCCGCTCCTGGACGCGAACTTCCAACTGCTCATTGGCCTCACGCATGGCCTGTTCGGCTGCCACACGTGCAGAGATGTCCGTGTTCGTGCCGAACCACTGAACGACCGTGCCCTGGGCGTCCTTGACCGGCATGGCCCGCGTCAGGAACGGGCGCAACTTGCCATCGGCGCCGCGCAGCGAGAACTCCATTTCAAACGGGCGGCCCGTCGCAATCGAGCCCTGCCATTTCTCCAGCACCCTTGGCAGCGCGTTGGAATCGTGGACGCTCTGCCACCCCCAGCCTTCCATCTGGGTAGGAGTGGTACCCGTGTATTCGAACCAACGACGGTTGTACCAATAGATGAACCCGTCGGCCTTGGCCATCCACGCAAGCTGAGGCAACAACTCGGCCATCGTCTGGAACCGCTCCTCGCTCTCGCGCAGCGCCTCCTCCGCCCGCTTGCGTGCCGTGATGTCGTGGTCGCTGACGCGACGGCCCATGTACGCCCCATCGCGGCTGTACACCCGCCCGCAGATGTGGTTGATCCAGCGCTCCTCACCGCTGCGGTTGATGATGCGGAGATCGAGGTCGTGGTGATCCGGGTCTTTCGGGTCGTCGCGTCCGACGTAGTGGTGGGCTTCGAACGTGGCGCGGTCGTCGGGGTGCACGATCCGGATCAGGAGATCGGGATCGCGCGAGAACTCCTCCGCTCGATAGCCGGTGGTGCGCTCGCACGAAGGCGAGATATAGACCAGGCTCCCATCCGGGGCCTGCCAGTACTCCATGCCGTAGGTGAGGTCGGCGACGAGGTGGAAGCGCTCCTCGTTCTCCTTGAGCATGGCCTCCGCTTGCTTCCAATCCGTGATGTCGCGGGCGATCGTCGAGGCGCCGACGATGGCGCCGGTCGGGTCCCTGATCGGGGATACGGCGAGCGAGACCTCCACCCGCGTCCCGTCCTTGCGCACGCGCACCGTCTCGTAGTGGGTGACGACATCCCCGCGCGCGGCGCGGTCGAGGATTTCCTGGAGATCATGCTTGCCCTCGGGCGGCGCAAGGATCGAGATGTTCCGCCCGACGATCTCCGTCGCCGCATAGCCATAGAGGCGTTGCGCCCCCGGGTTCCAGCTCAGGATCGTGCCGTCGAGCGCCTTCGCGATCACCGCGTCGTCGGAGGATTCGACGACCGCGGCGAGCAACAACCTGGCCTCATCCGCGCGCTTGCGCTCGGTGATGTCGGCGAGGATGCAGTGCGTCTGCTTGAACGCCCCGCCCTCGTCGCGCCCGATGCGGCCGTCGAACGCCATCACGACGTGCGCGCCGTCCTTCCTGACCATCTCGAACTCGATGCCGTGGATCTCGCCGGCGGCGACGAGGCGGGGAAAGTTCGTCCGGAACTTCTCGACGTACGCTGGGGCCAGCAAGTCGCCGAACCAGCGGCCGCGGACCTCCTCCGCGGCGTATCCGAGCGCCGCGACCCACGCCGGGTTAACGTCGAGCAGCCGCCCCTCGGCGTCGAGCGATTGGTAGCCGAGCGGCGAGCGCTCGAACAGCGTCCGGAAGCGCGCCTCGCTCGCGGCGAGCGCCGCGAACGCCGCGGCCTTTCCCCGTTCGGCCTCGATCGCGCCGAGGGCGAACGAGACGTCCCCCGCCAGCTCGACCAGCAGCTTGACGACCTCCTCGGTGAATACCCCGGGCCGGTCGGCGTACACGGTCATGGCGCCGACGGCGGCGCCGCCGGTCTCGAGCGGCACCGCCGCCGACGCGCGGTAGCCGCGCTCGCGGCCGGCCGCCCGCCATGGCGCCATGCGCTCGTCGGCCTCCCAGTCGTTGGCGACGGCCGGGCGCCGCTCGCGGATTGCCGTGCCGGTCGGACCGCGGCCGCCCGGCGAGTCGTCGAACCGCACCTCGGAGGCGGCGAGGTAGCCGTCGTCGAAGCCGGCCGAGGCGACCGGGCGAACGCGGCCGCTCTCCGGCTCGACCAGGCCCACCCAGGCCATGTGGAACTCGCCGTGCTCGACGAGGATCCGGCACGCATCGGCGAGCAGCCGGCCGCGGTCGCGCTCGCGCACCACGAGCTGGTTGACCTCGGAGATCGTGCGCAGCAGTCGGTTGAGGAACCGGATCCGCTCCTCCGAGGCCCGGCGCTCGCGGATGTCGCGGACGATCGAGAAGAGGACGGGTCCGCCCTCCCATTCGATGCGACGCGAGCTGACCTCGACCGGGACGCGGCTGCCGTCCTTCGCGACGTGGACGGTCTCGAAGACCAGGCCGTTGCCGTCCAGCACCTGCCGCATCTGGCCGCCGAGCTGCGGCAGCGTCTCGGGGGCGCGCAGGTCAAGGATCGCCAGGGCGAGCATTTCGCCGCGCGGGTAGCCGTAGAGCGCCCCGGCGCGGGCGTTGGCCGCGACGATGCGCCCGTCTAGGCGGCTGACGACGACGGCGTCGTTGGCGCGCTCGAACAGGTCGGCAAATCGGGCTTCGCTGTGCGCGAGAGCCGCCTCGTAGCGCGCCCGCCGCGAGCGCCAGAAGCCGAACCCAGCCAGCGCGAGCGCCGCGGTGATGAGCCCAAGAAAGATCGCGGTGGCCCTGACGCGCTGGTGAAACGACGCCAGCGCCTCCGAGCGGTCCACCTTGGCGACCAGACCCCACGGCGTGCCGGCGACCAGCCGGGTCGCGGCGAACACCGGCGCGCCGCGGTAATCGGTGGTGGCGAAGAAGCCCTGGTGCCCCTCGACCACCTCTTGCGCCGCGAACCCGGGGGTGTCGAGCGGCCGCGAATAGGTCGGCGGCGCGGCGTTGCGGTACCGCAGCGGGCTCAGGAACCGCACGCGGTCGCCCTCGCGGCGCACCAGCACGGTCTCCCCGCTCGATGTCGGCACCGGCTGCGCCAGCAGCATGGGGTAGACCCAGCCGCCGGGGTCGGCCGTGAGGACCACCGCACCGACCGGGGTCCGCGGCGGCGCCCCGGGCCCGGGTGTCACGACCGGCGCCATCGCCGCGATCAGCGGCGTGCCGTCGCCCCGGAGGTAGAAGTCGAGCGTCGTGGTGCCGGTGGCAAGCGTTCCGCGCGCCGCCGCCAGGCCCGCCTCGCACAGGGGCGCGGCCCCGGCGCTCCGGGCGACCTCCGCGCCGCGGGCGTCGAGGACGTACGCGCCTTGATACCGGTACGCCTGCACGATCCCATCCAGCAGCCCGGAGAGGTGGGGCTCCGTCCCTTCCCCGCCCGAGGCGGGCGGAACGGCGCCCGCGCCGGCCGCGGCCAGCGCAACCACCGTCGGGTACGCTGCGACGACGTGCGCGTCGGCGGTCCGCTCCCGCACCCAGGCTGCGAACGCAGCCTCGCGGTCGTCGGCGATGGCCTCAAGGCGCCCCTTCCACGCCTCGACCGCCTGCGCCCGCTCACCCGGCAGATAGGCGAAGGCGAACAGCGCGGTTTCGACCGCGACGAGGACGGCCAACGCCGCCAGCAGCACCGTGGTGTCGCGCCGCCGCGGGTCCCGCCGCAGACCCTCCGGTCCGGACGGCGCGCCGGTTCCCGTCGCGTTCGTGTTCGTCACATCGTCCCCCCCAAGGCTGAGGATCCCCGCCGGTCGAGATTACCTTTTGTAATTATATCGTGCAGCGGAGTTTGCTCGCAAGCGCCGGTTCTTGGTGGCGCGGCTTTGGTGATAGGTCGAAGGTCAAACGGGAGAAGGTGGAGGCACAGCGGGCGAGCGAAGCGGCCACCCCACTTCGCGCCGTCTGCATCATTTTCGTCTCTACTCGTCATGCCCGCGAAAGCGGGCATCCAGAACGTCGGGCCACAACCACAACAACCTGGGTTCCCGCTTTCGCGGGAACGACGGTTGGGCGGGCGTGGATCAGGTGCCTTCGCGCCAGCTCGCGAGGTAGCTCGCCTGCTCCTCGGTCAGCGTGTCGATGGCGAGGCCCATGGTGGCGAGCTTGAGGCGCGCGATCTCGCGATCGAGTTCCTCCGGGAGGCGGTAGACCTTGGCGGTCATTTCCTTGCCGTGCGCGACCAGGTGCTCGGCCGCCAGCGCCTGGTTGGCGAACGACATGTCCATCACCGCGGCGGGGTGCCCCTCGGCGGCGGCGAGGTTGACGAGACGGCCCTCTGCGAGCAGGAACACGGTCTTACCGCCGCGCAGGCGGTAGCCCTGCACCGACGGGCGCGCCTCGAACACTTCGGTGGCCATCGCGCGCAGCCCCGGCAGGTCGATCTCGACGTCGAAGTGGCCGGAGTTGGCCAGGATCGCGCCGTCCTTCATGACCTTCATGTGTTCTGCCGTGATGACCTTGGTGTCGCCGGTGAGAGTGACGAAGACGTCGCCGAGCGGCGCCGCGTCGCGCATCGGCATCACCGCGAAACCGTCCATCGCGGCCTCGATCGCCTTGACCGGGTCGATCTCGGTGACGACGACGCGCGCCCCGAAGCCGTGAGCGCGCATCGCAAGACCGCGCCCGCACCAGCCGTACCCGGCCACGACCACCACCTTGCCGGCGAGCAGCACGTTGGTGGCGCGGATGATGCCGTCCACGGTGGACTGTCCGGTGCCGTAGCGGTTGTCGAACAGGTGCTTGGTGTCGGAGTCGTTGACCGCGATGACGGGGAAGCGGAGCACGCCGTCGCGCTCCATCGCGCGCAGGCGGATCACGCCGGTCGTGGTCTCCTCGGTCGAGCCGAGCACCCCGGCGATCAGCGCGGCCCGGCCGCCGTCCCCGAGCGCGCGGGCGAACGCCTGCACCTCGGGGTGGACGCCGTCGAGCTCGCCGCGCGCCACGAACAGCAGCGACGACACCAGGTCGGCGCCGTCGTCCATGGTGAGCGCCGGCGCGAACTCGAGGCAGGCGCGGATGTGCCGGTAGTAGCGCGCGTTGTCCTCGCCCTTGACCGCGAACACGGCGACGCCGTGCTCGGCCACCAACGCCGCGGCGACGTCGTCCTGGGTCGAGAGCGGGTTGGAGGCGCAGAGGCGGACCTCGGCGCCGCCCGCCGCCAGCGTGCGGACCAGGTTCGCGGTCTCGCTGGTGACGTGCAGGCACGCGGCCAGGCGCAGGCCGGCGAGCGGCCGCTCCTTCGCGAAGCGCTGGCGGATCGAGGCGAGCACCGGCATGTGGGCGTCGGCCCACGCGATCCGGCGCTGGCCGGCGGCGGCGAGTTCGAGGTCGAGGACGTCATGGGGCGGCAAAGACATGAAAACCTCCCGCAACGCCGGCTGGCAGCTAGCCGATGTGCAGGGCGGATCGTACCCTGCGCCGACCTTTCCTGCCACCCCCATCGCCTGCGGGGACAGGCCGCCGCAGAGCGGCGAGAACAACGCCACCGCCGCCAACGTATATTCAGGCGTGGGCACCGATTCGACCGCGATCTCCGTTTCCGGGCTCAACAAGGAGTACCGCCACGGCCGGCGGCGCTTGCGCGCCCTCGACGGCGTGGACCTCGCGGTCGGGCGCGGCGAGGTGTTCGGCCTCCTGGGCGCCAACGGCGCCGGCAAGACCACGCTGGTCAAGGTCCTCCTCGGCCTTGCCCGGCCCACGAGCGGCGAGGCGCGCGTGCGCGGCCGCGACCCGCGCCGGGCGGCGGCGCGCCGCCGCATCGGCTACCTCCCCGAAGGCCATCGCTTCCCCGGCTACCTGACGGGCGAGGCGTCGTTGCGCCTGTTCGGCCGCCTCGCCGGAGTCGCCGAGCAGGATCTGGATCGGAGGATCCCGGAGTTGCTCGAGCTCGTGGGGCTCGCCGGCCGCGGTGGCGACCGGGTGGGCCGCTACTCCAAAGGGATGACGCAGCGTCTTGGGCTGGCCGGCGCCCTCCTGGACGAGCCCGACATCCTCTTCCTCGACGAGCCGACCGACGGGGTGGACCCGGTGGGGCGGCGCCAGATCCGCGACATCCTGCTCGCCGCCCGGCGGCGGGGCACGACGATCTTCATCAACTCCCACCTGCTCTCCGAGGTCGAGCGCACCTGCGACCGGGTCGCGATCCTGCACCAGGGCCGCCTTGTGCGCCAGGGAACGGTGGAAGACCTCACGACGCCGACGATGCGCTACCGGATCCGGCTCGGCGAGGGCCAGAGCGCGGCACCGGGGCGTCTGGCCGGCGAGGGCCTCGATGTGGTCGCCGCCAACGGCAGCCTCGAGGTCGAGGTGGCCGACCTCGCTGCGCTGAACCGGCTGGTGGACCGCCTGCGCGCCGACCGTCTCCTGATCGCCGAGGTGAGCCCGTTGCGGGCGGCGCTCGAGGACGTCTTCATCGAGGTCGTCGAAGGCGAAACCCGTGCCGCCTCCTCGGACCACGGACCACTGACCACGGACCACGACTCCGGGGGTGGCCGGTGAAGACCTGGGCCCTGGTCGTGGACACCTGGCGCGAGGCGCTCGCCCGCTACACGCTGCTCGGGTTCCTCGCGGTGTCGTCGCTGTTCCTGCTCGTCCTCGCCTTCGCGCTCAACCTCGACATCGTGGACGGGGCGCTCGCGGCGGGCACGCTGTTCGGGAAGGCGTTCGAGGTGCCGGGCAAGGGGCCGGCGATCGCTACCGTCGTGGCGACAGGCCAGTCGGTGTTCGCGGGGATCTTGTACGTGCTCGGGGTCTTCCTCGCGGTGTTCGCCACCGGCTCGCAGGTGCCCAACCTCCAGCACAGGGGGACGGTGGACCTGTACGTGACGCGTCCGATCGGCCGCACGCACCTGCTGCTCGGCCGCTTCCTCGGCGCCGTGACGCTCGTGACCGCGAACCTGCTCTTCCTCTGCGGCGGCGTGTTCGTGATCATCTCGGCGAAGACCCACGTCTGGAACCCGCGCTTCCTCGTCGCCGCCGCCCTGATCCTGCTCGTGTTCCTCTCGTACCTCGGCTTCATGTACCTGGTCGGGGTTCTGACCTCCTCGACGCCGCTTTCGATCATGCTGCCGTACGCCCTGTACCTGCTCTCGGTGCCGCTCGTCGCCCACGACCGGATCGCGGCGGCAATGGACACGCGACTCGGCGCCGGCGCGGTGCAAACCCTCTATTGGATCCTCCCCAAGACCGCCGAGATCGGCCGCGACCTCACCGGCTACGTGCTCGGCAAGGCCACCCCCGCCGTCCTGCCGTTGGCGACCACGGCGGCGTTCGGCGCCGTCTGCCTCGGCGCCGCGGTGGCGGTCTTCAACCGCAAGAACTTCTAGGAGGCATCAGGTGAAGAGACTCCTCGTGGCAACGCTCCTCATCGCACTCGCGGCCCCTGCCGCCCTCGCCGCGCCCCCGACGGCGGCCGAGTTGCTGCGCCATGTCCCGGAGACCGCCTCGGCGATCGCCGCGATCGACAGCGCCGCCTTGCGCACGCACCCGGCCGTGCACGATTGGCTGGTGCGCCAGCACGCCTTGACCGGCACCGACGGCGACGTGCGCCGGTTCCTCGACGACGCCGGCCTCGACCCGCTTCGCGACGTTGACGTCATGGTCGTGGCGGCGGTCCCCGAAGGCGACCGTACGACCGGCGTCGCGCTCTTCGCCGGGCGCTACGACACGGCGGCTCTCGCCGCGGCCCTCGTCAAGCGCGGAGCGCAGGCGTTCTCGCTCGCCGGGGCGCCGGCGTATCGTCTCGCGTCCGAGCACGAAGGCGGCCGGCCGGTCGTCGTCGCACTGCCCTCGGCCGCCCTCGTGGTCGTCGGCGACGAGGCGACCGCGGCTCTGGCCCTCGCCCCGCCGCACGCGCCCGCCCCGCTGGCCGCCGGCGAGATCGCCGCCGGCCGGCTCGACATCCACGCCCCGTTCTGGATGGTCGCGACGGTGCCGGCGCAAGCGCACCAGCGCGCCGGGGCGGCGGCGGAGCGGGCTCACGGCGATGGCTCCGAGGCGCTCCGCGGCTTCGGGTTCGCCTCCGGAACCGTGCGCCGCGTCGTCGCGCAGGCAACCCTGGACGACACGCTCAGGTTTTCCGGCGCGGCCGTCGCCGACACCCCGGAGAACGCCGAGTTGCTCCGCGACACGGTCAAGGGGGCGCTGGCCGCGGCCCGGCTGCATTTCCAGGACTCGTCGCCCGAACTCGTCGATGTGCTGCGCAGCGTCGAGTTCCGCCTCGATGGCCCCGTCGTCACCGCCAAGGGCGCGATCCCCGTCGCCCTGCTCGAGAAGCTGGCCGCCGAGCACGGTTGCGCCGCCAGGGGCGAGCGCCGGCGCCCATAGGTGCGCGCGCCGCTATTCCTTCGCGTCCCTGCCACCGCGGCCGCACCGCCGTGGCAGGCGCCGGGTACACGCCGCCGCAGCCGCGCTATCATGACCACTGCGAGACCGAGCGTGGGGCAAGCACAATCGCACAGCGGCCTGCGGCCGGACGGCGGCAACCGGGTTCCGCCACCGGGACGTGCGCAGGGGAGCACGGCGCCGTGAGCGCGCCCTCGTTGCCCGCGCTGCCCGTGCTCCTGCTCGAGGACGCCCTCCGCTTGCGCGGGATCCTCGCCGGGGCGCTGCGGGCGAACGGCAACCCGGTCACCGTGTGCGAGGACGTCGAGACCGCCTGGGAGGCGTACGAGGGCGCGCGCCAGCCGCTGCTGCTGCTGGGCGGCGGATCACAGCCGCCCGCGCGCGACGATCTCATCCGGCGCATCCGGGCGCTCCCGGGCGGCGATACCTGCGTCGTGGTGGTCGTTGCCCGCGAACGCACCGGCCGTGGTCCGCGCGAGCTTCCCGAGGGCGCCGACGACGTCCTGCTCTGGCCGCTCAAACCCGAAGCGCTCGAACTCCGCCTCGCCGCGGCGGAGAGGTTAGCGCGCGAGCGGGCCGGGCGCGCAACCGTCGAAGCGGAACGGCAGCGCCTCGCGGAACGGGTGGCGAGTCTGGAGGCGACCGCAACGGCGCCGCCGGCGCCCCGGTCCGGACCGGCCGCCGGCGAACGCGGAGAACACGGCCCGACCGCGCCCGCGACCGGCTCGGGGGGATGGCTGCGCCGCCTGGTGAGCAGCGTGGCGGGGGCGCTCGATGCCCCCGCCGAGTCCGCGACGATACCGGCCCCGCCGCCCCCGCCAACGGCCGAGAAGACGGTCCCGCGCGAGGCCGCGCCTCCCGCAGCGGCGCCGGGCACCGGGACACCAGCCGAAGCGGCCTTGCGGGAGAGGCTGGAGGATGTGCCGGCAGCCGCGCCGGGCGCCTGGTGGGAGTGGGACCTCAAGTCCGGCGAGATCCGCTTCGCGCCAGAGTGGAAAGACCAGTTCGGATACCGACCGAAGGACATCGGCGTCTCGCCCGACGAGTGGTTCCGACGGGTGCATCCCGACGACCTCGGCAAGCTCAAGGCCGCCGTTGGCGCGCTGCTCGAAGGCCGCTCGACGGTCGTCGAGGACAGCCACCGCATCCAGCGCAGCGACGGGAGCTGGGCGCACACCGTGTGCCGCGCGGTCGCCGTGCGCGATGCCGGCGGCGCCGCGGTCCGCGTGACCGGCACGCACACCGACGTCACGGAAACCCGGGGGCTCGATCCTCTCACCGGTCTCCTGAGCCGGGCCAGCTTGATGGAGCGGATCGCGCTCGCACTGCGTCCGGGCCGTGGCGGCGACCGGCGGACCTCCGCGGTGCTCTTCCTCGACCTCGACAGGTTCAAGAACATCAACTACTCGCTCGGGCACCGCGTCGGCGACCAGATGTTGCGCCTCGTCGCCGAACGGCTGCGCCGGTGCCTGTCGGCCGGGGAAGGCCCGGACGCGGGGCGCGCCACGGCCGCCCACGTCGGCGGCGACGAGTTCGCGGTCTTCCTCGAGGGGATCGCCGACGTCAACGACGCGGTCCGCACCGCCAAGCGCATCCAGGACGAGCTGCTGGCCCCGTTCAACGTCGAGGGAAACGAGGTGTTCACCAGTACGAGCATCGGCATCGCGGTCGGCGACGGCGACTACGACCGCCCCGAGGACCTCCTGCGCGACGCCGACACCGCGATGTTCCGCGCCAAGGCGCTCGGCAAAGGGAGCTACGTCGTCTTCGACTCCGGCATGCACGCCCGCGCGGTGTCGCTGCTGAAGCTCGAGAACGACCTGCGCCGCGCCATCCAGCGCGAGGAGTTTCGCGTTCATTACCAGCCGATCGTGGAGCTCGACACCGGGCGGATTTCCGGCTTCGAGGCGCTCGTGCGCTGGCAGCACCCGGACGGCGAGCTGCTGCTCCCGGGCGAATTCCTCCCGGTTGCCGAGGACACCGGCCTGATCATCTCGATCGACCGCGGCGTGCTGCGCGAGGTCTGCAAGCAGCTGCGCATCTGGAACGCACAGTTCCGCCGCAGCAACCCGCTGACCGTCGCCGTCAACGTCTCCGGGGTGCAGTTCATGCGCCCGGACATGATCGTCGAGGTCGACCGCACCCTGCGCAACTACGGCGTCTACGGCCGGTCGCTCAAGCTCGAGATCACCGAGAGCGTGATCATGGAGCACGCGCGTTACGCCGCCGACATGCTTGCCCAGCTCAAGGCGCTCGACGTCAAGCTCTCGATCGACGACTTCGGCACCGGGTACTCGTCGCTGTCGTACCTGCGGCGCTTCGAGATCGACACCCTCAAGGTGGACAGCTCGTTCGTGGCGCGCATGGACAGCGACGAGGACTCGTGGGAGATCATCCGCACGATCATCACCCTCGGCAACAACCTCGGCAAGGACGTCGTCGCCGAGGGGATCGAGCGCGGCCGGCAGCGCGAGCTGCTGCTGGCGCTGCGCTGCCGCTACGGCCAGGGGTTCTTCTTCTCCCGCGCCGTGGACGCGGAGGCCGCGACGGCCCTGCTCGCCGCCGACGCCCGCGGGGAGACGCTGCTCAAGAGCTGACGGCCCGCTTGCACGCGGCAGCCACATAAAGCGAGAGCCCTGCAGTTTCCTGCAGGGCTCTCATATACTTCCCGGCGGCGACCTACTCTCCCAGGCAGTTACCCACCAAGTACCATCGGCCCAGAGAGGCTTAACTTCCGTGTTCGGAATGGGAACGGGTGTTTCCCTCTCGGTATGACCACCGGAAAAACTCACCAACTTTCACAACTCAACGGGTCTCCAGAGCCTCGACGCAAGAAGAAAGGGTGTGTATGGTCAAGCCGCACGGCCGATTAGTACGGGTCAGCTACACGCATCGCTGCGCTTCCACCTCCCGCCTATCAAACTGGTCATCTACCAGAGGCCTTTAGTCCTGCTATGCAGGAGGGACACCTAATCTTGGAGTTGGCTTCCCGCTTAGATGCATTCAGCGGTTATCCTTTCCGGACGCAGCTACCCAGCGCTGCCGCTGGCGCGACAACTGGTACACTGGAGGTCCGTACGTCCTGGTCCTCTCGTACTAAGGACATCTCTCCTCAAGTGTCCTCCGCCCACACCAGATAGGGACCGAACTGTCTCGCGACGTTCTAAACCCAGCTCACGTACCGCTTTAATCGGCGAACAGCCGAACCCTTGGGACCTGCTTCAGCCCCAGGATGCGATGAGCCGACATCGAGGTGCCAAACCCCGCCGTCGATGTGAACTCTTGGGCAGGATCAGCCTGTTATCCCCGGCGTACCTTTTATCCGTTGAGCGACGGCCCTTCCATACGGGACCGCCGGATCACTAAGCCCGACTTTCGTCCCTGCTCGACTTGTTGGTCTCGCAGTCAAGCTCCCTTATGCCTTTGCACTCTGCGGCTGGTTTCCAATCAGCCTGAGGGAACCTTTGGGCGCCTCAGTTACACTTTGTGAGGCGACCGCCCCAGTCAAACTACCCACCTGCCATTGTTCCCGGGCCGGCTTCACGGCCCTAGGTTAGAACCTCAGAGCAGTAAGGGTGGTATCTCACCGACGGCTCCACCGAAGCTGACGCCCCGGCTTCACAGCCTCCCACCTATTCTGCACATACAACACCAAGGTCCAGTGACAAGTTGTAGTAAAGGTGCACAGGGTCTTTCCGTCTAGGTGCGGGTAACCGGCATCTTCACCGGTACTTCAAATTCGCTGAGCCCCCCGTAGAGACAGCGCCCAGATCGTTTCGCCTTTCGTGCAGGTCGGAACTTACCCGACAAGGAATTTCGCTACCTTAGGACCGTTATAGTTACGGCCGCCGTTTACCGGGGCTTCAGTTCAGAGCTTCTTCCCGCTTGCGCGGGAATGACCCCTCCCCTTAACCTTCCGGCACCGGGCAGGCTTCACACCCTATACGTCCGCTTGTGACGTTTGCAGAGTGCTGTGTTTTTAGTAAACAGTCGCCTGGGCCTTTTCACTGCGACTCTCCACCGCTTCGACCGCGAGGGTCTACACGGCAAAGAGCACACCTTCTCCCGAAGTTACGGTGTAATTTTGCCGAGTTCCTTTACGGGGGATCACTCAAGCGCCTCGGGATTCTCT
>CAVSFQ010000005.1:0-10000 GCA_963727205.1 uncultured Acidobacteriota bacterium | reverse complement strand
CGATCCACCGCATGGTCGACGTCTTCCCGGCGGCCCAGCAGGCGCAGATCCGGCAGCAGCTCGCGCTCGCGCTCACCGCCGTCGTCAGCCAGCAGCTGGTCCCCACGGCGGACGGGCGCGGCCGCGTCCCCGCCGTCGAGCTGCTCCTCGTCAACGCGGCCATCCGGCAGCACATCCGCAAGGACAGGGTGGAGAGCTTCCGCAACGAGATCACGCTCGGCAAGCGCGCGGGGATGATCGCGCTGGAGGAATCGCTCGCGCGCCTCGTGCGGGCCGGTACGATCACGCTCGAGGAGGCCCAGATCCGGGCGAACCACCCCGAGGAGCTCGAGAGCCTGCTCAGGGGCTAGCTCATAGCGGGGAGACGGAAGAAGGCAGAGGGAAGACGGTGCGTTCAATGCCTCCCCTTTACCGTCTTCCTTCTCCATGCTTCCTCACCTTCAACGGTCACTCGAAAACGACTCGTCGCCCTTCGACGCGCCACCGTCGCATCAGCAGCATGCGCAGGGCGGCCGCGTAGGCGATGTGCTCCTGCTCGAGGATCCGGGCGGCGAGCGTCTCGGGCGTGTCGTCGTCGAGGACCGCGACCGCGCGCTGGAGCACGACCGGGCCGGAGTCGCACCCGGAGTCCACCAGGTGCACCGTGCACCCCGAGACCTTGACGCCGTACGCCCACGCCTGGCGCTGGGCGTCGAGGCCCGGAAAGCTCGGCAGCAGCGCCGGGTGGATGTTGACGATGCGCTGCGGGAAGCGCGCGACGAACGTCGGCGAGAGCAGACGCATGTACCCGGCGAGGCAGACCCACTGTGCCCGCGCCGCCTCGATCGCCTCGGCCACGAGACGCTCGTGCTCCTCCCTCGCCAGGCTCTTGCCTGGGATGGCCGCGATCGGGATCCCGCGCTCGCGGGCTCGGTCCAGGCCGGGCGCACCGGGACGGTTGGAGACGACGAGCACGATTTCGGCCGGGACCTCGCCGCGGGCGCATGCCTCGGCGAGTGCGACGAGGTTCGAACCCCGCCCCGACAGCAGCACCGCGATCCGTGTCAGGTCCCCCACCCACCCTCCCCGAGGTTCGTGGGTCGTGGGTCGTGGGTTGTGGGTCGTTGTCTCATGCGCCGCCACGCGGGTTGACTTCGAGAAGGGCCCGCGATGCCGACCCACGAACAACCACCCACGATCCACGGTCTCTCACGCACGACGTTCTCCGACGAAGCGCACGCCGCCGCCTGCGACGCAGCGGCCGATGACCCAGCCCGGGCCGTGGGGGACGAGCCGCTCCAGTACCGCGCCGAGGCGGTCCGGCGCGACGACGAGGATCATGCCGACGCCGAGGTTGAACGTCCGGCGCATGTCGTCCTCGGGCACCCGGCCCGCCTCGCGGATCACTTCGAAGAGCGCCGGCTCGTCCCACGAGTCGAGGCGGATCTCGGCGCCCACGCCTTCCGGCAGCGCCCGCGGCAGGTTGTCGGGGATGCCGCCGCCGGTGATGTGCGCGGCGCTGGTGACGAGCCCCTCGTCGAGCAGCGGCCCCACCGCCGCGAGGTACGAGCGGTGCACGGCCAGGAGCGCATCGGCAACGGTCCTCCCGAGCCCAGGCACCTCGCCGCCGACGCCGAGTCCCAGGACCTCGAGGAGCACCTTGCGCGCGAGCGAGTAGCCGTTGGTGTGCAGGCCGCTCGAGGGAAGGGCCACGAGGAGGTCGCCGGCGGCGGCGTTCTCGCGGCGCAGCAGCCGGTCGCGCCGGCACGAGCCGACGATGAAGCCGGCGACGTCGTACTCCCCGGGCCGGTAGAACCCGGGCATCTCCGCCGTCTCGCCGCCGAGCAGTGCGCAGCCGTTGGCGCGGCAGCCGCGTGCCAGCCCCTCGATCACCTCGACCGCGACGCCGGGCTCCAGGTGACCGGAGGCGAAGTAGTCGAGGAAGAAGAGCGGGCGCGCCCCCTGCACCAGGATGTCGTTGACGCAGTGGTTGACCAGGTCCTCGCCGACGGTGCCGT
This sequence comes from uncultured Acidobacteriota bacterium, assembly GCA_963727205.1. Taxonomy (GTDB): domain Bacteria; phylum Acidobacteriota; class Thermoanaerobaculia; order Thermoanaerobaculales; family Thermoanaerobaculaceae; genus RBG-13-68-16. The sequence goes on along the minus strand of CAVSFQ010000005.1, from coordinate 8,003 downwards.
GCGCCCCGGCCATCTGCGCGACCTTGAGCTTGGTGCCGACCCCGTCGGCCGAGGCGACGAGCACCACGCCTGCGGGGTCGTCCGGCTCCAGTGTGAAGAGCCCGCCGAAACCGCCGATCTCCGAGAGGACCCCGCAGGTGAATGTGGATTTCGCCAGCCGCTTCACTTCGGCGAGCGCCCGGTCCTGCGCGGCGATCGAGACCCCGGCGCCCTCGTAGGTGAGCGGGGCCCGTCCGGTCGGTTCAGCGGCCTTCATCAGCGTTCTTCCTTGACGACGCCGCCGGCGCGGTCCTCCTCGTCCAGCACGCGGTAGTTGCCGGAGAAGCAGGCGGTGCAGAAGTTCGGCGCCGGCGTTCGAAGGCAGGCGAGCATCCCCGCCTCCGAGAGGTACCCGATGGAGTCGGCGCCGACGAACGCCCGGATCTCCTCGACGCTCTGGTTGGCGGCGATGAGCTCGCGGCGCTCCGGCGTGTCGATGCCGTAGAAGCACGGCCCGGTCGTCGGGGGCGAGGAGATCCGCAGGTGGACCTCCTTGGCGCCGGCGGCCTTGAGCATCATCACGATCTTGCGCGAGGTCGTGCCGCGCACGATCGAGTCGTCCACCAGGACAACCCGTTTGCCCGCGACCGCGGAACGCACCGGGTTCAGCTTGACCTTGACGCCGAAGTGGCGGATCGCCTGGCGGGGCTCGATGAACGTGCGCCCGACGTAGTGGTTGCGCACCAGGCCCAGCACGAACGGCAGCCCGGACGCGCGCGAGTAGCCGAGCGCCGCCGGGACGCCGGAGTCGGGGACCGCGACGACGATGTCCGCCACGGCCGGGTGCTCCTGGGCCAGGCGCTCGCCCAACCGCTCGCGCACCGGCCCGACGTCCTCGCCGAACACCGTCGAGTCCGGACGCGCGAAGTAGACGTGCTCGAACACGCAGTGGGCGAACGGCCCCGGACCCGCCGGTCGCAACACCTTCGGCTCCTCTCCCGAGAGCTCCACCACTTCGCCCGGGCCGACCTCGCGCACCGTGCGCGCCTCGATGAGGTCGAACGCGCAGGTCTCCGACGCCACGACCCACGCCTCCCCGAGGCGGCCGAGCATCAGGGGCCGGAAGCCGTGCGGGTCCCGCGCCGCGAACACCCGGCCGTCCACGAGGACGGCGAGCGACCAGGCGCCGACGGCGGCGTCCACGGCTTCGAGCAGCGCGCCCTCGAGCGTCGCGGCTCGCGAGCGGGCGAGCAGGTGCAGGAACACCTCCGAGTCCGAGGTGGACTGGAAGATCGCCCCCTGCCGCTCGAGCTCCCGCCGCAGGCGCAGGGCGTTGACGAGGTTGCCGTTGTGCGCGAGCGCGACCTGCCCGCGGTGCGTCTTCGCCACCACGGGCTGCGCGTTGGCCAGGGTGGAGTTGCCGGCGGTGGCGTAGCGCACGTGTCCGAGGGCCACCGAACCGGGCAGTTCGCTCAGCACCGCGCGGTCGAAGATGTCCGCCACGTACCCCATCGCCTTCCTGTACCGCAGCTCGCGCCCGTCGAAGGCGGCGATGCCGGCCGACTCCTGGCCGCGGTGCTGGAGGGCGTACAGGCCGAGGTAGACGAGGTTGGACGCGTCCGGATGCCCGAGCACCGCGCACACGCCGCACTCGTCGTGGAACTTGTCGCCCACCGCGCTCATGCCCCCGAAAGCCATGCCAGGCTTCCCTCCCGCAACGCCGAAAGCGCCGCGATCGGCTCCTCGATGAGGTTCCGGCCGCCGAGCGTCACCGTCATCTTCACGCCGCCGGCGACGCCGAGCCTGACCAAAGGAAGCCCTTCGCAGGCCCGCTCCAGCGCCGGCTCGAACGCCGTCGGCGCCGCCAGCAGGAAGGCGCCGCGCCACTCGCCGAACAGCGCGCGCACCGGCGACACCCCGGGCGGCAGCGTCAGCTTGCACCCGACCGCGCCGCCGCTCATCTCCACGGCGGCGACCGCGAGGCCGCCGTCGGAGAGGTCCTTGGCGGCGGCGAGACCGAGTCGCACCAGATCGCGGACGGCGGCCCCGGCGCGCCGCTCGGCCACATATTCGACCGGCGGCACCGGCCCCGCCTCGAGACCGAGCGCGATCTGCAGGAAACGGCTGCCGCCCACCTCGCCCTCGATCGGCCCGAGCAGGTACACGGTGTCGCCGACCAGCCAGCGCGCGCGCGGCCGGTGGCGGACTTCGGGGACGACCCCGACCATCCCGACCGTCGGCGTCGGCAGGATGCCGTTGCCCGAGGTCTCGTTGTAGAACGAGACGTTGCCCGACACGACCGGCACCTCGAACGCCCGGCACGCCTCGGCGAGGCCGTCCACGGCCGCGACGAACTGGCCCATCACGGCGGGGTTCTCCGGCGAGCCGAAGTTGAGACAGTCGGTGACGCCCACCGGCTCAGCGCCAACGCACGCGAGGTTGCGCACCGCCTCCGCCACCGCCTGCGCCGCGCCGTTGAACGGGTCGAGGGAGCACGCCAGGGCGTTGCAGTCGGTCGTGGCGGCGAGGCCGATACTCGTGCCCGGGACGAGCTGCAGCGCCGCGTCGGCGCCGGGGCCCACCACCGTGCTCGCCCCCACCGAGTGGTCGTACTGCTCCCAGATCGGCCTCGAGGTCGCGAACACCGGGCTTCCGAGCAGCGCCCGCAGGTCGGCGGCCCAGTCGCGGTCGTGCAAGGGGGGCAGGGTGACCGCGGCGGCGGGAACCGGCGGGGTCCACGGCCGCTCGTAGCGGGGGGCGTCGTCCACGAGTGGGGCCACCGGCAGGCGGAACGCCGGCTGCCCGGCGAAGGTCGCCACCACCTCCGGCTCCGGGATGACCTCCCCGATCTCGACCGCGTCGAGTCCCCACCGACGGCATACTTCCAGCACCGGGGCGACGTTGGCGGGCGTCGCGACGAGCAGCATGCGCTCCTGCGATTCCGACAGCATCAGCTCGTACGGGGTCATCCCCCGCTCGCGCGCCGGCACCTGCGAGAGGTCGAGGGTGAGGCCGCAACCCGCGCGCGCCGCCATCTCGAACGCCGAGGAGGTCAGTCCCGCCGCACCCATGTCCTGAATGCCGACCACCACGCCGTTGTCCATCAGCTCCAGGCAGCACTCGATCAGCAGCTTCTCGGTGAAGGGGTCGCCGACCTGCACGGTGGGGCGTTTGGCGCTCGCGGTCTCGTCGAAGACGTCGGAAGCCATCGTGGCGCCGTGAATGCCGTCGCGGCCGGTCTTGGAGCCGAGGTAGACGACGCGGTTGCCGGGCCCCGACGCGCGCCCGTAGAAGATCCGGTCGGCGCGCGCGACGCCGACGCACATGGCGTTGACCAGGATGTTGCCGTTGTAGCTCGGGTGGAAGTCCACCTCACCGCCCACCGTGGGCACGCCGACGCAGTTGCCGTAGTCGCCGATCCCGCGCACGACGCCGTCAACCAGGTGGCTCATGCGCGGCGCGTCGAGCGCGCCGAAGCGCAGCGAGTCGAGGAGCATCACCGGACGGGCCCCCATCGTGAAGACGTCGCGCAGGATGCCCCCCACGCCCGTCGCCGCCCCCTGGTACGGTTCGATGAACGAGGGGTGGTTGTGGGACTCCATCTTGAAGACGCACACCCAGCCGCTGCCGAGGTCGACCACGCCCGCGTTCTCGCCGGGGCCCTGGACGACCCGGGGGCCGCCGGTTGGAAACCTGCCGAAATACGCCCGGGAGGACTTGTACGAGCAGTGCTCCGACCAAAGCGCCGCGAAGATCCCGAGCTCCGTGAGGTTGGGGTTGCGGCCGAGGTCGGCGAGGATGCGCTCGTACTCCGGCTCCGACAACCCGTGCTCGCGGGCCAGCTCCGCCGTCGCGGGGGCGTTCCAGATCATGCCGCCTCCACGAGCGCGCGGATGAGCGCCGCGCCGTCTGAGCCGCCGAGCAGGGCGCTGACGCGCCGCTCCGGGTGCGGCATCATACCGAGGACGTTCCCCTCCCGGTTGACGAGGCCCGCGACCGCGTTGACGGCGCCGTTGGGGTTGGCCGCGCCGCCGATCTCACCCCGCTCGCTGCAGTAGCGCAGCGCCACCGCGCCCTCCGCCTCCACCTGGCGGACAACGTCCGGCGCGGCAAACCAGTTCCCTTCCTTGTGCGCGATCGGGAGGCGGAGGACGTGGCCGCGCCGCAAATGCTTGAGCAAGGGCAGGTCGTCGCGCTCGACGCGCAAATGGACGTCGCGGCAGATGAACCGCAGCGTCCGGTTCATCAGCATCGCGCCCGGGAGCAGCCCGATCTCGAGCAGCATCTGGAAGCCGTTGCAGATCCCGAGGACCGCGCCGCCGCCGGCCGCATGCCGGCGCACCGCGGCCATCACCGGCGAGTGCGCCGCCATCGCGCCGGCCCGCAAGTAGTCCCCGTAGGAAAATCCGCCCGGGAGGATCACCGCGCCGCAACCGGCAAGGTCGGCGCTCTGATGCCACACCGGCACTGCTTCGCCGCCGGCCGCCTCGACGGCTGCGAGGGCATCCCGGTCGCAGTTGGAACCCGGGAAGATGACGACCGCCACCCGCTTGCGCCCGCCTGCCACCGTGCCACCCGCGCGGTTGTCGTTCCCGGAACCCGAAACCCGAACCCCGGACCCCGGCCTCGTCATGGCACCCGGACCTCGAACTCCTCGATCACCGGGTTGGCGAGCACCTCGCGGCACGCCGCCTCGACCCGGGTGCGGACCGCGCCGGGGTCGTCGCCCCCGACCTCGAGGAGCATCAGCTTGCCCACCCTGACCTGCCCGACCTCCGCGTACCCCAGGCCCGCCAGCACGCGCCGGATCGCCTCGCCCTGCGGGTCAAGCACCTGCTCCTTGAGCTTGACGCGAACCTCGACCTGCATCCCGCACCTCCTGCCCCGCCCCGCGGGCCCCGCCTGGCGAAGCGTACCGCGAACCGGCCGCCCGGCCAAGGAACCGGGCGCGCCGCGGCGCCTGGCGGCCGTCCGGGTTCAGCCTGGGGGCGTGCGGGCGTCCCGGCCCGCTTCCCGTTCGACCACGAGCGCGCTGTGCTGCGAGGCAACCGCGAGGCGCACCCCAGACCCGGCGAGCACGGCGGCCAGCTCGCGCGCGACCAGGCCGGGGTTGTTGTTGGTCTGCGAAAGGTGCATGCCGACGACGACCTCGAGCCCGGAGTGGACGAGCCGCTCGAGCGCGCCGCACGACTGCTCGTTGGAGAGGTGGCCGGTGCGCGAGGCGATGCGCTGCTTGAGCGGCCAGGGGTAGGGCCCCACGCGCAACATGTCGCGGTCGTGGTTGCACTCGAGCAGCAGCGCGTGGCAACCGGCCAGGCGCTCCGCCAGCAGCTGCGTCACGACGCCGGTATCGGTGACGAAGCCGACCCGGTGCCCGGCGCTCTCCAGCACGAAGCCGACCGGCTCGCGGGCGTCGTGGCTGGTCGGCACCGGCAGCACCGTGATCGTCCCGAGCCGCACCTCGCGCCCCGAGGCCAGCGCCCCGGCGCCCGGCGGCGGCGCCGCCATCCCCTTCACGGTGCCGGGCGTCGCCAGCACCGGCACCGGGTGGCGGCGCAGGAAGACCTCGAGCCCCTTCACGTGGTCGTCGTGCTCGTGGGTGAGCAGCACCGCTTCGATCCTTCCAGGGTCGATGGCGAGCGCTTCCATCCGCGTCACCAGCTGGCGGCAGGAGATGCCGCAGTCGACCAGCAGACATGTGCCGCCGGCCTCGACCACGGCCGCGTTCCCGCTCGAACCCGAGGCCAGGACCGAGACGCGCACGTCACGCCCCCGTCGAGCCGAACCCGCCGGCCCCGCGCGCCGACGGCGGCAAGTCGGTGCGTTCCTCGAAGGCGGCTTGGACGACCGGGGCCACCACGAGCTGCGCGATCCGCTCGCCGCGCCGCACCACGCACGGCCGGTCACCGAGGTTGACCAGGATCACCATGAGCTCGCCGCGGTAGTCGCTGTCGACCGTCCCGGGCGCGTTCGCCACCGTCAAGCCCTGGCGCAGCGCCAGGCCGGAGCGCGGCCGCACCTGCACCTCGTAGCCCGGAGGGACCGCGAGGACGAGCCCCGTCGGGACCGCCCGGCGCTCCATCGGGGCCAGCACGACCTCAGGCTCGACCGCCGCCGCCACGTCGGCCCCCGCCGCCCCGGCGGTGGCGAAGCGCGGCAGCGGCAGCCCGTCGCCGTGCGCCAGCCGCCGGACGGCGACCACGACGGGCGCGCTCACACGACCCTCCGGTTCAGCGCTGCCGGCAAGCGCAGCCCCGCCTCCGGGCCGCACACCGCCCCGGAGATCGCATCCAGGCGGACCACCCGGGCGGCGAGCGCGCGCACGCGTTCCGGCGTCACGTCGTCGAGCTCGCGGCGGACCCGACCGGCGTCGAACGGGCGCGAGCGGCCGAGCAGCTCGGCGGCGTGCGCCTCCATGAGCGCTTCGGTCCCCTCGGCGCCGAGCACCACCCCGGACGCCAGCGCCTGCCGGGCCAGGTCCACCTCATCGTCGGTGACGCGGCCGGCGGCGACGTCGCCGAGCACCCGGAACACCGCGTCCCAGCACGCGTCGGCGTGGCGAACCGGCGCCGAGAACGTCACCTCGAGCACCCCCGCGACCGCAGCCGCGAACATCGAGCTCCCCACGTCGTAGACGAGGCCCAGCCGGTCCCGCAGCTCGCGGAACAGGCGGCTCGAGGCGCCGCCGCCGAGGAGCTGGTTCAGCACGCCCAGGGTGAATCCCTCGGGGTCCCCGGACGGCAGCGCGGGGAGCACGAGGTTGGCGTAGAGCTGCTCCAGTCCGTCACGCGCCTCGGCCGTCACCCCAGGCCGCCACACCGGCGCCGCGAGCGGCGGCGGCGGCGCGCCGCGGCCGGGCAGGCGAGCCACCCGCTCCCGGATGAGGCCCTCGTCCACCGGACCGGCCGCGACGAGCAGCAGGTTGGCCGCTGAGAAGCGCGCGCGGTGGAAGAGATCGAGGTCGCGTACCCCGAGACGCTCCACCACCTCCCGCCGGCCGAGGACCGGCCGCGCCAGGGGATGGTCGCCCCAGCAGGCGGCGAGCGCCTTCTCCGCCACGACCTCGACGGGCGAGTCCTGGATGAGGTCGAACTCCGCGGCGACGACGCGGCGCTCGAGCTCGACCTCCGCGGCGAGCACGCGGGGGCGGAACACTGCGTCCAGCACGAGGTCGAGCGCCTCGTCGAAGCGCTCGGCGGGGACGTGCGCCGTCACCGCGCACGCCTCGCGGGTCGTGAATGCGTCCACGGCGCCGCCGAGGGAGTCGATCAGCTCGGAGATCTCCTCGGGCGTGCGCTCGCCCGAGCGTCGCAGCAGGAGGTGTTCGAGCAGGTGGGTGATCCCGGCCGCGCCGGCGTCCTCGTGCGCGGAGCCGGTCCGGACCCAGGCTCCGACCGCCGCGGTCGCCGAGCCCGGCAGCACGTGGACGAAGATCGTCGGTGGGCTCTCCATGGGCGGGCAAGTGTACCAGCCCCGGCGGGCGCCAATCGCCCCCCGCGACCGCCGCGGGCTCACGGACTCGGCGGCGCCGCCGACGCAGGCCGGATGCCCGGGTTGAGCTTGGAGGGGTCGTAAAAGAACTTCCACTCGCAGTACCGGGTGTGGCCGTTGTAGATCTTCACCGCCTCGTCACACACGCTCGACCTGACTCCGATGATCGGGCCGCCGCGCGGTCCCTGGCTCCCGGGTGTCCCTGGACCGGGCGTCGGCTGCGGCGTCGGTTGCGGCGTCGGTTGCGGCGTCGGCGTCAGGCCGCCGGGCAGCGGCTGCAGCGTCGTGCCTTCCTCCCCCAGGTACACCGGGACCCAGTCAGGGCGCCCGGTCATCGGGTCGTTCCAGATCTTGCGCAGCACCCGCGGGTTCGCCTTGGCGAGCTCGGCAAGCGCAATGGGAAAACGGCCGAAGCGCGCCCGGAACAACCTGATCGCCTCGACCACCTGGTTGCCGCGGAAGATCAGCTCCTCCTCCTTCTCCCGCTTCTGCTGGAAGCTCGCCGTTTCCACCGCAACGGTGAGGAAGATCGC
>CAVSFQ010000004.1:0-90724 GCA_963727205.1 uncultured Acidobacteriota bacterium | reverse complement strand
AGCACCCGGCAAGCTACCGCGAAGAGACGAACCAGCAGCTCACGCAGCTCGTCGACGGCGGCCCGTGGAGCGCCTGGAAGGGGAAGCCCGGCGGCGTGTACCTCCTCCGAGCCGATTCGATCCCGGAGGCCGAGACGATCCTGCTGAGCGTGGTCGCCCAGGCGGTCCTCTCCGGCGACCGCGGCACCTTGGAGCAGCAGCTCGACCAGCCGGAAGCGGAGCCCCCGCTCCCGGTGGGCAACGCCCCGGCGGACGAGGCCCCGGACACTGGACCGCCGGAAGCCGGACCGGAAACACCGCCGCTCCTCCTCGAAAACGGTCTCGGCGGCTTCACCCGCGACGGCCGCGAGTACGCCGTCGTCCTCGAGGGCGAGCGGGAGACGCCGCTCCCGTGGATCAACGTTCTCGCCAACCCGCGATTCGGGAGCATCGTCACCACCTCCGGCGCGGCCCACACCTGGGCCGAGGACAGCCGCGAGAACCGGCTCACGCCGTTCGCCAACGACCCCGTCACCAACCCGACCGCCGAGGCGATCTTCGTCCGCGACGAGGAGAGCGGCGCCCTGTGGGGCGCCACGCCGGCGCCCCTGCGGCGCACCCCGCGCACGCCGCGCTGGGTGGTGCGCCACGCGGCGGGCGTGACGCGCTTTTCCCATGCCGCGCACGGCATTGCGCACGAGCTGGCGGTCTTCGTGGCGCGGGACGAACCCGTGAAGCTGTCTCTCCTGACGTTGACGAACCGCTCCGACCGGCCGCGGCGCCTCACCCTCTTCTCGTACAATGACTGGTTGCTCGGCCCACCGATTGCGAGCGGTCCGAGGTTTGTCGCGACGGAGCTCGACGGCGCAACCGGGGCGGTCCTGGCGCGCGACCTGTACAGCCCGGAGAGGGAGCGCGTCGCGTTCGCCGCCGCGAGCGAGCCGCTCGTGGCCGCCACGGGCGACCGTCTGGAGTTCCTCGGCCGCAACGGCTCGCTCGCTCGCGCGGCCGCGCTCGGCCGGCCGCTGCTGTCGAACCGGTTCGGCGCCGGCCTCGACCCGTGCGCGGCGTTGCAGATGGCGGTGGACCTCGAACCCGGCGCGACGCGGAGCGTCGTGTTCCTCCTCGGGCAGGGACGGGACGCGGCGGAGGCCCGCGCGCTCCTGCGGCGGTTCGCGGGCAGCGACGGCGCGGCAGCTGCCGCGGCCGAGCTGGCTGCGGTGGAGGCGTCCTGGGAGGACACGCTGGGCGCCGTGCGCGTCACCACCCCCGACGACTCCTTCGACCTCCTGGTCAACAAGTGGCTCCTCTACCAGGACCTGGCGTGCCGGGTCTGGGCGCGCTCCGCCTACTCCCAGTCGAGCGGCGCGTACGGGTTCCGCGACCAGCTGCAGGACGTGCTGGCGCTGATGTTCACGCGGCCGGAGCTCACCCGCGAGCACCTCCTGCGCGCGGCCGCGCGCCAGTTCGTCGAGGGGGACGTCCAGCACTGGTGGAGCGCCCCGGGCGGTCAGGGCATCCGCACGCACTGCTCGGACGATCTTCTCTGGCTCCCCTACGCGACCGCCGAGTACGTCAAGGCCACGGGAGACCGCGCCGTCCTCGACGAGCGGGTGCCTTTCCTGGAGGCGCCTCCCGTTCCGCCCGGAGCGCCCGAAGCGTACGGGATCCCGGCCATCTCCCGCGAGACGGGCACGCTGTTCGAGCACGGCGTCAGGGCCGTGGATCGCGCGCTCACCGCCGGCGCGCACGGCCTGCCGCTCATCGGCAGCTGCGACTGGAACGACGGCTACAACCGCGTCGGCCCCGAGGGCCGCGGGGAGAGCGTCTGGGTCGGCTGGTTCCTCCACGCCGTCCTGGGAGCGTTTGCCCCGTTGTGCGAGGAGCGGGGTGACGCGCCCAGGGCGGCGCGCTACCGCGCCGAGCGCGAGCGCCTGGGAACCATGCTGGAGCAGGCCTGGGACGGCGAGTGGTATCGGCGCGCGTACTTCGACGATGGCACGCCGCTGGGTTCGTCGCAAAACGACGAGGGGAAGATCGACTCGATCGCCCAGACCTGGGCCGTTCTCTCGGGCGCGGCGCCTGGAAAGCGCGCCGAGCGTGCGATGACTTCCGTGCGCACCCACCTGGTCCGGCGCGGCTCGGGCGTCATCCTGCTCCTGACACCGCCGTTCGATCACACGGCTCTCGACCCGGGGTACATCAAGGGCTACATCCCGGGGATCCGCGAGAACGGAGGCCAGTACACGCACGCGGCGGCGTGGGTCGTCCTCGCGCTCGCGCGTCTCGGCAGCGGCGACGAGGCGGTGGAGCTCTTCCACATGCTCAACCCGATCAACCACTCGCGGACGGCGAGCGACGTCGAGAGGTACATGACCGAGCCCTATGCGATCGCGGGGGACGTCTACGACCACCCGGCGCACCGGGGACGGGGCGGCTGGACCTGGTACACCGGCTCGGCCGGCTGGATGTACCGGGTCGGATTGGAGGGGATCCTCGGGCTCCAGCGCCGCGGTGCATGCTTCACGGTGGACCCGTGCATCCCATCCTCGTGGCCGACCTACTCGATCGAATGGCGCTTCGGGACGACACCCTACACGATCGTCGTGGAGAATCCGGAGCGGCTCTGTCGGGGCGTGGCGAGCGCCGAGCTCGACGGATCGCCCGCCGATCCGGCGGCGATTCCGCTCTCCGACGATGGGCGCGCGCATCGCGTGCGGGTCGTGCTCGGAGCGACCGGCAGCGCGCCGTCGGGGTCCACGCGGCCACCAAGATCCCGGGCGAGCGCCAGGACGCCGTGAGCCGCGGGTGACGCCATGGGATTGAGAATCGGCGGTCGGCCATTCGGGTGGGAACGATCGAGCCGGCGGTGCAGCGTACGTTTCCTCGAGGAGAGATGGCGATGAACGTGAGTCCCCTGGCAGGAAAACCTCCGGAACCATCGATGCTCGTCGACGTGCCCAAGCTCATCACCGCCTACTATACCGAGATCCCGATCCTTCCGTACCGGCGCAACGGGTCGATGTTCGGCACCTCGGGACATCGCGGTTCCGCGTTCGACAGGTCCTTCAACGAATCGCACATTCTCGCCATCACTCAGGCCATTTGTCTGTACCGCAGGCAGCAGAAGATCGATGGCCCGCTGTTTCTCGGCATGGACACCCACGCGCTCTCGGTCCCGGCTCTTGCGAGCGCGCTGGAGGTGCTCGCGGCCAACGGGGTGGATGTCATGCTCGCCGCAGGGGGACGAATACACCCCGACCCCTGTCGTCTCGCATGCGATCCTCACCTACAACCACGGGCGCACGGCCGGGTTGGCCGACGGCGTCGTGATCACGCCGTCGCACAACCCCCCCCATGACGGCGGCTTCAAGTACAACCCGCCAAGCGGCGGGCCGGCGGAGCACGCCGTCACCGCCTGGATCGAGGCAAAGGCGAACGAGTTCCTCGGGAATCGCCTTGAGGGTGTCAAGAGGATTTCATTGGAGAGAGCCCTTCGCGCCCCGACGACGCACCGGCACGACTACCTCGAGGCCTACGTCGCCGATCTCGGCAATGTGATCGACATGGACGCCATTCGCGACGCGAAGATCGGCATGGGCGTCGATCCGCTCGGCGGCGCCGGGGTCCACTACTGGGGGCCGATCGCCGAGCGCTACAAGTTGAACCTGACCGTCGTCAACGAGGCCGTCGATCCGACGTTCCGTTTCATGACGGTCGACTGGGACGGCCAGATCCGCATGGACCCTTCATCGCCCTATGCGATGCAGAGCCTGATCGCTCTGAAGGACCGCTTCGAGATCGCCTTCGCCTGCGACACCGACCACGACCGGCACGGGATCGTCACTCGGAGCGCAGGACTGCTGCCGCCCAACCACTACCTCGCGGTCGCCATCTTCTATCTCTTTCAGCACCGGCCGGAGTGGCACCCCAACGCGGCGGTCGGCAAGACGTTGGTGAGCAGCCAGATGATCGACCGCGTCGCCGCCAAGCTCGGGCGGAGGCTCTACGAGGTGCCGGTCGGCTTCAAGTGGTTCGTCGACGGGTTGCTCGACGGTTCGCTCGGCTTCGGCGGGGAGGAGAGTGCGGGCGCATCGTTCCTCCGCCGGGATGGCAGCGTCTGGACGACGGACAAGGACGGAATCGTCCCGGCGTTGCTCGCGGCGGAGATCATGGCGCGGATGGACCGCGATCCCGGCGAGATCTACCAGGAACTCACGCGCGAGTTCGGCGAGCCTGCGTATGACCGGGTCGAGGCGCCGGCGACCGCCGAACAGAGGGCCGCACTGGCAAAACTGTCCCCGGAACAGGTCAAGATCAAAGAGCTGGCCGGCGAGAAGATCCTGGCCATCCTCAGCAACGCGCCGGGCAACGGCGCCGCCATCGGCGGGCTCAAAGTGGTGGCCGAGAGCGGATGGTTCGCGGCGCGCCCGTCGGGGACGGAAGACATCTACAAGATCTACGCGGAGAGCTTCCGCGGGACGGATCATCTGCGCCGCATCCTGGAAGAAGCGCAGACAATCGTCAACGGCGCTCTGGCTGCGGTGCCATGACCGTCAGCGTGTACGCGCACGCCACAGGTGGGAGAGGCACGATGAAGCACTCTGCCCCCCGCATCCTGGCGATCAACGGCGGGTCGTCGAGCATCAAGTTCGCGCTGTTCGAGGCCGGTGACTCGCTGCGGCGGATCCTGGGGGGCGGGATCGAGCGGATTGGACGGCCGGAGGCCGTCCTTCGGGTGAAGGGCGTCAGCGAGGAGGACACCTTTTCGCGGCCGGTGGCGGCGCCGGATCACACGGCGGCGGTGAATGTGCTGATGGATTGGATCGAGTCACGCAGCGGAGGCGGTGCATTGACCGCGGTGGGGCACCGCGTGGTGGATGGCGGGCCGAAGTACAGCGAGCCGCAGCGAATCACTCCGGCCATGATCGACGAGTTGCGCGGCTTGAGCCCGTTCGACCCCGACCACATGCCCGAGGAAATCCTCCTCGTGGAGGCGTTTCAACGCCGATTTCCCAAGCTGCCCCAGGTGGCGTGCTTCGACACCGCGTTTCACCACGACCTGCCGCGCGTGGCGCGGTTGTTGCCGATCCCGCGCCGCTACGAGGCGCAGGGCGTGCGGCGGTACGGGTTTCACGGGTTGTCGTACGCGTTTCTGATGGAGGAACTTGGCCGTGTGGCCGGGACGGAGGCGGCGCACGGCCGGGTCATCCTCGCCCACCTCGGCAGCGGCGCGAGCCTGGCGGCGGTGCGCGACGGCAGGTCCGTGGACACGAGCATGGGTTTCACCCCGGCCGCCGGGGTGCCGATGAGCACCCGCTCGGGGGATCTGGACCCCGGACTGGTCTGGTATCTGGCGCGAACCGAGAAGATGAGCGCGAAGCAGTTCAACGAGATGGTGAACTCGCAGTCCGGGCTGCTCGGAATCTCGGAAACGAGTTCCGACATGCGCGAGTTGCTCGACCGTGAAGCGCACGACGTGCGGGCGGCCGAAGCGGTCGCGCTGTTCTGCTACCAGGTCAAGAAGTGGATCGGCGCGTTCGCCGCGGCGCTGGGGGGGCTCGACACCCTGGTGTTCGCGGGCGGCATCGGGGAGCGAGCGCCCACGGTCCGCGCCCGGATCTGCGATGGGCTGGAGTTCCTCGGCATCGAGCTCGAGGAGAAGCGAAACGCCGCCAATGAAGGCGTGATTTCCACGGCGGACAGCCGGGTCGCGGTGCGCGTCATCCCGACGGACGAGGAACGGATGATCGCCGAGGCGGTGTGCCGAGTCCTCGGCCTGCGCGGGACAAGTGAGAGGTGACCCGTGCTGGTGACCGTCGAGAACAACCGCCGGAACCGCAACCACGCCTTGACGCTGGCCGCCACGACGGCGGTCATCGCCGCCGTGGCGGGCTGGTTCTGGCACCCCGCCCTTCTCTCCCTTGCTCTCTGTCCGCTCGCCTACCGGTTGGTCCGGCGGCGATGCCTCCGCCGGCTGAGGGTCATGAAGCAGCCGTTTCCAGCGTCATGGGAGGAGATACTCCAAACCCACGTCGCCTATTTCCGGGCGCTGCCGGAGCACGGGAAGGAGCGCTTTCGCCAGCTCGTGAAGGTTTTCCTCGACGAGGTCCGGATCACCGGCATCGGGACCGACGTCGACGACACCGTTCGGGTCCTGGTGGCCGCGAGTGCGGCGATCCCGATCTTCGGGTTCCACGACTGGGAGTACCACCGGCTTGGCGAGGTGCTCGTCTACCCCGACTCGTTCGGCGAGGACTATCAGACCACCGGGAGCGCCGACGAGAACATTCTCGGCATGGTCGGCCTGCATCAACTGCGAGGCGTGATGATCCTGTCGAAGCCTTCCCTCCTCGCCGGGTTCGACAGCCAGGCGACCAGGGAGAACGTCGGCATTCACGAGTTCGCCCACCTGGTGGAGCTGGGGGACACGGATTACGGCCTGCCGCCCGAGGTTCCGTGGCAAGCGGTGAAGCACTGGGTCCAATACGTCGCACGGGAACTCTCCCACCCTGCCAGGAAACGCGCCTACATCCGCAACTACGCGTACACGAACGACCGCGAATTCTTCGCGGTGCTGGCGGAGTACTTCTTCAAATCGCCGGGGCTGCTCGAAACCAGGGACCCCGAGCTGTACGGGATGCTGAGGGAGATCTTCCACCAGGACACCGCGTCCCTGTTGAAGCTGGCGTCCCCGCGCCGCGCGAAGTACGGCCGGAACGACCCCTGCCCCTGCGGGAGCGGGGAAAAGTTCAAGCACTGCTGTCTACTGAAGGCCGCGGGAACGGGAACTGCGCCTACAAGGGAACGGCCGGCTGCCGGCCTCGGCTGACAAGAGGAGGGTCGAACCATGAAGAAGAGAACTCTTTCCCCGGAGCTGCTCGCCAGGATGGATGCCTACTGGCGCGCCGCGAACTACATCTCGGTCGGTCAGATCTACCTCTACGACAACCCCCTGCTCAAGCGGCCGCTGGCGCTCGCGGACGTGAAGCACATGCTGCTGGGGCACTGGGGCACCACCCCCGGGCAGAACTTCATCTACGCGCACCTGAACCGGGTGATCAAGAAGTACGACCTCGACATGATCTACGTCTCCGGCCCCGGGCACGGCGGCCCGGCCGTCGTGGGCAACACCTACCTCGAGGGCACCTACAGCGAGGTCTACCCCGACATCAGCCAGGACGAGGCGGGCTTGCGCAAGCTCTTCGTCCAGTTTTCCTTCCCCGGGGGGATCCCCAGCCACGCCTCCCCGGAGTGCCCGGGCTCGATCCACGAGGGGGGCGAGCTGGGTTACTCGCTCAGCCATTCGTTCGGGGCGGTGTTCGACAACCCCGACCTCGTCGTCGCCTGCGTCGTCGGCGACGGCGAGGCGGAAACCGGACCGCTGGCGACGTCGTGGCATTCCAACAAGTTCCTCGACCCGGCGACCGACGGCGCGGTGCTGCCGATCCTGCACCTCAACGGCTACAAGATCTCCAACCCGACCGTCCTCGCGCGCATCACCCATGAGGAACTGGAGCAGTTGCTCCGCGGCTACGGGTGGACGCCCTACTTCGTCGAGGGCCACGAGCCCGAGTTGATGCACGAGGCCATGGCCACGGCGCTCGACACCGCGGTGGAACAAATCAAGCAAATCCAGCACAACGCCCGCGCCGGCGGCGACCTCACGCGGCCGCGCTGGCCGATGATCGTGCTCAATTCGCCGAAAGGCTGGACGGGGCCGAAGGTGGTCGACGGCCTGCAGATCGAAGGGACGTTCAGAGCGCACCAGGTGCCGCTCTCCGACCCGGCCACCCATCCGGAACACCTCAAGCTGTTGGAGGACTGGCTGAGGAGCTACCGGCCGGAGGAGCTTTTCGACGAGCAGGGCCGCCTGAAGCCGGAACTGGCCGAACTCGCGCCCAAGGGCGAACGGCGCATGGGCGCGAACCCTCACGCCAACGGCGGCATCCTGCTCCGCGACCTGCGGATGCCTGATTTCCGCGAGTACGCGGCCGCAGTGCCCGCGCCCGGAGCGCCCGGCATCGGCGACACGCATGTGCTCGGACCGTTCCTGCGCGACGTGGAGAAGCTGAACAGCGCGCAGCGGATTTTCCGGGTGTTCGGCCCCGACGAGACGCTCTCCAACGGCCTCGAAGCCCTCTTCGAAGCGACGAAACGCCAATGGGACGCCGCCACCGTGCCGAACGACGAATGGCTCGCGCCCGCCGGGCGCGTCATGGAAATGCTCAGCGAGCACCAGTGCGAGGGCTGGCTCGAGGGCTACCTGTTGACCGGGCGGCATGGGCTCTTCAACTGCTACGAGGCGTTCATCCACATCGTCGACTCGATGTTCAACCAGCACGCCAAGTGGCTGGAGGTCACGTCGCACCTGCCGTGGCGGCGGGACATCGCTTCGTTGAACTACCTGCTGGCCTCCCATGTCTGGCGCCAGGACCACAACGGCTTCACCCACCAGGACCCCGGGTTCATCGACGTCGTCATGAACAAGAAGCCCAGCGTCGTGCGGGTTTACCTCCCGCCGGATGCCAACTGCCTGCTGTCGGTGATCGACCACTGCCTGCGCAGCCGTCAATACGTCAACGTCGTGATCGCGGGCAAACACCCGGCGCCCCAGTGGCTGACCATGGACGCCGCGGTCAAGCACTGCAGCGAAGGCATCGGCATCTGGCAATGGGCCAGCAACGACCAGGGCGTGGCCCCCGACGTGGTCATGGCCTGCTGTGGCGACGTGCCCACGCTGGAGACGCTCGCCGCGGTGTCCATCATGCGAGCGCACCTGCCCGGCCTGAAGATCCGCGTGGTCAACGTCGTCGACCTCATGAAGCTGCAGCCGCAAATCGAGCACCCGCACGGGCTCTCCGACATCGACTTCGACGAGCTGTTCACCAAGGACAAGCCGGTCATCTTCGCCTTCCATGCCTACCCGTGGTTGATCCACCGGCTGACCTACCGCCGCACCAACCACGACAACATCCACGTCCGCGGCTACAAGGAGGAGGGCACCATCACCACGCCGTTCGACATGACGGTGCTGAACGACCTGGACCGCTTCCACCTCGTGATGGACGCGATCGACCGCCTGCCGCAGACCGGCGACAAAGGCATCTACCTGAAGCAGCAGCTCAAGGACAAGCTGATCGAGCACAAGCAGTACATCGACAAGCACGGCGAAGACATGCCGGAGATCCGGAACTGGAAGTGGAGCGCGGCCGACGCAGGCAAGCCGGCGTAGACCGCGTAGGCGCCAGAGAGGACGGTCACGATGCCAACGACCCCCAATGCGCCCGGCGGGTATGGATGTCGACCACGCGCCGCGACTGCAGAACGCGACGACGTACGTTCAAGGAGATGAAACATGACGACGACCACGCACTGGAAGGCGCTTCTGCTCGCCGGCCTGCTGTGGGCGACGCTGCCGGGCTTGGTGCGGGCGCAGATGAACATGAACCCCTACTTCACCGCGATCAATTATCCGCTCGAAAGTCATTCATTGATGTTGATGACCCTGCAGGACTTATCAATCGGCGCGCTACGGCAACGACTTCTACACCGGGATGCTCATGGCCGAGTACGGTCTCACCTCGCGCTTGACGGTGGGCGTCATGGCCGAGGGCCAGAAGATCGCCGGCCTGCCCGCGACCTATGGCGGCATGCGGTACAGCGCCTATTTCCATCTCGTTCGGGACGACCGGTGGCTGAACCTGACCCTGTACGGCGAATACGAGGACCTCAACGGGGCGGCCCTGTACAAGATGGAGGTTTCCGGTTTTGGCGCCGAAGACCTGACCGAGCCGCTGGCGCTCGCCCGCCATACTCGGGCACGCACGTTCGAACAGCGCGTGATCGTCTATCACGACTGGGATCGGCTGAACGCGACCTTCAATTTCATCAGAGAGACCGCGCTCCAAGCGCCCTATGGCAGCGCGTATGGGTACGCGTTGGGCCTGTTCGTCAAGCCGTAGTGGATGAGCGGGTCGATGGCAGGGATGGCCGGCATGCCTCCGCCTCCGGCGCTCTCCCTGAGCCGCGTGGGCTACGGCGTGGAGATGGCCGGAGCGCTGGGGACCGAGGACCGCTTCGGCCTCGACTGGAACGCCCAGCAGCATTATCTTGGCGCCGTCTTCACGTATGCAATGTCGCCCCGCTGGTCGGTGCGTGTCGAACCCGCGTTTGGCCTCTCCAACGTCAGCGACCGCTTCATGCTGCGCACCGGGTTGACGTACATGCTCGGGCCGTCCAGCGCCAAGGCGATGGAGTAGGCGAATGGGACTTCGTGAGGCGTGGACTGCAATGGCCCCGGCAGCATCGTTCACGAGCGTCTTCGGCGGTACGGTGCGTCGGTTACGCGAAACCGGCGGTGCCAATCCGCATGGCGCCATTCAAAATGCCGGTGGTGAAGGGTGTGAACCGCGTCTGCCTTGTGCCGAGCATCATCAACAGCCTGCCGGTCAATCGGCGTAAGCCGCGCAGGCGCAAGAGAGGATGGCCGCGATGCCAACAACCCCCGATGGCCCCGATACCCGGCCGGCGGCCTCCAAGCCGGCGAACGCCAAGCCCCCTGATATCGCCTCCGCGTCGGTTCCCGATGCGCTCACGGAGCTTCATGTCAACCCCGACACCGGGCTCACAGGCGCGGAGGTGGACGTCCGCAGGAAGGAGCACGGCTACAACGAAGTGGCCGAAGCAAAGGAGCACCCGGTCCTGAGATTCCTAAAGAAGTTCTGGGGCCTCTCGGCGTGGATGCTGGAGCTGATCATGGTTCTGTCAGCCGTGCTGGGAAAGTACTCGGACCTCGCTTTGGTTGGCGCGCTGCTGGTCGTCAACGCCATATTGAGCTTCATGCAGGAGCGCCGAGCCGCCGGGGTCGTCGAGGCGCTGCGGAAGCGGTTGCAGGTCAGCGCGCGCGTGCGGCGCGATTCGAACTGGGGGGTCATTCCCTCCCGGGAGCTGGTCCCCGGCGACATCGTTCGCGTGCGACCCGGCGACATCATCCCGGCGGACGTGAAGCTCCTGACGGGGGCGTTGAGCGTTGACCAGTCGGCGCTCACCGGCGAAACGAAGGACGCGGACATTGCGCCCGGCGGGGTGCTCTCGTCGGGGTCCGTCGTGCGCCGGGGCGAAGGCAACGGCGTGGTGATGCTGACCGGAGCGAAGACCTACTTCGGGCGCACCACGGAGCTGGTACAGGGGGCGCACCCGAAACTTCAGATCGAAGCCGTTGTGGCCAAGGTCGTCCGCTGGCTCCTCGTCATCGTCGGCGCGCTGCTGTGCGTGGTCGTCGTGCTGTCGCTCGTCCGCGGTGTGCCGATCGCGGAGATGGCCCCCCTCATCCTCGTCCTGCTGATGAGCGCGGTGCCGGTCGCCCTCCCCGTCATGTTCACGGTCAGCATGGCGCTTGGGGCGAAGCAGTTGGCCAAGAGCGGCGTGCTGGTCACGCGCCTGAGCGCTGCGGAGGATGCCGCGACCATGGACGTGCTCTGCGCGGACAAGACGGGCACGATCACGATGAACCAACTGGCGGTCACCGGTGTGATCCCCCTCGAGCGCGCGACGGAAACCGACGTGCTGGTCGCCGGCGCGCTCGCGTCGCAGGAAGCCAACCAGGATCCGATCGACCTCGCGTTCCTGGCCGCGGCAAAGGAGCGACACATTTTCGACAACCTTCCCAAGGTCGCACCCATCTCATTCGCGCCGTTCGATGCGAAGAACCGGCGGACGGAAGCCGTGGTCGAGCAGAGCGGGCAACGGCTGCGCGTGATGAAGGGAGCCGTGCGCACCATCGCCGAGGCGTGCGGGTTTCAACCTCCGGCCATCGAGACACTGGAGGGGCGCGTCAGTGAATCGGCCGCGAAGGGCTATCGGACGCTGGCGGTGGCGCGCGGCCCCGAGACGGGCGCACTCACGCTGCTCGGATTGGTGTCGTTGTACGATCCGCCGCGACCGGACGCCAAGCAGCTCATCGCCGAGCTCCAGGGCCGCGGCGTGGCGGTGAAGATGCTCACCGGCGACGCGCTGGCGGTCGCAAGCGAAATCGCCCGCGGTGTGGGGTTGGCCAACATCCGGCGCGTGGCGGACCTCAAGGCGGCCGGCGCTCTAGCCGGCAACAAGGCGGTCGACCTGCTGGCGGGCACCGATGGGTTCGCCGAAGTGTATCCGGAGGACAAGTACATCGTGGTGCAGCACCTGCAGGCCGCAGGACACGTGACCGGGATGACGGGCGACGGGGTCAACGATGCACCCGCGCTCCGCCAGGCCGAGGTCGGCATCGCCGTCAGCACCGCGACCGACGTGGCCAAGGGTGCCGCGAGCGTCGTCCTGACCGAACCTGGGCTGACGAACATCGTGGCGCTGGTCGAGCAGGGGCGGACGATCTACCAGCGCATTCTGACGTGGATCATCAACAAGATCAGCCAGACAATCCTGACGGCTGCGTTCGTAGCCATCGCGTTCGTCGTGACCGGCAAGTTCGTCCTCTCCGCCTTTGCGATGCTGCTGCTGGTCTTCATGCTGGACTTCGCGAAGATCGCCCTTGCCACCGATCACGTTCGCCCATCCAGGAAACCGGAAACATGGAACATCGGAGGGTTCGTCGCGGTATCCGTGGTCCTTGGTGTGGCGATGGTCACTGAAACGCTCCTCCTGTTGTGGATCGGTTGGTCGCATTTCGGCCTGGCGACCAACAGCAATGCCCTTTACACCTTCAGCTTCCTGCTGCTGCTCTACCTTGCCGTGTTCTCCGTGGTGTCCGCGCGCGAGCGCCGGTGGTTCTGGTCGACGATGCCCAGCAAGGCCCTCATCGCCGCCCTCACGGCGGATGCTGTCGTCGGTACCATCCTGACGCGCGTCGGCCTCCCGGGACTCCTGCCGTTGCCCTGGTCGCAGACGCTCATGATCTTCGGCTACGCCGTGGTTTCGTGCCTGGTCGTCAACGACGCCGTGAAGGTCGTGATGATCAAGTGGCGCGTTCCCGACGCCGTGGCCAACAAGCCGGTCACGAAAGCGGGCGATCTGACGCCCCAGATCGCCACGCGGGCGTACGAGCTATACGAGCAGGGAGGCCGCAAGGACGGTGGAGCAGTGCAGGACTGGGAGAAGGCGGAGCGGGAGATCCGCAAGAATGGCCCCCGCAAATAGCCAGACGCCAACGCCGGGGCAGGAACCGCCCGACCGGACCTTGATCGTCTCCGCTCTTAACCCTCTCTCCGTCAACCCCTAAGCGCGCGACGCCAACCCGGCGCGCGCGGGCTTCACTTCTTGCCGCGCTTCGGTTTGAGGTGCACCGCGGCGCCGGGCTCGATCACCCGGAAGGCGAACGACTCTGCCAGGTACAGCTCGACCTTCTCGCGGGTATGCGAGACGTAGCCGATGGAAAGATCCTGCCCGATCGTAAGCTTGAAATCGCCGCCGCGCGTCGACAGCACCACCGCGCCGTCGACTTGCGGGGCCCAAACGATCGGACCATCGAGGAAATGTTGCACGCGGTCGCGGATCGGGTAGCCGTCCTCCGCGGCCTGTGACAGGCCGGCGTAACAGTCCGGTCCGAGCGCCAAGGCGTAGGGGCCATTGACGCCGCCGCGCCGCAGCGTCTCGACCGCCTCGACCACGACCAAGGGGTACTCGGCCCAGTCGTCGGGGATCGTGATCGCGGCGTGCGGGCCCTTGCCAACCATGCCCTCGATGCCGGCCGGTTTGAAGCCGTGGAAGATCGCCAGGTCTTCGGCGCGCGCGATGCGCTCCGCGGCGGTGACGACCGGGGCGAGGTCCAACAAAGCGCCGCGCGCAGCGCCGTCGAGATCCATGATCGACAGCTCGATCGAGATTCGGAGCTCGATCAACGGCAGGACCTCGCGGATCCCCCAGGGGACGCCGAGGCCGCTGTCCGATTTGATCGCGAGACGCCCGGTGTTGACCGCCGCATACTGCCAGCCGTGCGGCCCGTCGACGTCCACGAGGTTGCGACCCGCGAGCCGCAGTTGCAGCACGCGCTTGGCTTCGTCGTCGATCTGTTGCCAGGCTTCGGGTGTGATTGGTGCCAGGTTGCGCTTCAACAGGTCCACGGGTCACCTCCCTTTCATGGCGCCGATGCCGAGCGTCGTGCTCGGCGCCGCGGGCGCTGCGTCGCCCGTAGCGGCCTTCTCGATGTCGGTGATCGGCAGCTCGGTGAACAGGTACGTCTTCATACGTGTGCTGAAGTCGTCGTCGTGCCGACGGATCCACTCCAGCACCATCACCGCGTGCTCGATCTCCTCGTTCTTGTTGTGGACCAAGATATCCTTCAGGTGCGGATCCGAGCATGCCTCGGCGCGCTGCTGATACCAGTCGATCGCGTCCAACTCCTCCATCACGCTGACGATGGCGCGGTGCAGGTTGCGGGTGCGCTCCGAGAGCAGCTCCAACGGTTCGTGGTAGCCCTCACTCGCCATTTCGTTCTCCCTTCCGAGCTGTCGGCACTGGGCCGCTCAACGACGTCAGATGGATGACGACGCAGAACCCGTTTTCAGCCAAGGCCGGCGCCACGTTGCGTCCCGTGGCTGATGCTGCCCCGGCGCCCAGGGCGTTGTCCCCTGCGGCGGCCGGCTCACGAAGCACCGGAGTGCAAGTGGCTGATCTTGGCCGCCAGGATGAAGTCATTCCGTGAGAGCCCGTGGATCCGGTGGGTGACCAAGACGAGCCGGACCTTGTCGTACGAGATGGTGATGTCCGGGTGGTGATCCTGGGCCTGCGCCAGGTCCGCAATGCGGTTGGCGAAGGCCATGGCCTCGGGAAATCCGGGAAAGGCGAATTCGCGTTCCAGAGCCATTTCGCGTAGCGACCAACCCGGTATGTCGTTCATCAACTCGGACGCCTGGACCGGGCCGAGCGGCGCCTGGTCGCGCCGAACCGGCTGACATTGCTCATCTGCTAACTTCATGGCGTGCCTCCTGCCTCAGCGCAATAGCCGGCCTTGTCCAACGTCGCGCCGGAAGTCGGGCACCTCTGCCAGACTCCCGGTACGTTCGCGTTGCACGTGCATTGCATTTACCGAGCAACCCTGTTCCGAGTTCAATGCAACCACCTTCGGCGCAGGCCGGGTGATGACGCAACCTTCAAACCGGACGTTTCGGTTCGCTGACCAGCTCCTCGAAGAGGGTCCGGTAATGGATCATCGCCTGGCGCAACTCTTCGGTGCTGGCCTTCCCGCTGGTCTGCCGAAGGGCGATCGCATGGGCCGCGCGATAGTTTTGCATGACCAGGGGATGGTCCACTGAGATGTCAGCCGCGCGCTGTTCGAAGTCGCTGACCGGATAGCCACGGGCGGACATGACATCACCGAGGAGTTGGTCGGCTTCCGTGACCGCGCCGGCGGGGCCGTCCACAAAGCGCGTCTGGATCCTGCCCCAGGAGTCTTGGAAGCGCGTACGATCGCCGGGCGTGAGCGGCTGAACGTGGAAGCTTTCGACCCGTTCCGAGCGCTTGTCCAGCCCGGCTTCCGCGTGCCGGCGGTTGCCGCCTTCCTTCACCGCGCGGGCATATTCACCGTCACCGAACTTGGTACGCAGTCCTTCCGTCCGGCGCTTGCGGAGAAGGAGCAACGTCGCGATGCCGACGACCACAACAACGACAAACGCGATGATTCCGATGATGGCTGTTGTGCTCATATGCTGTCTCCAGTTCTGACGTCCCCACTATTAATTAGAACCCTCTCCGAGGCTCAACCCCGAGGAGGATGTGTCGGATTCCACGGCCGGGGCGGACGTGTCGGAATCGAGGGAATCGGGCGGGTCCGGGGCGCCTCCCGATAGGCGTGGGACTGCGGCCGCTGCCCGCGATGTTCGTCGCCCCGGGGCGGTCCCACCTGATAACCACCCCCCCAGCCGCCGTAGTTGTACCCTTCCGGCTCGTAGATGCCGACGTACCCGACCCCCCCGCCTCCGTCATATCCCGGGCCGGTTGCAATGCAAGCGCACAGCCCCGCGAACAGCAGGACCCCGAGCGCAGCTATCATCCAACGTTGACGTAAGTTGTTCATCTCGGCTCCTTTTGGCTGTCGGTGTCCGACCACTCCATCAATCCGAAGGCTGCTCCCGTTGGGTCGGCGACGACCGCAATCTTTTCACCGTGGCGATCGACGTGCGGAGCGACGAGCACACGCCCTCCCAGCGCAACCGCCTTGGCGGCCGCGGCGTCGGCATCCACGACGCGCACGAAGTTGAGCCAGCGGGGATGAGGGTGCGGCGAATCGCTGGGCAACGCGTTTACGCTCGCGCGAGCGTAGTCATCGGAGGAAAGGACCACGTGTTCCAGACCGCCTTCACTCGGCAAGTCAAAGGCGTCGTACCCGAATAGCGCCTGGTAGAAGGCCGCGTCCTTGTCCGGGTCCGGGGTGAGCAGCGCGCTCCAGATCCAATCTCCGGGCAACGCCAGGACGTCGGACGGGTCGCCGCTGGTGGAGGCGAGAACGGCGAAGAAGGCCCCCTCGGGATCTGCGAAGATCGCCTGGCGGCCGCGCTGCGGGTAGCTCTTGGGTCCGAACACGACCCTGGCCCCGTGCTCCACGGCGGTGCGTTCCGCGGCATCGACATCGCGAACGGCGAAGAAGGTCAGCCAGGCCGGGTGCCGGTGTTTGTCAGGCCGGGCTGCCGGTTGGAACAGGCCTCCAACCGGCTGGCCGTCGAGGTACGCGACGGCGTAGTCCGTCTTGCCGGTATGAATGTCGCGGAAGGTCCAGCCGAACAACCCTCCATAGAACGTCTTCGCACCGGCGAGGTCCGGGGTCATCAGATCAAGCCAGATGACTTTGCCGACGTGGTGCTCGGCGGTCGCGGGCTCGACGAGCGGGGGCAATTCGAACGGTGCCGCATTGACCGTTGCGACGCCGGTGGCGCACAGGAACAGAGCGCACAGGCCGTATGGCAGAAGCTTTCGGGCGTGATGGCAACTATCTCTCATTGTCGTGTCTCCAGACATCCGTTCGTCACTTGTTCCAGTAACCTGGTCGGGTATAGTGGCCGTACAGTTGCGTCTCGTACGCGCGCTCGATGGGCCGCGTCGGATCGTACTCAGGGCCGGTTCGGATCTTCTCGCGCGCCAGGTGCACGTGCACCATCGACTTGTCCCAATCCACGCGCTCGATCCATTCGGGCGCCACCAACACCTTCTTGCCCGGCCACCAGTTGATGGTGTCCACGACCATGTAGCGGATCGCCCAGGAGGGTCGTCCACGAGAAAGTCGTCCACGTGGCCGATGTCGCCGTCCGTCGCGTGGATGTGGTAGCCGGTCACCTCGCGCGAACTCCGCAGGTGCGGGTCCTGCGACTGCTTGGCCTCCCAGTTCCAGCGCCGCTCGCGCTCGAGCTCCGCGGCACTCAGGGCCGGCCCGGCCGCAGGATAGGGATAGGGGAATGCGCCCCAGAGATAGGAGCCCGCCCAGTACGGGGTATAGCCGTAGTAGCCGTAGTAGGCGATCTCGTGCTGGCGCGAGACCGGCTTTTCCGTGTCGATGTTCGGGCTCTTCTCGACCTGGGCCTTGGTCAGCGCGGCGGCGATGCGCTTGTGCTCCCAGTCCATCGTGCGGAAGGCGATCGGCGTAAGGAGCACCTTGCGCTCCCCGAGCCATCCCCCCGTATCGACCACGACGTAGCGCACCGTGTAGCTCACGTCGTCGAAGTAGAATTCTCTGACCGTGCCGATGTCCCCATCGGTGGCCCCGATCGTGAACCCGTCGAGATCCTTGATGCTTCGGAACATCGCACCTCCCTTTGTGGAGTGTTGCTGCCCCCACCGCTCACGAGTTTCGTAGCGCGCCTTCGTCAGCTCGGCCCCTTACGAAGTTAGTGCCTCAGTGCTGTGCGGGATAGCGTAGTTTGTACACGCCCGCGCCGGCGAAACTCAGGTAGGAACTACTCGGCCGGCGTTCGACCCGCCGGCGCGTTCCGGCTGGAGAGCACGCGTATGCCAGGTCTCCGGCAAGGTCGAGGGCGGTTTTCGGAGAGGTAGTTTCTACCCACATCGTGGCCGTGCTGCAGGGTAGTAAGTGCTCTTCCGGATGGGAGATTGGAAGGCTAGGGTGGAGCCATGTTCGAGAAAGGACGGTATCTCATGAAACGCGGATTGGTGGTGGTGGCGGGCTCGTCTGGTGGGTGTCGGGGTACTGGCGCTGGTCGGGTGCGCCTCCTCGATGGTGCCGCAGGAGACGCGGCACACGGACTCGGGGATCACGTCGATGGTCCAGGCGTCGCTGCAGGCCAACGACAAGGTGAAGGCGCGGCAAGTGGACGTGGAGACGCGGGAGGGTGTCGTGTACCTGACCGGCGTGGTGGACACGGAGGCGGCCCGGATCGAGGCCGGAAAGATCGCCTGGCGGACGGACGGCGTGCGCGGGGTGGAGAACGATCTGACGGTCGGCGAGAGGACGGTCGGGAGCTGGATCGACGACGTGATGATCAGCTCGAAGGTCAAGGTGAAGCTCATCGCCAACTCGGATATCAAGGCCGGGGACATCGACGTGAGTTCCTCGCAGGGGGTGGTGACGCTGATCGGCCGCGTCAGCTCCGAGAGGATCAAGAACGAGGCGGGTCGCATCGCGCGCGACACCGACGGCGTCAAGGGTGTGCACAACGAACTCCTCGTCGGCAACATGAAGTACTAGATCCGGCGGGACTGGAGGACTGAAATGCTCTGGACGATCTTCGTCATTCTGCTCGTGTTGTGGCTGCTCGGCATGGTCACCTCCTACACGATGGGCGGTTTCATCCACATCCTGCTGGTGGTGGCGGTGATCATCCTGATCGTCAGGCTCGTCTCCGGCCGACGCGTCCTCTAGGGCGAAAGGAGGCAAGGTGAGCGCACTCAAGATCGTGGCACTCCTGTTGATCGTCGCCGGCATCATCGGACTGGTGTACGGCGGCATCACCTACACCAAGTCGACCCACAACGCCAAGATCGGCCCGCTCGAGCTGTCGATCAAGGACAAGGAAACGGTCAACATCCCCGTGTGGGCGGGGATCAGCGCAATCGTCGTCGGCGGGGTTCTGCTCTTTGTGCGCACGAAGACGTAAGACACGATCGCCCGCGCCCGACCCCCCCAAGGCGCATGGACGTGCGGCCCCATGGGCCGCCAGGAAGGAAACACGGTAATGAAGAAGCACCCTGTCAAGGTTCTCGTCCCTGGCATCTTCGCCGCGATGGCGCTCGCGCTGGCGGTCGGCGTCGGCGCGCAAGCGCCCCCGCCTGCTGCCTCCACCCCACCGGCTGCCAGGAGCCCTCATATGGCCCCGATGACCGGCCACCACATGGATAGCGCGGCGATGGCCAAGCGCGATGCCGAAATGAAAGCGGAGTGCCAGGCCATGATGGCAAAGAAGCAGGACATGCAGGCCAAGCTGCAGGCGATGGACGCCACGCTCGACAAGCTGGTGGCGGAGATGAACGCCGCCAAGGACTCCAAGGAGCCCGACGCCCTGGAGAAGCCGATGGCGGCCGTCATCAACGAACTCGTCGCCCAGCGCAAGGCTTCCCGCGCCATGAGGATGGAGATGCAATCCGAAATGATGGCGCACATGACGCGCCACATGGCGATGCACGGCGCGAAGGGCGCGATGGAGTGCCCGATGATGAAGAAGGGCGACGCTCCCGCGCCAAAGGCGGAGGAGAAGCAGTCCAAGATGTGAGGGCCCCGGAAGACGGCGGGGGCGTCTCGAGTGACGCCTCCGCCGTCCGGTCCGTTCCTGTGCGGTGGTCGAGACGGCTGTCGCAGGCTCAAAGGAGGCGTTCGGAATGGCAAAGGATCCCGTTTGTGGCATAGGCCTCGACCACAACGCGCCGTGCAAGAGCACGTACGCGGGGCAGATCCACGTGTTCTGCTGCGCCACCTGCAAGGCGACGTTCGACAAGGAGCCTGGAAGCTACGCGGCCTCTGCCGGGGGAGAAGTTCAGCAAGGGAGGCACGCATGATGCACGGCGGATGGTTCGGGATGAGCGGGGGGGGGTTGTATCTGGCTATTCCCCGTCCTGATCGTGGTTCTCGTGGTGGTTCTCGTCGCCTGGTTGTTTGGAAAGCGGGCCTCGCGGGGCGGCCGCTGAGGAGCACTCGAGTGACGGTACACGCAGGCGGAGTTCGGCGACGTTGAGTTCGAGACGAGACGCCAGTCACCGGGAGAGGAACCTGAAAATGAAAGCACTCGTGTACCACGGGCCGGGCAAGCGAACCTGGGAAGACAAGCCAAGGCCCATGGTCGAGAAGCCGACCGACGCGGTCGTGAAGATCGCCAGGACCACGATCTGCGGTACCGATCTCCACATCCTGAAGGGAGACGTGCGGGCGGTGGCCCAGGGCCGGATTCTCGGGCACGAAGGCGTCGGCGTCGTCGAAGCGGTCGGCGCGGCTGTCTCGGGCTTCAAAGCGGGCGATCGCGTGTTGATCTCGTGCATCACGTCGTGCGGCACATGCGAAGCCTGTAGGAAGGGGATGTACTCGCACTGCGCGAAGGGGGGCGGGTGGATTCTCGGTCACGTGATCGACGGCACGCAGGCAGAGTACGTGCGGATTCCCTTCGCGGACACGAGCTTGTACCACGTGCCCAAGGGGGCGGACGAGGACGCGCTCGTGATGCTGAGCGACATCCTGCCCACGGGCTTCGAGTGCGGCGTCCTGAAGGGCCAGGTCAAACCGGGCGACACCGTGGCCATCATCGGCGCCGGGCCCGTGGGTCTCGCCGTCCTTATGACCGCGCAGTTCTACTCGCCGGCCGAGATCATCGTGGTGGATCTTGACGACAACCGGCTGGAGGTGGCAAGGAAGCTCGGGGCCACCCAGACCGTCAACAGCAAGGACGGCGGGGCGGTCGAAGCGGTGAAGGCTTTGACAGCTGGAAGAGGCGTCGACGTGGCCGTCGAGGCCGTTGGCGTTCCGGCGACGTTCGAGATGTGTCAGGACATCGTGGCCGCCGGAGGCTTCATCGCCAACGTCGGCGTCCACGGCACGAGCGTCGAACTCAAGCTCGAGACGCTGTGGTCCCGAAACATCACGATCACGACCCGGCTCGTGGACACGGTCACCATCCCGATGCTCCTCGCCAGCGTCGTTTCGGGCAAGCTGCAGCCGCGCCAACTCATTACCCACGAGTTCACGCTCGAGGAGTTCATGAAGGCGTATGAGGTCTTCGGAAACGCCGCCAGGGAGAAGGCCCTGAAAGTGATCGTCCGAGCCGTCTGAGCGCACTCACGGCGGCGCGGCGAAGGAAGGGCGAGCCTCCCGGCCGGCCAACAGGTTCGCAAAGGAAGGACGTTCGAAGCGATGGCGACAGTGAACAGGCAAATCACCCTTGCGGCACGGCCGGTGGGCTTCCCCAAGGTGTCGGACTTCCACCTGGTCTACTCTCCGGTGCCTTCACCCAGCGAAGGCGAGGTGCTGGTCCGGTCGGTCTACCTGTCGCTCGATCCGTACATGCGAGGGCGGATGAACGACGCGGAGTCCTATGCCCGGCCGGTTGCCATCGGGGGAGTCATGGTCGGCGGAGCGGTCGCCTCCGTGGTGGAGTCGAGGCACGCGGAGTTTCTGGCCGGGGACACCGTCGAAGGGATGCTGGGATGGCAGGAGTACGCGATCGCTCAGGCGCGTGAGTTGAGGAAGATCGACCCGGGTCTCGCACCGATCTCGACGGCCCTCGGCGTGCTGGGCATGCCGGGCCTCACGGCGTACTTCGGCCTGCTGGATATCTGTGACCCGCAACCAGGGGAGACGGTCGTGGTGTCCGGGGCTGCCGGAGCGGTCGGAATGATCGCCGGCCAGATCGCGAGGATCAAGGGATGCCGGGTCGTGGGCGTGGCGGGCTCCGACGCGAAGATCTCGTGGTTGCTCGACGAGCTCGGCTTCGACGCCGCATTCAACTACAAGACTGTTGAAGACCCTTACGGCACGCTCAAGGAACTGTGCCCCGCGGGCATCGACGTCTACTTCGACAACGTGGGCGGGGCGATCAGCGACGCGGTCATGCGGTTGATCAACGCCAAGGCGAGGATCTCGGTCTGCGGGCAGATCTCGCAGTACAACCTGAAAGAGCCTGAACTTGGGCCGCGCTGGCTCGGTCAGTTGATCGTCAAGCAGGCGAAGGTGCAGGGCTTCCTGGTCTCCGGCTACGCCGAGCGCTTCCCCGCCGGTCTCAAGCAACTGGCCATGTGGCTGAAGCAGGGGAAGCTGAAGTACCGGGAGGAGGTCGCCCAAGGCATCGAAGCAGCGCCGCAGGCCTTCATCGGAATGCTGCAGGGGAGGAACCAAGGTAAGCAACTGGTGCAACTCTCGTAGTCGCGAACAACCAGGTGCAGAAGACTTGAACCACCGCTGACGACTTCATCGACGGAACGGTGCACAAGGCGAAGGCGGATGCGGTGGGGGCTGAAGAGTCGCACGCATGATGAAGAACCCTAGAAGAAAGACCAGGGACTCACAACGATGCCAACCACGACCAATAGCCCGCCGCCCGAGTCCGCTGCGGCGGCTCATGATGAGCCAGCGGCGCCTCCGAAAACCCGTCATTCGGCGTTGCCGGCCCTCCTGCGGCGACGGAGTCCGTGGCTGATCGGCGCGCTCCTCGTCGCGGCAGCGGGCGCGTTCGCGTATCACCTGGCGTTTGGAAAAGCCAAGGTCGTCTACTCCACTGCTGCCGTCGAACGGGGCGATGTCGAGAGCACGGTCGTGGCGGCGGGCATCCTGCAGCCCAGCAACTATGTCGACGTCGGCGCCCAGACCTCCGGCAAGCTCAAGTCGTTGAAGGTCCAGCGCGGCGATCAGGTGGCAAAAGACCAGTTGCTCGCGGAGATCGACCCGGTGCTGGCGGACACCGCGCTCACTGCGGCCAACGCAACGCTCGAGAGCATGACCTCACAGCGCTCCGTGAAACAGACACAGCTCGTCCTCGCCACGGCGCAACGGGACCGCAACGAGAAGCTATCGCAACAGCTGCTGATCTCCGACAGCGACCGCGACATCACCCGGGCCAACTACGAGGTCGCGCGTGCCGACGTGGCCTCGCTCTCGGCGCAGATGAAGCAAGCGACGGCCGCGGTGGATACCGCGAAGGCCAACCGGGGCTATACCAACATCACGGCGCCGATCGCCGGCGAGGTCGTTTCCATCAGCACGCTGGAAGGGCAGACACTCAACGCCAATCAGCAGGCGCCGACGATCCTGCGGATTGCCGACATCAGCACCGTGACGGTCTGGGCGCAGGTCTCGGAGGCGGACATCGTCCGCGTCAAGCCCGGCCAGGACGTCTATTTCACCGTCCTTGGCTCGCCCCGGCGCTGGAACGGCACGATCAGGCAGATCCTCCCCACCCCGGAGCTCATCAACGCCGTGGTGTTCTACGACGTGCTGTTCGACATTCCGAACCCCGAGCGTGAGCTGAAGATCCAGATGACCGCGCAGGTCTTCATCGTCTTGGCCCAGGCGAAGGGCGTCCTTCTGATACCGACCGCCGCCGTCGGCAACGCCGGCGAAGGCGCGAGCCTCAAGGTCCAGGTGTTGAAAGCCAATGGCCGCGTCGAGCAGCGCGCGATCAAGATCGGCATCAAGAGCGAAATCATGACGGAAGTCACGGAGGGTCTCAAGGAGAAGGAGCAGGTCGTGCTCGGGGGAATGGCGACACAGGGGGCCACGAGAAATCCGCTCGCCGTCCGCAGGGGCCCTTGATGCCGCCGCCACTGCTCGAACTCGATGCGGTCAGTCGCACCTACACGTCGGGCGGCGAGCCGCTGACCGTGCTCAAGGACATCCACCTGACGATCGGCAGCGGCGAGTTCGTCGCCATCATGGGCGCGTCCGGCTCGGGCAAGTCCACGCTGATGAACATCATCGGCTGTCTCGACAGGCCGTCGAGCGGCACCTACTCGATCCGCGGCGTCGACGTGGCCTCACTCGACGGCGATGCCCTGGCCGCGCTGCGGCGCGATACCTTCGGCTTCATCTTCCAGCGCTACAACCTGATGTCCGATCTGAGCGCCGTCGAGAACGCAGAGGTGCCGGCCGTGTACTGCGGCATGGCGAAGACCGAGCGAGAGGCCCACGCCAGCGGCATCTTGCGCGAGCTCGGCTTGAGCGACCGGCTGCAACACCACCCCAACCAGCTCTCCGGCGGCCAACAACAGCGCGTCAGCATCGCCCGAGCGCTCATGAACGGTGGGCCGGTGATCCTGGCCGACGAGCCTACCGGGGCGCTGGACAGCCAGGGCGGCAAGGAGGTCATGGCCATCCTGCAAAAGCTGCACGGGCAGGGGCACACGATCATCCTGGTGACCCACGACAGCGACATTGCCGCGTACGCGCACCGCATCGTCCGACTCTCGGATGGGCGTATCACATCCGACGAGCTGCAACAGAAAGGGGAGACAGCTCCTCGAGCGCACACCGGCGAGGAAGTGAAAGACGCCAGACCCGGCGTGGCGATCCTCGGCGAGGCCTTGAAGATGGCGTTGGCCTCGTTGCTGCACAACCGGCTGCGGACCGCGCTGACCATGCTGGGCATCATCATCGGCGTCGCCTCGGTGGTCGCGCTGATGGCGATCGGCAACGGCGCCAAGCAGGACGTCCTCGATCGCATCCAGGCCATGGGCACCGACCTGTTGACGATCATGCGGGGAGCAGCCAACGTTCGCGCCTCAGCCGGGGCCGTGACCAGCTTTCTGCCCGAGGATCTGTCGTTCATCGGCAGTGTGCCCGGCGTCGCCATGGTGGTTCCCGAGACGAACTCGTCTGCGCTGCTGCGCTTTGCCGATCAGGACTTGACGGTCACGGTGGTCGGGACCGGCGAGGATTTCCCCCTGGTGCACGACTGGCCGGCGCAGTCCGGCGTCTTCTTCTCGGCGGAGCAAGTGATGCGCTATGCCCAGGTCGTCGTGCTCGGGACGACGACGGCGAAGAACCTGTTCCCCAATGACACCAACCCGCTCGGCAAGTACGTGATCATCGGCAGCGCGCCGTTCATGGTCATTGGCGTCCTGAGCAGCAAGGGCGTGACCGCGCGGGGAGACGACCAGGACAACTCCGCCTGGTTGCCGTACACCACGGCCGGGGCGCGTGTCTTCGGGCGACGCTTCTTCAACAATATCGTCGTGAGAGTGAAGCCGGGCGCGGACATGGACGTCGTGCAGGCCGGGCTCCATACGTTGCTTCTCACCCGCCATCGCAAGGAAGACTTCAACATCCGGAACATGGCCGACACGATCGAGACGGCCAGCGCGACGCAGAACACGCTCACGTATCTGCTGGCTGCGATCGCCGTGATCTCGCTCGTCGTCGGCGGCATCGGCGTGATGAACATCATGCTGGTCTCGGTCACCGAAAGGACCCGCGAGATCGGCATCCGCATGGCGATCGGCGCTCGCAGCTTCGACGTGATGTTTCAATTCCTGACCGAGGCCGTGATGGTCTGCTTCATCGGCGGGATAGCGGGCGTCGTCGCCGGAATCGGCGGCGGCTTGGCGACCTCGGCGATCGCAGGCTGGCGCGTGATCTACACGGTCCCACCGATCGTGATCGCCTTCGCGTGCGCGTTCGTGACGGGCATCGTGTTCGGTTATCTTCCGGCCAGGAAGGCCGCACAGCTCGACCCCATCGAAGCGCTGGCTCGAGAGTAGAAACGCCATGCGAGCTTCGTCCCAAGCGGGGTGAGGAACCCCCGGGGCACGACGGTAACGGGGTCGTCGTGCCGGCGGGAACCTGCCTCAGGAGCGGAGTGGGAGGCGCCGCCAGGACCCGGGGAAGCGGCTCAGTTGCGTCGGCTCCGGTAGTAGTACCCGCCCCCGCCGCCAAACAGAAGGACCAATACGACGATGACGATGATCAGCGTGGTCGTGCTCATGATGTCCTCCCTACGTTTCAAGACAGTCTCAAGACTAGCCCTCCGGCCCCCGTCCGAGAAGCGCACTTTCTACCGGGGAGCGGGACCGCGACCTGGGTAGGAACTACCCGATCAGGGACCTCCGGGTCGCGTCCTGTCAGGCGCGCACACGCGCAAGAAGTCAGAACAGCGAATCGCTGGTGAACTGAAACACCGGGCCCTTGCCGCGGTCCGGGTACGCGACCTCGAGGCGGATGATGCGCACCACCGAGGCGCGCGTGATCTCGACCAGCAGACCGGCGCCCACGTCGCCGCGCCACCCTTCGGTGGACGGACCCACCCTGGCGCCCCACGTCTTGCCGCCGTCGACGAACGCCGTGACGCCCAGCACCGCCACGTGGAGGAGCTCGCCGGTGATGCGGCGGCGCCACTCCAGGTTGGTCACCACCCTGGACGTGCCGTCGAACGTGTTGGGGTCCCAGCCGCGGAGGCCGGTGTCGGCGCCCAGCGTGAGCTGGCGATCGCCGTCGAGGTTGTAGCCGAGGTCGGCCGCCACGCGCGCGCGCCAGCCCGCCGTCCCGGTGAGCGCGCCTCCAACTTCGATGTGGGTGACGCCGTTGGCAACGCCGCCCTGCTCGAGCCGTCCCGAGAGGTCGGCAATCAACCAGGAGTACGTCTGCCCGTTCATTTTTCCCACGGTGAGAGAGCCGTGGTAGCGCAACCGGGCGCGGTCGCCCCCGAACGCCGGCAGCGAGATTCCGGCGTTCACCAGCCAGTTGGGCCCAAGCGGGAGGTCCTCCTGCCGCATCCAGGCACGGAACCCCTGGACCACCCTCCAATTGAAAGTCTGGTGCTCCCAACCCACCTCGACACCCAGGAGGTCGCGGTCCTGCGGCTGCAGATAGGGAGAGCCGTCGAGGCGGCGCCAGTCGCGGAAAATGGCCTGCTCGCCGAAGACCCCAACCGTGAGGCGGTTGGTGAGGATGCCGTCGCCCGGCAACCGCAGCCCTCCCCACACCTCGAAGCTCCGTGTGTTGGCCTGGCCCGCCACGTTCCGCTGCCCGCCCGACCACAGGTACTCCTGCAGCCCCTCGCGTTGCCACTTCACGCCGCCGGCCCGCGGCGTCAGAATGGCGAAGAACGGGTACTCGAGCTGGAACATGTCCGTGGATCCGTCGGAGGACTTCTTGTGCTCGAGTCCGAGTTGCCAGCGGCTGCGCAGGAACGTGAAGTCCCGGTACCGGAAGGTCGTGGTCGTGCGCTCGGGGTCGGAGCTGACATCGAGAAGCAGGCTCTTGCCCATGCCCAGGAGGTTGTCCTCCGAGATGCTGCCGCCGGAGTGCCGGCGGTTCCCGGAGATCGCCGAAGTCGATGCCCACCCCGGTCGTCCACTGGTCGTGGGTCTCCACCACCACCTCGGCCCCGCCGGGGACGGGGCGCGCCGAGATGTGCACCGGGTTCAGGAAGCCCGTGCCGCGCAGGATCAGCTCGCTTTCGGCGAGTCGCGCCGGGTCGAGGGGGTCGCCGACGTGGAAGAGCAGCAGCGAGCGGATGAACTCCTCACGGGTCAGGATGTGCAGGGCGTCGACCCAGCGGTACGGCCACGCCGAGGTCGCGGGGTCGCCGAGGTCGTAGATGTCGTGGCGTTCGATGCGCACGGCCACGATCGGCGTGCCGGGCGCCACCACCTCCGCCCCGACGCCCGTACCCATCGCAGCCAGCGCGCACACGGCGCTCGCGACCCACATCGTGTCACTATTATTACCCAGTCTTCACAATGACCGCGGCCGACACCGGCCGCGGTCCCGGCAACCCAGGTCGGGCCTAAACCTTCGACCAGAAGTCCACGAACACGACCGTGGACAGGAAGAACCCCAGCGGGACGTTCACCAGGACGCCCGCAGTGAACGCCCAGAACGGCTTCATCCCGAACGTCAACAGCTCGGCGAAGCGGGTCGAAAGCCCGATGCACAGGAAGCAGAGCACGAACGCCCACGAGCGCAGCTTCTTGATCGGCGCGATGACGCGGGGTTGCAGGACGCTGTCGAACCAGCTGGAGGCGGTGACGAGTTGGCCCAGGGCGAACTTCTGGTCCTGCGTCGTGGCGGCCGCCTGCAGCGTGCGCATGTCGTCGCGGCTGAGCGCGCCGTTCGCCGTCAGCGTGCCCTTCTGCACGTCGATGCTGACCCGGTCACGAAGCGCCTCGGGCACCGTGTAGCCGGAGAAGTCGGCGTCGTACTTCACGCCCTGCAGGCTGCCCTTCGCCTTGGTCACGCCGACGTGGCCGGCCGGCGCCCGCGCCGCGACGAAGCTCATGATCACCGACGCGGCCAAGAAGCCGATCACGAACTTCGGGAAACGGTCCCAGATGATGCCGACGCCGACCGCTCGCTTCGAGGCGTCCTTCTTCTCCCAGAACACGACCGAGACGACGGCGAGGATGAGGCACCAGATGCCGATCCAGATGTCGCGGCCGATCACCTTCATCAGGGTGAACGCGTTGATCGGCGCGTCGCCGAAGCGGGTGGCCAGCTCGGCCACGACCGCGAAGCCGGCGGCGTCCGCGAACTCGGAGGTGCCGACCCAGGCGCCGGCGACCCCGGGGGCGATGGTGTTCGGCACGAGCTGCTTGAGCGCCACGGTCAGGGTGAGGATCATGACGATCGCCCAGATCGTCACGACCGCAATGGCGATCGAGATGTGGTCCTTCTTGGCGCGCACCGCGCCGCCGACGGCGATCGACGCCGACACGCCGCACACGGCGCCGGCGGCGCCCAGGGTCGCCCCGAACTGCGGCTCGAGCTTGAACACCTTGGTCGCCACCAGGAAGATCGTCAGCCAGGTGCAGACCGAGACGATCGTCGCCTGCAGGAAGGCGATCGGCCCGGCCGAGAAGATGAGGGTGAGGGGGAGCGTGGCGCCCAGCAGCACGATGCCGGTCTTGATGTAGTACTCGGTGCGCAGGGCGCTCTTGACCCACTCCGGGATCTTGAACAGGTTGGAGATCACGAGGCCGACGAGGAGCGCCAGCAGCGGCGCCTCGATGTTGAGGTCCTCCATGACCTTCCAGCCGGAGACGACGGAGATCAGGAGCGAGCCGACGAAGAGGACGACGAAGCCGGGGATGAACTGTCTGAGCTTCGCACCCATGATGCCCATCGAGATCACGAAGACGACCCCGAACATCAGGAAGATCGCCAGGTACCCGCCGGCGTTCTTGCTCAAGTCGGCGAGCGCGCCGCCGGCCGTGGTCCACTTCGAAGGCGTCACCGCCCAGCCCTTGATGCTTGCCCCGGACCAGAACGTCACCAGCGCCATGACGACGATCCCGAGGCCGAACCACACCGACCACCAGTCCTCGGTCTTCCAGAGTTTCGCCAGCCCGTCTTTGCCCATCGTTCCCCCTCCGCGCCGTAGAGGCATACCTTTGCTGCCGGGTTGGGGTGCAACCCTTGTGCCAGTCGCCATACGCAGTCGTACGACGAGACGAGACAGTATTTCCAGGACTTAGACCTGAGACTTGAGGTCTGACGGGGCAACCGAGGCGCGCGTGTGTTACACCGCTGTAACGGGAGGCTGCGGTGCGGCGCACCGGGCTTCGGATGCCCGCCGAGGCCTCGGCTGGTCGAGGTGCGGCCGCGCGTGGATGACCGACGGCCCTTCGAGCACGGTGTACTCGGCCTCCTCGAAGAGGCGGCGGCAGGCGGCGACGTCCATGCCGCGGCCGCGCTCGGTCTGGCTGTCGGTGTCGCGCGGGTTGGGGCCGACCTCGGCCCAGAACAGGTTCGCGCCGGCGCAGGCGCCGGAGACGTTGGGCTCGTGGGTGCAGTTGCCGATCAGGAAGCGACCCATGGCCAAACGCGTCACGGCGACGAGGTAGGCGAGCCGCAGCTCGGAGATCAGGCCGTGGCGCGCCAGTTCGGTGCCGGGAACGGGGATGCGCCGCATCGCCCCGGAGAAGCACGGCTCGGCGGCGCGATGGATGAGGATCTTCTCCAGGATCTCGTCGGTCGTATGCTCCGGGCCGACCGGCTCCACGCAGGTGGCGAGCTGCAGCCCCGCGTCCTTGACCACGCGGAACGTGCGCAGCCGTCGCTCGACCGTGATCCCG
The DNA here is from genome assembly GCA_963727205.1 of uncultured Acidobacteriota bacterium. Taxonomy (GTDB): domain Bacteria; phylum Acidobacteriota; class Thermoanaerobaculia; order Thermoanaerobaculales; family Thermoanaerobaculaceae; genus RBG-13-68-16. Next base: position 60,817 of record CAVSFQ010000004.1, on the reverse strand, counting down.
GTGTCGCGCCCCTCCCCCATGCGGACGGCGTGGTAGGCGGCGCAGAAGCCGGCGTCCTTGATGCGACGGGCGGTGGTCGGGTTGAGGTCGCCGACGTTGGCGACGAGGGGGGTCTCGGGGCGCAGGTGACGGCGCACCTCCTGCCCGACCTCGATGAAGCGGGCCATCGGGTAGTCGCCGGTCCCCATCAGGTAGATCGAGTTGGCGCCGTCCGCCTCGGAGCGCACGGCGCGCTCGACGACCTCCTCCACCGGCAGCTCGCTGGGCTCGGCGAAGATGCCGTTGACCGCCGCGAACGAGCAGAACCGGCAGTTCATCGGGCACGGCGACACGTTGAGTCCGATCTGGACGCAGATCTCGGCGCGGTTGTTGCACGCCTCGCGCGCAAGTTCCCGGGCGACGGCCATCACCTCGCCGGCGGCGGCGGAGATGTGCGGCAGGTCGAGCAGGAACCGGAGGTCGCCCTCGTCGGGGAGGCGGCCGTCGTTGACCTTGGCGATGATCTCGGTGATGCGGTTCGGCACACTCATGGCGCAACCCCTTCCCCTGAGCTGCTCGCCGTCCTTTGGGCGCGGCGGCTACTTGGTGATGTCCACGGCGCCGGCGTAGCGCTTCTTCACCCACCCCGGGATGAGCGAGAGCAGGACGAAGAATACCGCCGCGATCGCCAGGTACATCATCGTCTTCTTCACGGCATCGGGTTGGCCGCCGGAGAGGATCACCTCGCGCGCGGAGCCGGCCGCGAAGTTGAACGCGATGGTGCCGGGCACCATGCAGATCAGCGAGACCAGCGCGTAGGTGCCGAACGAGATGTTGGTGAGGCCGTAGACGTAGTTCTGGATGTTGAACGGGAACACCGGCACCAGGCGCGTGATCATCAGCATGCGCCACCCCTGCTGCCGGACCCCGTCGTCGATCTTCTTGAGCGCCTTGTTCTTCTCGATCCACCCCGTGACCATGTCGCGGGCGGCGTAGCGGCCGATCAGGAAGGCCAGGCAGGCACCGAGGTTGGCGCCGACCGTGCTCCAGACGGTGCCCCACACCGCGCCGAAGACGAGGCCGCCGGCGATGGCGATGGGAAGACCGGGGAGCATCATGACGCAGGCGGCGACCCAGATCAGCATGAACACCACGGGTGCCCACGCCCCGAGCCCACGGAACAGGGCGTCCATGCGCTCGACCTTGTCCTTGAGCGTGCCGCCCTTGAACATGTCGAACAGACCGAGGGCGTTGGCGAGCACGACCACGCCGACGAGAACGACCACGACGATGGCCAGCTTCACCCAGGGTTTGCCCGCCCGCACCGCCCGACCGTCAATGCCGTCCTGACTCATGCCGTTCCTCCCGCCAAGCGAAGGACATCACGTTCCCGCTGCGGCTGGGAGGCCGGCCCGGCGCACCGGGCCGGCCTGCCGCCGAAAGGTTTCCTACTTAGAGGCCGCAAGCGCCTTCTGCCAGGGCGCCGGCGTCGTGTCCGGGCAACCCTTCTCGATCGGGAGCTTGTCGTCCTTGGACCAGCCGATCCACGAGCTGTCGTAGTTGTGCAGCTTCTCGACCGGCCAGCCCATCAGGTAGAGGGCGAACATGCCGTGCGTGGTGCGCACGCCGGACTGGCAGATGAAGTACTGCTCCTTGCTCGGGTCGAAGCCGAATTGGTCGAGCACCTTCTGCATCTCGGCGGCGTCCAGCCACTCCATGTCGTTGCTCTTGGTCATGAAGTTGGGCCAGTCGCACTGCACGTCCCACGGGATGCGCCCCGCGCGGAACGCGCCCTTCTTGATCGTCTTGCCGCAGAACTCCGCGTCCTCGCGGTTGTCCCAGAGTTGGGCGTCGGTGCGGTCCTTCAGGCCGAGGATCTCGGGCGTGTCCACCCGCATCGTCGGGAAGGTGACCTTCGCGACCCACGTGCCCTTGTGGGTCCCCTTGCCGCGGCTGATCATGTCGGTGTCGTAGCCGGCGTCGGTCCACCCCTTGATGCCGCCGTCGAGGACGCGCACGTCGGTCTTGCCGTAGTAGTAGAACGCCCACCAGACCCGGGTCGCGTCGTACTTGTAGTCGTAGACGACGACCGTCGAGTCGGGGTCCACTCCGAAGCCCTGCATCAGCTTGGTGAAGCCCTCGGGCTGGAGCAGGTTGTCGGTCACCCCGCCCATCGTATTGGCGGGGGCCTCGTAGTCGCCGCGCCACATCTGGATCGAGCCCGGGATATGGCCGCCGAAGTATTCGGGCACGCTCGCGACGGCGAGCACCACGAGCTTGGGATCCTTGGCGTCCATGAGCGCCTTGAGTTGCTGCGGCGTGATCAGCGCCTCGCCGCGAGCGAACCCCTTGTACTTGGCGGTCTGAGCGCCCGCTCCCACAGCGATGGTGAGGGCCAGCAGCACGGTGACAGAGATGAGAAGGTTTCTCTTCATGTTGTCCTATTTCCTCCCTCGTCGTTCACCGGGTTCGGAACTGCGCGCGCACTCCCGTGCCCGGCGTTCTCCGGTGAGTTGTGCAACCGCCATGCCAGGCGGCGCGCTCGCGCGTCGCAGTCGCACGATCGTTGCGCGTAGGCGCGGCGCCGGGGGCAAAGCCCGCTGGACACCGCTGCGGGCTGGCGAGTGCGGGCGTGCGCCGGTGCGGCCCGGGGAGGCCGCCCGCCCGTGGGACGGCGCGGGGGCTGCGGCCGCGGTCCTACGCCGTAACCCGCCGTTCCGATTTCGTGACGTGCGGGTCCTGCGTCCGGCCGCCGTGGAGGGGGAGCAGAAGCCGGAACGTGCTCCCCTCGTCGAGCCGGCTCTCGGCCTCGACCCGCCCGCCATGGGCCTCGGCCACCTCCTTGACGATCGCGAGGCCGAGGCCGGTGCCCTCGGCGGTGTGGCGCCTGGCGTTGGGCGCCCGCGCGAACTCGACGAAGAGGTCGGCGAGGAACTCCGGCGGAACGCCGATGCCTTGGTCGCGAACCTCGAGCACGCCGAACTCCCCGCTGCGCCGCACCTGGACGTGCACCGCGCCGCCGGGCCGGGAGTACTTGAGCGCGTTGTGGACGAGGTTCTCGATCGCGTACTCGAGGTCCGGCGGCACGCCGCGGGCGAGGACGACGTCGGCGTCGTAGCTGCTTTCGAGCGTGATCTGCCGCGCCTCGGCCACCGGCGTGAGCGCGTCGGCGACGTCGACGGCGAGCTGCGCGAGGTTGACGCCGGAGGCCCAGGGGGCCCGCTGCGCGGCCTCGCGCAGCTTGGCGAGTTCGAGCAGGTCGCCGACGATGCGCAGGAGCCCCTCGACCCTTTCGCTGGCGCCGAGGATGAGGCCCGCCGCGCGCGGCGAGGTAAGGTCGACGTAGCCCTGGAGGAGGACGTCGAGGCTGGTCTTGACCGTGGCCAGCGGGGAGCGGAGCTGGTGCGCCGAGAGCAGCATGAAGTGCGACTTGCGCGCCTCGATCGCGCGCATCTCGGCGAGCAGCTTCTCCAGCTCGGCGGTCTTGTCGCGCAGCTCCTCAGCCAGGCGGAAGAGGCGCAACCCGCGTTCCTTCAGCTGCGACGCCACGGTGTCGGTGAGGTAGACGGTGAGACCGAGGGCGCAGGCGAGCGCGCCGAGGACAGCCGCGCGCATCTCGAGCGGAATGGGGGGGTGGCCGAGTGGCCCGGCGCCGCCGAGGAAGAGCGCGGCGCACGCCAGCCACACGGCTGCAGCCACGGCGGACATCGTCCGCGCCGACAGCATGATCGTTCCGATCACCATGTGAAAGGTGAAGAACGGCAGGAACGGGCTTGCCGCGCCTCCGGTGAGATGGACGAGGAGGACGAGCGCCGCGAGGTCGATCAGGATCTGGATCAGGGTGCAGCGCGCCAGCCAGCGGTAGTCGGCCTGGCCGCTGCGGCGCCACGTCGCGAGCAGCGCGTGCAGGATCGCGTTGTACGCCAGCACGACGACCGCGACGAGCCACACCCGGCCCCACTCCGACGGCATCCCGGCGCGCGGCGCCGCCGCGGCGAACGCGAGCAACGCCGCGCCCGCCGCCCAACGCAGCCGCACGAACCAGGCGATGCGGTCGAGCAGCTCGGCCGCAAGGACCTGGTGGAGTTCGCCGCTCGTGCCGGTCAACCTCACCCCAGCAGTTCGCCGAGCGTGGCGAGGAGCGTCTCGGGGGCGACGGGTTTCTGCAGGTAGCGGTCGTAGGGGAACCAACTCTCGCCGATCTCCATGCGGATGTTGAAGACCTCGTCGACGCCGGTGAGCATGACGATCGGGATCGCCCGGGTCGCCTCGCTGCTGCGCAGGGCGCGGGCCACGTCGAACCCCTCCGAGAGGTGGTCCATCATGACGTCGAGCACGACGATGTCGGGAGGAGCCGCGGCGATCGCCGCCAGCGCCTCGCGGCCGTTCGCCGCGGTACGCACCTCGTACCGGGTCTCCAGCACGGCGGACACGGCGTCGACGAAGACCGCGTCGTCGTCGACGAGCAGGACTGACTTTTTCGCCATGGCCCTCTCTCCCGAGCCCTCAGACGGCCTCGACCGCGTCGGTCGGGCAGACCGACAGGCACGCGCCGCAGTGGATGCAGAGCTCCTGGTCGATGACGTGGAGGTGCTTGATCTCGCCCGTGATCGCTCCCGAGGGGCACGCCTTGGCGCACAGGGCGCAACCGCTGCACGCGTCGGCGACGATGGTGTAGGTCAGCAGCGCCTTGCACTGTCCCGCCGGGCATCGTCCCTCCAAGACGTGGGCATCATACTCGGCCCGGAAGTGGCGGAGGGTGGAGAGCACCGCGTTGGGGGCGGTCTGCCCGAGGCCGCACAGCGACGTGCGCTGGATGTGCCGCCCCAGCGCCTCGAGGGTATCGAGGTCCGCCGGCACCGCTTCCCCTTTGGTGATGCGCTCGAGCAGGTTGAGCATCACCCGCGTGCCGATCCGGCACGGCGGGCACTTGCCGCACGACTCCTCGACGAGGAACTCGACGAAGAAACGCGCCAGCTCGACCATGCACGTGCGGTCGTCGAGGATGATGAGCCCGCCGGAGCCCATGATCGAACCGAGCTCCTGCAGCGACTCGTAGTCGATCGGAACATCGGCGGCGGCCGCCGGGATACAGCCGCCGGAGGGCCCTCCGGATTGGGCGGCCTTGAAGCTGCGCCCGTTCGGGATGCCGCCGCCGATCTCTTCGACGATGGTGCGGAGCGAGATGCCCATCGGCACCTCGACGAGGCCGGTGTTGCGGATCGCCCCGGCGAGGGCGAACACCTTGGTGCCCTTGCTGCGGCCCGTGCCGATGGCGGCGAACCACTTGGGGCCGCGCAGGAGGATCGGCGCGACGCTGGCCCACGTCTCGACGTTGTTGATCAGCGTCGGCTTGCCCCAGAGGCCGTGCTGCGCCGGGAACGGCGGACGCGGCTGCGGCGTCCCGCGCTTGCCTTCGATCGAGCGCAGCAGCGCCGTCTCCTCGCCGCAGACGAAAGCGCCCGCCCCGATGCGGATCTCGATGTCGAAGCCGAACCCCGAGCCGAGGATGTCCTCCCCGAGCAGGCCGGCGCGGCGGGCGGCGGCGAGCGCGTTGCCGAGCCGCTCGATCGCCAGCGGGTACTCGGCGCGGACGTACACGAAGCCGCGGCTGGCGCCGGTGACGCGGCCGGCGATGGCCATGCCCTCGATGACCGAGTGGGGGTCGCCCTCGAGCAGGCTGCGGTCCATGAACGCCCCGGGGTCGCCCTCGTCGCCGTTGCACACGACGAACTTCTCGTCGCCGGGCGCCTCGCGGACGAACTGCCACTTCATGCCGCTCGGGAACCCCGCGCCGCCGCGGCCGCGCAGGCCGGAACTCTTGATGTCGGCGACGACGTCGTCGGCGGACGCCTCGAAGAGCGCCTTCTCGAGGGCCAGGTAGCCGTCGCGCGCCACGTACTCCTCGATCGCGGCGGGGTCGATCACGCCGCAGTTGCGCAGGGCGATCTTGACCTGTTGCGCGAAGAACGGCACCTCGCGCCCGGCCAGACGGCGGCCGTCGGGCGCGTCCCACGCGAGCTCGAGCTCGCGCACCACCTGGCCGGCGCCGAGGTGCTCCGCGACGATGCGGCGCGCCCCCTCCCGGTCCACCTTCTGGTAGTAGACGCCGTCGGGCGACACCACGACCAGCGGCCCCGCGTCGCACAACCCCATGCACCCGACGCGGACCACGCGCACCCGGCCGGCGAGGCCGCTCGCCGCCAGGGCGCTCTCCAATTCGTCGGCGACCGCGAGGGAGTGGCACGAGATGCACGCGCCGCCGGCGCACACCAGCAACTCGCGAGGAGCGCCGGTCGCCGGCTCGCCGGCGCGCGCGCGCAGCTTCTCGGCAAGGCGCAGCCGCAGCTCGGCGAGCGCCTTGCGGTCGAGCGGGGCAGCCGCCGGGGCGATCTCACTCATCGCCACCCTCCCCGCCGGAGTGCGGCTTGCGCGCCTTGGCGCGCAGGCCCTGGAGCAACTTGCGCACGCCGTTGCGCGTGAGGTGGCCGTACACCTCGTTGTTCACCATCATCGCGGGGGCCAGGCCGCACGCCCCAAGGCAGCGCACCTGCTCGAGGCTGAAGAGGCGGTCCTTGGTGACTCCGCCGACCTCGAGGCCGATCGTGTCGTGGACGGATTCGAGCACGCTGTTCGCGTTGCGCACGAAGCAGGCGGTCCCCATGCAGACCTTGAGCTGGTAGCGGCCGCGCGGCGTCGTGGTGAAGAAGTGGTAGAAACTCACCACGCCGTAGGCCTGGATCGGCGAGATCCCCAACCGTTCGGCGATCGCCTTGATGACGGGGAGGGGGAGATAGCCGAGCTCCTGTTGCGCTCGGTGCAGGACCGGGATGAGGCGTTCGGGACCGCCGGGATGATCGCGCAGGTAGGCGTCGATCAGCGCGAGCGTCTCGGGGGCCACGGCGTCCTCGGGCGGTTCGCCGGCGCGCGCTTCCGCCGCGGCGGTGCGTGCGAGTTCGTTGCCGGTGCTCACGAGCGCCTCCCGATCTCGGCCGCCAGGGGCCGCGCCGGATCGGTGACCAGGCGGCCGGCGCCGCTGCCGTCGCCGCCCCACAGCGCCATCGCCGTGCCGGGACGGATCCGGTCGTTCACCTCGGCGCGCAGGAGCACCTCGCGGCCGCCCGCCGACGCGCGCACGGTGTCGCCGCGCTCGATCCCCAGGCGGCGGGCGTCCTCGGGCGCCAGCAACACGGTCTCCGGCGCGGCCAGGCCGAGCAGGGCCGCGCTGCGCAGCGTCGTGGAGCCGGAGTGGAAGAGCTGCGGTCCCAGGTCGAGGCACACGCCCCCGGCCGCCGGCTACGCCTCGAGCTGGCGCCGGCGGTGTCAGGCGCAGCGCCCGCGTCCGCTCGGGCGGCCCGCAGGCGCGGGCGAGCTCGGCCTCGACCTCGGCGCTGTCCGGCAGTGGCGCGCCGAGCCGGACGGCGATCTCGCGCACCACCTCGCCGTCGCCGGGCAGGGCGAGGGGCGGCGTCAGAGCCTGGCGCAGCGGCCGCCGCACGCCGTCGGCGCCGATCAACGAGCCGTCGCGTTCGACCAGGCAGCGGACCGGCAGGACCACGTCGGCGGCCCGCCCGGTGTCGGTCAGGAACGGGTCCTGGACGACGACGAACCTGGCGTGCTCGACCGCGCGGCACGCTCCGATCCCCGCCGGCCAGGCGCCGAGGAGGTCCTGGCCCAGCACGTACAGGGCGCCGACCTCGCCCGCAGCCGCCCGCCGGACCGTTTCCGCAGCCGTCCAACCGGGCGCGGGCGCAAAGCCCCCGCCCACGGCGAGACGGGGGTCGAGCCCGGCGAGGACGACGCCCTGGGTGTTGGCCCTCTCGCCGAGCACGAGCACGCCGCTGCCGGGCCGGCCGAGGAGACCGAGTACCGCGAGCAGTTCGACGGCGCGGCGGGCGACGCCCACCGCACGGCCGGGGATGCCGCGCCCGGTCGCCACGGTGACCACGAGGGAGGCGGCCGCCTCGAGGCGATCGGCCAAGCGGCCGACCGCTTCGGGGGTGACGCCGGTCAGCGCCGCGGCCAGGGCCGGCGCGATAGCCGTCGAGACCGGCCCGCCACGCCGCATAGCCGTCCAGCCGCTCGACCGCGTCCCCGGCGCCGCCGCGTCGGCGGAGCAGCTCGACGAGGACGCTCGACAGGAGCGCCTCCTCGCCCGCCGGCGCGAGCGGCAGATGCTGCGCCGCCAGCGTCGAGAGCGTGCCGGCGAACGGATGGGCGAGCAGCACGTTCGCGCCGCGCCGCGCCGCGGTCACCAGCTCGGTCTTGACGAGCGGGTGGGTGCGGCCGGGGTCGGCGCGCAGCACGAGGACGGCGTCGGCGGTCGCGAGATCGGCGATCGTCGCCGTGGAACGCGGCACGCCGAGGGCCTCGCCCATGCCGGCGACGAGCGCCTCGACGCCCGGGTCGATGCCGGCCGACACGTGCGGGCTGCCGAGGGTCTCCCGGACGAAGCGCTGCAGCAGGTACGCATCCTCGGTGGTCAACCGCGTCGAACCGACCGCCGCGATCACCTCGCCGCGCTTCCGCGCCGCGGCGAACCCCGCCGCGACCGCGGCGAGCGCCTCGTCCCAACTCGCTTCGGCGAGACGACCGCCCTGCCGCACCAGCGGCTGCGTCAGGCGGTCGCGGTGGCGCAGCACGTCCCAGCCGAAGCGCCCCTTGGCGCAAAGCTTGCCGTGGTTCGGCCGGCTCGCCGGGGCGGCCGAGACGCCGGCAGGCCGGGTGCCGTCGCTGGTCACGGTGAGCTCGCAGCCGCACGAGCAGTACGAGCACGTGGTGGTCACCGCGGTGCGCTGCCACGCCGGGAGCTCGGAGGCAAACTGCGGGATGGCCAGCGCGGCCACCGGGCAGGCGTCGACGCACTGGCCGCAGAACTCGCAGTCGAGCGGGCCGTCCAGCCAGGTGGCGACGCGGGCTTCGAGACCGCGCCCGACCACGCCGATCGCCGCGACGCCCTGGACCTCGTCGCACAGGCGCACGCACTTGGCGCACAGGATGCACTTCTCCGGGTCGCGGACGATCAGCGGCGACGCCTCGTCGCGCGGGCGCCGCACCAGCTCGAACGGCAGCTGGCCCTCGTCGCCACCGTACTCGAAGACGAGGTCCTGCAGGCGGCAGTCGCCGGTCCGCTCGCAGACCGGGCACTCCATCCGGTGATTGAGGAGGATGAGCTGGAGCTGGCGGCGCCGCGCCTCGTGGACCTCGGGCGCTTCGGTGTCGATCTTCATGCCCGGGAGCACCGGGGTCGAGCACGCGGGCACCAGGCCCGGCCGCCCGTCGCGCCTGACGACCACGCACATCCGGCAGCCGCCGTACGGCGTCAGGCGCTCGTCGTGGCACAACGTCGGCAACTCGATGCCGTGGCGCCGCAACGCTTCGAGCAGCATGAGACCGGCGGGGACCTCGACCGGTTGGCCGTTGACCGTGATGAGGATCGTCTCCATCGCCCGCGCCCTCACCGCGCCGACGCCGGCTGCAGCCGGCGGAACGCCCACTTGGTGCGCAGCCGGTTGGCGTAACGGGCGAGCGACCCGGTCGGCTTGCGCCGCGCGACGGCGTGGAGCTCGTCCTGGTCGAGCAGCAGGTCGAGGATGTGGATCGTCTCCTTGCCGCGGCTGGCGAGCGCCGAGCGGCATCCGGCGCAGTACGTGACCATCGGCAGCGGCGACTCGTCGGCGCGGCGTTGCGTGATCCGCTGCGAGAGCTTCGGGTCGACCGGGTAGATCATGCCGCCGAAACCGCAACAACGGGCCTTCTCGCGCGCGTACTCGACGTCCTCGATCACCGCCCCGGCGCCGGCGACGAGCGCGCGGACGCCGTCGTGCGTGGCCGGCTCGTGATGGGCCTTGCAGGAGTCGTGGATCGCCACCCGGGCGCCGGCGCGCAGGGCCGGCGGGGACCACCGCCCGGCGAGCGCCTCCCACACCGTCGTCACCTTCAGCCCAGGCAACCCGGCCTTGAGCGTGTGCGCGCAGTCGGGGCAGGCGGCGATCAGCTCCTCGGCGCCGAGGCGTTCGGCGGTTTCCTGGATCGCCTGACAGGTCCGCGCGAAGTCCGCTTCCATGCCGATCAGCTCGGCCGGCGCGCCGCAGCAGTACATCAGCACCCCGGTGCCGGGGTAGTTGCGGCGCAGCTCGTCGTAGACCGCCAGGGTGTTGCGCGGCGACACCGCGGGCAGGGCGCAGCCGGTGAAGAAAAGGCGCTTGCTGCGCTGGCGCCCCGGTTCGGACATCGCCAGGGTGAACGTCCCGCCGACGCCGGCCCGGTAGTACGACACGATCGGCTTGTGCGCCGGCAGCGGCCCGACCCCCTGCAGCACCGCCTCCCGGCGCGCGGCGAGCAGCATCGCCCCGGTGTCGAGGTCCACGGGGCAGACCTCGGCGCAGAGCGAGCAGATGTTGCAGGAGTACACCATCTTCAGGGCGTCCTTGACCCCCGCCTTGACCTGCCGGGCGAGCTCCTTGGGCGAGCGGCAGTAGCTCGCGAGGAACTCGCAGTCCTTCACGCACAGCCCGCAGCTGCAGTCGAGGCAGCGCTTGGCCTCCTCGACCGCCTCGCCCTCGGCGAGCGGCGGGGTGAACGGCTGCAGCATCACCGGCGTGCGCTCGCGCCGCTTGCGCTCGGCCTCGTCGATGTCGAGACGCCAGAGCAGCGGCCTGGCCAGGGCGGGGAGCGCGCCCTCGCGGGGATCGGCGCCGGTCAGGAAGCGGTGCGCCGACGCCGCGGCCCTGCGGCCGAGCGCGAGGGAGGAGATCACGGTGGCGGGCCCGCTGACCGCGTCGCCGCCGGCGAACACGCCGGGCAGCCCCGTCTCGCACGTCACCGGGTCGGCGGCGAGCAAGCGGCCGTGCCCGAGCGGCCGCTCGCCGTCGAGCAGCGACACACAGGCGCTGGGCGCCGGCGAAGCCGGGAAGCAGGAGAACGGCGGCGAACTCTTCGCGCAGCGCCGATAAAGCGACGTCGCGGCCGACCTCGACGCCCGTCCTGACCTCGATGCCGAGCGCCGCGATCACGGAGAGGTCGCGAAGGGCGACCTCTCGCGGCAGCCGCCACGAGGGGATCTTCCGCGTCAGGCAGCCGCCGATCGCCGCCTCCTTCTCGAAGACGGTGACGCGGTACCCGCGCCGGCGCAGATCGTGGGCGGCGAGCAGCCCGGCGGGTCCGGCGCCGACGACCGCGACCGCCGCGCCGCGGTCCGGCTCGCAGTCGAGGATGTGGCGGGGCTCGCCCTCCTCGCGCTCGGCGAGGAACCGCTTGATGTCGCGGATGCGCACCGCGCTGTCCTCGTCGATGCGCTTGCAGTGCAGCTCGCAGGGGTGGGCGCAGACGTAGCCGAGGATGCCGGGGAACGGCAGCTTCTCGCGCACCAACTGCAGCGCCTCGGCGAAGCGGCCCTGGGCGGTGAGCTGCACGTAGCCGCGGGCATCGACCTGGAGCGGGCAGCGGTTGACGCAGTTGGCCGGCCCCTCGCCGCGGCAGCGGGTGAGGATCTCGTCGGCCAACCTCTCGGCGCGTGGCGGCTGCGGTGCCTCGCGCGCCGCCCACCACGGTTGTGGCGCAACGGCCGCGGTGCGGTCAACCGCGCTCATCGCCCGGTCCTCGCCGCCGCGCCGCGCGGAACGAACTCGCGACACGCCGGCTGGGGATCGTGGAACCGTTCGGTGAGGGCGCACACGCCGGCGCGGCCGCGGGTCGAGCCGTACGCCGAGGAGAGCGCGGTCATCCCGGCGAAGATGCGCTCGAGCTCGTGCGGTTCGTCGGTGAACGAAACACACTGCGCGCAGGTTGATGTCGGGTCGTGCGGTGCCACAAAAGCCCCCCGAACTGCCGCTGCCGGATCTCCCCCCGCAGGGCCGGAGCGCGCGGCCCGGCGAGTCTGCCCGCCGGGCCGCTCCGGATACGCTAGAACTTGACTTGCACCATCGACCGGAACCGCGAATCGTTCTGGTCGGTGGGCTTGGTCCCCTGATACAGGGCGAACTCGCGGGTCAGGCGCGAGACGTCGAAGAAGAGCTTGTCCTGGTGCTTGAGGAAGTAGAAATTGATCCCGGCGGTGATCTCGTTGAGGTTCTTCTCGATGGCGTTGACGTACCCGTTGCCGACCTTGACCGAGACGAAGCCGAGGCCGGAGTTCGTGACGGCCGCCGCGGTCGGGTCCTTGAGGCGCTGCATCTGAGAGACGCGGGCGACGAGCTCGATACGGGTCGGCACGATGAAGTAGCCGAACGCGGCGCGCCACCCCTGGCGGTCGAACGACGTCGGGCCGCTGATGGTGCGGTTGAGGTCGTAGGTCTGGGTGTCCCACTCGAGGTCGGCGGAGAAAGCCCTGGTACCTGGTCAGGACCGACAGGTTGTACCCCTGGTCGTTGGCGCGTGTACGTCGGCACCGTGGCGCCGGCCGCGTCCTTGTTGTGGAGCGCGTCACCGGTGTAGGCCGACGCGAGGATCCCGACCTTGAAGTTCTCGGTGTAGTCCACGTCGCCCTCGGTCAGCGTGTTGACGTAGCCGAGCGGGTAGTAGCCGAGGCGCGCCGAATACAGGAAACGGTCGCCGGAGTTGCTGTTGCCCCGGGAGTCGCGCCCGTCCCACGCGCCGACCTCGTACTGGAACGCCGAGCCGCCCTTGGCGGTCGTCATGCCGGTCGCGAGCAGGCCCTGCGAGCGGAACAGGTTCATGCCGCCGATGGGGAAGCCGTTGTTGGCCTGCTCGGCCGAAGTCCCGAACGCCTGGTTGCCGCCCGGCCACTTGGAGTAGCCGTTGCCCTTGTCGATGTCGGTCTCGCCGTTCATGATCGAGCGGTCGATGAAGTTGAGGCCGAACCCCGAGGCGAGGAACTCGGTGCCGTACGGGATCTTGTCGCGGCCGGCCCGGAGGGCGAACAGGTCGGAGAACTTGTACTGAATCCACGCCTCGTGCGTGTTCACCGCCGCCTGCGGCTCGAACTGGAAGTGGAAATGGTAGGTGAGCCTGGGGTCCAAGGCGTTGCCGTCGAGCCAGAGCCGGGCTCGCCGCAGGAAGAAGTTGGAGTAGTTCTGCTCGTTCCCCTTGATCTTGTGGTCGTAATCCATGTAGGTGTAGCGGTACTGGATGGCTGCAGTGATCCGCAACTCGAACTTCTTGTCCGCGGTCGTGAGGTTGAACCCGTTGTTGTACACGGCCTTCAACGCGTGCGGGTCCTTCTTCTCGTCCGCCGCGGCCGCGTTGCGCGTCCCGCAGAGTGCGGTCAACGCAAGCCCCGCGATTGCCAAGACTCCACCCTTCCTCATTCGCAAGTCCTCCTTCTCGAATTGCCCCGAATTGGCCGGCCGTGTGAGCCGGCACGAGGCGCTACCTGCCTCAGAGCAATTGCCGTGCCAGTGGAGTCGTGGTGCGGATGGCGTTGCAGCGTCAAGCGCATGCACTTTCAAGCACAGAGCCGGACGGAGGCGCGGGTGTCGGATCGGTAACACGCGGCCCACGGGGCACGTCACGCGATTCGCCCGTCGCCGCGGCGGCTTTCTCAGATTTCCACGTGCGACGAGCCGCGGGAGATTGCGCGCCCGCTGGCGATCGCGGTGTCGAGGCGGCGCTCGTCGAGAGGTGGGCTGGCGTTGCGCGCGGGCGTCGTCGGTCACCACCGCGGCGAGCGGACCGTAGTCCACGGCCTGGGTCGGCTCGACCGGCGGCCGGGCGCCAAAGTCTCATCGAGCACGTCCACGCCGATCACGCGACCGGGGTGGGGATCCCGGCCTGCGGGCGGCAGCCGCCGCGGTGTGGAGGTCCCGCGCCAGGGCGTGGCGGTCAGTGCCGAACACGCGTCGCACGCCGCGGGAGTGGGTGGTGGGCGAAGGAGACGCCGTCGGTGGGCTCGGAGCAGTTTTCGACGCGCTCCTCCGCGCGGACTGGGAGGCCGGACGAAGACCCGCGGGTGCTCGACGAATCGGGCCGGCGCCATCCCCCACGCACGTTCCGGCCGCGGCGGCAGATGCTCCCGAGCCGAAGGGTTTTCAAGAGGTTAAGGTGGGATTCGAACCCCCGGTTTGACCGTCACGGCACGGTAACCGTTTCCGAAACGTAACAGCCGCCAGTGCCTCGCCAACTTCACCATTTTGACGTAGTTGCCCCGGCGCGCGGCCCGTGGGCCCCGTTTCCCGGGCCGGTTCGCCCGGCCCCGGCCTGGAGGCGTTTCTCTCTCTCCAGTATGGCTTTACATGAACGGAGTAAAAATGGCACACGACTTGCTTCAGGTTGGCAGCGGTGGAGAACTCCGAGCGGGTTTGAAAATTCTAGGAATGGGAGGTGGTCGCACGAGCGTACGATAGACGCCAGCCCTTGTTGGTGGAACCCCCACCAAGAAACGCAACGATCCCTCGAGGCACCAAGGAGGAAACATATGCCCAGTTTCGTAAACCCGGAAAAGTGCGACGGGTGCAAGGCGCTCGACAAGACTGCCTGCCAGTTCATCTGTCCAAACGACCTCATGGTCCTCAACAAGGACACCATGAAGGCCTACAACCAGGAACCCGAGATGTGCTGGGAGTGCTACAACTGCGTCAAGATCTGCCCGACCCAGGCGATCGACGTGCGCGGCTACGCGGACTTCGTCCCCATGGGCGCCTCGGTCGTCCCGTTGCGGTCCACCGACAGCATCATGTGGACGGTGAAGTTCCGCAACGGCACCCTCAAGCGTTTCAAGTTCCCCATCCGGACTACCCCCGAGGGCCAGGCCAAGCCGGCCGGCGGCTGGGACAACGCCCCGAACCTGGATAGCCCGACTCTGTTCACTGAACCCGAATCCCTCGGCCTGCCCGCCGTGTGGACCAAGGCGTAAAGGGGGCGGACATGGTTGACTTCAAAACTGTCGAAGTCGAGACCGATCTCCTCATCCTCGGTGGCGGCATGGCGGCGTGCGGCGCCGCCGTGGAAGCCGCGTACTGGGCCAAACAGCACGGCCTCAAGGTGACGCTGGTGGACAAGGCCGCCGTGGACCGCTCCGGCGCCGTGGCCATGGGCCTGTCGGCCATCAACCAGTACGTCGGCCTGAAGGACGGCCAGAACACCATCAAGGACTACGTGGACTACGTGCGCAACGACCTCATGGGCGTCACCCGCGAGGACCTCGTCGCCAACATCGCCCGTCACGTCGACTCCACCGTGCACCTGTTCGAGAAGTGGGGCCTGCCGATCTGGAAGGACGAGAAGGGCGCCTACGTGCACGAGGGCCGCTGGCAGCTCATGATCAACGGCGAGTCGTACAAGGTCGTGGTCGCCGAAGCGGCCAAGAACGCGATCGGCAAGGAGAACATCTACGAGCGCGTCTTCATCGTCGGCCCCATCATGGACGGCGAGCGCTGCGCCGGCGCCTACGGCTTCTCGGTCCGCGAGAACACGTTCTACGTCTTCAAGGCGAAGGCCGTGGTGACCGCGATGGGCGGCGCCGTGCACGTCTTCAAGCCGAGGTCCTCCGGCGAGGGCCAGGGCCGCGCCTGGTATCCGCCGTGGAACGCAGGCGCGTCGACGTTCTTCACCCTCAAGGCCGGCGCCGAGATGACCTGCCAGGAGGTCCGCTTCATCCCCGTCCGGTTCAAGGACGCCTACGGGCCGGTCGGCGCCTGGTTCCTGCTGTTCAAGTCCCGCGCGACCAACGCGCTGGGCGAGAACTACATGGAGACGCGCAAGCCCGAGCTGGAGAAGCTGGCTGCCGTACGGGCACGTCAAGCCGGTCCCGGCCAACCTTCGCAACTACCTGATGCTGCTCGACGTGATGGAGGGCAAGGGCCCGATCCTCATGCGCACCGAGGAAGCGATCCAGAAGATCGCAGCGGGCTCCGGCGACGACAAGGCCGCGAAGAAGAAGCTGAAGGAGCTCGAGTCCGAGGCGTGGGAGGACTTCCTCGACATGACGATCTCGCAGGCGATCCTGTGGGCCGCCACCAACACCTCCCCCGAGGAGAAGCCCTCCGAGATCGCCGCCGCCGAGCCGTACTTCATCGGCTCCCACTCCGGCGCTTCCGGCGCCTGGGTGTCCGGTCCGGAGGACCTGGCGCCCGCGGAGTACTTCTGGGGCTACGAGAACATGTCGACCGTGCGCGGCCTCTTCTGCGCCGGCGACGCGTCCGGCGCCTCGTCGCACAAGTTCTCCTCCGGCTCTCACGCCGAGGGCAGGATCGCCGCCAAGTCCGCGATCCGCTACATCGTCAACGAGAAGCCCCGGCCGCGGCGCTCGACGCTGCCAGGGTCGAGGCCCTCAAGGCCGAGACCTATCGGCCGTTCGAGACCTTCCAGCAGTTCAAGGACGCGACCACACAGGCCGACGTGAACCCCAACTACATCCGGCCGAAGATGTTCCAGATGCGGCTCCAGAAGCTCATGGACGAGTACGCGGGCGGGGTCACGACGCAGTTCACCACCTCCGAGGCGCTGCTCAAGCGGGGCCTCGAGCTGCTCGCATTCCTCAAGGAAGACTCCGCGAAGCTCGGTGCCGCCGACCTCCACGAGCTGATGCGCTGCTGGGAGAACGTCCACCGCATGTACCAGGCCGAGGCCCACGTCCGCTCGATCATGTTCCGCGAGGAGACTCGCTGGCCCGGGTACTACTTCCGCTCCGACAAGCCCAAGATGGACGAGACGAACTGGCACTGTTTCGTCAACTGCAAGCTCAACCCCACGACCAACGAGTGGGAGATGACCAAGAAGCCGATCGTCCACGTCTTCACGAAGCCCGGCGAGCACGAACTGCTCGGCGGTTGAGGTACGATTCCGAACGACCCCGGGCGCCGCACGGCGCCCGGGGACTTCTCACGCCCTGAGGTGATCGTGATTCCGAAGACAGCCCCGTCCTGCCCGCACTGCGGCGAGCCGCTCGTCCCCTTCAGCCTGCCGGACGACGGCGGGTGGGATGGCACGTTCCAGCTCGCCTGCTTCAACGACGAGTGCCCGTACTTCGCCCGGGGCTGGGCTTGGATGGAGGAGCACTACGGCGTGAGGTCCTCCTATCGGTACCGGCTCAGCCCGGCCAGCGGGCAGGCCTCGCCGATCCCGGTCTGGTCGCGACACGCGCTCCGCGACCGCATCATCGAGGGTGACGTCGCCGTCGACAAGGTTGGCGGCGGCGACGTGATCCCCGATCCGGAGGGGGAGAAGGGAAGCCAGTCATGAACGCAGAGGTGTCCGCATTACCCGAGATGCTGCGTCGTCAGAAGCAACTCGCCGGCCAGGAGGAGTTCTGTTTCGCGTGTCATCCCGGCGTCCCCTGCTTCAACCGCTGTTGCGCGGACGTCAACATCCTCCTCACGCCCGTCGACGTGCTGCGGCTGGCCCGTCGCCTCGGCCTCAGCTCGGGGGAGTTCCTCGACCGCCACACCCTCGCCCCGATCACCAAGGACCTCCACCTCCCCGTGCTGATGTTGCGCATGGGGGAGGAGCCCGAGAAGCGTTGCCCGTTCGTCGGCGCCGCCGGCTGCACGGTCTACGAGGACCGTCCGTGGGCGTGCCGGATGTACCCGGTTGGGATGGCTGTCCCGCCGGCGCGGGCGGGCGTGGAACCGAAGCCCCTCTACTTCCTGTTCGAGGACGACTTCTGCCTCGGGCGCGAGGGCGGGCGCACGTGGACGGTGGAAAGCTGGCGGGCCGACCAGCGCGTGGAAGAGCAGGAGGAGATGGAAGCGGACTTCCGCGAGCTGGTCTCCCATCCCTGGTTCATCGGCGGCCGGCAGCTCGATCCCAAGCGGATGGAGCTCTTCTTCACCGCGTGCTACGACCTCGACACCTTCCGCCGCTTCGTCTTCGATTCGAGCTTCCTGCAGCGCTTCGAGCTCGAGGCCGCGGCGGTGGAGGAGATCCGCCGCGACGACCGGGCCCTGTTGCGTTTCGCCTTTCGCTGGCTTCGGTTTGCCCTCTTCGGCGAGCCCACCATGACGATCCGGAAAGCGAGCGAGCCATGACTGGACAGCAATCCCGACCCCTCCTGGTCGTGGGCGCCGGCATCGCCGGCATCACCTCCGCCCTCGAGGCCGCCGAAGCCGGCCGCGAGGTCGTGCTGGTGGAACGCGACGCCAGCGTCGGCGGGCGCGTGCTGCGCAACCACCATTACTTCCCCAAGCTCTGCCCGCCCTCGTGCGGGATGGAGATCAACACGGGGCGGCTGGAGCGCAACCCGCGCGTCCGCGTCGTCACGCGCGCCAGGGTCACCGGCTGCCGGGAGAGCGACGGCGGCTACGAGGTCACCGTCACTCATGCCCCGGCGTACGTGAACGAACGCTGCACCGCGTGCGGCGCCTGCAGCGGCGTGTGTCCGGCCAAGGTCAAGGACGCCTTCAACCTCGGGATGGCCGAGGTCCCGGCGATCCGCCTTCCCCACCCCAACGCGTGGCCGAAGCGGTTCGTCCTCGACCGGCAGGCGTGCCCCGAGGGGTGCCGAGCGTGCAAGGACGCCTGCACCTACGACGCCATCGATCTCGACGCCGCGGAGCGCACGGAAATCGTGCACGTCGGGGCCGTGGTCGTCGCGACCGGATGGGATCCGTACCCGATCGAGCGGCTGCCGGAGCTCGGCGGCGGGCTGTCGCCGGACGTCATCGCCAACGTCCACATGGAGCGCATGGCGGCGCCCGCGGGACCGACCGGCGGCAAGATCCTCCGCCCCTCCGACCAGCAGCCGCCCAAGCGGGTGGCGTTCGTGCAGTGCGCTGGCTCCCGCGACGTCAACCACCTCGCCTACTGCTCGGCCGTCTGTTGCCTGGCCTCGCTCAAGCAGGCGATCTACGTCAAGGAGCAACTCCCCGACGCGGAGGTGACGATCTACTACATCGACCGCCGCACCCCGGGGCGCAACGAGGAGATGCTGACCCAGGTGGCGGCCATGGAGGGCGTGCACCTCGTCAAGGGCAAGGTCGCGAAGGTCGAGCCCCGCGGCCAGCGTCCTGGCGCTGCGGGTGGAGGACGTCGAGAGCGGCCGCATCGTGCACGCCGAGGCCGACCTGGTCGTCCTGGCCACCGGCATGGTCCCCAGCCTCGGCGCCGGCGCGGGTCTGTTCGGCCTCTCCAGCGACGACGACGGTTTCGGCGTCGAGAAGCCGGGCGTCGCGGTCGCGGGCGTCGCGCACCGGCCCGAGGACGTCGCGGCCAGCGTGCGCGACGCCACGGGCGCCGCGGCCCGGGCGTGCATCGCAGCGGGAAGGAGAGCGTAGATGGAACGGCTCGGCGTTTTCCTGTGCACCGGTTGCGGCATCGGCGATGCCCTCAAGGCGGAAGGCCTGACGGCGCTTGCCGGCGAGTTGGGCGCCGCCAGCTGTCAGACCAGCCCGTGCCTGTGCGCCCCCGAAGCGGTAGGCGAGATCCGCGCGGCCCTGGAATCCGGCACGATCGGCGGGGCGCTGCTCGCCGCCTGCTCCGCCCGCGCCAAGACGGAGGCGTTCGCCTTCGACCCGCCCGCCACGCGGTCGGGCGGGTCAGTCTGCGCGAACAGGTGGTGTGGTCCCACCCGGCCGGCGACGAGGACACCCAGACGCTGGCGGAGGACCTCCTCCGCATGGGCTACGCGCGCTTGTCCAAGATCGGCCTGGCGAAGCCGCTGGCGGAGACGATCGAGCGCGACCGTGCTGGTGGTCGGCGGCGGCCTCGCCGGCCTGACCGCGGCCCGGACCGCCGCCGACCTCGGGCACCCGGTGGTCGTGGTCGAGAAGGCCGCGGCCCTTGGCGGCTCGCTGGCTGCGGTCGAGGGGCTGGTGCCCGACCGGCCGCCGTACGACTCGCTCCACGACAACCATCTCCCGCGGCTCATCGCCGAGCTCTCCTCCCACGCCGGGGTGCGGATCTTCGCCTCCTCGACGGTCAAGGCGATCACGGGTCAGCCGGGCCAGTTCCACGTCGAGCTCGCCACGCCCGCCGGCGAGGTCACGCTCACCGCCGGCGCCATCGTCCAGGCGACCGGGTCGCGCCCGTACGACGCGAGCAAGCTCGGCCATCTCGGTTACGGCTCCTCTCCCAACGTGATCACCGCGCCCGAGCTCGACGCCATGCTCGCCGGCGGCGGGCTCAAGCGCCCCTCGGACGGCGCCGTGCCGCAGCGCGTCGTGTTCGTCCAGTGCGCCGGTTCCCGCGATCCCGAGCACCTGCCCTACTGCTCCGCCGACTGTTGCTCGGCCACGTTGCGGCAGGTCGCGACCATCCACCGCGCCCACCCCGATGTCGAGACCGCCGTCGTCTACCGCGACATGCGGACGCCGGGGCAGCTCGAGCGCTTCTACCTCGCGGTCCAGCAGCAACCCGGCTCGCTCTTCGCCCGTGGCGAGGTGGCCGCGGTGAGCGGCAACGGCCATCTCCAGGTGGCGTTGCGCGACACGCTGCTGGGCGAAGGCACGGTTCTTGACGCCGATCTCGTCGTGCTCGCCGTCGGTCTGGTCCCGAACTCCGCCGACGGCGAGGCGATCCGCATCCACACCGACGCCGTCAAGCGCTCGCAAACCGGCGAGAGCGAGATCCAGCGCGAGGAGGCCCGCAAGGTCGCGGCCCAGTACGCCGGCCACCAGGGCACCGAGATCCTCAACCTCGACTACCGCCAGGGGCCGGACCTGCCGACGCTGCGCTACGGCTTCCCCGACTCCCACTTCATCTGCTTCCCCTATGAGACGAGACGCACCGGGATCTACGCCGCCGGCACCGTTCACGCCCCGATGGACGCCGGCCAGGCGGAAGAGGATGGCGCCGGTGCGGCGATGAAGGCGGTGCAGTGCATCGTCGCCGCGGCCCGCGGCGAGGCCGTCCACCCGCGCGCCGGCGACATCGCGCATCCCCGACTTCTTCCTGCAGCGCTGCACCCAGTGCAAGCGCTGCACCGAGGAGTGCCCGTTCGGCACCCTCAACGAGGACGCGAAGGGCACGCCGCAGCTCAACGCGCTGCGCTGCCGGCGGTGCGGGATCTGCATGGGCGCCTGTCCGGAGCGGATCATCTCCTTCCCCGATTATTCGGTCGATGCCGTGGCCAGCATGATCAAGGCGATGAGCGTCCCGGAGGAGTCCGAGGAGAAGCCCCGCATCCTCGCCCTGCTTTGCGAGAACGACGCCCTGCCGGCTCTCGACATCGCAGCCGGTCAGCGGATGAGCTGGAACCCCTGGGTTCGCGTCATCCCGATCCGCTGCCTCGGCTCGACCAACATCGTGTGGATCGCCGACTCGCTGTCGCGCGGCATCGACGGCGTGATCCTGATCGGCTGCAAGTCCGGCGACGACTACCAGTGCCACTACGTGCGCGGCTCCCAGCTCGCCCAGACCCGGCTCGGCAACGTCCAGGAGACGCTGCAGCGGCTCGCGCTCGAGCCGGAGAGGATCCGGGTGGTCGAGCTGGCGCACGACGAGTTCGCCCGCATCCCCGAGGTCCTCGACGAGTTCGCCGCCACGATCGAGGAGCTCGGTCCGAACCCGATGAAGGGTTTCTGAGGGAGGCTGGACGATGGCCGCGATTCCGACCCTGCTGCCTTCCCAGGATTTTCGCGAGGCGTTGCGCCGTCGCGGCGGCGAGGCCGCGAGCCGCTGCTACCAGTGCGCGACATGCTCCGGCGTGTGCGAGCTCGCGCCGGACGAGGCGCCGTTCCCGCGCCGGCTCATGCTGTGGGCCCAGTGGGGCCTCGCGGATCGCCTCGCCGCCGACCCTGCGGTCTGGCTGTGCCACCAGTGCAACGACTGTACCGTGCGCTGCCCGCGGGACGCCAAGCCCGGCGACGTGGTCGGGGTGGTCCGCTCGCTGGTCATCGAGGGGCTCGCGTTTCCGGGGTTCATCGGCCGGCTGGTCGGCGCCGCCCGGTCGAGCTGGCTCCTGCTCCTCGGCCTTCCGATCGCCTTCTGGGTCGCGCTCCTGGCCGCCACCGGCCACCTCGCGGTCCCGGCCGGACTGCCCCAGAACTGGGCGTACGAGCAGCTCGTGCCCCACCTGTTCATCTACTCCGTCTTCTTCCCGGTGGCGGCCTGGGTGATCCTGGCCGCAGGGGTGAGCGGGTGGCGGTTCTGGGGCCTGCTGGGCTGTAACGGTTCGCGGCAGGGCTCGTTCATCGTGAGCTTGTGGCCGGTGCTGGGGGAGATCGCAACCCACAAGCGGTTCGGCGTCTGCGGGACGGCCAAGCCGCGCCGGCTCGGCCACCTCACCCTGATGTGGGGGTTCGCCGGCGCCGCGGTCACCTCCGGACTGCTGATCGTCGGGATCTACATCCAACACCTCGCCATGCCGCTCGCCCTCTCCCACCCCTACAAGATCCTCGGCAACCTCTCGATGGTGCTCCTCTTGATCGGGATCGCGCTGCTGGTCGGGAACCGGCTCGGGGACGCCAAGGTCGCGGGCGCGTCCAACGCGTTCGACACCTTCTTCCTCGGCGTCGTCGTGCTCGTGGTGCTCACCGGCACGGCGGTCGAGCTCACCCGGTTGATGGGCGACGCCAGCCTCGGGCTCACGCTCTACGTCGTCCACCTCGGAGTCGTGACGACCCTCTTCCTGACCTTCCCCTATTCCAAGTTCGCGCACATGCTGTACCGCACCCTGGCGCTGGTCCACGTCCGCATGACCGGGATGGACACGAAGCTGAGCTGACGGCGTGCGGTCCACCGAACCTCCCCGGCGGGCGTCCACGGCATGGGGGGTGTCACGACCCGGTAACGGCCGGGTGGGTCTGTTACCCCCCGTTCCCGCGGCCGCCGCTCTGTGCCCGGGGAACCCCACATCCAGGCGGTGAAATCACCCTGTGAAATCTGGTACAACTCTTGCAAGTCGCCGAAAAGTGCAACGTCGAGGGAGTGCAAACGCGAGGTCGGCGACCCTGGGCGACGGGGCCGGTCTTCGGCGGATCATCGTGGGGCCGCCCGAGACCTGGGTTCGCGGCGGGATCGCCGCCGCGACGGATGCCGAGACAAAGTTGACGGAAAAGGGAGGCGTGTCATGAGCAAACTGGTCCCACCGCATGGCAGTCCAACTCTGAAGCCGCTGCTCCTCGAGGGCGCGGCGCTGGCCGGCGAGATTCGCAAGGCCGAGAAGCTGAAGAAGGTTCCCCTGACCAGCCGCGAAACCGGCGATCTCATCATGATGGGGATCGGCGGCTTCACGCCTCTCGACGGGTTCATGGGCCACGACGACTGGAAGGGGGTCTGCGACGAGTACCGCATGCCCTCGAAGAAGAACCTGTTCTGGCCGATCCCGATCACCCTCTCGGCCGACGAGGGCCCTGGCCGACTCGATCGCCATCGGCGAGGAGGTCGCCCTCTGGGACACCGAGACCGACACCCTGATGGCGACCATGAAGGTCACGGAGAAGTACACGATCGACAAGGACCACGAGTGCCAGCAGATCTTCAGGACCAAAGACCCCGCGCACCCCGGCGTCAAGATGGTGATGGAGCAGGCCGAAGTCAATCTTGCCGGCCCCGTCAAGGTGCTCTCGGAGTCGTACTTCCCCACGCAGTTCAAGGGCCTCTACCAGAGACCCGCCGAGGCGCGGAAAGCGTTCGAAGAGCGCGGCTGGACGACCGTGGCGGCGCTCCAGCTCCGCAACCCGATGCACAACTCCCACGCCTACCTGGCCTGGATCGCCATCGAAGTCTGCGACGGCGTGTACATCCACCAGCTCGTGGGCAAGCTGAAGCCCGGCGACATCCCGGCCGACGTTCGGGTCAAGGCGATCGACGCCCTGATCAACAAGTACTTCCGCAAGGAGCGCGTGATCCAGGCCGGCTACCCGCTCGACATGCGCTACGCCGGCCCCCGCGAGGCTCTGCTCCACGCCGTGTTCCGCCAGAACTACGGCTGCTCGCACCTGATCGTCGGCCGCGACCACGCCGGCGTCGGCGACTACTACGGGCCGTTCGACGCCCAGACCATCTTCCACGAGATCCCCTCCGACGCTCTCGCCCTCAAGCCGCTTCCCCTCGACTGGACGTTCTACTGCTTCGAGTGCGGCAGCATGGCCTCGATGAAGACCTGCCCGCACGAGTCGCAAGGCGGTGATCGACGAGAACGGCAACTACAAGGGCGGCGCCCGCCTGCTGCTCTCCGGCACGCTGCTGCGCAAGCTGATGAGCGAGGGCAAGCCGGTACCGCCGGAGTTCTCCAAGCCGGAGGTCATCGCCATCCTCAAGGAGTACTACGACACCCTCGAGAAGAAGGTGGAGATCAAGCTGCACGGCCACGCCACCGGCGCGGCCAAGACCTAGCGCGGTGCCAACCGGAACGGGCACGGGCCGGGGGCGACCCCGGCCCGCGTCCCGGCGGCGTGGGTCGAGTCGCGTGTTCGTGGACGGTGGTGAGCTGAGACGGCGGAGCGGTGGGAGGCTTTTAGGGGAGGAGAGAGCGCGTATGAATGGCACGGGTGAACTGATTCTTCTGGTGATCGGGTTTTCGGTGTTCGGGTTGTTGTTTGCGGCGTATCTGGCGCGGTGGGTGCTGAGGTTTTCGACGGGCAGCGCGGCGATGCAGAGGATTTCGAACGCCATCAAGGAAGGGGCGGAGGCGTTCCTGCGCCGGCAGAACCGGACGATCCTGATGCTGGCGATCGTGTTTGCGGCGCTCCTGTTCCTGGGGTACGGATTGGTGCGCAGCCACCGGGAGTTCGACCCGGTGGGGAGCTCGCTGCAGCTGGCCTCGTGGATCACCCTCTCGTTCGTGCTTCGGGGCGTTGTGCTCGGTGTTTGCGGGGTACGTGGGGATGTGGGTCTCGATCCGGAGCAACATTCGGACGGCGACGGCGGCGTTGTCGAGCCTCAACGACGCGTTGCGGATCGCGCTGCGGGGCGGGGCGGTTTCGGGCCTGCTGGTCGTGGCGATGAGCCTGCTCGGCGTCAGCGGTCTGTTCGCCATCGTCAACGAGTTCGGCAACGTCGAGCCGACCAAGATCCCGCTGCTCATCGTGGGGTACGGGTTCGGCGCCTCGTTCGTCGCCCTGTTCGCGCAGTTGGGGGGCGGCATCTACACCAAGGCGGCGGACGTCGGGGCCGACCTGGTGGGCAAGGTCGAGGCGGGCATCCCGGAGGACGACCCTCGCAACCCGGCCGTCATCGCGGACCTGGTGGGCGACAACGTCGGGGACTGCGCGGGGCGCGGCGCGGACCTGTTCGAGTCGACGGCGGCGGAGAACATCGGCGCGATGATCCTGGGCGCGTCGCTGGCGGCGGCGGCGGAGAAGGCGAACTTCGGGTTCTCCGCGGGCATCATCGGCGTCATGATGTTCCCGCTGATCGCGCGGGCGTTCGGGATCGTCGCCTCGATCGTGGGCATCATGATGGTCCACATGGACAAGGACGAGAAGCTCGACCCGATGCAGGCGCTCAACCGGGGGTACTACTTCGCGGTCGTGCTGGCGATGGCGGCGTTCGGCGGGGCGACGTACTGGCTGCTGAACTCGCCGGCGGCGCCGGACGCGTGGTGGCACTTCTTCCTGTGCGGCATCGTCGGCGTGCTCACCTCGGTGGCGTTCGTCTACATCACCCAGTACTACACGGAGTACCAGTACCGGCCGGTGCAGTCGATCGCGGAAGCGTCGAAGACGGGTCCGGCGACCAACATCATCGCGGGCGTCGGCGTCGGCTTGGAGTGCGTGTGGATGCCGGCGCTGGTCATGGGCGCGGCGCTGCTCGACTCGTACTTCCTCGGCAAGTCGGCGTTTCCGGCCGCCTCGGGGATGAACGGGGGCCTGTTCGGCACCGCGGTGGCGACCATGGGCATGCTGGCGACGGCGGCGTACATCCTGGCGATGGACACCTTCGGGCCGATCACGGACAACGCCGGGGGCATCGTCGAGATGTCGGAGCAGCCGGAGGACGTGCGGCGCAAGACCGACCGGCTGGACGCGGTGGGCAACACCACCAAGGCGCTGACCAAGGGGTACGCGGTGGGGTCGGCGGCGCTGGCGGCGTTCCTGCTGTTCCAGGCGTACATGGACGAGGTGGCGCAGTACGCGGGGCAGCCGATGCACGCGGTCAACCTCGCCAACCCGGTCGTGTTCGTCGGCGCGCTGCTCGGCGCGACGCTGGTGTTCTTGTTCTCGTCGATGGCGATCCGGGCGGTGGGCAAGGCGGCGC
Organism: uncultured Acidobacteriota bacterium; assembly: GCA_963727205.1. Lineage (GTDB taxonomy): Bacteria > Acidobacteriota > Thermoanaerobaculia > Thermoanaerobaculales > Thermoanaerobaculaceae > RBG-13-68-16. Next base: position 34,804 of record CAVSFQ010000004.1, on the reverse strand, counting down.
AGGCGATCATCGAGGAGGTTCGGAGGCAGTACGCGAAGTTGCCGCGCATCAACGACATCATCCAGTTCCCGGCGGACTTCAAGCCGGACTACGGGACGTGCGTGGACATCGTCACGCGCTCGGCGCTGCGCAAGATGGTGGCGCCCGGGCTGCTCGTCGTCCTGACGCCGATCGGCGTGGGCCTGATCTTCCGGGCCTTCATCACGCCGCAGGACAAGCTGATCGCGGCCGAGGCCGTGGCCGGCCTGCTGATGGTCGGGACGATCGTCGGCATCCTGATGGCGCTGTTCCTCAACAACGGCGGCGGGGCGTGGGACAACGCGAAGAAGTACATCGAGAGCGGCGCCCACGGGGGCAAGTACCTGACCGGGCCGGACGGCAAGAAGACCAAGAACCCGACGCACGCCGCCGCGGTCGTGGGCGACACCGTCGGCGACCCGTTCAAGGACACCGCGGGCCCCTCGCTGCACGTGCTGATCAAGCTGCTGTCCACGATCACACTGGTGCTCGCTCCCCTGTTCATCTGAACCCGACCCGCCTCAGCCGAAACACCAACCCCGCCGGTCGCCGGCGGGGTTGGTCTTCTTTGGGCAACCCGTCCCGGACGTCATGGTCTCAACTCTTCCATCGGTTCGGGTTACCGTCGCATTTCTTCTCAGTAACACTTGTGGGATGGCCGTAAAAGTCTCAAAATGAAGACGATACGGCCGTGCCGCAGGGTGAGACGCCAGCGCCGTGGGAAGAATCGGTAACGGGGACCCTTCCAGCATCCCTCCTGCTGAATGGAACGTCATCAATTGCAACAGCTTACGATCAAGGCGCAAGACTTGCTTCCTCCGTCCGCATGAAAAGCTGCTGGAGGCACGCGGCGCACGCAAACCTCCCGCGCACGGACGGCCACACGCGTGGGCGCCAGGTCGCCGCACGCCGGCGCCCGCTCGCGCTCGCAGTCGTGGTTGTCCTCGCCCTGGCGGTCGCGGCCCGCGCTTTCGCGGCGGCGCCCACCGCGCCCGCCACGGCGCTGCTTCAAGGCGTCCACGCCGGCCTGTCGTGCGGCGAATGCCATCGCTCCGGTTCACGCCCCTCTCCCGGCGATCGTGTCTCGACGGTGAGCGCCAAGGACGTGCCGACCTCCTGCGGCCGCTGTCACCAAGCCCAGCTCGCGGCCTATCAGGCGAGCTCGCACGGCCGCGGCGCGGCTGCCGGGGACGGTCTCTCCCCGACCTGCGTGTCGTGCCACGGCAGCCACACGGTGCTGCCGGTCGGCCCGGATGCCGGGAGCGACTTCGCGAGACGGATCTCCCTGACCTGCGCGCGTTGCCACGACGACCCCGATTTGCTCCGTCGCACCACCCTGCCCTCGGCTGCGGTGGAGGGGTTCGAAGCGACGTTCCACGGCATTGCACGCTTCCACGGCATGTCGGATGTCGCGGGTTGCCCGGCGTGCCATGGCGCTCACCAGATCCTCCCCGCGAGTGACCCTCGGTCGACCCTCAGCTCGGCCAACCTGGAGCACACCTGTCACGCCTGCCACCTCGATGTAACGGCAGCCATGATCGCCAAGGTGCGGCACCAGGACGGCCCCCTTCAGACCCGAACCCTCCTCGACCGCTTCCGAGTCTACTTCCCGGTCGCTCAGGTGGCCGCGAACCCCCTCCTCATCGCGGGGATGGGGGCGCTGGTGGGGTTCCTCTCCGGCCTGTTCGGTGTCGGGGGCGGTTTCCTCATGACGCCGCTGCTCATCTTCTCGGGCATCCCCGCCGCCGTGGCGGCGGCGACCGATGCGGCCCAGATCACGGCCGGCGCTTCCTCCGGAGCCCTCTCGCACTCGCGGATCGGCAACGTGGACTTCAAGATGGGGTTGTTCATCGTCGGTGGGGGCTGGACGGGCGGGTTCGCCGGCGTCCAACTCGTCCACGTGCTTCGCAGCCTCGGCAACTTCGACTTCTTTCTCAAGCTGACCTACGTCCTCGTGCTCGGGCTGATCGGCCTCACCATGCTCCGTGAAGGGATGCGGGCCTGGCGCAGTCAGGGCGCAGACCGGGGAGCCGCCCCGCGGCGCCCTCACGGTCCTGTTCGCTCGCCTGCCGTTGCAGGTAAGTTTTCCGAGGTCGGGCCTGAAGACCTCCGCCATCCTTCCCGTCGCCGCCGGCTTTCTCGTCGGCGTGCTCGCCGCGTTCCTGGGGGTCGGCGGCGGCTTCATCATGCTCCCGGCCATGATCTACATCATCGGCATCCCCACCCGGGTGGCGGTCGGGACCGACCTGTTCCAGATCGTTCTGACGTCGGCGAACATCACGTGGCAACAAGCCGTCACCAACCACACGGTCGACGTCATGCTGGCCGTTGCGCTCTTCGTCGGGTCCGTCATCGGCGCACAGTTCGGGGTGATGGCCAGCCGCCGCCTGCGGGGGGAGCAGATCCGCGTTTTCCTCGCCTTGATCGTTCTCGTCGTCATGGCCATTCTGCTCGTGCAACTCCTGACGCCGCCGGCGCAACTCATCGACTTCGCCAGCAGCGGCGGAGGGCACTAACGTGTGGCTCCTGCTCGCTCTCGCCGCGCTGGGGGCAATTGCCGGCCGCAGCGCCCTCCGCCACCCCGCGCCGAGGTCGACCCTCGCCGCGTGGAGATCTCGGCCACGTTTCTCGGGCGCGACCTGTTCCTGTACGGACAGGCCGTAGCCGGCACGAGCTGCGTCCTGGCGGTGATGGAGGGCCCCCCGATCGGCTCGGTGCGCCTCCTGGAGAAGGGTCGGGTGGCGCTGTTCTGGCTGGGGGTCCGGCAGTACCGGCTGGAGCGGGGTGCCGGGGGTCTACCTGGTCAACGTGAGTTGCCCGTCATGCAAAGGCCTCGCGGCGTGCCGCCACGCGGGTGTGCTCGAAGACGTGCAATCGGCTGCTGTTGCCCTACGGGGTCGTCGTCGGTCCTGACGGGATCGCCGCCCGGGCCCGCGTCTCGAGCCTCTCGGGGCCTCTCCGCCGAGGGGAGGCGGAGCGCGTCGTGCAGGGCTTCTGGGCGCTGCAGACGGCGCGCACAGCTGTACGGCCTGCGCACCAACGCCATCCGGCTGAACGACCAGGGCGCCTTCTACCACACCTTCACTCTCCCGGCGTGCGCGCCCGACGGAAGGTACCGAGTCACCACCTACTTCCTCGGCGACGACCGGCTGCTGGGGGTGGAGAGCAACGACGTGTTCGTGCGCAAGACCGGGATGGTGGAGTCGCTCTCCAGGATGGCGGCCCGCCGGCCGGCCGTCTATGGCGCCCTGACCGTCCTCATCGCGGTGGCGGCCGGCTGGCTGGCGGGCACCCTGTTCAAGCGCGGGGGACACTGAGATGACGACCGCGGGGAACGTTCGCAGGCGGTCCGCGAGGCGGCCACGGGGCCGGGGCGCGACCGGCGCGGAGGTTAGGCGGGGGCGAATGCCGATCATCTTTGTCTGCAGCGTTCCATTCGGCGGCGGCGAGCGGCTTGCCCGCATCCTCGCCGAGAAGCTCGGCTACGCCTTCCTGAGTCGCGACGACGTCGTGGGGAAGGCGAACGAGTGCGGGATCCCGGTCGGGAAGCTCGAGGTCGCGACGGTCAAGAAGCCGGCGGTGCGGGAGCGTCTCGCCCGCCTCAAGGAGCGGTACCTGGCGGTGGCGACGGCGACGATCTGCGAGAAGGCGGCCGAAGGCAACCTGGTCTATTACGGGCGGGCCGGCCATTTCCTCCTCCCGGGCGTGTCGCACGTGCTTCGCGTCCGCGTGATCCCCGAGCGCACGCAGCGCCTGGACACCGTGGTGCAGCGGACCAAGCTGTCGCGGGGGAAGGCCGAGACCCTGCTGCGCGACATCGACGCCGACATCCGGTCGTGGGTGCAGTTCGTCCACGGCGTGGACATGGACGACCTCCACCGCTACGACCTCGTCATCAACCTCGAGCACCTGAGCATCGAAAACGCGGCGATGGCGGTCTGCGGCATCGCCGAGCTGCCCGATTTCCGGCCGACCCCGGCGAGCCGGAGGGCAATGGAGGAACGCCTCCTCCAAGCTCGCGCCCGCATCAAGCTGGCGCTCGACGAGCGTTCGGCCGAGGCCGATCTGACGGTCCGATCGAACGACGGCGTGGTCACGATCACGTACATGCCCCGCCAGGCCGCGCTCGCATCGGTCATCCCCGAGGTCCTGCACGACCTTCCCGGGTGTCAGGAGCTCCGTTGCACCGTCGCCAGCACCAACATCCTCTGGATCCAGGAGGAGTTCCGTTCCGGCGCCGCGACCCCGGGCCAACTGATCGAGCTGGCCCGGCGCTGGGGGGCGGCCGTGGAGCTGCTGCGCTACCGGCCCGATGAGGTCGAAGAGGTCGGCGACGGCCGGGCGCCGGAGTCGGCGACGAGCGGCATGAAGCCGGCGGCCGCCGGCGGCGTGGAGGACGACGTTTTGGAGACGGTCTCCGACTCCGACCGCGCCTTTCAGGACGCGCTGGCGATGCTGGTGCACTCGGGCCGATCGGGCGGCGGACAGAGCGTGGCGGGTCGCAGGGAGCGCCTCATATCGGCGATCAACCCCAACATCCCATACAGCCTCGTCGTCGTCGGAGACCTCTTCCTGAAGAAGGGAAGCGCCGTCCGGACCCGGATGACGCGCGAGCTGACGAACTTCCTGGCCGAGCACATCAAGGCCCCGGTCATTCCCATCGCCGAGCTCGCGGCGCGGCTCCGGTTCGGTCCGGCCCAGATCGCCAAGCTCGCCGTCAGTGCGATTCTCATGGCGGGGCTGTACGCGCTGGGTCTTCACGCACCAGGAGGCCGTCCTGAACGTCCTGGCCGGGCCGGTCCACAGCGCGCACCCCTGGGGCGCGGTTGCGCTGGTGGCCGTGCTGGCTCCTCTGGCGGCCGGGCTGAACGCGGTCGTGACGTCGTCGGTGTTGAGGCTGATGAAGCTGGACTGATTTTTCCGGGGCTCGGCTCCGCCAGGAAACGAGGGGGAACGATGGGTGGACTTTTCGGCGGCGGCTTCGTGGCCTTGACCCTTGGCAACGCCCTGATCGTGATCTTCCTCGGGTTCGTCGGAGGCGTCCTCAGCGGGTTCACGGGTAGCGGAGGGGCCTTCTTCATGACGCCGGGCATGATGAACCTCGGCATTTCCGGCGTCGTGGCCGTCGGCAGCAACGTGGCGCACCGGCTCGGGAACAACCTGATGGGTTCCCTCAAGCACGCCAAGCTCGGCAACGTGGACAAGAAGCTGGCGATCTTCCTCGTCGTCCCGGCCCTCATCGCGGTCCGGGTGGCGGTCTGGATCAACGGCCGCCTGCTTCACGCCGGTGGCGGTGCCGAGGGCGAAGGTGGAAGCGCCGTGTCCAACCTGTACATCAGCCTCGTCTTCGTCGTCGTGCTGACGGCCGTGGGGATCTTCATCCTGCGGGACGCGCTGCGCTCCAGGGACGCCAAGGAAGCGGAAGGCCCGTCGATGCGGGCGGCCAACTTCGTGGCCGGCCTCCGCCTGCCGCCCTACGTCACGTTTCCGGTCGCCGACGTCCGGGTCTCGTTGTGGCTCGTCGTGCTCGTGGGCCTGGTCGTGGGGTACCTGGACGGCACGGTGGCCATCGGCGGCTTCGTGGGAGTGCCGGCGATGATCTATCTCTTCGGGGTCCCGACGTCGGTGGCGCCGGGGACGGAGCTGTTCCTCGCCATGTTCGGCGGCGGGCTCGCGGCGCTCAGCTACGCCTACCAGGGGCTCGTGGACCTCCGGCTCACGTTTCTCCTGCTCCTGGGCTCGATCGTGGGGGTCTATGTCGGGACGTACGGCACCAAGGTGGTCAAGGAGGTTCTCATCCGGCTGGTCATGGGGAGCGTGATCCTCCTCTGCGTGGTGAGCCGTGCGATCGCCATCCCCGTCTACCTGCGGCAAATGGGTGTCGTCCGGTTCGCCCCGTACCTCGATGCCTGGTTCAACGTCGGGAGCACGGTGATGCTCTTCGCCGCCGGGCATCGGCGGCACGGGGCTCATCCTGCTCCTCGTGGTGAGGGCCCGGCTCGCCCAGCGGCGGATCTACAGCACCCTCCAGGTGAGCGACCCCGGGCTCGAAAGCTGAGAAAGGAGGCGCGATGCAAGACCGTTTGCAGGTCCTCGTCCTCGACGACGAACCGATCGTGGGCAAGAGGCTTCAGCCCGCCCTCGCCAAGGTAGGTTGCGACGTCGAGGTCTTCGACGCCCCCGGCCCGGCGCTGCAGCGCGTCGCGGCGAAGCGATTCGACATCGTGGTGACGGATATCCGCATGGAGGACATCGACGGCATCGAGGTCCTCGAGGACGTGCTCGAGACGGTGGCCCAAGACCAAGGTGATCATGATCACCGGCTACGCCACGGTCGAGGTGGCACGCGAAGCAATCGCAAAGGGGGCGTTCGACTTCATCGCCAAACCGTTCAAACCGCAGGAACTCCGCGACGTGATCGCACGAGCGGCCGAAGCCCTCGGGTTTGCGGGGGTCGAACGCGCGGCTGCGGACGACCCGGCCTAGGGGCCTGCAATGGCCGACAGACCCAGCGGCGTCTCCCCGATGCGGGGCCGGAGGTTTCGGACGCCTCGAGCGTCGAGCGCGCCTTTCTCAAGCGGCCGAGCTTCGGTATCCGCGCCCGCCTCGCGCTGGGGTTCCTGTCGTTCATCGTCTTCGCGATCGCCGTGACGGTGGGTGCCTGGATCATGCTTTCCCGCCTGGAGCGAAGGCTGCGGTTCCTCGAGGTCGCGGACCGCTACACGATGGAAATCCAGCAGGCGAGACGCTTCGAGAAGAACTACTTCCTCTACGGCGGCAACCTCCAGGATGTGCAGGACCACATCGCGAACGCGCGCAGCCTGCTTGTCGCCGTTGCGCCCGACGCAGCCGAAGTGGTGACCTCCGCCGAACTGGGCAGGATGCGGGATCACCTCGGCCGCTACGAGGCCCTGATCGCGGCCGCTGGCGGCGCAGGATCGGCGCGCACGCCCCCGCGGACGGGCAGAGCGGCCGGCGATCGAGGCGGAACTGCGGGACCACGGTTCGCAGATGGTGGCGTTCGCCCTCGAACTCGCCGAAAAGGAGCGCGCCAGCGTCAACGCCACGCTGGCGCTGTTCAAGCGCCTGCCGGTCGCGTTCCTGGCGTTCCTCCTGGTGTTCTCGGTGGTCGTCGCCAACTTCCTCGCGCGTCAGATCGTGGGGCCGCTGAGCCGCCTCATGGCCACGACGCAGCGCATCGCCGTGGGCGACTTCACGCCCCTGACGCCGTTGCGCTGGTACCGGGACGAGTTCTCCACGTTCTCGGTGGCCCTCAACACCATGATGCGCGAGCTCGCACGCCGCCAGGAGGTGCTCGTCCAGTCGCACAAGCTTTCGGCGATCGGGACGCTCACGTCGGGGGTGGCCCACGAGCTGAACAACCCGATCAACAACATCACGCTGACCGCGGAAATGCTGAAGGAGGACTACGCGAGCCTTGCGGACGAGGAGCGCCTCGACATGGTGAACGACCTCGTGGTCCAGGGCGCGCGGGCGCAGAAGATCGTTCGCAACCTCCTCGATTTCGCGCGCGAGGGCGAGATCACCACCGAGAGGCTGGATTTGGCCAAGGTCCTGCGCGGAGCGGCGAGCCTCGCCGCGAACCAGATCAAGCTGTCCGGCGCCAAGATCGCGATCGACGTCCCCCCGAACCTGCCCGCGATCCACGGCGACAGGCAGTCGCTGAGCCAGGTCTTCGTCAACCTCCTGCTGAACGCTCTCGACGCCGTCGGCAAGGGTGGTCACGTTTCGATCGCGGCGGGTGCGTCCAGGGAGCCCGGGTACGTGCAGGTCGTCATCTCGGACGACGGGTGCGGCATCCCCGCCCACGTCCTGCCGAAGGTCTTCGATCCCTTCTTCACGACGAAGTCGCGGGGGAAGGGGACCGGGCTCGGGCTTTCCGTGAGCCTCGGGATCGTGCGCCAGCACGGCGGCGACATCCGCGTCGAGAGCGCACCGGGCAGGGGGTCGACGTTCACGGTGCTGCTTCCTGCCGCGATGGTGCCCGGCCTGAGCGAAAACGATGCTCCGGCTACGAGGCCGCCAGCTTCGAAGCCTTCTCGACCAGCTTGACCAGTTCCCTCATCTTGAATGGTTTTGCCACGAACTGGTAGGCCCCGAGGGCGTTGGCCTCATGGCTCGTCTCGATGGTGGCGTACCCGGTGATGACGATGACCTGAGTGTTCGGGGCGTGCTCCCGGACGAAGCGGAGCACGTCCATTCCGCTCGGACCGCGCATCTTCATGTCGGTCACCAGGACGCCGAAGGCCTTCTGCTTGAGCCTCTCGATCGCTGCAGTGCTGTCGGTGAAGATCTCGACGTCGAAGCCACCCTTGGCCAACGCAGGGCGCAGACGGTCTCCGACGATCGGCTCGTCGTCCAGCACCATGACGCTCGTATTATCCGGCATCGTCCCCCCTCGAACCGCGGCCGAACGGCTTCGCGGATTATTGCTCTTCCGCTCTGGGCAAGCAAACGTGGACCGTCGTGCCCTTGCCGAGCTCGCTGGCGACCTGGATGTCGCCGCCGAGCTTCTTGATGATGCTGGAACTCACGGACAGGCCAAGGCCCGTGCCCTTGCCCGGCTCCTTGGTCGTGAAGAACGGATCGAAGATGCGGGGCAGGATCTCCGCGGGGATGCCTACCCCTTCGTCGCGGACCTCGACACAGACGCCCTTGTCGTCGCGGACCGCCGCGCTCACCCCGAGGACCCCGCCGCTCGGCATCGCCTGGATGGCGTTGAGGAACAGGTTCAGGAAGACCTGCCGCAGCTGGTTGGCGGCTCCCTGGATTCGCGGCAGGTCGGGGGGCACATCGTAGGCGACGGTGACGTTGTTGATGTTCATCTCGTTCTGCGACAGCCTCAGCGTCGAGAGGATGATCTCGCCGAGCTCGAGCGGGACCATCTCTCGTTTCTCCTGGCGCGTGAAATCGAGCAGGCTCTTGACGATCTCGCTCGCCCGCTCGGTTTCGAAGTAGATGTCCTGGAGCAAGCGCCACCTGTCCTCGTCGGTCAGCGTCGTCGACTCCTCCATCAGCGTTTCCGCGGTGATGGAGATGTTGTTGAGAGGGTTGTTGAGCTCGTGGGCGATCCCTGACGTCATCGTCCCCACGACCGCGAGCCGCGCGCCCTTCACCAGGCGGTTCTGCTGCTCCTGCAGCGCCGCGAGCATCTGGTTGACCGCCACGGCGAGGTCGGAGAACTCGTCGCGATACTTCCGGGCCGGCCCGATGAGAGAGAAGTCGCCGACCGCGATCCTGGACGTGTACCCCTCGAACCTGCGGATCGGGTTCACCAGCGCCTTGGCAAAGCAGTAGGTGATCGCCGCGAACAGCAGGAGGAGGACGCCGACCAGGACCAGGGGCCCCGTCTCGGCGAGCCGGAAGATGGCGCTGAGCGAGACGCGCTCGCGCCTGATCATCGCCTCCAGCAGCCGATTGGCTTCGGCCTCGGCGTGGCGCAGCTCCAGGGCCTGGGTCGGCGTCAAAACGCCGAACCCGCCGCGCTCGCGACCCTGCGCCGTGACGGTGGTCAGGAGCCGGCGGCACGTCCCCAGGTGGACGAGCAAGGCGGGGAGGACCTCCCGGTCCGCGGCTTGCAGGGCCGGCGCCTCCTTGCGGAAGAGGTCCTCGGCGTCGCGCGTCCCCTCGAGCACCTTGTCGATGTCGCCGCCGGAGAGGATGCCCTCGTCCTCGAAGGCGCGAACCCGCAGGATGCGGTCGTCCAGCCGTTCGATCGTCTGTAGCAGGTTGAATTTGCCCCTTGCCGTGCCGAGGAGGTCTTTCGCCGCGACCGCAAAGGCGCAGCACAGGCAGAAGCACAAGAGGAGGCTGGCAACCAGCCGCAAGCGGATGCTCAGGCGGCGGCGCGAGAGCAGGGCGTGCTGGGCGCGCTGGAGCCGGTCGGCTGGGTTGGAGGCCTCGCGGTCGTGCGGGGCACCGGGGCGAGCGGCCGGTGCGTCGGGCGACCGGCCGGCGGCGGGCTGCATCGTGACGTCCATCGTGGCGGCGACCTTTCGCGATCCGCGGCGTGAACCCAGTTTCGGGAAGTTCGGGCGCACCAGCGATCCTGCGCCGGTCAGGATGTCCTCGTTGGCCCGAGGTCCCGCATCCCTTCGTCCGTCGTCAGCAGGCTTTCGAGCGTCCGCACGCGGCGGTGGGCCTTGACGTAGCCCGAGGTCCCCGCGGCGACGAGCGCGGAGCTGCCGAGCACGAGAATCGCGTCGAAGATGCTCCACCACGAGACTCCGAAGTAGCGGAACAGGACGACGCCGAACGTGAGCAGCGCGAGCCCGGTGCGCACGAAGGCAAGGTGCGTCCGCTCCCGCGCCAGCTCGGTCCGTTGCCACGACAACCGGGTTCTGGCCTGGGCGCGGAGAGTGCGCACCGTGGCGAGAGTGTTCCTGTCCTGGGCCAGCTCGGTCCGCCGCACCGAGTAGCCGGTCCGCTCGTGGGCGAGTTGGCTGCGCTCCCGGGACAGGTCGGTGCGGGTCGATGCCAGCGTGGTGCGCTCCCCCGCCATGTCGGTGCGCTTCTTCGCGAACCCGGTGCGGTCCTCGGCCAGGCTCGTCCGCATCTGCGCCATGCCCGTGCGTCCCTCGGCGAGCGAGGTGCGCCGGCGCGCCAACTCGGTGCGGCCCACCGCCAGGTCGGTCCGCTGGCCGGCGAGGGTGGTGCGCTCGTGGGCGAGGTCCGTGCGGATATTCGCAAGCTCCGTGCTGCGGGTGGAGAGGCGGGTCTGTTCCCGCGTCAGGGCCGTCCGCTCCTGCGCCATGAGGGTCTGGCGTTCCGTATTGTGCGCCGTGCTGGAGGTGAACTCGAGCAGGTTGTCGCCGGTCCGGGCCGATTCTTGGAGCAGGCCGTTCTGGGAAGCCGTCAAGTCGACCAGCGCCTCCTCAGCGGCAGCCGACCGCGTGAGCAGATTCTGGATCGTGTCGAGTGGCGCCTGTGGAGGGGTGCGGTTCTCTGCGTTGGCCATTGTCGGACTCCTGTTGCTCGGCGGTTGGGGGTCAGAGCGCCAACTCGAAGCTCGACACGCACCCGGGTTGGTACTCCACGCTCCGGACGCCGTCGACGGCCCTGGCCACTTCGAGGACGTCCGCGAGCTGGTGGTCTTCGAGGAACGGCCCTTCGATCAGGACGTTGCCGTCCTGCGAGCGTGCCGCGATCTCCAGGGAGAGCGTTCGGGAGTCGCTCACCAGCGCCGCCTCGACGCCGGTGCCGAGATACAGGTCGTTGAGCACCCGCTCGTTCTCGGGCGCCAGTTGGTACTGCTTCTCCGCCAAGCCCGCCACGATCATGGCGCAGATCGTCTCCACCGACATCTTGTCGAGTGAGAACCAGACATCGTAGAGGTGCGGGTCGCGGATGTCGCGCCCGTACATGAACCGGGCCCAGCGCACGCGGTCGTCGTCCTCGCGGCGGACCAGTTCGCGTGCCTCCTCCTCGGGGAGGCCCAGCCGTTCCATGGCCTTCCTGATCCGCATGGGCATCGGGGCGCTGATGCGGATCCGCATGCAACACGGCGTCTTCGGCACCAGCAGGTGGCCGGCGTACCCGCTGTAGACCACATTGCCCTCGCGGATGAAACCGAGCAGGGCAAACCTCATGAGAATGAGGTACGGGCGCCGGAGCTGGCTGAACTGGTCGTACGCCCGGGTGGCGCGGTCCAGGCTCGCCCTGACCCTCTTGGCATGCTCGCCGCGGGAGTCCAACACGGCGATGAGGTCCTCGCGGCAGATATGCCGGAGGGACAGGCGCCCGGCGAGGCAGCGAGCCAGGGTCTCGCCGCCTGACATGGTGCCGCGGGAAATCAGGGCGACAGGCAAGAGACTCCTCAAGTACTCGCGCGATGTGATGCAAGGATCCTGCCAGCCCTTGCTGGTCTCGATAAGGTGAGGGCAAATGAGTCGGTTAGGCCGGGGCTGAACGGTCCCATTGCCCGCGGCGGCGTGCGGCGCGCGCACCGGCGGCCGTAACCCAGGGCGTAACAGCGGGCCGCCGGCGGGGCGGCCCCTCGGCCAGACGCGCCTCGGGCGGCACGGTCGTACGTGCTGTAGACTCCAGGAGAACGCGGCCGGGGGCAAGCAGACCTCATCCTACCTGGGAGACCTTCAGGTGTCGTGGCTGAGCGACATTTTTCGCAAGCGGACCGGCGACGATGCCGTCACGGTCCTCAAACTGCGGACGACGCGTTTCCGGCAACTCCTGCAAAGTTATGGGACGATGCTCGAACTCCTCGACGACGCAGCCGAGAAGCAAGGCGGGGGATTCGTCCTCGACCGGCAGTACGTGGTCGCCCTGGCCGAGCAGGTCGCGGAACTCGCGGACGCGGTCGTGTTCGACCTCAACGTGGTGACGTCGCAGCAGCACCTGGCTTTCTACGGGGCCGTGGACCGGCTGAGGTCGGAGCTCCGAGGGGTCCTCGCGCAGGAACCGGGGTCGGGCCCGGAGGCCCGGAGCGAGAGGAACGACCCGGGCGTCGGCGCGACGCCGGCGATCAGCCCCGCAGCGCTGGCAGCGGCGCTGGCTCGCTCCGAGGTGCTCTTCAGCGAGTGCGGGCAGGTGGCGCGCCGCGGCGTGGCCGACCGGACCGGTGTGCAACCTCGAGGACCTCCCGGCGCCGGGTTCCGTTGCTCCGGGGAGCGTGCTGGTGGCGACGGACCTCGCCGTCGGGGACGGTGATCCGGCCGCCATCAAACGGGCCGGCGCCATCCTTCTCGACCGGGGCGCCGTCACCGGCGCCGCCGCGCGCCTGGCGCGCGAACTGCGCATCCCGACCATCGTGGGCCTGCACACCGCCACCTCGCGTCTCGCCACCGGCACCGAGGTGACGGTGGACGCGGATGACAACGTCGTGTACCTGGGCCGCGTCGCCGAGCTCGTCGAGTACTACCGCTCGGAACGGCTGGCAGTGCGGAAGAGGAGCCGGAATATCGCCTGCTGCGGCTGGTGCGGCGGGCGGTCGTTCCCGTTGACCTTTCCCTGCCGCCCTGACCGAGCCCGCCTTGCGCGGATTGCCGCACTCTCCGCGACGTCGTGCACCTTGCCCACAGCCTTGCCGGCGATGCGCTCGCCTCGGTGTTGGGATCGCTGTGCGGCCGCGCGAACGCCATCGAAGGTCGTTGCGGCCGCACCCTCGTTCGAGGTCCTCGTGAGCGGCCTGGACGGTTCGGCGGATCGTGGCCAAGACCGCAGCGCCGCGCCGTCGCGGCCTCGAGTGGGCCCGCTTCGCGCCCTCCTGGACGGTCTCGGCAGGCCCCGCGCGCCCGGCCGGAAGGCGTCCTCCTCATCGCCGCCGCCCGCGCTTTACGCCGCCGTGAGAGGCGAGCACATCGTGGCCGCGGCGACCTTCCCGGGCGGCTTCGACATGCTCGACGCCACGGCAGGCGCCGCCAGCGGCATCCAACACGGTCTACTGTCGCTTCGCGCCGCGCGGCGCCGACGACCGGCGGGGCGTCCGTGGCGAGTTGGCCGCCGGCGTGCTGGCTCGTTTCGGCTTCGCGGTTGCGGTCACCGGCCGCGAAGTGAGCGGCTGGGTGCGCGGGCTGGCGTGCGAGGAGGTCGAGGAGCGCGTTCGCGCCGTCGGCTGTCTGTTCGCCGCTCTCGGCCCGCGCGACGGCGCCGGCTGGGAGCGCGCGGCGGTCGAGCCGTTCGTGGAGGCGTTCATGCGCGACTGGCCGCGACGTGGGGCGACGGCCGACGGCTCCGCGGCGAGCGCACCTCCGGCGGTGATGATCTGATGGCCGGCTTCGGAACCATCGGCGCCGCCGAGCGATGTGCCGCTGGGGCACCACTACCGGGTCCTGCGGCGGCTGCTTGCGGCCAACAGCGAGATGCTCGACCTGATGGCCGATCTCGAGGCCGACCTCGACTACCTCGACCCCGGCGAACCGGCCATCGCCCGGCGAGTGATGCGCCTCCTGGACGGCAGCCTGCTCCTGGCCGAGAACCTCAACATCCTCACCGGCGGCGCGCACCGCGCCCTTTACCCCGCGCACGCCGGGATCGAGCACGAGGTCCTCGCCACCCTGCGCGGCTTTCCGAACCCGGCGTCGATCCCTTTCGTGCGCCCGCTCGAAGAGGCCGGCGCCGACAGGATGCGCGAGGTCGGAGGCAAGGCGGCCAACCTCGGACGAGTGCGGGCGGTGATGCCGGCCACCGTCCCCCCCGGCTTCGTGCTCACGACTGCGGCGTACCGCTCGTTCCTGGGCGAGAACCGGCTCCACGGGCCGATTCGCAAGCTGTTCAGGGACCTGAGCCTGGTCTCGGATCGGCAGTTGTTCAAGGAGCGGACCGCAGCCATCCGGGAGCTGATCGAAGCGAGCCCGGTGCCCGCCCGGGTCGCGGACGCGGTCGACGCCGGCGTGCGGCTCGCGACGGAGAACCCGCCGCGCCTCTGGGCGGTTCGCTCCAGTGCGGTCGGGGAAGACGGGCGGATGACGTTCGCCGGACAGTTCGACACCGTCCTCGACGTGCCGACCGGCGGGCTGGTATCGGCGTACCGGAGGGTCCTCGCCAGCCGCTACAACGACCACGCCGTGCTCTACCGGCTGGCCGGAGGCCTGGCGGAGGTGGACACGCCGATGGCGGTCCTGGTGATGCCGATGCTGGACGTCGTCGCGGCGGGGGTGCTGTACACGCGCGACCCGAGCGACGCATCGGCCGATCGGATGGTCATCGACGCGGTCGCGGGGCTGGCCGGAGCGATGGTGCGCGGCGAAGAGGCGGCGTCGACCGTCTTCGCTCGTCGCAGCCGGCCCGGCGAGATCGAAGCGGGGCATCTCCCCGACGCGGGGGCGGGGGAGGGAGTGGCCGTGCCGGGCGACTTCCCCCTCCCGCCGAGCGACATCGGTCGACTGGTCGAGCTCGGGTTGCGCCTCGAGTCCGAGTTCGGCCACCCGGTGGACGTCGAATGGGCGCAGGTGCGCGACGGGTCGCTGATGGTCCTTCAGTGCCGGCCGTTGCGCCTGGTGGAGCGCGAGCCGCCCGGGACCGAGTCGCAGGACGGAGCCGGGTCGTCGCCGGTGGCGAAGGGCGGGATGACGGTCTTCCCGGGGCGGGCTGTCGGGCGGGTCTACGTGGCCCGAACCGTCGAGGAGCTGCTGGCGGCGCCGGACGGCGCCATCCTCGTCCTGCGTCTTGCCGGACCGGAGCTTGCGGCGGTTCTGCCGCGGGTGGCGGGCGTCGTGGCGGAGCACGGCAACCCGGCCGGGCACGCGGCGGCTCTCGTCCGCGAGTTCGCGGTGCCTTCCCTGTTCGCATTCCCCGACGCCGAGCGACGCTTGAGCGGCTATCGGACCGTGAGTCTCGACGCAACCCGGCGCCTCGTGTTCGACGGTGCGTTGTGGCCGGACGTGCGCGAGCCGGTGCGCAGCCGCGCCCGCCGCGTTTCCGCCAGAGTCCTCGACAACCCGTTGCGCCAGCAGGTGCTCGCCCTCAACCTCACCAACCCGCTCGCGATCAACTTCCGCGCCGGTGCGTGTCGCTCCGTTCATGACGTCGTCCGCTACATCCACGAGAAAGCGGTCGTCGCGATGTTCGATCTCGGCGACGATGTGGGCCGCCGGGGCGAGCACCGGGTGTGGCGGCTGGAAAGCCCCATCGCCCTGCAGCTCGCCGTGCTCGATCTGGGAGGCGCCGTCCCGGCAGCCGCACGCGAGCGGCGCGCAGTCCGGCCGGAAGAGATCGCCTCGGTGCCGTTTGCGGCGCTGTGGCGGGGGATGACGCTTCCGGGGGTGAGCTGGGCCGGGCGCACGCAGATGAGTCTGGGCGGTTTTGTCTCGGTCGTCGCCTCCACCATGACCGACTCACGCGCCGGCGTTCGCACCGTGGGCGGTCGGAACTACCTCATGGTCGCGCCGGAGTACGTGAACTTGAACGCCAGGTTGGCATACCACTTCGCCATGGTGGACGCGTTCGTCTCCCCCGTCGCCGAGAACAACTTCGTGAACTTCCGCTTCCGTGGCGGCGGGGCCGGTGACGAGCGGCGCAACTTGAGGGCGCGGTTCCTCGCCGAGGCCCTGCAGGGTTCGGGCTTCGATGTGGATCGGCGGTCGGATCTCGTGACCGCGTGGATGCGTCGCTTTCCGTGTGCGGCCTCCGAGGCGGGGCTCGCCACCCTGGGCGCTTTGATGGGGTGTGCCCGCCAGCTCGACATGCTGATGGATGACGAGGCTGCCGTGCGCCGCTTCGTGGAACACTTCCTGCGGGGCGACTACGGGGCGTTTGCGTGACGGTGAACGGAGGCGGTCGTTCGACGGCGGGTCGTGCGCCCCAGTCCGTCCCGTGACCCCGGCCGGCCCGGCCGTCGCCTATCCGAGCCCCGGGTCGCCGGCGTTGCGCTCGAAGTCGAAGAACTCGAAACGGTCCGCGAGAAAGGCCTCCACGAACTGGACGACGGTGATTTCGGCGTGCATCACCACGTCGAGCTGGCGGGCGCAGGAGATGAGACGGCCCAGCATTTCGAGGCGCGCCTCGATCGCCTCGCGCTCGAGCTTCTTCACCCAGGCGTTGAGGAGGTCCTGGCGCCGGTCGACGTCGAAGCCGTAGTGTTCCAAGACGCCGGCGATGAAACGCACCCGGCGTTCGCGGCGCTGCAGGTCGGCCGCCCCTCCCTTGAAGCGGAAGATGATGTAGTTCTCGTGGACGTTGTCGGAGCACACCGACTCCAGCGTCGTGAAGTGATAGCCGAGCCGCGACGCGAAGTTGAGGTAGTGCGAACCCACCATGGCGTAGGAGTTGTCCCCCAGCCCGCGTTCCCCGCGGGCGTCGTCGGCGACGGTCCTGGCCATCACGGAGAGAAAGCCCCCGACGTCGATGGGTCGCGCGCCCGCCCACCGCGCGCCCGGCGCGGCGACGCCGCGCCAGAGCGCGCGCATGGGCACGCAGGTGATCTGCTCCGGTGTCACCGAGCGGACTCCGGGACCCGCATCGATGCCGTGCCCGAGGTCGATGACGTAAATGCCCAGGGGGACGCCGGTCTCCAGGCGGAAGGCCATCCCCCGCTCGCGCAGGTTCGAGTAGTCGTTGACCTGGAACATCTCGGAGATCGCCATCTCGTGGCAGAACCGCGCCAGGTCGTGGTACGTGGCGCAGTTCTTGGCGCGGAAGGAGTTCTTCGCGGGGTCGGTCAGGTTCAGGTGCGCGATCTTCGCCGTGACGCGCTCCTGCACGGCCGCCGACGGCAGGTCCCGCAAGGCGCGCCGCTGCACCCGCCCCCGCACCAACACCTCCTCGGCCCGCCCGGAATAGACGGTGCAACTCGTGGCGTCCACCGTGACCTCGAGTCCGGCGGGGAGCCCGGTCGCGCGCCCGGCGTTGCAGATGGTGGGCACGCCGTACTCCCGCGCCAGGGCGGCCATGTGCCCGGTGACGCTCCCGACGTCGGTGAGGATGGCACTCGCCCGGGTCATGACGTTCACGAATCGGGGGGAGTTCTGCCGCGCGACCAGGACGCCGCCGCGGGGGAACTGCGAGAGTTCCTCGTCGCTCTCGGCGTGGACCACGACCCCTGCCCCGACACCCGGGCACGCGGTAGCGCCCTCCGAGAGGAGGATCCGGTCGCGGCTCGCCTCGGAGGCCGCCGGTCCCCCGGCGGGGGCCTCCGGCATGGCGAGAGGGCGCGTCTGAAGGACGAACAGGTGACCGCCGTCGTCCAGGGCCCACTCCACGTCCTGCGGACAACGGTAGTGCGCCTCCAGCGCCCGCAGGTATTCGGCGAGCCGGTCGAGCTGGACGTCGTCCAGGCACGGCTGGTCCTGCAGCCGGGGCGGCACCTCCTCCTCGACCACACCTCCCCCCCGGGCGCACACCAGTCGGTGCGGCTTGCGGACGACGCGGCGTTGCGCCGGTCGCCGCCCGGGTTGGCGCGGGACCAGGTAGACATCGGGCGTCAGGGTTCCGTCGACCACCGGCTTGCCGAGCCCCCACACCGCCGCCACCGTCATGCGATCCGAGTCGGGGTCGTTCGGGTCGGCGGTGTAAGCGACTCCGGCGGCCCGCGCCTCCACCATGAGGAAGCAACCCACGCTCATGGCGATCTCCTCTTCGCGAAAACCCTTCGAATGCATGTAGAAGAGGGCGCCTGCGCCGAACTTGCTCGCCACCGTCTCCTTGTAGCGGCGCAACACCTGCTCCAGCGGGACGTTCAGGAAACTGGCGTACTGGCCCGCGAAGGAGGTGTGGCTGTCCTCGCCGATGGCCGACGAGCGCAGCGAGACGTGGTGATGTCCCCCCGAATGGTAGTAGAGGTCGTGCGCGGCGAGGGTGATGGCCTCCCGGACGTCCTGCGGGATCTCCGCCGCCAGCACCAGCGCTTGCATTTCTGCGGCGGCGCGGGCCACGCTCTTGGGGTCGTCCCAATCCACGGCGCGCCAAAGCTCGGTGAGGCGCGCTTGGATGCCGGCTCCGGCCAGGAACGAGCGGTAGGCGAAGGTCGTGACCGCAAATCCCGGCGGCACCGGAAGGCCCACCGAGTTGTTGACCTCGCCGAGGTTGGCGACCTTGCCGCCGACGGCATCGGCCATGCTCCGGTCCAACTTCTCGAGCGGCAGGCAGGCGGCGGTGATGGGCACGCCTTGCACGCTGCGCAACGTCTCCTCGAGGCCGCGGGCGACGCGCTCCACGGCGCCGCGCAGCGAGTGGTAGCGGCCGTCGGCGATCGTGTTGAGGTCGTCCACCATGCGGAGAGCGCGCTCCTGCGCGGCGCTGGCGATGGAGCGCAGCTCGTCGTTCGCGATCGGCTGTCCGTGAGCCAACGCCCCCTCGAGGTGAGCGATCAGTTCCAGGATCTCGTTGTTGGCGGCCAGCAGCCGCCGGAAGCTGGCGTACTTGCGGCGGAGCAGTTCGCCTGGCGAGGCCTCGCGGGCGCCGAAGATCCCCGACAGGAAGCCCATCAGCGTTCGGCGTCCCGGCGCACCTGGTCGAAGCCGTAATCGCCGGCGAGGAACGCCCGGACGAGGGCGTTCGCCACCGCCGGGCTCTCGATGAGCATGTCGAGGTGACGGGACGCCACCATCAACCGGCCCAGCATGACGAGGGCGTCCTCGATCTCCTCCGCCGTCCGCTTGGGCAGCACGGCGTCGACGCGGTCGCCCGTTTGCGTGACGAGGAAACCGTTGTGTTGCAGCACCGTGGCGAGGAACAACGCGCGCCATTCGCGGCGCTGGGCCACCGCCGCGCCCCCGTAAAAGCGAAAGCGGACGTAGTTCTCGTTCACCGATTCGCCGCAGATCGCGTCGGCCAGGGCGAAGTGGTAGGCAAGGCGGGAGGCAAAGTGGACGAACTCAGGGGAGCACAGGACGTAGCCTGGCTCTCCGTACCTCTGGTCGTCGGCCGCGCTGCGCACCACCACCGAGACGAAGCCCTTCAGGTCGAACCCGACCGGCCCGGCCCAGCGCAACCGTGAGTCCATCATGCCCTCGAGGAGGGCTTGCAGCGGAACCGAGCTCACGTCCTCCAGCGCCACCTGGCGGCCGATCTCCGGCGCCACGGCGCCGCCGAGGTCGAGCACGAACACCGTCATGGGCCGCGGCCACAGCAGCCGCCGGCAGGTGTGCCGCTCGGCCGCGGTGAGGCGCTCGACGGCGAACATCTCGGCCATCGCTCGCTGGTGGACGAAGCGAGCGATGTCGTGAAGCGTGCGGCAGTGCTCGGGATCGAACGTCGGCGAGTCGGGGCTGGTGAGGGTGAGGGGCGCGACGAGTTCCAACAGCCGCGTGAGGCTCTCGCGCACCGGGTCGCGGCGGGCTGGCGGCAGGGACCGCACGCGCTCCCCGAGGAGTTCGCGCACCTCCCCCTCGTAGACGATCCTTGCGTCGGCGTCCAGGGTGACGACCTGCCCGTCCGCCAACCGGACGGAGGGGCCCTCGGCTCCGACCAGGCAAGGCACGCCGAACTCCCGGGCCACCGTTGCCATGTGGCCGGTCGCGCTCCCGGTCGCCGCGATCACGGCCGCCACCGTTCCCATCACCCCGGCCAGCCGGGGCGAGGTGGTGGGCACGACGAGGACGCATCCCTCCGGCACATCGCCGACGGCCATGAAGTCGACCAGGTTCAGAACGGGACCGGCGGCCACTCCCCCGCTCGCCCTCCAACCGCCGCGGAGGAGCACCCGATAGCCGGCCGGGACCTTGTCCCGTTCCGGCCGGGCCGGTGCCGAGGCGGGCTTCAAGGGGCGAGTCTGCACCACCCAGAGGCAGCCCGATTCGCCGAGCGCCCACTCGACGTCCTGCGGTCCCTCGAAGCGCCGCTCCAGGGCCCACGCCAGGCGTGCGACCCGGCTCGCCTCCACCTCGTCGAGGGCGAGGGCGGCCCCACCGCCGCCTTCGTCCGGAACCTCAACGACCCCGCCGCCGGCGGCACAGTGGAGCGTCACCGGCTGCAGCCCAGCAACCGTTTCCTCCACCCGCGGGGGGTCCCCTTCCGTCACCAGATACTGGTCGGGGATCACCCGGCCGTCGGCGATCGTCTGGGCCAGGCCGCGCACGGCGGTCACGGTCGCCTGCCGGAGGCCTTCGGGGCTGCGCGAGTAGACCACCCCGCTCGCCCGCGGGCGAACCATCGCCATCACCAGCACCGGCATTGCCAGGTCCTCGCCCAGGAAGCCGCGGGCGAAGGCGTATTTGAGGGCTTCGGGCCGGTACTTGCTGGCAACGACGCGCCTGTAGGCCGCGCTCACTCCGGTCACGGGCACGTTGAGCACCGATTCGAACTGGCCGGCGAAGGAGGATTCGTCGTCCTCTGCGATGGCCGAGGACCGGACCGCGACCGCGCCCTCGCCTGCGGCCCAAGCGCCGGCTGCGGCAAGCGCCGCGTCGAGGGCCTGCTCGAGCAGCGCCGGGAAAGGGGCCGCGAGGATGGCGGTCGAGATGCGCTCGGAGAACTCCCTGAGGGCAGCGCCATCGTGCACGTCGGACGTGGCCTCGGCCTCATCCACCAAGTCCTGCAGGCCGGTGGCCTCCATGAAGAGCCGGTACCCGTGGCTGGTCACGGTGAAGAACGGCGGCACGTCATACTCGCCGCCTGCTGCGAGCTGCGCCAGGCGCGCCGACTTCGGGCCGACCACCTCGGCGCGGCTCGCCTCGGGGTCGGCGGGCCAGACAACCAGGGGACCGAACTCGATGGGGCGGGCCCGGAGCACCTCCTGCGCCAGATTGCGGTCGAGCGCCTCGAAGCGCCGCGCCACCTCGTCGTACGTGTGCTTCCGCATGGCCTGCAGCGCCCGGACCATGACGCCGACGGGGGCGGCAAGCCCGGCGTATGCCTCCGGAACCGCCTCGAGTCGAAGTGGCGCCCCCCCGCTCAGCCGTTCCTGGAAGCGGGCAAGGGCTGCGAGAAAGGCGTCGTTTGCGGCGCCGATGGCCCGGAGGTGGGCCAGTTTCTCCGCCACCGGGGCGCGGCGCGGCCGCTGTCCGGCGGGGGGCAGGTACCGGGCCAAGCCACGCCAGAACCCGCCCATGCTTCTACCCGTGCATCAGCCTCAAGACGAGCTTGATCGTCACCATGAGCACGCCGACGAACGCCAGACATCCGAACCCGAAGCGCACCCACGGTCCCCCCGCCTTGCGCGTGTAGGACGCCCCGAGTTGGGCGCCAACGGTGGTGCCGATGAGCAGCGCGAGCACCAGAGGCAGATGCACGTTCCCCTTGAAGGCGTGCGTCATGACGCCGTAGGCCGCACTGAACATGATCTCGAAGAGGTCGGTCCCCACCGCCACCACGGTCGGGCAACCCAGGATGTAGACCAGCGCGGGCATCCGGATGAACCCGCCCCCGACGCCGAGCATGCCCGACAGGAGGCCCGTGAAGAAGCCGACCGCGAGGATCACCCAGAGCGAGATCGACTCGATCCCGGATGCCGGCAGCGACACCATCGGCCACAGCTTGATGGTCCGCAGCCGCAGAGCGGCGGACGAGGAGGTCGCCTCGGCGGTCAGCTGCACCTGACCCGCGGCCCGCCGCATCGTGCGCAACGATTCCCTCACCATTGCCTGACCCAGGAAGACCAGCAGCGCCGAATAGAGCAGGCTCATGACCAGGGACAGCGTGTCGATCTCACGCCCGAGGAGAGACACGTTGCCGACGTGCTTGAGGAGCTCCAGCATCTGGGCCCCGAGCTCCACTCCGGTGGCGGTGCCCACGATCATCAGCGCGCCCAGCTTGAAGTCGATGTTGCCGAAGCGCATGTGCCTCACGGTGGCGGCCGTCGACATGCCGCACATCTGGCCGAGGTCCGAGCCGACGGCGATGTTGTAGGGCACGCCGAAGACCGCATTGAGCATCGGCACCATGAGAAAGCCGCCGCCCACGCCGAAGAAACCGCCCAGCGCTCCGATCACGAGACCGAAGAGGGCGAGGTACGGGAAAGCATCGGCAGCCAGGACGAAGTCTCCCACTGACATCAGTGCGCCCTTCCCTTCCCCAGTTCGACTCCGAGGATGCGCTCGACGAGCCGCAGGATGAACCCCATCCCGAGACCCACCATCACCGGGAGCGCCACGGAAACGAGGACGTAGAGCGGACGCGCCTGGAACCCGGGCGCCGGGCTCGCGTCCTTCCCCAGACTCTGTAACCAGCCCAAAAGGTCCACACCACCCTCCAATTCGAGCCCGACGAAGGGACGCCGCGCCGAGCTCAGCGGTACGCGCTGACGAGGTGCACGTCGAGGACGACGCTCTTGACCCCCTGCACCTCCTCGACCACGCGGCGAAGTTCCCCGATCCACCGCTCGCTGGCATGAGTCAACATGTCCGGTCTCGGGACCTCGCCGGTCAGGGTCACGACGCCGTTCGACGCCGCTACCTCAAGAGCGAGGCCTCGGCTGGCCGGCTGAACCGCCAGCGCGACGCGAACGCGGCAGGCGAGAGCGAAGTCGCGCAGGCGGATGCGAGCCGCATCGTCGATGACGAACTCGGGTCGCTGCGCCATCGTCACCACCACGGCGCACGCCGACTCGAGCGACGTCCTCTCCAGGTTGAGGACGAGGTCGTACAGGCGCGGATCCTCGATGTCGGCGTCGTACATCAGTCGTGTCCACCGGGCCCTGTGACGGTCCACCTCCTCGATGAAGCTCTGCGCGTTCTCTCGAGTCATGCCGCGTTGCTCCATCAGCGCCCGGACCCGGGTCTCCGCGGGCGCGATCAGGCGGACTCTGAGCACCTTCGGGAATTCCCGCAGGAGGAGGTGCCCCGCCAGGCCGTGGTAGACGACGTCCCCGCCGCGGACGTGTTCCGCCAGCGCGGCCTGGGTGGCCAGGATGTACGTCCTGCGCTCGGCGGTGAGGCGGTCCCAGAAGCCCGGCGAGCGTTCGATCCGTTCGCGCAGGAACTCCTCAGAGACTCCGAGCTTTGCGGCGGCCTCGACGAGCACCTCGCGGGCGATGCACGAGCAGCCCAACGCGGCCGCCACGCACTCGCCCAGCGCCTTGCCGCCGCTCATGGACCCGCGTGAGATGGTGATGATCGCCATGTGCGTCCCCTCGTAGGAGGTGATGAAAGCCCAAAACTCGCCCGAAACGGTTGAGTCTCACGGCAGGAACTGTTCTCACCTGGCCGTATGCAGGAATCATACCTGTACGCGAGTCTTTGGGCCACGGGGGGGAAGCGGTGGCAGGTTACGGACCGCCCCAGCCTGTCACGATAATGAAACGGAGGGCTCGAACGCCGCCCCGTCGCAGGAGCCCCGTCGGAGCGGGGCGGCGCCGGCGCGGGAGCCGATCATCGACGCCGGAAGTTGCAGGACCTGGGCGTTCCCTCCCTCTTCACCGCGGCGGGCGCCACCGATGCCGTTGGGCGGCGGTAGACTGAATTCGTGACCTGGGTGGAGTTCCTCCTGACCGGTTTCAGGCTGGGTACGGTCGGCTTCGGCGGCGGTCTCGCTGTTCTCTCCCTCATCCGGAGGGAGTTCGTCGAGCGGCGGCGCCTCCTCAGCGACGCCGAGTTCGCGGAGGTCGCCGCGATGTCGCAGGCGCTTCCCGGGGCGGTTTCGGTCAACGCCTTCACCATCCTCGGCACCCGCCTGGGAGGTTGGTGGTCGGGCCTGGTTGCGGGCTGGGCCTTTGTTTGGCCCTCGTTCCTGATGATGCTCGCGTTTGCCGCCACCTACCCGGCGTTCCGCTACCTGCCGATGATGGACGCCGCCCTGATCGGCATGTCGGCAGCCGTGGTGGCGCTGGTGGTGGCCACGGCGGTGAGCCTCGCGCGGGCGGGCGGTATCCGGCAGCGGCTCGACGTCATCGTGGCGGCCGCCGCATTCGTGCTGGTGGCCCTGGACTGCATCGGCGTGCTGGAGGCCGTGCTGGCCGCCGGTCTGGTCGGCATCCTGGCGCGGTCCCCGAAGGTCGGGCCGTTCGCAGGAGCCTTCTTCCCGCCCTGGCTGGTCATGGTCCTGATCCGGGGCGCGAGCCTGAGCAGCGTCTTCGCACTTGCCGCGGTGTTCCTGCGAATTGGCGCCGCCACCTTCGGCGGCGGCTTTGTCATGATCCCGTTCATCGAGCAGGAGGTCGTGCTGCACCACGGCTGGCTCACGCCGCGGGAGTTCGCGGATGCCGTCGCCCTGGGGCAGATCACCCCGGGACCAGTGGTGATCAGCGCCACGTTCATCGGGTATCGTGTCGCCGGCCTGCTGGGCGCCGTGGTCGCCACCGGGATGGTCTTCCTGCCGCCGGGGTTGCTCGCGATGGCCGCCGGCCACGCCCTCGAGCGGTTCAGGCAGAATCAGGTGGTGGCGGGGTTCCTCGCCGGCGTGCGACCGGCGGTGGTGGGGCTGCTCGGCAGCGCTGCGGTGTCGCTAGGGCGGGCCGGACTGCCAAGCCCTGCAGCGTGGGGGCTGGCACTCGCCGCCCTGCTCGTCCTCCTGCGCTGGAAGCCTCACCCGGTGCTCGTGCTCGCCGCAAGCTCGCTGGTGTACCTGGCGGGCGTCCGTCTCTCATCCCTGCTCTTCTGAGCTGTTTCCGCGCGGCGCCTCAGGGACCCGAGGGTCCTCACGGCGCGTTCGGGCGGGGGCGCGCGGTCTATTCGGCTTCGAGGCCGTAGTGCTTGGTCTTTTCCCACAGGGTCTTGCGGCTGACGCCGAGCAGCTGGGCGGCCTCGCTGCGCCGCCCTTCCGTGCGGGCGAGCGCGACCTTGATCGCCTCGATCTCGGCTCGCTCGACGGCTTCCTGGAGCGTGGTCGCCTGCTGACTCGGAGGCGCGTGGCGCGGCGCCGGCCCGGCCGTTCTCAGGTTGACGGGCAAGTCGTCCATCGTGATCCTTGAGCGCTTGCAGAACAGCGCCGCCCTCTCCACCACGTTGCGCAGCTCGCGCACGTTGCCCGACCAGTGGTAGCTGTCGAACGCCTCGATGACCTCGTCCGAGAAGCCCTCGATCGCCTTGCTGCGCTCGCGGCGGAACTCCTCGAGGAACGCCTGTGCCAGGATCGGGATGTCCTCCCGGCGCTCGCGCAGCGGGGGCAGGTGGATCGTCACCGTGTTGATGCGGAAGAAGAGGTCCTCGCGGAAGAGACCGTCGGTGATTTCCTCCTCCAGAGGGCGGAGCGACGCGGAGACGATGCGCACGTCGATGTTGACCGGGCGATGCGAGCCGAGCCGCTCGATCTGCCGCTCCTGCAGCACCCGCAGCAGCTTGACCTGGAACGACAGCGGCAGCTCGCCGATCTCGTCGAGGAAGAGCGTGCCGCCGGAGGCGGCCTCGAACCGGCCGATGCGCCGTTCGGACGCGCCGGTGAACGCGCCCTTCTCGAAGCCGAAGAGCTCGGACTCGAGCAGCGTCTCGGGCAGCGACGCGCAGCTGACCCGGATGTACGGCTGCGTCCGGCGGGGGGAGTTGAAGTGGATCGCCGACGCCACCAGTTCCTTGCCGGTGCCACTCTCCCCCTGGACGAGAACGCTGGCGTCGGAGTCCGCGACCATCCTGATGAGCTCGAACACCTCCAGCATCCGCTTGCTTTTCCCGATGATCTTCCCGAACGCGAAGCGGCGTTCGAGCTGTTCCTGCAGGCGGACGTTCTGTTGCTCGAGGAGCTTGAACGAGCAGACGTTGTTGAGCCTGAGCAGCAGCTGCATCATGGAGAACGGCTTGGTGATGAAGTCGATGGCCCCCAGCTGCATCGCCTCCACCGCCGTTTCGATGGTGCCGTGGGCGGTGATGATGACGACGGCGGTGTCGGGGCGCAGGGCCTTGACCCGGCGCAGCAGCTCGAGGCCGTCCATGCCGGGCATCAGCAGGTCGCTGAGCACGAGATCGTGGAAGAAGCGCTCGAACAGCGCCAATGCCTTGGCGCCATCCTCGGCGACGTCCACCTCCCAACCTTCCTTGCGGAGGGCGTCGGCGATCGTGATGCGGAGGATCGGTTCGTCCTCGGCGATGAGCAGCCTGTGACCGCAAACCTTCATGAGCGGGCTCCTTCGCTCTTTTGTGGGCGGCCAAGGGGCAAGATGACGCGGAACGTGGCCCCCCGGCCGACCCGGCTTTCCACTTCGATGCTGCCGCCGTGGGCGGAGACGATCGTGTAACTGACGGCGAGGCCGAGTCCGGTGCCCTGACCGACCTCGCGGGTGGAGAAGAACGGGTCGAAGATCCGGTCGCGGATCTTGTCGGGGATGCCGACGCCGGTATCGATGACCTCCGCGATGGCATACCCATCCGTCATGCGGGTGCGCAGCGTGACCGTGCCCCCGTCGGGCATCGCCTGGATCGCGTTCAAGCACGAGGTTCAGGAAGAGCTGCTCCATCTGGAAGTGATCGGCGAGCACGACCGGCTCCGCCGCCTCCAGTTCGAACACCACCTCGACCCGGTTCTTGCGCAGCTGGTACTGGGCCAGCTCGACGACGTGGCGCAGGCTGTGGTTGAGCGAGGTGGGTTCCGGGCGGGCGGAGGTCGGGCGCGAGAAGTCGAGGAGGTTCGACACCGTGTGCTCGATGCGCTTGATGCCGTCGTACACCAGCCCGAGATAGCGCTGGCGCGTCTCGGCGTCGTCGGGGTTGGCGCGGATCGTCTCGAGGCAGGTGAGGATGCCGGCCAGCGGGTTGTTCACCTCGTGGGCGACCCCGGCGGCGAGGGTCCCCACCGCGGCCATCTTCTCCGTGTGGGCGAGTTGGGCCGCGCGCAGCTTCTCCCGTTCCCGCGCCCGCTCCAGCTCGTCCATCATGCGGTTGAAGGCCTCGGCCAGCTCGCCCACCTCGTCGCCGCGACGCACCTGGGCGCGGGCCGCGAGGTCGCCGGTCCCCGCCTCCATCATGGTGTTGTGCAAGCCGAGGATGGGGCGGATGAGCGTTTCCACGTAGATCGCCGTCAGGATCGAGTTGCCGAACATCAGGATCAGCGCGACCAGGGCGACGCGCTGGACGATGGTTCGGACCTCCTGGTCGATATGGGCGAGCGAGAACCCGATCGCGAGCGAGCCCCAGAACCGGGTCGAGATGTTGAGCGGCGTGCGGATCTCGAGGATCCGCTCCCCCCACGAGGAGGTGCGCAGATCCACCTGGAACGGCTTGCCGATCGCGGTGCGGTCGAGGGCGCGGTTGAAGCGGTGTCCGAGGAGGTTCCACCTGTTGGAGTGGGTCACGGTTCCCTTGCTGTCGGCGATGATGACGTAGCGCACCAAGTCGCGGTTGTGCTCGATCACGCCGCTCACGTAGTTCTCGATGAGGCCTTCCTCGCGGACCAGCCCGATGTCCTCGTACATGAGCACATCCGTGATCGGAATCGAGAGCGCGTCGGTGATCGAGAGCCCCCTGCCGACGATCTCGTCGTAGCGGCTCTGGCGTTCGTGCACGGCCGCGAGCACGATGACCAGGCCCATGGTCACCACGATGAGGGTGTTGGAGTAGAGGAAGAACTTGGTGCGGAGGCCGAGACGCAGCATGCTCACTCGCTCCCGGGGCCGCACTCCAGCGCCGACTCGGGGAGGGTGAGCGCGTTCGGTCCGAATACGCGGAGCGCGAGGCGCCTGACGGGCGCGTAGTCCGCGTCCGTCGCCGCCACGAACCCGCCGGAGAGCTCTTCGTCCCAACTCCTGATGGCGGCCGCAGCGGCGGGGTCCACGCGGGGGCGGGCCACCAGGGCGTTGAACAGCTCCTCCCGCAGCGCCGGAGGGCTGCCGGGCGCCACCACGAAGGGGAAGTTGGCCGTCTCCTCCGAGCGCGCCAGGATTCGCAGCTCACGGTGCGTGAACGTCTCCCCCACGATGTCGCGCACGCCGCAGGCGTCGACCTCGCCGAGCAGCACGGCGCGCGCCGCCCGCTCGTGGTGGAAGAAGTAGCGGCAGGCGACGTCGAGTCCCGGGCGCAGTCCCGCGTCCTCGAGCATGGCGCGCGGCAGGAGGTGGGCCGAAGTGCCCATCGGCGATCCGAAGCCGAAGCGCTTGCCGGCCAGGTCCTTCACGCTCTTGATCGGGCTGTCGGTCCGCACCAGGATGACGCTGGAGTACGTCGGTTTCCCGCCGGTGTTGAGCTTGACCACGGGCACGGCGCCGCACGCCGCGTGCGCCCGCAGGTAGCTGAACGGGCCGAGGTAGGCGACC
This sequence comes from uncultured Acidobacteriota bacterium, assembly GCA_963727205.1. Lineage (GTDB taxonomy): Bacteria > Acidobacteriota > Thermoanaerobaculia > Thermoanaerobaculales > Thermoanaerobaculaceae > RBG-13-68-16. The sequence continues at coordinate 6,264 of CAVSFQ010000004.1, read as the reverse complement.
GTCAGCTTGCCGTTGCACAGGTCCTGCACGGTGGCCTCGTACGAGGTGCCGATCACCAGCTCCCAGGGTTGGCCGGTGGCGCTGGTGAGATAGTCCACGAGCGGCTGGTACTTGAGGTACATCAGTCGGGGGTTGTAGAAACTCACGACGCCGAAGCGAAGCGTCTGCGCTCCGTCCGCGCGGGCGGCTCGGCCGCAAACAACGTCAGTGCGTCAGAGCCATCGCAAGGCTAGCGATCGCGGCGACCTTCATCAGTCCTCTCCATTGCGACCGCGAGCGCCGCCCAACCGGTGTCCGCGCCCGCCTCAATGACCCTCCGCCAACCCAACGCGCGCGCCCGGCCCGCCGTCTCGGCGCCCAGGCACCACGCCACCACCTCGCCGCCCCGCGCCGCCGGCTCGGCCGCGAACGCGTCGGCCTCCGACGGGGTCCGCAACACGCAACCGGTGAGCGGCAGCGCCCGCAGCACCACGCGGGCGGCCGGGGTGAGCGGCAGCGGCGCCTCGACCACCTCCGCCCCGGCCTCCTCCAACGCCTCCCGGGCCCCGCCGGCCGGCGCCGCCACCGCCAGCCGTTCGCCGAAGAGGGGGCGGCGCGCGAATGCGGCGAGGGAATCGGCGTGGTGCACGGTGGGCCCGACGACGAGGAGCGCCGGGGGCCGGATGCCGGCGGCTTCCGCGGCGGCGGGCAGCTCCCGAATCGGAGCGCATACCACCCGCTGGGCGGAGGTCGTGCCCCGCTCGACCATCGCCGCCGGGAAGCTCGGGTCCATCCCGCCGGCGAGCAGGTTCGCGCTCACCTGCTTGAGGGAGGAGACCGCCATGTAGGCCACGATCGTGGCATGGGGATCGTGCGCGAGCTGATCCCAGTGCACGAACGAGCCGTCGGTGCGGGCGCTCTCGTGGGCGGTGACCAGCGTGACGCGCACCGCCTCGTCGCGGGAGGTCACGGGGATCCCGGCGCACGCCGGCGCGGCGATCCCCGCGGTCACCCCCGGCACGACCTCGAAGGGGATCCCAGCCGCGTGCAGGTCTTCGGCCTCCTCGGCGCCGCGTCCGAAGACGTACGGGTCGCCGCCCTTGAGGCGCACGACGCGCTTGCCCTCGCCACCCAGGCGCACGAGCAGCGCGTCGATCTCACCCTGCGGCACCGGGTGGTGCCCCGCCTCCTTGCCCACCGGGTGGAGCTCCACGCACTCCGGCAGGTCCGGGGGCAGGACCGTTTCGGCGAGACGGTCGAACACGACCGCGTCGGCCGCCATGAGCCGCTGACGAGCGCGCACCGTGAGCAGCCCGGGATCGCCGGGCCCGGCGCCCACCAGCGAGACGAAGCCGAGGCGGCGCGGCGTGGGCTCCGGCCGGGGCCCGTCGGGCGCGCCGGCGTCCGCGAGCCAGGCCGCCTCCTCCTCGGGGGCGGGCACGCGCGCGGTCAGGGCCTCGGGCGCGACGGTCGCGGCGAAGAAGCGGTCGAAGAGCGCCTCCGCGGGCCGCCGGCGCGAGGCGCAGGCCGCGCACGCGAGCGCGGAAGCGGGCCGCGGCGGAGGTCCAGGCGGCCCACTCGCCGGCGAGCCGCCGCTCGAAGAGCTGACGCAGGCGCCGGACGGCGAACGGCGCCTCGCCGTTCGAGGCGATCGCGATCTGCAGGGCGCCGCGGCTGACGCGGGCCGGGACGTGGAACGTGCAGAGGTCCGGCTCGTCCGCCACGTTGGCCCAGACCCCCGCTGCCTCGGCGTCGTCGGCCGCCCGGCGGTTGGCCTCGGCGCTGTCGGTTGCGGCGAAGACGAGGCGGTATCCGGCCGCCTCCCCGTCCCGGTAGGGTCGGCGCTCGAGGCGCAACCGGCCGCTCGCGGCCAGCGCTTCGATGGCCGCGACGGGGGCGGGCGCCACGACCGTGACCGCCGCGCCCGCCTCGAGCAGCCCCTCGGCTTTGCGCAAACCGACCTCGCCGCCTCCGACAACGAGGCAGCCCCGGCCGCGGAGGTCGAGCATGACCGGCAGCATCACCACTCCGACGAAACGTTCCCCACGGGGCGCATGTTACAGGAACGCAACCAACGCGGGCCGGGGTCGCGCGCCAGGACAGCCGTCCGCCAGCCGCCCAGGCGCATGGCCGCCCGGCGGCCGCGACGGTCGGGGAGCCGTTGGTCACCGATCGCTCTCCAGCCCCATCATCGCCCGCAGCTGCATCCCACCGCCGAGGTAGCTTGCCGAGCCGCCGGCGGCGCGCACCAGCCGCGCGGCCTCGGCGGAGCGGGCGCCGCGCTCGCACACCGCCAACCAGGGGCCGCGGCCCGGAAGCGGGAGCGCGGCCCGCAGCTCCTCCAGAGGTATGGCGGTGGCCCCGGCCAGTGGGTGTTTCGCGCGCTCGCCGGGGTGCCGCACGTCGAGCACGCGGGCGCCGGCGAAAGGCTCGTCGGGGCGGCGCGCCTCGATCCCGTCCTCCTGGTTCTCCGCGGCGAACGCGGCCGCCGCCAGCGGCTCGATCGCGGGGGCGAACGGCGGGGCGTAGGCGTGTTCGAGGCCCGCCAGTTCCGTGACGGTGGCGCCGCGGGCGATGTAGGCGGTGGCGACGTCGACACGCTTGGCGACCTCGCCCGCGCCGACGGCCTGCACCCCGAGCACCCGGCGCGAACCCGCTTCGTACACCAGGTGAATGGCGATCTCCGCGGCCTCGGGCCAGTAGTGGGCCCGGTCGTGGGCGGTGACCCACACCGACCGCGCCGCGATCCCCTCGGCCTCGGCCCGAGCGCGCGTCAGGCCGGTCGCCGCCACGTTGAGGTCGAAGACCTTGACCGCCACGGCGCCGGTCGCGCCGGGGAAGCGGTCGTCGCGGCCGGCCAGGACGTCGGCGAGGACGCGGCCCTGGCGGTTGGCGAGGGAGCCGAGCGGCAGGTGGAGCGGCCTGCCGTCGGGCAGCCTGCGCGTCTCGACGCAGTCTCCGGCCGCCCAGATGTGCGGGACGTTCGTCGCCATGCGGTCGTCCACGGCGATCGCCCCGGTGATCCCGAGGGCGACGCCGGCGCTGCGGGCGAGGGCCACCTCGGGCGTCACCCCGACCGCGACGATGGCAAGGTCAGCCGTGAAGCGTTCGTCGCCTGCAGGTCACCTCGACCCGGTCGTCGAAGGCGGCGATCGCCTCGACCGCGGCCCCGGTCCGCAGGTGCACGCCGTTGCGCCGCAGCGTGGCCGCGATCACCGCTCCGATCTCGGCGTCCGCGACGCCGGGGAGCGGCGCGGCGGCCGCTTCGAGCAGCGTCACCTCCACCCCCCAGAGCGCGCGGAACGCCTCCGAGAGCTCGCACCCCACCAGGCCCGCGCCCACGATCACGACGCGGGCGATCTCGCCGCGGCGCAGCCCGGCGTGCAGCGGCTCGAGGTCCTCCACGACGTGGAACGAGCGGACGCGGGGGTGTCGCGGTTGTCGCGGGCAGGCGCCGGGGGGACGCGCCGGTGGCGAGCACCAGGTCGTCCCAGCCGAGGTGTTCGAGCTCGCCCTCGGGGCGGGCGAGCGCCAGCGAGCGGGCGCCGACATCGACCTCGGTCGCGCTCCGGCCCGTCAGGACGGTGACGCCCTTGACGGATGCGAAGAACGCCGCGTCACGGAGCGCGCCGTCGCTGGTGCGGCGCAGCGCGTCGGCGTCGTCCACGTCGCCCGAGAGCACGTACGGGAGCCCGCAGGCGGCGTACGAGAAGACCCGGCGTCGCTCGACGACGGTCACCGTCCAATCGGGGCGGAGGCGGGCCAAACGGGAGGCGCAGCGCATGCCGGCCGCCGAGGCCCCCACGATCACGACGCGTCGTGAGTCGCTTGTCATGCGTTCCTCCTCCCGGCGCCGCAGCCCTCGGGCGCCGCCACCGCCGGCCCGCCGCCCGCCGCCCTACGCCGCCACCTGGCCCCGGACCGACAGGGCGATCTTGTAGAAGACGGTGATCAGCAAGAGGCCGAACGCGTAGATCCCGATCGAGATCAGGATCTCCGGCAGGGTGGGGGTGTACACCGTGACCTGGCCGAGCGGCGAGGGCTCGAAACCGGCGATGATGAGGCCCAGCCCCTTTTCGATCCAGAGGCCGGCGAAGACGGCGACGCACGCCGCGGCGAGCGTGGTCTCGTTGTGGCGCGTCTTCGGGTTGACGAGCAGCACCAGCGCCGCGACGGAAAGCGCGGCCGAGGCCCACATCCACGGCACCAGGGTCGCGTTGCCCGCAAGGCCGACGTAGAGGAACTTGAAGTGCTCGGCGTCCTCAGGGATGTTGCTGTAGAGCGCCGTGAAGAGTTCCATGAGGACGAAGAAGACGTTGATCAACATCGCGTAGGTCACGATGATGGCAAGCCGCTGGATCGGTTCGCGGCCGGCGTCGAAGCGGGTGAGCCGCCGCAGGACGAGGCAGAAGAGGATGAGGAGCGCGGGGCCGGCGGAGAACGCCGACGCGAGGAAGCGCGGCGCCAGGATCGCGGTCATCCAGAACGGGCGGGCGGCGAGGCCCGAGTAGAGGAACGCCGTGACCGTGTGGATGCTGACCGCCCACGGGATCGAGAGGATGATGATCGGCTTGATCCAGCGGGGCGGGGCGACCGCATTGCGCTCGGCGCCCAGCGTCACGTGCGAGATCAGGGTGTTGAGAACGAGGTAGCCCATCAGGGAGACCATGTCCCAGAACATGAGGGAGTGCGGCGTCGGATAGAGCATGACGTTGAGGACGCGCGTCGGTTGCCCCATGTCCACGAAGATGAAGAGCATGCACATCGTGACTGCGGAGATCGCCAGGAACTCGCCGAGGATCGTGAGTTTGCCGAACGTCTTGAAGTCGTGCAGGTAGTAGGGGAGGACGACCATCACCGCCGAGGCGGCGACGCCGACCAAGAACGTGAACTGGGCGATGTACAGGCCCCAGGTCACGTTGCGGGAGAGGCCGGTGACGCCGAGGCCGAAGGCGAACTGGTGCAGGTAGGCGATCACCCCCAGGAAGATCACGGCGCCGAGCACCATGAGCCAGCGCCAGTACCCACGGCTCCCGACGAGCGCTTTTTCGAGCATTGTCACCTCACACTAGGTAGAAGACATCCGGGTTCGTGCCGAGGCCGGCCTTGCGGCGCAGGGCAAAGCGGGAGCGCAAGAGACGCCGCACCTCGGAATCGGGGTCGTTGAGGTCGCCGAAGGTCAACGCCTTCTCCTTGCACGCCGTCACGCACGCCGGCAGCTGCCCCTTGTCGAGCAGTTCGTCGCAGAACGTGCACTTCTCCACCACGCCCTTGGTGCGGGTGGGGAAGTCCGGGTTGAGCTCCTTGATGTGCGGCCGCGGGTCCTCCCAGTTGAAGCTGCGGGAACCGTAGGGGCAGGCGGCCATGCAGTAACGGCACCCGATGCAGCGGTGCCAGTCCATCATGACGATGCCGTCCTCGCGCTTCCACGTGGCCTGGGTCGGGCACACCCGCACGCACGGCGGGTTGTCGCAGTGGTTGCAGAACACGAGCACCGGCTTGGCGGTGAGCGCCGGGTCGATGTAGCGCACGTCCTGATCGAGGAAAGCGTCGGTGAAGGGCTCCTTCCAGATCCACTTCACCTCGTGCTTCGGGTTGTCGAAGGCGGGGAGGTTGTGGGCATGGTCGCAGGCGTCGATGCAGGCGGTGCACGCCTCGCTTCTCCAGGCACTTGCGGGGGTCGACCACCATCGCCCAGCGGATCTTCTTCTTCGCGGCGCCGCCCGTCGCCGGGCTCTCGGCGGCGGCGAGGCGGACGAGCGAGGCCTTTCCGGCGGCGCACAGGGCGGTCAGACCGGCGAGCTTGAGGAATCTCCTGCGGTCCTCTCCCATCACGATTTCTCCTTCGGCTCGATGTGGCACTCCCAGCAGTACGGGCTGACCGCCAGGTAGTTGTGGCACGCGTCGCAGAACTCCTTCTTGTTGGGGTGGCAGCTCATGCAGGTGCCCGAAAGGCTCATGGTCACGGTCTTGCCGTCGGCGGCCAGGTAGGTGCGCTGGTCGCGCCGCACGACGGTGTCCCGCCAGGCGTTGAGCAGCTCCATGTGGTTCCGCCGCATCTCGGCCGTCGGTTCCACGCACTGCTTGGCCTTGGTCACGATCTTCGGCTCGGGCTTGCGCGCCGCCCCGTGCAGCGCCGATTGCCACACCGGCGCCAAGGCCAGGGCCAGGAAGGCCGCCAGGCCGGTGAAGATCCAAGCGCGTTCACGCATCGGCGTCACCCTTTCCGCCGGCCAGTGGTTTGCCGCGCAAGTCGGTGGTCCTCGCCTTCTCGCCCTCGATCAC
>CAVSFQ010000003.1:0-19373 GCA_963727205.1 uncultured Acidobacteriota bacterium | reverse complement strand
CGTTGAACACCCGCAGCAGCCGCATCGTCGCCTCGTCGTCGATCGCGGCGATGAAGTCGGTGGTGCGGACGTTGTGGATCCAAGGCACGTGCTTGTCGCCGATCCCCTCGATGCGATGGCCGCCGAACCCGGACGCCAGCAGCGTCGGGCACTGCAGCGCCTCGGCCACCGTTGTCGTGCACCCAGAGAATGTGCGCTTGAGGAAGTCGCCGGCGCCCAGCGTGCCGGCGGAGCCGGAGGCGCCCACCCACGCGGCCAGCCGTCCGCGCGGGCCGGCGACGGCGGCGAACGCCTCCTGGGCGGCGGGGCCGGTGACGCCGAAGTGCCAGAGGTAGTTCCCGAACTCCTCGAACTGGTTGAAGATCACCGCCTGCGGCTGGGTCTTCCTGATCTCCCAGCAGGCGTCGAAGATCTCCTTGACGTTGGACTCGCACCCCGGCGTCGCGATGACCTCGGCGCCGATCGAGGCGAGCCACTCGAACCGCTCGCGGCTCATCTCCTCGGGGAGGATCGCCAACGCGTGGCAGCCCAGCAGCGCCGAGTCGAATGCGCCGCCGCGGCAGTAGTTGCCGGTCGAGGGCCACACCGCCTTCTGCGTCACCGGGTCGAACTCCCCCGCGACCAGGCGGGGCACGAGGCAACCGAACGCCGCGCCGACCTTGTGCGCGCCGGTCGGAAAGTGGCGCCCGACGAGGCCGACGATGCGGGCCGGCACGCCGGACAGCTCGGGGGGGATCACGAGCGCGTTCACCGGGCCGAAACCGCCGGTCGCCGGGTCGTTGTGCCAGGTGATGCGGAAGAGGTTTAGAGGGTCCACGGCCTGCATGTCGATCCCGGGCAGCCGCCCGGCGATTGCGGGGTCGATGGTCCGGGGATCACGTTGCTGGGCGATGGTCGGGATCACGATGCCGCGCTCCCGGCAGCGTTCCACCGCGTGCTCGCGCGAGTGTCGTTTCGTTTCGTCGGTCACGTCTGTCGCTCCCGGCGCGCATTGTATCGTTTTTGCCGCGGATGAGCGCAGCGAGTCTCAACCTAAACAACGGCATTTCCTGGGCACTCCGCACTACGAACCGTGTGCTAGGCTCATTCCTCCTGGGGGATCCATGACGCCGAGAAGCCCCTTCACCCTGACCGACGCCCGGCTTGCCGCCGAGGTCGCCAGGTGCGAATACTGCGAGGAGAAGCCGTGCAAGGCCGCGTGCCCGGCCGACTGCTCCCCGGCCGATTTCATCATGGCGGTGCGCGTCGGCGCGCCGTCCGATTTCCGCCGCGCCGCCGGGATGATCATGGCGGCGAACCCGCTCGGCGGCGTGTGCGGCGCCGTGTGCCCCGAGACCCACTGCATGGCGGCGTGCGCGCGGGCGACGTTCGACACGCCCGTGGAGATCCCGGCCGTGCAGGCGACGATCATCGCCAAGGCGCGCGCCCTCGGCGTGATGCCGGAGTTCGCTGTCACCTGGGGCGGCGGCCCGCGCGTGGCGGTCGTCGGCGGCGGGCCGGCGGGGGCGGGGGCGGCGGCGGTGCTGGCGCAGGCCGGCTGCCGGGTGGACGTCCTCGAGGCTCGCGCCGCAGGCGGCATGGCCGGGTTGATCCCGCCGTTCCGCCTCGAAGCCGAGGTGCTGGCCGCCGACCTCGCGTTCGTGGCCGCGCTCGGCGAGGTCCGCGTGCAGGAGCGGGAAGTGGCCGACCCCGCGGCGCTGCTCGACGAGGGCTACGACGCCGTGGTGGTGGCGACCGGACTGGCGCAGCCGCTGCGCCTCGGCATCCCCGGCGAGGAGCTTGCGCTGCCGTGGACCTCGTTCCTCGCCGAGTGTGGCGGCCGCAGCGTCGCCGGCAGGCGCGTGGCGGTGATCGGCGGCGGCGCCGTGGCGGCGGACTGCGCCGAGACCGCCGTGGCCGTGGGCGCGGAGCACGTCGAGCTGTTCGCCCTCGAGAAGCTGTCGGAGATGCCGCTGACGCTGAAGGAGCGCGCGGGGCTGTTGCAGGCCGGCGTTCACGTCTCGGGCCGTACGCGGGTCGCGGCGGTCCTCACCGAGGGCGGCGCGGTGCGCGGCATCTTGACGCGCAAGGTCGCCCTCCCCGGCGGGCTGGCGTTCCACCCCAGCCGGGTCGAGGACGTCATCGGCAGCGAGCAGACGCGCGCCGACCTCGACGCCGTGATCGTCGCGATCGGGGCGCGGGCGGCCGCGCCGCGCGAACCCCACCCGGGCGTCGTACTCGCCGGTGACGCGGTGCATGGCCCGACCACCGTCGTCGAGGCGGTCGCCGCCGGCAAGAACGCCGCCCTCGACGTGCTCGCCTGGATTGCAGGGCAGAGGGCGCCGGGCGCCGGGCAAAGAACGGACCAGGCGCAGGAGACGAGCCCTGCCGTCGTTGCGGACCACGGACCACGGACCACGGACCACGTCTCTCCCCGGCCCCGGATCAAGAGCTTCGCGAACCTGCCCGGCTTCCGGCGCCTCCCGGTGCCGCTCACGGCCGACTTCTTCGGGCGGGCGATCGCGTCGCCGTTCCTGCTCTCGGCGGCGCCGCCGACCGACGGCTACGAGCAGATGCGCAAGGCGTACGAGGCCGGGTGGGCCGGCGGGGTGATGAAGACCGCGTTCGACGGCGTCGAGGTCCACATCCCGTCGCGCTACATGTTCGCGTTCGACAAGACGACGTTCGCGAACTGCGACAACGTTTCCGGCCACGCCCTCGAGCGCGTCTGCCGCGAGGTCGAGCGGCTTCGCCGCGAGTTCCCCGACCGGCTGACGCTCGCGTCCACCGGCGGCCCGGTCACCGGTCACGACGAGTTCGACCGCCACGGCTGGCAGGCGAACACCGCGAAGCTCGAGGGAGCCGGGGCCTGCGGCATCGAGTACTCGCTCTCCTGCCCGCAGGGGGGCGACGGCACCAAGGGGGACATCGTCTCGCAGGACGCCGCCCTGACGGCGAAGATCGTCGGCTGGGTGCTGGAGAGCGGCGACCCGGAGATCCCCAAGCTCTTCAAGCTCACCGGCGCGGTGACCGCGATCGCCCCGATCGTGACGGCGATCCGCGAGGTCCTGGCCCGGCACCCCGCCGCGGCGGCCGGCGTGACGCTCGCGAACACCTTCCCGACGCTCGCGTTCCGGCCCGGGCGCCGGGAAGTCTGGGACGAGGGGATCGTGGTCGGGATGAGCGGCGCCTCCGTGACGCCGATCTCCAACCTCACCCTGGCCAAGGTGGCGAACCTCGGGGTCGCGGTGTCGGGCAACGGCGGCCCGATGGACTACCGCGCGGCCGCCAACTTCCTCGCCCTCGGCGCCCGCACCGTTCAGTTCTGCTCCGCGGTGATGAAGTACGGCTACGGCATCGTCGGCGAGCTGCACTCCGGCCTCTCGCACCTGCTCGAGGCGCGTGGCCTGGGGTCGGTCGCGGAGCTGATCGGGCGCGCGCTGCCCGCTCCGATCACGGATTTCATGCAGCTCCCCGCGGCCAAGCAAATCTCGCACGCCGAGGCCGCGCTGTGCGTGCACTGCGGCAACTGCACGCGCTGCCCGTACCTGGCGATCGCGCTCGACGCCGACGGGGTCCCGCACACCGACCCCGAGCGTTGCGTCGGCTGCTCGTTCTGCACCCTGATGTGCTTCACCGGCGCGCTCGCGATGCGCGACCGCACGCCCGCGGAGGCGGCGGCGCTGCGCGAGGCGTGAGGACCGGCGACCCGGAGTCGAGGAGGCCGACGTGGACAGCCTGCTGATCACGAACGGAGCGGTGGCAACTCTCGGCGCGACCAGCCGGGTGTTGCACCGCCACGACGTGCTGTGCGAGGGCGGGCGGATCGCGCGGATCGCGCCGCACGGCGCGGTCGCGGCCGGCGGGGCGCGGGTGATCGACGCCGCCGGCAAGCTCGTGCTGCCCGGGTTCATCAACGCGCACACGCACTTCTACTCGGCGTTCGCGCGCGGCCTGGGCAAGGCGGCGCCGTCGGCGTCGTTCCGCGAGGTGCTCGAGCACCTGTGGTGGCGGCTCGACCGCGCCCTCGACCTCGAGGACTGCCGCCTCTCGGCGCTGGTCACGGCGATCGACGCGGTGCGCCACGGGACGACGACGCTGATCGACCACCACGCGAGCCCGCACGCGGTGCGCGGCTCGCTCGACGCGCTCGCCGCGGCCGTCGGCCAGGCGGGCGTGCGCGCCTGCCTCTGCTACGAGGTCTCCGACCGCGACGGCGAGGCGATCGCCCGCGAAGGGATCGAGGAGAACGCGGCGTTCGCCGCGCGCTGCCGGCGTGACCATGCCCCGCTTCTCGCCGCGGCGTTCGGCCTGCACGCGGCGTTCACGCTCTCGGACGCGACGCTGGAACGCGCCGTGGCGGCCGCGCGCGAGCACGGCGCGGGGTTCCACGTCCACGTCGCCGAGGCGGCCTCGGACGAGGAGCACTCGATGCGCGAGCACGGCGAGCGGGTCGTCGAGCGCCTGCACCGCCTCGGCGTCCTCGGGCCCGCCACGATCGCCGCCCACTGCGTCCACATCGACGGCCACGAGGCGGCGCTGCTCGCCGAGACCGGCACCGCCGCCGTCCACAACCCGCAGTCGAACATGAACAACGCGGTCGGGGTTGCGAACGTGCAGGGGATGCTCGCCGCCGGGGTGCTCGTAGGCCTCGGCACCGACGCCATGACCACCGACATGCTCGAGGAGCTGCGCGCGGCTTTGTTCGTTCGCCACCTCGCGGCCGGCGACCCGTCGTGCGGCTTCATGGAGACGGTCTCGCTGCTGGTGTCGGGCAACGCCAGAATTGCGGAGCGCTTCTGGCCTGGGGAGGGCATCGGCGAGCTCGCCGAGGGACACGCGGCCGACGTCGTGCTGGTGGACTACGACCCGCCGACGCCGCTCGACGAGAGCACGCTGTTCGGCCACCTAATGTTCGGGGTGTCGCAGGCGGCGGTGGACACGACGATCGCTGGGGGGCGGGTGCTGATGGCGGGGAAGAAGCTCGAGCTCGACCTCGACGAGGCCGGCGCCATGGCCAGGGCGCGCGAGCGGTCGACGGCGCTGTGGGAGAGGTTTTGAAGACCGGGGTTCGGGGCTCGGGGTTCGGGGTTCGGGGACGACCATGCGTCGTGATCCGGGGGGGGACGGTGTGGACGCCGGAGGGGCCGCGGGACGCCGATGTGCGCGTCGAGGACGAGTCGATCGCCGAGATCGGCAGCCTGCAGCCGCATCCGGGTGAGTCCGTGATCGACGCGGCCGGGCTGCACGTGCTGCCGGGGATGATCGACGTGCACGTGCACATCGACGACAGGATCGGGCCGTACGAGCTCGCCGACACCTTCCCAACCGCGTCCGAGCTGGCGCTCGCGACGGGCATCACCACGGTTGCGGGTTTCGTCACCCAGCGCTCCGGCGAAACGCTGAGCGAGGCGCTCGAGCGTTGCCGGGCGCGCGCGCAGGGTCGCAGCCGGTGCGACGTCCGTTTCCACCTGACGCCGACCGAGTGGCCGTGGCCGTGGGAGGAGATCGAAGCCCTCGTGGCCGCGGGGTCCACGACGTTCAAGCTCTACACGACGTACCGCGAGGCCGGGCTGTTCACCAGCTACGAGCGGCTTGCCGCGGTGATGGAACGCCTCGCCCCCCTCGGCGCGCGGCTGCTCGTGCACTGCGAGGACGACGACGTCCTGCGCGCGGCGGACGCGTCCGCGCTCGACCCGGGCGACGCCCACGAGCACGCGCGGCTGCGGCCCGAGGCCGCGGAGGTCGCCGCCGTCGAGCGCGTCCTCGACCTCGCCGCGCGCACCGGCTGCCTGGTGCACGTCGTGCACGTCTCGACCGCGGACGCCGTTGCCCGGATCGCCGCCGCGCGCTCGCGCGCAGCAGTCAGCTGCGAGACGGCGCCGCACTACCTGCTGCTCGCAGACACGACCCTTTCGGGGCGGAACGGGCACCGCTTCCTGTGCACGCCGCCGCTGCGCGCCGCGGCGACGCGGGCCCGCCTCGAGGCCGACGCGGCCGCGGGCGCGTTCGACCTGTTCGCGACCGACCACTGCGCGTTCACCAGGGCCGACAAGGACGCCCGGCGCGAGGATTTCCGCGCGGTCCCGAGCGGCGTCGCCGGGATCGGCGCCCTCGTGCCGACGCTCTTCGAATTGCTGGTGACCCGGCACCACCTCGGCCTCGGGGAGCTGGCGACGCGCCTCGCCGCCAACCCGGCGAAGCTCCTCGGCGTCTACCCGCGCAAGGGCGCGATCGCCGCCGGCTCCGACGCGGACCTCCTCCTCGTCGATCCCAACGGCCCGAAGCGCCCGGTGGTCTCGACGCTTGCCGATGCCTACGAGACCTACCCCGGCCGCACCACCCCCTGGAACGTCCGCCACGTCCTGTTGCGCGGCGAGACGGTGGTCGCGGACGGCGCGCTTGCCGACCCCGCCCGCCCGACCGGCCGGCTCCTGGCGTGAGGCGATGGGCGCCGGCGTCCTCCCTGTCGTGCTGATCGCGGTAGTGGTCGCGGCGACGGTCGCGCTCGTGGCGGCCGAGCTCCGCGGGCGGCGTCGGCCCGCCGTGACCGCCAAGGTGGTCGCCTCGTTGGGGTTCGTCCTCCTCGGGTTGGGGCGGGTGGACCTCGCGAATTCGTACGACGCGTGGGTGCTGGCGGCGCTCGTTCTCTGCCTCGCCGGCGACGTGCTCCTCGCGTTGCCGCGCGGCCTCGCGGCCGGCCTCGGGTGTTTTCTCGTGGGACATCTCGCCTACGCGACCGCGTTCGCGACGGTGGTGCCGCTCGCCGCCTGGCCGTGGCCGGTGGCGGCGGCGATGGCGGTCCCGAGCGCCGCGGCGGCCGCGTGGCTGTGGCCGCACCTCGGACGGATGCGCGCCGCCGTGCTCGCCTACATCGTGGTGATCACCGCGATGGCCTGGGGCGCGCTGTCGGTCGCGGGTCACGGGTCTTGGATGGTGCCGGCGGGGGCGCTGCTGTTCTACCTCTCCGACCTGGCGGTGGCGCGCGACCGCTTCGTCGTCCGCCGTTTCGCGAGCCGGGCCTGGGGCCTCCCCGCCTACTACCTCGCCCAGGTCCTGCTGGCTCTCACCCTCGGCCGCTGACCGCCGAGCCGGGGGCGCGCAGTGTCCTGTACTCCGCGAGCGGCGCCCCTGCTTCTGTAGCGGCCGATGCTCGCATCGGCCGACGAGGCGCGGCACCGAAGAAGGCCGGCGTTTGCGAGCAAACGCCGCTACAGAAGCAACAGAAGCGCGCCCGGCCGTCGCGCCCCACATGGAGACAGGAACGTGGGTCAGTGCGAGGAGCGCGCCTCGCGCACGACGCCGCGCGCCAGGAACACCTGCGTGACGCCGGGGGCGAGGGCGATGCTCTGCGGAAGATAGCTCCCCGCCACCCAGACGATGCGCTGCTGGGCGAGCGCGTTCTGCAGCCTGGTGACGGCGCCCTGGAGCTGGAGGTCGGTGGAGATGTCGTCCGGGACGCCCCATCCGGGCAGGGAGAGCCCCGCGATCCGCCGCTCCGGAGTCCAGATGAACAACGGGACGTTGAGGCTCTCGAGGTAGGCGCGCGCGGCGGTGACGGAGATCGTGCTCGCGTCGGACGGCGCCTCACCGACGATGAGCACGACGGCGCGCCGGCGGTTGAGAGCGGCGGCCTGCATCCCGGCGGCCGCCACCGCGTTGGCCAGCTGCTGCTGCGCGGCAGGAGCCACGGGGAACTTGAAGCGGAAGATCAGCGTGCGCACGTCGTCCACGTCGGTGTCGAGGGGGATCGAGATCGGGAACAGCCCGGGCGCCGCGCCGCCGTCGCCCTGGCCCGGCTGCGGCACGGCCCAGAGACCGTAGAGGCGATTGCCGCCTTTGCTGGGCTGGATCGGGATCGTGGTCGTCATGGCGCCGGAAAGCGGGTTGGGCGGGGTGATCCCGCGGAATCGCTGGGCGCTGTCCTGGTCGAAGGCGATGACCGCGTCGGTGTGGCCTTCCTCGACACCCACGACCCGCAGCGGCCGGCCACCGCTGCGGAACCACCCCTGCATCGCCTCCACCGGCGGCAACGTCTGGCCGGGACGCACGACGAAAGCGATCGCGGTCAGCTCGCTTGCGGCGTTGGCCGCGACGTCGCCGCCAAGGCTGGTTTCGGTGCGCGCCACGAAGCCGTTGGGAAACACGACCTCGACCCCGAGGAAATGAGGCTGCTTGACGTCGATGCGGGGGAGAGGGATCCGCTCCGGGTCCTTGACCGGGAGCTCGCGGCCGTCGAGCGTGACGTCGAAGCGGTTCGGCCGGGCGTTGTCGATGGTGTGCCAGGCCAGGCGCGCGAACGCCGGCGTGCCGTCGGCACCCGTTTCCACGAGGACGCGGGCCTCGGCGGCCGGCCGCGGCAGGTTGACCCACTGGCGGACGCGGGCGACCTCGTTCCCCTTGGCGTCGCGCCCGACGGCGACCAGCTCATGGGGAAGCGGCGAGTTGCCGAAGCTGCACCCGACCTCCCACGGCGCGGCGCGCACCGTCCCGAGCGAGACGCCGTCGAGGAAGACCTCCGCGGAGACGACGGGCGGGCTCACCATGACCTGGACGGGTCCGAACCCGAACACGAGACCGAGAAACAGGGTCTGAAAGGCGATCACCGGCCTGCCTCCGTGGCGCCCACCGTCGGCGGCGCCTGATGCCTCAGGATAGACTCCGTGCGGCGCGCCATACGAATTTCCCATCTGTCATAGAGGAATGCCTGATCACTGCGAGTCCCGCTGCAGGCGGGACGAAGCAGTCCCGTTCCCCAGTTGTCACTGCGAGGAGCGAAGCGACGAAGCAGTCTCGTGGATTTCGGCGAGATCGCCGCCACCACGCGCGCGCGGTGTGCCCGCTCGCGGCAGGCTCTGTCCCGCCGTTGGCGGGGCTCCTCGCGATGGCCGGTGTTCTGCGGGGCCCCGGTAGGTTCCGAGGCCCCGCGATGACCGCAAGAACGATGCTTTGAAAGTAAGGACGTATCAGTGGGCGGTGTCGGACGCCGGGAGTGCGGTTTCGGCGAACGTGAGGCGTCCATCGTGCAGCGAGGCGCCGCGCAGGGCGAGCGCCAGGACCTCGTCGAGGTGGCCCACCGTGACGACCGTGAGCCGCTGACGCACTTCGGCCGGGAGGTCCTCGAGGTCGGCCTCGTTGGCCTGCGGCAGCAGGATCGTCGTGATCCCGGCGCGCGCCGCGCCGAGCACCTTCTCCTTGATTCCCCCGATCGGCAGGACGCGGCCGGAGAGCGTGATCTCGCCGGTCATGGCGAGGTCGTGGCGCGCCGGACGGCCGGCCAACGCCGAGACGAGGGCGACCGACATCGTCACGCCGGCGGACGGCCCGTCCTTGGGGATGGCGCCCGCCGGGATGTGGACGTGCACGTCGCGCTCGAACGCCGCCTCGTCGATGCCGAGCTCCTCGGCGTGGGCGCGCGCGTAGCTCCACGCGGCGCGCGCCGACTCCTTCATGACGTCGCCGAGCTGACCGGTGAGCACGAGCTCACCCTTGCCGCGCATCGTGGACGCCTCGACGAACATGATGTCGCCCCCCATCGGCGTGTAGTACATCCCGGTGGCGACGCCGACCTGGTCCGCGGTCGCCGCATGCTCCGGGTGGACCTTGGGGCGGCCCAGCAGTCGGCGCACCTCGGGCGCGTCGAGGGTTGCGCGTTCGATCTCGCCGGCCGCGAGTCGGCGCGCCACCTTGCGCGCCAGGCGGCCGATCTCGCGCTCGAGCTGGCGCACGCCGGCCTCGCGGGTGTAGCCGGTGGTGGTGGCGGCGAGCGCATCGTCGGTCACCGTGAGCTGGCCGTCGGCAAGCCCCGCCTCGGAAAGCTGCCGCGGCAGCAAGAACCGCCGTGCGATCACCAGCTTTTCGCCCTCCGTGTACCCGGAGAACTCGACCACCTCCATGCGGTCGCGGAGCGGGCCTGGGATGCTCTCGATGAAGTTCGCGGTGGCGATGAAGAGCACCTCGGAGAGGTCGAACGGCACGCCGAGATAGTGGTCGGTGAAGCTGTCGTTCTGCGCCGGGTCGAGCACCTCTAGCAGCGCCGCGGACGGGTCGCCCTGGTAGGAGGCGCCGAGCTTGTCGACCTCGTCGAGCAGGAACACCGGGTTGGCCGTGCCCGCCTGTTTCATCCCCTGGATGATGCGGCCGGGCATCGCGCCGACGTAGGTGCGCCGGTGGCCGCGGATGTCGGCCTCGTCGCGCACGCCGCCGAGCGAGATGCGCACGTACTCGCGCCCCATGGCGGCCGCGATCGACCGCGCCACCGAGGTCTTGCCCACCCCCGGCGGGCCTGCGAACAACAGGATCGGCGCCCGTCCCCTGGTCTCTTCGTGCCCGGCGTCTGCGCTTGCCTCCTGCGCCGCCTGTCCCTTGGCGCGGAGCCCGCGCACGGCGAGGAACTCGAGGATGCGGTCCTTGACGTCGCCGAGGCCGTAGTGGTCGCGCTCCAGCACCTCGGAGGCGCGGGCGAGGTCGAGCTTCTCCTCGCTGCGCTTCCCCCAGGGCAGCTCAGCGATCGTCTCGAGGTAGGTGCGGATCACCTGCCCCTCCATCGACTCGCCCGACGCACGATCGAGGCGCGACAGCTCGCGGTCGGCCTCCTTGCGCGCGGCCTCAGGCAACGGCAACGCAGCGAGCTTCTCGCGCAGCGCGTCGGTGTCATTCGCCTTGTCGCCCTCGCCGAGTTCCTTCTGGATCGCCTTGAGCTGCTCGCGCAGGTAGAACTCCCGCTGCCGGCCGCCGAGCTCCTCCTGGACCTTCGACTTGATCTCCTCCTGGGCGTCGACGACGGCGAGCTGGCGCTGGACGAACAGCAGCACGCGCCGCAGACGCTCCTCGACCGACAGCGTCTCGAGCAGCGCCTGCCGGTCGGCGAGCGACATGTCCAGGTTGGTGGCGACGGCGTCGGCGAACTGGCCGGGGTCCTCGACCTCGGCGAGGAAGCGGTTGACCACCTCGCGCGGGAGCCCGAGCTTGGTGCCGAGCTCCGCGGCCCTCTCGCGCACCTCGCGCACCAGCGCCACGTAGGTCGGCGCCTGGACGTCGAGCGGCGGCATCTCCTCCGCGTCGCGCACGGTCGCCATGAGGTAGTCGTCCTTCTCCGCGATGCGCAGCGCGATCGCGCGGCGCTCGCCGTGGAGGACCAGCTGCATCCCGGACGGGCCGCGTTGCACCTGCATGATCCGCGCGATCGTGCCGATCGTGTGGAGGATCTCCGGGGTCGCGGCGTCGGCGTCCTCGCGCTGCGTCGAGACGAACGCCAGGCGTTCGGGTTCCGTGAGCGCCGCCTCAATCGCAGCCAGCGTCGCCGGCCGGCCGGCCGAGATCGGGACCGTCACGCCGGGGAACAGCACGGCCTGACGGAGAGGAATCACAGGTAAGGAAAGGGTCTTGGTCATCTTGGTTGCTCCCCGGGCGGCTCGGTGGATCAGAGCTTCGTGCCGGCAGCCGCCCACTCCGGCCTCAATCCACGAACATGAGTATATATCACTAAAATTCCAACGCCGCTATACGCCATTAATCTGCGTCGTTTAATAGCACTATGGCCTGTGATCCAAGACCCAACGAGCAGATACCCATGGTATTGGAAACAATTTGGATAGGGGCAACAATGCCTAAGGTCGGGATGAGCCCTCGCCGGGTCCGGGGGGTGTCGCGTTTCTGCCGAGCGCAGATATCCCTCCCGGCCTCGGCGGTCGAGGCCGCACGGCCTGCAACCGGCGCAACTGGCCCGGGCCACGGCGCAAGTTCTTCTGCGCCTTGGCCCTGCGTTCTCAGTCCTTTCGGACGCCGAACCCCGAGCCCTGGGCTCCGGTCTCTCCAGCGGCGCGGCGGCGAATGGCGTTGATCGATTCGTCGAGGCGCTGGAGGAAGGAAGAACGGTCGCGCTTCGTGAATGGCGGCGGGCCGCCGGTCATCTCGCCGAGGTCACGCAGCTCCGCGAGCAGGCCGCGCGTGGCGAGGGCGACGCCGATGTTGTCGGCGGTGAACGGCGGGCCGGCGTAGCCGATCACGGTCGCCCCGAGGGCGAGGCAGCGCCCGGCGAGAGGGATGTCCGCCGTGACCACGATGTCGCCGGCCCCGACGTGCTCGACGATCCAGTCGTCGGCGACGTCGATTCCTCCACCGACGACCTCGAGCGCGATCCGCGGGTTGTCGGGCCTGCGCATCCACGACCCGGCCACGAGCGTGACCTCGAGGTCGTAGCGCTCGGCCACCCGGTAGACCTCGCCCTTGACCGGGCAGGCGTCGGCGTCGACGAAGATGTGGAGCACGCGATCTCCCTCCGCGGGCGATCATACTGCGGTGCCTCAGGCTCATTCTTCTACTGCGTGGTCTCTTGCTTGCCGGTCCCGCGGGTGGCCGGATGCGGGCCCGGGCGCCCCCGCGCCCGAGCCCGCATGCTCCTGTGCCCGCGACCGGACATGGCGATCCGCGCCGGGGCCCCTCGCTGTTCCCTTCGCTTCGCTCAGGGCCATCGACACCCCGGCGCGGCTCGCCCGTCCGGAACCCGCGGGCGCAGGAGCGAATGGCCACCCGCGGCACCGGCGGATCGACGGCACCCCCACCCACCAATCGGAGGTCATGCTGCAGGCCGAGAGTCCTGACGAAGTTCCGTACGAACGGCAGGACTTCCGGCTGGTGGGGGGTGGGGGCCAAGACCGCCCAGCGGGCGGAGGCCGATGGCGCCGGAGCGTGCCGGTCCCGAGCGACACGGCCGTAGCCCGCAGGGCAAAAGAAGAGGCCTCGCGCAGTGAAGAGAGAGCCAGGGCACTCGACCCCGGCCACCCTCGGGACCGGCAAGCAAAGACGCCTCCACGCAGTGGACGAACCGCCAGCCGCGCCGGCGAGGCGATCAGAGCTTCAGCTTGCGCAGGCGCAACGCGTTGGTGATCACGGAGACGGAGGAGAAGCTCATCGCGGCGGCGGCGATCATCGGCGAGAGCAGCAGGCCGAACACCGGGTAGAGCACGCCCGCGGCCACCGGCACGCCGATCGAGTTGTAGCCGAACGCCCAGACGAGATTCTGCCGGATGTTGCGCATCGTGGCGCGCGACAGCGTGCGGGCGCGTGCCAGGCCCATGAGGTTGCCCTTGACCAGCGTGACCCCGGCGGACTCCATGGCGACGTCGGTGCCGGTCCCCATCGCGATGCCGACGTCGGCGGCCGCGAGCGCGGGGGCGTCGTTGATGCCGTCGCCGGCCATCGCGACCTTGCGGCCGTCCGCTTGCAGGCGCTTGACGACCGCGCCCTTGCCCTCCGGCGAGACCTCGGCCTCGACCTCGTCGATGCCGAGCGTCTTCGCGACCGCCTCCGCCGCCGTGCGCGAGTCGCCGGTGAGCATGACGATGCGCACGCCGGCGGCGTGCAGGGCGCGGATCGCCTCCGGGGTCGTGGGCTTGATCGGGTCGGCCACCGCGAGGAGGCCGACGACGGCTCCGGCGGAGACGACGAACATCACCGTCTGCCCATCCCCGCGCAAGGCTTCGGCCCGCGCCGCGAGAACGCCGGGAGCGACGCCGAGGGCGGCGAGCAGCTTCTCGTTGCCGAGCCCCGCGGGCCGGCCGGCGACCGTGCCGGTCACGCCCTGGCCGGGGATGGCGCGGAACCCCTCGGTGGCCGCGGGCGCGATGCCGCGCGCCGCGGCCCCCGCCAGCACCGCGGCGGCGAGCGGGTGCTCGCTGCCGCGCTCGAGCGCCGCCGCGAGCCGGAGGACATCGCCCTCTTCGACCCCGTCCGCCGGGACCACGGCGGTCAGTCGCGGTTTCCCCTCGGTGAGCGTGCCGGTCTTGTCGACCACCAGCGTGTCGATCTTCTCGAGCGCTTCGAGCGCCTCGGCGTTGCGGATCAGGACGCCGGACGCGGCGCCGCGGCCGATGCCGACCATGATCGACATCGGCGTCGCGAGGCCGAGCGCGCACGGGCAGGCGATGATCAGCACCGCCACCGCGTTCACGAGCGCGTGCGCGAGGCGCGGCTCGGGGCCGAACGCCGCCCAGGCGGCGAAGGTGAGCGCCGCGGCCGCGACCACGACCGGCACGAACACGGCCGCGACCCGGTCCGCGAGGCCCTGGATCGGGGCGCGCGAGCGCTGCGCCTCGGAGACCATCGCGACGATGTGGGCGAGCAGGGTGTCGGCGCCGACGCGCTCGGCGCGCATCACGAACGAGCCGGTGCCGTTGACCGTGGCGCCGGTGACCTTGGCCCCCGCCGCCTTCTCGACCGGGATCGGCTCGCCGGTCAGCATCGACTCGTCGAGGAGGCCGGACCCCTCCTCGACGATGCCGTCGGTGGGCACCTTCTCGCCGGGGCGCACGCGCAGGCGGTCGCCGGGCTTGATCTCGCCGAGCGGGAGGTCGCGCTCGCTGCCTTCGGGCAGGACGAGGCGCGCGGTCTTCGGGGCGAGGCCCAGGAGGGCGCGGATCGCGTTGCCGGTGCGCGCGCGGGCCGACAGCTCCAGCACCTGGCCGAGGGCCACGAGCGCGATGATCACGGCCGACGCCTCGAAGTAGACCGCGACGTGGCCATGCATCCGGAACGACGGCGGGAAGATCCCCGGCGCGATGGTCGCCACGACGCTGTAGGCGTACGCGGTGCCGGTCCCGATCGCGATCAGCGTGAACATGTTCAGGCGCCAGGTGACGATCGAGCGCCAGCCGCGCGCGAAGAACGGCGCCCCGCCCCAGAGCACCACCGGCGTCGCCAGGGCGAGCTGCAGCCAGACCAGCCACGGCGCCGCGAACGCCTGGCGCAGCGAGGGGAGCATCCCGGCCATCGCGATGGCGAGCAGCGGCACGGCAAGGGCGGTGCTCGCCCAGAACCGCCGCCGCATGTCCACGAGCTCGGGGTTGGGGCCCTCCTCGACCGCAACGGTGCGGGGCTCGAGGGCCATGCCGCAGATCGGACACTCGCCGGGTGCCGGGCGCACGATCTCGGGGTGCATCGGGCAGACGTACTCGGTGCGCGAGACAGGGAGGGGCGAGGCGGCCTCGAGCGCCATGCCGCACACCGGGCAGGCGCCGGGGGTGGCCTCGTGGACCTCGGGGTCCATCGGGCAGACGTACCCGGTCGCGCTGGCGGCCGGGCCGGGCGCTGCAGACGTCGGCGCGTGCGCCTTGTGCATCCCGTGCGTGCCGGGCGCCGCGAGGATGGCGGCGGGGTCGGCGTCGAACCGCTCGGCGCAGCGCGGGCCGCAGAAGAAGTACGTGGTCCCTGCGTACTCGCGGGAGATGACGTTGGGCTTCTCGAACACCTGCATCCCGCACACCGGGTCGAGGCCGAGGAGCTTGCCGGTCGGGGCAGGTTTCGCCGCCGAGGGCATTGCCGGCATGGTTGGCATCATCGGAGTCATGGGCGCCTTCATCGGCGCGCTCCCGGGGTTGGCGAGGAACCGCGCCGGGTCCGCGTCGAACTTCACCGCACAGCCGGAGCAGCAGAAGAAGTAGGTCGCGCCGCCGTGCTCGCGGGTGACGGGGTTCGGCTTCTCGAACACCTTCATGCCGCACACCGGGTCGATGCCGAGGAGCTTCCTCTCGCCGGCCGCCGGGGTGCCGGCTCCGCCTGCCGTGTGGTCGTTCATCGCGTCCGTCCCCCCGGTCGCATACTACCCGCTCGCCCGTCGCGGAATTCCTCCGTTGCGGTGCGCCCGCGATCGTGCAGGAGGCTGGGGTGGCATGCTATTGTCTGCGCACCATGGCCTTGCACGTCGTCGACCACCCCGTGCTGCAGGACATCCTGGCGCGCCTGCGCGACCACGCGACTCGCTGCGAGGAGTTCCGCATCCTCGCCCACCGCATCTCTCTCCTGCTGGTCGCCGAGGCCACGCGCGACATCCCGACGGTGGCCGGCACGGTCGAGACCCCGCTCGAGACCACCGCGGCGCAGCGCGTCGCGGCCCGCGTGGTGGCGGTGCCGGTGCTGCGCGCCGGGCTCGGAATGCTGCAGGCGTTTCTCGACCTCGTGCCCTCGGCCGAGGTCGGGTACTTCGGCCTCGAGCGCGACGAGACGACCGCAGTGGCCCGCCGCTACTACGAGAAGGTCCCGGCCGACCTCGGCAGCGCGGTCGTGTTCCTGCTCGACCCGATGCTTGCCACCGGCGGCTCCGCCGCGATGGCGGTCGAGGGGCTCGAGGGGATGGGCGCGCGCAACGTCCGGCTGGTGTCGATCGTCGCCGCGCCGGAGGGGGTGGAGCGGCTGCAGCGCGCCGCCCCCGGCGTCGAGATCTACACCGCGGCGCTCGACCGGCAGCTCGATGGTCGCAAGTACATCCTGCCGGGTCTTGGCGACTTCGGCGACCGTCTCTACGGCACCTAACCTGCGCCGCCGATAGCGGACCGTCTGCTGCGTTGCCCTTCGGCGGCTCGCGTGCTCATGTGGCCTCCGGCCACACTCCGCCGCGTCCGCCTCGGGCGCCTTGCATCCGGCCCACTCTCGGCGGCGCGGCTACACGCGCTTCACCTTGGCCCTGCCAGGCACGTTTTGTCTTTCCCGGACCCCGGACCCCTGTCCCCTGATCCTGGACCCGGGACCACGGTCGTTGCCGGTCACCGGCCCCCAGCCACGCCTCTCCGTCCCCGGCTACTTCGGCTCCGGGCCCAGGGTGACGCGGACCAGGTCGGCTGGGCGCAGCCACTTGGCGTAAGCGGCCTGGATCTGAGGGGCCGTGAGCGCCAGGTACCTGTGCGCCGCGAGGGTGGGCTCGTCGAGCGGCAGGTCGTGGGTGGCACGGTCGATCAGCCCCTGGGCGATGCTCCCCACGCTCGACTCGGAGAGTGGAATCTCGCGCAGCACCAGCGCCTTGGCTTTCTGAAGCTCGACGGGCGTCACGGGCGCCGTGGCCATCGACTTCAGCTCTCGCACGACAATGGCTTGCGCCTTGCCCACATTGGGAGGGTCGCAGCCGTAGCGCACCACGTAGAGTGAGCGCTTCTGCCCCACGTCGAAGTTGGACGAGACGTAGTAGACCATCCCGTCCTTCTCGCGCAGGTCACGGTACAGGCGCGTGGCGTAGAAGGCGCCGCCCAGCACGTGGTTGCCGAGCTGGAGGGCGTAGTAGTCGGGGTTGGAACGGTCGAGGCCGAGGGTCTCGGCGAGCGTCACGCTGTCCTGCACGCGGCTGCTGTCCGGCACCACCGTGGCTGAGGGCTGATTGACGGGCACCGCCGGCAGCACCGTCTCGGGCTTGGGCCCCTCCGCCTTCCATCCGCCGAAGTACTTCTCGACCGTCGCCTTGGCGTTCTCCGGAGTGACCTTGCCCATCACCACGATGGTCGTGAGGTCGGGCCGGAAGACCTTGGCGTAGTAGGCTTTCACGTCGGCCAACGCGAGCGCCGAGACGGTCTGGGGCGTGGCTTCGCGCAGGCTCGGGTCGTTCTTCGGGTAGAGGGCCGCGTCGAGGGCCCGGCCCGAGAGGTAGAAGGGGCTCTGCAGGAGGCCCGCCACGGAACGGGCGGTCTGCGCCTGCATGATCTTGAACGCCTGCTCGGGCAGCGCCGGGTGCAGCTCGTTGTCCGCCAGGAGTTCGACCGCCCGGTCGAAGTGGTTCGCCAGGGTCGCCACCGAGAAGCCGGTGCCCGCGGACTCCTGGGCCCCGATGTCGTCCAGCGCCTTCTGGAACGCCAGCCTGTCCAGGCTGGTGGTGCCGAAGGAGAAGAGCCGGTCCAGCACCCGGTCGACGCCCTCCTGGCCCTTGGGCGTCTCGAGGTCGGGCTGGTTGCGGATCTGGCCGAAGAGGGAGACGGTGTTGCTGATCGACTCGGGCTGGACGATGAGCGTGAGGCCGTTGGGCAGCGTCGTCACCACGGGGTTGACCACCGAGGCCGGCACGGCCAGGCGCGAGAGGGCTTGCTCGGCCCACGGCGGCAGCGTCACGGCCTTGGGGTTCTTCGGGGTGAACGACTCCTTCCCGCCGAAACCCTTGGATGCGAGCGGCTTGCCCGAAGGCTGGGGGGTGAGGATGGCGACGACGGCGTGGTCCTGGTCGAGGGCCTCCTTGGCGACCCGGTCCACCTCGGCGGGCGTCACCTTCTCCATCGCCCTGACATCGTCATCGGGGGAGCGGCGCCCCTCCACGGCGAGCGCTTGCGACCAGGCCTGCGCAAGGCCCGAGACGGAGTTCTTCTCGAGCTCGGCGCCGGTGAGCTCCTGCCGCTTGGCCGCCTCCACCAGGTCGGCCGGCAGCCCGTTCCGCACCGCACCGGCGACGATCCCTTTGACCTCCTTGACGAGCCCGGCCGCGTCGGCGCCCTTGGGGAAGACGGCGATGGCGAAGCCGAGCCCCGCCTCCGGCAGGGCGTTGAACTGGAACCCGGCGTACATCGCCTTCCCCTGCGGGACGAGGCCGTAGAGGTCCCAGCGCTGGCTGGAGAGAACGTCGCTCATCACCTGGGCGGCGGCGTAGTCGGGGCTGTTCGAGCCGGGCAGGCGGAAGCAGACGATGGCCAGGCCGTAGGGCAGGTCGGTGGTGAGGTTCAACGTCTCCGGCTTGACGGGTTCCAGTTTGACGGCCGGACGGGCAGGGATCTTCTTGCCGGGAATGGCGCCGAAGAGCTTCTCCACCTTTTTGAACGTGGCCTCAGGGTCCACGTTGCCCACGATCACGAGGACGGCGTTGTTGGGGGCGTACCAGGTGTCGTAGAACCGGCGCAGCATGGCGCCGGTGGTCTGGTCGAAGGAAGGCCGCGTGCCCAGCGCGTCGTGGGCGTACGGCGTGCCCTTGAACATGGCGTCCAGGAGCTTGGTGTAGAAGACGTACTGCGGGTTGGAGAGGTCCTGGGCCACCTCCTGCTCGATGGCGCCGCGCTCTTCGTCCCAGAGCTTGTCGCTGTCGAGGACGCCGCCCATGCGCAGCGCCTCGATGCGGAGCGCCAGGTCCAGCTCGTCGGCCGGGACGGTGAAGAAGTACTGGGTCACGGTCTGCTGCGTGTCGGCGTCGAAGTCGCCGCCCATGGCGGCCGTGATGTCGGCCAGCTGGTCGGCCGAGAGCCCCGGGCTGCCGCGGAACATCATGTGCTCCTGGGCGTGCGCCATCCCCGGGAAACCCGCGGGAGCCTCGTTGGAGCCCACGAGGTAGTTGACCTCGGTGGTCACCACGGGGGCGAGCGTGTTCTCGACGATGACGACCCGAAGGCCGTTCCTCAGCGTGGCCTCGAGGACGCCCGCTTCGCCGGGGACCCCTCCGGATGCCCGGAGCGGGGTTGCCCAGCCCAGGGCCAGAACGACGAGAGCGGCGGACCCCCACCGGCCCGGACGCGCCATCTTCCCCGTGGTGTGCACGCCTTTCGTCTTCGCCGCAAGGACGCGGTCCGCCTTCACGTTCCAGGTCGTTGCCATCGTCTCACTCCCTTCGCTGCGATCTACGGCGTTGACCGGCCACCGGCCACGCCTTCGTCTCTTCGGAC
>CAVSFQ010000002.1:0-8360 GCA_963727205.1 uncultured Acidobacteriota bacterium | reverse complement strand
GGCTCGGAACACGGACCACGCGCCACGCCTCTTCCAAAACCGGGTCAGGGTTGCGTTGTTCCTTGCGACAGGACTGCGACGTTGATGCCGAACTGTGGCACACTCGGGTTTGTGCGCCGTCGGTTCCGGGCGCTCGGATCTCGGATGGAGGTGACGCCATGCAGCGGCTGTTTTTGAGGACGGCTTTGGTGTTCGGGTCAGTGGTGCTGGCGTCCGCGGCGTGGAGCCCGGCATCGGCGCAGGTCCCCACGGATCGCGCTGCGCACGCCGGAGTCGTCAAGGTCGGCGAGCGGGCCCCCGACTTCTCGCTCCCGGCGTCGGACGGCAAGACCTATCGCCTCGCCGACCTGCGGGGCGCCAAGCGCCTTGTCCTCGTGATCTTCCGCGGCGTGTGGTGAGTCTACTGCCGGATGCAGCTCGGCGAGCTGCAAGAGCACCTGTCGGAGTTTCGCAGCCTCGGCACCGAGGTGTGGGCTATCAGCTCGACCGACCCAGTGGACAAGTTGACGACCTACGCGCAAGTCCGAGGCGTCGGGTTCCCCCTGCTCGCGGACTCCGGGCTCGCGGTCACGAAGAGTTACGGTGTGCTCAACGAAGCCAGCCGCAACATGGCCTACCCGGCGACGTTCGTGATTGATCGCAAGGGAGTCGTCCGCTACGTCCGCATCGACGTCGACTTCACGAAGCGCCCGCCGGTGGCCGACCTGCTCGCCTTTCTGAAGAACCTGGCGAAGTAGACCGACCGGCAGCGGGGCAGCGGGGTCAAAGCGGGGTCAGGCTTGCGTTGTTGCGTTATTCGCTGTCCTGTCGGTGGCGCACGGTCGCTCTCCGACCGCTGACAACGGACCAGGTCGTTGTTTTGCCCTGTCTTTCGAGCCCCGAGCCCCGAGCCCCTGTCTCTACGTCCGCAGGCGCGGGGCGCCCTGGTGGCGGGTGATCTCCTGCGACTCGCGCAGCTGGACGACGCCGCGCTGGATCAGGTTGCGGATGATGAGCTGGTTGTGCAGCCTGATGCCCGGGAGCACCGCGAGGATCTGGTTGACCGTGTAACGGCCGTTGATGCGCGAGAGGACGAAGCCCTCCTCGGGGTCGCACTTGAGCTGGACGATGTCCCTGGGCGCCAGCGCCAGCTCGAGGATGGTCGAGGGGCCGATCGGGAGCTTCTCGACGTCCTGGACGATCTCGCGCTCGAGCTCGTCTGCCGCCGCGAGCGCCTTCGGGATGTTCGGGTAACGCTCGCGCACCTCGATGACCTTCCGGTACGCCTCGAGAGCGTCGCCGAGGGCGAGGCTGCTCTCGGCCTCCTGCAGGCGATCGCGCCACGTCGAGCGCAGGAACCCCGGGATCCGCTTCGGCGGCAGCACAGGCGGGAGGAGCTCGAAAACGCCGTTGGCCACGCCCTGGAAGATGAAGCTGAGGACGGGAAACTCCGGCATCCGGCAGGCGAGGGCGATCTCCTCGATGCTCTTGGCGCCGTCGATCTCGTGGAGGGCGGCGGCGCCCGACGGCGTGAGGCGGCTCTCGTCGATCGGCTGGACGGCACGGGGAATGGAGCCCGAGTCCGCGATGACGGCGGCGATGCGCCGGCGCTCGTCCACCTGGCGTGCCCCTTCGAGGATGAAGTGCTCGACCGAGAGGTGGAGTTCCTTGAAGTCCCTGCGGGGCTGGGCGTCATCGAGGAAGAAGAACTCGGCCTCCTGCCAGAGCATCAGGTCGTAAACCGTCTCCTCGGTCTTGACCAGCACCAGGTGGTCCACTTGCTCGCGGGTGAGGCGGCCGGTCTGGACCAGGAGCTCGCCGAGCATGACGTTGAGCTCCTTCTGGCGGTCGAGCAGGTGCTCGAGCTCTTCTTCGGTCAGGATCCCCCAGCCGACGAGGTAGTAGCCGAGGTGCTCGCGCGGGTTGTTGGAGGTGACCGCCGACACGAGGCCGTTCTGGAACAGGATCTTCTTGGTGTAGCGCTGCCCTTTGATCACCAGCGTTCCGGTCTTCCGGCTCACGGAGATCCACTGCATGAGGTCGGGGAACGGCATCGTCCGGAGGTTGCCGGTGACCGCCATCAGCGCCCCAGACCCGGGTGCGGGCCGGAGCCCGCAGGGACCGCTGCCGCAACGAGCGAGAGCTTCGCCACGATGCAACCATACCTCACTCGCGGCGGCAGCGCAGCGTCGGCCACGGGCGGCGTCCCGCTCACTGCGTGCGGTAGTTTTCGAAGGCGAGTTCGATGCCGAAGTCCTCGCCCTTGACGAGGGCGATGACCGCCTGCAGCTCATCCCGCGATGGCGAGGAGACCCGCACCTGGTCGCCCTGGATCGCGCACTGGACCTTCTTGAACTTGTGCTCCTTCACGAGCTTCACGATCGCGCGCGCGGTCTCGGAGGGTACGCCCTGCTGGAGGGTGACCTCCATCCGGACCGTGCTTCCGGCCGCCGGCTGGATCGCGCCGGTCTTCAGGTTCTTGACCGGCACCCCCCGCCGCGTCATCTTGCCGAGCACGACGTCCCACATCGCCCGCAGCCTGAACTCGTCGGGGGCGGCCAGCACGAGCAGGTTCTCCTTGCGGTCGAGGTCGATCGCGACCTTGAGCCCCTTGAAGTCGAAGCGCTGGGCGATCTCCTTCGCGGCCTGGTTCACGGCGTTGTCGACCTCCTGGAGGTCGCACCCGCTCGTGATGTCGAACGACTGGATCGGGGTCACGCGGCTCCTCCTTCCTGGGCGGTCCCACCAGGCGCGGCTGGCACGCGGCGGCGATGGTGCCGCCGGCGCTTCTTGCGGTTCGCCGCGTCTCCACCCGCGGGCTCCGCGGCGGCTTCCGGCGACGGGGCCTCTCCGGACGCGGGCGCCTCCGACCCGGGCATGGCGCCGGAGTCCGGGTTCTCGGCGGGGTTCAGTGCTCCCTTGCCCTTCTTGTGGCGGCGCCCGCCGCGGCGGCGCTTGCGCTTCTTATCGCCGGCGGGCTCCTCGGCGGCCGGGGCCTCGGCCTCGCTCTCGGGCTCAAGTTCCTCCTGAAGGACGACCCCAACGGCGGCCGGCTCGGCGGCATCCTCGCCCACGCCCCGCTCGGCCATGTCGTCCTTGCGGCGGCGGCCGCCGCGGCGGCGCTTGCGCCGCTTCTCCCCCTCGGGTGGTTCGGGCGCCGCGCCGCCGGCGACGAGGTCGGCCGCGCTCACGGAGCCGACGGAGGCGGCAGGTGGCCTGCCTCGCGCACGACCCACTCGACCTTCTCCTCGGAGCGGTGGAAGCTGGTCGTCGCGTTGATCTCGACGCGGATGTCGAACTCGCGCTCGAGGGCGGCGATCTCCTGGCGGCGCCCGTTCTGGAGGGCGTCGGCGAGTTCGGGGTGGAGGCCGACGCGCACCGCCTTGAGCCGACCGTTGGCGGCGCGGGCCTCGATCCGCCGGAGCAGGTTGAGGCCGAGGAACTCGGGGGAGGGGATGGTGCCGGTGCCGGCGCAGGTCGGACAGGGCCGGTGGGTGCGCAGCGCCAGCGCCTGCTTGACGCGCTGGCGGTTGATCTCGAGCAGGCCGTTCGCGCTGATGCGCCCGACCGTCGATCGCGCCTTGTCGGCCTTCATCGCGTCGCGCATCGCCTTCTCGACCCCGTGCTGGTTCTTGCGCGGCCGCATGTCGATGAAGTCGACGACCACCAGCCCGCCGATGTCGCGCAGACGCAGTTGCCTCGCGACCTCGTGGGCGGCCTCGAGGTTGACGGCGTAGATGCTGTCCTCCTGCGACGTGCCGTGCGAGGCCTTGCCCGAGTTGACGTCGATCGACGTGAGCGCCTCGGTGGGGTCGATCACGATCGAGCCGCCGCCCGGGAGCGGGACCGTCCGCTTGTAGATCCCCTCGATCTGGGGCTCGAGGTTGAAGCGGGAGAACAGGGGCATGCGTTCCGCGTAGCGCACCAGGCTCGTCTTGCCGCGCGGCATCGAAGCTTGCATGTAGGCCTGCGCCTTCTCGAACACCGCGTCGTCGTCGACGAGCACCTCGTCGATCGAGCTGTCGAGGAGGTCGCGCAAGGCCTGCACGATGAGGTCCTGGTCGGAGTACAGCAGGCGCGGGCCCTTGCCCTTCGCCGTCTCGGCTTGCACCCGCTTCCACAGGCGCAGCAACGCGGCGAGGTCGGCCTTGAGCGTCGTCTTGGTCTGGCCGAGGGCGTTGGTGCGCAGGATGATGCCGCACCCCTCCGGGACCTCGAGCTTGTCGGCCTGCTCGCGCATCGCGGCGCGAGTCTCCTCGTCCTCCACCTTGCGCGAGATGCCGCGGGTGTCCTCGAACGGCGTCAGTACGAGGTAGCGGCCCGCGAAGCTCAGGTTGGTCGTGACCGCGGCGCCCTTGGTGCCGATCGGGTCCTTGGTGACCTGGACGAGCACGCTGCGGCCGCGCTCGATGATGCGGTCGATGCGCGGCGCGGCGTCGCCGGCGGGCGCGGCGCGGTGGTAGGCCTGCGGCACGACGTCGTGGGCGGCAAGCATCCCGTCGCGCTCGGCGCCGAAGTCCACGAACGCCGCGTTCAGGGCGGGGTTGACGTTCGCCACGACGCCCCGGTAGACGTTGCCGCGGGAAAGGCCGGCTTCGGCCACCGCGATCTGGTAGGTGTCGAGTGTGTCCTTGTTCACGATCGCGACGCGCACCTCTTCGGCGCGCTGCGCGTTGATGAGCATCTTGCGGCTCAAGCGGTCTCCAATCCGCGACCCGCGGCGCTCGCCTCGATGCCGTTTCCCGGCGCTGCGCCCGGCCGGCCATGGGGCGGCCGCGGGTCCAGCCTCAAAGGGTAGCATCCTACGGCGCTTGCCTCACGCCCGGGCGGACCGCGCCGCGGCGCAGACGCGGTTGCGACCCCCTCGCTTGGCGCGGTAGAGGGCGTCGTCGGCCGCCTTGACGACCTCCTCCGGCGCCGTGAGGCGCCCCGCCCGGTCGGCGATGCCGATGCTGACGGTGACCGCGATCGTCGCGAGCGGCTTCCGCGGGGGTGCGGCGTTCTTGGGCCTGCGAGCCGGGCGGTCGGGCGCGCGCAGCACGAAGCCGCTCGCGGCCACGGCGGCGCGCAGCGACTCCAGTTCGGCCATCGCCTCCTTGGCCGGCCGCTTGGCGAAGACCAGGGCGAACTCCTCCCCACCGACGCGGTAGGCGCGCGCGCCTCCCCGGCTGGCCGCCAGGCGCGCCGCGACCATCCGCAGCACCTGGTCGCCGACGTCGTGGCCGTACTGGTCGTTGACGGCCTTGAAGTGGTCGATGTCCACCATCGCGATCGCGTAGCGGCCGGAGAGCTTGCCGATCGCCTCGTCGAACGCGCGCCGGCTCGGCAGCGACGTGAGGCCGTCCCGGAACGCCATGGCGAGCGTCGTCTCGAGCAACGCCACCACCAGGATCAGGCCGGCGGTCGCGAGGTACAGCGTGGCAAAGCGCGTGACCGCCAGGCCCAGGAACGAGGCGATCAGCGCCCAGGCGAAGCCGGCGTCGAGCGTCGTGCGGCGCAGCGCCCAGACCAGGCCCACGGTCACCAACGCGGCGGCGTAGGCGAGCAGCGCGGGGTGGGCGACCCCGCCTTCCGGCGACGCGCGGCCGGGGAGGAAGCGGCTCTCCAGCAACGCCACGAGGCGGGGTTGGTACGACAGCCAGACGAACGCCGCGACCGGCGGCTGCAGCGCAAGCGCCCCGAGGCGGAGAAGGCCGGGGGCGGTGAGCGTGCCGCGCTCGCGCGCCACGGCGAGCCACGCGAGGTCGAGCGGCAACAGGAACGCCGCGGCGTTGAGCGCGTAGCGCCCGACCTCGATCCCGGCGGCGCCCGGACCGAAACGGGCGAGCAGGAGGTCCGCGAGCGCCAGAGCGAGCAGCGCGAGCACGACCCGGCCGCGGCGGAACCAGAGCCCGAGGAGGACGCCGGAGGTCACGACGATCCCCGGGTAGACGCGCAGGAACGCGGTCAACTCCTCCGGAAGCCGCCCGGCGGCGTGCGCCGCCAGCGCCGTCAGCGCCAGCAGGCACGCCGGCACGATCACCGTGGGGACCACCCTCACGCTGGCACGCCCGCCTTTCCCCGTCCCGGCGAGGATACGCCGGCGGGCGCCATCGTCGTCAGGATCTGGTACCGTGTCGCGACGTCTGGGGGTATGGCATGCGATACCTTGTTCGTTGTGTGGCAATCACGGCGGCCATGACGGCCGCGGGGGCGCTGGCGGCGCCGCCGGCGCTCGTGCTGCCGGCGGGAGCCGAGCAGGCCGCGAAGGTGATCGACCGCGCGAGTCTCGCCGGTCCGGTGCGGTTCCTGGCGGACGACCTGCTCGAGGGCCGCGCGCCGTCGCACCGCGGCGATGCGCTCGCCCGCCTCTACGTCGCGAGCGTCATGGAGTCGATGGGGCTGCAGCCGGGGGGGCCGGGCGGCGGCTGGGAGCAGCGCTTCGCGCTCGTCGGGATCACGACCAAGGCCCCGGACACCTGGACGTTCCGGGCCGGCGGCAAGGACGTCGCGCTGCGGTTCTGGGACGACTTCATCGCCGCCTCCGGCGTTCAGGCCCCGGCGGCGGCGATCGCCGACGCCCCGCTGGTCTTCGTCGGGTACGGCATTCAGGCCCCCGAGTACGGCTGGGACGACTTCAAGGGCGCCGATCTGAAGGGCAAGGTCCTGGTGATGCTGAACAACGACCCGGACTGGGACCCCGCCCTGTTCGCCGGTGTGCGGCGGCTGTACTACGGGCGTTGGTCGTACAAGTACGAGAGCGCGGCCCGCGCGGGCGCCGTCGGGGCGATCATCATCCACACCACGCCGTCCGCCGGGTACGGCTGGCAGGTCGTGCAGAACTCGTGGACGGGCGAGCAGTTCGAGCTGCCGGCCGGGGCCGAACCGCGGCTGCAGGTGCGCGCCTGGACCACCGAGGCCGCGACCCGCACGCTCCTCGCGGCCGCGGGGTTCGACCTCGACCGCCTCGTCGCGCAGGCGCGCAGCCGCGACTTCAAGCCGGTGGACCTCGGCATCCGCACCTCGCTCGCGCTCGCCAGCACCCTGACCCACGGGGAGACCGCGAACGTCCTCGGGCTCATTCCCGGGAGCGACCCCGCCTTGAGGGATGAGGTCGTCGTCTTCTCGGCGCACCACGACCACCTCGGCATCGGGAAGCCCGACGCGAGTGGGGACACGATCTACAACGGGGCCGTGGACAACGCCAGCGGGGTGGCGCAGGTGCTCGCCATCGCCAAGGCGTTCATGGCGCTCCCCGAGCGCCCGCGGCGGTCCATCCTCTTCGCGATCGTGAGCTGCGAGGAGTCGGGGCTGCTCGGGTCGGCGTACTACGCCGCCCATCCCACGTTCCCGCCGGACAAGATCGCCGCCGACATCAACTTCGACGCGGGGAACATCTTCGGCAGGACGCATGACGTCGCCCTCGTCGGCAAGGGCAAGTCCACGCTCGACGCCGTGGCCGAGGCGGCGGCCGCGCTGCAAGCGCGCGTGGTCGTCGACGAGCGGTTCCCGGACCGCGGCGCCTACTACCGCTCCGACCAGTTCAGCTTCGCGAACATCGGCGTGCCCGGCCTCTACTTCAAGGGCGGCCTCGACTACGTCGGGCGCGAGCCCGGTTGGGGGGAGAAGGTCAACGAGGCCTGGCTGAAGGCCCACTACCACCAGCCCAGCGACGAGTTCTCCGAGAGCTGGAACTTCGACGGAATGGTCGAGGACACACAACTCGGGTTCCTCGCTGGCCTCAGCGTGGCCCAGGCGGACGCGATGCCGGCGTGGCTGCCGGGGGACGAGTTCGCGAAGCTCCGCACGCCGGCGCCTGGCCGGAACAAGTAGGTCGCGCGACGCTCCAGCGTGGCGCTGCAGCACGGGAGGAGGGCGGCGATGAACCACGCGATGACCACGACGACGTTCGAGATCGTAGGCAGCCGGATCGTGCGCAACCTGGGCGTCGTGCGCGGGATCACGGTGCGCTCACGTTCGATCTTCGGCACGATCGGCGGGTCGCTGCAGACCCTCGTGGGCGGCAACATCTCGCTCTTCACCGAATTGTGCGAGAAGACCCGCGCCGAGGCGTTCGACATGATGGTCAAACACGCGGAACAGGTCGGCGCCAACGCCGTGGTCGGCATCCGCTACGACGCGACCGAACTGATGCAGGGCGTGACCGAGATGGTCTGCTACGGCACCGCGGTGGTGGTCCAGTCGGCGTGAGCCGGACGCCCGTCGCCACGTAGGAGGCGACGGGAGCGGAGGCGGCGAAGGCCGGCGTCGTCCCCTGACGTCAGCCGCCGGCCTTCCCGAGCAGGCGCTCGACCGCGTCGAGGTCGGGCGGAACCGGCTCGGCGATGCGCACCCGCCGCGAGGCGGCGGCGACGTCCTTGAGGCCGGTGCCGGTGAGCAGC
>CAVSFQ010000001.1:0-156505 GCA_963727205.1 uncultured Acidobacteriota bacterium | reverse complement strand
GCGATCCTCGTCCGCGGGGCGGCGGGGGAGCGGCTGTCCGCCGAGGACCTCCTCGCACTGTTTGCCGGGGCCGGCCTCCACCAGCTCGGTGCGGCGGCCCACGCCGTCCGTTGCCGCTTGAACCCGGTCGCCGAAGCGACCTACATCATCGACCGCAACATCAACTACACCAACGTCTGCGTCTACCGCTGCAAGTTCTGCGCGTTCTACCGCGCGCCCTCCGACGCCGACGCCTACGTGCTGCCGTTCGAGGCGATCGCCCGCAAGGTCGAGGAGACCGTCGCCGCCGGCGGGACCGGGATCCTGCTCCAAGGCGGCGTCCACCCGGCCCTGAGGATCGACTTCTACGAGGGGCTGCTGCGGCAGCTCAAGGCCGCGTTCCCGGGCGTCCATCTGCACGCCTTCTCGGCGCCCGAGGTCTGGTACATCGCCAAGGTCGAGAGGCTGCCCCTGCCCGAGGTCATCGCCCGCCTGCGCGCGGCCGGCCTGGAGTCGATCCCCGGCGGCGGCGCCGAGGTGCTCGAGGACGAGACGCGCAAGCGCATCTGGTCGCGGGCGAAGGCCTCGACGTCGCAGTGGCTCGAGGTGCACCGCGAGGCGCACCGCCAGGGGATGCGCACGACCGCGACGATGATGTTCGGCGTCGGCGAGCCGCACGCCGCGCGCGTCGAGCACTTCCTGCGGGTGCGCGAACTGCAGGACGAAACCGGCGGGTTCACCGCGTTCATCCCCTGGACGTTCCAGGAGAAGAACACGGCCCTGGCCGGCGAGGTGCCGGTCTCCGGCGGTTTCGACTACCTCCGCACCCTGGCGATCTCCCGCCTGGCGCTCGACAACGTCCGCCACGTCCAGGGGTCGTGGGTCACTCAAGGGTCGAAGATCGGCCAGCTCTCGCTCTTCTTCGGCGCCGACGACCTCGGCTCGATCATGCTCGAGGAGAACGTCGTGGCCGCCGCCGGAACCCGCAACCACATGACGCGCGAGGAAATGGAGCGCATCATCGCGGACGCCGGCTTCACCCCTCGCCAGCGCCGCACGCTGTACGAGCCGCTCTGAGCGCTGCCTCCGGGTGACTCCGGCGGCCAGGCTTGCCGGCGATCGAAACCGGTACACTGCGGCCGTGCCGGCGTCACAGACACTCATGGGGCTGTTGGGGAGTGTTGTGCTCTGGGCAATCCTCCTCGCGTCCGGGGCAAGGGTGCGTGCCATCGTGGCCGTGCCGGTGCGGCCGGCGCTCCGGGTGCCGGTCGATTTCCTCCTGGGAAGTTGGTTGTTCGCCGCCCTCGCCCTGGCCTTGGGGCTGGTGCATGCCTGGACCTGGGCCACATTGGCCGCGCTCGTTCTCCTGGTTGCAGTGACGGGGCGGGCGCGCCGCGCCGGCTGGCGCTGGGGCCCGGTGCTCCCGCCGGTTCTCGGCGGCCTGATCGTGCTGCCGGTGGCGCTGGCGCCGCCTTTCTTCTACGACGCGCTGGTCTACCACCTCGGCCTGCCGTGGCAGGCGTTGCGCGAGGGCGGTCTCGCGGCGCACCCGGAAGATCTGTTCGCCGCCTTCCCTCCGCTTGCACAGCTGGTGTTCTCGCCCCTCGTCTCCCTTGGCCTCGACCGAGCGCCCGCGGTGCTCCACTGGTTGGGTTTCGTCGCGGCGGGCGCCGGGGTCTGGGCGCTCGCGCGCGGCCTCGGAGCACCCCGCTGGGCGGCGGCGCTGGCGGGAGGGTGCGTGCCGCTGCTGCCCTGCTGCGTGCTGGTCCCCGGCCTTCCCGCCGCCGAGGCGTGGGGCCTGGGCGGCACGGTGGCCGCCATGGCGCTGGTCGCCACGCCCCGCTGGACCCCGGGCTCGGGCGCACTCGCCGGTTTCCTGGCGGGGACCGCGGGCGCGGCGCGCATGCAAGGGATACCCTGGGGCGCCGTGGTCGTTGTCGCGGTCGGCCTGCGAACGCGGGACTGGCGGGAGTTGTCGCGGGCGGCGCTCGGGTTCCTGGCCGGGTGCAGCCTCTGGTGGCTGAAGAACCTAATCCTGCTCGGAGACCCTCTCGCCCCGCTGCTGTGGCGCCACGAGGGCGTCGAAACCCTGTGGCGGGACGCCGGGTCGGCGATGCACACCGTTGCGGGCATCGGCGCCCTCGTCCGGACCACGACCGCGGCGCTTGCGCCCCACGCCGGGAATCTCGCACTCCTGGCGCTCGCTGCGGCCATCGTTCTGACGGTGCGTCCCACCAACCGCGACCGCATCGTGGCGTTTGCCGCGATTGCCGGCCTGGGATCGTGGGCGCTGACCGGGAACCTGCCACGCTTTCTCGGGCCGGTCGCCGCGCTCCTGCTCGCCTTGGCGGCAGCCGCAGCGGGGCGATCCGCGGCCGGGCGATGGGGGGCGGCGCTGGCCCTCGGAACGACGGCTAGCCTTGGCCTCCTCGTTTCGGCGGTGCAGGTGCAGCGGTGGGACGGCCTCGCGCTGCCGGGGGAGACGCCCGCGGAGGTCCACAGGGCGATGGTGGTCAACGACCCATTTCCGGCTTTTGCGGCCTCTCGGAGTCTGCCTGCGACGGCCCGGGTGCTGTTCGTCGGCGAGCCGCGGGGTTTCGGTTTTCCCCGTCGTTTCGTTGCTCCCTCGCAGCACGATGTCTCGCCGCTGTGGGCGGTGCTGGAGACGAGCTCGGGTCCGGGCGAAGCGTGCGAGCGCCTGCGCAGCCAGGGCTTCACCCACATCCTGGTCAACTGGGGCGAACTCGACCGTCTCGCCGGCAACTACCCGGTGGCGCCGTGGCGGGGGGTGCAGGGGTGGAGGCGGTGGAAAACCTTCATCGCGTGGCTCGGCCGGCCGGCCGTTCAGTCCGGTTCCGTCCAGGTGTTCGCCCTGCCGGCAAGCGGCTCCGGCGTTTGACACTCGGGCGGCGGTGTGGTACAAACTTCGTTCCCCGACTGGTCGGGTTGGAGTCGGCATGTACGCAATCGTGGAAGCTGGTGGCAAGCAACACCGCGTGGAAGTCGGGCAACGGGTCGCGGTGGAGCGGGTGTGGCCCGGCGCGCAACCGGGCGCCGAGGTCGTTTTCGATCGCGTTCTCCTCGTCCGCGACGCCGGAAGCGTCGTGGTGGGCAAGCCGCTGGTGGCCGGGGCGTCGGTCAAGGGCACCCTGGTGCGCGAGTTGCGCGCCGAGAAGGTGATCATATTCAAGAAAAAGAAGCGCAAGGGGTACCGCAAGACGACGGGCCACCGCCAGGACCTCCTCGAGGTCCGCATCGACGCCATCGAGGCGTAGGGAGGGGAGATGGCGCACAAGAAAGGTCAGGGTTCGAGCCGGAACGGGCGTGATTCCAACGCCCAGCGGCTGGGCGTCAAGCGCGGCGACGGCGAGCTGGTCACCGCCGGGACGATCATCGTGCGGCAGCGCGGCACCCGCTGGAAGCCCGGCGTTCATGTCGGCCGCGGCGGGGACGACACGCTGTTCGCCCTGGTCGAGGGCCGCATCCGCTTCCGCGACCGCGGGCGCCTCGGCCGCTTCATCGTGATCGAACCCGCCGCCTAGCGCGCGCCCCCCACGAGCCTGATGTTCCTCGACGAAGTCCACATCTTCGTAAAGGCCGGCGATGGGGGGCGTGGGTGCGTCAGCTTCCGCCGCGAGAAGTACGTTCCGCGCGGCGGTCCCAACGGCGGCGACGGCGGGCACGGGGGAAGCGTCATCGTGCGGGCCGGCGTCCACCGGGCGACCCTGGCGCACCTCTACAACCGCCACCACGTCAAGGCGGGCCGCGCCGAGCACGGCCGCGGCTCCAACCAGAGCGGCGCCTCGGGCGAGGACGCGGTCATCGAGGTCCCGCTCGGGACCGTCATCCGCGACTTCGACAGCGGCGAATTGCTGGCCGACCTGGTGAGCGATGGGCAGGAAGCGGTCGTGGCCCGCGGCGGGCGCGGCGGACGCGGCAACCAGCACTTCGCGACGCCGACGCGGCAGGCCCCGCGCTTCGCCGAGGCCGGCGAAGCCGGCCAGGAACTTCACATCGCGCTCGAGCTCAAGCTACTCGCCGACGTCGGCCTCGTCGGCCTGCCGAACGCCGGCAAGTCGACCCTTCTGGCCCGGGTCTCGGCGGCGCGCCCCAAGATCGCGGATTACCCGTTCACGACGCTGGAGCCGCACCTCGGGGTCGTGAGCCGCGACGGCGGGGCGAGATCGCTGGTGTTCGCCGATATCCCGGGGTTGATCGAGGGCGCGCACGCGGGGGCGGGCCTCGGCCACCGTTTCCTGCGGCACATCGAGCGCTGCCGCGTGTTGATCCACCTCGTGGACCTCGCGAGCGAGGAGCCGGTGCGGCGGCAGGTGGAGGTCCTGCACCAGGAACTCGCGCTCCACGATCCCGCCCTCGCGAGCCGGACATCGCTGCTCGTCGGCACCAAGGCCGACGCGGCCACCGAGCAATCCCGTCGCGACGAGGTGGCCGAGTTGGCCGCGGAGATGGGCGTCGACTGGGCCGTGATCTCGGCGGTGAGCGGCGAAGGGGTTGAGGGTATGCTGGAGCAGGTATTCGCTCTGGCGGAACGCGGGTGAGGAGACTCGGCTTCTTCGGCGGCACATTCGACCCCGTGCACCTGGGTCACCTGGTGCCGGCGGTGCGCGCGTTCGAGACGTTTCGCTTCGACGCGCTGGTCTTCGTGCCGGCGTTCAACCCCCCGCACAAGCTCGCCGCGCCGCTGACGCCGTTCTCGCACCGCTTCGCGATGCTCGCGCTGGCCACCCAACCGTACGACCGCTTCCTCCTATCGGCCGTCGAGGCCGAGCGGAAGGGCCCGACCTACACCGTCGACACTCTCCGCCAGCTCCGCGAGCGCGTCTCGGTCGAACAGATCTACTTCCTCATGGGCAGCGACTCGTTCTCGCAGATCGGGGAGTGGCACAGGTGGCAGGAGCTGGTCTCTCTCGCCCACCTGGTCGTGCTGCACCGGGACACCGTGTGGGGCGAGGACCTCGCGGCAAGGGTGCCCGCCGAGCTGCGCGGGCGGATGCGGACGGTGGAGCCGTTCCACGAGGTGCCGGACCCGGAACCGGGGTCGAACTGGATCTACCTGTTGCAGCATGAGCCGTTTCCGGTCTCGGCCACGCAACTGCGGGAGCGCCTGCGGTTGGGGCGGTCGATCCACGAGCTGGTCCCGCCCGAGGTGCACCGCTACATCGTGAAGCACCGCCTGTACCATCAGGGAGGCGAGCCCGGCAATGAAATCTGACGTGCTGGCCCACCTCCGGCTGGTCGCCTCGGCGCTCGAAGACAAGAAGGCGTACCACGTGCTGGCGCTGGACGTCTCCGAGCGGACTTCGATCGCCGAGGCGTTCATGATCTGCTCGGCCGGATCGCAGCGCCAGGCGCAGGCCGTGGCGGACGAAGTCGACCGCGCCCTGGTGGCTAACGGCGTGCGGGCCCTGGCCGTCGAGGGCTACGCCCAGGGCGGATGGATCCTGCTGGACTACTGGGACTTCATCGTGCACATCTTCCTCGAGGAGCGGCGCGAGTTCTACGCGCTCGAGCGCCTCTGGGGGGACGCCCCGGAAATCACCGCGCTGGTGCGGGCGCCCAGCCCGTGAACGCCCTGTTCGCCACCCGCAACCGGAGCGCCGCCGAGCTCGCTCGCGCCCTGTTGCGGTTCGCCGCCACCGATCTGACGCTCCTGCTCGAGGGCGAGACCGGGGTGGGCAAGAGCTTCGTGGCCGCCCGGGCCCACCGGGCCGGGCGGCGCGGCCGCCCGTTCGTGGTCGTGGATTGCGGCGCGGTCCCGGCGACGTTGCTGGCCTCGGCGTTGTTCGGCCACCGCGCCGGGGCGTTCACCGATGCGACTCGCCCGCACCGCGGGCTCCTCGAGCGGGCTGCGGACGGCACCCTCGTGCTCGACCGCGTGGACGCCCTGCCGCCCGAAGGGCAGACCGCTCTGCTGCGGGTCCTCGAGGAGCGCAGCTACGCTCCGGTGGGGACCGCGGTCCCCCGGTCATTCCGCGCCCGCGTCATCGCCCTGGCGGACGCCGGGTTGCAGCAGCGGTTGGACGCGGGGACGTTCCGGCCCGATCTCTACCACCGTCTTGCCGGGTTTCACGCTCGCCTGCCGGCGCTGCGGCACCGCCCCGAGGACATCCTGCCGTTCGCCCGGGCCGTCCTCCGCCGGGGGCGGCGGCAGTCCCAGGGGCGAGCGACCCTGACGGACGAGGCCGGCCGTCTGTTGACCGCATACCCGTGGCCGGGCAACTTCCGCGAACTCGAGGCCGCGCTCACGCGGGCTCGGATGCAAGGTGGCGAAGGGGCCATCGGCCCGGCCGACCTCGGCCTGCCGGCCCACGCCTGGCCCGCGGTCGCCGGACTGGCGGCGGAGCGCATGGCTCCGCTGGCCGAGGTCGAGCGCCTGTACGCCCTGTGGGTCCTGGCGGCCGAGCGCGGCAACGTGTCGCGCGCGGCCGCGGTGCTCGGCATCTCGCGGCGGACGTTGATCCGATGGCGGCGGGGCGAGTGAACGGCGTGCTGCTGCTGTGGGTCGGCCGGCGAGCGCCAGAGCCGTTCGAGGCGCTCGCCGACGAATTCGGGGCGAGGCTGGCCCGCCACCTGCCGTTTGCCACGGTGCGGCTGCGGCCGGCGGCCGGCCGGGGGGGCGACCCGAGGAAGGCGCTGGCCGAGGAAGCCGACGCGATCCGGCGCCACCTTGCGCCCGGGGACGCCGTGGTGGCGCTCGACGAGAGCGGGCGGGAGCGGAGCACCGAGGAGCTGGCCGCCTGGCTGGGAAAACACCGGCAGCGCGGGCGCACGGTGTTCATGATCGGGTCGGACCTCGGGCTGGACGGAGGCCTCAAGGCCGATGCGCACGAGCGGCTCGCCCTCTCGCGCCTGACCCTCCCCCACGCGCTCGCCCGCGTCGTGCTGCTCGAGCAGCTCTACCGCGCGTGCGACCTTCTCGCCGGTGGGCAATATCACCGGGCTTCCTTGGGTTAGACGTGTGGGCTTTGCGGTATAATCGGCCGTCTGGAGGCAGGATTGAGTCACGCGATTGAACTCAAGACCATGAAGAAGCACTTGCAGGCCAAGCGCAAGGAAGTCATGGAGGGGGTGTCGCGCGCCCGTGAGATGGGTTCGGTGGAAACCGAGTCGGGGGCGCCGGACATCGCCGACCGCGCGACCAGCGCGTTCCAGAGGGAGTTTTCCTTCTCGCTCTCGGAGAACGAGGGCAAGATGCTCCGGATGATCGACGAGGCGCTCGCGCGCCTCGACAGCGGGTGTTTCGGCACGTGCATCCATTGCGAACAGCCGATCGAAAAGCAACGGCTGCAAGCAGTTCCGTGGGCGCGGTACTGCATCGCGTGCCAGGAGCTGCAGGACCGCGGCGAGATCTGACGCCGGTCGCGGGGATGGCTCGACGTCGCCCCGAGGCCCGCCGCGGGGCCGGCGAGACGCCGCCCGGCAGGTGAGGAGGCCGAAGCGCCGCCCGTGAGTTCAACCCAGATCCTCCTCCTCGCCAGTCCCGACGACTTCCTGCTCGAGCTCGCGCGCCAGGACGCCGTGGCGGTATGGCGGCAGGCTCACCCGGCCGGCGAGGTCGTTGCGTTCGACGAGGCGCCACCGGCCGCGCGCCTCGTGCAGGAGCTGGCCAGTCCCTCGCTCTTCGCGGCCGAACGCCTGCTGGTGGTCGCGGATGCCCGGCCCTACTTCGGCACCGGTCGTCGCGCGGCCGCCGACCTGCTCGCCGAGAGCCTCGAGAAGTTGCCCCTCGTGGACGCGGGCCTGGTGATGAGCGTGGTGGTTGCGGCCGCCCCTTCAGGGTCGCTGGTGGACGCGGTCGCCCGCCGCGGCGAGGCCCGTTTCATCGGGCTGCCGGAGGCGCCGAAACCCTGGGAGGAAGCGCGGGTCTCACCCAAGCAGCGACAGGTCCTGACCGAGCTGGTCGCGCGCGTCGCCCCCGGTCTCGAGGGGAACCACGAGGTGGTTGACGCCCTCTGCGAGGCGTACGGGTTCCGCCCGCGCGAGCTGGCCAAGGCGGCCGAGCGCCTGGCGCTCTCCGGCGAAGCGGACGCCGCCACCGTCCGGGCGCAGGCGGGCGCCGGCGAGCGGCACCTGCGCGAGATCGAGGACGCGCTGCAACTCCGCGATGCAGGCCGCTTCGCCCGCTTCGCGGGCGCGATCGCCGCCGGCGCGGTCCTCACCGACTGGCGTGGCGACGCGGTCGGCCCGGACCGTCTCGGCCCGATCCTCGCGGGCACCTTGGGCCGGCTGCTGCGGCAGGCGCTCGCGGTGCGCTCTCACGGGACGCGGGCGGGACTTGCCGCGGAACTCGACCCCAAGCGCTGCGCCGGGAAGGATTGGTACCCGCGCGCGTTCAAGCCACGCCTTTTACCCCGCCTGACCAAGGATATCCAGACCACGCCCGACTCCCCCGTGGCCGATATGACGCCGTGGCAGCTCCACCGCGCGTTCCGGCTCGCGGCGGCCTACGGCGAGCCCGAACTGGTCGCGGCCCTGGCGCGCCTGGCCGGGAGCCGGATCGAGCGCGCCCGAGGCCCCGCCGCCCTCGCCGCGGTCAGTACCCTCGTGCTCGCCCTCATCGATCGCCCGGCCGCGTCGTCAAGGCGTACAGCTCCCGCCGCGTGACGCCGAGCGCGCGAGCGGCCTCGCGGCGGGCCGTCGCGAGGTCGAGGCCGCGCCCGAGCGCCGCCTCCACCGCCGCGCGTGCGGCCTGCGGCGTCGCCGCCCCGCCCGCTGCCGTCGCGACCGCCGGGGGGCCGACGACCAGCGTGTACTCGCCCCTTGGGGCGGCGGCCGCACTCCAATCCGCGAGCTCGGCGAGAGGGCCGCGCCGGCAGCGCTCGTGGATCTTGGTCAGCTCGGCCAGGAGCGCTCCCTCGCGGCCCCCGCCGAGAGAGGCGGCGCACGCCTCGAGCTCCACCCGCAGACGGTGCGGCGAGAGGAACAGCACGAGCGTGTGCGGGAGCGCGGCCAGGGCGGCGAGCGCGGCGGCGCGCGCGCCGGCGCGGGGCGGCAGGAACCCCGCGAACGTGAACGGGACCGGCGGCAGGCCCGCAACCGAGAGCGCAGCAGCCACGGCGCTCGGGCCCGGCGCCGCGAGCACCTCGATCCCGTTTTCGCGGCAGGCGCGCACCAGCCGGTAGCCGGGATCGGCCAGGAGCGGCGTGCCGGCGTCGGACACGAGCGCGAACTCGGCGCCGCCTTGCAGTTCGGCGAGCAGGCGGGGGACCTCGCGCGCCTCGTTGTGCTCGTGCAGCGCCCGCGCCGCGGTCGTGATGCCGTAATGGTTCAGGAGCTTGCGGACGTGGCGGGTGTCCTCCGCAAGGACCAGGCGGACGCCGGCGAGGATCCCGCAGGCGCGCGGCGAAAGGTCGGAGAGGTTGCCGATCGGCGTGGCCACCACCCAGAGGCGCCCGGCCCGTGCGGCGTGGTCCGTGGTCCGTGGTCCGTGGTCCGAGGACGGAGCCGGCTCCCGTTCATCGGGAGCTGGAGCGCCGCTCTTTACCCCGGGCCACGCGGTGTGCTCCACCGCCCTCACCGTTCCGGGTTGCGGGGGAGGATCCGGTCCACGTTGATGCAGCTTGCCGACACCCGCGCCACCACCGTCGGGCGCCACTTGAAACGGTTGCGGCGGTACGCCGCCAGGGCGGCATCCACGAGCGCCGGGGGAAATCCGGCCGCGAGGAGCGCCTCGCGTCCCAGCCCCCCCTCGTGGTGCCAGTAGAGGACCGGATCGACCGCCGGGTAGTCGAACCCCAGCTCTCCGGCGTCGGTCTGCCCGGGCCACAGGTCGGCGGTGGGGGGTTTGGCGACGATCGCCTCCGGCACGCCGAGCAGCCGGCCGAGCGCGAAGACGTGGGTCTTCCAGACGTCGCCCAGAGGTTGCACCGACGCCGCGGCATCGCCGAACAGGGTCGAGTACCCGAGCAGGATCTCGGACTTGTTGCTGGTGCCGAGCACCAGCGCCGGCATGGTGCGGGCCCTGTCGAACAGGGCCACCATCCGCAGGCGCGCCATCACATTGCCGAAGCGGACCTGGTCGCCGCGCGCGCCGAGCGTCCCGGCGAGCGCCTCCGCCGGCCCGGCGAGGTCGACAACCTCGACCTTCAGACCGAGCGCCGCGGCCACCGCCCGCGCGTCGCGCAGGCTCTCGGCCGAGCTCGTCGGGCCGGGCAGGGCGAGGGCGAGCACGTTTTCGGCCCCCACCGCCGCAACGGCCAGCGCCGCCGCGACCGCCGAATCGACGCCGCCGGAGAGCCCGACCACGTAGCCGGCAAGACCTGAGGCGCGCAGCTC
Organism: uncultured Acidobacteriota bacterium; assembly: GCA_963727205.1. GTDB lineage: Bacteria > Acidobacteriota > Thermoanaerobaculia > Thermoanaerobaculales > Thermoanaerobaculaceae > RBG-13-68-16. The sequence goes on along the minus strand of CAVSFQ010000001.1, from coordinate 146,230 downwards.
CTCGGCGAGGAAACGCCGGAGCGTTTCGCCGAGGAGAGCGGTGTCGACGGGAGGCAGCTCACGCATCATGGCCCCCCAGCGCCGCGCGCCAGAGGTCGAACCTCTCGGCGACCGGGATCGGGATCAAAGTGCGGGTGCGCGCGACGGCCGTCAGGGAGAGCGGCGCCAGGACCAGGGCCTCGTCGAGCGCCGGAGCCGGCTCGGCGAGGCTCGTCCCGCGGCCGTCCACCGCCCACGAGCAGCCGCCGAACAGCACCCCTTCCTCCCAACCGCACCGGTTCGCGAAGAAGACCGGGCTGACGGTGGTCACCGCGGTTGCGCCCATGATCCAGTGCCACCGGCGCGACCCGGCCGGCTCGCCGCCGGCATCCAACTCGGTGGGCCCCCCGGCTACGACCAGCAGCGCATCCACCCCGGCGTGGGCGAGGATGACCGCCGAGGAGAGGTGCCAGGCGTCCTCGCAGATCAGGACCCCGAACCGACCGAGAGCGCAGGCGATCGGCGCCAGGCGCGGCCCCGGCACGAAGTACCGTCCCTCGTCGAACATGCCGTAGGTGGGCAGGTAGAGCTTGCGGTGAACGCCGCGCACCTCTCCGCCTTCGAGCAGCACCGCCGCGTTGGAGACCCCCCCGTACGGCTCGCGCAGCGGCAACCCCACCAACAGCGCGACGTCGCGGCTCGCCTGGAGCAGGGGGTCGAGGCGCGGGTCGTCGAGCCGCATCGCGTGCTCCAGGACGCCGTGGGCGAGAAGGTAGCCGGAGAGCGAGAGTTCGGGGAAGACGACGAGGTGGGCGCCGGCTGCGCGCGCATCCTCCACAGCGGCGAGGTGCCTGGCGAGGTTGTGTCGGAGTTGGCCCGGGCAGGTCGCAATCTGCGCCAGGGCCACGACCAGATCACCCGGCTGCGGCGCGAGAGTGCCCACGCAAACCTCCTCGCGAAGTGTACCATGATGCCGTGCTGACGCTGCTTCTTCCGGTGTTGTTCGCCGCGGCGGTCGAGGTCGAGCGTGTCCTTGCTTTGGTCAACAACGTGCCGGTCCTCGCCTCCGACGTCGAGCTGGCCGAAGTTGGGGCGCTGGTGCCGAGGGAGCCGGCCGAGAGCGATGCCGATTACGACCGCGCGGTCCTCGATGCGCTCGTGGACCTCGAGCTGCGCTGGCAGGACCTCCAGACGGCGGGGATCGCGGCCCGCACCCAGGTCGACATCGATGCGGCCTGGCGGACGACCGTGGAGCGGGCGGGTGGGGAAGACGCGCTGCGCGAGAAGCTGGCGAAGCTCGGCTTCAACGAGGCGCCGTTGCGGGAGCTCGTCCGCCGTGCCGCGGTCGTTCAGTCGTACGTCGCCTCGCGCTTCGGGCCGTTCGTGCGCCCCACCGCCAAGGAGGTGGAGGCGTTCTGGCAGCAGGAGCTGGTCCCGCAGCTGAAGAGCCAGGGCAAGGCGGTGCCGCCGCTCGCGGAGGTCCGCGCCAAGGTGGAGGCGCTCCTGCGCGAGCGCAAGCTCGGAGCCGAGATCGACCGCTGGACCGCGGAGCTCGCCAAGCGGGCGGAGATCGTGCGCTACCTCGCGCCGCCGCCGGTTTCCTCGTCGAGGTAGCCCGCGAGTTCGGCGCCCTCGCAGACGGCGAGCACGTACCCCGCGGTCTCCCGGTAGGGTAAGGCGGCGGCGAACAGCGCGGCGCCCGGGTCGCCCCCGAGTTCGGCGAGCCAGGTCGCCACGACCCGGTCGCCGGCGTTGTACGCCGCGGCCACCACCGCCAGCCGCGGACCGAAGCGTGCCCTAAGGCGCGCGACCTCGCGGGCGGCGAGCCGGAGGGCGACGCCCGAGTCCTTCAGATCCTCCGGCGCCGCCCCCAGCCGCCGCGCCGCCTCGGGCACCATCTGCGCCACGCCGATCGCGCCCGCGGCCGAGGCGGCCTCGTCGTCGAAGCGCGACTCCTGCCGGACGATCCCCACCAGCCACGCGGCCGGGACCGCCGCGGCGCGCGCCGCCTCCCGGCACGGGCCGACGAGGTCGGGCACGAGGACCAGGCGCTGCAACGGCGGCGGCAGCAGCGCGGCCGGGGGCGAACCGAGCCGGTTCCACAGCCGCTCACCGGCGGCCAGCGCCGCCGGACGGTTGCCCCACGCCGCGAAACGTTCGGCGCTCCACGCAAGGTCGTTCGGGGTCGCGGCGGGGAACGTTGCCGCGTAGAGTGCGGCGGCGTCACGCTCGAGGCCGGCGGCCGCGAGCGCTTGCGCCGGCCCACTCCAGGCGGCCGGCTCGCCGGGGGCTCCGGCGAGAAGGCGCGCCCAAGCCGGGTCGCCGGCAAGCGCGGCAGCGAGAGCGTCGGCCGCCGCCCGCGGCCCGCGCTCCGCCGCGAGGCGGGCGAGCCGGGCGGGGTCGGACGTCGGCGCGACCGGCCCTCCTGCCGCCGCCGGAGGCGGCAGGAGACCGGCGACCATGTCCCGCCACGGCCCGGCGCGGGTGTCCGCAAGCACCTCGGCGGCCGCGGCCCGTGCCACCGGCAGGTCGCCCTCCCGCAGCAGCACGGCGATCGCGAGCGTCCGCGCGGCCGGGAGACGCCATGGGAGGCGGGCGAGGACGGCACGGGCGCGCGTTGCGTCGCCGCGGGCCAGCAGCAACGCGGCCAGCCGTGGGCCGGCCACGCGCTGGACAGCGGCGGGGCAGCGGGCCAGCAACGCGGCCGCCTCGCCGTCGTGCCCGAGCACCGCGCGGACGCGGGCGCCGCCGTCCCACCCTTCGACTTCCCGCGGCGCGGCGGCGCGCGCGACGTCCCAGGACCCCAGCGCCGCGCGGAAATCGCCGAGCATCTCGGCAACGCGGGCGCGTTGCACGGCGGCGGCGAAACGGTCGGCCGGGTCGCGCGCGGCGGCAAGCGCCTCGTTGAACGCCGTCGCGGCGCCGGCAAGCTCGCCGAGCCGGTACGCGGCGCGACCGCGCAGGAACGCCCAGCGCGAGCGCAACGGTGCCGCCGGCGCCGCCGTGCGCGCCAGCAGGTCCGCCGCCTCGCGCCACGCGCCTCCGGCAAGCAGCGCCTCGGCGACGGTGAGCCGGTCGCCGGGCGCGAGGCCCTCGCGGCCCGCGAGCCATGCCGCTGCCCGCAGGGCGGCCGGATCCCCGATGCGCTCGGCGAGCAGGCGCAGCGCCGCGGACTCGTCGGCGCCGCGAACCGCGACTGCGGCCGCGAGGTCGCGGCGCAGCGAGCGCGGCAGCGCGGCGCGAGGGACGCGCCCGAGCACCGGAAGGGGGGATGTCTCCCAGGCGGCGCGCAGGACCGCGGCGGCCGCACGGCGTTGGGCTGCCGGCGCGGCGCGGGCGATCAACGGCGACACCCACGGCCACGGGTCCTGGCCAAGGGCGCTCGCGGTGCGTCCGGCCTCGAGCCGTAGCGCCGCGGCCAATTCGCCGGCGCCGGGCAGCGCCGACCGCAGGAGCTCGAGCGCCTGCCGCGGCTCGCCCAGCTCGCGCGCCGCGCGGGCGGCCGCGAGCGCGATCGCGGGCGGGAACGGGCGCGGCAGCGCGGCGGCGGCGGTCCGGACCTCGGCCCAACGGGCGGCCCGCACCGCCTCCACGAACACGGCGGGCGGAGGGGGCGGCGCCGGCATCACCCGGGCGGCCACCGCATCGGACGGCCGCCCAAGACGTGCAGGTGGAGGTGGCCTACGGTCTGGCCGCCCTCGGCGCCGCTGTTGGCGACCACCCGGTAGCCGCTATCGGCGATCCCCGTCTGCCGCGCCGCCTCGGCGGCGGCGGCGAGGAGCTTGCCGAGGAGGTCGCGGTCTCCTTGCGAGGCGTGGGCGAGCGAGACGATGTGGCGGCGCGGGATGACGAGGACGTGCACGGGCGCGCGCGGCGCGATGTCGTGGAACGCCATCACCTCGTCGTCGGCGAACACGACGCGCGCCTGCGCCGTCCCATCAACCACGCGGCAGAACGGGCAGCTCTCCATCGGCGAAGCATAGCAAGGCCGCGCGAGCCCCGCGTCCTATTGGTAGGGGCCGGGGTTGAAGCGCTCGACCTCGGCGCCGAGGGCGTTGAGCTTGACCTCCATCGCCTCGTAGCCGCGGTCGAGGTGGTAAATGCGGTCGATCACCGTGTCCCCCCGGGCGACGAGCCCGGCGAGCACGAGCGTCGCCGAAGCCCGCAGGTCCGACGCCATCACCGTGGTGCCATCCAAAGGGGTCGGTCCGTGGACGCGGGCGGTGCGGCCCTCGACCTCGATCGCGGCGCCCATGCGCTTGAGCTCGAGCACGTGCTGGAACCGGTTCTCGAAGATCGCCTCGGTGATGTTGCTCGTCCCCCGGCTCTGGGTCGCGAGCGCGAGGAGCTGCGCCTGGAGGTCGGTCGCGAAGCCGGGGTACTCCGCGGTCGTCGCCGAGACCGCCTCCGGCGGCGACCCCTGCTCGGGGACGGTGACAGCGTCGCCGCTGGTCTCGAGCGCGACGCCGGCGCGCTCGAGCAGGTCGAGGAGGGCGCGCAGGTGAGTCGGGCGGCAACCGGTCACGGTGACGCCGGCGCCGGCGAGCACCGCGGCGATGACGTACGTGCCCGCCTCGATGCGGTCGGGGATGACGGTGTGATCGGTGCCGCGCAGCGCCTCGACGCCCTCGACCTCGAGGGTCGGCGAGCCGACCCCGGCGATGCGGGCGCCCATGCCGGCGAGCATCGCGGCGAGGTCCTCGACCTCGGGCTCGCGGGCGCAGTTGCGCAGGACGGTGCGGCCGCGGGCGAGAGCCGCGGCCATCAGCAGGTTCTCGGTCCCGGTGACGGTGATGCGCGGGAACTCGAGCTCGGCGCCGGTCAGACCGCGTGGAGCTTCGGCCACGACGTCGCCGCTCTCGACCCGGAGGTCGGCGCCGAGGCGCGCCAGCGCCTGGAGGTGGAAATCCACCGGGCGGGCCCCGATCGCGCAGCCGCCCGGGAGCGAGACGCGCGCCCGTCGGCGGCGGGCCAGCAAGGGGCCGAGCACGAGCACCGACGCCCGCATCGTGCGCACGAGCTCGTACGGCGCGTGGTGGGCGTCGCCGCTGCCGGCCACCACGCGCGTCGTGCCGTTTTCGCGCTCGCACGACTCCCCGAGCGCGGCGAGCACCTTCTCCATGGTCACGATGTCGCGCACCCGCGGGAGCCCCTGCAGCCGCACCGGCTCGGAGGTGAGGAGCGTCGCCGCCAAGCACGGGAGGGCGGCGTTCTTCGCGCCCGAGACCCGGACCTCGCCCGCCAACCGGCGGCCACCGCGAATGCGGAACTTCTCCATGGCGCGGGGAGTGTCGTCCTCCCGGCCGGCGCCGTCAAGGACGCCAGGGCGCCCCGCAGGAGCGCCCTGGGGCTTCGAACGTGCGTACAATCGCTCCGTGGCGACGGTGCGGGAGCTGCTCAATCGGTTGCGTTGGGACGCCGGGTCGCGGCCCGAGGGGGTGGTGATCGAGGTCCGCGCCCGCGAGGCCGGCGAGGAGCGGGTCGAGCCGGTCCCGTTCGAGTCCGTGCTCGAGGTCCTGCCCGCCGGCGTGGTCGTGGCGGGGGGCGCCTTCCTCCCCTACCACCGCTTCCTGCGGGTCAGGCGCGGCGGCGAGGTGCTGTGGCCCCCGGCCGCGGAGGTCCGCGCGTGAGGCGGGGGGCGGCGCTGGTGCGGCTGCAACGGGCGCTCGGGTACCGCTTCGCCGACGCTGGTCTGCTGCAGCAGGCGCTGCGGCACCGCTCCGCGGCGCACGAACAGGGCGCCCCTTCGTTCGAGCGGCTCGAGTTCCTGGGCGACGCCGCGCTCTCGCACGCGGTCGGCGCGCTCCTCTTCGCGCGGTGGCCCGAGGCCAGCGAGGGGGAGCTGACGCGAGCGCGGTCGGCGCTCGTGCGCGAGGCGTCGCTCGCCGCGCTGGCGCTTCGCCTCGAGTTGCCGGCGGCGCTCGAGGTCGGCGGCGGACTGGGCGCGGCCGCGCCCGGCGCGGCCGTGCTTGCCGACGCGACGGAAGCCGTGCTTGGGGCGCTCCTTCTCGACGGCGGTTGGCGGGCGTTCAAGACGGCCGTGGGCCGCCTTTTCGCCGCGCCGCTCGCCGAGCTCCACCCCGCGCAGCTCGCGCTGGAGGAGCCAAAGTCGACGCTGCAGGAGTTTGCGCAGAAGCGCGGCATGCCGCTGCCTGTATACCGCGAGGTCGAAGTCCGCGGCCCCGCCCACCGCCAGCTCTTCGTCTACGAAGTCGAGGTCGGCGGGCGCTCCCTGGCCCGCGGCGAGGGCCCTTCGAAGAAGGCGGCTCAGCAGGAGGCCGCGCGCCGCGCGCTGGCCGCGATCGAGGGGTTCAGCGGGCCGCTGTGACCTGCGCCGGACCGATGCCGGGGATGCGGAGCTGGGCGAGTTCCTGCACGAGGCGCAACTCCAGGGGGCGGGTCGCGTACAGCCGCGACGGCGTCTTGTCCCAGTGGTTGCGGAAGTCGGCGACGAGCCGCTCGCACCACGTGAAGAACGGCGTCGGTTCGAACAGGAGGTCGCGTTGCGCCGCCGAGGTGTCGAGCACGATGTCGTGGTCGTGCGTGTACGGCGAGAACGCGGTCCCGAGGTTGAGGCGGTTGAGCCACTCGAGCGGGACGGACGCCAGCGTCGGGCGCTGGCCGAGGTTGGCGGCGGCGGTCTCGACGAACTGCTTGAGCGCCACGATCTCCCGCTGGGCGAGGTTGTAGGTCCGTCCGAACGCGTTGGCGTTCATCAGGTTGGCGGCGATCGTGTCGGCCACGTCCCCGACCCAGAGGAACCCCCACGAATTGAGCCCGCCGTCCGGCAGGATGACCGGGCCGCCGTCGAGGAGGCGCTCGAAGTACGTCTGCGCGCGCTCGGTGTAGTCGCGCGGCCCCACGACCATCGGCAAGCGCAGCGTGGTGAAGGGGAACTGCTCGCCGTCCCAGGCGTGGGCGAGCGCGACCTCGCAGCGCCGCTTGTGGTACGCGTAGGTCCACGACGAGCTGGTGGCCTCGGTCTTCGGCGCGAGCCTCCCGGCGAAGTCTTCCTCACGGAACGGGGCCAGCAGGCGCTCGCGCACCAGGTACACCGAAGCCGTGGAGATGTGGATGAAGTGCCCGATGCGACCGGAGAGCTTCTCGATCGCCGCTCGCGTGTCCTCCTCGCGGAAGGCGATGACGTCGATGACGGCGTCGAACTCCCTTCGCGCCAGCGCGCGCTGCAGCGTCTGCGGGTCGGAGCGGTCGCCGATCACGCGGCTGACTCGGGTGCCGAACGGGTCCGCGGTGCGGCCCCGGTTGACCAGCGTGATCCGGTGGCCGTCCATGAGCAGCCGTTGCACGACCGCCAAGCCGATGAAGCGGCTGCCCCCGATGACGAGAACCTGCATGACCAGATTCTACCTTGGCTCCGGCTGCGCCCGGATGGCGCGCTCGGCCGCCTTGCGCGCGGCGGCGAGCGTCGCGGCGAGTTCCTCGTCCACCTCGAGCGGTTCGGTCTGGAGTTCTCCGACCTCCATCAGTTCGCCGGCTGCCATCCCGACGAGGCGGGCCAGCCGCGTCGCCGGGTGCCGCGGCGGCGACAGGGTGATCGCCGCGATGAGCGGGGACGGGAGTCCGGCCGCCGTGCCGGACGCGCGCCCGACGAGCGGCAGCAGGTGTTGGACGGACCGGCGCTGCAGCGCGGGCCCGCTCATCGGGGAGCAGGCGAGCGCCGTCGCGACCAACTCCAGCACCACCATCGGGAGGGCCGCGACGGTGATCGCCACGTCCTCGGCGAGGGCCGCCGTCGCGGCCAGCGTGCGCGCGGCCGCGATGCGCGCGCTCGTCGCGCGCCGGATCGGGCCGTCGCAGTCGGACCGGCTCTCGCGGCGCCAGCGGGGGTTGCCGAGGATCAGGCGGACCCACTCCGGCGCCTCCGCGCCCGCCAGCGCCCAGGCCTCGTCGGCGCTCGCGGCACTCGGGCCGTCCGGGGCGTCGAGGCCGTTGACGAGGGCGAGCAGGTTCCACGCCAGGACAGGCGAGTCCTCCAGGGGGACCGGCTGGCCGGCGTCCAGGCGGCGGCCGATCCGCGCCGCGTCGTCGGGTCCGATGGGCAGCAACGGCGGTCCCTGCACCACCCAGCGGTTGAGAAGCTCGCCGACGGCGAGGAACGTGCGGTGGGCGTCGGCGAAGGCGGCGGCATCGACGAGTTCGCCCTCGAGCTCGCCGACGATGTGCCAGAACAGACCGTCGAGCGTCGCGGGATCGAGCGTCGTGTACGGGACCTCCTCGTCCGACTCGGCTGGCGGGTTGGTGTCGGCCCGGTACGCCGCCTGCATGACGAGGTTGTGGCAGTCCAACTCGAGGTCGATGTGCTTGTGGTCGGCGACCGGCCAACTGGGGTCGAAGCTGAAGCGCACGCGGTCCTCGCGCAGCAACCGGCTCACCAGCGCGGTGGCCAGCGCGCGCGCGGATTCGACGAGGCTGGCGTGCGGGATCCCGGCGTCGCGCTCGAGGACCGAGGTGAACAGCTCGCCCTGGGTCTGCGACACCACCAGCGCCCGCAGCAGCACCTCGCGCGAGGCGAGCTTCCGGTGCAGCAGCCAGGAGCCGAGCCGCTCGGACGCCCGCGAGGACGAGGCGAACGCGATCCGCCCGCAGTACACGTCGAACGCCCGCGTCACGTCGGACGTCGTCAGGAGCAGCCGTCCGGTGGCGTGGGTGAGGTGGAGCCACTCGAGCAGGTCGCCGAGGTACAGACGGCCGAGTGTCCCCGAAATGTCGAGCATCGTCGCCAGTATGAACCAAAGACAGGGAACAGGGAACAGGGCGCAGAAAGGGCGTGGTCCGTCAGTCGGCGGTCGGAGACACGGCCGCCGGATGCGCCTCTGTCGCCATTCCCGCGGAAGCGGGAATCCAGTGCGCCGCCGTCGCGACGAGCATGGCTGGATTCCGGCGCGCGCGGGAATGACGGCACGAAAGACTGGGGTCCGGGCACACGGTGCCGAAAGACGGGGCTAAAGTCCCCGGCGCCGGCGTCCCGGGTTCTCATTCGCCGATCATGTCGAGGTACGGCTTCAGCAACTTGGCGCGGGTCGGGTGGCGGAGCTTGCGCAGCGCCTTCGACTCGATCTGGCGGATGCGCTCCCGCGTCACGTTGAACGCCTTGCCGACCTCCTCGAGCGTGTGTTCGGTGCCGTCACCGATGCCGAACCGGCGGCGCAGGACCTCGGCTTCGCGCGGGGTGAGGGTGCGCAGGACCCCTTCCGCCTGGGTCTTCAGCGAGGCCGCGATCACCGCGTCGATCGGGGAAACCGCGGACCGGTCCTCGACGAAGTCCCCGAGGTGAGAGTCCTCCTCCTCGCCGATCGGCGTCTCGAGCGAGATCGGTTCCTGCGCGATCTTCATGATCTTGCGGACCTTGGTCACCGGGATCTCCATCTTCTCGGCGACCTCCTCGGCGGTGGGCTCGCGCCCCAGCTCCTGGACGAGCTGCCGCTGCGTGCGGGTCAGCTTGTTGATCGTCTCGATCATGTGCACCGGGATGCGGATGGTGCGCGCCTGGTCGGCGATCGCGCGGGTGATCGCCTGCCGGATCCACCACGTCGCGTAGGTGGAGAACTTGTAGCCGCGGCGGTACTCGAACTTGTCCACCGCCTTCATCAGGCCGATGTTCCCCTCCTGGATGAGGTCGAGGAACTGCAACCCGCGGTTGGTGTACTTCTTGGCGATCGAGACGACCAGCCGCAGGTTGGCGACGATGAGCTGCTGCTTGGCGCCGTCCGTCTCCCCCTCGCCCTGTCTGACCTCGCCGAGGACGCGCCTGAGCTCCTCGTACGAGACGCCGAACCGCTGCTCGAGCGCGGCGAGCTCGACCCTGTACCGTTTGACGCGCTCCCGGTAGAACGTGCGCCGCTCGGCGTTGCGCTCGGTCTTCAGCTTGGCGTCGTCCTTGCGGATCGTGTTGATGGGAATCGAGAACTGGCGCTCGACCTCGTTCAGAAAGCGCACCAGGCGGTTGCGGGTCGTGGTCGTGAAGTCGGTGGAGCGGACCATGACCGAGGTGTCCCCGGAAAGCGCGTCGATCTGCTGCAGCAGCTCGTCGCCGCGCCGCGTGCCCCTCTTGCAGCGCCGCAGGCGCTCCTTGAGCTGCTTGGACTGCTCGTCCAGCTGCCGGATGCGGGCGAAGAGCTTCATGGTTTCCGCGACTCGCTGCTGGCCGCGCTCGTCCAGCTCGCCGTTGAGGCCGGCGAGGATGTCGCGCATCATGCGGCGGTCGCGCCGGGCCATCTCGTTGGCGCGCAGGAAAAGCTCGCAGACCCGCGGGCTCGAGGCGAGGCCGGCGAAGACCTGGGCCTCGCCCGACTCGATGCGCATCGCGATCGCGACCTCGCCGTTGCGGTCGAGGAGCTTGACCGTGCCCATCTCACGCAGGTACATGCGGACCGGGTCGTTGGTCTTCTCGAGCATGGCCGGGTCCACGAGGCCCGCGCCCGGGACCGGCTCGGGGGGCTCGGCCCGCTCGCCGGCGGGGCCCTCCTCCTCGAGCGCCGCCAGCTTCTCGACGCTCTCCACGATCTCGATGTCGTTCTCCGTGAAGCGCAGGTAGATCTCGTCGAGCTCCTCGGCCGTCGAGGCCACCTCTTCGGGGAGCACCTCGAGGATCTCGTCCACGAGGACGTAGCCGCGCTCGCGCCCGAGTCCCAGCAGCCGGCCGAGCTCGACGTACTTCTCCTCGACCGTGAGGGCGAGGGCATCGCGGACGCCGGAGGCCGCCGGCGCCTCGGAGCCCTGGTGCTCCCTCTCCCTGCGCGGGCGCGAAACCTTTGTCTGCGCCGCGCGCGCCTTGGTCGAATGCGGCTGGGCGACGGCCGCTACTGCCGCGCGCGGTGCGCGCCGAGTCGGGACGACCTCGGCCTGGGGCTTCGTCGCGGGCCGGGTGTGCGGCGGCCGGACGGGTGGTCTTGCCGTCGGCCCTGCTTGGGCGCGTGCCGGATGACCCTTGGCGGGCGGCGTGGTGGCCTGCGGCTTCGGTTTGGCGTGACCCTTGGCCGGCGGGGCCGGGCGGGTGGCCGCCTTGACCCGACGCTTCTCCGGCGCCGGTTTAGTTGTCACCCTGGCGGCCCTGACCTGCGGCTTCGGCCTGGCGGCAGGCTTGGCCGGGCGTTTGCCCGGCGTTGGCTTGAGAGTGCCCTTGTCCGGTTTGGCCGAGAGCTTCAGCCGGGCGGCGGGTTTGGCCGGGCGCTTCGCCGGCCCGGCCTTGCCGGCCCCGGCGGTTGGCCGGGTCGCCGGCGATCGGCCTGACGGCCGCCTTGGCGGTGAGCTTGCCCTGCCTGGCATTAGCGGGCGGGCCACCGGGACGGGTGGTCCCCGGCCGGTGGCGGGGGGTCGCCTTGGCCGGATGCCCGGCCGGGTGGCCCTTGGCCGCGGCCGCGCGGGAGTCGCGCGAGGGTCGCGAGGAGGTCGTGACCGCCCGCGGGGCCGTGCGGGACATGGCACGGCCGGTTGCCGCCCGTTTGTCCGCCCTTGCCGTACGGGCCGGCGAAGACGGTCTTGCCTTTTTGTGCGCGCTGTCGCCGGACCTGTTCGCGCGAGCCTTCTTCTTGTCGTGTAATTTTCGCAAGTTTCCCTCAGTTTGATGGGTCTGGGGCGCTCATTTTCGTTCCCGGCGCCTCCAGCTCCAGGGTAGAAGCCACCCGCCACCCCTCACCTTCTTCAATGTGGGACGTCGGTCACGAAATTTCAAGGGTACCACCGAGCGCAACCCCTCCGGCGCCGCAGGACCCCGCTTACGCCCCCCGCTTCGGGCGCTTGATGAGTTCGCTCTGCTCCGCCTTTAAACGGGCGAGTGCGTCTCTGTCGCCGGCAAGCTCGGCGGCCCGGATCCTCACGATGATCTCGCTGCTGCGCAGCCGGTCGGCCCGACGGCGGACCAGGTCGACAAGGCTCGGGATCCGCTCGCGCGGCGTCTGCGGCGCCTCGAGTTCGAGCCCGGCGAGCAGGCGGCGGTCTGCCGGATCCTCGATCTCGGACAACACCCCGGCGGCCTCGATGCCGCCGCCGTTCGCCAGCCGCCGTTGCAGGACCTCGAACACGCGCCGCACCCCCGGGTGGCAGATGCCGTCGATCGGAAAGCCGCGGAGGTGCTCGGCGCTGGCCGCCGGCTCCAGGTCGTGGAGGAAAGACCGCAACAGCGCCAGCTCCGCGTTCTCCGGGAGGTCCTCGGCGGACGCGTGGCGCGCGACCATGCGCGTCGACTCGAACCCGCCAAGCTCCTCGAGCGGGACACCGGCGCCGCGGGCGAGGGTCTCCCGCATCTCGAAACGTCGCACCGGGTCGGGGCAGGCGTTGACGACCTCCAGGGAGCGCAGGAGGTTGCGGCGGCGTTCCTGGCGTGTCGGGCCCATCAGCTCGAGAAGAAACGAGGCCGCCGGCAGCGCCGTGGCGACCCTGCGGCCGAACCCCTCGGCGCCTTCGCGCCGTGCGACGTCGTCCGGGTCCTGTCCGTCGGGGAGGACGAGCACGCTGACCTCGAGGGCGGCCGCGAGAAGGGTGTGCAGCGCCGCCACCGCCGCCTGGCGGCCGGCGGCGTCGCCGTCGAAGCACACGACCACGTGCGGGACGCGGCGGGCGAGCTCGGTCGCGTGGTGTTCCGACAGGGCGGTGCCGAGGGTTGCGACGGTCTCGGTCAGGCCGACCCGATGCAGGGCGATGCAGTCGAAGTAGCCCTCCACCACGACCGCCCGGTTGGCCTTGGGAAACGCCCGCATGGCCCGGTCCAGGGCGAACAGGACGTGGCCCTTGGAGAACAGGCTCGTCTCCGGCGAGTTCAGGTACTTGGGGTTCTCGTCGCCGAGCGCGCGGCCGCCATAGGCGATGATGCGCCCGCGGGCGCTGCGGATCGGGATGGTGACGCGGTCGCGGAACCGGTCCCAGACCTTCCCGCCCTCGCCCTCGACCACGAGGCCGGCGCCGACGAGGGCGCGCTCCGAAAACTTCTTGCGCAGCTCGTCGTAGAGCGCGCGCCACTCGTTTCTGGCGAACCCCAGTCCGAACTCCGCGGCGACGTCGAGCGGCACGCCGCGGCGCTCGAGAAAAGCGCGCGGGCGGTCCTGGCTCAGCTGGCGCGCGAACACCGCCTGCGCCGCCTCCATGACGTCCGCGAGCTGCTCCTGCTCGTCTCTGCGGCGCCGCGCCTCCGGGGACGCTGGGGGGAGCCTGACGCCGAAGCGGTCGGCGAGGCGCTCCACCGCCTCCGCGAAGGTGACCCGTTCCATCTCCATCACGAAGTCGATCACGTCGCCGCCGCGCTTGCAGCCGAAGCAGTAGTAGGTACCCTTCTCCCGCGAGACGTTGAACGAGCCCGTCTTCTCGCCGTGGAACGGGCAAAGCCCGACGTAGTTGCGGCCGGTCTTGCGCAGCGTCAGGTGTTCGCCCACCACGGCAACGATGTCGGCCGCTTCGCGCACCTGCTCGAGCACGGGCCGCGACAGGTCGTACTGGCTCATCCCCGCCCTTCCGCGCGGCCGGCTGCGCTCCTCGCCGCACCGCCTGCGCCGCGCACGTTCCGGCGCAGCCCGGGGCACGGTTTGCGGTCCACCCTCACTTGCCCTCCAACTCCACCTCGGTCACGCCCGTTCCCCCACGATACTGAGGCGGGTGCGCGAAGCTTGCAACCGCGGGGTGCCGCGCGAGCACGTCGCGGACCACCCGGCGCAAGGTTCCGGTGCCGTGTCCGTGGACCACTCTGATCCGCGCAGTTCCGGAAACCATGGCGCGGTCGAGAAAGGCCTCCAGCTCGTCGCGGGCCTCCTCCTGGGTCAAGCCGATGAGCTTGAGTTCGGCCGCGGGGGCGTCTGCGGCGACGACCTCGACCTCCGGGCCGCGGCTCGGGGCTGGTGGTGCGACCGGTTCGCACCCCGCGGCCTCGACCCACACCCGCTTGTCCCCGACCAGCACCTCGACTCGCTCGCCGACCACTCTCCGGACGCGCCCGCTGGCCGTGGTCCCCTCGACGCGGACGGTCGCGCCCGGCGCGAGCGGCGCGGCGGCGGAGTGGGGGGCGGGTGCCTCGGAATCGAGGGCGAGCGCCTGGTGGCGCAACGCCGCTACGCGTTTCTTGCCCGGGAACTCGCCGCGCTCCCGCGCGCGCTCGAGTTCCGCTAGCGCCGCGGCGAGCTGCTCCCGCGCGCGCCGCCTGAGCGCGTCCCGCTCCTGGTCCAGACGCGCTCGGACCCTTCTCGCGCTCCTCGTCGAGCCGGAGCACCTCGCGCTCCAGGCGCGACCGGTCCTCCTCGGCGCGCCGTTCGGCGTCGCGCAGGCGCTCGGTCTGGCCCCGCAGGCGCTCGGTTTCATGGGCCAGCTCCTCGAGGTAGGCGTCGATGGCGAGGAACGAGCGGGAGACCATCTCGCGGGCGCGCGCGAGCACCGGAGCCGGCACCCCGCACGAGCTCGCGATGGCGAGACCGCGCGAGCGGCCGGGCACACCGAGGTGCAACCGGTACGTGGGCCGTCCGTTCGCCTCGTCGTAGCCCATCGCCGCGTTGACGGCGCCCGCGACGTCCTCCAGGTGAGCCGCCACGGTGATCAAGTGGGCGGTCGCCACTGTCCAGCACCGCCGCCGGGCGAACTCCTCGACGAGCGCGGCGGCGAGCGCCGCGCCCTCCTCGGGGTCCGTGCCGGAGCCGAGTTCGTCGTAGAGCACGAGGGTGTCGGCGTCCGCCTCGGCGAGCAACTCGGCGGTCGCGCGCATCGCGCCGGTGAAGGTCGAGAGGTCGGAGAACAAGTTCTGCTCGTCCCCGAGGTGACACCACAGCCGCGAAAGTGGCGGCAGGGAGCTGCCAGTCTCGGCGAGCACCGGGATGCCGGCCTGCGCCATCAGGGCGACGAGGCCGACTGTCTTGAGCGCCACGGTCTTGCCGCCGGCGTTGGGCCCCGAGAGCAGGACGAGCCGCTGCTCCGCGGTGAGCATGAGGTCCAGAGGCACGACCGGGCGGGTGTTGCCGGCGTTTCCGAGCACCTCGGCGCGAAGGGGGGCGAGCGCGGGTTCGAGGAGCGGGTGGCGCGCGCCGACGAGGCGGATCGCGACGCCCGCGCCGGGCTCCAGCAGCCCGCCGCCGCAGGCTTGGCCGAACAGCACGCGCGCCTGGCTGGCGTCCAGCCTGGCGAGCGTGTCCGCCGCCCCGAGCAACTCTGGGCGGTGGCGGTGGAACGCGGCGGCGGTCTCGGCGAGGACGCGCTCCTCCTCGGCGCGCGCCAGCGCCGTCGCCTCGGCGAGCGCGTTGTTGAGCTCGACGACGGCGAACGGCTCGAGGAACACCGTGGCGCCGGACGAGGAGACGTCGAGGACGAGGCCGGGGACCGTGGACCGCTCGGCGGCGGGGACCGGGACGCAGTAGCGGTCGCGCCGGAGCGTGAAGGGGCCGAGGGCGCTCGCGTGCGCCCGCCGCACCTGCTCGACCGCCGCCACGATCGCCGCGCGGTGGCGTTCGCGGGCGGCGCGGGCCTGGGCGAGCGCCGGCGAGGCACTGTCGAGGACCTCGCCGGACGGCCCCAGGCGCAGCTCGCAGAACGCGAGAAGCGGCTCGAGCCTGGGCAGCGCCGCCGCAATGACGGCCAGGTCGGCGCCGACCTCGGCGCCCGCCAGGGCCGCGCGCACCTCGACGATCCGGCGCACGAGGGAGATCAGCCGGGCGAGGTCCGCGGCGTCGGCGGGCCCCGGGGCGTCATGGACGAGCAGTTCGGCGGCGTCGAGGCCGGTGAACGGCAGCGAGCCGTGCTCGGCGACGAAGACGAGCACGTCGCGAGTCAGGCGAAAAGCCGACGGCCCTTCCCCCGGGGTGAAACGGGGAAGGGCCGCGGCGACCTCTCGCCACCCGCGCTCGCTGCGCGCGAACGAGGCGACGAGTTCCAGAACCCGGTCGAACTCCAGCGAGGCGAAGGTCAAGGCCGTGCCGGCTGGGCTACAGCAGCCCCGCCTTGCGCTGCTGGGCCAGCTTCCGGAGGAGCTTCTTGCGCGCCTGGATCAACTTCCGCTTGCGCCGCACACTCGGCTTCTCGTAGTGCTGCCGTTTCTTGATTTCGGACAGGATTCCGGCCTTTTCGCACTTGCGCTTGAAGCGGCGCAGCGCCTGCTCGAACGATTCGTTGTCCCGAACATGCACCATCGTGGGCATCGCGCGATCTCACCCCCCCTCTGCGCTGGTCTTGTCGCGCCACACGGGGTGGGCGCGAGCGCGCTCGTCAAAGGGAGAGAATCTTAGCACATCGAGAGGGGCCGCGGTCAACGGCGGTGGCGGCGCCTCGGGCGGAGGGCAGGGGCGGTCGCCGTGGGCGTGGCGGTGGGCGTCGGAGGGTGTCTCGCCTCCGCCACCGCCGCGGCGAGGCGCGCGGGGACCGGGGCGCCCAGGGCGGTATAGGCGCGTTCCGCTGCGGTCAGGGGTTCGAGCGCTTGCCGGGCGTCGCCGCCGCGATCCAGGAGATAGCGCGCGTTGGCGACGGCCGCGTCGGCGTACAAACCGAGCGCCTCGCGCGTCTCCGGCCGGTCGGGAGCGAGGTTGAGCGCCTGATTGAGGAATGCGGCCAGGACGAGTTGATCGCGAGTGAACGCCGCGTCGTACGCCGCTGCGGCCTCGCGCACGAGGGCGGCTCCCCCGGGCGGTCCGGACGGCCCCGGCGCCTGCGCGCGCTTCAACCGGTCGCGGGCCGACGCGAACTGAGCGTGCACGGCCGCCACCTTGGCGAACTCGGCAGCGGCGTCGAACCGCGCGGAGGCGGGCTCGGTCCGGCCGCCGCACGCCGCCGCGAGCACGAGCATGACACCGCTTCCCGCATGCCTCGTCCAGGTCCGCAAGGCCCCCCCTGGACGAGGACGCTAGCAGAGACGCGGGCTTCGAGGCAACGAGCCATTTCCTTGACAGTCTTTGCGCGCCACGCGGATAATGCCGATCGGACCGAGCACACGGAGGCACCATGGAGACGCACGAAGCCATTTTTGCCGAGATCGAGCAGATGCGCGAAGGTGCCGCGGCACTTTTGCGCGCCAAGCTGGACGCCATGGCGGATCAGATCCGCGACCAGGCGAACCGGGTTGCCGGCGACCTCGACGTTATCGTGCCTCCCGATCTCGAGGCCCTGCTCCCGATCGCTTCGTTGGCGGAGCGCCTGAGGAGCCTGGCGGCGCCTCCGCCCCCGCCCCCGCCGCCGGTGCTCGCGCTCGATCTCGACATCTTGCGCGCGCTCGACGCCGGCCGCGCCCAGTCGGCGGTGCTGCAGGAGTTGCTGCGTCAGCTCGGGGCGTGGTGCGGCCCGCGCGCCATCGCCGTCTTCCGCGACGGCAACGCTCAAGGATGGTCGGGTGCCGGTTTCGAGGAGGGCAACCCAGCGCGCACTTGGCACGGGGCGTTGGCCGACTCGCCGGCGCTCGCCAAGGCGTTCGCCGGGATACCGGTCATCGTGCGCCCGCGCGCCGACGCGGTGCTCTCCGAGTGGTTCGGTCCCAGCGACGGACGCCTGCTGGTGGTGCCGATGTCGCTGCGCGGCAAGGTCGTCGGGGTGCTGCTGGCGCTCGAAGGCGGACCCGGCCTGAACGCCGCGATGGTGCAGCAGCTCACATATACCGTCGGGCTCATGCTCGAAACGCTGGCGTCACGCCCGAACGTGCCGACGCCGGCGCTGACCCCGCCCGAGGAGATGGCCGGCGGGTCCGAGGTCGCGGTCGAAGCTCCGCCGGCGGTTCCCGAGGAGGCTCCCCGCGCGGTCGAGGAGGTCCCGGTCGCTGCGGCGGAAGCGCCTCCGGTGGTGGCAGACGGTTCGGAAACCGTCGAGCTCAAGGTGCCCGTCGCCCCGGCGCCACCGGTCGCGCCGCCGCGCGCCCCGGAAGACGAACGCAAGCACGAGGAGGCGCGCCGCTTCGCGCGCCTGCTGGTGTCCGAGGTCCGCCTGTACAACGAGCAGGCGGTGCAGACCGGTAAGCTCGCCCGTGACATCTACGGCCACCTCAAGGAGGACATCGACCGTTCGCGGGAGATGTACGAGCAGCGGGTCTCTGCCGAGGTGCGCGCGGACAGCAACTATTTCCACGACGAGATGGTGCGCATCCTGGCGGATGGCGACGCTGACGCTCTCGGCATGTAAGCGCGCCCTGCTCCGGCCGGCCTTCACCGTTCTCCTCGCGTCCCTTTGCGCCTGCCGGGCGGCCCCTCCCCCGTCGCTCGCGCACGCGTTGTCGACGAAGGGCGACGCCGCCGCGCGGGCCAAGGCGTTCATGCAGGTGGCGGTGCAGGGACGCGAAGCGGAACGTGCCCGCGCCGCCATGTTGTGGGGCCTGTACGCGTGCGATGCCCGCGCCCCGCTCGCGGGCCTTGCGGGCTTCAACCTCGCGCGTCCCGCCGGCGGGCTGGCGCGGCTTGCCGCCCGCAGGCTCGAGGACGCCCTCGCCGCGGCGCGCCCGTCGCCGGCGGCGTGGACGGCGGCGGCGTACGCCCCCTGGATTGCGGCCGAGGACCGCACCCGCCTACGACTGCGGGGGGCCGAGGTGCTCCTGGCGCAGGGCGGCGCGTCCGCCGCGCTGGCGCTGGCCCCCGACCCCGACCGGCTCGCCGGCGAGGCGCGCGCCCGCGCGCTCGGCGTGGTCGCGCGGGTGGGGGGCGCCGGCGCCGCGGCCGCCCAGCGCGCGCTCGCGGTCGAGTTCCCGCAGCTGTTCGGCGCGCTCGCCGGCCCGGGCAGTGCCGTGCGCCTCGCCGCGGCGTTCTCCGCCACCGAGTGGGCGGCCAACGCGCAGGCGTGGCTGGAGGCGGGCCGGCCCGAGGCGGCGCTGCGCGCCGCCGAGCGGGCGGGGCGTGCCGGGTTCGTGATCGCTGCGCGCGCCGCGCTGCGGCTGCACCGCCCCGCGGCTGCGCTGGCGTGGGCAGGGCGCGGCGGCGAGCGCTGCGGCGCATGTCTGGTGGAACGCGCCCAGGCCGAGCGCCAGCTCGCGTGGGGCGTGCCGCCTGCCCTGCGCGCTCGGGGTTTCGGCGAGATGCTGCGGTCGGCCAGACGCGCGGACGAGGTCTTGCCCGCCTCGGACCCGCTGCGGGCCCGCGGCGAGGTGCTCGAGGCCGAGGCGCTCGTGGAGCTGGGGCGCTTCGCGGAGGCGGTGCCGCACCTGGCGGGCGCCGCGGCCGCCGCCCAGCCGCGCTTCGAGTGGGTGTGCCGGCGCCTCGTGATGCTGCAGTCGCGGGATGGGAGCGTGTGGCCTCCCGGGATCGAGCCGCTGGCGCGGAGCGAGCGGGGCCGGCGTCTCGCGGCCCTCTGGCACGGCTTGGCGCAGGCCCGGCGCGGTGACCGCTCGGGCCTCGAAGCCCTGGCCGGGAGTGGGTTCCCCGACTTGCCGGCGCAGTGGGCGGTCGAGGCGCTTGGCCGGTCGGGCGTCGCGGCCGTCCCGGGGAAGGAACGCCTGGTCGTGCCGCCGCCGCCGGCGTGGGCCGCCGACCTGATGACGGCCGGGCGGGTCGCGGACGCGGTGTTGGCGTGGCGGTTCGAGCTCGAGGCGGGCGGCGCCGACAGGCGGGGTTGGCTCGGCCTCGCGACGCTCGCCGCGATGCCGCCCCTGGAGGCGATCCCGCTGCTCGTGAAGGGCGAACCCAGGCTGCTGGCGGGCCCGTGGCAGGGGCTGAGCCGCGATCTGCTGCAGCGCTACCTGCCGCTGCCGTGGCGGGCCGAGATCGAGGCGGCGGCGAGCCGGACGGGGGTGCCGCCGTGGCTGCTGGCGGGCCTCGTGCGGCAGGAGTCGGCGTGGAACCCGCGCGCGCGTTCCGTGGCCGGGGCGGTCGGACTGGCCCAGGTGCTCCCGGACGTCGCCGCCGAGACGGCGCGCGAGATGCCGGGGGGGGCGCCGCCCGGCGACCTCTTCCAGCCCGACCGCAACCTCACGCTCGGCGCCGCGCTGCTCGCGCGCCTGCGGTGGACGTTCGGAGGCTCGTGGACGGCGGCGCTCGCGAGCTACAACGCCGGGACGAAACGGGTGCTCGAGACATGGGAGAGGTGCGGCCGCCGCGACGGGCCGGAGTTCGTCGAGGGGTTGGAGATCCCGGAGACCTGGGACTACGTGCACCGGGTCGTGCTCCTGGCCGAGGGCTACCGGATCCTGTACTGGCCGGACGGGAGGCCGTACCCATGGACGTGATCGGAGTTTCTTCGCAGCGCCGGCGCCAACTCGTGGACGTCACCAGCTTCGTGCAAGAGGCGGTGGCCGCCTCGGGTGTCGAGGAGGGGGTCTGCCACGTCGCAGTGCCGCACACGACTGCCGCGGTCCTGCTCAACGAGAACGCCGACCCCGCCGTCGGCGACGACATCCTCGCGGCGCTGGCCGCGATGCTCCCGGCCGTTGCCTGGCGGCATGCCGAGGGGAACTCGGACGCGCACCTTCTCTCCTCACTGGTGGGGCACTCGGTGAGCGTGCCGGTCAGCGCGGGGGAGCTCGCCCTCGGGAGCTGGCAGGCCGTCTACCTGCTTGAACTCGACGGCCCGCGCAAGCGCGAGCTCTGGATCACCTGCCTGCGGGCGTGACCGCGAAGGCGGCGGCCGGTCGCAGGCCCGGCTACCGCGCCCCGGTGCGCCTCTCGTGGGCGACGCGCAGGTAGAGCGCCTCCAGGCGCGCCACCCTGGCCTCGGTGGAAAAGTGCGCTCGCACCCGCTCCCGGCCCGCGGCGGCGAGGCGCGCCGAGAACTCCGCGTCGCGCAGCACGCGCGAGACCGCCGCCGCGAGCATCGGCACGTCCCGCGGCGGCACCACGATCCCGGAGACGCCGTCCTCGACCAACTCGGGGTTGCCGGCGACCGCGGTCACCACGACCGGCTTCCCGAGCGCCATCGCTTCGCGCACCGTGCCCGTGATCCCGGTCCCCGCCCAGGAGGGGTCGACGACGACCTCGCATGCCGCCAGCACGTCCGGCATGTCGGTGCGCGCCATCGTCGCCGTGACCGCGCCGGCGAGCCCCATCTCGCGCGCCAGCCCGAGCACCCCCTCGCGTTGCGCCGTGGAGGTGCACGCAACGAGCAGGAGGTGAGCGTCCGGGTGGTCGCCGCGGATCGCCGGAAACGCCCGCACGAGCTCCTTCCACCCCTTCCAGTCCCGCATCCCGACGTGCCCGACGACGCGCGCCTCGGGCGGGATGCCGAGTTCGTTGCGGACTGCGCTCGGATCGGTGCGGGCCGGGTCGAAACGGGCGAGGTCGACGCCGGCGTAGACGACGCTGACCTTGTCGGGCCGGATGCGGCCGGTCGCGATCACCACCTGGCGGATGCTCTCGGCGACGGTCACGATGCGGCCGACGCGGCGGGAGCGGTACTTGATGGCGCTCCAGGCGTCGATCGGGAACGACACGCCGCGGTTGACGACGAGGCCGTAGCGGGCGCCGAGGAACGTGGCCCCCCAGGCGACGGCGTGGGCGATCCCCTTGTGGACGTGGACGATGTCGGCCTTGCGCTCGCGCGTCAGGCGGGCGAAGCGGACCATCGACGGGAGGTCGAACTCGTGGCGCAGCGCGAGCGTTCGGTGCTCGACTCCGGCGGCGGCGCAGCGCGCGGCCATCTCGGGACTGGGGCGGGTCACCACGACGACCCTGTGCCCGCGCGCCGCCAAGCCCGCGGCGGCCTCGAACATCTGCACCACCGAACCGGTCGCGAAGCCGGTCTTCTCGAGCATCTCGACGATGGTGAGGGGTTCCATTGCCGCCGTCTCCGAATGCAAGCGGGCCGCAAGGAAGCTCCCTGCGGCCCGCTGTCTCAGTCCGTCACGGTTGTCCGTCCGCCTACATCATCGCGGTCGGGGGCGCCGGTTCGTCGGGAGCCCCGGCCTTGCCGAGCGGTACGAACACCAGGTACGCGGCCAGGATGACGAAGACGGGAATGGCCAGCCACGGCGCGATACCGGAGAACCCCGGAACGGTCCAGAACTGCGCCGGCTGGTGCATGCGGTCGCGGATGAACACCACGGTCGCGATGAACAGCCCCATCAGCGCTTCGCCGGCGATCAGCCCGGACGCGGCCAGGATGCCGGCGTTCTCGACGCGCGCCTTCTGCGCGTCGTTGAACCCGCGCCTCTCGCGCATCTTGTCGACGACGCCGCGGATGAGGCCGCCGACGAAGATCGCGAACGTCGTCTCGAGAGGCAGGTACATGCCGACGGAGAACAGCATCGGGCTCCTCACCTTGATGAGGATGAGCGAGACCCCCATGGCGATGCCGACCAGCACCAGCGGCCACGCCATCTGGCCGCCGACGATCCCCTGCGAGAGCGCGGCCATCAGGCCCGCCTGCGGCGCGGGGAGGTTCTTACCGCCGAAGCCGCCGGTGGCGGGGTTCGCGGCCAGGTCGGAGACGTGCAGCACGTACAGCGGGAAGAACATCACGAGGGAGGCCACGACCACCCCGATGATGTCGCCGATCTGCATCTTCCACGGCGTGCCGCCGAGGATGTGCCCGACCTTGAGGTCCTGGAGCATCTCGCCCGCCACGGCGGCGGAGACGCAGCCGATCGCCGCCACCCCGAGGACGGCGGCGACGCCCTGCGTCCCCTTCATCCCCACGATGACCATGGTGAGCGCGGCGACCACGGTCGTCGCCAGGGTGAGGCCGGAGATCGGGTTGTTCGACGACCCGATCATGCCGACGAGGTTGCCGGAGACCGCGGCGAAGAAGAAGCCGGTGATCAGCATGACGATGGCGGCCAGGATCGCGGGCCCGATCGCCTTGGTGAAGTAGGCGTAGAGGGCGATCATCAGGATGAAGATGAGCGCGATGCCGAACAGCACCACCTTGAAGCTGAGGTCGCGCTCGGTGCGCTTGGTCGCAGCCGCGGCGGAGGCCGACTTGCGGACGTCCGCGACGCCGCGGCTGATGCCGAGGATGAGGTTCTTGCGCATCTTCCAGAGGGTGTAGCAGGCGCCGACGAGCATCCCGCCCACGGCGATCGGCTTGACGACGAACTGGTACAGGCGGGTCGTGAGGAGCGCCCAATCGGCCACGCCGTTGGTCGTGTACTGGCCGATCATGCTCGGGCCGAGGAAGTACACCAGCAGCGGCACGAACAAACCCCACGCCAGCAGACCGCCGGCGAAGTTGAGGGCGCCGAGCTCGGGGCCGATGATGTAGCCGACGCCGATGTACGCCGGCGTCGCCGCCGGAGCCGAGAGCGTCGTCACGCCGCCGGCCGCGATCGTCTTGGCGTCCTTGTCGAGGCCGAGCCGCACCACGCTCTCGTTGACCTTCCCGACCGCGAGCGGGAAGTCGTTGGAGGAGCGGAAGATCCCCAAGCCGTCGAGGAGCTTGATGAGGGCTCCGACCCCCATCGCCCGGAACAGCTGCAGCGCCGCCTCGGCGCCGCGCTGGCCGGCCTTGTGGATCTCGGAGGCCGCCACCGACTCGGGAAACGGCAGCCCCGGGTCCTCGACCATCACCCGGCGCAGCACGGTCACGAACATGATGCCGAGCACGCCGCCCAGCATCATTAGAGCCGAGGCGGTCAAGTAATCCTTCAACAGATGGCCGGACTCGAACTTCCAGATCTTCAAGATGACGAACGCCGGGATCGTGAAGATGGCGCCCGCCGCGACCGACTCGCCGATCGAGCCGACGGTTCGGGCGAAGTTCTCTTCGAGGAGCGAGCCCTTCATCATGCGCAGGACCGCCATGCCGATCACCGCGGCCGGGTAGGTGGCGGCGATCGTCATGCCGGCCTTGAGCCCGAGGTACGCGTTGGCCGCGCCCAGGATCACGCACATGAAAAGGCCCAGGATGAGCGCCCGCACCGTGAACTCGCGCATCGTGGAGTCGGCGGGCACATAGGGGGTGAACCGCTGGTCGGTCATTGCGTTCGTCCTCCGCAAGGTCGCCACTGGTCGCCGTGACCGGCGCCGGTTCGGTGGCAGTTCGCGGCATTCTACACGGGGAGGGTGGGGAAGCCGTCATCTCAGCGGCGGGGTCTCGGGCCCGCGTCGAGGAGCGCCCCGCCGGCGACGGCCGGGCGCCGCGCGCGGTCGCATCGATCTTATGCCTTTATGCTAAGATTCATGGACAATTGACTTGACAATATTACGCTAAGATCCTATCCTTCATTCTGGATTTTAGCTGACCGGGAGCGCCGAACCGCCCGGTCCGAGGGGCGAACATGGCGTCCAACAGCAACTTCACGATCAAGGCCGCGGAGGCCGTGCAAAAGGCGCTCCAGATGGCGAGCGAGCGCGGCAACCCTGAGGCGACCCCGGCCCACCTGCTCGCGGCGCTCCTCGCCGAGGACGACGGCCTGGCCTCGCGTCTGCTCGACAAGGTCGGGGTCGCGGCCGAGCGGCTGCGTGACGACCTCGCCGCCGCGCTCGACCGTCTGCCCTCGGCGCGCGGCGGCGCCGAGGCGCAGTCCTCGCGCGACCTGCGCAAGCTGCTCGACGCCGCGGCGAAGCTCGTGCCCCAGTTCCAGGACGAGTACGTCTCGGTCGAGCACCTGCTGCTCGCCGCCGCCGGCGCGCCGGGGACCGCGGCCGAGATCCTCGCCCGCCACGGCGTCGGCCGCGACGTCCTGCTGCGCGCGATCCAGGAGGTGCGCGGCTCACACCGCGTCACCGACGCCAACCCCGAGGACAAGTTCGAGGCGCTGAAGAAGTACGGCCGCGACCTCACCGAACTGGCGCGCGCCGGCAAGCTCGATCCGGTCATCGGCCGCGACGACGAGATCCGCCGCGTGATGCAGGTGCTCACCCGCCGCACCAAGAACAACCCGGTCCTGATCGGCGAGCCCGGCGTCGGCAAGACCGCGGTCGCCGAGGGGATGGCGCAGCGCATCGCCTCCGGCGACGTGCCGGAGCTGCTGAAGCGGCGGCGGATCGTGGCCCTCGACATGGGCGCGCTCATCGCCGGCACCAAGTACCGCGGCGAGTTCGAGGACCGCCTCAAGGCCGTGATCAAGGAGGTCGTGGACTCCGACGGCGCGGCCGTGCTCTTCATCGACGAGATCCACACCCTCGTCGGAGCGGGCGCCGCCGAGGGCGCGATCGACGCCGCCAACCTTCTCAAGCCCGCGCTCGCTCGCGGCGAGCTGCGCTGCATCGGCGCCACGACGCTGTCCGAGTATCGCAAGTACATCGAGAAGGACGCCGCCCTGGAGCGCCGCTTCCAGCCGGTGTTGGTCGGCGAGCCCTCGGTCGAGGAGACGATCGCGATCCTGCGCGGATTGAAGGAGAAGTACGAAGTGCACCACGGCGTGCGCATCACCGACGGCGCGATCGTGGCCGCCGCCACGCTCTCCAACCGCTACATCACCGACCGCTTCCTCCCCGACAAGGCGATCGACCTGGTGGACGAGGCGGCGTCGAAGTTGCGCATCGAGATCGATTCGCTCCCCACCGAGATCGACGAGCTGGAGCGGACGGCGGTCCGGCTCGAGATCGAGAAGCGCGCCCTCGCCCGGGAGAAGGACGCGGCCTCGGCCGAGCGCCTCGCGGAGATCGACGGGGAGCTCGCCGAGCGCAAGGAGCGCATCAGCGCGATGAAGGCGACGTGGCAGCGCGAGAAAGAGCTCATCGCGCGCATCCGCAAGGCGAAGGAGGAGACCGAGGCCGCCAGGGAAGCCGCCGAGCGCGCGGAGCGCGACGGCAACCTCGAACGTGCCGCGCAGCTGCGCTACGGCGAGCTCGTCCGCCTCAATGCGGAGTTGGAAGGCGCCTCGAACGCGCTCAAGGCGCACCAGGCGGCGCACGGCACACTGCTCGCCGAGGAGGTCACCGAGGAGGCGATCGCCGAGGTCGTGGGGCGCTGGACCGGGATCCCGGTCGCCAAGCTGCTCGAAGGCGAGAAGGCCAAGCTCCTGGAGATGGAGGACCGCCTCAAGGCGCGCGTCGTCGGCCAGGACGAGGCCGTGGCCGCGGTCGCCACGGCGGTGCGGCGCGCGCGCGCCGGCCTCAAGGACCCCAACCGCCCGGTCGGCTCGTTCCTCTTCCTCGGACCGACGGGGGTGGGCAAGACCGAACTGGCCCGCGCCCTCGCCGAGTTTCTCTTCGACGACGAGCACGCCATGGTCCGCCTCGACATGTCGGAGTACATGGAAAAACACGCGGTGGCGCGGATGATCGGCGCCCCGCCTGGGTATGTCGGCCACGACGAGGGCGGCCAGCTCACCGAGGCGGTGCGGCGCCGGCCGTACGCGGTGGTGCTGCTCGACGAGGTCGAGAAGGCGCACCCCGACGTCTTCAACGTCCTGCTGCAGCTGCTCGACGACGGCCGCCTCACCGACGGCAAGGGCCGCACGGTCAGCTTCAGGAACACCGTGGTGATCATGACGTCCAACATCGCCTCGGACGTGATCGCCCAGCTCACCGAAGGCGATCGCGCCCGCATGCTCGACCTCGTGCAGCGCGAGCTGAAGGCGCACTTCCGGCCGGAGTTCCTCAACCGCGTGGACGAGGTGCTGGTGTTCCACCGGCTCGGCCGCGAGCACATGCGGGCGATCGTCGGCATCCAGCTCGCGCGCCTGAACCGACTCCTGGCGGAGCGCAGGATCACGGTCGAGGCCTCCGAGGAGGCGCTCGACCTGCTTGCGCGCGAAGGGTACGACCCCGATTTCGGCGCGCGGCCGCTCAAGCGCGCGATCCAGCGCCTGGTGCAGGACCCGCTCGCGCGAATGGTCCTCGCCGGCGAAATCGCCGACGGCGACACGGTGCGCGTCGGCGTCGCGGACGATGGTCTGGTGCTGACGCCGGAACGCGAGCGCGCTCCGGTCTAGAATGTCCCGGACGGTTGCGGGCGATCCGGCAGCGCGCCCGCCGCGCGACGGGAAGGAACGCCGATGCCCACCGTGACATTCACCCTCAACGGACGGGAGACCACCGTGCCCTACGAAGAGGGCATGCACGTCCTCGAGGTGTTGCGCGAGCAGTGCGGCGTCACCTCGCCGAAGGACGGCTGCGCGCCCCAAGGCGTGTGCGGGTGCTGCACCGTGCTCGTGGACGGGCGTCCGGCGCTGGCGTGCCTGAAGAAACCGCCGGAAATCGCCGGCCGCTCGGTGGTGACGTTGGAGGGGATCCCCGAGGCGGAACGGGCGGTGCTGGCGCGCGCGTTCGTCCAGGAGGGCGCGGTGCAGTGCGGCTACTGCACCCCGGGGATCATGGTGCGGGCGTCGTCGCTGCTCGAGCGCGGCAAGAGCGGCGACCGCGACGCGGTGGCCAAGGCGCTCGCCGGCCACATCTGCCGCTGCACCGGCTACCAGCGCATCTTCGACGCGATCCGCACCGCGGGCGAGGCGTGGGAGGCCGGCGGAGTGTTTGTGAGCGATGAGCCGCGACGGCACGAGTTCTTCGGCGAGGCCCATGGGCTGCGGCGGACCTCGCCCGGCGACGGCGGGCGCGGCGTCGGCGCGTCGGAGCCGCGCTACCGCGGCCTCGAGCACGCCGCCGGGACAAAGCCGTACGTCGCCGACATGCGCGTGCCGGGGATGCGGCACGGCGCCGTCGTGCTCGCCGCGCACCCGCGCGCCCGCGTCCTGGCGATCGATGCCGCGCCTGCGCTCGCGATGCCCGGCGTGGTGCGGGTGCTCACCGCGGCCGACGTTCCCGGCGAGCGGTTCGTTGGCTTGATCGTCAAGGACTGGCCGGTGTTCGTGGCGGTGGGGGAGACGACGCGCTGCGTCGGCGACGTGCTCGCGCTCGTGGTCGCCGACACCCAGTTCCACGCCCGCCAGGCGGCGAAGGCGGTGTGCGTCGAGGTCGAGGTGCTGCCGCCGGTGACTTCGCCCGAGGCGGCGCTGGCGGCCGACGCGCCCGCGATCCACCCGCGGGGCAACCTCCTCGAGGTGACCGCGTTCGCCCGCGGCGACGCGGACGCGGCGCTCGCCGCCTCCGCCCACGTGGTCGGGAGGACGTTCACGACGCAGCGCATCGAGCACGCCTTCCTGGAGCCGGAGGCGTGCCTGGCCGTCCCGGACGGAGACGGCCTCGTGGTCTTCTCCCAGGGGCAGGGCGTGCACGACGATCAGGTCCAGATCGCCTCCGTGCTCGGCGTCCAGCGCGAGCGCGTCATGGTGGAGTTGGTCTCCAACGGCGGCGCGTTCGGCGGCAAGGAGGACCTCTCGGTCCAGGCGCAGACCGCGCTCGCGGCGTTCCTGCTCTGCGTCCCGGTGCGCACCGTGGTCACCCGCGAGCAGTCGATCCTGCTCCACCCGAAGCGCCACCCGCTGGTGATGGACTACGCGGTCGGCTGCGACGCCGAAGGGCGCCTTACCGCGGTCCGCGCCCGCATCGTCGGCGACACAGGGGCGTACGCCTCGGTCGGCGCGAAGGTGCTCGAACGCGCGGCCGGGCACTCGTGCGGGCCATACCGCGTCCCCGCCGTGGACGTCGAGGCGAAGACCGTCTACACCAACAACCCGCCGTCCGGCGCGATGCGCGGTTTTGGCGTGTGCCAGACCGCCTTCGCGATCGAGGGTTGCCTGGACCTGCTGGCGGAGCGGGTCGGGCTCGACGGCTACGATATCCGCGAGCGCAACGTCCTCGGTCCCGGCGACCGTTTCGCGACCGGCCAGATCATGACCGATGCCTGCGGCATCCGGCAGACGCTCGCGGCGGTGCGCGACGTCTACAAGGCCAACGCCGGCCGCGCCGGGATCGCGTGCGGGATCAAGAACACGGGCATCGGCAACGGGCTCGCCGACATCGGCCGCGTGGTGATCCGGGTGCTGCCGGCTGGCAGGCTCGAGGTGCTCACCGGCTTCACCGAGATGGGGCAGGGGCTGTTCACGATCCTGCGGCAGGTGGTGTGCGAGGAAACCGGGATCGCCCCGGACGCGATGACCGTGGGGACGCGCAGCGAACTCGCGGTCGAGTGCGGGATGACCACCGCCTCGCGCGCGACCGCCCTCGCGACGATGGCCGGCCAGCGCGCGGGGCGGAAGCTCGCGGCCGACCTCGCGGGTGCGCCGCTCGCGTCCCTCGCCGGGCGCGAGTACCGCGGCGAGTATGTCTGCGACATTACGGTCCCTCCCGGCACCAAGGCGGACAACCCGGTCACCCACATGACCTTCGGCTACGCGACGCAGGTCGTGCTGCTGGACGGGCGCGGGCGCATCGAGAAGGTGGTCGCGGCGCACGACGTCGGACGGGCGATCAACCCGCTCGCCTGCGCGCAGCAGATCGAGGGCGCGGTGCACATGGGGCTCGGCTACGCGCTCTCCGAAGAGTTGCCGTGCAGCGAAGGCCGCCCAGCCTCGACGCTGATGCGCGACCTCGGGATCCTGAAGGCCGCGGAAATGCCCGAGGTCGAGGTGATCCTGCTCGAGGTCCCGGACCCGGTCGGCGGCTACGGCGCCAAGGGGGTGGGCGAGATCGGGCTGGTGCCGACCGCTGCGGCGGTGGCCGGCGCCATGGCCGCCTTCGACGGCGTGCACCGCACGCAACTTCCGATGTGGGACTCCCCAGCCGCGCCGAAGACGCGCCGGTTTGGCCGGGAAGCAACCGGCCGCGATGAAAGAAGGAGCACGGGATGAGCGGAGCGAGCGATGGGATCACCAGGCGGGGCCTGCTGGCCGGGATCGCGGGCGGCGCGGCGGTGGCGGCGCTCGCACCGCGTCTGGCGGGGGCAGTGGGGGGAAAGGCGCGCGTCATCCGGGTCGAGTCGGATCGCGTGTGGGCCGGCGACGCGCGCGACCCCAGGGTCGTGGTCGCGATGGTCGATGCGGGCGTGATGGCGCTCGCAGGAGCGGCCACCCCCGAGGCGGCATGGCGGCGGTTCGTCAAACCTGGGATGAGGGTCGGGCTGAAGATCAACCTGCTCGGCCGCCCGCTCGTCTACACCGCTCCCGAGCTCACCGACGCCGTGGCTGCCGGCGTGATCTCGGCGGGCGTGAAGCCCGGCGACGTCATCGTCTGGGACCGTTGGAGGGACCACTTCGGGCCCACGCGCTACAAGTTCGGCAAGGGCCGGTACGGCGAGAGCATCGAGGCCGGGGGCCGCTACGACGCGGCGCGCATGCTCAAGGGCAGCCAGGGCACCGCCCCGATCGACACGATCGCGGCGGAGCGGACCGACGCCACGATCAGCCTGCCGGTGCTCAAGGACCATGGCAGCTCCGGGGTGACGCTCGCGCTCAAGAACATCGCGTTCGGCTGCTTCGACCACTACCGGAGCGCCCACGACAACAACTGCGACCCCTACATCGCCGAGGCGTACGAGCACTACGTCGCCGTCACCCGCGTCCCGCTCATCGTGATGGACGCGACCGAGGCGTGCTTCGACGGCGGCCCTCGCCCGGCCGACCGCGGGCGCCTTTGGCGGGAGAACGCGGTCTACGTCGCCGACGACCCGGTCGCG
Organism: uncultured Acidobacteriota bacterium; assembly: GCA_963727205.1. Classification (GTDB taxonomy): domain Bacteria; phylum Acidobacteriota; class Thermoanaerobaculia; order Thermoanaerobaculales; family Thermoanaerobaculaceae; genus RBG-13-68-16. Next base: position 115,975 of record CAVSFQ010000001.1, on the reverse strand, counting down.
CTCGATGTCGTCTGCCGCAAGGCGATCATGGCCAAGCGCGCCGAGAAGGGGCTGTCCGACACGACCCGCCAGAGCCGTCACATCGAGACGGCGATCGGTAAGAAGCTCGGCGTCGGCGACCCGGCTCGCATCGAGGTGGTGACGGTTAAGGTCTAAGCGGGGCGACCGGCGGGCTACGGCGCGCGCTGCAGGTCGATGCGCTTGAGCTGCTCGAGCTCGTCGCGGACGCGCCGCAGCTGCCCTTCGCGCTCGGCGAGCAGCGCCCGCAGGCGCTGGATCTGCTCCGAGCCCGCCTTGACCGCGGCATCCAGGGTCCGAACCTCCCCCTGCAACATGGCGAGCGCATCCTCGAGATCCTGGATCTTCGCGGACGCGACCGCGGCCGCGGCCTCGAGGGCGGCCTCATGGTCGAGCTGGGGGATGAGCACGGCGGCCTGCCTCGCCTGCTGCGTCTTCGGGAAGCGCGTCTCGAGGTCGCTGAGCACCGCCGCGGCGCGCTTCGGGTCGTGCGCCGGCGTGCCGGGCTGGGCGTACGCCAGCCCGAGGCGGAGGGCCAGGGCCGGGTTTTCGCGCGCCCGCGGGTCCGTGCGCATCGCCTCCTCGTAGGCGGCCGCGGCCGCGGCGTAGTCTCCTGAGCTGTACTCGCGGTCCGCCACGGAGGGGACCGTGGCGCAACTCGCCAGGGCGAGGACGAGCGCGGGCAGGCAGCGGAGTTCAAGCCTCATACGTCGCCTCGATGGTAGCGCCTCCGGCGTCGGAGCGCTCCGGCCGGGGCGGGGCGAGCGGGAGCAGGACCACGAAGACGCTGCCGGAGGGGTCGTTGTCGGCGACCCAGATCGCGCCGGCGTGCGCCCGGACGATCTCGGCGGAGATGGCCAGGCCGAGGCCGACGCCGGCGCCGGCTCGCTTGGAGCCCTCGTGCGCCTGGCGGAACTTTTCGAACACGCGCAGCTTCTCGGGATCGGGGACGCCGCCGCCGAGGTCCGCGACGCGGACCGCCGCGAACGGGCCGGCGCGCGCGGACCAGAGTGCGGCAAAGGAGGCGTGCGGCGTGTCGGCCGGAAGCGCCGGTTCGAGCCGGACGCCGACCGTGACCGGCCCCCCCGGCGGGGAGAACTTCACCGCGTTGTCGACGAGGTTGACGAGGACCTGGGTCACGCGGTCGGCGTCGCACTCGACGATCACGGGCGCCGCCGGGATGTCGAACTCGAGGCGTACGTCGCGCTCCTGCGCCAACGCTTCGAGCTCGGCGGTCGCATTGCGGGCGAGCGCCCCGAGGTCGTGCGGACGGATGTCGTACGTCATGCCGCCGGCCTCGACCCGCGCGAGGTCGAGGAGGTTCGCGATCATCGCGGAGAGGCGCCGGCTCCCCTGGAGGTTGAGGTCGAGCAGGCGTCGCTGCCGCTCGTTGAGCGGGCCGGGGAGGCCGTCGAGAAGCAGGCGGTTGGTCTCCTGCATCGCGACCAGCGGGGTCTTGAGCTCGTGCGACACGTGCGACACGAAGCCCCGCTTCATCCGGTCGAGCTCGCCGAGCCGGCGCACCATCGTGTTGAAGCCCTCGGCGAGCGCGGCGAACTCGTCGCCCCCGCCGGTGTCGAGCTGGTAGGTGAACTCCCCGCTCGCGACCGTGCGGGTGCCCTCGATGAGCCGCCGCAACGGCTCGCGGATCGAACGAACGGTGAGGACCACGATCAGCACCGCGAGCAGGATGGCGATGCCGGCGATCGCGGCCGAAACCCACTCGGCGACACGTCCGGCGTCTGCGACGCCGGCCACCTGCGCGGCGATCCCCTGGCGCGAGGCGTTGAGCACGACCCACGTCTGCCGACTGAGCTTCTCGATCGGGGTCTCCAGCACCTCGGGGATCCTCGAGTCGGTGATCCCGGCCAGGCGCGCCGCCATCTCCCCCGCCGGGGTGGAGGCGAGGGCGAACTGGCGCCAGAGCTCGTCGAGGCGCGCAATCGGGTCCGCGTTAGCGCCGCGGAAGGCCAGTACCCGCAGCTCGGCGAGTCCGGTGGCGAAGTCGTCGCGCGCCTTCACCACTCGGTCGGCGTAGGCGGCGTCGCGGGTGACGTAGAACTTGCGGGCGTTGACCTCGATCTGGTCGACCTGGTCCAAGAGCTCGAGCGCGAGGGTCGTGACGCGGAAGTGGACGGCGGTGAGCTCGTGATTGGCGACGACGAGGTGGCGCACCAGGAGCACGAAGTAGCCGAGGACGCCGATGAGGACGGCGGCGAGAAGGCCGGAGCCGGTGGCGACCTTGGTGGCGACCCTCATGGCTCGACCGGACCGATGCCGTACGCCTTGAGTTTGTTTCGGATCGTCTTGACGTCCATGCCGAGCGCTCGCGCGGTTTCGGCCTTGTTGTTCCCGGCCCGCTTCAGCGTCTCGAGGATGAGAAGACGTTCGGCCTCGGCTGCGGTCGCGCCGGCGGGAATGACGATCCCGTCGCCGGCTTCGGTTTCGGCGCCCAGGAGGAACGGCGGCAGGTGGTTTGGCTCGATCCAACCGCTCCGCGCGAGGATGACCGCCCGCTCGATCACGTTCCGCAGCTCGCGCACATTGCCGGGCCAGGCGTAGCCGCGCAACGTCCGCTCCGCCTCGAGCCCGAGCCCCTCGACGCGGGCGCCGTGCTTCGCGTTGAACTGACGCACGAAGTGCTGGGCGAGCAGGACCACGTCGCCTTCGCGCTCGCGCAGCGGCGGGAGCGGCAGCGTGAACACGTTGAGGCGGTAATAGAGGTCGCGCCGCAGGACCCCCAGCTCGACCGCCTGCGCCGGGTCGCGGTTGGTCGCCGCGACCACCCGGACGTCGAACCGCATCTCCCTGGTGCCGCCGACCCGGCGCAGCCGGCCGCCTTCGAGGACTCGCAGGAGCTTGGTCTGCAGCGCCGCGGGCATCTCCGTCACCTCGTCGAGGAAGAGTGTCCCGGCGTCGGCCAGCTCGAAGCACCCGGGACGCGCAGCCACCGCCCCGGAGAAGGCGCCCTTCTCGTGCCCGAACAGCTCGCTTTCCGCGAGGCCCTCGGGAATCGCGGCGACGTTGACGGCGACGAACGGGCCGCTCGCGCGCCGGCCGAGGTCGTGGATCGCGCGCGCGACGAGCTCCTTGCCGGTGCCGCTTTCGCCGGTCACGATGACCGACGCGTCGCTCGCGGCCACCGCTTCGATCAGCTTGAACGCTTCGCGCATCCGCTGGCTGCGTCCGACGATCGCGGCCAGCCCGGCACCCTTCTCGAGGGCGGACTCGAGCCGGCGGACCTGGCCGCGGCGTTCCAGCTCGGCGCCGAGCGCCGCCAGGGTGGCCCGCAGCTTGGCGTAGTCCAGAGGTTTGGTCAGGAAATCGCGGGCGCCGAGTTTCATCGCCTCGACCGCCGCGTCGATGCTGCCGTAGGCGGTGATGAGGATGACGGGCCGCTCGCTTTCGCCGGCCTTGAGCGCCTGCAGCAGCTCGAGCCCTCCGAGGCCCGGGAGCTGGACGTCCGAGATGACCGCGTCGGGGCGCTCGCGCTCGGCCACCAGGCGGGCTTCGGCGCCGTCGCTCGCGAGCAGGACGCGGTGCCCCCACTCGGAGAGGCGCATGTCGAGCACCTCGCGCATCGCGGGCTCGTCGTCCACCACGAGGATCGTCAGGGGCTTCTCACTCATCGTCGCTCCCCGTCACACCCTTCCCGGGAAAATTTACCGGGTGGCCTCCCACTGTAGCGCAAGTCCTGGCGCGCCTGCAGAATCAGATGGCGAGAACCGGGCAACCGGCGCGCCGGCGGGGCTGGGAGAGGCGTGAGTGCTCCGCGCCACGGGAAAAATGCCCGGCCGGCGCTCGTGCCGGCGCTCCGTCCCTTTCGGTGTTTGTCATCTGATCTATTTAACCTGCAATATGTTAGTCAACCAGTGTCCGGGTGGCACGACCCTCGCAATGCGTGTGGCTGGATCGAGACCTACGTCAACCATCTCGGCCGGGAGGAAACGATGAGAACACAAGCTTTGGCGGTCCTTGTTGGGGGTGTGGCGCTGGCGCTCGGGGTGTCGGGATGCGCCACCAAGACCTACGTCCAGGACCAGGTGGGGCAGGCGTCGAAGGCGTCCGACGCCAAGGTGGGTGAGGTGCAGAAGCAGGTCGAGGCCACGCAGATGGACGTCGCCGCGCTGAAGACCTCGGACGGCGAGCAGAACACGAAGCTCGTCCAGCTCTCCGACACGGCGCGCGACGCGTTGACTCGCGCTCAGGAGGCGGGCAAGCTCGCCAAGGGCAAGTTCCTTTACGAGGTCACGCTCACCGACGACGCGGTCAAGTTCGGCCTCAACCGCAGCGAGCTCTCGGCTCCGGCCAAGGCGGCGCTCGACGCCTTCGCCGAGAAGATCCGCACCGAGAACAAGAACGTCTACGTCGAGATCCAGGGCCACACCGACGCCACGGGCTCGGCGGCGTACAACCTCAAGCTCGGCCAGGCCCGCGCCGAGGCCGTCATGCGGTACCTCAACATGCAGCACGGCTTCCCGCTCCACCGCATGAACGCCATCTCCTACGGCGCCGCCAAGCCGATCGCGGACAACAAGACCAAAGAGGGGCGCGCCCAGAACCGCAGGGTGACGCTCGTCGTCCTGATGTAGCCCGCGGCCGGCCAGGTCGCTGCACCGCCTGTCGCAACGGCCCCCGGCGCGCGCCGGGGGCCGTTCATTTCGTGCGGCCGCGACCGGGGCTACGGCTTCGGCGCCGGCTGGGTGAGGTAGCGCGTGTTGAACTCCTCGCGCTGCTTCGCCCGCACCGCTTTCTCCTCCGGCGTCATCCGGCCGAGGAACCAGCGGTGGTTGTCGCTCGCCAGGGTCGCGTCGATCAACGCCCCGACCTTGCGAGCCGCCGCCGCCTTGGCGCCGCCGGCCGCGATCCCCTTCGCCACGAGCCCCTGCGCCTCGGGGATGAACTCGCTATAGAACGCCTTGGCCACCTCGTACAGCCCGTGCCAGTGCGTGTAATCGGGACCCTGCATCGAGGCGCCATGGCGCGCCCGCCTTCCTTCGTGGTGCCAGAGTTCGAACCAGGTCCAGTCGATTTCTTGAGCGAACGGCGTGTCGCCGGCGAGTCCGCCCTGCTTGAGCGCGTCGAAGATCGCCTTTCCGGGCGTGCCGAACTTCTCGTTGTAGAGGGCCACGAGGCCGTCGTACTGGGTGTAGAAGCTGTCCGCGAACGCCGGCGCGTGGCAGGCGGCGCAGACGTCCTTCATCGCGACGCGCCGCTTCTCCCACGCGATCGGGTTAGGCAGGCCGAGCCTGGCGTCGGCGAGGTCGGCGCGGATCGAGATCTCCGGGCGATTGTTCCACGAGATGCGGTCGCCGACGTTGTGCGTCATCCCCTGGTCGCCGGTGGCGCTCATGTGGCAGGTGGCGCAGGTGGGGCCGACGCTGTAGTCCTCGCCGGCGACCCACTTGGGACGGTCGATGTTGATCTTGCCGGCGTTGGCCGCGAACGAGATCCCGTGCTTGGACTCCTGGTAGATCTCCTTCTGCGGGTGGTCAGGCCCGAGGTGGCACTTGCCGCAGGTGTCGGGGTACCGCGCCTGCGCAGCGGAGAACGTGTGCCGCTGGTGGCACGCCGAGCACGAGCCGCGCGAGCCGTCGAGGTTGATGCGGCCGATCCCGGTGTTGGGCCAGGTGTACGGGGTGGGCCGGCCGTCCTTGTCGACCTTGACCGCCGATCCATGGCACTGCTGGCAGCCGTTCACCAACAGCGCCGACCCGCCGTGAAACGCGGCGTTCCCCTCCACGACTTCGGCGAGGGTGTTGTCGAGCGAGCCGAGGATCTCGGCCGCCTTGGCGTGGCGGCTCGCCTGGAACTCCGCGGCCTCCCGGCTGTGACAGCGGGCGCACTCGGCCGGCGTCACGATGGTGTGGATCGTGTAGCCGTTGTGCTCGTAGGCTCCCGCCGTGCCCGCCTTGGCGCCGTGGCACTCGAAGCAACCGATGTTGCCGCGGAAGTGCTTGGAATCGCCCCACTGCTGGACAATCGCCGGCGTCTGCTGCCGGTGGCACTCGTTGCACGCCACGCTCTCCTCCGAGAGCTTGGGGAAGAAGACCGGCCCGGCGTGGCCCGCGGCCGCCACGAGAAGCGCGACGCCGAGAATAGCGAGTGGCAAGAGGACTCCGGTCCGCCGGACGTGCTGGGTGTCCATCGCAACACCCCCCTTGAGAACGCTCCGCGTTTAGCCCCGATGCGGCACTCTCTCTCGTGCCAGCATGAGGCGATCTTTCGGAACTTCCTTGACCTGGGTCAATGTAGCGCAGATCCGGTTCCGGGGCGAAGGTGGGGTCTTGCTCGTCCTCACGGCTCCCAGAACGGGTCGCCTGCGGTCCTGGTGAACAGCCACTCCTCGAACGCCATGGGCGCGTAGCCGATTTCGCGCCGCGCCGGCTCGATGTCGAAGTCCGCGTCCATCGTGACCCCGACGATCGTGTCGCGCTTGAGGAGCGGGCGGCGCTGGACGAGGCGCACCAGTCCGGCGAGGGCCCAGCACAGCCAGAGCGGCACCGGGACAACCGGCTTGGCAATGGCGAGACGGCGGCGGATCATCTCGGTATAGGCGCGCATGGTGTGGGCATCGGCGCCGCCGAAGTTGTACGTCTTGCCGTACGCGATCGGGCGATCGACGACCAGCGCGAGACCCTCAACAAGGTCGTCGACGTGCACCCAACGTTTCATCGCCGCGCCGCGGCCGACGATCGGGACGCACCACTTGGCCTTGCGCATCCGCTCGACGTACATGACGAGCTCCTGCCCGCCGCCCCCGGGCCCGAACACCAGCGTAGGGCGGACGATGGTGAAGTTCGTCCGGCCGCGCGGCGCCCGCATCAACTGCTCGGCGAGGAACTTGGTTTCGCCGTAGGTCGTGCGGACCCGGTAGCGGGCGGCGGCCGCCGACACGTAGACGAAGTGCCCGACGCCCGCTGCCACGGCGGCCTCGACGAGGCGCGCCGTCCCTTCGAGGTTGACTCTCCGAAACAGCGCGGCGTCCTCGGTGTACAGGACCGCGGCAAGGTGAAGCACGGCATCGACGCCGGCGAGCGGCCCGGCCAGCGTCTCCGGCCGGGTGATGTCTCCGGTCACCACCTCGCAGTCGGCGCCGGCGAGGTTGGCGAGCAGCGGGTCGTTGGCGACGGCCATCACGCGGACGTGCCGCCCGACCGCCAGCAGGCGCTTGACGAGCCGGCTGCCGATGTAGCCGGTGCCGCCGGTGACGAGGACCGTGCTCACTGCCGGTCGCCCTGGTGGTGGTCGGGGTGCGCAGGTTTCATGAGGTATCTCCCGAAGATCGTGTCCCGAGATCCGAGATACTGCGCGGCGATGTCGAACTCGGGCGTGCCCGGCAGGTCCGCCAGCGAGTCCGCGTACCGTGTCGCGGTGGCGATCGTGGTCTGGATCCCCGGGTCGGCGACCCTTCCGAGGGGGGCGAGAACGTAGATTTTGAGCGATCTCTCGGCGCTTGCCAGCACGAGCAGGGCGAACGCCAGACGCGCGCGGAACGGGGCGCCGCTCCACCATAGCCGCGTCGCCGCCGCCGCGACCACGAGGTGGACCACGAACAGCGCCGGCATGCTGACCCGCATCGCCCAGTCGTTGTACTTGCCGAGATAGACGAACGTCGCCGCGACCAACGTCAGGCTGGCGAGAGAGAGCGCGTACCACTCGGGTTCCGTGACCACGCCGAACCGCCGTCGCACCAACCCCACCGCGAGCCAGAAGGCCCCCACGGCGAGCAGAAGGAAGAGCGCGTACTTGAGCCAGTCCGTCGCCGCGGAGAACGTCGAAAACAGGAGGCCGGCGAACTGCTGCGGTCCGTGCGCCAGAAAATAGAGACCGACCGTGAGCGCCAGCGCCGCGCCAGGCAGCGCGCTGCGCCACGCCAGGCTCGAGCGCAGGTCCCGCACGCATGCCGCCGCGGTGAACGGGAGCAGGCCGAGAGCGACGAACGGCGACCAGAGCGCGGCCGCGGCGTTGGCCAGCACCACGTATTGGGCCGGCTGCCTTTCGAGCAACGAACGCATCACGCACGCGGCGCCGAGCCAGGCCCCCAGCGCATGCTGCGGCACCCACATGAGCGCCGCCGGCTCGGCCTGAAAGATCAGCCTGGTCTGGGACCCGGCGAAGGTGAAGAAGTGCTCCGCGAAGTTGTTTGTGTACCACCACTCCCGGTCGGGAGTACCGGCCAGGAGGCCGACCTTCTGGGCCAACGAGTACAACCCGGGCATCCAGCTGAACCCGTCGGCGAGAGTGAACAGCACGAGGACCCAGCCTCCGCGCGGGCGGCCGAGGCGCGCCACCCATGCGAACGTGAGGAGGAGGCCGCCAAGGCCCCATGCGAACGATGCCAGCGCGGCCCAATGGATCCCGAGGAGCTTGCCGAGCACCCCCGTCGGAAGGTAATACGCGAGGTAGTAACACAGGATCGGGTCGCCGCCGGACGGTCCGGGGTAGGAAACCGGCCAGCTCCGGGTGATGAGATCGTGGAAGACGAGGTTGTGCTTGAGGTAGTCCCACGTCTGCACGTTGAGCTCGCCGATGCCGGCGGCGACCGCCCAGAACGCGGCGAGGCCGCCGACTACGATCCACTGTCGAGCCGGGAGCGGTGGGCTGTCGGTGCGCGACTGTCGCGCGGCGTCGATCACTGCCATGACGATCAACGCGACCAGCGGAACAGCCCAGACCGGATGCAGCCACCCCAGGGCGAAGATCGCATTGGGAAGCAAGAGGTAGCCGAGGGTGGCGACGAACAGACCGTCCCTGCGCATGCGCCTCACCGGTCGCCGTCGCCGGAGCCCCGGCCGGGCGCGCGCAACTCGCCGACTGAGACGCGACGCGCGATCACGACGGCACCGGGGCCGTCGTAGACGACGGCGAAGCCGGGGCTGTGCTCAAACCCGGCGGCGGGATCGGCCGCGCCCTTCGTGACGCCGACCGGCTTCGAGACCCACACGTAGGTGAAGCCGTTGCCGAACCGGGTGGACCAAGCCTCGACGCACGCGGCATTCACAACCTGGCACTGCTTGAGCGCCGAGTACGCCTCGAGGCGGCGACGGAACTCGCCGCCGGGCAGCCACTCGGCGCCGTTCGCGGTCGCGACGCTGGCGCGGCGGGCGAGCACCGGGAACCAGGAGTCGACGGGGTCGGCCCACCACGAGCCGGCGGTCGAGGCCACGAGGAAGCGGGCGTCCCCCGGGGTGTTCGCGGCTACCCACGCCATCGCCTCGCGCTCCGCCGGCGACACGCGACGCATCGCCGGCCACTGCTCGGAGGCGCGGTGGAGGTTCGATACGACGAGGGTGTAGGTGAGGAGCGCGGCGAGCACAAGCGCCATCGCCGCGTGCGACCTCGCGCGGCTGTGCGGCGCCTCGACGGCGGGGGAGGGCGCGAACGCCGGCAGGACGACGTCCGTCAGCGCGCCCGCGGCGAGCAGCGCCACCGGGATGGTTGCCAGGGTCGGGGCGCTGCGTGGGACCACGGTGTACGCCGCCAGCAGCCAACCCGGAAGGAGCACGCGACCGCCGCAAATCGCGGTGAGCAGCGCGAGCAGGGCCAGGCACGCGATCGGAGCCAGGCCGCGCTCGCCGGTGAGTTCGGGCGAGGCCAGACGGAGCAGGGAGCCCAATCGCCAGTCCGCGGTTGCGGAGGCGCCCAGGAATGGTTGCAGGCCATGCCTCGAAAGCACCGTGACCCACCACGGGGCGGCGATCAGCACAGCGGCGGCGGCGATGCCCGCCACCAGGCCGAGCCGCCGGCGGTTGAGTCCCGCCGCGGCTGCGATGACTGCCAGACCCACCAGGGCGAACAGCCCCATCTCGGGGTGGGAGAGGATCGCAAGGCCGCTCCAAGCCGCGGCTGGGAGTGCGGCCCGCCGCCGGTCTCCGACCAACAGGTCGTGGCCCGCGGTGAGAGCGAGCATCGCGAACACGAAGCCGAAGCCGCGCGTCAAGCCGCCGCCGGCGATCAGGAACTCGTAGCTGCGTGGCAGCACCGCGAAGAGGAGCGCCGCGAGACCCGCCGCGAACGGCGAGCCGAGGACGCGCCCGGCGAGCATGAGGAACGCCGCGATTGCGGCGAGGTTCGTGAGGAGCGGCAGGAACCGCAGCAGGCCAAGCACGCTCCACCCGGTGGCGCGGTGGAGCGCGGCGGTGACGTAGAGCGCGAGGGGAGGGTACGCGAACGGGATGCGGGCCCGGTTGTAGTCCGTGAACGCGGGCAGCGCGAGGCCGGAGTCCGCAAGCTCGCCGGCCATGACACAGAAGAGTCCGCCGTCGTTGATGGGAAAGTCATCCTCGAGAACGCGGGGAAGGCGAACCGCGAGGGCAAGGGCGAGCGCCGCCAGCAACCATCCCGCCACTCGCCGCGAATTCGGCACCGGAACCTCCCCGTCTGCGGATCGGCCGGACGCGCCGGGCCCGCGAGGAGTCGCGACGATCCCGTACCGCCGGCCGTGAGGCTAACCACAACGCCGCGCCCGTCAGCCACGGGCGCCACCCTGGCCGCAAGGGTAGCAAAGGCGCCGAAGCGGCCGAAACAGCGGCCGCCGCGATCGCCCGCTCAGCCGAGGCGTGGCAGGCTGACGCCGCGGAACGCCCGCGGTGTGGGAGGCTCGGCGTCGTCGCGCACGATGTCGCCCCGGATCCCGGCGACGACGACTTCGACGGGTACCCGACGCGAGGCGCGCGCAGCCGCGAGGCGGGCGAGCTGGACGAGGCCGCCGCAGCAGGGGACCTCCATCACCATCACCGTGAGGGAGGCGATCTTGGCCTCGTCGATCATGGCGACGAGCTTCTCGACGTAGACCTCCTGGCGGGCGTCGAGCTTGGGGCAGGCGATGGCGAGGGAGCGGCCGGCCAGGTGGTCGCGGTGGAAGTCGCCGACGGCGTAGGCGACGCAGTCGGCCGCCAGCAGCACGTCGGCGCCCTGGAAGTACTGCGCGGTCGGCGCCAGCAAGTGGAGCTGCACCGGCCAGTGGCGCAGCGCCGAGGGTTGACCGGCGACATCCTGTTCCAACGCCGGCGCGGGAGCGTCGAAGCTCACCGCGCGGGAGCCCGGACATCCGGAGACGGCGTGGACGGGGCGCATGGCGGGGGGCGGCGCTGGTCTCGGCCGGGGCGCGGCGGCGGTCTCGTCGAACGGCGGTGCCTCGACGCGCTCGACCGTGATCGCGCCCTGCGGGCAGTGGCCGAGGCACGCGCCCAGCCCGTCACAGTGCGACTCGCTCACGAGGCGCGCCTTGCCGTCCACGAGCGCGATCGCGCCCTCGGCACACGCCGTAACGCACAAGCCGCACCCGTCGCACTTCGTCTCGTCGATCCGGACGACATCCCTCATCACCATTGCGGTCTTCCCCCCAAAGCGTCCATCCGCGAGGGTACGGCGCGCTCGGCGGGCGCGCCTTGACCGGGGTCAAGCCGGCGGCGGTCCCGTCAATCGGGCGGGGCGATGGCGATCGCCGCGGCGAGAGCCTCCGGGGTGTTGCAGTTGGCCGTGACCCCGGGGTCGTCCACGTCGACGACGACGACCCGCACGTCGTGCAGGACCTCGCGCAACGTCGGGCCCGGCCGCTCCCCGCTCGCGATCGTCGTCGCGACGGCGCGGGCGAGCACCACCGGGTGACCGTGCTTGCCGCGAAACGAGGGGATCGCGGCAGCGCCGCCGGCGCCAGCGAGCGCGCGCACGGTGTCGGGGCGCACGAGCGGGTGGTCCACGGGGAGCACGATGACGGTATTCCACCCGGGGCAGGCGAGGAGGGGTCCGAGGCCGGCCCTGATCGACTCGAACATCGGCAGGCCGGGCGCGGCGAGCGGGACAGCCAGCAACGCATGCGGATCGTGGACCGCCGAGCCGGGGGGCAGAGTTGCGGCGATCGGCGAGGCCCCCCCGCCGGCGAGCGCCTCGGCGCACGCCGCCAGGAACGTTCGCCCGTCGGGGAGGGTCGCGAACGCCTTTGGGCCCCCGAAGCGGACCCCCGCGCCGCCGGCGAGGATCAACCCCGCGGCGCGCGTCGCCATCCCTCGGGGACCTCGCCGATGCGGTCGAGGCGGATGAACTCGGCCACGATCGAGACCGCGATCTCCTCGGGCGTCACCGCGCCGAGGTCGAGCCCGACGGGGCAGCGCAGGGTGTGCACGCGGTCGGGAGGCACGCCGGCGGCCGCCGCGGTGTGGCGGATCGCCGAGGCCTTGTTCCGCGAGCCGACCACCCCGATCCCGGCGAACGGGCGCAGCATGGCGGCCACGGCCCACGCGCCGTCGGCGTCGGCGTCGCCGGTCGCGACGACGACCTGCGTGCGCTCGGGGCCCTCCCAGGCGTCGAGCGCCGTCGGGTCGGAGGCCGCGAGGCACTCGACGGTCGCTTCGTCGGGCAACGGCTCCGGCCGCGTCGGCGCGGCGAGCGTGACGCGGTAGCCGGCATGCGCCCCGGCGCGCGCCACCGCTTTGCCGACGTGGCCGGCGCCGACGACGAGCAGGCGCCGCTGCGGCGAGAACTTTTCCAACATCAGGGTCACCACCCCTCCGCAGTTCGTGGGGATCTCCAGGGCGCGGCCGGAGTCGCGGCCCGCCAGCATCTCGGCCGCGTTCGCGAGCGCGGCGGCCTCGACCTCCCCGCCGCCGACGGTGCCGAGGCGCACGCCGCGGGCCGAGACCAGCAGGCGCGTCCCCGCCTTGCGCGGCGCCGAGCCCGTCACGCCGGCGACCGTGGCGAGGACGCAGGTGTCGCCCTCGTCAACGGCCTGCAGTAACCGTCTCAGGACCTGCATGCTCGTGCTCCTCCTCCTCAGCCACCCAGGCGAACGGGTGCGTCTCCCCGAGCGCCGCGACGATCGCCGGCGGGGTGAGCGGCAGGGTGTCGAGCTCGACCCCTAGCGCCGCCACCACCGCGTTGCGCACCGCCGCCGCCGCCGGGATCAGCGCCGGCTCGCCCACGCCTTTGGCGCCGAACGGACCCCCGCCGCCTTCGCTCTCGACGATCGCGACGTTGACCTTTGGGGCGTCGGCGGAGGTCGGGATCAGGTAGTCGGTGAACGACGGGTTGACGAGGCGGCCGCGATCGAGCGCCAACCTTTCGGTCGTGCCCCACCCGACGCCCTGGACCACGCCGCCCTGGATCTGCCCCTCGAGCGCGTCGCGGTGGATGACGCGGCCGACGTCGTGGGCCGCCGAGACCTCTTCGACGCGCACCAGGCCGAGGTCGCGGTCGACTCCCACCCGCGCGACGTGACAGGCGACCGCGTAGAACTCGTACGGTTCGCCGGTGCCGGTTGCGGGGTCGAAGCGGCGCGGCCGGCTGCGGTACCACCCGGTGGCGATCGCCTCGATCCGGCGCGCCGACATCGTGGCGGCGACCTCGGCGACGGCAACGCCGCGCTCCGGCTTGCCCGCGACCCGGGCGCGGCCTCCCGCGAGCTCGACCTGCCCGCGGCCGCAGCCGAGCAGCTCGGCCGCGACCGGGTCGAGCCTGGCGCGCAGCCGCCGCACCGCGTCGAGGATCGCCATCCCGGACGCGTGCGCGCCACGCGACGCCACCGTCGGACCCGAGTCCGCCACGGTGGTGGTGTCGGGCTGCCACACCTGCACCACCGCCGGATCGACGCCGAGCGCCTGTGCCGCGATCGTCTGGCAGGCGGCGAGGTTCCCCTGCCCCATCTCGGTGAGGCCGACGCGCACGACCACCGAGCCGTCGGCCTGCAGGATCACCACCGCCGAGGAGCGGTCGAGGCGCTGGCCGCCGTGGTGGAGGTTGCAGCCGTACAGCGCGAGGGCGATCCCCATCCCCTCCCGCGCCGGGGCGTCGGCAGCGCGCGGCCGGGCGTGGAACTCGTCCCAGCCGGCGAGCGCCGCGGCGCGCTCCAGGCATTCGCGCGCCAGCACGGGCCGCCGCAGGAGCTGCCCGGTGCAGATCCGCCTGCGGCGGTCGTCGAGCAGGTTGCGGCGGCGGAACTCGAGCGGGTCGAGACCGACGGCGCGCGCCAGGCGGTCCACGGTGGCCTCCGCGGCCCACGTCACCTGCGGCGCGCCGAAGCCGCGAAACGCCCCGCCGAACAGGTTGTTGGTGTACGCGATGCGGGTGGTGACACGCACCGACGGAACGTCGTATGGGCCGATCGCCGAGACGTTGGCGCGCTCGGCGACGACCGTCGAGATGCCGGCGTACGCCCCCGCGTCGAGCACGGCGTCGACCTCGGCGAAGCGCAGGCGGCCGTCGCGGTCGGCGCCCCAGCGGTGGTGGATCACCATCGCGTGGCGCTTCGTCGAGCCCTGCATGTCCATCTCGCGCGGGAGCACGAAGCGTACCGGCCGGCCGGTCGCGAACGCGAGGGCTGCGGCGCACGCCGCCGGTTCGGACGGGTAGTCCTCCTTGCCGCCGAACCCGCCGCCGGTCGGCGCCTGCTCGACGCGCACCGCGGCGAGCGGCAGCCCGAGCACCCGCGCCACGGCCTGCTGGACGTAGAACGGGCACTGGCACGAGGCGACGATCGTGATGCGGCTGCGCCCCTCCGGGATCGCCAGGCAGCCCTGCGGCTCGAGGTAGGCGTGTTCCTGGCCGCCGACGTGGTAGAGCGCTTCCACGACCACGTCGGCCCGTCTCCGGCCGGCCCCGCCGCGCGCCACCTGGAACGTCCTGACGAGGTTGCCGCCGTCGTGGACGAGCGGGCCACCGGGGGCGAGCGCGGCCACCGGGTCGTGCACCGCCGGCATCGGCTCGAGGGTCGCCTTCACCAGGCGGGCGGCCTGCCACGCCGCCTCAGGCGTGCGCGCCGCGACGAGCGCGAGGCGGTCGCCGACCATCCGCACCCGATCGGTGACGAGCAGGGGTTGGTCGGGGAAGATGACGCCGACGAGGTTGGCCCCGGGGATCTCGGCCGCGGTCAGCACCGTCTCGACGCCGTCGACGGCGCGGGCCGCGGCGGTGTCGAGGGCGGCGACGCGGGCCGAGGCGACCGGCGCTACGGCAGCCGCCGCGTGCAGCATCCCGGGGAGGGCGAGGTCGCCGACGTAGCGGGTGGAGCCGGCCACCTTGGCGCGCGCGTCGGGACGCTCGTGGCGCCCGCCGAGCGGGCCGTGGTCCGTGGTCCGTGGTCCGTGGTCCGACACGTCGCGGGCGCCAACCGGCCGGTGGTCACGCCGAGGCATCGGCCGTCTCCTTTGCCGCCGCGTCGTCGAGCGCCTCCATGACCTTGGCGTAGCCGGTGCAGCGGCACAGGTTGCCGGCGAGCAGGCGGGCGCGGTCGGCGGCGTCGCCGCCGCGGGCGAGCACCGCGGCGCCGGTGATCGCGATCCCCGGCGTGCAGAAGCCGCACTGCACGCCGCCGTGGACCACGAGCGCCTCCTGGAACGGGTGCAGGGCGCCGGCACTGGCAAGCCCCTCGACGGTGACGACCTCGTGGCCGTCGGCCGAGGCCGCGAGCACGAGGCAGGACGTGACCGGCGCGCCGTCGAGCAGCACCATGCACGCGCCGCACTCACCCGCGCCGCACCCTTCCTTGGCGCCGATCAGGCCGGCGTCCTCGCGGACCAGGTCGAGCAGGCGCCGCCCCGGCGCCACCTCGAAGCTGCGGCGCGCGCCGTTGAGCGTCAGCGTGACGGTGATCCGCTCAGGCACGTGCGGCCTCCTGCAGGAAGCGGTCGAGCAGGACCGCGGCCGCGATCCGCCGGTAGCGCGCCGGCGCGCGGACGTCGTCGATCGGCGCGATGTCGTGCTGCAACGCGCGCGCCGCGTCACGCCGCGCCGCGGCGTCGGGGCGCCGCCCGGCGAGCGCGCGCTCGGCGGTGTGTGCGCGCACCGGCGTGGGCGCGACCGAACCGAGCGCCAGCCGCACCATCGCGAGCGTGCCGTCGGGCCGGATGACGGCCCGACCGGCGAGGCTGACCACCGAGATCACCTGCTCGCGGCGCGGGCCGACCTTGACGAAGCGCTCGACGACGCGATCGCCGGACGGAGACTCGCCGAGGGGGAGGCGCACGGACGTGACGAGTTCCCCCGGCGCCAGCGCGGTGCGCCCCGGCCCGAGGAAGAACTCCGCGATGGGGAGGCGGCGGGTCCCCGCCGCCGAGACCACCGTGACGGTCGCATCGGCGATGAGGAGCGCCGGGGCGGTGTCGGCGGCCGGCGAGCCGTTGGCGAGGTTGCCGCCGAGCGTCGCGCGGCACTGGATCGGCCACGCGCCGACCTGACGGGCGGCGCGGGCGAGCGCGGGGAAGGACCGCTGGATGCCGGCGTCGGCCGCGATTGCGTCCATGGTCGTGGCGGCGCCGACCTCGATCGCCTCGCCGGCGCGCCTGATGCCGGCGAGCTCGAGGCGGCCGAGGTCGACCAGACAACCGGCGAGGCGGCGGCCGTCGCGCAGCTGCACCATCAGGTCGGTGCCGCCGGCGATCGGGCGCGCGTCCTCGCGCGCCGCCAGCGCCGCCAGCGCCTCCGCGACGGTGGCGGGGCGAATCACCTCGTGAACTGGAACGTCCATCCCGGTCGGACCTCCTCGCGTCGGGCCCTTGGTGCCGCCGCCGGACCGGTCTGCGTTGCCCCGGGACGCGAAACGGCTCGACCGCAATAGTAGGCTCCGGCGCGCCGGTTTCCAAGGCGGCGGCAGGGGCCGGCCGGCGGCCTCCCGATTGGTGAAGAGGCGGGGTAGGCTTAGGGGAGCCCGCAGCCGGCGGGGGGAGGGACCTGTGAGGCAGATTCGTGCGATGGCGATGGCGTTGATGGTGGTGGCGCCGGTTGCGGCCCAGAGCCTGCGGCGGACCCCCGTCGTGGAGGTGGTCGAACGGGTCCGCCCGGCCGTGGTCAACTTGACCGCCCGGCAGGTGGTGACCGTCCGGCCGCGGTCGTTGTTCGGCGACCTCTTCCCGGAGTTCGGCGCGACCGGCCCCGAGGTCTACACCTCGCAGTCTCTGGGCAGCGGCGTGCTGATCTCGCCGGACGGGTTGATCGTCACCAACGAGCACGTCATCGAGGGCGCGGCGGAGATCAAGGTGGGCTTCTCCGACGGCAAGAGCGAGCAGGCCGAAGTGATCGGCTCCGACTCCGACTCCGACCTCGCGATCCTGAGGGTCGCGGCCAGCGGGCGGCGGTTCCTGCCGCTCGCCGAGAAGGACGACTCGATGATCGGCGAGACGATGATCGCGATCGGCAACCCGCTCGGGCTCGGAAGCACGGTGACCGTCGGCGTGCTCTCCGCCCGCGACCGGACCGTGACCTCGCCGGATACCCACCGGGTCTACACCGACTTCCTCCAGACCGACGCCTCGATCAACCCCGGGAACTCGGGCGGCGCCCTGGTGGACCTCGACGGCAGGCTGGCCGGGATCAACACGGCGATCATCGGCGATGCCCAGGGGATCGGCTTCGCGATCCCGGCCAAGCGCGTGCGCCGCGTTGTCAGCGACCTGCTGCGCTACGGGCACGTGCAGGCGGCGTGGCTGGGGATGTTCGTCGCCAACCGCGACGAGCGCCGGCCGGGAGGCCGGGGGGAGGCTGCGGGCGTCGAGGTCGTGGACGTCTTTCCCGGCTCGCCGGCGGCGGTGGCGGGCCTGCACCGCGGCGCGGTGGTGTTGGCCGGCAACGGCCGGCCGATCAACGGGCGGGACGACTACACGACGCTGCTGGCCCAACTCGCGCCCGGCGACAGCGTGACGTTCGAGATCGGCGGGCGCGATGTCCAACGGGCGGTGACCCTGCGGGCGGCCGAGCCGCCGGCCGACCTCGGTGAGCAGGTGCTCCTCCGGTTCGTCGGCGTCAAGCTCTCCGAGCGCGGCGGCAAGGTCGTCGTGAGCCACGTGGTGGCCGGGAGTCGGGCCGATTCGGCCGGCCTCGCCGGCGGCGACGTCGTGCTGCAGGTGAACGGCGAGCGGGTCTCGAAAATCGCCCAGATCGACGCCATCGTGGCGCGCGAGCACACCCGGTCGTCGCTGTTGCTCGTGATCCAGCGCGGGGGGTTCGCCTACCAACTGCCGTTTCCGATGTCGTCATAGTCCAGGCTACGCTATACTCTGCGACGTGACGGAGCGTGCCGCCGGCGTCGTGACTGCGGTCTTCGGCCCCCTCGTGAGAGTGCAGGTGGGAGAGGACGCGCTGGTCGTGCCCTTCCGGCGCACGTTGCACTGGGCCGAGGGAATCGCCGACCGCCGCCTGGTGGTCGGCGACCGGGTGTCGCTCGATGGCAAACCCCCCGATTCGATCGTGACCGGGGTCGAGGCGCGCCGGACCACGCTGACCCGCCGGTCGCCGGGCGAACGGCGGTCGCGCGTGATCGCGGCCAACGTGGAGCAGGCCGTCGTCGTGATGGCGGCGGTGTCGCCGGAGCCGAACCCGCGCCTGCTCGACCGCTTCCTGGTGGCGTGCCACCACGCCGGCATCGAGCCGGTGATCTGTTTCAACAAGGTCGATCAGGGCACTGCCGGCATCGACGCCTGGATCGGCGACTACGTGGACGCCGGGTACGAGCTGCTGCTGGCCTCGGCCCGCACCTCGCGCGGCGTCGGCTGCTTGACGCGCCGGGTCGCGGGGCGCACGACCCTGTTCTGCGGTCCGTCCGGGGTCGGGAAGTCCGCGCTCCTCAACGCCATCCACCCCGGCTACCGGCTGCGCGAGGGGTCGATCTCGGAAGCGACGGGCAAGGGCCGCCACACCACCAGCACGGCCCAGCTCCTGGCGCTGCCCGGATCGGGCTTCGTCGTGGACACCCCCGGCGTGCGCGAGTTCGGCTTCTGGGACCTCGCGCCGTCCGAGCTGCAGGCGTACTTCCCCGAGATCGCCCGCGCGGCGGCCGGCTGCTCGTTCGCCGACTGCACGCACGAGAGCGAGGCGGCGTGCGCCGTGCGGGATGCGGCGCAGGCGGGGAAGCTCTCGGCGCGCCGCTACACCTCGTTCCTCAAGCTCCGCCAGGAGCTCGAA
The DNA here is from genome assembly GCA_963727205.1 of uncultured Acidobacteriota bacterium. GTDB lineage: Bacteria > Acidobacteriota > Thermoanaerobaculia > Thermoanaerobaculales > Thermoanaerobaculaceae > RBG-13-68-16. The sequence continues at coordinate 97,066 of CAVSFQ010000001.1, read as the reverse complement.
AGCACCGCCGACCGCGCCTGACCGGGGCCGGGTGTCGGGCCCGACCCGGCGCGCTGTTGCACCGCGCCTGACCGGCGAACGGCGCTGGGCTCCAGGGGACGAGATGCACGGAAACGCCAACAGTGGCGGGCTGGCTGGCTGGCCCGGTGCCGCACACGACGGCAGCGACGAGCGAAACGGCGAGGGCAGAGGCGAAAACCCCTTGTGGCACTTGACAAACTCGGGAGATGATCCGAATAATAGCGTAGGAAGCTAACCACAAGGGAGGACGGGGAATGAATAAGTCAGAGATGGCCGTGAAACTCGCGAAGAAGGTCAGCCTGACACACGCCGCGGCGGCGAATGTCGTGGATGTGATCTTCAACGCGCACAAGGGCATCGTCGCGGTCGAGCTGGACGCCGGGCGCAAGGTGACTCTCCCCGGTTTCGGCACCTTCGCGACGCGGAAGCGCTCCGCGCGAGCCGGTCGCAACCCGGCCACGGGCAAGGCGATCACGATCTCCGCCCGCAAGTACACCACGTTCAAGGCAGGCAAAACGCTCAAGGAAAAACTGGCCAAGTAGGCCGATCACGCCTTAAGGAGGAGAGATGAACAAGACCGAGTTGATCACGAAGCTCGCGAAGAAGACGGGTCTCACCCAGGCCAAGGCGGCCGAAGCCGTGGACGCGGTCTTCAACGCCAACAAGGGTCTCATCGCAGTGGAGCTGGGCGCCGGCCGCAAGGTTACCCTGCCCGGCTTCGGCGGCTTCTCCGTCCGCAAGCGCGCCGCGCGAGCGGGCCGCAACCCCGCCACCGGCGCGACGATCAAGATCCCCGCCCGCGCCTACCCGGCGTTCAAGGTCGGCAAGACCCTCAAGGAGAAGGTGGCCAAGTAGGCCGCTCGCTTTTCCAGGTGTCCTTGGGGCGCGGGTGACCGCGCCCTTTTCGTGATCGGTCGCAGTCCGGCGTTCGTCCGGCGCGCGCGCCGGCGGCGGCGTGGCCTTGACTTTTGCCGGTGTCGGGGGTAGGAGCGCCGCCGGCCTTTCCGGCGATCCACCCACAGCGGCCGAGTGGCGCCCCGCAACCCGCGTCAAACCGAGCTAAGCACAAGATGTGGTAGCGGATCGCCGGGAACGACCCAATATCTTGCGGTAGGCCCCTTGACAACCCCCCGGCCGCGCTCTAGATTCGATCTGCAAAGTTCAAGTAGTACTTGAACTCTATTGGAAGGGGGATCTGGGATGTCCGCGGAACCTTCGTCGCTAGCCGTCGCTGCCTCTCGCCGGCCGGGCGCCCAGGGCGTTTCGGTCCGACGTTTGTTCACAAACGGGGAGCACCACCCCTTCGACCTGGTGCGTTGGGAGCGCCGTACGGCGCGAATCTCGGGCAGCGACGGCGAGGTCGTGTTCGAGCAGACCGACGTCGAGGTCCCCGAGTTCTGGTCGCAGACCGCCACCAACATCGTCGCGCAGAAGTATTTTCACGGCCGCCTGGGGACCCCCGAGCGCGAGGGTTCGGTGCGGCAGTTGATCTCCCGGGTCGTCACCACGATCGTGGAGTGGGGCCGCACCGGCGGCTATTTCGCGGACGACGAATCGGAGCGCGCGTTCGAGCACGAGCTGGCGCACCTGCTGCTGCATCAGATGGTCGCGTTCAACTCCCCGGTGTGGTTCAACGTCGGCATCGAGCCCCGGCCGCAGTGCTCGGCGTGCTTCATCAACGCGGTCAAGGACTCGATGGACTCGATCCTCGACCTCGCCAAGACCGAGGGAATGCTGTTCAAGTACGGATCGGGCACCGGGTCGAACCTGTCGGTGCTGCGCTCCTCGCAGGAGTCGCTGGCGGGGGGCGGGACCGCCTCCGGGCCCGTCTCCTTCATGCGCGGCTTCGACTCGTTCGCGGGCGTGATCAAGTCGGGAGGCAAGACGCGCCGCGCGGCGAAGATGGTGATCCTCAACATCGACCACCCCGACGTCCCGCAATTCATCCGCTGCAAGGCGGAGGAGGAGAAGAAGGCGCACGTCCTGATCTCGGCGGGGTACCCGGCGAACTTCGATCAGGAGGGCGGCGCCTACGACTCGATCCAGTACCAGAACGCGAACCACTCGGTGCGGGTGACCGAGGAGTTCATGCGCTCGGTCGAGGACGACGGTTGGTGGGAGACGAAGGCCGTCACCACCGGAGAGGTGGCGGGGCGTTACCGCGCGCGCCAGCTCATGCACATGATGGCGGAAGCGGCGTGGGTGTGCGGCGACCCCGGCATCCAGTACGACACCACGATCAACCGCTGGCACACGTGCAAGAACACCGCCCGCATCAACGCGTCGAACCCGTGCTCGGAGTACATGTTCCTCGACGACACGGCGTGCAACCTCGCCTCGCTGAACCTGATGCGTTTCGTGGATGCCGCCGGCGTCTTCGCCACCGACTCGTTCCGCCACGCGGTTGACGTGTCGATCCTCGCGCAGGAAATCCTGGTCGACTTCAGCCACTATCCGACGCCCAGGATCGCGGCGAACTCGCACGACTTCCGGCCGCTCGGGCTGGGCTACGCCAACCTCGGTGCGCTCCTGATGTCCGAGGGTCTTCCCTACGACTCGCCGGAGGGGCGGGCGTACGCCGCCGGCGTCACGGCGCTGATGTGCGGCGAGGCGTACCTCGCTTCGGCGCGCATCGCCGAGGGGATGGGGCCGTTCCCGGGCTACGCCGTCAACCGCGAGCCGATGCTCGAGGTGATCGCCATGCACCGGGACGCGGCTCACCGGATCCCGACGCGCGGCGTCGCATCGGATCTCCGCCAGGCGGCCGCCGAGGCCTGGGATTCGGCTCTCGAGTGCGGCACGGCGTCGGGCTTCCGCAACGCGCAGGTGACGGTCCTGGCGCCCACCGGGACGATCGGCTTCATGATGGACTGCGACACCACTGGCGTCGAGCCCGACCTCGCCCTCGTCAAGGTCAAGCGCCTCGTCGGCGGCGGCACGATCAAGATCGTCAACCAGACGGTGCCGCGCGCGCTCGCCAAGCTCGGGTACGACGAACCGACCCGCACCGAGATCCTGAGACACCTGGAGGCGACGGGTTCCATCGAGGGCGCCCGCGGCCTGGCCGACGAGCACCTCCCCGTCTTCGACTGCGCGTTCAAGGCCATCGCCGGGACCCGCTTCATCACGCCCCTCGGCCACTTGCGGATGATGGGCGCGGTGCAGCCGTTCCTCTCCGGCGCGATCTCGAAGACGGTCAACATCCCGGAAGCCAGCACGCCCGAGGAGATCGAGAGCCTGTTCGTCGAGGGGTGGAAGCTCGGGCTCAAGTCGATCGCCGTCTACCGCGACAACTGCAAGGGCTCGCAGCCGCTCGCGGCCGCGGGCGAGAAGGCGGCGGAGCCGGCATTCCAGCCGGTGCGCCGCAAGCTCCCCGACGAGCGCGTCGCGATCACCCACAAGTTCTCGGTCGAGGGGCAGGAGGGGTACGTCACGGTCGGCCTGTACGAGGACGGCAAGCCGGGCGAGCTGTTCATCACGATGGCCAAGGAGGGCTCCACCCTTTCCGGCGTGATGGACGCGTTCGCCACCGCGATCTCGCTCACGCTGCAGTACGGCGTGCCGCTCGAGTTCCTGGTCAACAAGTTCTCGCACGTGCGCTTCGAGCCCTCGGGCTGGACCAACAACCCCCAGATCCCGTACGCGAAGTCGATCATCGATTACATCTTCCGCTGGCTGGCGGCGAAGTTCCTGGCGCCCGAGGACCAGGCGGCGGTCGGCGTGCAACCGCTCGTGTCCGACGATGCCTCCCCGGCGGCGCCATTGCCGCAGCCGCGGCAGCCGGCGCTGCCCGGCCTCGAGTCGCGGGACGCGGGGCACATGTTCGTCAACCAGGCCGACGCGCCGTCGTGTCCGACCTGCGGCATGGTGATGGTGCGCTCGGGCGCCTGCTACAAGTGCGGCAACTGCGGCACGGTCCACGGCTGCAGCTGAGTGGCGGCCGCCCGCGGGCGGCCGGCCACGCGACACCTTCATTCCCGCGCCCGACCCTCTTTCCCACGAACGCGGGGGTCCAGGATCGTCGTCAACCCCGCGCGCGGATCTCCACCCGGTGGGTCACGGCTTACGGGCGCCGACCTTGACCGAGACGACTGCGTCGGCCGCCGCCTGCACATCGTCACGGCTGAGCGCCGGGTCGTTGAGCAGCGTCGCCTCGGTCTCGTCCGGGTTGCTCGATCCGACGGGGTAGGTCGCTTCATCGAGCACCTCGACCTCGGTAAAGCCGGAGCGGCGGATGGCGGCGAGGTAGTCGTCTTCGAGCATCGCGCCGGCGATGCACCCCACGTACGCCTCGACCGAGCGGCGCACGCTCTCGGGAAGCGGGCGGCGCAAGACGAGGTCGGACACCATCAACCGCCCGCCGGGCTTGAGCACCCGGAGCGCCTCGCGGAACACCTTCGCCTTGTCGGTCGCGAGGTTGATCACGCAGTTCGAGATCACCATGTCGGCGGTGGCGTCGGCAACCGGCAGGTTCTCGATTTCGCCGAGCCGGAACTCGACGTTCGTATAGCCGCCCGCAGCGGCGTTCGCCCGCGCCCGCTCGAGCATCTCGGGGGTCATGTCGACGCCGATCACGCGGCCGTCGCGTCCCACCCGGTTGGCCGCCAGGAAGCAGTCGAAACCCGCACCCGACCCGAGGTCCACGACGACGTCCCCCTGGCCCAGCGCCGCATGGGCGAGCGGGTTCCCGCACCCGAGCCCGAGGTTTGAGCCTTCGGGCGCCTCGCCAAGATCCCGCTCCGAGTAACCGATCTCGCGGCTCAGTTCGACCGGGGCCGAGGCCGCCCCGCAGCAGCCGCCGGCCGGGGCCGGGCTACAGCAGCCGCCGCCCCCTCGCGCCAGGTTGGCATAGTGTTCCCGGACCGCCGTCTTCACGTCACGCTCTGTCATTTCCGCGCTCCTTGCCTGAGATGGTTGCCGTTCTCATTTCGTCAACAGACGAATTATCGGTCGATCGACCGCTCCTGTCAAGCGGACATGGAGTCGAGGACGATCTCCACGGCACGCCGGCGATGTCGGAGCGGAGCGAGACGACGCTCGCCGCGAAGGCGAGACCCATCCAGATCGCAGCGGCCGGCCGGACCTCCTCACCCTCCTGGCTATTCCTCCGGTGCAGCGCCGCTCCGATGCAGCCCGGCCAACGCCGCGAGGAGGTCGGCGCGGCTGATCGCGCCCCTCAGCGTGCCTGCGGCGTCGACGACCGGGACCAGCTTCAGCCGTCGGGTCATCATCACGTGCAGCACATCCCCGATCGGAGCGTCCTCCCGGACCGTGACGACCGGGCCGCTCATGACGTCCGCGGCTGACCGGTCGCGCGCGGCGACCTCGACCCCGTCAGGACGCGTACCTCCAGCAAACCACGCGGCGAGCGAGCGGAAGGCGCCCGCATGCACCCGCCGAGCGGCGCGGCCGAGGACGTCGCCATCCGTGATGATGCCGAGAGGCCGGCCAGCCTCGTCCACGACCACGACTCGCCGCTCGACGACCCCGAGAAGCCGGTCGAGTGTCTCGGCAAGCGGCGTTTCGCGCTGTACGGTCACGACGTCCTGCCTCATCGCCTCGCTCGCCCGCCCACGCGCGCTCACGGGCGGCCGCGGGCTTGCCGCAGGCTGTCGCAGAGTTTCCGCAACCGTGCGCAGCAGGTCGGAGCGGCTCACGATGCCAACCAAGCGGTCGTTCGGATCGAGGACCGGGATACGCGTGAGGCCGTGGTCGGCCAGCAGCGCCGCGGCCTTCGCGAGGCTCATCTCCGGCCGCGCGGTCACCGGCGCCGCTGTCATGACGTCCGCGGCCCGGTGCGGCTGCGCCTCGAGTCTCGCAAGCTCAGCGGGTGGCAGCTCCCCGGCCAGGTCGCGCTGCACATCGATGGGGAGATGCACGGCGCCGCGTGCCAGCAGGTCGCCGTCCGTCACCACGCCGACCAGTCGGCGACCGGCATCGACGACGGGGACCGCCCGCACCCCGCTCTCGACCATGCGTTGCACCAGTTCGCCGATCGGCGCCTCCGGGACGGCCGTCACGACGTCACGGGTCATTACATCGGCAACGGTCAGAGCCGGGGGGAAAGCGCCCGGCGCGCGGTGCGTGTATTTCACGACCTCGGCGGTCGAGACGGTGATCAGGCCCTCTTGCACCATTTCCGCGATCTCGGGGAGAACGCGGGCCACTCGCTCCGCCCGATCGACGAACGTCACGACTACCGGCAGGTCGGTCGATAGCTCGACGAGGGCCGCCGTGTGGATCAAGCTGTTGGCGCCGTAACCCGCGAGGCCGCGCAGCACCGTTCCGCCCGCGCAGCCGCCGCTGCGCAGGACCTCGAGGATCGCGAGGTAAAGCGGCTTTCCATGCCAACGGTCGCTCTCGCCGATGAACACCCAGACCTGTTGTGCCGTGCCACCGAGCTTCATCTCGCCCCCCAACGGCTTGTCCATCATGGCAGCAGCCTCACGAGCGCCGCGCCGACCACGACGCCGCCGAGACCGAGCGTCACGCTCCCGCCCACGTTGACCAGCGCCGGAACCAGGCCGCCTTCGATGGCGAGCTGGTAGGTCTCCCAGGTGAAGCTCGAGAAGGTCGTGTAACCGCCCAGAAAGCCGGTCACGAGCAGGAGCCGCCACGGTGCCGTCAGGCCCGTCCGTGCCGCAAGCGCCATGACCATGCCGATGAGCACGCTGCCCGACACGTTGATCACGAGCGTGCCGAAGGGGAACGCCGCGCCCCAACGCTGGGCGGCGCCGACCGACACCGCGTAGCGGAGGTTGGCGCCGAGCGCGGCGCCGAGAGCGATCAGCAGGAGCTTGCTCACCTAACCGCTCCGTCGGGCGGCCGCCCGGCTGCCCTGCGGGCGTGGCATCGCCCTGACCAAAGGTCGAGAACAGCTACGGCGGTCGTGTCGTACATGGAACCCATCCGGGGTCGCACGTCTCCTCCAAAGGCAGGCGTCATCAGCCCGGACGGGCAATTTATGGAGAACGCCATCTCCAGTGTTGATTCTACGTCGAGACGGGGACTCTGTCAAGCAATCGGTGGCGAGACCGGACGGCGCGAAGACGCCGTGGTTTCCCGCCGTTCAGTCGCGCAGCGTCGCGACCAGCCGGAGAGGGTCGGCGAGCAGGTCGAGGGCGCTGTTGATGTCCGGCGCGACGACGTCCGCGACCCGGATCAGCTCTCCCGCGGCGCCCTCGTCGCCGAGCACGGCGATCCCGATCGCGGCCAGCGTCACCATCTCCACGTCGTTGCGGCCGTTGCCGATCGCCGCGGTATGCTCCGGCCCGAACCGGCGCACGAGCTCCGCCTTTGCCGCCCCGTCCCGCACCAACTCCACGGCGAGCGGGAGCCCGGCGAGTTCGCGCCGCGCCGTGCCGCGGGTGTCCGCGGTCATGACGGTGATGCGGACGCGCTCGGCGAGCGCCACGATCCGCTCCGCCACCCCCGGCAGTCGGCCGCCGTCACGGGACAGCGTGCCGGTGAAGTCGAGTGCGAGATCGGTCAGCTCGATCGCCGGCTTGCCCGGCACTGCGATCACGATGGTCATCGCACCCCTCCTGTCGGAAGTGCGCGTCCACTGCGCTCCCGCGCCGGGGCCTGTCCGCGACGCGGCTGCTTCAGCGCACGAACGCGCCCCGGCCGGCATACGTTGCAGCCCCGCCGAGCTCTTCCTCGATCCGCATCAGCTGGTTGTACTTCTCGACGCGCTCGCCGCGGCACGGCGCGCCGGTCTTGAGGTGGCCCGTGCCCATGGCGACCGTGAAGTCGGCGATGAACGAATCCACGGTCTCGCCGCTGCGGTGCGAGACCATCGCACCCCACCCCGCCTTGCGCGCCATCTCGACCGCGGCAATCGTCTCGGTCAGCGTGCCGATCTGGTTGAGCTTGATCAGCACGGCGTTGGCGGCGTTCTCGGCGATGCCGCGGGCGATGCGCTCGACGTTGGTGACGAACAGGTCGTCGCCCACCAGCTCGATCGCGCCGCCGAGCTCGCGGTTGAGGAGCTTCCAGCCGTTCCAGTCGTCCTCGGCGAGGCCGTCCTCGAGTACCACGATCGGATAGGTGCGCACCCACTCGGCGTACATCGCCACCATCTCCGCCGCGGTTGCCTTGCGCCCCTCGGTGCGCAGGTTGTACAGGCCATCCTCGTAGAAGCCGCTCGATGCGGGATCGATCGCGATGGCGATTTGCTCCCCAGGCCGGAACCCGGCTCTCTCGATCGCCTGCACGATCACGTCGAGCGCCTCGCGGTTGGTCTTCAACGCGGGGGCGAAGCCGCCCTCGTCGCCGACGGCGGTGGGATACCCGCCGGCCTTGAGGACGCCCTTGAGGGCGTGGTAGGTCTCGGCGCCCCAGCGCACCGCTTCGGCGACGCTCGCCGCCCCCACCGGCGCGATCATGAACTCCTGCAGGTCGGTGCCCTGCCAGTTGGCGTGCACGCCGCCGTTGAGGATGTTGAACATCGGCACGGGTAGCCGCGTCGCGCCCACCCCGCCCAGGTAGCGGTAGAGCGGCAGCCCGACGGCATCGGCTGCGGCGCGGGCCACGGCCAGGCTGACGCCGAGGATCGCGTTGGCGCCGAGACTGCTCTTGTTCGGCGTGCCGTCGAGGGCGATCATCGCCCGGTCCACCCCGGCCTGATCGAGTGCCTCGGCGCCGGCGAGCGCCGGGGCGATCCGCTCGTTGACGTTCGCCACCGCCTGACGGACGCCCTTGCCCGCGAAACGGTGCGCGTCAGCGTCGCGCAGCTCGAGCGCCTCGTGGACGCCGGTGGAGGCGCCGGACGGCACCGCGGCGCGCCCGCGCCCCCCACCCGCGAGCACGACGTCCACTTCGACGGTCGGGTTGCCCCTGGAATCCAGGATTTCGCGCGCGTGAACGGTGGCAATTCGTGTCGACATCGCTTCGCCTCCCGGCCGGTAGTGTAGCCCGCGGGGTCTCCGCCGCCTTCGACATCCCGGGGGCGAGGTTCGAGCCGGAGGTCCTCGACCTCGGCGCGCCGCCGCCGGTGTTCGAATTCTTCGAGGACGTGATCCTCCTCGATCGGCCGGCCGCCTTCGCCGCGAACGGGGCGAAATGGCGGTCAAGGAGCGGGTGGAGGAGTTGGATCGCCAGCGCGCAGATTTGTTGGAAGCCTTGGCGCCTCTGCCCGTGGCGTGAGCCGCCGCGTGCGCTACGATTGACCGAAGGCGAGGGGGAAACATGACGGCCGAGATCCTGAGTGAGGCGTGGGCGCAGGCGTGGAGCGAGGCACTCAACGGCAGTGAGAGCTACCGGGCCGCGGCCGCCGGATGGGAAGGGGCGTTGGCGGTGGCGGTGCGCGGCGAGCCGGCGCGCGGGATCGAGGGGCGGGCGGTGTTCCTCGACCTCTGGCACGGGGCGTGCCGCGCGGCGCGCGCCGCGGGGCCGGGCGACCTCGAGACGGCGCGTTTCATCCTCACTGCCGACGCGGCCACCTGGGTCGAGCTGCTGCGCGGCGGGCTCGACCCGGTGCCGGCGGTGATGAGCGGGCGGCTCGAGCTTTCCAAGGGCAGCGTGATGTCTTTGCTTCCCCACGTGGCGGCGGCCAAGGAGCTGGTCGCGGTCGGCCGCTCGCTGCCCGGGACGCTACCGCCGGGGTGGCCGGCGCCGTAGGCGGTTTTCGGCCGAAGCGGTTTAGACTCGCGGTCATGCGACCACACCCCGCTTCCCGCCCGAGCCGAACTGCGAGATCGATCCGAGACCTTGCGCGCTCCGTCGCAGTGCTGCTGCTTACGTCGGCCGCACTGCTTTCGCCCCGGCCGTCGCCCGGGGCGGCGGCCCCTCCTCCGGCGCGCGGCGGCGCCGTGGCGTCGGCCGCACCGGACGCGACTGCGGCCGGGCTCGCGATCCTGCGCGCCGGGGGGAACGCGGCGGACGCGGCCGTGGCCACCGCGCTCGCGCTCGCGGTCGTCCACCCCGAGGCGGGGAACCTGGGCGGCGGCGGCTTCGCCGTCGTGCGCATCGGCGGCCAGGCGGCGGCGCTCGACTTCCGCGAGACCGCGCCGGCGGCGGCCACCCCGACGATGTATCTCGGGGCCGACGGCCAGCCGGTCCCCGGCCGTTCGCTCGTGGGCCCGCTCGCTGCCGGCGTGCCCGGGTCGCCGGCCGGTCTGTTCGAGCTGCAGCGGCGCTTCGGCGCGTTGCCCTGGGCGGAAGTCGTGGCGCCGGCCGTGCGCCTGGCCAGGGACGGCTTCGTGGTCACACCGCGGCTGCACGGCGAGATCACGGCGGCACGCAGCCTGCTCGCCCGCTTCCCCGCCTCGGCGGCGGTGTGGCTCCCTGGCGGCGAGCCTCCCGCGGTCGGCAGCGTGATGAAGGTCCCCGCGCTGGCCGCGACGCTCGCGGCGTACGCCGAGCGCGGCCCCGCCGCGATCACGACCGGCGCCGCCGCGGCGGCGATCGCGGCCGCCTCGCGGGCGGGCGGCGGCATCCTCACCGCCGCCGACCTCGCCGCCTACGCGCCGGTGTGGCGCGACCCGCTGCGCTTCGCGGCGTTCGGCTGGAGCGTCGCCGCGATGCCGCTGCCTTCCTCGGGTGGAATCATCATGGGCGAGAGCGTGGGGATGCTCGAGCGGCTGCACTGGGGGGCGCTGCCGCCAGGCTCGGCGCAGCGCATCCACCTGATGGTCGAGAGCTGGCGGCGGGCGTACGCGGACCGGTTCCTGCTCGGCGACCCCGCGACCACGCAGGCGGGGCCGGTGCAACTGCTCGACCCCGCCTGGCTCGCGCGCCGCGCCGGCGAGATCGACCCGGTGCGGGCGACGCCATCGACCGCGGTGCGGCCGTGGCCGGAACGCGCCGTTTCGGAACCGCGCGAGACGACGCACCTGTCGGTCGTGGACGCGAGCGGCAATGCGGTGGCGATCACCACGACGCTCAACGGTGCGTTCGGCTGCGGTCTGCTGGTCGGACCGGTCGGGATCCTGCTCAACAACGAGATGGACGACTTCGCCACCGCGCCGGGGAAGCCGAACCTGTACGGGCTGGTGCAGGGCGAGGCCAACGCGGTCGGCCCCGGCAAGCGGATGCTCTCCTCGATGGCGCCGACCGTGGCGTGGCGGGGCGACGACGTGCTCGCGGTCGGCACGCCGGGCGGGTCGTACATCCCGACCGTCACGGAGCAAGTGCTGCTGGCGGTCCTCGTCGACGGCTCGGCGCTGCAGGCGGCGGTGGACGCGCCGCGCGTCCACCACCAGTGGCTCCCCGACGAAATCATGGCCGAGCCGGCGGCGGCCGCCGGCGGCGTCGGCGACGACCTCCGGCGCCGCGGCTACGCACTCCGGATCGTTCCCCGCCTCGGGGAGGTGAACGCGGTGCGGCGCCACCCGGACGGCGTCTTCGAGGCCGCCGCCGACCCGCGCGGGCCGGGTGCGGCCGGGGTGCTGCCGCGGTAGAATCCCGCGGTCGCGGCCGGCGGGCCGCGCGCCCCCGAGGAGGTGTCGTTGGCGACGATTCCGCCGCACGCTGCGGTTTCTCCGCAGGCCTTTTCGAACCGCTTCCTGCACTACCTGCGCTACGTCCGCGGGCTCGAGGTGACCCAGGCCGCGCCGGCCGACCTGCTCGCCGCCCTCGAGCTCACCATCCGCGAGGCGCTGATCGACCGCGCCGTCGCGACGCGCCGGTTGCAGGGCACGCAGGTCCCGAAGACCGTGCATTACCTCTCGCTCGAGTTCATGCTCGGGCGCCTGGTCGAGAACAACCTGCTCGCGACCGGCCTCGGGCCCGTGGCCCGCGAGGCGCTGGGGGCGCTCGGCCTCGACCTCGACCGCCTGGTCGAGGAGGAGCCCGACCCCGGCCTCGGCAACGGCGGCCTCGGGCGCCTCGCCGCCTGCTTCCTGGACTCGCTGGCGACGCTCGACTATCCGGCGTACGGCTACGGGCTGCGTTACGACTTCGGCATCTTCCGGCAGGAGTTTGCGGGCGGCTGGCAGCGCGAGCGCCCGGACACCTGGTTGAAGAACGGGTACGCCTGGGAGATCGGCCGTCCCGACATGACCGTCAAGGTGCGCCTCGGGGGCACCGTGGTGATGCAGGGCGACGACGGCCGGCGCCGCCCGGTGTGGACCGGCGAGCACGCGCTCTACGGCGTGCCGTACGACGTGCTGGTGGCTGGGTACGGCACCGCGAGCGTGTCGATCCTCCGCTTGTGGCGGGCCGAGGCCCCCGACTCGTTCGACTTCGATACCTTCTCGCGCGGCAACTTCCTCGCCGCGGTCGCCGGGCGCGAGAACGCCGAGGCGGTGACGAAGGTGCTCTACCCCTCGGACGAGGCCGAGGCCGGGCGCGAGCTGCGGCTCACGCAGGAATACTTCCTGGTGGCGTGCTCGGTGGCCGACGTCGTGCGCCGGTTCCGCGCCCGCTGCGGCGAGCGCTGGGAGATCTTCGCCGACAAGGTCGCCTTCCAGCTCAACGACACCCACCCGGCGCTCACGGTCGCTGAGCTGATGCGGGTCTTCCTCGACGAGATCGGGCTGCCGTGGGAGCAGGCGTGGGCGATCACCCGCGCCGCCTGCGCCTACACCCAGCACACGGTGCTCGCCGAGGCGCTGGAGACGTGGCCTGTGGCACTCCTGCAACGCCTGATCCCGCGCCACGCGCAGATCATCTTCGACATCAACAAGCGCTTCCTCGACCGCGTCGAGGCCCAGCATCCCGGCGATCAGGGGTTGCTGCGCCGGCTCTCGCTCGTGCACGAGGACGGCGAGAGGCGGCTGCGCATGGCGCACCTCGCGATCGTCGGCAGCCACCGGGTCAACGGCGTCGCGCGGCTGCACACCGAGCTGCTCAAGACCCAGGTGTTCCCCGACTTCGACCGGCTCTTCCCCGACCGCTTCGTCTCGATCACCAACGGGATCACACCGCGGCGCTGGCTCCTCGCCTGCAACCCGCTGCTCGCGGCCGCGATCTCCGCCCGGATCGGCGACGGCTGGATCCGCGACCTCGACCGCCTCGGCGGGTTACGCCCGCACGCCGATGACCCGGCCTTCCAGGACGAGTTCCTCGCCATCAAGCGGGCGAACAAAGATGACCTTGCCGCCATGGTCGAGAGGCTGTGCGGGGTCGTCGTCGACCCCGGCTCGCTCTACGACGTCCAGGTCAAGCGGATGCACGAGTACAAGCGGCAGTTGCTCGCGGCGATGCACATCATCGCGTTGTACCGGCGGATCAAAGCCGATCCGGGCGCCGCGTTGACCCCGCGGACCTTCATCTTCGGCGCCAAGGCCGCCCCGGCGTACCGCATGGCCAAACTCACGATCCGCCTGATCAACGGGATCGCCGATGTCGTCAACCGCGACCCCGACGTGGCCGGGCGGCTCAAAGTCGCCTTCCTCCCAGACTACCGCGTGACCGTGGCGAGCGCCGTGATCCCGGCCGCCGACCTCTCCGAACAGATCTCCACGGCCGGGATGGAGGCGTCCGGGACCGGGAACATGAAGCTGGCGCTCAACGGCGCGCTCACGATCGGCACGCTCGACGGCGCCAACATCGAGATCAGGGACGCGGTAGGGGAGGCAAACATCTTCATCTTCGGCCATACGGCCGCCGAGGTGGCCGAGCTGCGAACGGGCGGCCGGTACGACCCGTGGGACCTCTACCGGGCGGACGCCGAACTCGCCGGCGTGGTCGACGCCTTGCGCGACGGCACGTTCGCGGGCCCGGACGCCGCGGCGCTGCTGGAGATCTGGTCGGCGCTCATGGAGCGTGGCGACCGCTTCATGCACCTGGCGGATTTCCGGCCGTACCTCGACGCCCAGGCGCGCGCCGGTGCGCTGTTCAACGATCCGCGGGCGTGGGCCGCGAAGGCGATCCGCAACGTCGCGGCGATGGGTTACTTCTCCTCGGACCGAGCGATCCGCGAGTACGCGCGCGAGATCTGGGGCCTCACGCCGGTCGTACCGGCTGAGTGATGCCGCTATGTGTTCGAACGTGGTGTTTTGGCGGTCGCGAAGCACCCGAGCCCAAGGGGCGCGTGGAGAATCACGGTCATCGCGAGGAGTCCTGCCGCAGGTAGGACAGAGCCTGCCGCGAGCGGGCGCACCGCGTCGGAGCCTGCCCCGAGCGAGCGCGCAGCGCCCGCGTGGGGGTGGCGGTGGGGGCGGCGACCTCGCCGAAATCCACGAGACTGCTTCGTCGCCCCGCCTGCGGCGGGACTCCTCGCAGTGACACGTGAGGGGACGGGACTGCCCCGTCCCGCCACCGGAGAGGCTCGCAGTGATTCCTCGACGACGGACGGCAAATCGGTGTGAACCGCGCCGGCCGGGACGTCACGCCTGGTAGCGGCTTCGAATCGTCGGGATCAGGTACTCGGAGAAGGCGCGGTCGAAGTCGTAGCGCGGCGCGTACCCCCAGTCGCGACGCGCCGCCGAGTCGTCGACGTCGGCGGGCCAGGCGTCGACGATCCCCTGCCGTTTCTCGTCAACCTGGTATGAGATGTCTGCGCCAGGAAAAGCCTGCAGCACCACCGCACGGACCTCCTCGGCGGAGGGGTTGAACGCGCCGACGTTGTAGACGGTGTGGGCCAGGTTCGCCCGCGGCGCCGCCGCGAGCCGGAGCAGCGCCTCGACGCCGTCCGGCATCGCCATGAACGGGATCCGGGTGTCGGGGCGTACGAAGCAGGGGTAGGGCTTGCCCTGAGCCGCGGCGTGGATCATCTCGGGGGCGTAGTCGGAGGTGCCGCCGGAGGGCACCGTCACCGCGGAGATGAGGCCCGGGAAGCGCAGGCAGCGGAAGTCCACCTTGCCGGCGAGCGGCTCGACCGCGAGCTGCTTGTAGTGCTTGGCGTAGTAGCGCCCCATGTGCTCGCAGTAGAGCTTGTTGCAGCCGTACATCGTGGTCGGCTTCGTCCACTCGTTCTCGGTGACCTTGCCGACCCTGGCCTTGGTCGCGGCATCGGGCAGTCCGTAGGCGGCGATCGACGACGGGTACAGGAACCGCACCGGCCGCCCGTGCGACTCGCCCTGCTTCTGGGCGAACTCGAGCAGGTTCATCGTGCCCTCGACGTTGACGTGGTGGGCGGTCATCGGCGTGAACTCGCTGCGGGTGGAGAGCAGCGCCGCGAGGTGGAAGACCGTGTCCACCTCGTACTCGGAGAGGATGCGCTCGAGCAGGTTCGTGTCCAGGATCGACCCGATGAACTCCTGCGCCACGAGGCGCCCGAGCTCCGGAGCGAGGGACTTGACGTCGAGCGTGATGATCGGGCGGTCGGCGTCGTTCGCCAACGCGCCGATGAGGCCATGCCCGATCTCGCCGGATGCGCCGGTGATCAGCACGACGGGCTTGCGCAGCATCTTCCCCCTCCCATCTCCGGGGCGGCCCGTCGTTCGCGCCGCCCCTGCGTGTGAAATCTAGCACAACGCCGGTGCGGGGCTGGAGTCGGACGCGAGCGCGGCACGGTAGAGGGAAACCGCACGCGTCGCCACCGCGTCCGGCTTGTGGCTCGCAAGACGGCGCTGTCCCGCCGAGACCAGTCTCTGCCGGAGGGCGGGTTCGCCGGCGGCGCGCACCGCCGCAGCAGCGAACCCGGAGGGCGATTCGGCGACCAGCACGTCGTCGCCGTCGATCGCTCCCAACCCCTCGGCGCCCACGGGCGTGGTCACGACGGGGACGCCCGCCGCCCAGGCCTCGATGATCCGGAGCCTGACCCCGGATCCCGCACGCACCGGAACCAGCGCCACGGCGCGAGGGTGATACATGGCAGCCGCCGATTGCACGCGCCCGTGTCGAACGACCCTTGGATCCGAACTTTCCGGCAGCGAGGTCGAACCGGGTCCGACGAGGTGCAGGACGCCGCCCGTGCTCAACTCGCGCAGGTGCGGCCATACTTGGCCGAGCAACCATGTCGCCCCGTCGCGGTTGGGGCGCCAGTCGAACGAGCCGAGGCAGAGCCATGGCGGGTCTCCAGCCAGCGGGGTGAGGGCGAAAGGACCGTCGGTCTCGAAGGGCGCCGGAAGCACAAAGACGCGTGCGGCCGGGGCAAGACCCAGCAGCGCCACCGCGTCCAGGCTGGAAATCGCGGCCACGACTCGCGCTGCCCGGCACGCCTCGGCCTCGACTGCTGCGGTGCGACGTGCCTCGCGCTTCAGCATTCCACGCAACGGCCAACGATGAAGCTGGGCCAGGCGCTCGAGGATTTGAGACTCGACGTTCTGCTGCCGCAGCAGAATCGGACAACGGCAGGCCAGGCGGCGGATCAACCAGACGAGTTGGGCCTGCTCCACGTGCACGAGGTGGGGATCGAACCCAGCGACCTCCTCTTCGACGGCCCTCCCCAGTGCCGGGAGGTGATAACGGGCAATGCCGATCGGCAGCCCTACCGCGAGGTTCGCGACCAGGCTGAGCCATGGCCGGGCCTTCGCCGCAACCGCGCGGAGGGGATAAGGCGGAGGATCGGTCCCGATCGCGCTGCGGCCGGGCGCGACCACCCGTACCGCCACACCCTGGTCGGGAAGGGCCCGCAAGAGCGCATTGAGGGCCACATTGCCGCCACCGACAGCCGGGCACGGCGATTTGGTCGCCACCACAAGAACACGGAGGCTGTTCATGAAGCCGGTTTCGGCGTGCACTTCTTACCGTCCGCTCCCGTCGGCGTCCGAGCGAACAGGTCGCTGGCGAAAGCGAGTCCTTCGCCGACCAGCCACACCTCGTGGCCAACCAGGACGACTGGCGCCGTTCGGACAAGGTCAAGGAGCGCGCCGGCCCGCCAACTGCGGGCTACAGTCAGTGCCGCCACTCGGACCAGGCGTATTGGCAGAAGGGAAACGGCGGCAAACAGCGCGTCACGCGCCTTTGAATGGCCCCAGTGTGCCGCGCGCAGGAAGCCGAGATCGCGGCCGCGCTCGAACCGTTCGCCGACGAACGCACGGACGGCGGTGAGGTGGTGATGCCGCACCACGGCGCGGGGCTCGAACCAGATCCGCCAGCCGCTGCCGAGCGCCCGCCATGCCAGCACCGCATCGCCCTGGAACACCTCGCCCGGGAACCCCCCGAGCGAGGCGAACGTCGAGCGCGCGATGAGCATGTTGGCGGTTGGGCTCATGTCAGTGGGTCGGGGAGGTCCGGCGGGAAGCCAGGGGCTGAACTTGCACAAGTGCGCCCCGGTGTCGAGCCAGCGCCGGCCGAAGCAGGCGATGGCGCCGACCACGATGGCGCCGGTCTGACGGTGGGCGGCGACCAGGCGCTCGAGCCAGTCGGCGGCGGGGTAAACATCAGGGTCGGTGAAGACCAGTAGCTCCCCGCGGGCGATCGCCGCGCCCTGGTTGCGGGCGGCCTGGGGAAGCATCCGCTGGTCGGCGCGTTCGAGTCGAGCAAAGGCGAACCGCTGCACGATGTCCGCGGTCGCCTCATCCGGGCTTGAGTCGACCACAATCGTTTCGGCATCGGCGAAAGACTGGCGGCCGAGTGCTGCGAGGCACCCGGCGATTGTCGCCGAGGAGTGATACGTCGGGACGATCACCGATACCGCCGGACGCAGCGTCACTGGGCGCCCTCGGCGGTCCGTTCCCCGCGTGGCTCGGTCAGCTCGTAGTCAGTGAAGCACTGCGCCGCGTCGCCGGTTCCAAGCAGCAGTCCCGTCGCTTGTCCGACCGCAGCGGCGAGTTCGGCGAGGTAGACGAAACCAAGGTTGCGGACGAACCGCCCGAGTTGATCGCGATGCCGGCGGGCGAGGAAGCGGCCGAAGTGAGCGATGAAGTAGAGCGGAATCACCGGCGTGAGCGCGACGTAGACAAGGCGGCGTGCGAGCGTCCAACCGAACTCCTCAGCCCGCAAAGCGGCGTAGCAGCGTGTGTACAGGCGGTAGCCGCGCATCGCGCTGGCCAGCGTCGTCTCGTTGAGGTGCTCGATCGCGGCGGCGGGCTCGATCCAGAGACGGTGTTTATCCAGTCGCATACGCCGCATCAGCACGAGGTCAGCATCGAGCAGACGGTTGAGCCGGTCGCCGTAGCTCAGCAACACCGCTCGCTTGTAGCTCGAGTTGTGGCCGGAGAGCAGCTCGGCCTCGTGCGCCTGCAGCGGAGCGCGGAAATGCCCGTAGCTCAGCAGCGCGGTCACATCGCTGCGACCGACGCCCGGATTGGCGTTGTAGATCTCGCCGGCAACGCCCGCCCACGGCCCGCGGTGGGCGGCGATCACCGCCCGCGCCCAGCCCGGACGGACGCGGGCGTGCTCCTCGACGAACGCCACGATCTCGCCGCGCGCCAGTCGCACCGCGTAGGCCCGAGCGGCCGCAAACGTGGTCTTTGGTGGTAGTGGCACGAGCCGTACCGCGGGATGTTCGGTTCCCGCGATCGCGCCGGCATCGGGAGCAAGATCGACAAGCAGCACCTCCATTGCACCGTCGACGCCTTGGGCAAGGAGCGCGCGTAAGCCGGGCTCAACGCGACGCCGTAACGAACCCACCGCGACGATAACCGTGAGTGGCAACACGCCGCCGCCGGGAGCGAGGTCGTCAAGTCTCTGCGCAACCGCGGCGGGCGCTTGGCCAGACGGGCGGCCGTGGCTCGCCGGTTCGTCCCGCGCTACGCGATCGTGACCTGTGGGCACAGGTAGACGTCCTGGATCGCGTGCAGCAGCTCGACGCCCTGTGCCATCGGCTTCTGGAACGCCTTGCGGCCGGAGATCATGCCGGAGCCGCCGGCGCGCTTGTTGACCACCGCGGTGAGCACGGCCTGGGCGAGGTCGTTCTTGCCCGAGGCGCCGCCGGAGTTGATCAGCGGCGAGCGTCCGAGGTAGCAGTTGGCCACCTGCCAGCGCGTCCACTCGATCGGGTTGTCGGAGGTGAGCTTGTCGTAGACGAGCGGGTTGGTGTACCCGAACTTGATCGCCCCGTACCCGTTGTTGCACTCGGGCGCCTTCTGCTTGATGATGTCGGCCTCGATCGTGACCCCGATGTGGTTGGCCTGGCCGGTGAGGTCGGCGGCGGTCTGGTAGTCCACGCCGTCCTTCTTGAACGCCGGGTTGCGCAGGTAGCACCACAGCACGGTGAACATGCCGAGCTCGTGGGCGTGTGCAAACGCCTGCGAGACCTCCTCGATCTGGCGCCGGGACTCGGCCGAGCCGAAATACACGGTGGCGCCCACGGCGGCGGCCCCCATGTCGAACGCCTGGTCGACGCCCGCGAACATCGTCTGGTCGTAGGTCAGCGGGTAGGTGAGCGTCTCGTTGTGGTTGAGCTTGAGGATGAAGGGGATCCTGTGGGCGTACCGGCGCGCCACCGAGCCGAGCGCCCCGAGCGTCGAGGCGACCGCGTTGCACCCGCCCTCGAGCGCAAGCTTGACGATGTTCTCCGGGTCGAAGTACGCGGGGTTGGGCGCGAACGAGGCGGCGCCCGAATGCTCGATCCCCTGGTCCACCGGCAGGATCGAGAGGTAGCCGGTGCCCGCCAGACGCCCGGTGTTGAAGATCGCCGCGAGGTTGCGCAGCACATTGATGGGCCGGTCCGACGCCGCGACGACGCGGTCGATGAAGTCGGGCCCGGGGAGGTGCAGCATGTCCTTGGGGATGCCCTTGCAGGTGTAGTCGAGCAGGGTCGCCTTGTCGCCCAGGTGCGTGCGGATCGCGTCGATCATGGTGGCCTCCAGCGATCCCATTCTACCGCCGCCGGTTGGCGCGGGGCCGCCGCTACGGTTCCGCCGGCGGCGCGAGGCCGAGCGCCGCGAGCGCGGCGGCGAAGTCGGCGGGCAGCGGCGCCGTCACGATCAGCTCGGGGCCGGCCGCTGTCGGCGGCAGGTGCACTCGCCAGGCGTGCAGCAGCGTGTGGCCGGGATCGAACAGCCGCCGCAGCGCGGGGTCGCGAACGCCGCGGTGGCGCGGGCCGCCGTAGAGGTCGTCGCCCACGACCGGGTGGCCGGCGTGCGCGAGGTGGACGCGGATCTGATGGGTGCGCCCGGTGGCCGGTTCGAGGCGCACGAGCGACACGCCGGGGCCGCGGCCGGCGACGCGGTAGGCCGTGGCGGCGGCACGCCCCGCCGGGTCCACCCGCATCCGGCGGCGGTCGCTGCGGTCGGGTCCCAAGGGGAACGTCCAACTCCCTTCGGTCGGGTGCGGGCGGCCCCACACCAGCGCCAGGTAGGTCTTCGCGACCCGCCGTGCGGCGAACGCCCGCAGGAGCTCGCGGTGGGCATCCTCGTCGCGCGCGAGCATGACCACGCCGGAGGTCCCGACGTCGAGGCGGTGCACGAGCCAGAGCGCGTCGGCGGCGAGTGCGTGGGCGTCGCGCTCCGCGTCGGGGAGCGCGGCGAGCAGGCGGGCGATCGCGGCGCCGGGCTCGGCCCGGCGCGTGGCCAGGCTGACGCCGGGCGGCTTGTCCAGCGCCACCATCCGCTCGTCGGAGTACAGGACGCTGGCCCGAGGTTGCACGCGAGCAGCATGCCACGGTCGCGGTGGTTCGTCACCGGCGGCGCGGGGAGTGATACCGTCGCGGCGTGGACACCTGGGTCGTCCTCGTCTTCGGCTTCGTCTACCTCGGCATGGTGCTCGGCGAGATCCCCGGCCTCGCCCTCGACCGCACCGGCGTTGCGCTCCTGGGAGCGCTGGCGCTCATCGCCTCCGAGCGCGTGACCCCCGAGGCGGCGTGGCGGGCGGTCAACGTGCCCACCCTCGCGCTCCTGTTCGGCCTGATGGTGGTCTCGGCACAGTTCCGCCTCGGAGGGTTCTACGCCTTCATCACGCGCAAGGCGGCGGGCGCGCGCGTCTCGCCGGCGCTCTTCCTCGGGTTGGTGGTCGCCGTGGCCGGCGGCCTCTCGGCGGTGCTGGCCAACGACATCGTCTGCCTGGCGGTCGCGCCGCTACTCATCGAGGGGTGCGCGCGGCGCGGTCTCGACCCGGTGCCGTTCCTGCTCGCCCTCGCCTGCGCCGCCAACGTCGGTTCCGCGGCGACGCTGATCGGCAACCCGCAGAACATGCTGATCGGGCAGACGCTGCACCTGTCGTTCGTGGGTTACCTCGGCGACGCGGCGGTGCCCGCGCTCCTCGGCCTGGCTGTGGTGTGGGGGATCGTGGCCGCCTCGGTGCGCGGGTCGTGGTTCAAGCCGACGAGCGTCCCACAGGTCGAAGAGGCGGGCCTGAACCGCTGGCAGACCGGCAAGGGCCTCGTCGTGCTCGGCCTGCTCCTGCTCGGGTTCCTGTTCGCGCCGATCCCGCGCGAGGTGCTCGCCCTGGCGGCGGCGGCGGTGCTGCTGACCAGCCGGCGGATGGCGTCGCGCGACATCCTCGGGACGGTGGACTGGCACCTGCTCGTGCTCTTCGTCGGCCTGTTCGTGGTGAACTTCGCCCTCGCGGACTCGGGGACGCTGGCGGCGGCGACGCACGCGCTCCAGCGCGGAGGCGTGGACCTGACGCGCCCCGGCGTGCTCTTCCCGCTCACGGTCGTGCTTTCGAACCTGGTCTCCAACGTCCCCGCCGTGATGCTGCTGCTGCCACAGGCGACGCGGCCGGACGCGGGCGCGCTGCTCGCGCTCGCCTCGACGCTCGCCGGCAACCTCCTCATCGTCGGGTCGGTCGCGAACATCATCGTCCTGGACCAGGCGGCGCGCCTCGGCGTCCGCATCGGCTGGAGACAGCACGCCCGCGTCGGGGTCCCGGTGACGCTCGCGACGCTCGCGATCGCGGCCGGCTGGCTCGCGCTCGTCGCCCACTGAGGCGGCGTCACGCCGGGCCGCCTTCCACTCGTGCCACCTTCCACCCATGGCGTTGACCGGGGACATCGGAGGGGCGTAGCGTGTCTCAACATGATATTCGGGCGTTTGGTTCACCGATCCGTCGCTGTCGCCGTGCTGGCAGTGCTGGGAACCCATGCCGAGGGTTCGGCGCTGCCGATCACGGTGGCGATCCGACTCGCAGCCCCGGCGCCGGACGCCGCGCCGGTCACGGCCCAACTGGCCGCAACGCCGAACGCCGGCTCGGGGCAGACCGTTGTCGAGCCCGTGAATATCGGGCATGTTGTCGTCCCTAGCAGTGTCACCCTTGAACTCGAAGCCGACGTCGATTGGGAACTCACCGCACGCTCCTCGGGGTTCTGGTGCGAGACGAAGTTGCTGCGTCCGTCGGCCGGCGCGTCGGCGGAGCTCGTGCTCTACCCCAGTGGCTTCATCGCGGGCCGCGTGGAGATGATCGGGGACGCGCCGACGCCGGCGCATCTCACCGTCCGCCTCACTCCCGGGGTCCCCGTCGACGGCACGCCGGTCGCCGGCGAACCGGAGGGCGAAATCAAGTGCCCGGTCACGAGCAAGGCGTTCCGCTGTGAGGGACCGGCAGGGCTCTTCGACGTGCGGGTGGGGGCCGAGGGGTTCGTCCCGAAGTACCTCTGGAGCGTGACCGTTCCCGAAAGCCGGACGGCAACGCTCCCCGTTATCGTCCTGCGCAAGGGCAGCTCCGTCTCGGGGTGGGTCGTCTTTGCGGTCCCTGCAGCTCAACGGAGCGCGTGCCAGGTCGAGTTGACCGCAGCTGCGTCTGGGCCACCGCAGTCCCCGCAAGACGAGGCACGACGGCGTGAACTCACGCAGCGGGTCGCGGTCAACGAGCGCGGCTTCTTCCAGTTCGGCGGCGTGCCGCCGGGGCGGTACCTCGTGACGGCCCGCGCACCGGGGCTGGTTGCGGCGGAGGTTGCGTCGGTCGACGTCTCCCAGGGACTGGAATCGCATCTCACGGAGCCGGTCCGCCTGGCGCCGCCGGTCGAGCTAAAGCTCGTGCTGGATCCTCCCCGCAGCGTCTCGGGCGAGCACTGGGTGGTGTCGTTGGCCAGGGAGGACCGCGAGGGACGAAACTGGACTTCGGCCGGGGAGGCTTCAGCCGACGACACCGGCCAGGTCAAGATCGGCGGTCTGACACCCGGCAGGTACTGGCTGCTCGTCCGCGACCAGCACCACCAGCCCTGGCTGGATCAAACCCTCGCGGTGGAGCCGGGGATGGGGACGCAATTCCTCAGCATCCCGGTGATCGACCTCGATGGCACGTTGCTCCTGGGCAAGACACCCACCCGGGGTGTGATCAAGTTCAGCGGGAAAGGCGATGCCCGCCACGTGATGTGCTTGGCCGGCGAGGAGGGTCGCTTCCGGTGCAACTTGCCGGGGCCGGGCTGGTGGCGGGTCGAGGTGCAGATCAAAGGAGACAAGGCGAGGCAAGAGGTCGACCCGGTGGAGATCGTGGCTCCGCCGCCCGGCAGCCCGGCCACGGTGGAGATTGTGGTGCCGGAAAGGCCACTGGCGGGGAGTGTCGTGAACGAGCGCGGGGCACCGGTTGCGGGGGCGCACGTGCGCTTCGTACACATTGAAGATGGCCACGAAAGCAGCGCTGTTACGAACGACGACGGAGATTTCAAGTTGCGGTACGTTCCCTTGGGTGCGGCGACGGTCCAGGCCATGGGCAAGAATGAGGTCAGCGAAACGCGCCGACTCACGATCGAAGAGGGGGCCGCCCCGGAGAAGGTGACTCTCACGCTCAAGCCTCGGGCCGTCCTCGAGGGGCACGTCTACTCCCCCTACGGTCCCGTCGCCGGAGCGTTCGTGGATGCACTCCCGGATATCGTCCCCAACATCTCCATCTCGACGATGCCGCAGACCACGGACGTGGACGGGTCGTTCCGGATCGAATCGTTGGACCAGTCGCCCGGGGCCAACCTGATCGTGGTGGCACCCGGGTTTGGGACCCGCCTGTTGCGGGTGGTCCTCAACCCGGTCGCGGTCACCACCATCGACGTCAACGTCGACCAGACCCTCGGCGCGATCACGGTTGTCCCAGCGCCGGGGGCCCCACAAGCGGGTCTGCCGTGGTTCTTCCTTGTCCATGACGGGGGTCTGTTCACCTCTCCCTTGCTCGCGGCGGCGAACATGATCCGGGTCTCCCCCTCCGGCGCCGGCGCGGTCGCGACCATCCTCAACATGGCGCCGGGGGACTACACGGCCTGCTTTCTCCTTCCACCCTCCACCGCGCCGGGCGCGGCTCCTGCGGCCCCGCCCTCGTCTGCAGGGTGCGCGTCAGGCTACCTGGCCCCGGGCGGGACGCTGGAACTGAAGTTGGGGACGCCCTCACGATCGAGCGTCGCGCGCTGAGCCGGCGCCGCACCCGGCCGGCGGCGACCCCCTTGACAACGTGGATTCTTGCCCTATCTTTTAGATGAGTGATGAGTATGGATACGGCTTCGCCCGACCAGCCTCCAAGTAGTACCCACCGCGTGAAGCGTTTCTCCGCGGCCGCAGGGAGAGTCTCCCCCAACGCGGCCGCGGTTGCTTTTCCCACCACGAAATCGCTCGCCACGGCAGCTTGCAGCGCGCCGCAGTCGCCGCGACTGAGCTCTGGCGGGACTCGAGCCTAAGGGGACGAGAGCCATGCTCCCGTGCCCCTCGAGGGCTTTCCTGCCGGGCCGGCAGCGGGTGGCCCCTAGAGCAGCAGAGCAGAGAGAGTCCGAGTCCCTGTCTACCCCAACCATGCGTAACGAACGTGACGCCTCCCGACCTGAGAGGTAGGAGATCATGAACGAAAACACGGCAGCTGCCGACCCACTGATAGCAAGCGCGCGGCGCGACGAGATTTGCCGGATCTTCGGCGAGTCCTACGACCCCGCGCGCTGGAACGACTGGCGGTGGCAGATGCGCCACCGCTTCATCAAGCCGGAGCAGTTCGAGAAGCTGCTCCGCCTCACGACCTCCGAGCGGCGGGGTCTGGCGATGACGCACGAGAAGTTCGCGGTGGCGATCACGCCGCACTTCGCGGAGCTCATCGACCCGGACGATCCCAACTGCCCGATCCGCCGGCAGGTGGTCCCGCGCGAGGAAGAACTGCTGGTGGGCCCGGGGGACATGACCGACCCGTGCGGCGAAGACCACGACGAGGTGGTCCCCGGCCTGGTCCACCGCTACCCCGACCGCGTCCTCCTGCTCGCGCTCGACACCTGCGCGGCGTACTGCCGGTACTGCACGCGCTCGCGGCTCGTGAGTCAGGGCGAGCTCGACCCGCTGCCGCGCCGCCTCGACGCGGTGATCGCCTACCTCGAGGAGCACACCGAGGTGCGCGACGTGCTGCTCTCGGGCGGCGACCCGCTCCTGATGTCCGAGGACCGTCTCGACGAGGTGCTCGGCCGCATCCGCGCGATCCCGCACATCGAGTTCGTGCGCATCGGCTCGCGCGTTCCCTCGTTCCTGCCGCAGCGGATCACGCCGGAGCTGGTCGCGGTGCTGCGCAAGCACCGCGTGTGGCTCTCGCTGCACTTCTGCCACGCGCGCGAGGTCACGCCGGACGTCGCCAACGCCTGCGACCTGCTCGCCGACGGCGGCATCCCGCTCGGCTCGCAGACGGTCCTGCTCAAGGGCGTGAACGACGACGTGCAGACGCTCAAGGACCTCTTCCACGCGCTGCTCAAGGTCCGCGTGCGCCCGTACTACCTCTACCAGTGCGACCCGGTCGTCGGGACCGGCCACCTGCGCACCAGCGTGGCCAAGGGGATCGAGCTGATCTCTGGCCTACGCGGCCACACCACCGGCTACGCGGTGCCGACGTACGTGATCGACGCCCCGGGCGGCGGCGGCAAGGTGCCGATCCAGGCGGAGACGATCGTGTCGTACGAGAACGGCCAGGCGCTGCTGCGCAACTGGGCGGGCCGGACGTATTCGTACGTCGACCCGGCGGAGCACGCGTAGACGCATGGGTCTCGCGATCGGCCTGACCTACGACCTGAAGGACGACTATCTCGCGGCGGGGTTCTCCCCGGAGGACGTGCTCGAGTTCGACGGCCTTGACACCGTCGCCGGCCTCGAGCAGGCGCTCGCCGGTCTCGGGCACCGCTGCGAGCGGATCGGGCGCGGGCGCGAACTCGCCCGCCGCCTGGTCGGCGGCGAGCGCTGGGACCTCGTGTTCAACATCTGCGAGGGCGCCTGGGGGCGCTCGCGCGAGGCGCAGGTGCCCGCGCTGTGCGAGCTGTTCGACCAGCCGTACACCTTCGCCGACCCGCTCACCTGCGCGCTCACGCTCGACAAGGCGATGGCCAAGCGCGTCGTGCGCGACCACGGCCTGGCGACGGCGCCGTTTGCGGTGGTCGCCGCACCCGAGGACGCGGCCGGTGTCGATCTGCCCGCGCCGCTGTTCCTCAAGCCGGTGGCCGAGGGCAGCTCGAAGGGGGTAACCGGCCGCTCGCTGGTGCGCGACCGAGCCGAGCTCGCCGCCACGTGCCGCGAGCTGCTCGAGCGGTTCCGACAGCCGGTGCTCGTCGAAGCGTTCCTCCCGGGCCGCGAGGTGACGGTCGGCATCGTCGGCCATGGCGCCGGCGCGCGGGTGGTGGGCGTTCTCGAGGTCTCGTTCACCGAGCGCGCGGAGGCGGCGGCGTACACCGCGCTCAACAAGGACGAGTACGAGGCGAGGGTCGCCTACCGGGTGCTCACCGACGACCCGCTCGCGCCGCCGGCGCGAGCGCTGGCGCTCGCGGTGTTCGCGGCGCTCGGCTGCCGCGACGCCGGGCGCGTCGACCTGCGCTGCGACGCGGCCGGCGCCCTGCACTTCCTCGAGGTCAACCCGCTGCCGGGCATCAACCACGTGCGCTCCGACCTGCCGATCATGGCGCGCCTGGGCGGCATGCCGTACCAGGATCTGATCGGCGCCATCGTCGATTCGGCCCGCGAGCGGCACGGGTTGTGAGGGGCGGAAGGCGTGAGGCGCGAGGGGCGGCGAACGTGAGGCCCGAACGGGCCGTCATCGCGCACACCGCCGTCGACCCGGAAGCGGATCCCTCCACCGCGGACGTCCTCGACCAGGTGCGGTTGTTCCAGGAGGGCCTCGCGGCGCTCGGCGTCCCCCAGGCGACGGTCGCGGTGGACGCGGGGCGGGTGTGGGAACACGCCGCGGAGCTCGCTGGGGCGGTGGTCTGTAACCTTCTCGAGGCGCCGCCGGGCAAGCCGCAACTCCACGCCGCGGCGACCGCGGCGCTCGAGATCATGGGCGTGCCGTTCACCGGGTCCCCGGCGGGCGCATTGTGGCTTACGACCGACAAGCTCGCCACCCGGGCCGTGCTCGCCGCCGAGGGCCTGCCGGTTGCCGCCGGCGGGCGTCTGGACCCGGAGCGCCCCGTGTTGCTGGAGCGCGTCCCGCCGCCGTGGATCCTCAAGCCGGCGTGGGAGGACGCGTCGGTCGGCCTCGAGGGCGAACCGGTGTGCGCGACCCCGCAGCAGGCGGTCGCGCGGGCGCGGGCGCTCGCGGCGCGTTTCCCGGGCCAGCCGGTGCTTCTCGAACACTTCCTCCCGGGGCGCGAGTTCAACGTGTCGCTGCTTGCCGCCGGTGCCGGCGCCGAGGCGCTGCCGGTCGCGGAGATCGCGTTCGTCGACTTCCCCGCGGGCGTCCCGGCGCTGGTCGGGTACGAGGCGAAGTGGGCCGCCGGCTCGTTCGAGGAGACCCACACGGTGCGCCGCTTTCCCGGGCGCGAGGATGCGGCGCTGCTCGGGCGCATCGGCGAGCTGGCGCTCGCGTGCTGGCGGCCGTGCGCGCTCGCCGGCTACGCGCGCGTCGACCTGCGCCTCGACGAGGCCGGTGTCCCGGTCATCCTCGAGGTCAACACCAACCCGTGCCTGTCGGCGGACGCCGGGTTCGTCGCGGCGGCGCGGGAGGGGGGCCTGGCGCCGGCCGCTCTGGTCGCGCGGATCCTCGAAGCCGCCGCGCCGCCGACCCGCTGAACCGCCTCCGAGCGGTGGTAGGCTTGGGTGGATGCACGAGTCGTGGTGGAGGAGCGAGTGAACATTCGCACTGATCTGCGTTCCGAGGACCGCGCGCCGCTCGAGGCGCTGCTGCGGGCCACCGGCTTCTTCAACCCCCAGGAGCTCGAGGTCGCGCTCGAGCTGGTGGACGACCGGCTGGCCCACGGCGAGGCGAGCCACTACCGTTTCCTCGTCCTCGAGGCCGCGGGCGAGGTGCTGGGGTACGCCTGCTGGGGGCCGATCCCGGGCACGCTCGCGTCGGCGGACCTGTACTGGATCGCGGTGCACCCCGAGCGGCAGGGCCAGGGTTTGGGCCGGGCGCTGCTCGACGCGGTCGAGACCTGGATCGCCCGCGAGGGGCGCACCCGGGTGTACCTGGAGACCTCGTCGCGGCCGCAGTACGTGCCGACGAGGGCGTTCTACCTGCGCTGCGGCTACGAGGTCGCCGCGGAGCTGCCGGAGTTCTACGCCCCCGGCGACGGCAAGGTGATCTTCCTGAAGATCCTGCCGCGCGTGCACTGAGCCGGCGGTCGCGTCCCACCGCTCCGTAGCGGCCGCCCGCCGGGCGGCCGGCCTCTCCCGCACGCGTGGGGCCGACGCTGCCGCCGCTCAGTCGTTTTTGTTTTCCGGGTGTTCTACAATTACTCAATGAGCCTTGCAGGACACCTGAGCGAACTCGCGCTCCCCGATCTTCTGCAAATCGTTGCGATGGCCGAGAAGAGCGGCCGGCTCGACCTCACGAACCGGGACGGGGAAGGGCTGATCGTCTTCCGCGGCGGACGGGTCATCTACGCCGCCTCGAACGCGGCGCGGGAGACGCTCGGGAGCATCCTGGTCTGCCGCCGCCTGGTGTCGGAAGAGGTGCTGCACAAGGCGCTCGAGCACCAGTTCCGCTCGCGCGAGGAGCGGCGGCTGGGTTCGATCCTGGTCGAGATGGGGGCCGTGTCGCCCGAGGCGCTCGAATCGGTGATCTACCAGCAGATCCAGCGCGTGATCGGGGAGCTGGTCAAGTGGCGCGACGGGTACTTCAAGTTCGAGGCGATGGAGATCCCGGACCACGGCGAGATCGCGGTCGACGCCCGCGAGTTCCTCGCCGAGTCGGGGTTCAACGCCCATCGCATCGCGCTCGAGCTCTCGCGGATCGCCGACGAGGCGCGGCAGGTGGGCGCGCAGGTCGCGGAAGCCGCCCCGCCCGCGGCCGGCGTCGGTTCAACGGCGGCCGTCGCCGAGAGCGTAGCGGGCGCCCCGCAGGTCTCGTCCCTCGGCAGCATCCTCGCCGCCCGGCCCGCGCCGTCGCTCACCGCCGAACGCTCGATGGAGCTGCTGCGCGCCGGCGAGGGGTTCTTCTCGCGTGCGGTGCTCCTGCTCGTCGAGCGCTACGGGCTCACCGGCGTCGGCCAGTTCGGCGTGCGCGCGGGCGACGCGACCGTCGACGAGAGCATCCGCAACCTCTGGCTGCCGCTCGGCGCTGCCTCGCTCGTGGCCGAGGCGGTCGCGGCCGGCCGCACGTGCCGGGGCCGGCTCGAACCGACCGACGCCAACCAACTGCTCGTCAGCGAGCTCGGCGGCGAGTGGCCGGTCGAGGCGGCGGCGCTGCCCGTCAAGGCCGGCCAGCACCTCGTGGCCGTCCTCTACGGCGACTGCATGCCGATCGCGGCGCCGCTGCCGGCGCTCGACCGCCTCGAGGCGAGGCTGGCCGAGATCGGCGCGGCGATCGCCGCAGCCGAGCGCGCGCCCGCAGGCTCCGTCTAGCCGGTCCCGCGGGTGGCCGGAGGCGGGCCCGGGCGCGCTGGGCGTTCATCCACTGCGTGGAGGCTTCTCGCTTTGCCCCGCGGGCTGCGGCCGTGTCGCTCGGGCGGCGCATCGAGCGCCGCCCTCCGACCCGCCTGCGCGTGCGACCGAGCAGGCCAGAGCGGCGGGCGGAGCCTCGCCGTTCCCTTCGCTTCGCTCAGGGCCGGCGTTTCCACCCGCCGCTCTGGCCGCTCGGGACCCGCACGCTCCGGCGCCATCGGCCTTCGCCCGCTGGGCGGTTTTGACCACCCACCCCCTCACTCCGCGGCAGCCCTGCTGCAGTTACTCTCGGTCACCGAGCCCCTCGGCCTACAGCAGGACCTCCGACATATGGGCGGGGGTGTCGTCAATCCGCCGGTGCCGCGGGTGGCCATTCGCTCCTGCGCCCGCGGGTCCCGGACGGGCGAGCCGCGCCGGGGTGTCGATGGCTCCGACCGAGCGTCTCATGCGAGGGAGGAGAACAGCGAGGGGCCCCGGCGCGGATCGCCCTGTCCGGTCGCGGGCGCAGGAGCATGCGGGCTCGGGCGCGGGGGCGCCCGGGCCCGCATCCGGCCACCCGCGGGACCGGCAAAGAACAACTCCACGCAGCGGACGAGAGTGATGCCGCGGCGCTCGCGGCCGTTACCGGGCCACCGGGTCGGGGCGGTCGGGGTCGAGGCCAAGGCCGATCACCGCGGACGCCGCCTGCGCGGCCGGGATCGCGCCGGCGCGGGCGAGCGCCGACAGGGCGGCGACGGCGATGTGCTCGGCATCGACCTCGAAGTGGCGGCGCAGCGCCGCCCGCGTGTCGGAGAGGCCGAAACCATCGGTGCCGAGCGGCGTGAGGCCCTGCGGGAGGAAGCGCGCGACCGAGTCGGGCAGCAGCTTCACGTATTCCGACGCGGCGATCACCGGGCCCGGCGCGCCCGCGAGCTGCGCCGTCAGGTACGGCGTCCGGGCCGGTTCCGCCGGGTGGAGCCGGTTCCAGCGCTCGGCAGCGAGCGCGTCGGCGCGCAGCTGCTGGTAGCTGGTCACGCTCCAGACGTCGGCGCCGACGCCGAAGTTGGCGGCGAGGATGTCGGCGGCGCGCAGCGCCTCGCGCACGGTGACGCCGCTGCCGAGGATTTGGACGCGGTGCGCGAGACCGCCGTCGGCGCGGCGCAGCGGGTAGATCCCGCGCAGGATCCCCTCCTCGGCGCCGGCCGGCATCGGCGGCATGCCGTAGTTCTCGTTGTAGAGGGTGATGTAGTAGAAGACGTCCTGGTCGTCCTCCACCATCGCCTTGAGGCCGTCCCGGATGATCACCGCGAGTTCGTACGCGTACGCGGGGTCCCAGATGCGCACGTTGGGCACCACCGAGAAGAGCACGGGGCTGTGCCCGTCGTCGTGCTGCAGGCCCTCGCCCTGGAGCGTCGTGCGGCCGGCGGTGGCGCCGAGCAGGAAGCCCCGCCCGCGGGCGTCGCCGAACGCCCACACCAGGTCGCCGACGCGCTGGTAGCCGAACATCGAGTAGAAGATGTAGAACGGCACCATGGTGACGCCGTGGGTGGCGTGGGCGGTGCCGGCGGCCGTGAACGACGCCATGGCGCCGGCTTCGGTGATCCCCTCCTCCAGGATCTGGCCGTCCCTGGCCTCCTGGTAGCGCAGGATCATGTTGTGATCCACCGGCTCGTAGAGCTGGCCGCCCGAAGCGTAGATCCCGAGGTCCTTGAACAGCGACTCCATGCCGAACGTGCGCGCCTCGTCCGGGATGATCGGCACGATGCGCGGTCCGAGCCCAGGGGTCCGCAGGAGCTTGCGCAGGAGCTGCACGAACGCCATCGTCGTGGAAACCTCGCGCTTGGGCGGCGTCCCCTCGTAGAACTCGGCGTAGACGTCCGCCGCCGGCAGCTCGGGCGCACCCTTGCGGAGCTTGCGCAGCGGCAGCGTGCCGCCGAGCGCGCGGCGCCGCTCGAGGAGGTACTCCAGCTCCGGGCTGTCCATCCCGGGGTGGTAGTACGGCGGGTCGTCGACCAGCGCCTCGTCGGAGATCGGGAGGTGGAGCACGTCGCGGAACGCCCGCAGCTGCGCCGCGTTGAGTTTCTTCTGCTGGTGCGTGGTGTAGCGCCCCTCGAAGTCCTTGCCGAGGGCCCAACCCTTGACCGTCTTGACGAGGAGCGCGGTCGGACGCCCGTTCGTCTCGGTCGCGGCGCGGTACGCGGCGTACACCTTGCGGTAGTCGTGGCCGCCGAACTTGAGGTTCCAGATGTCGGTGTCGGAGAGGTGCTCGACCATCGTCGCCAGGCGCGGGTCGGCGCCGAAGAAGTGGTGGCGCATGAACGCGCCGCCCTCGACGTGGTAACGCTGCCACCAGCCGTCCACGATCGTGTTGAGGCGCTCGATGAGCACCCCGGAGGCGTCGGAGGCGAGCAGCGGGTCCCACTCGCGGCCGAGGATCACCTTGATCACGTTCCACCCCGAGCCGCGGAACACCGCCTCGAGCTCCTGGATGATCTTGCCGTTCCCGCGCACCGGCCCGTCCAGGCGCTGGAGGTTGCAGTTGACGACGAAGACCAGGTTGTCGAGGCCCTCGTCGGCGGCGACGTGCAGGGCGCCGAGCGCCTCCGGCTCGTCGGTCTCGCCGTCCCCGAGGAACGCCCAAACCCGCGAAGCGCTGGTGTCGGCCAGCCCCCGGTTCGCGAGGTAGCGGTTGAACCGTGCCTGATAGATCGCGTTGAGCGGCCCGAGCCCCATCGAGACCGTGGGGAACTCCCAAAAATCCGGCATGCAGCGCGGGTGCGGGTAGGAGGGGAGGCCGTGGCCGGTCGTCTCGCGGCGATAGGCGTCCAGGTGCTCCTCGGTGAGACGCCCCTCGAGGAACGCGCGGGCGTACATGCCGGGGGCGGCGTGGCCCTGGTAGAAGATCTGGTCGCCGCTGCCGCCCTCCTTGCCGCGGAAGAAGTGGTTGAACCCCACCTCGTAGAGCGCGGCCGCCGAGGCGTACGTCGAGAGGTGCCCGCCGATCCCGGGATCGCGATGGTTGGCGCGCGTGACCATCGCCATCGCGTTCCAGCGCACGATGCGGCGGATGCGCTTCTCCATCTCCTCGTCGCCGGGGAACGGCGGCTCCTGCTCGGGGGAGATCGTGTTGATGTACGGCGTCTGGATCGCCTCGATTCCGAGGTGCTGCATGCGCGCCCGCTTCAGGACCTTGCGCAGGAGGAACCTGGCCCGCTGGGGCCCGGCGGTCGCAAGGACGCGGTCGAGCGACTCGACCCACTCGGCCGTTTCCTGGGGGTCGGCGTCGTAGAGCTGTTGCTTGAAGAGCGTGTCGTTCATGTCCTCGTCCTCGCTGCCGCCGGCGTTTCGCCCGAGGGACGCCGTCCCGCCGGGTTACGGCGCTGTTCCGCTTCCAGGGTACCCGAACCAAGGTGGGAGCGCGGTATCGTCCAAACCGGCGCCGGCGCCGTTGTTTGCAAACACTCGTCCGCGCCCAACTGTTCCCCCGACCGGCGCGGGTGCGCCACGGGTCCGCGGCAACGTGACGAGTATCCGGTATCCTGGCACGGTGAGAGGACGACCGCGGGCGGCAGGAGGAGGGCGCGATGGCGCTTGAGGCCGGCGCCCGGCTGGGCGGCTACACCGTGACGGGGCTGCTCGGGACCGGCGGCATGGGCGAGGTCTACCGGGCCCGCGACGAGCGCCTCGGACGCGACGTCGCGATCAAGGTCATCGCCCAGGCGCTGGCCGCCGAGACGAAAGAGCTGCTTCGTTTCGAGCGGGAAGCCCGGGCCCTGGCCGCGCTGTCGCACCCCAACATCCTCGGCATCTTCGATTTCGGCGAACAGGACGGGGTCCACTTCGCGGTCATGGAACTGCTCGGCGGGACGACCCTGCGCGAGCGCCTGAACGGGAGGCCGCTGCCGTGGCGCACCGCGGTGGCGATCGCATCCGCCGTCGCGATGGGGGCGGCCGCCGCGCACGCCAGGGGGATCGTCCATCGCGATCTCAAACCCGAGAACATCTTTCTCCTCGCCGACGGCGGCGTGAAGGTGCTCGACTTCGGTCTCGCGCGCCACGACCCGGCGCCGGGCGGACCGCCGCTGCCCGAGGAGGAGACGCTAATCGGCACCGCGGTCTACATGGCGCCGGAGCAGATCCTGCGCAAGCCGGCGGATGCGCGCACCGACGTCTTCGCGCTCGGCGTCGTGCTGTTCGAGATGCTCGCCGGACGGGGTCCGTTCGCCCGCTCCGGGGTCGGGGATACGATCGGCGCGATCCTCACTGAGGACCCGCCGGAAATTGCCCCGCCCGGCGGCACGGTGCCGCCGGCGCTCGAGCGGATCGTGCGCCACTGCCTGGCAAAAGACCCGGAGGAACGCTTGCAGTCGGCGTACGACCTCGTGTTCGCGCTCGGGGAGGTGATGGCACTGCCGCCCGGGGCCGCGCGGGCGCCGGCGTGGCCGGCCCGGGTCGTGATCTTCCTCGGCGGCGCGCTCGTGGGTGCCGTGGCCGCGGCGTTGTTCTTCCTGCTGCGCTAACGTCCGCCGGCCGGCGCGCGCGGGCGATCTGGACCGAGACGCGCTATCATGAGCGCCGCACCGTAGGCGCGAGCGCCGGGCAACAGGCCCGCGCCGCACACGGTGGGACGAGCCGAATACCATGGCATCCGACCCCTACTCCGCCCGCTGCGCCGCCGCGCTGGAAGACGCGCTCGCCGCCGTGCCGTTCTACCGGGGCTGGCGGGCGCTCGACCCCGGCCCGGACCGGCCGGCGGCGGAGCGGATGGCCGCGCTGCCGGTCCTCTCCCGGGCGGACCTGCGGGCGCACGTGCCGCACGGGTTCGTCAGGAGCGGTTTTTCCGCGCGCGACGGTTTTGCCGCCGGCGAGATCGAGATCGTGACGACCAGCGGCACGACCGCCGACCGGGCGGCGGTCGTCTGGCACCAGCCGTGGTGGGACCGGTCGTTGCGCGAAGCGGCCCGCGTCCATCCGGCGCTCGAGAAGGTGTACCGCGGGCCGCACCGCGAAGCCGTCCTCACCTCGCCGATGTGCACGGGCAACCTTTGCCACGTCGGCGAGCTGCCGATGGCCGAGCGCACGCTCGGGAACCTGCTCTTCCTCAACCAGGAACTGGACCCGGCGCGGTGGGACGCGGCGAGCGTCCGGCGGATGGCGGATGAGCTCAGCGGATTCCAACCGGACGTCATCGAGGCGGACCCGGCGTATCTGGCCGTCCTGGCTCGCGCGTGCGTCCGCTCGGGCACGCCCCTGCACCAGCCGGCGTGCATCTCGCTGACGTACGAGTTCCCCTCGCGCCTGCACCTGCGCGAGATCCGCCGCGCCTTCCCGGCTGTGCCCGTCGTGAGCTCGTACGGGTCCACCGAGACCGGGTACGTGTTCACCGAGTGCGAGGCGGGCCTCCTCCACCAGAACACGGCCACCTGCCACGTCGACATCCAGCCGGTGCGGGCTTCGCGCTCCAGCGGGCGCCTCGGCCGGATCCTGGTCACCACCCTCGGCAACCCGTGGTTCGAGCTGCTCCGGTTCGACGTCGGCGACCTCGCCCGCCTGCACGGCGACACTCCCTGTCGGTGCGGCCGGACGGACGGCCTCACGGTGGAGGCGATCGAGGGGCGCGTCCGCGACCTGACGTTCGACACGCGCGGGATGGCCGTGACCGTCAAGCAGCTCGACGATGCCATCGCTGCGGCGGAGGGCCTGCTGGCGTACCGGATCGAGCAGTCCGGCCCGCGGCGGTACGCGGTGCGCTACGTCGCCGAGGAGGGGGCGGAGCAGGCTCTCACCGCCGCGCTGCCGGCGCTCGCGCGCGACGTCTACGGCCCCGACGCCGAGGTCACGGCGCGGCGCGAGCCGGCGCTCGCCCCCGAGCAGTCGGGGAAGTTCAGGCTCGCTCTGACGACGTTCGAGTGGAACGTCGAGGAGCTCTTCGCGTGACGCCGGTGCCCGGCGCGCTCGACCCGCTGGCCCACACCCGCGCGGATTTCCCGCTCCTGGAGCGGACGGTCGACGGCCGGCCGATCGTCTACCTCGACAGCGCTTCGACCGCGCCCAAGCCCCGCTGCGTCATCGATGCGGTCGTCGGCATGTACAGCCGCCACACCGCCAACGTCCACCGCGGCGTGCACGTCCTCTCCGAGGAGGCGACCGAGGCGTTCGAGGGCGCGCGCGCGGAGGTCGCCTCGTTCCTGAACGCCTCCCCGGCGGAGATCGTCTTCACGCGCAACTCGACAGAGGGCGTCAACCTGGTCGCCCGCGGCCTCGGGTTTGCGCCCGGCGACGAGGTCGTGCTGACGGCGCTCGAGCACCACTCCAACTTCCTCCCCTGGCGGATGGCGGCGCGCGCGGTCCCGGTCGGTCTGGACGACGACGGGATGCCGCGCTACGACGAGGTCGAGCGCCTGCTCTCGCCGCACACGCGCCTGCTGGCGCTCGCGCAGGTCTCCAACACGACCGGCGTCGTCGCGCCGGTGGAGCAGTGGATCGCGGCCGCCCGCGCCCGCGGCCTCCCGGTGCTGGTCGACGCCGCGCAGAGCGCGAGCCACCTGCCGATCGACGTGCGCGCGCTCGACTGCGACTTCCTCGTCCTCTCCGGCCACAAGCTGCTGGGGCCGTCGGGGGTCGGGGTGCTCTACGGCAAGCGCGAGCGGCTCGCGCAGCTCGCGCTGTATCAGACCGGCGGCGGCATGGTGCGCCACCACGGCGACGACGGCTTCACGCCGCACGACGTGCCGCAACGCTTCGAGGCCGGCACGCCCAACATCGAGGGCGCGGTGGGCCTGGGCGCGGCGCTTTCCTACCTGCGCGGGCTCGACATGGACGCGGTGCGCGCGCACTCCCTCGCGCTCGGCCGCCGTCTGATCGAAGGGCTGCGGGGAATTCCCGGCGTCCGGATCGTCGCCGGCTCGGCGCCGCTCGAGCGCCGCATCGGCCTCGCCACGTTCACGCTCGAGGCGGCCGGCCTGAGTCAGGAGTCGCTCGCCCGGGTGCTGTGCGACCGCTACCAGATCATCGCGAGCGGCGGCTACCACTGCGCCCACATCCTGCACGACCGCATGAAGCTCGCGGGGACGGTGCGGATCTCCACGCACGTCTTCAACACCCACGCCGAGATCGATCTCGCCCTGACCGCGTTGCGGGAGATCGCGGCGTGGTGAGGGGGGCGTTCCGGTGAGCGGCCGGCCGCGGCCCGTCCACCTGCTCGCCGGGTCCCCGCGCGGGCGCTCGCGGGGCGCCGACCCGATCCTCGTGGCCGCGCTCGCCGAGACCGGGCGGCCCCGGCCCTCGGTCGCCTACATCGGGGCGGCGAGCGACGACGACCGCGACTTTCTCCGTTTCGTCACGGCGTACCTGCAGCGGTCCGGGGCGGGGGAGGTGCGTCTGGCGGCGCTCGCCTCGGCGCGCGCCGACCTCGCCGTAGCCAGGGCTGTCATCGCAGGTTCGGACCTCGTGTTCGTGAGCGGCGGCGACGTCGAGGCCGGCATGGCGCACCTCGGCAGGCACGGGCTGATCCCGCTGCTGAAGGAGCTCCATGACGGCGGCACGCCGTTCGTCGGCTTGTCGGCGGGCAGCATCATGCTGGCGCGCTGTTGGGTGCGCTGGTCCGACCCCGACGACGACACGACCGCCGAGCGGTTCCCTTGCCTCGCCCTCGCCCCGGTCCTGTGCGACTGCCACGCCGAGTCGGACGACTGGGAGGAGCTGCGGGCGCTGCTCGAGCTGACGGGCGAAGGGATCGGCTACGGGATCCCGGCCGGCGGCGCGTTGCGCGTGGACGCCGACGGTGCCGTCGCCGCGCTCGGCAAGGCGGCACACCGCCTCGAGTGCCGCGACGGGCGGGTTGCGAAGCGCACAGACCTCACCCCCGCGTGAGTCGCCCTGCCGGGAGCCCTCTTTCACTGCGTGAGCCTGTCCCTCTTGTGGCCCTCGGCCTCCGGGCCGTCGCTCGAACTCACAGATTCCTCTTCCACTGCGTGGAGGCCATTTGCTTGTCCCTCGGGTGAAGCGGCGTTCGGGCCTTGCTCGCCCCCGTAACCCTTGTCTCTCTTCACTGCGTGAGGCCTTATGTCTTGCCCCGCGGGCTGCGGCCGTGTCGCTCGGGCGGCGCATCGAGCGCCGCCCTCCGACCCGCCTGCGCGTGCGACCGAGCAGGGCGTCCCGCGGCGGGGCCCCTCGCTGTCCCCTTCGCTGCGCTCAGGGTCATCGACACCCCACCGCGGGACGCCCGCTCGGGACCCGCACGCTCCGGCGCCATCGGCCTTCGCCCGCTGGGCGGTTTTGGCCCCCACCCCCCCACCAGGCGGAGGTCCTGCTCCGCTCCTTTCGGGTCACCACGCTTCTCGACCTGCAGCAGGACCTCCGATTGGTGGGCGGGGGTGTCGTCCAATCCGCCGGTGCCGCGGGTGGCCATTGGCTCCTGCGCCCGCGGGTCCCGGACGGGCGAGCCGCGCCGGGGTGTCGCTGGCTCCGACCGAGGGAAGAGGTGCCAGGTACGCAAGTAGCTGAAGTGTGGTAGCGTCGCGGGCAGGAGATCACAATGCCACGGCGGCGGACAGTTTTCGTCGAGGGGCTCATCTGCCACGTCCGCAATCGGGCGGGCCGTGGCGAAGCGCCGTTCAAGCTCGAGGACGAGGCCGGGCGATTCTGGCTACTTCCGCTACTTGCGTACCTGGCACCTTTAACGTCTTCCTCGCACCTTGAACGGAAGGAAGCGCCGACCCGGCGCAGGTCACCCTGAGCGCCGCATCGACGACAGCTCCTCGGCCTGGGGTACACCGTTCGGCCGCT
This sequence comes from uncultured Acidobacteriota bacterium, assembly GCA_963727205.1. GTDB lineage: Bacteria > Acidobacteriota > Thermoanaerobaculia > Thermoanaerobaculales > Thermoanaerobaculaceae > RBG-13-68-16. The sequence goes on along the minus strand of CAVSFQ010000001.1, from coordinate 58,811 downwards.
TCGCAGCACGTCGAGCCTATCGGGCAGGTGTTGTGAGGGTGCTACCCCAGGAAGGCGAGATGGTCATACCCGGTACTGATTTGGATCACGACCGGCACCAGCGGGCGCATCGAGTGCGCGAAGCTGAGCTGAGAACGTGAGATAGTGTTACCCGGTACCCATGGGAGGTGCGAGGTGGCAGTTAGCGGTGTGCCGGCCAGGATTCCCAGGGGCGGCTTCTTGCTCGCCACCACCAAGGTCGGGATTGTGGCCCTCTGCTTCATGGCCGCCAGGCCAGGTATCGCCGTCGCTGGCGATGTTGGCAAGTTCACGCCACCGGAGTATCCATTCGTCCGAGGTGCGCCGGAGGCCCCAGCAACCGCCCAGGAGATCGTGGTGGCCCCAGGCCGGTCGGGGGTGGTCTACATCACTACGGGCCGGGGCGACCTGCTGAAGAGCGAGGACGGGGCAAGGACGTTCCGCTCGATCCGGCCATTTGCCTCGGATCTTCACATGAGCACAGTCCTCGTGGCAGAAAGCGACCCTAACGTCGTCTATGTGGGGACGCAGAAGGGCATCCTGAGAAGCCACGATGCAGGAGCAACCTGGGAGCCCCTCAAGTGCCGGCAGTGCATCGTCTCGGCGATCGATCCGACCGACGCCCATCATTTGTACGGTGCCGAGATGGACGAGAGGTGGGGAGAGCATGCGTTCGCCGTAAGTCACGACGGCGGCGATACCTGGAAACCGATGGAGAAGAAAGTTGGCTCTAGCTTCTGTTACGGCATGATCCCGAGGGAGGTAGACATCCCCTGGAGTCCGGCATCGGGAGTATACGTGTGGGTCGATGGCCCGCAGCCGACCTGCGCGCCGTTCGACTGTGCTGGTGTCTACCTCACGAGGGACGACGGGGCCACCTGGTCCAAGGCCTGGGAATGGAGGTCAACGGAATCCGTGCTTTGGCAGCGCCAGCCGGCCGAGACCGTCACCCGCTTCACAGCCGGGAGGCGTGAGACGTCCTCCGACGGAGGAAAGACCTGGGCAGGATCCGCCTATGCCCTCCCTCCTGGCGTGGCGGGTTTGGGGGACATCGACGTTGACGCCGAGGACTCGAGCGTGCTCTACGCCATCGGTGAGAGCGAGTCAAACCACGATTGGAGAAAGCTGCTTCGGAGCGGCGACGGGGGCTTGACCTGGCAGGTCCTCGAGAAGACACCTTGGGGTCAACCGCTGACTCTGGCGACCGACAGCGTGAAGCCCGGCTGGATCTACTTGTCGACCTGGCAGGGGTTCTACAGCTCCAGGGACGGCGGGAAGTCCTGGCTCCTAGCCGAAGGTCTCTGGGACAACCAGATCTATACGGTGACCGTCGATCCTACCGATGGCCGGATCGTCTATGCGGGCAACGCCAGGGGTGAGCTGTTCAGAAGCGAGGACACCGGGGTCAGTTGGCGCCACGCCGATCGCGGGCTACCGCGGAAGCCAGTCTGGGATATCGTAATCGAGGCCACGAGGCCGGCTCGCCTCATCGTCGGCACCGGCGACTGCGTCTGGCGCTCCGAGGATGCAGGAGCATCGTGGACCCGGGGCCGCTGCATCGTGCCTGCCGGGATGTACCCACCGCCCGTTCAGGTGTACGAGTTGGCGAAGCTCGACTCCGACCTGTGGGCCGCGGCTTCGCAGCTAGGCGTGTTGCTCAGTCCCGACGATGCAAGAAGCTGGCTCAGGCTCTACGGGGAGCCCAGCCTGACAGTCGATGCGTGGGCACCTTGGGAGTTGCTCGCAGGCTCATCGAAGGGGATCCTGGTCGCTAGGACCGACGATTGGTGCGTGTCGTCTTGGTGCTGCCCCCCGAAGGACGGGCGAGTGCAGGCGCTCGCCACCGATCGGCGCAAGCCGCGCTTCATGGCGCTGTCCCTCGTCGCTCGGAGTTACGAGTCGCGCGAGCAAGACCTGGGTCTGTGGAAGACTGACGAGGGCAGCGTCGGGTATTGCCTGAGCCTTCAAGATGACGTGCTTGCCATTGCAGTCTCGCCGGGAAGCCCATACGTGCTCTACGCGGGTGCCCGTGAGCACGGTCTCCAGGTCAGCTTCGATCAGGGCCTTACCTGGGTGGCGGGCGGCGGCCTCGACCGCGGATCGGTCTTTCACATCGCGCTGGACTCCCTACGACCAGAAGTCCTGTATGCCGCGACGGACCGTGGCGTTTTCGTCAGCCGCAACTCTGGGATCTCCTGGATGCTGACGCTCGATTCGGCTCGGTTCCCCATCCGAGAGGACTTGCCCCCGAGAAACCTCTCCAGAGAGGGCCCGTTCTAGGCGATCCCACAATAGGTGCCAGGTACGCAAGTAGCTGAAGTGTGGTAGCGTCGCGGTCAGGAGATCACAATGCCACGGCGGCCGAGAGTGTTCGTCGAGGGGCTCATCTACCACTTGTACAATCGGGCGGGCCGTGGCGAAGCGCCGTTCAAGCTCGAGGACGAGGCCGGGCGATTCTGGAGCCTCCTGCACGAGGTCAAGAAGCGGGACGGCCTTACCGTGCTGGCGTGGTGCATCATGCCGAACCACTACCACCTGGCCGTCCGCACCGCGAGCGTGCCGCTGTGGCGCTCGATCCGGTTTCTCCAGCACGCGTACACGCAGGGGTTCAACCGGCGGTGCAAGGTGCTCGGGCCGTTGTGGCAGGCACGCTACAAAGCGCGGCCGATCCAGGACACGGAGTCCCTGCTGCGGCTGCTCGCCTACGTCCACTTGAACCCGGTGACGGCCAAGATCGTGGACGACCCTGCGAGGTACCGGTGGAGCGGCCATCGCGAGCTCCTGCGGCGGACGGCGCGACCGCTGATCGACGCGGACCTCGTGTACACGTTGTTCGGCGGAACCCGGCGGCAGGCGCTCCACTCCTACCTGAGCCTGTTGCGACGCGAGCGCGGCGAGCGCTGGGTCGGCGGGCGTCTGGAGCAGTTGCCGTGGTGGACGGCGGAGCCGTCGGTCGAGGAGAGCGGGCACGGTTTGGACGCGTTGGGAGGCAGCGCCGGTCCGATGCGGCCGAGCACATCGGTGGCTGAGTTCCTGGCGCGGGTCGAGCCGCTGCTCGGGGTGGGGATGCGGGAGTTGGCGGGCGCGCAGCGGAGCTCGGCTGTGCTGGAGGCGCGGGAGTTGGTGGCGGCGCTGGCGGTGGAGCGGTGGGGCGTGGGCGTCAAGGCGCTCGCCGACGCGCTTGGCAAGAGCCGCGACGGGGTGAGTGACTGGGTCCGCCGGGGAGCACGTCGGCGCGCGGGAGAGCCGGGGTTCGCGCGTCGCCTCGACGAGCTCGATTGCAAGCTGGCCGGGAAAGTCGGGCGGTGAGCGGCTCGAATGCTACTTCCGCTACTTACGTACCTGGCACCTTCCATTGATGTGAACGCGGTTCCGGCCGCGCGGGCCGATCGAATGCGGGAAGGAGCGGTGGGGATTGGCTCCGCAGGAGGGACTCGAACCCCCAACCCTCCGGTTAACAGCCGGATGCTCTACCATTGAGCTACTGCGGAGCACGTACGCCGCCCCTGAAATCAGGGCCAACCTTTCTACACTGCGGGCGCGGCCGTGTCAATCTCGGGGTCGCTCCGTCCGGGGCGGTCGTAAACGGCAACCCCTGCCCACCAGCACCCGCCGGCCAGGATCAAGCCGGCGTAGCTGTCCACGAGGTAGTGGTACCCGGTGATCACGGACCCCACCACCATGATCGAGAGCAGGAGGAGGTTCACCTGGAACCAGCGCCGCGAGATCGTACGGCTCGCGAGCGTGAACAGCGCGATCACGGCCACGTGCAAGCTGGGGAACGCCGCCACACATCCAAAATGAACGACGCGGGGGCCGAGCGGGTTGCGCACCAGGGACGAGATCTCTCGGAACAACGCCCGCTGGACCGTCGCCGTCGTGGGCATGGACTGGAGGGTGCCGACGAACTCGTCCGGGAAGACGAAGACCGGGCCCCACGTTGGCAGCGCGATGTAGATCACCGCTCCGACGATCCAGACCAGGAGGAAGGCCGCGGTGAACGCGAGCTTCCGTCGCGGCGGCAGCAGTCCGAGGAGGATCGCGGTGTAGCCGACGATGACAAAGAAGTACAGGCCTGAGTAAACGATGTCCACAAAATGGAGGAAGAGCCCGTTGTGCAACAGGGTGGTGAGAAAGGTCGAAGGGGAAATACCGAGATGGATCGCCTGATCGAGCCGGTCCAATTGGCGATCCCACACCCGGGGGTTGATCAGGTAGATGAAGCTCTTGAGCAGGAAGTGCACCGACAGAGTCAGCACGAGAACGATACCCGTTCGGAGCAAGAGCAACACATCCGCCACCGGGTCAAGCCCCGGCTCGCCGCGTCGCCGCCGCAGGAACCCGGCCGCGAGAGCGAGCGCGAGGGCGAGCCCGCAGACCACGGCGATCGGGACGGCCCACACGCGCAACAGGGCGGTGCGGGGGTAGGTCACCGGCAGCCGTTCGAGGACGACGATGCCGGCCGCGACGAACGCCAAGGCGACGACCTCGTGCGGAAAGGGCCGCAGCGAGCGCACGCGCAAAGCGATGTCGTCCCGTCGGAGCGTTCCCCGCGGCCTCACCGCCCGACCTCGGCCGGGGGAAGGAGGGTCCAGGCGAGGCGCACGGTGGGCGCCGCCGCCCACGCCGCCCGTAGCGCCGCCTGGTCTCGGAAGCGGCTGGCCGGGAGCAGGCGCCCCTCGGCGGTGACGTCGAGGCGCCGGCCGACCAGCGGCCACGGGCGCAGGCGGTAGGTGCGCTCCGCCACCTGCGTGAGGCTCAAAGGCGCGACGCCGTCGCGGCGCGGCAGGTCCGCGAGCACCGTCGTTCCTTGCGCCCCGCGGGCGAGGTGTACGGCGAGGGCGTCGGCCAGGCGGACCACGGCGCGGTTGACCGCGTCGGCGTCGGACCCGAAGGCGGCCTGGTAGCGCCGGTCGGTCGCGAGCCCGTCCCGGAGTCGGGCGCGCAGCGCCTGCTGGGCGGCGACGAATTCGGGATGGCGGTGATGCGAGCCGGACTCGGCGAGGTTCGCGACGTGGTGCGAGACCAGGTACGCCACGTAGCGGCCGCGCACGCCGGCGCGCTCGACCGCGGAGGCCCAGACGGCCTCGTGCTCCTCCTCGGGGAGGGTGTCGAACGCCACCGGGCGCCCGTCGGGGTCCAGGCGCGGCTCCTCGCGTCCGTCCCACCCGGCGTCGTGGAGGAGTACGGCGGCGAGGGTCTCGGCGCGGGGCGACGGGCGCGGGGTCAGCCGGTTTCCCCAGTGCTCGGCGATCTGGAACGCGAGGAAGGCGTGGGCGGACTGCGCGATCGCCACGCACCCGTCGGCCGTGGGGTGGAGGATCATCGCCGCCAGTGTAGCCAATTCGTCGTCGAACGCGCGCCGGTCAACGCGTGCGACGACCGGCTCGCGGCAGGACGCCGCTCGGGACCGAGGGGGCGCGGTGGGTGAGCGCCGCGGCCGCCGGCAGGAAATCGGGGACGGCACCGGCGGCGAGCACGAACACGAGGTCCGCCACGTTGGTACCGGTGGGACCGGTGACGACGGCCTCGGGCAGCCCGTCGAAGAACCCCCAGGCGTCGTTGCCCGCGAGCGCCGCGGCGGCGTCGCGTCCCCTCGCCGCGGCCCGGCCGATCGTGGCGCCGTCCACCACCGCGCCCGCCGCCGGCGAGTTGCCGTCCACACCGTCGCTGCCGGCGGCGAGCAGACAGCGCTCCGGGACGTCCGCGAGGCCGCACGCAGCCGCGAGCGCGAGTTCGAGGTTGCGGCCGCCGCGGCCGCGGCCGCGCATGCGGACGGTCGTCTCCCCGGCGAGCAGCAGTGCCATCGCCTCCCCTGGAGCCAGACTCGCCGCCAGCGCCGCGAGCGTAATGCCGGCGCTGCGCGCCTCGCCGCACAGCGCGCGCGTCACCTCCAACGTGCGCAGGCCCGCGTCCTGGGCGGTCGCCGCGGCGGCGGCGAGGGCCTCGGCGCTCGAGCCCAGCAGGCGCGTGGCCGCGCGTTCGAGCCGGGAGTCGCCGGGCTTCGGCGACTCGGCGCGCCCGCCGCGGGTTCCCTCGGCGAGGATGCTGCTGGCGCGGGGGAACGCCGCCGCGACGCCGGCGCGCTCGAGCGCCGCGAGGGCGTCGGCAAAGGTCGTGGGGTCGCCGGACGTGGGCGCCGAGCCGACCACCGCGAGGTCGTCGCCGGGGACGTCCGAGAGGATGAGCGTCAGGAGCGGCGCAGGGGTGGCTGCGGCGAGACGGCCGCCGGTGGCGGCGAACAGGTGCTTGCGCACGGCGTTCAGCTGGGCGATCGGCGTTCCGGCCGCCAGCAGCGCGGCGGTGAGCGCCGCCGCCTCGTCGAGGTCCACGCCAGGCAACGGCGCGGCGAGCAGCGCCGAGCTCCCCCCCGAGAGGAGGACGACCACGCCGTCATCGGGGGCCGCGGCCGCCAGCGCCGCCAGCAACTCGCCCGTCGCGGCGGCGCCGCGTCCATCCGGCACCGGGTGCGCCGCGAAGCGGGTGACCTCTGCGACCGACGCCGGCGTCGGCGCGCCGTCGGGGGCGAGGACGAACACCGAGTCCGGCGCGCGCCGGCTGCGGCGCAGGAACGCTGCCGCGAGGCCCGGCCCGGCCTTGCCGAGCGCGACAAGGTGCAACTTCCCGTGCGGGTGAAGGACGCTCCCGTCGAACTCGATGCCGCCGGGGGTGAAGCCGATTCGGCGCACGAGCGCGTCGGGCGCGACCGCCGCGACGGCGGCGGCGAACATCGAGCGGGCGAGGCGGGCGAGCGGCGTCACTCCGGGCGGCTGGCCGGGACGTTCAGGAACGCGCGCATCTCCCGTTCGAGCGACTTGCGCGCTTCCGGGTCCACGAGGTTCAGGCGGTACTCGTTGATCAGCATGACCTGGGTGCGCAGCCACTCCTGCCAGCACGCCGGGCAGACGTTCCGCTGGATCTCCGCCCCCAGGGCGGTGGGCATCGGCGGCTGCGGCATCGCTTCGCCGGCGTTGCCGCAGCGTGAGCAGGTGATGGGCATGGATCCTCCCCGTTGTGCCGCCGCGCGTAGAATAGCGCGTCGGGACGACGGTGGAGGCAACCTCGGGTGCGACAGGACGATTCCCCACAGGCGGTGCTCTTCGACGTGGGCGGCACGCTCATCGAGTGCCGCCCCGGCGCCGCCCAGGTGTACGCCGATGCCCTCTCGCGCTGGGGGGCGCCGGTCGCGGCGGCGGAGGTCGCGCCGGCGTTCGCCGAGGTGTGGTCGGAGCTCACGCAGGCGCACCCGCGCGGGCTGGACCGCTACCACCAGGTCAAGGGGAGCGAGTGGGAGTGGTGGGGCGAGTTCCTGCGCCGGGTGCTCGCGCGCCTCGACCATGCGGCGCCGTGGGAACCCGTGCTCGCCGAGCTGATGGAGGCGTTTTCCGAGCCGGCCCTCTGGCACGTCTTCCCCGAGGTGCCCGAGGTGCTCGACCGCCTTGCCGCCCGCGGCCTCCGTCTCGCGGCCGTCTCCAACTGGGACTCCCGCCTGCCGGCGCTGCTCGAGCGGCTCGGGCTCGCGGGCTTCTTCAGCGCGGTGCTCGTCTCCTCGCTCGAGCGGGTGGAGAAGCCGGGGCCGGAGATCTTCCGCCGCGCCGCCGAGCGGCTCGGGGTCGCGGCCGGACGGTGCGTGCACGTCGGCGACTCGCCGCTCGACGATGTCCGGGGCGCCGAGAGCGCCGGCATGCGCGCGGTGCTCGTCGACCGCGCCGGAACGTTCACGGACGGCTACGTCCGCATCCGTGACCTGCGGGGGCTGTATGAGCTCATCGGCTGAGACGACGCCTCTGGTCGCGGTCGTGATGGCGGGCGGCGCCGGCACGCGCTTCTGGCCGCTGTCGCGTTGCTGCCGCCCCAAGCAACTCCTCCCGTTCGCCCAAGGACGGTCGCTGCTCGCGGCCGCGGTCGAGCGGCTGTCGCCGCTCGTGCCGGCTTCGCGCACGCTGGTCGTGACGTCGTCCCTCCTCGTGGATGCGGTGCGGGACGACCTGGCCGGGCTGCCCGCCGAGAACGTCCTCGCCGAGCCGGCCGGGCGAGACACCGCGGCGTGCGTCGGCTGGGTTGCGTGGCGTCTCGCCCGCACCTCGCCCGGCGCCGTCATGGTCGTGGTGCCGGCCGACCACGTGGTCCCCGACGGCGCGACGCTGCGCGCCGCGCTCGCCGCGGCGGCAGCGACCGCGGTTGAGCGGGGCGGGCTCGTGACCCTGGGGTTGCGCGTCACCAGGCCCGAGACCGGGTTCGGCTACCTCGAACTGGGGGACCGCGTCGGCGCCGCCGCCGGCCACGAGGTCTACGCGGTGCGGCGCTTCGTGGAGAAGCCGGAGCGCGCCCGCGCCGAGGCGTTCATGGCGGCCGGGAACTTCCGCTGGAACTCGGGGATGTTCGCCTGGACCGTGGCGGCGATCGAGGGCGCGATCCGAGCCCACCTCCCGGGGCTGGCGGCGGGCCTCGACGCCATGATGGCGGCCGCCGACGAATTGGGCGAGGCCGAAGCGCTCGCCCGGCACTACCCGCAGCTGCCGCGGGTCTCGGTGGATTTCGGCGTGATGGAGAAGGCGTCGCCGGTGTGGGCCGTGGCGGTGGACTTCGAGTGGTCCGACGTGGGGTCGTGGTTGGGGCTCGCGGAGTTGCTGCCGGCGTCGCCGGAGGGCGTGACGATGGGCGACGTGGTGGCGCTCGGCAGCGAGCGCTGCGTGCTGGTCTCGGACGGCCCGCTGGTGGCGGCGCTGGGGGTGCGGGACCTGGTGGTGGTCGCCACCCGCGACGCGGTGCTGGTGGTGCCGAAGGACCAGGTGCAGCGCGTCAAGGAGCTCGTCGCGAAGTTGCGCGAGGCGGGGCGCGACGAGCTGCTCTAGGCCGGGGCGGCCTGCGGGCGCGCGTCAGGTTGACGGCCGCAGGCGATCTCTCTACCCTCGGATCGCGCCCTTCTGCGCGGAAATTTTGGCTCGTGGACGAGGCGGCGGGAGGAATCCGATGATGCGGCGTGCCGCCGTGCTGGCGGTCCTGATGGCCGCTGGCGGGTGCAACCCACCCCTCCGGATCGGGGTCGTGATCCCCGAAACCGGGGAAGCTGCCGTCTACGGCGCCTCCGTCAAGAGCGGGGTGAAGCTCGCGTTCGACGAGGCGCAGGCCAGGCGCACGGCGCCTCAGGGGTTGGAGGTGCTCTATCGCGACTCCGGGTCCGACCCGACGCGCGCGGCAAGCGCGGCCGAAGCGCTGTTCGAGAGCGGGGCCGTGCTCGTCATCGGCGGCGTCACCTCGGCGGAGGCCAAGGTCATGATTCCGGTGGCGGACCGGGCCGGGCGCGTGCTGCTTTCCCCCTCCGCGTCCGCCCCGAACCTCAGCGGTCGCTCGCCTTTCTTCTTCCGCGTCTACCCCTCGGACGAGCTCGAGGGCGTCAAGGCGGCGGACTTCCTCGCGGTGACGCGCGGCGTCCGCACGGTGATGGTCCTGCAGGAGGACAACGACTACACCCGGGGGCTGCTCCCGGTGTTCGTGGGCGAGTTCACGAGCCACGGCGGCCGGATCACGGGCTCGATCCGTCTCGACGAGACGGGCTGGCACGCCCAGGTGCGCGAGGCGATCGACCGGCACGCGCCGGACGGCGTGTACGTGTGCGGCTACGGGGAGGCGATCCTGGCCGGGGTTCGGCTGCTGCGCAGTCTCGGGTACCGGGGCACGATCTGCACGACCTCGGCGTTCTCGGCCGCGTCGCTGCTGGTGCGCGCGGCGTCGCTTGCGGAGGGCGTGTTCTTCCCGCTCGCGGGCGTCGACGTGACCTCGCAGCGCGAGCCGGTGCGGTCGTTCGTGCGCGACTACCTGGCGACCTACAACCTCATGCCCGACATCTACGCCGCGCACGGGTACGACGCCGCGCTGGCGGCGCTGGCCGCGCTCGAGGGGCCGGCGGAGCCGACGGGCCGCGAGGTCGCACGCCGCCTGCACGCGCTCTCCGGACTCGCCGGCGTGACCGGCGCGATCGCCTTCGACGACGACGGCGACATCGTCCACACGCTGGGCGACTACTGGATCCACAACGGCAAGGTCGAGGACTACGATGCGTTCGCGCGGCAGGGCGGCGCACGGCAGTCGCGGGGCGGCGGGGCGTGAGCGCCGGCGCTCCGCCAGCGGGCGTGGTCGCCTCCCTCTACCGCAACCGCGGCCTCGTGGGCGTGCTCGTCGCGCGCGACCTCAAGGCCCGCTACCGCGGGACGTTCCTCGGCTATCTGTGGTCGCTGCTCAACCCGCTGCTCCTGCTCGCCGTGTACGCCGCGGTGTTCACCTGGGTGATCCCGGCGCGGGCGACGAGCAACGTGCCGTACCCGATCTTCCTGTTCGCGGGGCTGCTCCCCTGGCTGTTCGGATCGGGGGCGCTCCTCGATTCCGCGATCGTCCTGGCGGACAACGGTCCGCTCCTGCGGAAAGTCGTGTGCCCGCCGGAGGTGTTCCCGGCGGTGACGGTCCTCTCGCACCTCGTGCACCACCTGCTGGCGTTGCCCGTGCTGCTCGCGGCGACCGCCGTGGCCGCCGGCATGGGCCTGCTGCGCTTCCCCTGGACCGTCGTGCTGCTGCCGTTCGCCCTGTTCCTCTGGGTCCTGGCCGTTGGCGGCCTCGCCCTCGCGGTGGCGGCGCTCGCCGTCCACTTCCGCGACCTCAAGGACCTGCTCCACAACGTGCTGAACCTCGCCTTCTTCGCCACCCCGATCATCTACACCCTGGACAGGATCCCGGTGCGGCTGCTGCGGCGGTTGATCGAGGCGAACCCGGTGACGCCGCTGATCGAGGTCTACCGCGACGTGGTGCTCCTCGGCGTGGTCCCCTCCCTGCTCATGTGGGCGTGGGCAACCGCGGTCGCGCTCGTCTTCTGGCTGGTGGGCGCCTGGGTCTTCTCGCGCTTGCGCGAGACGATCGCGGAGACGGTGTGAGCGAGCGCCCGGCCGTCCGGCTCGCCGCGGTCTCCAAGCGCTACCCGATGCACACCCCGCGGGGGCGGCTGCACTCGCTCAAGGGGGCGCTGCTGCACGGCGAGCTGTGGCGGGCGCGGCAGGTGGGGCGGGGGTTCCTGGCGCTGCAGGGGGTGGACCTCGAGATCGGGCACGGCGAGACGTTCGCGGTGATCGGGCCGAACGGCTCGGGGAAGTCCACGCTGCTCAAGCTGGTGGCCGGCATCCTGCGGCCCACCACGGGCGCGGTCGAGGTCGACGGTCGCGTCACGGCCCTGATCGAACTCGGCGCCGGGTTCCACCCCGAGATCTCGGGGCGGGACAACGCCGTCATCAACGGGATGATGCTCGGCTTGTCGCGCGCCGACGTGCTGCGCCGCCTGCCGGAGATCGTCGAGTTCTCCGGGATCGGCCCGTTCCTCGACCAGCCGGTGAAGACGTACTCCTCGGGGATGTACGTCCGGCTCGGCTTCGCGGTCGCGGTGGCCGTCGAGCCGGACGTCCTGGTGGTGGACGAGATCCTCGCGGTCGGGGACGAGGCGTTCGCGCACCGCTGCCTCGACCGCATCGCCAGGCTGCAGCGGCGCGGCACCGCGATCCTGCTGGTGAGCCACGACCTCGGGCTCGTCGAGCAGCTCGCGCAGCGCGCCCTGTACCTGCGCGGCGGCGCGCCGGTGATGACCGCGCCGGCCGGGGTCGCCGTGGCTCGCTACCGGTCCGACGTCGCCGGCGAGGAGGCGGGCGCCGGCGAGCCGGCCGGCAGCGCGCGCCGGTGGGGGAACGGCGCGGTGAGCCTCGACGCGGTCGAGCTGGTGGACGCCGCCGGCCGCCCGCTGCGCCTGCTGGCGAGCGGCGAGAGTGCCGCGGTCCGCATCGCCTACACCGTGCGCGTGCCGCAGGAGGACTTCGTGTTCGGGGTGGCGATCAACCGCGAGGACGGAAGCCACGTCTTCGGCAGCAACACCGAGCTCGACGGCTGGCGGCCCGAGCGCCTCGCGGGGAGCGGCGAGATCACCCTCGAGTTCCCGCGCCTCGAGCTGGCGCCGGGACGCTACCTCGTGGACGCGGCCGTGCACGCCCAAGGAGGCCTCGCCTACGACTACGCCTGCGAGGCGCTCGCGTTCACGGTCACGGCGCCGGTGGGGTGGCCGGGCTCGTACGCGCCGCGCCACCGCTGGACGCCGCGCGGCCCCGCGATGAGCCCGCCGCCAGGTTGAGGGCGGCGAACAGCAGGAGCAGCACCGGCCCCGCGAGCCCGACGCGGTACGGGACGGGGTCCAGGGCGAGCTCGACGCGGTGGCGTCCGCCGGGGACGCGGACGCCGATGCACGCGCCGTTGGCCGGTTCGACCGCGGCCGGGCGGCCGTCCACGCGCGCCCGCCAGCAGCTCATGAAGCTCTGCTGCACCACGAGCAGGCCCGGGCCGTCGGCCTCGATGTCGAAGCGGCGGTCGTGCGGCGGCCCGGCGAGCTCGCGGAGGGCGCCGCCGCCGGCGGCGACCGCCCCGCCGCCGCCGGGAACCGCCGCGTCCTCCCCCGGCCGGAAGCTCTCGGCGGCCATGATCGTCGCGGCGGCCATGATGGTGTCGGCCGGGAGGAGGCGACGGGCGAGGTAGGCGCGGGGGGAGGGGTGCGCCACCGTGCCGACCCAGAGGCCGTCGACCGTCGCGCCCTGCCATCCCGCGAGCGGGGAGGCGGCTATCACCGCGTTCGCGCCGAGCGCGGCGGCGAGTCGCGCGCGCTCGGCGGGATCCATGGAGGCCGAGGCGGCGGCGAGGAGCTCCTGGCGCACCGGCTCGAGGCCGTCCGGACCGCGGGTGAGCACGTACGCGACCCCCCACCGCGTGCCCGCTTCGGGGAGAAGCTCGCGGTGCATGCGCCAGAACCTCGCGAGCGGCGAGGCCTCGTGCGCGGGCGGCGCGGCGGACTGCAGGACCGCGACGACCGGGCGGGAGGGGAGGGCGGCGAGGAGAGGCGGCGGCGCGGCCCAGGCCGCGTCGCCGGCGAAGAGCAGCACGCCCGAAGCGGCGGCGGCGTTGGCCGCGAGCGCCGCGGCCGTGGCGACCAGCGCGGATGGCCCGGCGAGCGCCACCGCCGCCAGCGGCGCGGCGAGCGCCGCCCAGTCGGTCAGCGCGGCCCGCCGCAACGCCGCGGCCGGGAACTCGGCGAGCGCCTGGCGGGAGGCCGGGTACAGCGCCGCGAGGACCGGGCGGAGCAGGGCGCCGGGGGCGAGCGCGGCCGGGGCGAGGAGGAGCGCGCCCAGGGCGGCGGCGCGGGCGGCCCGCCGCCCTCCCGACAGCCAACTGCCGGCCAACGCGCTCCAGCCGGCGGCCACCAGCGGCGGCAGCGCGAGCACGACGAGCACCAGGAACTTGATGGCGAAGCGCATCCCCTCGAGGCCCGGCACGTCCTGGCCCCATGCGGCCACCGCCGGGAACGCGAGAACCGTGGCGCCGGCCGCGCCGGCGGCGGCCAGCCCCCACCACGGCGCCAGGCGCGGGCGCCGCGCGGCGAACGGGAGGGCCAGCAGCGGGACGGCGCCGAGGAAGATGAGCGGGAAGTAGCGCTGCCAGGGGAACGAGGGCGCCGCCCAGAAGCCGGAGGTGAGCGTGCCGAGCGGGGCCCCGAGGAGGTCGGGGAAGACGAGTTCGAGGAAGCGGCGCGGCGCCAGGGCGTCGGCCGCGAGCGCCCCCGCGGCGGGGGCGAGCCCGCCGCGGACCGTCTCCGGGAAGATCGCCAGGAGCGGGACCAGCACCGGCGCCGCGAGCATCCCCGCGGCGCCCGCCATGACGGCGACGTGCACCCACGGGCGCGGCCGCCACCACGCCAGCGTCACGGCGGCGCAGGCGGCGGCCCCGAGCGCGGCCGTGACCGGCTCGCCGGCGAGGAACGCCAGGCCGAGGAACGCGCCGGCCGCCAGCGCGCGAGCGCGCGCCGGCGGTCCCGGCGCCGGCGCGGGGACCGCCGTCGCCAGCGCCCACACCGCCCACACCAGCGACGCCTGCGAGTTGAGGAACGTCAAACTCGACCACGCGACCCCGCAGGTGCCCGCGGCCGCCGCCGCGACCGCGGCAGCGCCGCGAGCGGCGCCGCTGCGGCGCGCCAGACGGTAGCAGCCGAGCAGGAGGAGCAGGTGGTGGAGGGCGAGGTGCCAGCCGGCCGCGGCTTCAGGGGACAGGAGAAGGAAGAGCAGCGTCCCCGGGTAGGCGGCCATCGCGTTGGGGTTGGCGAGCAGCGGCCGCCCGCCGTTCGAGGTCGGGTCCCAGAGCGGGGCCGACCCGGACGCGACCTGCGCGCGCCACACCGTCCGCCAGGGGATCTGGGTGGCCGCGACGTCGCGCGCGGGGAGGGTCTGGCCCGCGAACAGGTGCGGAAGGTAGAGCGCGGCCCAGAACGCCACGAGCAGGACCGGCGGCAACTTCGCGCGCGAGAGCACCGCACGCGAGTGTAGCGAATCCGCCCGGCCCGAAGTGGGCTGGATCATTGGCGCGTCTCTTGCAGAACCAACTTGGAGACGATGCGCGAACGACCGCAGGGGTTCACCCTCATCGAGCTGCTGATCACCGTGGCGATCATCGGTATCCTGGCCGCGATCGCCATCCCGGCGCTGAACTCGGCGATCCAGCGGGCGCGGCAGAAGCGCACGATGGCGGACCTGCGAGCGGTGGCCACCGCGGTCTCGAGCTACGCCACCGATTTCGGCTTCGTGCCCCGCCTCGCGAGCGGCGAGGTGGGGAGCCTGACGGAGTACCTCATCCCGACCTACGTGCGAACGCTCGCCACCGCCGACGCCTGGCGCACCCCGATGCTCTACGAGAGCGAGGGGCTGAACTACACGCTCCGCAGCCTGGGGAGCGACGGGGTGGCGCAAGGCTCGCTCACGCCCGGCCCGACGACGCACCTCGCCGACGACATCGTCATGGCGGACGGCATCTTCGTGCAGTGGCCGGAAGGGATCCAGAGCAACTGATGTGCCGCAGGGTGGCACTTTGCGGCCGCGTGAGTGACGCTGGGCGTCACCAAACGGCGGGACCACAAGAACCACACGTGGCACGGGCCTTGCTTCAAACCCAGTCCGACAGGAGGATTCCATGAGAAAACAAAAGGGCTTCACGCTGATCGAGTTGCTGATCGTGGTCGCGATCATCGGCATCATCGCGGCGATCGCGATCCCGAACCTGCTGAACGCCATCAACCGCGGCCGCCAGAAGCGGACGATGGCGGACATGCGCTCGATCGCGACGGCGGTCGAGTCGTACCAGGTGGACTTCAACTACTACCCCAAGGTCGCGGACGGCGCCATCTCCACCATCCAAACGTACATCGAGCCGACGTACATCAAGCGCCTGCCCCTCGTCGATGGCTGGAACCAGCCGATGCTGTGGCAGGGGGCTACCACCGTCGGCACCGGCTACACCATCTACTCGCAGGGCAAGAGTGACGGCGGGGCAGTCGGAGGCCCGGGCGCACGACGACCGACTTCGACGCCGCGATCGTGTTCTCCAACGGCCAGTTCTACGCCTGGCCGGAAGGTCAGCAGACCAACTGACGTTGCCGCCCTGTTGCACGCCCAAGGGGGGACCCAGCGTCCCCCCTTTTCTTTGTGCCGGCGGCGCGGGCAGGGCTCGGAGGGGGCGGGCGATCCACGCTAGACTGCCGCCGTGGGGGCGCGGAGGATCGCGATCGTGGCGGCGTGCGCCGGCGTGGCGGCCGGGTGGTGCGCCGCCTCGTGCGCCGGCTTTTCCCCCCTGCTCTGGGCCGTGCTCCTGACGGCGGTCCTGGCGCTCCCGCCGGAGGAGCGCCGCCTGGGGAGCCCCGGCTGGTGGCTCGCCGGCGGCGTCGTCCTCGCCCTGGCCTGGCTCGTCGCCGCCGACCACGAACTCGCGCTCGGCCACACCCTGCTGTTCGCCGCCGCGGCGCTGCTGCTCGGGATGGCGCGCATCGGGGCGCCGTCCGGCCGCCTCCTCGGGCTCGTCGCCGCCGGCCTCGCCTTGACCTCGCTGGTGGCGATCGGGCAGGCGTGCGGCGGGCTCGAACGGGCGGCCACGCTCGTCGGCGCGCTGCCGCCGGGGTGGCGAGCGGCGGCCGCCGCTCGGCTCGCGACGGCGCGGGTGTTCGGCACCGCCGCCCTCCCCGGCCACTTCGCGATCCTGATGGTGATGGCGGCCCCGCTCCTCGGCGAGCGGCTGCTGCGCGCCGCGGGCTGGCGCCGTGCGGGGTGGGGGTCCCTCCTGGCGCTGGCGGGCGCGGCGGTCGCGTTGAGCCGCTCGCTCGCCGCGGTGGGGGTCGCGGGCGCCCTGCTGCTCGCGCTCCTGGCGCGGCGGCGTTCGCGCCGCGCCGGCGTTGCCGCGGCGGCCGCGCTCGTGGTGCTGGCCGCCGCGGTCCTCGCCGGGCGCGGCGACCTCGCGCGCCTGGAGCCGCTGCGGCTGCGCTGGGTCAACTGGCGCACCGCCGCCTGGGTGTTCCTCCACCACCCCTGGCTCGGCGTCGGCCTCGGCGGGGTCGGGCAGGCCGGCCTGGCGGCGCCGACGGGCGCCGCGAACATCACCCCGTACGCCCACTGCACGCCCGCTCGAGCTCCTCGCCGAGTTCGGCGTCGCGGGCATCCCGCTCCTGGTGGCCGGCGCCTGGGCGCTCGCGCGCCTGCTCCGGCTCGGGTGGCGGGAGCACCCGGCGCTGGCGCTCGCCGTCGCGGCGGTCCCCCTCCACAACCTGGTGGACTTCTCCGCCTACAGGCCGGAGGTGCTGCTCCCCTGGGCGGTGCTGGCGGGTTCGCTCGCCTCTCGGGTGTGGCCCGCGCCGCGACGGCCCGTCCCCGCGCCCGCGCTGACCGCCCTCCTGGCCGGCGGCGCCCTCCTGGCCGCGCTGTCGTGGCGGAGCGAGGCCGCGGCGTCGGCCGCCGCCGCGCTGCCGCCGCCCGCGGCGGTCGAGACGGCGCTCGCCGCCGCCCGCTGGGCGCCGTGGACCGTCACCCCGGTGGAGATGGCGGCCGGATACGCTCTCGAACCGGGAGCCGCACCCGCCGCGCTCGCGCTCGTCGACGGCGAGCTCGCGGCGCGGTGGTGGGTGCAACCGCGCTCGGCCGCCTGGGCGGAAGCCCGCGGGCGCCTCCTGCTCGCCCAGGGCGCCCCGGCGAGGCCCTCGTGTGGGTGCGCGAGGCGCGCCGGCGGGCGCCGTGGCGCGGCGACCTTGCGCAGCTGGAGGCGGCGTGCGCCCGGCCGCGCTGAAGCTCGCCCCCGCCGTGCTCGTCCCGGTGGCTGCCGCGTGGGTGCTGGCGGCCGACGGGCCGGTCGTCCGGCCCGCGGTCGCCGTGGCCACCGTCGCCGCCGCGCTGGCGCTCGCATGGACGAGCGGCGCCGGAGCGTTGCGCCGGGGGCCCGCGCTCTGGCTGGCGGCGATGCTGGCGTGGGCGGCGCTCGACGCGGCGCTGCGTCCGGTGGCGGCGTACGACGCGGCCCGCGTGCTGGCCGCGGGCCTGGTCGCGCTCGCGCTGCTGCTGGTGGCGGCCCGGCCGCGGGCGGCGGCGTGGGGCCGCCTGGCGGTCGTCGCGGGCGGCGCGTGCGCCGCCGCCTGGATGGTGGCGGAACGCGCCGCCCACGCCGCACGGCCGGCCGGCCCGTTCGGCAACCCCAACGCTTCCGCCACCGCCGCTCTCCTCGGCCTCGCGCTCGCGCCGGCGCTGCGCCTGCCGCTCGGCGCGCGCGTGCCGCTGATGGCGCTCGCGGCCGCCGGGGTCGTCGCCTCGGGCTCGCGCGCCGCGTTGATCGGAGCGTGCCTCGTGGCGGTGGCGTGGGGGTTCGCAGGCCGCCGCCGTCGCGGGTTGGCGCTCGCGGCGGGGCTGGTCGCGGCGGCCGCCGTGCTCGGTCTCGCGTTCCGGTTCGTCCGCGACCGCGACCCGCTGCGCTACGAGCGCCTCCGCATCTGGGGCGTGGTCGCCCGGGTCGCGGCGGCCGAGCTTCCGTTCGGGTGCGGGCCGGGCGGGTACGCGGACGCGGCGCTGGCGCACAACTTTCCCCGCGACGGCGAGTTCGCCCGCTTCGCGCGGCTTCCGGACCTCGCCGAGAGCGACCTCCTCGCGGTCCCCGCGGCGCTGGGGATCCCGGGCGCGGTGCTCGCCGCCGGCCTGCTCGCGAGCGTGGCCGCCGCGGTGCGCCGCCGCGGTCCCGCGGCGTGGAGCGTGGCGGCGGCGGTCGGCGTCACCTCGGCGGTCAACTCGCAGCTCATGGTGCCCGCGGTGGCGTGGATGGCGGCGCTGGCGCTCGGCAGCGTGCTCGACCGGCCGCGCCCGGCGCGCCGCGCCGGTGCGCGCCCGGCGACCGCCGCGGCGTTGATTGCGGCCGCGGTCGCCGCGGCGGCGGTCCTCGCCCTCGCCGACTGGGGCGCGGGGCCGTCCCCGGAGCGCCTGGTCGAGGCCGCCGAGGCCGCCGGCGGCGCGCGGCGGCCCACCGATGCCGCGCTCGCGGACGCCGAGGCGCAGGCGTGGCGCGCCTGCGCCGAGCGGCCGCGGTTCGCCCGCGCCTGGAAAGCGCTCGGGAACCTCCGGCTCGCGCGCGCCGGCGTGCGCGACGAGGCCGACCTTGCCGCGGCGGCCGCGGCGGCGTTCGCGCACGCCCGCCGCGCCAACCCGCTCGACGTCTGGGCGGCGGTCGGCGAGGGGCGGGCGCTCCTCGCGCTCGGCGACCGGCCGGGCGCGCGCGACGCCTTCAACGCCGCGGTCCGCCTCGAGCCGAACTGCGCGCCCGCGTGGGTCGAGCTGGCGTACCTGCACCTGGCGCAGGGCGAGATCGGCGCGGCCCGCGCCGCGCTGGGCCGCGCGCAGGCGATCGTGCGGGAGGCGCGGGGGCGCAGCTTCGTGACCGCCTACGAACGGGCGCTGGCTTCGCCCGATCCGGCGGCGGTCGCGCGGCTGCGCGCGGCGCTCGGGGAGGGGCCGTGAGGCCCGGCTGGCGCCTGGCTGCGGCCGCCGCGCCGGGGCTCGCGCTGGCGCTGGCGGCGTTGCTCGGGTGGGCCCCCGCCGCCGGCGACCTGCCGAGCTACTTCGTCCCGCTGCGGCAGCGCACGGC
This sequence comes from uncultured Acidobacteriota bacterium, assembly GCA_963727205.1. GTDB lineage: Bacteria > Acidobacteriota > Thermoanaerobaculia > Thermoanaerobaculales > Thermoanaerobaculaceae > RBG-13-68-16. The sequence continues at coordinate 39,788 of CAVSFQ010000001.1, read as the reverse complement.
CGCGGTCGTGACCGGCGCGCGCGGTCCGTTCTGGGACCCCGACGCGGGGTGCGGCGAGCCGTTCTTCGCCAACCCGCAGAGCGCGCTCCTGTACCCGCCGGCGTGGCTCGCGGCCGTCCTCCCGGCCCGGGCGGCGGTCGGGGTGGAGGTTGGCCTCCACCTGGCGTTGCTCGCCGTCGGCTGCGCGCTGCTCGCGCGCCGCCTCGGCGCCGCGGGATGGCTCGACGTCGCGACCGGGTGGAGCGTGCTCGCGGCCGGGCCGGTGCTCGCCGCGGTCGGGGTCCTCAACAACCTCGAGTCCCTCGCCTGGATGCCGTGGGTGTGGGGCGCCGCGCTGGCCGGCAGCCTGCCGGCGACCGCCGGCTTCCTCGCGCTCGCGTACCTGGCCGCGGAGCCCGCGCTCGCGCTCGTCGCCGGCCTCGTCGCTCTCGTGCTGGCGCCGCGCCGTCGCACCCTCGCCGCGCTCGCCCTCGCCGTCGCGATCGTGGCGGTCCAGGCGCTGCCGTTCGCGGCGTGGGTGCGGGGCGGCGACAGGGGCCCGGGCCGTGACCGGGAACTGGGCATGGCGGGGATCGTTTTTCCCGCCGAGCTGGTGGCGATGGCGGCGCCGGGCGCCCCGCGGCCGTCGTACACCGGGGTCCACTTCGTATCGCATCTCGCCGTGCCGCTGTGGGCGCTCGCCCTCGGCCTCGTGGCGGCGTTCGACCGGCGCGCGGCGGTCCGGCGCTTGGCGCTCTCGGGGTGGGTTCTCGTCCTGGCGAGCGTGATGCCCGCGCTCCCGGGAGGGCTGACCGTCTGGAACGCGGTGACCGCGGGGTTCGTGCGCTACTCGGGAAGGTTGCTCTTCCCCGCCGTGGTCGCCCTGGTGCCGGCCGCGGCCGCGGCGGTCGGGACGCGCCGCGCGCGCCCGTGGCCGGCGGCCGGCCTCGCCGCGCTCGCGGTGGCCGGCGGGCTGGCGCTGGGCGGGTCGCCGTGGCCGACCGCGACCGGCGCGGTGACGGCCGCGGCGGTGCTGGCGTCCGCGTGCCCGGCGCCCGCGGCGATCATCGGCGCCGCGGCGGTGGCGTGGCGGACTCACGACGCCCTCGGTTTGCGTGAAGTGCTCCCGGCGCGGCCGGCGCTGTGCCTGGCCGCCCAGCGCGAGGCGCGCCGCGTGTACGTCGTGGCCCCCTCCGTGGAGCAGTTCGCCTTCATCCAGGGCGACTCGTGGCGCCTGCGCTCGCTCGCCCTGGGCTACGCCGCGCTCCTCGACGGGCGGCGCACGGCGCGGACGTACGGCCCGCTTGTCTCGCGCAGGCTCGCCGCCCAGCTCGGGGAGGCGGACCGCGGGCCGGCGGGGCGGTGGTGGCTGAACGCGCTGGGCGCGGACCGGATCGTCGCGCAGCATCCGATCCCTGGGTTCCCCGAACTGTGCCGCGAGGACGGTCTCGTGGTGTACGACAACCCCGAGGCGTGGCCGGAAGCCGCGGTCGTGTGCGCGATGCCGCAGCCCGGGCAGACGCCGCGGCCGTGCGGGCAGGTGCGGGAGATTGCGACCGGGGACGACGCTCGCGAGTGGCGGGTCGAGGTGGGGGCGGCCGGAGGGGTCTTCCTCTGGCTGGAAACGCCGGACGCGGGCTGGACGATCCGAGTGGACGGAACGCCCGCGCCGGAGGTGACCGGCGCCGGCATCCTGCACGGCGTCGAGGTGGCGGCGGGCGATCACCTCGTGACCGCGCGGTACCGGCCTCCCGGCCTGATCGCCGGCGCCGCGGTGTCGATCGTGGGGTTGGGTCTGCTGGTCGGGGCGGCATGGCGGCGCTGGTGACCGTTCCGTTGTTCGTCCCCGGCGTGGTGGCGGCGTACGGCGGAAGGCTCACGAGCGGTCGCTGCGGGTGGCCGCGCCGTAGAGTTCGAGCATCCCGCGTGCGGTCCGCTCCCAGGTGAAGGCGCGGGCGCGCTCGAGTCCGGCCGCGGCCTGCGCGGCGCGGCGGGCGGGGTCGTCGGCCAGCCCGGTGATGGCGGCCCGCCACGCCCCGGGGTCGTCGGGGTCGAGCAGGATTGCGGCGTCGCCGCACACCTCCGGCAGGGCGCCGGCGCGTGCCGCGACCACCGGACAGCCGCACGCCATCGCCTCGAGCGCCGGCAGGCCGAACCCCTCGTTGCGCGACGGGACCAGCAGGGCCAGCGCCTCCCGGTAGAGGGCGACGAGCTCGCCGTCGCTGGGGTGCGGCACCGCGCGCGCGGCCCCCGCCTGCACGAGCCGCTGCAGGCGCGGGTCGGCGCCCGCGGCGCCGGCGACGACCAGCGGCGGCAGGGCGGCCGCCGGGTGCGCCCAGACGGCGAGCACCAGGTCGAGGTTCTTGTGCGGGTCGCCGCCGCCGACGAACAGAGCGTGCCGAGGCGCCACCGGCGCCGGCGCCGGCGTGAAGCCGGCGTCAACGCCGAGGGGCACTACGGACACGCGCGTTTCGGAGACATGGACGACGTCGAGGAACTCGCTCCCTGCGTGGCGGGAGATCGCGTGTACGAGGGTGGCGCGGGCGAGCGAGCGGATCGCGAGCCGCGCGCGCCGGCGCTGCCAGCGCCGGCGAGGCGAAGCGAAGCGGAATGGGGTGGCGTCGTAGAACGTCGCCACGACCGGCACGCCGAGGCCGCGCGGGACGCCCCACGTGGGGAGGTGCAGCACGTCGACCCGGTGGCGCCGCAGCGTGAACGCCCACGCCGGGGCGTCGAGGAGGAACGCCCCCCGGCGCGGGCGGACGAGTTGGACGATCGATGCCGCGCGTAGGTACCATGGGGGAGGAACGAGAAAACCGTGCGGAACGAAAACGACGACCTCGCCGGGGACTACCTGGAGCAACGCCTCCGCGAGGGCGCGCGTGAAGCGGCCGAACCCCCGGTCGGGGTCGAGGAACGCCGCCCTGGCGTCGAAGCCGATGCGCACGGTCCCCATCATGCCACTTCGTCCCGACGCTGGAGCGTCGTGATCCCGACCGTCGCCGGCTGGGCGCACCTCGAATCGGCGTTGCCGCCGCTGCTGGCGGCGATGAGCTCGGCCGACGAGGCGGTCGTCGTCGGCGACGGGCGCGACCCCGCCGTCCCGCCTCTCGGCGACCCTCGGTGCCGGGTCGTCGTTCACCGCGGCAGAGCCGGCTTCGCACCCACCTGCAACCGGGGCGCGAGCGAATCGCGCGGCGAGCTTCTCCTCTTTCTCAACGACGATGTCACGGTGTCCGCGGGCGTTCTCGACTGCCTGGAGGCGGCGCTGCGGGCGCCCGGGGTCGGGGCGGTCGGTCCCGACGTCGTGAGCGAGGCGCTCGGACGCAGCGAGAGCGGCACGAGGCTGGTGTGGAACCACGGCGTTCTGGAGGCGCGGCAACTGGCGTTCGCCGGCGGCCGCGACCCGGCGGTGCCGTACCTGTGCGGGGCGGCGTTCGCCCTGAGAAGACGCGACTTCGTGCGCCTCGGAGGGTTCGACGAGCGGCTGGCCCCCTACTTCTGGGAGGACGTGGAGCTTTCGCTGCGGGTGCGCGAACGCGTCGGCGCGACGGTTGTGGCGTCTGGCGCGACGGTGGTGCACCGTCACGGCGCCTCGATCGGTCGGGAACCCGAAGCCAAGCGGCGGATCGTCTACGAGCGCAACCGGCTCCTGGTGACGTGGCGGCACCTGCGCGGGCGGCGGTGGCTTACGCACCTCGCGTGGCTGCCGCTCCGGCTCGCCGCCGGCGCGGTACGGGACCGCGCGGTGACGCTTGGCTTTCCTCTCGCGCTCCTCCGGTTGGCCACAGGGGTCAGGGTCCATGCGCGTTGGAATTGACGGCAAGCCGCTGCTCGCGGCCCGGGCCGGGGTCGCGCGCTATCTGGAGGGGCTGCTCGGCGGGTGCGCGAGCCTCGGGACGCCCGGGGTCGAGGTCGATGTCGTAAAGCCGGACCGCCCCCGGGGTACGCTGCGGTGGGTGATGTGGGACCTGCAACGGGCGACGGGCCGCGGCTACGACGCGTTCCACTTCCCGTTCTACTACCCGCCGCTCGCGCCGCGCTGCCCCGTCACTGTGACCGTGCACGACGTGCTGCCGCTCGAACACCCGGAGTGGTTCCCCCACGGGAAGGCCAACCCACTGCGGCTGCTCATCCCGGCGGGCGCGCGCCGGGCGGCCGCGGTGCTGGTCAGCTCGGCGACCGTGGCCGAAGCGGTGAGCGAGCGCTGCCGGGTGCCGATGACGCGGATCCACGTGACTGGATTCGGCGTGGACCACGCCCGCTTCGCGCCCTTACCCGAGGACGCCGCCGAGGCGGTGCTGGCGCACGTCGGCGTGACGCGGCCGTACCTGCTGCAGGTCGGGGCGCTCGAACCGCGGCGCGGGACGGACCTCGCGCTCGCGGCGTGCGAGGCGCTGCGCGAGCACCATCCTGGGTTGCAGCTCGTCCTCGTGGGCGAGGTGCGGGCCGACGTCCCCGCGCTGCGCGAGCCCCCGTCCTGGGTGCGGCGGCTGGGGCGCGTCGCGGACGCCGCTCTCCCCGCGCTCTACGCCGGGGCGGCGGCGGTGCTCGCGCCGTCGCGGGGCGAGGGCTTCGACTTCCCCGCGCTCGAGGCGCTCGCCTGCGGCGCCGCCGTCGTGGCCTCCGACATCGCGGTGCACCGGGAGCACTTCGCCCCGGCGGTGGCGCTGTTCGCGAGCGGCGACGCCGAGGCGCTCGCGGCGGCGTTGGCCCGGGTACTGGAGGACGAGGAGGCCTGCCGCTCGCTGCGCGTCGCCGGCCCCGCGCTCGCGGCCCGCTTCTCGTGGGCCGAGGCGGCCCGCCGCCACCTCGAGGTGTGGCGCACGCTGGAACGGCGATGAGAGCCGGCGCGGTGGTCGTGAACTTCAACGGCGGGGAGGACCTCCCGCTTTGCCTTGCCGCCCTGCGGGCGCAGACGGCCCCGGTCGAGGTCGTGCTCGTGGACTGCGCTTCCGGCGACGGCACGCGCGCGCTCGCCGAGCGGCCTCCTGCGGGCGTGCGCGGCCTGCCGCTGGCGGCCAACGCCGGCTATGCGGGGGGGTGCGCGGCGGGTCTCGCGGCGCTCGACCCTGCCGTCGAGGTGATCGGGTTCTTCAACCCGGACTGCGTCCCCTCGCCGGAGTTCTTCGCGATCTGCCTCGAAGCCCTCGCGCGCCGCCCCGACGCGGGCGGCGTGGCGGCGCGCCTGCAGCGGCCGGGAGGGGAGGTGCTCGATTCCTGCGGCCAGGTGTTGACGCCGCTGCTGCTGCGCGTGCGCGACCGCGGCTACAACGGCCCCGCGGCGGGGCGCTTCACCGAGCCCGCCACGGTGCTCGCGGCGTGCGGCGCCGCGATGATGTACCGGCGCGCGGCGCTCGCCGCGGCGGCGGTGGCGGGAGAGGTCTTTCCGGCCGATTTCTTCGCCTTCTGGGAGGACCTCGACCTCGGCTGGCGGGTGAGCGCGGCCGGGTGGCCGGTCGTGTACGAGCCGCGCGCCGTGGCGACCCACCGCCGCGGCGCGACCGCCGCCCCCGGCGCGGGGCGGTTGATCCTCCGGCGGCCGCCCGAGCTCGCGGCCGCGGTGGTCGCGAACCGCTGGGCCACGCTGGTGCGCAACCTGCACCCGGTTGATTTCTGGCTGCGCTTGCCGGTACTTTTGCCGGGCGAGGTCGCCATGTTGATCTGGGTGTTGCTGCGTCATCCGCGGGTGCTGGGCGAGCTGCGCGCGGCGCTCCCGCGCGTGCGCCGAGCGGCGGCGCAGCGCCGCCTGATCCGGCGCCGGCCGCTGGCGGAGCTGCTGTGAGTCCCGTGCTGGCCGCCGCCGGTTTCGTGCTGGCGTTCCTGCTGGTGCTGTACTTCACCCCGCTCGCCCGCCAGGCGGCGCTGAGGTTCGGCATCGTGGACCAGCCCGACGGCAGGCTCAAGCGACAGGCCGAGCCGGTGCCGTACCTGGGCGGCCTCGCCGTCTTCCTCGCCTACCTGGTCGCGCTCGGGCTGGTGTTCTCGTTCAACAGCCTCCTGCTCGGCCTGCTGCTCGCCGGCACGCTGACGCTGCTCGTCGGCCTGGTGGACGACTTCGGCGTGCTGACGCCGGCCGCGAAGCTCGCCGGCCAGGCGGTCGCGGTATTCGTGCTGCTGCGCAGCGGCGCCGTGATCGAGCTGACCCAGGTGCCGGCCGGGCTGCGCTGGCCGCTCGCCGCCATCTGGCTGTTCGCGGTGTGCAACGCGTTCAACCTGCTCGACGTCATGGACGGCCTCGCGGCCGGCGTCGGCGCGGTCGCGGCGCTCGCGTTCGGGGTCGTCGCGCTGACGACGGGCGAGTACCCCGAGGCGGCGGCGTCCCTGGCGCTGGCCGGCGCCCTGGGCGGTTTCCTGGTGTTCAACGCGCCTCCGGCGCGGATCTACCTCGGGGACGCCGGCTCGCTTGCGGTGGGGCTCACCCTCGGCGCGCTCGCGATTGCGATCCGCTGGAGCGACCGCAGCGCGGCGGGGTTCCTGGCGCCGCTGGCGATCCTCGCGGTACCGCTCGCCGACACCGCGTACGTGAGCGTCTTGCGCGCCCGCGCCGGCAAGCCGTTCTGGCACGGCAGCCCGGACCACTTCCCGCTCCGCCTGCGAGTGCGATTGGGGGGCAGCACGGCGAAGGCGATGGCCGCGGTCGTCGCGCTCTCGGCGCTCGGCGCGGCTGCCGGCGTCGGGACCGCGGTCCTCTGGCGGTGGGAAGTCGGGGTTGCCGTGCTCGGCGGCTACGCGCTCGCGATGGTCGTGCTCCTGGCGGCGTTGGCGCGGGTTCGGATGGAGGCGCCCGAGTGAAGCGGATCGTGGTCGTCGGCGCCGGCCTGACAGGCCTCTCGGCGGCGTACCATCTGCGCGCGCACGGCGCCGAGCCGGTGGTGCTGGAGCGCTCGGGCGCGGTCGGCGGCGCCTGCCGCACGCTCGAGCGCGAGGGGTTCCACTTCGACCTCACCGGGCACCTCCTGCACCTCGCCCGCGCCGAGAGCGACGAGCTGCTGCGCGCGCTCGGCGTGCGCGGCGCGCTGCGCCCCCACCGGCGGCGCGCCGGGATCGCGCTCGCCGGCACGGTCACGCCGTACCCGATCCAGATCAACACCTACCGCCTCCCGCGCGAGATCCGGCGGGAGTGCGTGCTCGGGTTCGTCGAGGCGCACGCGCGCGCGTCGGGGCGCGACGAGGCGCCGGCCTCCTTCGCCGCCTGGGCGCTCGACCGCTTCGGCGAAGGGTTTGCCAGGCACTTCTTCCTCCCGTACAACCGCAAGCTGTTCTGCGCCGACCCGGCCGAGCTGACCACCGAATGGGTGGGGCGCTACGTCCCGCGCCCGGAGGTCGCCGACGTGATCGCCGGCGCCTTCGGGTTGTACCGGACGCCGGTGGGGTACAACGCGACGTTCCTCTACCCGAAGGTGGGCGGGATTCAGATCGTCGCCGACGCCTTCGCGCGCACGCTCCCCGCGGTGCGGCTCGGCTGTCGGGTGCGCTCGGTGCGCCTCGGAGCGCGCGAGGTCGAGCTGGAGTCGGGGGAGACGCTCGGGTGGGATGCCCTGGTGGCCACGGCGCCGCTGTCGCACCTCGCGGCGATGACGGCGGACCTCCCTGCCCCGGCGCGCGCGGCCGCCACCCGCCTGCGCGCCGTCGGCGTGGTCAACCTGAACCTCGGGGTGCGGGGCCCGGCGCCGCGCCGGGAGCACTGGCTGTACGTCCCCGAGGAGCGCTTCCCGTTCTACCGCGTGGGCATCCCGTCGAACCACGGCCGGGTGGCGCCCCCCGGATGTCACACGCTCTCGGTCGAGGTCAGCGTGCCCGCCGGCGCGCCGGTCCCGGCGGGCCTGCGCGAGCGCTGCCTCGCCGGCCTCGCGGAGCTCGGCCTGCTGCGCGACGCGGGCGACGTGGCGGTCGTCGAGGAGGTCCGTCTCGATCCCGCCTACGCGATCTTCGACGCCGCCCGCCCCGCCGCCGTTGCCGCGCTGCGCGACGCCTTCCGCGCCGCCGGGGTGACCGTCGCGGGGCGGTGGGCGGAGTGGAAGTACTCGACGATGGAGGACGCCCTCTGGGACGGCGCGGCGGTCGCGCGGCGGCTCGCCCGATGAGCCGCATCCGCGTCCTGCACGCGATCACGATGCTCGAGCCCGGCGGCGCGCAGCGCAACACGCTCGACACCGTGGCGATGCTCGACCGGGGCGCGTTCGAGGTTGCGCTGGCGTGCGCCGACGTCGGCGAGCTGCTCCCCGAGGCCCGCGCGCTCGCCGGCGTCGAGCTGTTCGAGCTCGGCCACCTGCGCCGCGAAGTGCGCCCGATCGCCGACCTGGGGGCGCTGGCGGAGCTGCGCCGGGTGATCAGGCGCCTGCGGCCCGACATCGTGCACACCCACTCCTCCAAGGCCGGCATCCTGGGGCGGTTCGCGGCCGCATCCGAGCGCGTGCCGATCGTCGTCCACTCGATCCACGGCTTCGGCTTCGGCGCCCACCAGGCGGCGCCGGTGCGCGCCGCGCTCCTCGCCGCCGAACGGAGGGCGGCGCGGCGGACGACCGCGTTCATCGCGGTGTCGCGCCGCAACCTCGAGGAGGGTGTGCGGCTCGGCCTGTTTCCGGCCGGCCGCGCGCGGGTGATCCGCTCGGGGATCGACCTGGCAGCGTTTCGCTCGCACCGGGGGGGCGAGGCCGTGCGGCGCGAACTCGAGATCCCCGCGGCGGCGCCGCTCGTGGTCCAAATCGCGTGCTTCAAGCCGCAGAAGGCCCCCGAGCGCTTCGTCGAGCTCGCCGCCGCGCTGGCGTCCCGCTTTCCCGAGGCGCACTTCCTGCTCGCCGGCGACGGCGCGTTGCGCGGCGAACTCGAGCGCCGCCGTCGCGAGGCGGGCCTCGAGCGCCGCCTCCACCTGCCGGGGTGGCGGACGGACGTCCCGGCGCTCCTCGACGCGGCCACGGTGGTGACGCTCACCTCCCGCTTCGAGGGGCTGCCGCGCGTGCTCGTCGAGGCGCTGGCGGCGTCGGTCCCGGTCGTGGCGACGGCGGTTGACGGCGTGCCCGAGGTGGTTCGCGACGGCGAGAACGGCTTCCTCGTCGCTCCCGGCGACGCCGGCGCGATGGCGGCGAGGGTCGGCGAGATCCTGGACGACGGCGGCCTGCGGGCGCGCCTCGCGGCCCGCGCCCCGGAGGGGCTCGAGGAGTTCGGGCGCGACACGATGGTCCGGCAGCAGGAGGCGCTCTACCTGGAGCTGGCGGCAGCGGCAGGGGTCCGGGGTCCGAGGTCCGGGGCCCGGGCAAGCGGGGGTGCGGCCGCTCCCGACGCGGGCACGGAAGGAGGGCCACGTGCCTGAGGGATTCGCGCCGGGCTGGTTCGTGCCGGCGGTCGCGGCCGCCTACGGGCTCGTGTTCGGGAGCTTCCTCAACGTGGTGGTGTACCGGCTGCCGCGTGGGATGTCGCTGCTGCGCCCGCGATCGCACTGCCCCGCCTGCGGCGCGCTGGTGCGCTGGTTCGACAATGTCCCTTTGCTCTCTTTCCTGCTCTTGCTCGGCCGCTGCCGGGCTTGCCGGGCGCGCATCTCCGTCCGCTACCCTGTGGTCGAGCTGGCCTGCGGGGCGCTCGCCGCCGCCGTCGCGTTCCGCTTTGGCTTGACCGTGCCGGGCGCGGAGGCGATGCTGCTGGTGATGCTCCTGCTCCCGCTCGCGTTCATCGACCTCGAACACCACCTGCTGCCGGACGTGCTGACCCTCCCCGGGATCGCCATCGGCCTGGCGGCGTCCGCGGCCGGCGGCCTGGTCGGGTTCGCCGACGCGCTCGTCGGCGCGGCGGCCGGCGCCGTCCTGCCGTACGCGGTGATCGTGGTCTACCGGCGGCTCCGCGGCGTCGAGGGGATGGGTCTGGGGGACGTCAAGCTGCTGGCGATGATCGGGGCGTTCCTCGGCTGGCGCGGGATGCTGCTCAGCCTCGGGCTGGGCGCGACGGCGGGGGCGATCGTCGGCCTGACGCTGATCGCGTCGGGCCGGGGGCGGCGCGACACGGAGCTGCCGTTCGGCACGTTCCTGGCGGGGGCGGCGGCGGTCGTGCTCTTCGCGGGTCCCGACCTCGCCCGGGCGCTGGGGTGGGTGCCGTCGTGACCGTTCGCGTTCGCTCGCGCCGCCTGCGCGAGGCGCGCATCCTGATCGGCGTCACGCTGGTGATGCTCGTCGGCATGGTGGTGGCGGAGATGGCGGGGCTGCTCGCGGTCACGCGTCTCGTCGAGGAGGAAGCCAGACGCGCCGCCAGCGCCGCGGCCCAGGCGCTGGCCGGCCAGATCGCGGGCGGCGAGGCCCCCCGCTTCAGCGCCGCGCTGCGCACCGAGGGGTGGGGGCTCGCGGTCCTGACCGGCGGAAAGGTCGTCGAGTCCGCCGGTGTCGCCGGCCCCGAGACGTCGCCGTGGTGGCCGTGGGCCTCGCGGGCCGAGTGGGAGCGCCTCGGGCGGCCGGTGGCGGGCCCGCTCGCTTCCGCCGGGGGCAGCGTGCTGGTCGCCTACCAGCCGCTCGCCGACGGGCGCGTGGTGCGGGCGCTCGTGCCGGTGGCGGGTGCGGGGGCGGTGGGGCGCTGGCGCACCGTCGGCGCCGGCATCGCGGTGCTGGTGGCGGTGTGCGGCGGCCTGCTCGCGTGGGCGCTGATCGCGCGCGTGCTCGCGCCGTACCGGGAGCTGCTGGCCGAGGCCGTGCGCGTGACCGGCGGGCCGCGGAACGAGGCCGAGGACCGCTTCCTCGTGGAGACGTTCCGTGACACGGTGCGGCGGTTGGAGGAGTCGGAAGCGGCGCTGCGGCGTCGCGCCGACGAGCTCGAGCTGCTGGCGGGGGTGTTGACGCGCGGCTCGTCGGCGGGCGTCGTGATCACCGAGCCCGGAGGCTCCGTGCGGGCGGCGAACCCCGAGGCGCTGGACCTGGTCCCGGCGCTCGCCGTCGGCGGGCCGCTGCCGCCGTTGCTCGCGGCCGCTCCGCGGGGCGCGCGCCTCGGCGGGCGGATGGTCGAGGTGCGCCGTTTGCCGCTGCTGGCGGCCAGCGGCGAGGCCCAGGGGGAGGTCCTGTTCCTTTCCGACCGCACCGGGGTCGAGGCGCTCGAGCGGGCCCTGGCGGAGCGCGAGCAGATGGCGGGGCTCGGGGAGCTGGCAGCGGGGATGGCGCACGAGCTGCGCAACGCCCTGGCGACCGTCCGCGGCTACCTGCGGCTGCTCCCCGGGGCGCGCCCCGAGGAGGGCGCCCGCTTCCTCGCCGCGATCAACGACGAGGCCGAGGGCGTCGCGCAGCTGCTCGACCGCTTCCTGCGCTTCGCCCAACCGCACGAGCTGCGCCGCGAACCGCTCGACGTGGCGGCCCTGGTCGAAGAGGCGGCGGGCAAGGTGCGTGCCGCGTTTCCCGCGGTCGACATTCGCGTCGAAGCCATCGCGGCCGCGGCGACCGGCGACGCGCTGGCGCTCGGCGTGGTGGTCGAGAACCTCCTGCGCAACGCCGCCGAGGCGGCCGGCCGGGGCGGGCTCGTGACCGCCCGCGTCGAGCGCGCCCCCGAGGCGGTGCGGGTCGTGGTCGAGGACGACGGTCCCGGCGTGCCCGCCGAGCTGCGCGACCGCCTGTTCCTGCCGTTCGTTTCGAGCAAGCCGTCGGGCGGGCTGGGCCTCGCGCTGGCGCGCCGGTTCGCCCGCCTGCACGGCGGTGACGTCGAGTACGAGCCGCGCCAGGGCGGGGGCGCCCGCTTCGCGGTGTGGCTGCCGCGCCAGGGGGTCGTGTGAGCGCGCCGGTGCTGGTGGTGGAGGACCGCAGGAGCCTCGGCGAGATGCTGGCCGAGACGCTGCGCAAGGAGGGGCACGAGGTCGAACTCGCGCTGCGTGGCGATACGGCGGTCGAGAGCCTGCAACGGGGGGGACCGTACCTGGCCGTCATCACCGATCTCAAGCTCCCCGGCGCCGACGGACTCGCGGTCCTGCGCGCCGCGCGCACCGCCGACCCGCTCCTGCCGGTGTTCCTGATCACCGGGTACGCGACGGTGGAGACCGCGGTGGCCGCGCTCAAGCTCGGGGCGAGGGACTACTTCCCCAAGCCGCTCGACATGGAACGCGTGCTCGAGGCGATGCGCGCCGCGTGCGAGCCGCGGCGCGCGCTGCTGGCCACGCCGCCCACCGGCGCGGGCGCCCGCGAGCTGGTCGGCGCCGCGCCGGTCTTCGCCGGCGCCGTGACCGCCCTCAGGCGGGTCGCCCCCACCGACGCGGCCGTGCTGCTGCTCGGGCCGTCCGGCAGCGGCAAGGAGCTCTTCGCCCGCGCTCTGCACCAGCTCTCGCACCGCAGCGCGGGGCCGTTCGTGGCGTTCAACTGCGCCGCGGTGCCCGAGAGCCTGGTCGAATCGGAGCTGTTCGGCCACGAGCGCGGGGCGTTCACGGGCGCCAGCGCCCGCCACGTAGGCCGCTTCGAGCAGGCCCACCGCGGCACGCTCTTCCTCGACGAGGTCGGCGAGGTCCCTCTGGCGACGCAGGCCAAGCTCCTGCGCGCCCTCGAGGAGCACCGCGTCACCCGGTTGGGGGGCGAGGGCGAGGTGGTGGTGGACGTCCGGGTCGTGGCCGCGTCCAACCGGAACCTCGACGAGGCCGTCATCGGGGGCTCGTTCCGCCGCGACCTCTTCCACCGGCTCTCGGTGTTCCCGATCCAGCTGCCGGGTCTCGTCGACCGGCGGGAGGACATCCCCGCGCTCACCCTGCACCTGCTGGCGCGCGCCGGCGCGCGCCACGCGGCGGCCGTGCCGGCGCTGCGGCCGGCGGCGATGGCGGCGCTGGTGCTCGCGCCGTGGCCCGGGAACGTGCGCGAGCTCGCCAACCTGCTGGAGAGGGTCGTGATCCTCGCCGAGGGCGCCCCGGTCGGGGTGGGCGAACTCGGCCTCGACCCGGCCGCCTGCGGCACGGGGTTCGCCGACCCCGAGGCGCGCCGCCTCGCGCTCCGCTTGGTCGGCGACGAAGCCGACGAGCTGGCCCGCTTCCTCGGCGTGGCTCCGGCGGGTCTGGAGCGTTAGCGCGGGCCGCAGAGCGCGGCGGCCACCGCGGCGGCGAGCGCCCGGTCCTGCTCGGGGAAGACCGCGCGCAGGTCGAGCACGACCTCGCCGTCCTCGACGCGGCCGATCACGGGCGGCCGCCCCCGGCGCAACCGCGCGGCGGTGCCGTCGCCGCCCGTGACGGTCACGGCCCACGACGGGAGCGTCTGGTCGGGGGTGGTGCCGCCGCCGAGCACCGCGCGGGTGGCCTTGACGCCGGTCTCGACGCCGGCGCGGCGCAGCCGGGCCGCCAGCGCGCGCGCACGGCGCCGCAACGACGGCTCGCCGGCGGCCAGGAGGCGGTACAACGGCACGTCTTCGGGCCGCTCGGCGAGGTAGCAGTCGAGCGTCGCCGCGAGGCCCACCAGCGCGCTCTTGTCCGGCCGCAACGCCCGGCGCAGCGGGTGGCGGCGCAACGGGGCGATCGCGGTCCGTGAACCGGCCACGATCCCGGCCTGCGGCCCGCCCAGCAGCTTGTCGCCCGAGAACAGCACCGCGTCCGCGCCGGCGGCGACGATCTGCCGCGCGGTGGGCTCGGGCCGGAGGCCGTAGCGGCCGAGGTCGAGGTGGCAGCCGGAGCCCTGGTCGACCCAGACCGGCACGCCGTGGCTGCGGCCCAACTCGACGAGGTCGGGGAGCCCGACCGCGGCGACGAACCCGTCGAGGCTGAAGTTGGAGCGGTGGACCACGAGGATCCCCGCGGTGGCTTCCCCGATCACCCGCGCGTAGTCCTCGAGGTGGGTGCGGTTGGTGCAGCCGACCTCGACGAGGCGCGCGCCGCTGGCCGCCATGATCTCCGGGAGCCGGAACGAGCCGCCGATCTCGATGAGCTCGCCGCGGGAGACGATGACCTCGCGGCCGGCGGCGTGGGCGGCGAGGAGCAGGACGAGGGCGGCCGCGTTGTTGGTCACCACCGTGGCGGCCTCGCAGCCGAGATAGCGGACGAGCCGCGTCACCACCGGCGCGAGACGCTCCCCGCGGGTGCCTTCGGCGAGATCGTACTCGAGCGCCAGGTACCCCGGTGCCACGCTTCCGGGACGCGGCGCGCGCCCGAGGTTCGTGTGGATCACGACCCCGGTGGCGTTCACCACGTCCGGGTACGCGGCTGCGGCGCGGCGCGCGAGCAGCGCGAGCGCCTCCGCCGCCAGCTCCTCCGGGGTCGGAACCGGCGCGCCGCGGGCGACCCGCGCCCGCGCCCCGGCGAGGGCCTCTCGGACCGCCTCGCGCACCGCGGCGGGTCCGTGCCGCGCCCGCTCGCCGCCCATCGTCTCGAGGGCCAGGACGCGGTGGACGGCGGGGAGCGCGGCGAGCGGGTTGACCATGCCTGATTGTACCCGCGGCGGCGTGCTCGAACTCGGGGTGAGGCGGGAGGTGGAGGACGGAAGGCCAGCGTGGCGCGAAGCGGGAGGAGAGCGTGTATCCTTCGGGAGGGATGAGTGCGCCTGACCTGGTGGGAGAGCTCGAGCGCTGGCTCGTCGAGCTCGCGAGGAAGTGGGAGCGGTTCTTCGCGGGCGACCGCCAGGTTTCCGTCCCGCCGGAGCGCGAGCGGGCCGCGCTCGAACGCCGCTTGCAGGAGCTGAGCCGCACGGAGCCAACGACCGCGGGCGAGAGGTTCCGTATGGAGCAGTTGCTGCACCGGTTCGCGACCCACAACCAGCTCTGGCAGAGGCAGCTGCGGGAGCGCGAGGAGGCGCGGCAGGGTGCGGCCGCCGTGCGGCGCGCGCTCAACGAACCGCCGCCGCGGCCCGTACCAGAAGCAGCCGACGAGTACCGGCAAGCGTTTGCCCGCTACGTCGAGGCGCTGGGCGGCGCCGGACGGGAGGCGCCGGTCGGGTTCGAGGCTTTCCGGGACGCCCTGGAGCAGCAACGCCGCCAGATCGAGTCGCGCGGCGCGCTCGTCGAGGGGTTCGAGGTGGTGGCTGACGGCGGCAACGTGCGCGTGCGGGCACGCGTGCGGCGAGGGAGGCAGGCATGAGGCGGGCGATGGTCGGTGCGGCGGTCCTGATCCTGGCTACGGCGGCGAGCGGCTCGGTGTTCGAGCGCTACCTCTCCCCCGACCGCCCGGCGGACCGGGCGATCATGAACTACATGGCGCTCGCGAAGTCGGGGCGCGCCTCCTCGATGGACCTCGCCGACCTCGGGGTGCTGATCTTCGAGAAGGGGTTTCCCGGCGACGCCGAGGACTACCTGAAGGCCGCCCTCAAGCTCGACAAGCACAACTACGAAGCGGCCTACCGGCTTGGCCTCGTCCTCCAGCGCCAGGGGCACGACCGCGAGGCGGTGCGCTACTACAAGATGACCCTCAAACAGCGGCGCGGTTACGCGCAGGCCCGCTTCATGCTCGCGATGGCCGAGGAGCGGTGCGGCCGCCGGGAAGCCGCGATCCGCGACTACGCCAAGGCGTACCGGTACGCCCCGCAGCTCGCCGACCCGAAGAAGAACCCGCTCGTCTACGACTCCCACCTGCAGACCGAGGCGATTCTCCGCCACTACCAGGAAACCGCCGGCACATCGACACTGCCGGTGACCGAGATCGACCCCGCCGAGGTGCGGCGCATGATGGAGGCGCGCCCCCAAGAGGCGCCCGCCCTGCAGCCCGCTACGGCGCCGGTTGCAGCGCCGGCGACCGCACCGGCTGCCGCTCCGGTTGTGGCACCGACTGCCGCACCGGCTGTACCCCCGCCGCCGCCGGCCCAGCCCGCGCCGCCGGCGCACGTGCTGCCCGGCGGTCTGAGGGCCGCCCCGGCGCGCCGCGCGGCGCCGAGCCCGGCGCCGACGCCTACACGTTGAACCGGAACGTGATCACGTCGCCGTCCTGGACCACGTAGTCCTTGCCCTCGAGGCGGAGGGTTCCGCGCGGGCGGCAGGCGGCGAACGAGCCGGCGTCCACCAGTTCCTGCCAGGGCACGATTTCCGCGCGGATGAAGCCGCGCTCGAAGTCCGAGTGGATCACCCCGGCGGCCTTCACCGCGGTCGTGCCGCCGGGGATCGACCACGCCCGGCACTCGTCCTCGCCGGCGGTGAAGAACGAGACCAGGCCGAGCAGCGCGTAGGCGGCGCGCAGCAGCCGGTCGAGGGCGCGGTCCGGCAGCCCGAGGTCCGCCAGGAACGCGGCCTGGTCCTCGGGGGCCAGGTGCGCGATCTCCTGCTCGATGACCGCGCAGACCTCGCTCACCGCGACCCCGGGCTGGGCCTGGAGCGCGGCGAGACCGGCCCGCTCCACGGCGCCGGCAAGGTCGCCGGCCTCGCCTTCGCCGGCGTTGAGGATCACGAGCATCGGCTTCGCGGTCAGGAACGTGAACCCCTTGAGCACGCGCCGCTCGTCGGCTGTGAGGCCGATCTTGCGCAGCGGGGTGCCCGCCTCGAGCGCGGTGTGGCAGCGCTGCAGGGCGTCGCGTTCGGCTTCGAGTTCGGGCGCCTTGCGCCGGGCGAGGTCGCGGGCGAGGCGCTCGAGGCGGCTGTCCGCCACCGCGAGGTCGGCAAGGAG
This sequence comes from uncultured Acidobacteriota bacterium, assembly GCA_963727205.1. GTDB lineage: Bacteria > Acidobacteriota > Thermoanaerobaculia > Thermoanaerobaculales > Thermoanaerobaculaceae > RBG-13-68-16. The sequence continues at coordinate 23,299 of CAVSFQ010000001.1, read as the reverse complement.
GAGCTCGGTCTCCACGAGCTCGATGTCGCGGGCGGGCCCGAGGTCGCCCTCGGGGTGGGGCACGGCGTCGGAGGCGAAGGAGCGCACGACGACCGCGAGGCCGTCCATGGTGCGAAGTTCGGGGACGTTGAGGCTCGCCGATCCCCCCTTGACGATGCCGGGGATGTCGACGAAGCGCACCGTGGCGGGCGTGTGCTTGCGCGGCGCGAACAGCGCCGAGAGGCGGTCGAGCCGCGGGTCGGGCACCTGGGCGATCCCGACGTGAGCACCCGGCTTGCCGTGCCCGGCCGCCGGATCGTGCCCGGTCAGCAGCGAGAACAGCGTGGTCTTGCCCGACAGCTCGAGCCCCAGAATTCCGAACTCCATGGTCGCCTCCACGCGGATTCTAACGGACCGGCCGGCCGCGTGCTGGTAGACTCATCGAAAGGAGCCTCGCCATGGCGATCGGGAAAACTGCAGGAGCGGTTGTCGCGAGCGTTTTCGTCGCACTCTCGTTGTCGGCGCAGGTGGCACCTGGAGGCGAGCTTGCCGCCGCCCGTGCCGCGTACGAGCAGCGCGCGGACCCGGCCAGCGCCAAGGCCGCGGTGGAACTCTTCCGCGCGGCCGCCAAGGCCGACCCGGCCTCGGTCGACGCGCGCTGGGAGGGGGCCAGAGCCGCGTACTTCTACGGCAACTACACGCAAGCCGCGGCGCCCGACAGCGAGAAGATGGCGATCTTCGACGGCGGGATCGCGCTGGCGAGAGAAGCGATCGCGCTGGCGCCCAAGAACGTCGAGGGACACTTCTGGCTCGGCGTGCTCGACGGCGTCTACGGCGAGGCCAAGGGAATCTTCAAGTCGCTCGCCATGGTGCCCGAGATCAAGCGCGAGATGCAGACCTGCCTCGACCTCGACCCCGCGGTCGAGGGGTACGGCCCCGACCGGGTGCTCGGGCGGCTGTACTTCAAGCTGCCGTGGTTCAAGGGGGGCAGCACCAAGAAGTCGATCGAGTTCCTCGAGAAGTCGCTCGCCGGCGCGCCGACCAACGCGCTCACCAAGCTCTACCTCGCCGAGAGTTACAAGTCGGAGGGGATGAAGGCCAAGGCGGTGCAGCAGCTGAACGAGGTGATCGCGATGACGCCGGACCCGCGCTGGGCGCCGGAGCACCCCCAGATCAAGGCCGAGGCCGAGAAGCTGCTCGCCAAGCTGCAGTAGAAAGAGCGGGCGGCCGTGCGGCCGCCCTCGGAGCATGACGCGAGATTGTGCGGCTATCCGACCTCGGGGATCGCGGATCCGTTCGCCGAGCGGGACGTGCGTCGGCTGAGGAGGGACTGGAGCCGGTCCATGTAGATGTAAAAGACCGGGGTCACGAAGAGCGTCAGGAACTGGGAGAAGATCAACCCCCCCACCACGGCCAGGCCCAGCGGGCGGCGGGACTCGGCGCCCGCGCCAAAGCCGATGGCGATGGGCAGCGTGCCCATGAGGGCCGCCATGGTGGTCATCATGATCGGCCGGAAGCGGATGACGCACGCCTCGTAGATGGCGTCCGCGGCCGGCTTGTTCTCCTTGCGCTGAGCCTCCAGGGCGAAGTCGACCATCATGATGCCGTTCTTCTTCACCAGGCCGACGAGCATGATGATGCCCACGAAGGCATAGATCGAGAGATCCACCCGGAAGATGAGCAGCGTCACCAGGGCGCCGAATCCGGCGAACGGCAGGGCCGAGAGGATCGTGAACGGGTGGATGAAGCTCTCGTAAAGGATGCCCAGCACCGTGTAGATCACGAGGATGGCCAGCAGCAGCAGCCAGCCGAGCCCCTTGGTGCTCGCCTGGAAGGCCTTCGCCGTGCCCTGGAGGCTGGTGGTGAAATCGGCCGGGACGATCTCTTTCGCCAGCTTCTGCACCGCGTCGACGGCGTTGCCGAGGGAGACCCCGGGGGCGAGGTTGAAGGAGAGCGTCACGGAAGGGATCTGCCCCGTGTGGTTGATGGAGAGGGGCCCCAGGTCGCGCGTGAGTTTGGCCACGGCGCTGAGCGGGACCAGTTGCCCGGTACTGGAGTGGACGTAGAGCATGGAGAGGGCGGAGGGGTCCTGCTGGTACTGGTCCTCCACCTCCAGGATCACCTGATAGGTGTTGTTCGGCGCGTAGATGTAGGAGACCTGCCGGGTTCCGTAGGCGTCGTAGAGCGTGCTTTCGATCTCCTCCGCGGTGACGCCGTAGGAGGAGGCCTTGTCCCGGTCGATCCCCACCTCCACCTGCGGGTTCTTGATCTGCAGGTCGCTGGTGACGTCGATGAGGCCGGGCAGCGCCCTCATCTTGCCTTCCAGGTCGGTGGCCACCTTGTAGAGCTCCTGCGTGTCGGCGCCCTGCAGCGTGACCTGGTAGAGGCTCTTGGAGAGCTGTCCTCCGATCTGAATCGGAGGGGGGTTCTGGATGAAGGCCATGATGCCCGGCACGGCCATGAGCTGAGGCCGTAGCCTGGCGATCTCCTGGTCCACGGAAAGCGCGCGTTGGTCGCGGGGCTTGAAGCGGATGAAGCAGATGCCCTGGTTGCTGGCCAAAAAGCCCCGGCCGCCGGCGGTGGAGAAGAACGCGGCCACGTCCGGGTTGGCCTGGATGATCCGGTTGATGGCCTGCTGGTGGCGGACCATGGCGTCGTAGGAGATGCCCTCCTTGGCCTGGGTGAAGACCATGGCGCGGCTGGCGTCCTCGCTGGGGATGAACCCCTTGGGGATGAACGTGAACAGCCAGCCCGTGAGCGCCAGGACCACGCCCGAGAAGATCATGACGAGGCGGCGGTGCGCGATGGACCACTTGAGGCCGCGCTCGTACCCGCCGAGCATCCAGAGGAAGCCCTTCTCGGACGCGTTGTAGATGCGGCCGTGGTGCACCTCCGATTGATGTTTGAGGAAGCGGCTGGCGAGCATCGGGGTGAGGGTCAGGGAGACGAAGCCCGAGATGAGGATGGCCGATCCGATGGTGACCGCGAACTCGTGGAAGAGGCGCCCCAGGATGCCCCCCATGAAGAGGACGGGGATGAAGACGGCCACCAGCGAGAAGGTCATGGAGAGGATCGTGAAGCCGATCTCCTTCGAGCCGTCCATGGCCGACTCGAGGATGCCCTTCCCCATTTCCATGTGGCGCACGATGTTCTCGAGCATGACGATGGCGTCGTCCACCACGAACCCCACGGCCAGGGTCAGGGCCATCAGGGACAGGTTGTCCAAGCTGTAGTCCAGCACGTACATGACGGCGAAGGTGCCGACGATGGACATCGGCAGCGCCAGACTGGGGATCACGGTGGCCGACACGTTCCGCAGGAAGAGGAAGATCACGAGAACGACCAGGGCCAGGGTGAGCACCAGGGTGAACTTCACGTCGTTCACCGACGCCTTGATGGAGTCCGACCGGTCGTAAAGCGTGTACAGCGTCACCGAGGCGGGAAGCTGGCGTTCGAAGGTGGGGACCAGGTCCTTGACCGCCTGAGCTACGGCCACCGTGTTGGTGCCCGGCTGCCGCCGGATCGCGAGGATCACGGAGCGCTGGTTGTGGGCGGGGTCGATGTACCAGGCGGCGGTCTTGTCGTTCTCCACGCTGTCGATGACGTGGCCGAGAGCGGCGAGGCGCACCGGTTCCCCGTTCTGGTAGGTCACGATCAGCGGGCGGTACGCGGCGGCGTTCAGGAGCTGGCCCGAGGCCTGCACGGTGTAGGCCACGTGGGGGCCGTAGAGGGTTCCGGTGGGCAGGTTGACGTTGCCGCTGGCGATGGCGGCCGCCACCTGGTCCAAGCCGATCCCCTTGGTCGCCAGCTTGTTGGGGTCCACCTGCACGCGCACGGCGTACTTCTGGGAGCCGTAGACCTGCACCTGGGCCACGCCGCTCACCATGGAGATGCGCTGGGCCATGAGGGTCTCGCCGTACTCGTCCACCTGGCTCATGGGGAGCGTGGGGGAGGTGAGGGCCAAATAGAGAACGGGTTGGTCCGCCGGGTTCACCTTCTGGTAGGACGGCGGCGTGGGCATGCCGGTTGGGAGTTGGCCCTCCGCCACCGAGATCGCCGACTGCACGTCCAGCGCCGCGGCGTCCAGGTTGCGTTCGAGGGAGAACTGGAGCGTGATCGTGGTGGAGCCCTGGTAGCTGGTCGAGGTCATGGAGTCGATGCCGGCGATGGTGGAGAACTGTTTCTCCAGCGGCAGCGCCACGGCCGAGGCCATGGTCTCGGGCGTGGCGCCGGGCAACGAAGCGCTCACCTGAATCGTGGGGAAGTCCACGTTGGGCAGGTCGTTCACGGGCAGGAGCCGGTAACCCGTGATGCCGAAGAGGAGGATGGCCAGCATGACGAGCGTCGTCATGACCGGCCGCTTGATGAAGAGCGCGGAGATGTTCATGGCGTGGCCTCGATGGGGATGCCCTCGGCTCTCACTTCTGTCCGCCCGCCGGCGCGCGTGAGGCCCCGGCGTCCCGGGAGGGAGCGGCGCTGCTCTTGATCTCCACCTTGGCGCCGGGGAAGAGGCGGAGCTGGCCGTCGGTGACGACCTCCTCGCCCGCCTTCAGCCCCTTCGTGATGATCGCCTCGTCGTGCCGCCGCTGACCGGTGGTGACCGGCCGCATTTCGACGGTGCGATCGGAGGCGACGACGAAGAGGTAGGTTCCCTGCTGGCCTTCCTGGACGGCCTTCTCCGGGACCACGACGGCACCGTCTTCCGTGCCGAGGGTCAATGAGACCTGGACGAACGTACCTGGCCAGAGCGCCTTGTTCTCGTTGGGAAAGGTCGCCTTGAGCAAGATCATGCCCGTGGCGGAGTCGACGGCGTTGTTGATGAGGCTCAGCTCGCCTTCGAACGGCTCGCCGCCCGAGGGAAGGACCGCCGAAACCTGCAACGGCCCGGCAGCTTCCTGCTTCCTGATTTCAGCCAGGCTGCCCTCGGGAACCGAGAAATCGACGTAGATCGGGATGATCTGGTTGAGGACGAGGACGGGGAGGTCGTTGGCCTTCACGACGTTACCCAGTTGGATGAGGAGGTTGCTCGTCCGGCCCGGAATCGGAGCGCGGACCGTGCAGTAGGCGAGGTTCAGCCGGGCGGCCGCCACCGCGGCGTCGTCGGATTGGACGGAAGCCTGGAGCGCGCCGGACGTAGCCACGGCGTTGTCGTAATCCTGCTTGGTGATGTAGTCCTTCTGGACGAGCTCGGCGTAGCGCTTGACCTGGGCCTCGGCACTCACCAGTTGGGCCTTGTCCCGCGCCAGGCTTCCGAGGGCCTGTCCGAGGGCGGCCTCGTAGGGGCGCGGGTCGATGACGAAGAGGACGTCGCCCTTGCGGACGTCCTGGCCTTCCTTGATCGCGACCCGGGTGATCTCTCCTCCCACGAGCGGCTTGATGCTGACCGAGTTGTAGGGTTCCACCGTGCCGATGGCGGTCAGGACGATCGGCACGTTCTTACTGACGGAGTCGGCCACCGTGACGGGCACCGGAGGCATGCCGCCCTTCTTCGGTGGGGCGCCGCAGGCGGTGAGGATGCCGAGGACGGCGAGGGCGGCGGGGACCGCCAGGAGGCGAAGGCCGGTCATCGTTGGGGCGGCCATCGGAGGGGTGGCGAGCGAGAGTCTCATGGTCTTTCTTCCTTGCTCCACGGCAACCCGAGCGGCGAGTTGGCGGTTCTGGTCGAGGTGGGAACGGGTGTCGTCACCGGTCGCCGGCCTTCTTGGTGATCTCGATCGGCTGGTCCAGCGGCGGGATCGTGCCGGTGTCGTGGGCGAGCTGCGCCAGGGCGATGTACCAGCTCGAGCGCGCGACGATCTCCTCAGCCCGGGCGCCGGCGAGCGCCGCCTGCGCGGTCAGCACGTCGATGATCGTCCCCACCCCCTCCTTGTAGCGTCCGAGCGCCACGCGCTCCGATTCCTCGGCGCTCGCAAGGAGGTCGCGGCTCGTCTTGACGAGCTGCGTCGCGGTCTTGAACGAGTAGTAGCTCTGCCACACCTCGAGGGTCACCTGCTGGTCGAGCGTGTCGGCCTGCGCCTGGGCGACGCCGGCGTCCGCAACCGCCTGGCGGATGTTGTAGGTGTTGGCGAAGCCGGTGAAGAGCGGGATCGTCACCAGCGCCGATGCCGACCAGTAGTTGCCGTAGCTCTTGCCGAACGAAGGGTCGAAGTAGGTCCGATACGCGGTGGCGGAGAGCGACAACGTGGGCAGACCATCGGAGCGCACCGACCTGATGTGCGCGGCCGCCTTCGCGGCGAGCGCGCGCGATGCCTCGAGGTCGGGCCGCCGCAACCTGGCAGTCGCGATGAGGTCTTCGACCGCGCCCGTCGCGTGATCGAGCGGGAGGTCCGCCGGCAGCCGCCCGACGTCGTAGGGCGTGTTCGCCGGCAACCCCATCGCGGTGGCGAGCGCGCCGCGCAGCGCGAGCACCGCTCCGTCGGCGCTCTGCTTGGCGAGCACGGCCTGCGACAGCGCCGTCTTGGCTTGCAGCACTTCCGCGATCGTGGCGAGTCCGGCGTCGTGCCGGGCGGTCGCCGCGTCGAGCGCCGCCTGCGCCTGAGTGACGTTGACCGTGGCCGCCTCGAGCTGCGCCTTGGCGTTGAGATACCCGACGTAGGCGGTCTCGACGCCCAGGATCACCCCCTGGACCGTCGCGTTGTGGCTCCAGTCGGCGGCGATGAGGCCGAGGCGGGCGTCCTCGACGTTGGCCGCGCGCCCGCCGAGGTCGAGAAGGAGGTAGTTCAGCGTCACCGCCGGGCCGTACGTGTTCTCGGCCGCCCCGGCGACGGGATCCTGAAGGGAGTTGTTGGAGCGGGTGAAGTTCACCGTCGCGCCCAGCGTCGGGTAGTACGGGGCCTTCTTGCTGCCGAGCAACGCCGCGGCCGAGTACGCCTGCAGGAACGAGGTGCGGGTCAGCGGGTTGTTCTCCAGCGCGATCTCGACGACCTTGGCCATCGTGATCGTCGCTCCCGGCCTGAGCAGGTCCTCCGGGATCACCGGCTGGGTCGCCGGCGCCGCCGGCGGTTGCGCCGGAAGCGGGACCTCGCGGGCCGGGCTCTCGGGCACGGGTGCGGGAGGCCCGCCGGCCGACGCCGCGCCCGCGACGGCAAGGACGGCGATGCAAACGGCGGCCGCGGCGCGCGCGGCCGCCCGCCGGAACGGTGGTATCGGGAAGTCAGGCATCGGTCGATCTCCACGGGGGTGCGGGGCGCGGCCCCGGCCCGAGACAGCGTCTACGGTAAGTTTATATGGAAGGTTCTTCATTCCGCGGCCTCCGCGCTCGCGCGCACGCCGGCCGCCGAAAAACGCACGATATGGGCCACCATCTCCGGCAGCGGCGGCAGTCCGGCCTCCCACGCCGGGTCGAGCCTGGCGCGCCCTTCGCGCTGGGCCACCTGGATGAGCTGCCCGACGATTTCGAGGGCGCAGGCCCGTGCCGAGCGCGGGGTGAGGCCTGGGGTCGTCGTCATCAGCGCCTCCACCAGCGCCTGGTTCACCGGCTCGACGAACTCCGACTTGAACAACTCGGCCGGGAGCTGCGGATCGAGCATCTCCCGCGTGAACAACGCCATGAGCAGCCGGCCCCGGCTTTGGTCGACGAGGGGCTCGAGGAACGTCGCCGCGAAGGCGCCGAGCACGGCCTCGAGCGACCCCGCGCCGGTGCGCGACTCGCTGATGCTGGCGATCCGACGGTCGCGCAGCGTCGCCAGCCGGCGGCGGAACACCTCGTGGTACAGGTTCTGCTTGTCGCGAAAGTGGTAGTTGACCGCCGCCAGGTTGCACGCGGCCGCGGAGGTGATGTCGCGCACCGAGGTGGCGGCGAAGCCATGCTCCGCGAACAGGGTCTCGGCAACGTCCAGGAGGCGTTGCCGCGTCTGGGCGCCCTGCTCGATGGGGGATGGGTTGTGGGTGGCGGACATGCGCAATCGATCATCCGATCCAAACACTTATATCAAACGATCGTATGAAGTGTCAAGGCGCGACGGCTTGACGCGGCCGGCAAACCCCTACGCGATCTCCAGCCGCCGGAAGAGCAGGGAGGGTGTCGTGACGGCGCAGGCGAGGGAAAAGCTCTCGCTGTCGCCGCCCGCTGCGGCGAGCGCGCCGAGCAGGCGCCGAAGCGAGCCGCGCAGGGTCACGAGCGGGTGCGCGACGGCGGGCTTGCCGTGACGGACCGCGACCGCGGCGGCGCGCAACTCGAACCGGCCGCTCGCGGCGTCGACCTGAACGGCTCCGGCCGGGACGGCGAGGTAGAAACCGTGCTCGACGCGGGCGAGCAGCTCGCTCTGCTGCAGCGCCGGCTCGGGGAGCACGACGAGGTTCGCCGGACCGGCGTGCGGGGGGTGGCGGTAGGAGGGGCGGACGGCGCCGCCGGGCGCGCCGCCGCCGCGCTCCGCGTCGGACCAGGTGGCGAGCCGCTCGCGCACCTCGCCGCCCGCGATCAGCTCGATCCGGCGGGCGGGCAGCCCCTCGCCGTCCCAGGGGAGCGGGAGCAGGCCGGCCGGACCGGGGCGGTCGTCCACCAGCCGCCAGGCGCGCGAGATCCTGGCGGCGCCGAGCGGCTCGGCCCCGGCCGTGAGCCGCTGGGCGAGCGCCGCGACGAGCGGGGCGGCGACCGCGGGCGCCAGGATGACGTCCGCGAGCTGGCGCTCGGGAGGCCGCCCGCGGGTGGCGAGCAGCGCCGTCTCGCGGGCGCGCTCGGCCACCGCGACGGGATCGAGGTCGGCGAGTGTCGGAGCGGCGAAGTGGAAGTGGCGCCAGGGGCCTTCGCCGGGCGCCACCAGCAGCTCGAGCACCGCACCGCCGGCGCTCGCCACGGCGTGGAACCCCTCCCCGGTGGCGAGGGCGGCCGCCGAGGACCCGGCCAGTCCCCGGAGCTGCACGAGCGCGAGCCCGTGGCCGCCCGCGGCGAAGCATCGTGCCACGTCCTCGACGAGTTCTCCGAGGCGTTCGGCGTCCGGCGTCTGGAACGGGAGCGCGGTCCCGCTGCTGCCGAGCAGGGATCGAGGGGGGAGCGGGTCGGGGGCGAGGCGCATGGCGGCCATTGCGGCGCGCGCGGCGTCGCGGCCGGCGCGCGCGCCCGAGCCGGAGGCGGCGGCGAACCCGGCGCGGCCGTCGCCGGCGACGCGGCAGGCGACGCCGAACTCGCGGCTCGACCGGCGCTCCAGGGAGCCGTCGCGTTCGCGGTGGAGGTGGACGCTCTCGCCGAGGCGCGCGAACGCCTCGAAGCGCACGCCGCACCCGGCCAACGCCTCGCCGGCGCTGTGCAGCGCGGCCAACAGAAGATCGGCCGCGGCCCTCACCGGATCTCCATACCTTCGAGCAACAGCCACGGCGCGACCGCGCCGGTGGGCACGGCCTCGCCGTCCTTGCCGCACCACCCGGGTTCCGGCGCCGCGGCCGCGGGTTCGGCGGCGGCGAGGATCCCGCGAGCGAGCTTGGCCACCGTCCCGACGAGCGTGAACGGCGCGAGGCGCTGGCGCCGGCTGCCGCCGCGCAGCGCGAACGCGGTCCGGACGTGCAGCAGGATGGCGCCAGAGGCCGGCTCGAGGGTGCCCCCCGACACGGAAACCACCTCGACCGCAGCGTCGCCGCGCGGCGGCTGAGACAGCGCGGCAGCGGCCTCGACGATCAGGTTCGACATGCGCGGGCGGGGCGGGGCGTGGACGCCGGCGCGGCGGGCGTTGCCGGGCCGCACGCCGAGCGCCTCCGCCGTCCGGCGGTCGGCGAGCGTCCCGACCAGGACCCCGTCGGCGAGCAGCGGGCGGGGCGCGGCCGCCTCCCCCTCGTCGTCGGCGGAGAAGCCGCCCGGGAGGTCGCCCCGGGTCGGGTCGTCGGTGACCGAGAGCGCGGCGTGGAGGATGCGTTGGCCGCCGCGCCCCGCCCACGGCGAGCCCCCCCGCAGCAGGAAGTCGCCTTCGAGCGGGTGCCCGATCAGCTCGTGAACGAGGACGGCGGCGGCGGCCGGCGCGAGCAGCACCCGCGTCGGGCCGGGCCGCGCCGCCGTGGGCGCCGCCGGGGGCGGCGCATCGAGGTCGGGCTGCGGGAGCGCCGGCCAACACGCGAGCGCGCGGCGGCCGTCGCAGAACGTGACCTCGGCGAGTTCGGGGCGGGTCACCGTGACCGCGCTGCGACCCGCCAGCACCGCCGCCCAGCTCCAGCGCCAGCGCACGCCGCTCCAGGCCGATGGAAACGCCGGCCCCGTCTCCTCGAGCGCCGGCGCCTCGGGGAACCGCGGCGCGGCGAACGCGGGCAGCGCGCGGCTCGTGATCCCAAGCAGGCCGGCGAGGGCGGGCCGGTCGAGGCCGTCGCTGGAGGCGAACGCGCCGGCGCGGCGCACGGCGGCGCCCTCGCGCAGCAGCGTCTCGCGGGCGACGACGCGGCCGCCGGCGAAGCGCCAGAACGCCTCGGCGCGACGCTCGAGGTAGACGTCCACCAGGCCCGCGACGCGGGCGCGCGCCACCGCCGCTGCAAGCTCACAAAGGCCGGATCGTTCGTCCCGTTCCATCACGTCGTCGTGATAGCATAGTCCGCTTTCCGGCACGGCCGGACGACGGTTGGGGGGCGAGGTGGGCGACGACGTCCGCAGGCGAATCGCTGAGCTCGAAGCCACGAGTCTGGAAGGGGGCGGGAAGGAGCGCGTCGAGCGGCAGCACGCCGCGGGCAAGCTGACGGCGCGCGAGCGGCTGGACCTGCTCCTCGACCCCGGGTCGTTCGAGGAGGTGGACCGCCTCGTCACCCACCGCAGCCACGACTTCGGCATGGAGCGCCAGCTCATCCCCGGCGACGGCGTCGTTACCGGGTTCGGCCGTATCGAGGGCCGCCAGGTCGCCGTCTTCGCGCAGGACTTCACCGTGTTCGGCGGCTCGCTTTCCGAGGCGCACGCCGAGAAGGTCTGCAAGATCATGGACCTCGCCCTCAAGTTCGGGGTCCCGATCATCGGCCTCAACGACTCGGGGGGCGCCCGCATCCAGGAGGGTGTCGTGTCGCTGGCGGGGTACGCCGACATCTTCCTGCGCAACACGATCGCGTCCGGCGTGGTGCCGCAGATCTCGGCGATCCTGGGGCCGTGCGCGGGCGGCGCGGTGTACTCGCCGGCGATCACCGACTTCGTGTTCATGGCGAAGAGCTCGAGCTTCATGTTCGTCACCGGCCCCGAGGTGATCCGCACCGTGACCCACGAGGACGTCACCATGGAGCGCCTCGGCGGCGCCGCCACCCACAGCCAGGTCTCCGGCGTCGCGCACTTCGCCTGCGAGGACGACCTCGACACGATGGGGAACATCCGGCGCCTGGTGGGGTTCATCCCCGCCAACAACGCCGCCGACCCGCCGGTGCGACCAACCGCCGACCCGCCCGACCGCGAGGACGCGGCGCTCGACGCCCTCGTCCCCGCCGACCCCAACAAGCCGTACGACATCAAGGAGCTCATCCGCGGAATCGCCGACGAAGGCGAGTTCTTCGAGGTCCACGCCCAGTTCGCCCGCAACATCGTGGTCGGTTTCGTGCGGATGGCCGGGCGTCCGGTGGGGCTCGTGGCCAACCAGCCCGCGCACCTCGCCGGCGTGCTCGACATCAACGCCTCGGTCAAGGCGGCGCGCTTCGTCCGCTTCTGCGACGCGTTCAACGTGCCGCTCCTGATCCTCGAGGACGTGCCCGGGTTCCTGCCCGGCGTCGAGCAGGAGCACGGCGGCATCATCCGGCAGGGCGCCAAGCTGTTGTTCGCCCTCGCCGAGGCCACGGTCCCCAAGGTCACCGTGATCACCCGCAAGGCGTACGGCGGCGCCTACTGCGTGATGGGCTCCAAGCACATCCGCACCGACTTCAACTTCGCGTTCCCGACCGCGGAGATCGCCGTGATGGGGCCGCAGGGAGCCGTGAACATCCTCTACAAGCGCGAGATCGAAAGCGCGCCGGACCCCGAGGCGCGGCGCGCCGAGTTGGTGCGCGAGTACGTCGCGAAGTTCGCGAACCCGCTGGTCGCGGCCGAGCGGGGGTACGTCGACGCGGTGATCGCCCCGCGCACGACCCGCCGCCGCGTCATCGCGGCGCTCGCGCTCGCCGCCAACAAGCGCGACTGGATGCCCGCCAAGAAGCACGGGAACATCCCCCTATGAGACCGTGGTCCGTGGCCCGTGGTCCGTGGACCGAGTCACCACCCGCTTTGAGACCGTGGTCCGTGGCCCGTGGTCCGTGGACCGAGTCACCACCCGCTTTGAGACCGTGGTCCGTGGCCCGTGGTCCGTGGACCGAGTCACCACTCGCGCGGCGGCGCTGCCCCTTGGCAGTGTTGCGGACCACGGACCATGGACCCTTGATACCGCCGCCCGTCGACCGACTCGCGATCCGTGCGACAACCCCACCTCGTTGTGTTGTTGCGGACCACGGACCCCGGACAACTGACCACGGGGTGGGTGGGTGGGCGTGAGGGTCCTCGTCGCCAACCGGGGGGAGATCGCGGTCCGGTTGATCCGCGCCTGCCGCGAACTCGGGCACGAGAGCATCGCGGTCTACTCCGACGCCGACCGCGTCCAGCCGCATGTGCTCGCCGCCGACCGCGCGGTGCGGATCGGACCGGCGCCGGCGCGCGCCTCGTACCTCGACCAGGAGGCGGTATTGGCGGCGGCGCGCGCCACCGGTGCGGGCGCGGTTCACCCCGGCTACGGCTTCTTTGCCGAGAACCCCGGCTTCGCCCGCGCGGTCGAGGCCGCGGGGATGGTGTGGATCGGCCCGCCGCCGGCGGTGATCGAGCTGCTCGGCTCGAAGACCGCGGCGCGCGAGGTCGCCCGCCGTGTGGGCGTCCCGGTCGTGCCCGGGAGCGAGCCGCTGGCGGACGCGGCGGCCGCCCGCGCGTTCGCGGCCGAGATCGGCTACCCGATCCTGCTCAAGGCGGTCGGCGGCGGCGGCGGCAAGGGGATGCGCGCCGTGCGCGCCGACGCCGAAGTCGCCGAGGCGCTGGCGCGCGCCAAGTCGGAAGGCAAGGCGTTCTTCGCCGACGACCGCGTCTACGCGGAGAAGCTCATCGAGCGCCCGCGCCACGTCGAGATCCAAATCCTCGGCGACCGCGACGGCACCCTCCTCCACCTCGGCGAACGCGAGTGCTCGCTGCAGCGGCGCCACCAGAAGGTGTTCGAGGAGTGCCCGTCGCCGGCGGTGGACGCCGCGCTGCGGGCGCGCATGGGTGAGGCGGCGCTCGCCGTCGCCCGCGCGGCCGGCTACCGCTCGGCGGGCACGGTGGAGTTCCTGCTGGCGCCGACCGGCGAGTTCTACTTCCTCGAGGTCAACACGCGGCTGCAGGTCGAGCACCCGGTCACCGAAGCGGTGTACGGGGTGGACCTCGCCCAGCTCATGATCCGCGAGGCGCTCGGCGAGCGCCTCGCGCTGCGCCAGGAGGACCTCGTCGCCCGCGGCCACGCCGTCGAGTGCCGCATCTACGCCGAGGACCCGCTGCGCGCATTCGCCCCGTCGCCGGGGACGATCCACCACCTCGAGCGCCCCGGCGGCCCCGGCGTCCGCGTCGACAGCGGCGTGCGCGAGGGCTCGGTCGTGCCGCTCGATTACGATCCCATTCTCGCGAAGCTCGTGGTGTGGGCCGAGGACCGGCCGCGCGCCCTCGCCCGATTGCGCCGGGCGCTCACCGAGTACCGCATCTCGGGGATCGCGACCACGCTGCCGCTGTTCCGCCTGCTCCTGGACATCCCCGAGTTCACCGCCGGCGCCCTGCACACCGGCCTCCTCGACGAGCTGCTGGCGCGCGGCCCGGTGCAGGCGCAGGAAGCCGTCGTCGAGCCCGACCTCGAGCGCGCGGCGATCGTGGCGGCGGCGGTGCTGGCGGCGCGCGAGGCCGAGCGGCTCCCGGCCGACGGCTTCGAGGCGGCGGAGCGCGACGGCCGCGCCTGGCGCCTCGCCGGCCGCCGGCAGCTGCACGGCAAGGTGCCGCGATGACCCGTGCGATCTCGCTTTCGCTCGTTTGCCGTTTCGGACCACGGACCACGGACCACGGACCACGTCTTTGGACTTGCCCATGAGGTGGTGGGTGGAGCGCGACGGGAGCCGGCGTCGAGGTCGCGGCGCGGCGGCTCGACGGGGCGTGGGAGGTCACGGTGGACGGGACCGCCTACCGCGTCGAGATGCTGCCGCTCCACCCCGGGCTCGACGCGCTCTTCTGCCCGGACGGGCGCAACTTCGGCGTCGCGAGCCAGCGCCTGGCCCGCAACCACTTTCGGGTTGCCCTTGGCCAGCGCCAGTTCGAGGTTCGCCTTCGCGATCCCCTCGACCGCGAGGCGAACGGCGCCGCGGTCCACGCCGGGCCGCACGAGCTGCGCGCCCCGATCCCCGGGCGCGTGGTCAGCGTGGCGGTTGCCGAGGGGGACGAGGTGAAGGCGGGCCAGTCGCTCGTCATCCTCGAGGCGATGAAGATGGAGAACCAGATCTGCGCCGAGGGCCCGGGCCGCGTCGAGCGCGTCCTCGTCGCCCCCGGCGTCACCGTCGAGGGCGGCCAGGTCCTCGTGGTCGTCGGGTAGCCATCGAGGAGACACGGCACCGGGGTCCGGGCACCGAAGGGCGTGGCCTGTGGCGCTGAGAACAGGCGCAACGCGGTAGAGAAACGATCGCGCTGGTGCAACTTGACTGTAGGGGCGCGGCTTGCCCCCGGCGCCGCTGCGACGTCGCCGCGCGGTCAGAACCGGCGGGCGAGCGAGGTCGCGTAACCGGTGAGCTCGGCGTAGCCCTCGCCGGGGACGGTGCCGGTGACCGCGACCGGGCCTTCCCAGTAGATCGTGCCGGTGGAGCGGCGGGCGTCGAGCTCGGCGTCGGCGAGCTCGGGGCGCACCTCGAGGTCGAGGCCGGCGGACGGCACCGTGACGCGGACGCGCGCCGGGTAGCGCGCGCCGGTGCGCGGGCTCGTCCACCAGGTGAGAGGGACGAACGTGAAGTCCCCGGCCCCCAGGCGGCGCGTCGAACCGTCGCGCGCCACCAGCGTGCCGGCCGACTCCGGCGCGGCGCGGCCGTCCGCCAGCCGCAGCCGGTAGAGCATCAGGTCCCGGCCGTCGGCGAGGCGGAGGCCGAGCCAGTCCCAGCCGACGACGCCGGGTCCGAGCTGGCTCGTCCCCCACTCGTGGTCGAACCACGCCTCGCCGTGCACGGCCAGAGTGCGCCCGCCCACCTCCAAGGTGCCGTTCGCCGCCATCCGCGGGTAGCTCACGTACACCGAGGCGTTGCCGACCCCCGGCCCCTTGCGCGAGAGGCCCGCATCGCCCTGCAGGACGAGTGGCTGCTGCGGCACGAGCGCGAGGCGCAGGCCGATCCCGGCGTCGCGGTCGCCGGCGGCGAGCGAGAGCGTGCCGTCCGGAGCGCGCCGCATCGTCCAGTCGTCGAGGACGACGTCGAGGTCGCCCTCCGCAGCCGCGGCGAGGCCGCCGCCGATGCGGCGGACGCGCTCGGCGAAGCGCATCCGGCCGGCGGCGATGTCGGCCACGGCGAGGTTCGCGGCGAGGACCTGCCGGGCGCGCAGCGCCGACTCCCCCGGCGCCGGCGGGCCGGGCTCGATCCCCTGGCGGAAGAACGTGAGCTGAAAGCCGTAGCGCCGGCCGCCCGCGTCCGCAAGCTGCCCGGTGACGTACCACCACTCGGTCTGGAACGCCGGGTGGGCGCCGTGGTCGCGGGGAAACCGCAACGCGGGAGGCGCGCTCACCGTCTGCCAGACCGCGACAGCGAGCGCCGGCGCGCCGAGGAGGAGGGCGAGCGCGCGCGGCACGCTACCCCTCCTCCCGCAGGGCGTCGCCGGGGTGCATGCGGGCGGCGGCGAGCGCGGGGGCGAGCCCCGCCAGCAGGCACGCCGCCGTCACCAGCGCCGCGGTGACGGCGAGCGAACCCCAGTCCGGCAGGAAGCGCAGCGTCCAACCGAACGACTGGACGTTGACCACCTTCACGAGCACGAGGCCGATGGCGAGGCCGGTCGCGAGGCCGGCCGCGGCCCCCGCCAGGCCGAGCAGCGCCGCCTGCCCCGCGACCACGCCGGCGACCTGGCCGCGCGTGGCCCCGAGCGAGCGCAGCAGCGCGAGATCGCGGCGGCGCTCGCCGAGCAGCGCGAACAGAACCGTGAGCACCGCCAGCACCGCCACCGCGGCGGCCACCGCCTGCAGCGCCCGGGTGATCGCGAAGGTGCGGTCGAAGATCGCCACGACCTCGGCGCGCAGTTCGCGGTTGAGCAGCGCCTCGACGAGGAAGCGGCCACGGAGGGCGGCCATGAGCCGGTCGCGGGCGGCGAGCGGGTCCGTCCCCGGCGGCAGGAACAGCGCCACGTCCTGCGGGCCGTCGTCGGGGTAGACGGCGAGGAAGTCGGCGTTGTCGATCACCACCATCCCCTGGGGGTGGGAGTAGTCGTAGAAGACGCCCTCGATGCGGCGGGTGAGCGTCCCGCCCGGGACGCCGAGCGTGATCGTGTCGCCCTCCCCGACGTGGAACCGGGTCGCGAACGGCTCGCCGACCACCGCGGCGTGGCGGGCGAGCGCCGCGGCGAACACCGCGCGCGAGTCGCGGCCGTCGCGGAAGGTGACGCCGCCGCGCCGGGCGACGACCGGGAACGCGCCGCCGGAGAGCGCGACCTGCTGCCCGCGGAAGGTGGCCGCCGCGGTGTGGAACGGGTCCACGGCGTCCTTGCCGAAGAGCCGCTCGGCGATCCGCACCACCTCGGGGTCGAGCCGCCCGACCTGGACGCCGGTGTCGGCGGCCAGCGGCCGCACCCAGATGTCGGCGCGCATCCCCTGGTTGGCCCAGTCGATCACGGTGGCGCGGAACGAGTGCACCATCGTGCCGATCGCCACCGCGAGCGCGACCGCGACGCCGACGGCGCCGGCCGCCCAGCTCGCCCGGCGGCGGCCGGCGGCGAGCGCCGCGATCGCCAGGCGCACCGGCGTCCGTTCCGCGGCGCGGGCGAGCGGCGCGGCGGCGCGGCGGGCGAGCAGGTCGAGGAGCGGCGAGGCGCTGACGAGCAGCACGCCGAGCAGCGCCAGGGCGGCGAGGAGCGCGGCCACCGGCAGATCGTGCCACGCGGGCGCGCGGGCGAGCGCCGCCGCCACCGCGGCGAAGGCGAGCGCCAGCATCGCGGCGCGCCGCCGCGAGGGGCGGCGGAGGAACTCCGGCTGTTCGGCGGCAAGCCCCTGCAGCGGCGGCGTGCGGACCGCCTCGACGAGCGGCAGCGCGGCGGCGAGCAACGACGCGCCCACGCCGACGGCGACGCCGGCCACCGCCAACCAGAGCGGCAGCCTGATCTCGGTGGCGGGGATACCGCGCACCACCGCAGCCACCGTGGAGCGCACGCTGGCGAGCGCCACGCGGGCGCCGAGGACGCCGCCCGCGACGCCGAGGACACCGCCCAGGACCCCGATGCCGGCCGCCTCGACCAGCACCGCCCGCGCGATCTGGCCGCGGGAGGCGCCGAGCGAGCGCGCCAGTGCGAGCACCCCGCGCCGCTGCACGACCGAGGTGGCGAGAGTCGTGGCGACGAGCACCGCGCCGACGAACAGCGAGACCCCCGAGAGCGCCGCCAGGTTGAACTCGAGGGCGCGGACCATGCGGGAGGTCGCGCTCGCCCGGGCGCGCGGCTCCTCGACGGTGACGCCCGCGGGGAGCAGGCGGCGCACCTCGGCGGCCAGGCTGGCCTCATCCACGCCGCGGCGGGGGACGAGCTCGATGCGGTCGAGCCGGCCGAGGCGGCCGAACAGCTCCTGCGCGAGGGCGACGTCCATCACCACGACGCGGTCCCAGGCGGAGCCGAACCGGCGCGGGGAGAACGTGCCCGCCACGGTCAGGCTCTCGCGTCGGGCGCGCACCGAGAGCTCGAGCCGGTCGCCGGGGTGCAGTCCCAGGCGAGCGGCGAGGCGCGCCGGCAGCAGCACCCCCCGTCCGGTCAGCAGGGACCTGATCTCCTGCGGGGAGGGTAGTGCGGTCGCCGCGGGTTCGATGGCGCGGACCTGGTCGTCGAGCAGCAGGTCGACGCCGAGCACGCGGACGGCGTCCCCGAGCGCCGGCAGCAGGGCGATCTCCTCGATCACGGGCGCCACCACCGCGTCGCCCGTGAGCGGCCGCAGCCGCCCCAGCAGCGCCTCCGGCACGCCGTCGGGGCCGGTCACCTCGAGGCGGGTGCGGCCCGCCACCTCCTCCACCCCCTGCTCGAGCGCCGCCACCGCCGCGCGGCTCGCCGCAACCGTGGCCACCAGCGCCGCGATCCCGGCCGCCACGCCGACCACGGTCGTCAGCAGGCGGAGCGGCCTCCGCGTTGCGGGCCGCACGACGAGGGTGCGCAGCAGCATCGCTACGGCACCGCCTCGATTGCGCCGTCGCGCATCCGGATCACGCGGTCGGCGGCGGTGGCGATCGTCTCGTCGTGGGTGGCGAGCAGGAGCGCGCTCCCCTCCTCGCGGCGCAACTCGTCCATGAGCCGGAGCACCGCCGCCCCCGACGCCGAGTCGAGCGCCCCGGTCGGCTCGTCGGCGAGCACCACCGCCGGGCGGTGCACGAGCGCCCTGGCGACCGCGGTGCGCTGCTGCTCGCCCCCGGAGAGCTGCGCCGGGAAGTGGTCCTTGCGGTGCGTCGAGGCCGACGCGGCGGATGAGGTCGAGCACCCGCGCGGAATCCCGGCCGCCGTCGAGCGCGAGCGGGAGCGCGATGTTCTCCTCGACGGTGAGGTGGGGCATCAGGTGGAACGACTGGAACACGATCCCGGTCGAGTGGCGGCGCGCCTGCACGAGGACGGCCTCGCCCGCGGTCGCGAGGTCGGCGCCGGCCACGATCACCGCCCCCGCGTCCGGGCGGTCGACCCCGGCGACCAGGTTGAGCGTCGTGGACTTGCCGCACCCCGACGGGCCGACCAGAGCGACCATCTCGCCGCCGGCCAGCGTGAAGGAGACGTCGCGCAGCGCGTGGACGAGCTCGTCCCCGCGGCGGTAGCTCTTGCTGACCCCGATCAGCTCGACGACGGCGGCCATGGCGGCAGTTTAAAGCCGCGGGGCCGCGAACGTAGGCGCGCTGGCGACGGCGGCGCGCAGGTCGGCGGCCGCCTCGGGGCCGTACCCGCCGGCGTGGAACCAGGCGACCCTCCCGGCGGCGTCGAGGAGCGCCACATGGGTGGTCAGACCGCCGGCGTCGCCGAGGAACCCCCGCACGACGCCGCCTTCCTCGTACAGCGTGACGACGTTCGGCCACATCGCCTGGGGGACGCCGCGGCGCATCCCGCTGTCGATCCAGCCGGCGAGCGGCCGCCAGACGACGTTCGGGATCGTCGGCAGCTCGAGGAAACGCACGGCCGGGAGATCGCGGCGCAGCACTTCGATCCAGCGGTCGGTGTCCGGCTGGGTGCCGCGGCGGTACGCCACCAGCAGCACCACCGGCGCCCCCGCGAGCGCCTCGGGGATGCGCACGCTCTCGCCGGCCAGCGACCGGCCGGCAACGCTCGGGAACATGCGCCCGACAACGGCGGGCGGCGCGGCGGGCACGGGGGCCGGGGTCATCACGGTCGCCACAACGGCGCCTGCTGCGGTTTTCATTCCTGCCGTTTGCCGCGACGCGTGTAGACTGATTGAAAGGCGATCGATGAGCACCGTTGGACTCCTGCTCCTCGGCTGGGTCTTGATGGCGGCGACGATGGCGGCGCTCTGGCTCGTCCAGCGCGCGCGCCGGGACGCCGGCGTCGTCGACGTCGGCTGGACCGTCGGGCTCGGGTTGCTGGCGATCCTGTACGCGGTTGTCAGTGGCGGCGACCCGTTGCGCCGGGCGCTGGTGGCGGTCATGGCGGGCGGGTGGTCGCTGCGCCTGGCGTGGCACCTGCTCGCCGACCGGATCATCGGCAAGCCCGAGGACGGGCGCTACCAGGCGCTGCGGGCGGGCTGGGGCGAGCGGGCCCAGGCGCGCTTCTTCCTGTTCTTCCAGGTCCAGGCGGTGGTGGCCGTGGCGCTCTCGCTGCCGTTCCTGGTGGCGATGCGCGGCGGCGGTGCGCTCGGCGTCGCCGGGCTCGCAGGCGTCGCGGTCTGGGTCGTCGCGGTGCTCGGCGAGGCGCTCGCGGACGCCCAGCTTGCCCGCTTCCGCGCCGATCCGGCCAACCGCGGCACGACGTGCCGGGCCGGTCTCTGGCGCGCCTCGCGCCACCCGAACTACTTCTTCGAGTGGCTGCACTGGTGGTCGTACGTGTTGCTGGCGGCGGGTTCGCCGGCGTGGTGGCTGGCGCTCATCGGACCGACGTTCATGCTTTACTTCCTGCTCAAGGTCACGGGGATCCCGGCCACCGAGGCGCATGCCCTCGCCTCACGCGGCGACGAGTACCGCGACTACCAGCGCACGACGAGCGCGTTCATCCCGTGGCTCCCGAAACGATAGGGCGCCGGGCACCGGGCTCCTGGAACAGAACGACCTAACCCCGGGTTCTCGGCATGTCTCTGTCGTCATTCCCGCGAAAGCGGGAATCCAGTGCCCGGCCACCACGATCGCCGCGACTGGATTCCTGCGTTCGCAGGAATGACAGCGGAGAAGCCAATGGCGCCCCGCGGTTGTGGCCGTCGCCTTGCCCGTCAGTCCCAGGACTTCAGCCGCGGCCACGCCGACGCGAGCGTCCACCCTTTGGGTTTGCGGCACACGAAGAGCGTGAAGTGCTCCTGGGCCATGGCGTACTCCTGGCCGATCTCGGCGACCGCCTCGACGTCCTCGAACTCGCGCTCCAGCACCTCGCGGCGGTCGCCGAGGACGATCATGACGTCGCCGGTGTACCCCCGCGGCCCCCAGTACCAGTAGGTGAGGTGGCCGCTGATCGCCTTGGGGAGCCCGAGCGCGGGGCCGTAGAAGTCGATCGCGCCGGCCTCCCCATAGTCGTTGCCGAAGATCGCGCAGCGCTCGCGCTCGGCCGGGGGCAGGGCGAAGTAGGCCTTGGCGACGGCCTGCGCCATCTCCGGCCAGCCGAAGCGGTCGGCGAACAGCTGCGGCAGCGCGCTCGCCTTCCTGTGCTCGATCTGCGGCGGGCTGAGATGGATCGCCCGCGTGTAGCGCAGGTACGTCTGCGGCGGCAGAAGCGGCATCGCGACCGGTGCCAGGACTGCGGCGGCGAGCGCCACGACGGTCGCGTACGTCGGCTTCGCCCACCCCCACCCGGGGCGGGCGAGCCACGCCTCGAGCGCCACCGCCCCGGCGGCGAACAGGAGCGCGTAGGCGGGGAGCGGGTAGTAGACGCGGCCGTGCACGGCGAGCAGCACCGCGATGGTGACGACGTAGGCAAGCCCGAGCGCGCGGTACGGCCGGGAGGCCCGGCCGGCGAGCAGCCGCCCGAGTCCGGCCAGCCAGATCGGGGCGGCGAGCGGTCCGGTGAAGACGATCTGTTGCGCCATGAACTGGAGCGGCGAAAGCGCGACGTTGCGGCCGCTGCGGCGGATGTTCGCGAGCAACTCGAGGTGGGGGAAGTGGTGTTGGATCATCCAGACCAGGTTTGGCAGGAAGACCAGGAAGGCGATCGCGCCGCCCGCGAGGAACCAGCGGTTCGCCAGGAGCCGGCGCTCGGGCGTGAGCAGCAGGCCGGCGACGAGGGCGAAGCCGAACAGCAGCATCGTGTCCTTGTTTTCGAGCCCGATCCCCGCGAGCAGCCCGAACGCGAGCCACAACTTCGTGTCGCCCGTCCTGACGATGCGGATCAGCACGAGCGCGCACCCCATCCAGAGCAGCGGCTCGATCGAGTTCATCGAGAGGTAGCTGGCGGCGAGCAGGTCGCCGGGCGCCGTCGCGACGGCGAGGGCGGCGAGCCCCTGGGCGAACCGCCGCCCGCCCAGCTCGCGCGCCAGCGCGCCGGCGAGCAGGACGAGGCCGGCGCCGGCGAGCGCCGGGAAGAGCCGGATCGCGAGCATCGAGTCGCCGAACAGGCCGCGCGCGAGCCACGCCTGCGCCGCCGTCAGCGGCGGCATGTCCACGTACCCCCACGCGAGGTGCTCGCCGCACGCGAGGAAGTACAGCTCGTCGATGAACAGCCCGTAGACGTTGGCCGCCGCGAGGTGGAGCGCGAGCGTGCCGGCGGCGATCAGACCGACGAGCGCCGAGCCGCTCCTCCATGGCGCGCGAGTGCGCCGTGCAGCTGCCGCCGGTCAACATCTCGCGCTCCCGGCGGTTACGAAGAGCTCGTGGTACTCGCGCAGCTCGGCGGCCCATCGGCCGGGTGCCAGGACATGGTGGTTGCCGAGCGGGCGCTCGAGCAGCTCGCGGACGTCCGCGGCGAGGCGCACCTGCACCTGTGTCCTGCAGCGCTCCGGGCGGTCGCCGCTTCCGACGATCTCGGCATCCGAGACGAACAGGGCCCGCAGGTCGGCGCCGCCGACGCGGGCCACGGTGGCGGACCCCGCCGGGACCTCGCCCGCGATGCCGACGCCGAGCGCCGACTCGAAGTGCGAGCGCAGCGAGTAGCGCGACACCAGGCGGCGGGCGATCGTGCAGTGCGCCAGCCACAACGTGCCGGCCGCCGGGTCGACGTCCTGCGGGTTCGCCATGAACCCCGGCCCGCCGGTCGTCAACTGCAGCCAGAGCAGCGTGAGCGCCGCCGGCACGTCGCCCTCGCAGCCCGCCACGATGCCCTCGTCCTGCAGCCGCGAGAGCGCCAGACAGCCGGTCGTACCGGCCCCGGCCACGAGGTCGAAGCAGCGCACCGTGCACGCGTCGAGGTGATGGGCGCGGACGACGGCGCCGAGCGCGACGGTGACCCGTGCGGCGGCGTCGAGATCGAGCGGTGACGGCTCGCGGACCGTCTCGGCGCCCGCCGTGGCGTCGTTCCGCACGCGCTCCGTCTCGTCGGCGTCAGCGTCGCGCAACGCCTCGAAGACCTCCTCCATCGGGACGTCGACGACCGCCGGGCCCCACGTCGCCTGGACGAGCTCCGCGGACGGCGTGCTCGCCACGAGCCAGTCGGACGGGACGCCGATGCGGCCCAGGCGCACGGAGTGCAGGCGCCGGCGCACCTCGAGGTGGCGGGCGAGGCGCGCGAGCGAGCGGTCGTCGCCGTCGTCGAGCAGGTAGATCCGCCCGTTGCGTCCATGCTGGCGCAAGTAGGCCAGGACCTCGAGCGCGGCGGGGAGCGAGTTGAGCTCGGTGTGCGCCAGCAGGAACACCGGTCCCGGCGCCCGCTCGATCGCCTCAAGCGCCAGGCGCTCCGTGCCCCCGGTGACGACGAGCAGAACGTCGGGCGGGTCGCTCTCACCGGTCGTGAAGCGGTGGGCGACCCCGCGTCGGTCGAGCAGCGCCGCGGCACGGCTGATCGCCGCAGCGACCTGCTCCGGCGGGTTGAGCGCTGCGGCGACCGGGCGGATCGTGAGCATCCCGTCGC